>CAZICM010000071.1:0-47999 GCA_964537685.1 uncultured Polyangiaceae bacterium
CCGCACCCGCTTCGATGAGGCGAAAACGCCCTCGGGCAAAACGGTGAAGCTCTTGCGGGCTTGAAGCTGTGTAGCCTAAGCCGCCGAAAAGCCTGGCACCCGGCTGGGATATGGACCTGCGGACAGCGTTTGGGGCAGCGATGTGAAACGGACAAGCAGTGCGGCGGCCTTTGCATCGGCGGACGCTGTCAGGGCTGTCTATTCAACGCGGAGTGTGAGAAGAAGTTAGCGCCTATGCCCGCTGTGTGCAATCTTCCCAGCATTCGCGGGAGAGGCCGCACTTGTGTGCATGATGCAACACAGCTTCACCGAAAGCCTCATCTAAACCCTCGATGTCTCCTCCAGCTCCCTCCCTCCCGTCTCAGGGAGCATCACCCATACCAGCCCAATCGTTATCAACAACAGTACCGCCGTCGACGAAACCGATGGCCCCCATCCCACCCGCGCCGCGCTAAATCCTATCACCGTGTGCGATAATGCCGCTATCGACCGCGCAATCAAATTATTGGCCCATGCATAGGCATCACTCCGCAAATCCGTCGGAAATAACTCCGTCGTAAATGCATTCAATACCGGTAAGGTCGCCGTCGCTCCAAATATCGCAAATATAAGCCCTACCGTTAATAACCATAAACTGTGCGCGCTATAGGCCAAATATACACCCACCGCGCTCAGCATAAAAATCAGCGTCCCACCCCGCCTCCGGCCAAGCACATCCAATAACTTCCCAGCTCCAAATATAAAAGGCATCGACCCCACTGCCCCTATCGTCATCGATAACCCTACCTGCCCCTTGGTAAATGAGCGCTCCGCTACCGCAAATTCTTTCCAAAACATCGTCGTGTTCTGTATGCAGACATATACCAGCGCCCATAATAACGCTATCTGTAATACCCGCTTCCGATAAGGCGTCCCCCATATCCGCATCATCGAAAATCCCTGCCCCCGTGGCTCTTTCTCCATTTCAGTAAAACGTGTGGTCTCTTTTAGTCCGCGCCGCGCATACGCCACAATCAATAGCGGCAGCGCCCCTATAAAATATACCATCCTCCACGAATACGCCGTCTTTAATAATATAGGCACCAGTCCCGCGCATACAATCGCACCCACACTCGCGCAGCTCTGAATAATCCCCAGCACCGTCCCACGCCGATCCTTCGGAAATTCCTCGGCCGCATACACCATCGCCACCGCCCACTCCCCTATCAAAAAAATCCGCGCAAAAAATTGACAGATCGCAAATACAATCGCATTAAGCGCAAACCCCGTAGCCAAAGACGAAAGCGTATACCCCACAATCGTCAGCGTCATCACCCGCCGCCGTCCCCATACATCCGCCTTGCGTACCAAAAAATAAGCCGCCACCGTCCCAAAGGTGATCACCGTCGCAAGCATGCTGCCTTGCTCTTCGCTTAAACCCATATCCCGCCTCAATTCCGGCAGAATCTGAGCCAGCGCTATAAAATCGTAGCCCTCAAAAAAGGTCGCCACGCTCAAAAACACAAGCAGCCGCTTCTGATACCCAGATAATGGTGTTGAAACAGTCTCCATTTTATTTTCTGGACGCGCCCCGGCAATCATTGAATCCCAGAGCCTACGCGATTACCCTCGCTTTTGGGTTAACAATCCATGAGCCACTCTAAAATTCGACTTCCAGCCCATAGTACCCCTCCCGATGAGATTCTCGCGAAGCTCAATGCCCTGCGCGAACATGATGCGCGCTGGAAGGAGGGTAGAACCTTTAGTCTCGTTTACCATGCGAGCGATCCTCACACCGAGATGCTTAAACAGGCGCATCACCTCTACTTTTCGGAAAATGCGCTGAACCCAGGCGCTTTTAAAAGCCTGAAACGGCTCGAAGTGGAAGTGGTCAGCGCCGCCGCCGATATTTTGGGCGGCGATGAGCATAGCGCGGGTACGATGTCAAGCGGCGGCACCGAAAGCATTTTCCTCGCCGTCAAGACCTATCGCGATCAGGCCCGGGCCCTGAAGCCTCATATCAAATCCCCCGAAATGGTGCTGCCTATCACCGCGCATCCTGCCTTTATGAAGGCCGCCCATTGTCTCGATGTGAAGCCGGTGCTTGTCAATATCGGCAGCGATTTTAGGGTCCGCACCGATGAGGCCAAACAGGCCATCAGCGGCAACACCATTTTATTGGTCGGCTCCGCGCCCGCTTATCCTCATGGGGTGATCGATCCCATTGCCGAATTGGCTCAACTGGCGCAAGAACACGGATTGGGCATGCATGTCGATGCTTGTTTAGGCGGGTTTTTATTGCCTTTTCTTAAGAAAATCGGCGTCGATGTGGCCCCCTTCGACTTCTCCGTGCCGGGCGTCACCAGCATCTCGGCCGATCTACATAAATATGGCTTCGCGGCCAAGGGCGCATCCGTCATTCTCTATAAAACAAGGGCATTGCGTAAACATCAATTCTTTGTGTACGGCGACTGGCCGGGAGGTCTTTTTGGATCGCCGACCATGGCGGGAACAAGGCCGGGAGGCTCCATCGCGGCTGCGTGGGCAACGCTCTTTTCCCTTGGAGAAGAAGGCTATAAGCGCATTGCCCAAACGGTGTGGGACACCTCGCGCCGCATTCAAGAAGGCATCGCTCAGATTCCAACCCTGTCGATTTTAGGCAAGCCCGCCATGAGTGTGTTTGCATTTACATCGGATTCGGCGAATATCTTTGCGGTGGGCGATGTGATGGAGAGAAAAGGCTGGCACATCGATCGGCAGCCCAATCCCGATGCCTTGCATTTAATGATTACGCCCGCGCATGCTCCGATTGTGGATGCGTATCTGGCGGATTTGAAGGCATCTGTTGAAGAGGTGCTGGCCCATCCTGAAAAGGCCAACGAAGGCATGGCGGCGATGTATGGGATGGTCGCCAAATTGCCCGATCGGCAATTGGCCAATGAAATGCTGATTCAATATATGGACGATTTATATTCGACTTGATTGACGATCACCACACGGCGCATTTATTCGCCGGCCTCATCGGCGTACCCGGCGCGCAGGAAAAAGCCTCGGCAAATTCAGGCATATTCATCACCGGCCCAATCACGCGAAAGCGCGAAGGCGAATGAGGATTGGTCTGCACCTGAAGCCGTTCGGCTTCTTCCCTCATCTTTGAACACCACGACTGGCCATGCGCCAAGAAAAATTGCTGATCTTCATTTAAGCCATCGGCCACCATCATCTCTTTGGCATCCCTGCGCATCGCCCGGTAGGCATAAAACGCAAGCTTCAGTCCGCCCAAATCGGCGATATTTTCGCCCAAGGTCAGCTTCCCATTCACCTTCAGACCAGGCTGAACCTCGAAAGCCGAATATTGATCGCTTACACAGCCCGTCTTCGCCTTGAATTGATCGCCCACTTTAGGGTCCCACCAATTCTCGAGATTGCCATTTCCAGCGAATTGAGAACCTTCATCATCAAAACCATGGGTCAGCTCGTGCCCGACCACCATGCCCACGCCGCCCAAATTCACGGGAATGCTCGACTTCACGCTGTAAAAGGGAGGCTGCAGAATCCCCGCCGGAAACACCATATGATTGCGCTGAGGATCGTAATAGGCATTGACCGCGGGCGGGCTCATTTGCCATTCATCCCTGTCAAAAGGCTTGCCAATCTTGGCCAGACTGCGCTTCTCCTCAAAGGCTTGAGCGGCTAGCACATTCTTCGCAAAACTCTTGGGCTCGACTTTAAAATCGTAGCTGCGCCATTTGTTGGGATAGCCAATTAAATAGGCCATGGACTGAAGCTTCTCCAGCGCCTTTGCCTTGGTTTTTTGATCCATCCAATCCAATTGATTGACATTTCTTGCAAAGGTCGCGCTGATTTCGCGCACCATATTCTCCGCGGCGGTCTTGCTTTCGCCCGCAAACGCGACTTTTACATATGCCTGCCCCAAGACCTCGCCCAAGAGATCGTCGGTCATCTGAACGCAGGTCCTCCAGCGGGGCGGTAGCTCTTTCATTCCTGTTAATGCCTGCGCCAGTTTAAAACGCTCGTCGATAAACGCTTTTGAAAGCGTCCTCGCCGATGAACGCAGCACCGTCCACGCCAAATAATTGCGCCATACTTCGGGCTTCTGGCTTCCCAATAAGGCATTTACCCCTTCAAAAAACTTGGGCGCCATCAGATTGACTTCGCTGATATTCGCCAATCCCATCGATTTAAAATAGTCGTCCCAAGGGAAGGCGGATACCAGTTTGATCAGGCCCGGTTTATCGAATTTATTGTACAAGCTTTGAGGATCGCGCCTTTCGACCCGCGTCTTTGAAACCTTGGCCAGTTCGGTCTCCAGAGCCATCACATCTTTTGCGGCTTGCTTCGCGTCTTTTTCGCTATAGCCGGCCAATTTCATCATATTGGCCACATGCTCCTCATACACCGTCCGAAGCTTCTGCGCCTTGTCGTCTTTGTCGAGATATTGATCGCGATCGACCAAACCCAGCCCGCTTTGATCCATATTCGCGATAACCCGGGTCGCATCTTTTAAATCCTGCTCGCCAAGCACGCTAAAGAGTGCCCACATCCGCTTCTGATGAAGCTCGGCCACCAAGGCGCCAATGCTCTTGGCATCGCTTACTTTCTTGGCCTTTGCCAAGAGGTCGGCGATGGGTTTTACCCCTTGGGCATCCACGGCCGCCTCATCCATGCACGACCCATAAAAATCGCCCAATTGACGCACGACAGGATCGCTGTCCTTGGATTTGATCGCATCCTCAAGGATTTTCTTGAGCGTCTCTTCGTTGTGCTTTTCAATCTCGCTAAAGCTCCGGTACCAGCTCGCTTCATCCCCGGGGATTTCGGTCTTTTTTAACCAGCCTCCACACGCATATTGATAAAAATCCGTGCATGCATTGACCGATCGATCCATCGCTTCGCCCGACAGGCCCACGGCCGCCAGCGTCGTCTGCACTTCGGGCAAAGCAGGCTTTTTCGCCTGAGGCGCCTCCCCGGTTTTGGGCGTACCCGAACCCTGGGGAACCGTTCCAACACCACTCGGACCTTCCACCTCCGGCGTCGCGGGACCACATGCCGTTCCCAGCGATAAAAGCCCGCCCATCACCAGCGCTACACGTCGGAGACCAACCATTTCAGCCAATACACGCATCTGCAACATCCTCCAAGACCGCCCTTAACACGCAGATGATTCCCGACGATAGGCTTTTCTGCGAAATGTGCCCCATCTGCCGCCGGCCCGTTCGCTGCGGCGGGCTGGCGCAATCACCCTTCGCACCAGGAAAAAATCGCAGCCGCCGCTCATTTTAGGGCTTCACAAGCTTGGCGACTCGTTCCACAAAGCCGGCGCGATGAATACAGCGATGTTGTGTCATGGCGAACGCGAGAAGCTGCTTCAGCCAACGCCTCCTTGGATTCTTTTGTCCCAGGACGATCGGCCTCTGCGCGAAAGCCTAGCGAACAGCCTGCGATCCGATGGTTTTTGGGTGAGCGAGGCGAAGAGCGATCAAGATTTATTGACGATGCTCGTTCCAACGACAGCGGCCGACGGTCAGCTTATTGCGCCTGCGTTGGTGGTGGCGGATGTGGAGACGCCTGGAGCTGCGGGGATACGGGTTTTATCGCATGTACGGCGTGCAAATCCGACGGTGCCCATCATTTTGATGACAGCGTTTGGAAGCGAAGAGCTGGTGGCGCAGACGATCCGGCTGGGTGCGGCGACGGTGCTTGATAAACCCATTGATATCCATGCATTAAGGGCGCTGATCCACAAGCTGTTGCCCGGCTGCAAAAGCCTGGCACTTGGCCCGGCGAAGGAAGAGCGGATAGAGACGGGTTTCACACACCGGTTATGAAGCACCGCATACATCATCATCTAGATCTTGAGGCATCGAAGCAAGTCGCGGAGCAAGCGCTGACGAGTTACAAGACCCGCTTTGCGAAGTACGAGCCGCAGATTCAATGGCTTGGTTCGCACCGGGCGGAGGTTCGCTTTACGGCGAAGGGGTTTAAGATTGCGGGTTATGTTGAGCTGATGCCTGGCGCGGTAGAAATTGAAATAGATGTGCCTTTGGTGTTCAGGCCGCTGCGGGCGACGGCGATACGGTTATTGGAAGGGGAAATTCAAAGGCTGCTCAACGAGCGGGCGCAGAAGACGGCGTAACGCGGGGGTGGCTGTTTTCATTTCCCCAACATGGCGCGGTGAAGTTTGCCCGATGGCAAATTGGAATCCAAAGATGTGCGGGCTTTTGTATGATCTGGCGTGAGCTCGGCCTGAATTTTCTTGGAGCAACAACTCCCAGCCATTTTTTTGCGCCGAGTAGGACGAGACAGATGATCAAACAACAAAATTTTATGCGAAGAAGTGCCGGCAATCGACGTCATCACTCCTTTTGAATCCATGATTAAGGAGGCAGGTTGAGGCACCAGTCTTTGATTTTCCAGAAGTAGGGTGGGCAAGATGGCATGGCCTCAATGGAAGAGCAAAAAAGAGGAGGGGACTGATTGACCGATGGTCTTTGAAAGATAAAACGTCGGTGGGCAGATGTGCCCTTGGCTCGAAAAATTCTAAAAGAAGGCTCGGTAACTGTGCACGCTGGGGATTTGGGATAAGAATATTCGTAAAGTCGCCTTGCAGGATGCCTTCTCACTTCATCAAACTGCCCACATCCTGCTCCACCTGCTCCGCCGTCTGGGCCGTTACCTTCGCCGTCAAACGCGTCCGTTCCGACACGATTAAATAATCCGGCTTCCCATTCGCCGCGGGCTGCGTCTTCAATAACTCCACAAAGCCGATCTTCTTTCCCGCGCCATTTTCGTAATCCACCCGCACCACCACATCCCGCCCCTCTTCCTTCCCGCCTTGCACATACTCCGCGGGACGAAGCCGATCCAGCTTGCTCATCCAATTGCCCGCCGTCTCGTCGTTGGTGTCCGCTGTCCCAGGGTCCGCCCAAAATCGCTTCCCCTCAGGCCCGCCTCGAAGCAGCTTCCGCGTTTTGCCTTGCGATGTTATCGTCGCCGCTCCCACGTCCGCTTCCGTCCATTCATGCAGGTTGCGCTCGATTAAATTGGATTCGGCATTGTCCAAGCTCCGGAAGATATCGCCCTTCAGCGCATACACCTCGCCTGTCGCAGGATCTTTCGCATAGCGATCTCCTCCTCCAGGTGTGGCCGCCCCAAAGACCAGCTTTCGCTCCGCTCCGCCCATCTGCACCGAAAGCGTGCCTTCAGGTTCTTTAAACCCAAATTCGGCCGCCTTCTCGTCCGTTAAGCGTCCTATCCCTCGCAATGCCTTGAGCGGCGCAAGCTGCTCCAAGAGCTTCTGCGCCCCGCCCACCGACACAAAGGCCGTTACCGAACGCTCTTTTACAGGTTCCGCCGTATCGCTCCCAGAGGCTCCCCCATCCTCCACACCGGCATCGCCCGCTTCACCCCCATCCGGCGCCTTCTTCGCGACCGTTATCTCCTTGTCCACCGAGCCAATAAAGAACATCCCCTCGCTGTCCTTCTGGGCCTCTAACTGGACCTTCTTTGTCTTCCCCTCATAGGCAATGCGGCTGATATCCCCTGCCCTCCCCTGCCATACCACCACATTGCTCTCTACCAATGCCTTTGGCTGCTTGTCTCGCGTCCATACCCCCACCGCAAAGACCACCGACGCGCACAACAAACCCACATGCACGAAAAAGCTTCGGCCTACCTTCATGACCGCCTCCCTTTCGCCTTCTGCCTCATCCGGCGCACATTCCAAAGCCCAGCGCCTAGCACCACCGCCGGCGCACCAAAGATCGTTCCGTAAAACCAAATCAAATCTTTCTCCTTTGTATGCTCTATCCGAACATCTTCCGCCGTCGATACCGCGCCGCTAAAGCTTTCTTCGCCGCCCAGCCAGCGCAGCACATCGAGCGTAAAGAGAATATTGGGCTCATGCCCCAGCGCCGCATCGCTAAAGCAATCCGCGTCGCCAACCACAAAGGCCCGCATCTCATCCCCGTCTTTGCCGTCTTTACCCGCTGCCGCAGCCACTTTTTTGGTCACTGCAGCCGCCACATTAAATGTCCCGGCCTTTTCGCTTTCTTTCTGCTGCGCAAAGTCCCCATTCGTATCGGGAAAGGCATCCGCCAAGGTCTTTACCGCAAAATCCACCGCCGAATCCGCGTTGGGCTTTTTGTCGAGCGCCGAGGCTCCAGGTAAAATGACCGGTGCCCGCTGCGCGTTGCGGCTTAAGGTCGATACCGAGGCATGCGATGAAAAGCGCGTCGTTACCAAAATCGTCCGATCCGAAGGATTAAAGCGCCTCCGCACCAGATTCTTTTCCGTCGCCAGCACCACCGGATCCCATGTCAGATCGACAATATCCGCCAGCGGCGCCACGTCGGCCTTTCCATCGGGATCGAGACCCATCAAGAGCTTGCCCCCTTTTTCGGTATAGCGCTTGAGCGCGCCGATTTCTTCGGGCAAAAATGCCTTCGCAGGTCCAAGCACCACCACCAAAAACGCATCCGAGGGAATCTCACTGCCCAAACCCTGGGCCAGACCCAGCTCCTTCACCGTATAGTTCTGCGATTCGAGCAGCTTGCGAATCCCCTTCGCCGAACGCCCCTCCGCCGTATTCGCCGAAGGATCGTTCATTTCTCCATGCGTCACCGTTAAATACGCAATGCGCGCCGAACGCATGACCTTGAGCAGTGCCTTCTGAAAATCCACATCGAGGCTCTTGAGCTTTGCCATCGCACCCTTCATATCGGTGCCCAGCGTCAAGGTTTCTCTCGATTCGCCCCGCGAAAGAACGATGACTCCATCCTGGGTCACCTTCGCTTCCTTTGCCAGGGCCGGCCCAAGCAGCCTATCCTGCACTTCAAACTGAAAATTCGGCGCGTTCTTCCCCGCATCGCGCATATAGCCTTCCACTTCGCCCGCCACTTCGTTGAGCTGAGGGAAGAAGGCCGTCACCGTTACCTTTTCGGGTAGGCTTTGCGCGATATTCTTCGTCGATTCACTGGCCTGTGCCGTGCGGAAATAGGAATAATCTGCCTTTAGTTCCAGCTCGCCCGCCGCATAGGTAAATAGCATGCAATACGTCACCGCCAAGGCCAGCGTCATCCCGGAAATGGTCGCCGCCTTGACGCGCCTTGCCTCGAAATGAGGCGCCTTGCGCATCGGTGCGAGCGCCCGCTCTCCAAAGAGCAGCGGCAACACGGATAAAATGACCAGCACCACCCAGGCAATGGTCAGCGCCGTCTCCACCCGGGCCCGCCCCGCGGCGGCCATCTTGGTAATGCCAAAGAGATTGCGCCCTGTTTCGGTCGTCGCAAAGTAGGCCAAGAGAGCAAATAGCCCGCCCACCGAAAACAAGCCCAGCGCCCTTTCCGCCTGCCTCCGCTCGCCTTCGGTATCCTGAGCCAGTACAAATCGCGCCGCCGTCGCGCCCGCAGCGCCCAGCACGCCAAGACCCGTCACCGCGTAGCGCAACAACTCAAAGGTTGCAAACACCCGCTCGCCCAAAAATACCAAGACCAGCGAAGCGAGATATACCGGCGCGAGATAACGGCCTCTATCGCCTCCGCCCGGCGCCTTGGAAGGCGTCTTGACGGCCTTGGATTCCACAGCCTTTGCTGGAGCCGCCTTGGATGAGGCCGACTTCGCCGGCCCGGCTCCCGATTTCTTAACCTTGCTCATCGCCACCTCCGGGCCTCCAGGGTTTTGGTCGCGGCAAACAAGAAGAAATACGCCACGAACACGAAGTACAGCACATTTTCAAGCCTTAAAATGCCGTTCATAAAAGGCCGCATTTGCCCAGGATAGGGCGAGAGGGCCGATAGAATATTGTTCAAGGGCGGGTCGGTCACTTTGGCGACGAAAAACAAAAGAGCCAGCGTGGCCAGCACGACCGTGCCTGAAATCGCCGCGATGACCTGCGTAGGCGCCACGGCCGAGGCAAAGAGCCCAATCGACAAAGATGTGGCGCCCAAGAGCAAAACGCCCAAATACCCAACGAAAATATGCCCAAGCGCCACCTTGCCATTCACAAAGATGAGCATCGGCATATAAAAGCTGAGCGCGGTCATGCCTAAAATCAGCGTAAAGGCCGCCAAAAACTTACCACCCACGATTTCGGTTTCCCTGACGGGCGCGGTGCTGAGCAATACCAGCGTATTGTTTTCGCGCTCGCCCGCGAGCAGGCGAATCGACAGCACCATCGCCGCGGCCATGGTGATAAAGGCTGTTCCATCGAGAAAACGAAACAGCACTTCGGCCGACAATTTCGCGCCGGACAAGCCAAAGGCATAAAAATAAATGCCCTCGCACAGAAGCGCGGCGGCTGTAACGACATATCCCAGCGGCGATTTTAAATAGGCCAGAAGTTCACGGCCTGCGATCAGCCATATCGCATTCTTCATGACGCGCCCTCCTTTTCCTTTTCTTTTTCGGCTTCGGTTTCGGCTTCCGCTTCGTTTGCGCCGTTTTCAGGTTCATCGTCGTCTTGCGTATCGCTGGATGCGGGATGTTCCCCGGCGCTTTCGTCTTCATCGGCCTTGGCTTTGGGCATTTCGTAGCCCTTGGCCAGCCTCAAGAAGACCGATTCCAGCTCTCGTTCGCTGCGTCCCACCGCCAAGAGCAGAAGACCGCCCTTGACGAGCGCGGAGCATACTTCGGGGCGCAGATCGCGATCGGCATGCACATGGAGCGAACAGGAATCGGGCTCGGCCGCGTGCACTTCATCGACGCCTGTGACTCCATCGAGTTCGGACAAGATGGCCTTGGCCTCTGCAAACACCTTTCCGCGCAGGGAAATTTCGATTTGGAACGAAGCCAGAAGCTTGGAAGACAGCTCGGCCTCGGTGCCCTGCGCGCCGATTTGGCCATCGCGGATAACCAGCAAGCGATCGCAGGTTTCGCTGATTTCAGAGAGGATATGCGAAGAGAGCAGGATGGTGTGCTCACCCTTGAGGCTGAGCAGAAGCTTTCGCATTTCGACAATTTGCACGGGATCCAAGCCAGAAATCGGCTCATCGAGCACCAGCAATTTGGGCCTGTGAACGATGGCCTGAGCGATTCCGACACGCTGGCGAAAGCCATGAGAAAGCGAGGAAATCAGCTCATTGGACACACCTTGAAGCTCGGTTAATTCCTCGACTTCGGGCACGCGCCTATCGGCATCGGAAGACGAAAGGCCCCTTAATTTAGCGGCGAACCGAAGAAACTCGCGCACCGACATATCCTGATAGAGCGGCGGGGAATCGGGCAGATAACCGATACAAGCGCGCACATCATAAGGGCGCTCGACGACATCCATTCCATCGACACGGACAGAGCCTGAAGATGGCAACAGATCGCAGGAGAGGATACGCAAGGTCGTGGTTTTGCCCGCGCCGTTGAGGCCGAGCAGCCCGACGATCTCGCCGGATTCGATGGTGAACGATAAGGGTCCGACGGCCCTGTGTTCGCCATAGTATTTGTAGAGATCAGTGACTTCTATCACGGCACTTTGTTGAGAAGAGGTTGGGAAGTGAAAGGTTTTGGCTGCACTGGGCGGGTGTTGATGGCAACCCGACCGAATGCGGCGCCCTTATAACAGGAGTTGGGGAAAAAGATTCCTGAAAAGTGATGGGCTTGAAAGAGAGTCGCTGGGGCCAGAGGATTCCGGGCATGCTCATCGAATCTCTTGCATTGCGCAAACGGCTGTGACAGCGTCAGACCCGAACCAGGTGAAAATCCCCTACGCCAATTGCGATTTCGCGGACATCCGGCGCGAAGGCTTTTTCTATGCCGATAAGACGGCGGGGATTCCTGCCCTTGAAGATGCGGGTGGCAGTTATCTTATCTTTTTGCGCCCGCGGCGCTTTGGGAAATCGACGCTGCTCAGCACCCTAGCCAATTACTACGATATCGAAACCGCTGGTGAATTCGATGAACTCTTCGGCGGCCTATGGATTCATGCGCATCCCACGCCCAAGAAAAACAAATACCTTGTATTGAGACTCGATTTCTCTTGCGTTGAATCCGAAGGCACGGTCTTGGAGATCCGCAGGAGTTTCACCTATACCCTGCAGAATGGATTGCGCCCGTTTCTTGCGCGCTACAGCGATAGAGTGCCTGAATTTGCGAAGCTTCGGGCCGAGCTCGATACCTTTGAGGATCCATCGGGGCTTATCGGCAGGGTTCTATCCAGTGCCCAAGTGGCCAATGCACAAGTTTATTTGCTTATCGATGAATACGATCACTTTGGCAACCGATTGCTCTCGGATGGGCAAGAAGATTTATATCGCCAGATTGTTCGGGGCACAGGTTTTGTGCGGAGTTTTTATGCCACATTAAAAGCCTTCACCAGCACGACCACACTTGCGCGCATGTTTATCACAGGGGTATCGCCCATTATGCTCGATGATTTATCGAGCGGTTTTAATATTATCACGCATGTTTCGCAGCGCGATACCTTGAATACGCTGACAGGCTTTACCCAGGCGGAAGTCGAGCAGGCGGTGGACACGCTGCTCCGCGATAAGCCGGAATTGAAAAATGATCCCCGCATCGGCGATAGGGCGGCACTGCTTCAAACGCTTGAACGCTACTATGACGGATATCGCTTCTCCCTGCACGCTTCGGAAAGAGTCTACAATTCAACGCTTGTTTTGTATTTCCTGCGCGAGCTCGTGGTGACGGGACGCTATCCCCGGCAGATGCTCGATCTCAATGTGCGCACGGACTATGGCCGTATCTACCGAATTGCGATGCTGGCGAGCGCCAAGGAAAGCGATACGCGCGAGTTTTTGGAAGAGATTTTGACCCATGAATCGATTTTAAGCCCGCTTGTTGAACAATTTGGCTTGCTGAGCATGTCCGGCCATACCCAGCTTGTATCGCTGTTTTATTATATGGGTATGCTGACTTTTGCCGCCGATGCGGGCCAATATCCTGTTCCCATGCTGGTCATTCCAAATCGGGTGATGCGTGAATTGCAATGGGAATATTTATCGGTAGCGATGGCCCAGCATGAAGGTATTCGCATGGATATGCGGGATATCGATGGGGCGCTGGTGATGATGGCTCAGCGGGGAGATATCCAGCCTTTGCTGAGGGTCTTTCACGAACATGTGATCAAGCGGATGAGCAACCGGGATTTGATTCAATTCGATGAAAAGACCATGAAGCTGATGCTGATGGCCTATTTGGCGCAGACGCAGGTATTTAATATTGTAAGCGAACAAGAGTTTGCGCAGGGATATTGTGATTTGCTCCTTGGACTGCGGGATCCTGCGTCGGCGATGAAATATGCTTGGATGATTGAGGCGAAGTATGTGAAGACGGATGCTTCTCAAGATGCGATCGAAGAAGCGGTGAAGCAAGGGTTTGAGCAGATTCAGAAGTATGCATCGGATAAAGATTTGGTTGCGATGCTGACGCTGGGGAATTCGCTGAAGGCGGGTGTGCTGGTGTTTGTGGGGCTGAAGGATGTGCTGTTTAGGAGCTTTTTCTCTTGACATCGCTCAATCCGGCCGTTGACGCGCCTCTTCCCGACATAGCTTCTCCTCAGACTTCGTGACACTTCCCCAGCGAGACCTCGGCTTTTTGGGCTGTCGCCGTTGACAATGGCTGTTTGCGTTCAGGTTTTCCATTTACAGCCGACGATTTTGGCCCGGAGCTGTCGGACTTTCCATTTGCAGCCGGCGATTTCGGCTCCAGACGTTCTGACTTTCCATTTGCAGCCGGCGATAACGCCTTTTTATGATCGCCCAAGCCATTACGACCTCCCCTAGGGTGAGCCTTTGCCAAGAAAAAACAAATTTTTCAATCGCTTGGCGATCCGTTGACAGTCGCCCCAGAGACAGATACACGCCACGGCCACTGTATGGACATTCTAACTGCTCTCAATCCGAAACAAGACTACGCAGCGGGTACGCTGCAAATGATCGTCGGCGCTTGGATTCTTGCGACGGCGTTCGAGTCAAAATCGAAGGTTTCTTCGGCCAACGGCCATGTCGAGGAGGACGATTATGATAAGCGCTCCATCTACGCGCTTCTCTATTCGATTTATCACTCCATCGGCGAGGTCCGCGACGAGCGCGGCAAGCGCTATGAAGTGACGTTCAATACCTGGGGCTACACTTGGCCCTCCGAATGGGGTCCGGCCCCAGCCTCCTCCGATGACCCGGAACGCTTCGGTAAAAATGCCTATACAGGGCTCTTTGCCTTCGATTCCGTTAAACAATATGTGCGCGAGCGCGATGATCGTGTCCATCTCGTCGAGATGGGTTGCGGTACAGGCGCAGGCGCCGATCATATTTGTTCTCATGTGCTGCCTAAATGCACGTACGAAGCCGTGGATATGCAGCAGGCCGCTATCAATACCTGCCGCCGTAAATTTGTGCCCCGCCATCATGGGCGGCTGGTCGGTACGCGCGCCGATTGTACGCAGCTTCCAATCCGCGATGAATCAGCCGATATCGTCGTCGTCAACGAAACGCATGTCACCGAAATGCCAGGTGTGATTACCGATGAGGATCGGCGCTTTTTTAGGACGGCTAAGCGTATTTTAAAGCCGGGTGGGCATCTGGTTTGGGGGAACGCGATTCCCGATGTGACGTGGAAGCCTTGCTTCGATTTTCTCGATTCAATCGGGATGAAAATGGTCGAGGAGCGCGATGTGACCAAGGAAGCGATCGCCGCGCGCGATCAGGATATTGGCCGGGTTGATGCTTTTGTGGATCAGGCGCTTGACAAGTTTCACGGGTTCCGCATCCCCGTGCTCGGTCCGAAGAAACGCGAGGAGGCGAAGATGGCGCTGCTCAATTTCTATCGGAATCCAGGGACGAATCTGTACCAAACAATGATCGATCGGACAGATACCTACCGCGTGGCCTGTATCAAGAAGACGGCCTAGCTCCGTTCGATAAAAGCCCGCTCTTAAGGTGCTAATATCAATACCTTGGGCTGGCTGGGCACCAATCGTATCCCAGGACAATTCGTGAGATTCTGGAGGCCCATGCTTGTCATCCGGGTCGCTGGCAGTCCGCCTATCAAGCAGGTGAACGCCGCCAGTAAATGACGCTGTGGACCCATAACCATCCCCGATGCAACGCCCAGGGCGATACCTGTGTTGTCTCCATTGGTCAGGGGTACAGAGGTTGCCATATTGTGGGCGGGGGCGCAGGCCAAAAGAATATTGTAGGCGGCGGGTATGCCCATCGGTCCAAGCGCGATATTGGGATAGGGTATGGGTACGGGCGCGGGCGTAGGCGTTAAGCATACATCGGGAAAGCCTAGGTCCATCCCCATCATCTGCGTATTGGCAAACATGGTCTTCTCCTATCCTAAATGAATTTGATCGCCGTCGACTTTAATTAACTGTTTGGCTGTGACCACGGCGTTTTCGCCCTGGATGACGACGCTCTTTTGCGCCGCGTAATCCAGGCGCTCGGCCCGTAGAATCTCGGTTTCTTCCACCATGCGGACCACGCGCTTGGCCTTTTGGGTCAAGCGGCCCACCACGGTATCCAAAACGCCGCTGTTGACATGCGCTTTTTCCAGTTCCGAGGCTAGGCTCTTGACGACGACCGTGAGTGTGTCGCTAAGCCATGCCCCTGCCACGGTTTTAATATTGACGCGGGCGGAGGCGATGGACACGTCTTCGGGAGTGCCGATGCCAATTCCCTGTGAAGCCTGAAGATCTACCCGTCCCGACGATGCCCGGATACGGAGATCGCCCTCGGCCTCGAGTTCGGTGGACTTCCCTTCCCTTGTGAGCACGGCCAGCACATACACCCGCCGATCGGGTAAATGGGCGGCCAGCACTTCATCGCCTACTTTGGGCTTGAGCAAGCAGCTTGCCGCTCGTTCGGCCTTGAATTCCACGCCCATGCTTTGAAGGGTTAAAGGCTCGTCCCGGATGACCATGGCGGCCTCTTGAAATACCCCGGGCTCCAAACTTGGTTGAACAGCGGCTTTCATCTCTGTATCTCCTGGGTGAGTCTATGAGCGGAATTGCTCGGCTTCCTCTAATTCTGGGTCAATGAGCAGCGCCATGGCCAATCCACTTCCAAATTGGGCGCCTGTTTGAAGGCTTCCATGCAATTGCGTTCTGAACATCGAGGCTCCCCGAAAGTCGGCGCGCACAAGGCGGGCATGGTGGAAATCGGCATAGGTCAAATCGGTATCTTTAAAGAGGGCGTCTTCGCATTGGGCTTTTTGAAAGAGGGCTTGGTCGAGTTTGGCCCCGGTGAAATCGGCCCGGGCGAGTTCGGCTTCCATAAAAATGGCTTGGGAAAGAATCGCTTGGCGAAACATGGCTCCATGCAAGGTCGCGCCTCCAAAGAGGGCGAGAGGGGCGCGGACCCTATCGAGCTTGGCACCGATAAGCGAGGCATCTTTGAAGTTGCATTGGCTGAGGTCGGCGCCGGTGAAATCGATACCATCGAGCTGGGCCGAGCCAAATTGGCAGAGGCGCAGGTTTTTCTCGCGGAAATTCTGGCCGCGAAGGCTGGCATGGCTAAAGATAACGCGGTCGAAGATGGCTTGATCGAAGACGGCGCTGTCGAGATCGGCTTTATAGAAGATGGCCTGGGACAAAGTGCTGCCCACAAAGCGCACGCCGGGCATGGGACTGTCTAAAAAGGTGGTGCGGTCGAGGCGGGCGCCGCTGAAGTTGGCGCCTTCGAGGTCGGCATTGATAAAGGCGGCGGCGCTGAGGTCGCTGTTTTCGGCGAGCAGGCTTTTTTGATGGCCTTGGTAGACTTTAAAGCCGATTAAGTTGGCTTCTTTGAGCGTGACGGCGTTAAATTCGCAGTTATCGAAGACCGTATGGCTAAGATTGGCCCCGCGCAGACGGACGCTGTTAAAGGTGCAGTGGGTAAAAATGCTTTCGGACAAAAGGGCCGAATCCAATTCGCAGTTGTGGAATTGCACCCGCTCAAAGAGTCCGCCTCCCAGTTGAATGCCTCGAAAATCCTGGCCCTTGAAGATAAATTCGCTGATATGCTCGCCTTCAAAGACCATTTGTTCCAGCGCGCTCTTGCTCATCTTAGCCCCGCTTTCCCATATTGCGAACGCGTTTTACAAATGCCCCCTGAAAACGGGTATCTTTATCTCCCCGCATGCCCATGGCGTCGGCCCTGAAGAGATTGCTGTCTTTAAAGCTGGCGCCGGAGACATCGGCTTTTTGAAGAATAGCTTGCATAAAGACCGATTCTTCCACTTGGGCTTTTCTCAAGTCGCTGCGAACAAAGACGGCATCGTTGGCGTGCACCCTGCAAAGATTGGCTTCTTGGAGATTGGCCTCTGAAAAATCGGCCTTGGAAAGATCGCTGTCGCTCAAGTTTGCGCCTTGGAGATTGCATCCTCTGGCATTAAAGCCTTCCATGCGGGCTTTGATAAAGCTTGCCCCTGGAAAGGCCGATTCCTTTAAGAGGCGGGCAGAGCGGAGGTCGGCGCCGTCAAAGCGGATACGCCGGGCGGAAATGCCGATAAAGATAGCTCCTTGGGCCTTGGCGCCGCTGAGATCGATATCTTCAAATTGGCCTTCGATAAAGGCCGCTTTGGAGAGGCTTGCGCCTGTGAGGTTTAATCGTTTGAGGGTTGGGCGGAAGAAGACAAGATCGTTAAGCTGGGCATCGCTGAAGTCGGCGTCTTCGATGTGGCTTTCCATAAAATCGGCGCCGCATAGATCGGCTCCGGCAAAGCGGGCTCCTTGAAAATCGGCCTTGCTCAATACGGCTTTGATGAGTTTGGCCTGGGAGGCATCGGCATTGCGGAGGATGGTGCTTCCCAAGTTGGCGTGGCTCATATCGGCGCCTTTGAGATTGGCGCCCGTGAGATCGGCCCGGGTGAGGATGGCATATTTAAGATTGGCGCCTTGTAAATTGGCTCCGCCGAGCTTGGCGCTTTCCAGGCAAGCGCCTTCAAAATCGATGTTTTGTAAATTGAGCCCCGAGAAATCGGCATTGCTAAAGTCGCGGCCCGCAAAGGTTTTACCTTGAGCCGCTCCTTCTTCCAATTCTTCGCGGGGGATTGGATCGCCACAGGCGAGGGTTGGGGGTAAATAGTGGACGATTTTGGCATAAGCTTCGTTGAGCTTGGTCTCCATGTCCACAAATTTTTTAATCAGTTCGGGGTCTTCGAGGCTGGCCCGGAGTTCGGATGTATCGGCGCCGGCGTTTTCGGCCATCTGGATGAGTTCTCTGAAATTATCGAAGTGGGTTTGGGCCGAGTAGCGTCTTCTGCGCCGGAGTTCGCGATCTTTTTCTTTCTCGACGAGTTCGTCATAGTTAAGATTGTTCTCCGAGCAGAGTTTACGGGCCTGGGCTTCGGCCTCGGCCACCTTGGCCATTGCTTCTTTGCGCTTTTCCTCGGCGTCTTTGATGGCCTGTTCGACCAGATCGGGAATTTCCTCGAGGGTTGGAGGCGACATCATTTCGGGAACGGTTTGGGGGACCGAGGAGAGGTCGGGCTGGGGAATTGTTGCGCCGGGAGGTGCTTCGTCGATGATGCGCTGGATATCGGTGCGCACTTGATCGAGCCGTTTCTGGGCGCCGCGCCTTGCATTTTCGAGGACCAGGCGATTGGTGGAGATCAGCCCATCCATATCGGTCTTTTCCTCGGGACAGGGAGGCCGTTTGGGCAGTTCGGGCAAGAGATCCCGATCGCGGAGGACGGCGGCGGCCGTATCGAAGTGGATGCGGGCCTGGAATACGCTTTGATAATGGTCTTTGGTCTTGGGTTTGCCCTGGGCTTCGTAGGCGATCATCAGATGGGAGATATCGGCGGCATCGTCTTCTTGAACAGGAACGACGCCCCGGTAGATGACAAGGCCCCGTTCGGCATGGGGAAAGAGCCAAAGGGTATCGATTTTGGTGGAGACTTCGCGCAATTCTTTGGTATCTTGGCCTTTGAATTGGAGAAAGCAGCGGGCAATGCCCGTGGGCAGGCGCGAACGGAGGGAGCTTTGTTCGGGATGCATATTTTCGCAGACAAAGCTTTCGCCTCCTTTGAGGAAGCCCTTAAAACGCTGGGTTTCGGGGGCGACATTAAAAAAAGTCCAATCGAAATCGGCGGGGAAGCCTGGATAGCGTTCTTTAAGCCAGGCGTCGTCGTAGGTACCCACCTTTTGCTGGCGGAGAGGGGAAGTAATGGGCAGGGGCATAAAGCCGGCGGGTTCGGGTCTATCGTTGGGCGAAGCGATGACTTGTTTTGGATGTTCGATATTGGGCAGGGGGCGTATGCTGCCTTGGGGTGTTTGAATAGAGGCATAGCCTTTTCCAATGGGATTCAAGGCAAAGCCTTCGCCGCCGAAGGCGCGGGAATAGCTGATGGGCATAGATTCAAAAGGTTCGGGGTCGGAGGGATGAATCAATCCCCAGGTGCGATCGCCGAAGATATAGAGCGTGCGATCGATAGCTTCCATTTGAAAGCGGACATGGCAAGAGCCTTGAGGCGGGTTTTTAGGAAAGGCTTTGGCGGAGAGCAGCACCTCGGCCGAGGATTTGGGCATGCATTCATCCAAAATGCCTTCGCTGCCCAGTTCGGAGGCGCTCAGCTTCCATAGCGCGATATCGGGAAGAAGATAATCGGGATCGTCAAAGGGAAAGAAGACCAATACACCGATGGATAGATAATATTTGCGTTCGTTTTCGAAGGGGCGGGTCAAGACGCCCAGCCGCATGGGTTTAAGGGTTTTCATGTTATCACGGTAAAGCCGTTGATCTTGATATTGCTCAGGGACTGTTTAATGTCCGCCACTTTCTGAGCCATCGATGTGGGTACCAGATTTAAGGAGAAGGCGGCGCCAATGGTAATGGATAGCGATAGCTCCAGTCCGAGTTTAAGGCCGAGGGAGAACGATGTGGTGGCGCTAATGGAGAATTGCTCGCCTCCGCCGATATTGATGGAATCCTGCTTGGCAATCGTTACCGATCGCTGCCGGCCAATCGTAATGCTCAGCGAATCGCTGATCGTTAAAGATTGCGAGAAGCCGAGGGTAATGGATGTTTGTATGCCGGCATTAAAGCTAAATTGCCAAGTGATAAACTCCTGCTTGGCGGCGCGGCTCTTGGTTGTTACGTTTTCGGCCTCGATATAGACATCCGATTTGGTCGATAGAATCGATATCTTTTGGCCGCTTTCGATTTTGGTTTCTTTCTCGGCCTTCGTATAAACATCGCCGCCGCCCAGCGCGCCCGCATCGGCTTGAACCCTGAAGCTGCCTCCCTTGAGATGCGTGACGCGCGGGCCCATATCTACAAGCTCTTGGATGCCGCCGAATTTCACATGAAGGCCGGAGCCCATTGCAGCCATCGTCTGTATTTTTCCCGCTTCGACGCTGGTGGACATATTGCCCAGTTCAACAACGGTTTCCAGTTTGCCTTGTTCAACCCGTAGCGAGGTATCGCCTTTCACCGTCGTTGAGCTCTTTCCTTTTTTAATGGTGAGCGTATAGTCGCCTTCGTGAACTACGGTGTCCCAATCTTTTTTGATATCGGCCGACCAGGATTTGGGCTTGGTGGCCTTTTCAAAGATGCTTTTCTTATTAAATCCCACATCCAAATCAAAGCTCATGACGGACATATTGCCATCGTCGTCGGAGAAGAGAGTTAATTGCGGGCCTTTTGGTGAAGGCGCGCCCATTTGAACGTAGGTATTGGAATGCGGCGTCGATATGGTGACGCGCTCTTGTCCCGCTCTGTCTTCCATTTCGATGCGGTTACGGGCTCCGGTTTGAATGATATTGGTGGTGTAGTTGTTGACGGTGACGGGGCTGGGGGTAAGCGCATTAGGAACAACGCCGGAGATAACGGGTCTGTCGGGATCGCCTCCCAAGAAGCTGATCATCACTTCGGTGCCTTTGCGCAGCGGAAAATGAAATCCTTCGACGCTTCCTCCATGAGGTTGCATCATGCGTACAAAGGTTGAGGCGCTGCCTCCCTTTAAATTGCTTTCGTCGAAGCGGAACTTGACATTGTAGCGGCCGTGTTCGTCAATTTGAGCGTATTCGCTGTCAGCGGCGCCATCGACGATTCCATTTTCATAGCCATAAATGCGGGGCCAAGGTGTGACCGAGCGGGCGCGGAATTGAGTTTTGGCGGGTATGGCCGAGATTTCAATGTGGTAGACGTCGTCGTGTTCCAAGCCGATGAGTTGTTTAAAGGAGCTCGCCCCCGATGCTTGGTTGCCCCAATGCTTGGCTTCTGTTAACAAATAGAGGCTGTTCCAGGAGGCGCGGGGATGTTCTTCGAGTTCAAAGGTGTGTCCCGAGCGAAGATGGGTGCGGGTGCCGGAGGCATGGAATTCTACTTCACGGGCTTTAAGCTCTTGGGCGCGGAGTTTGGCGAGGCGTTCGCCGGCGGCGGGGTTGAAGAAGCGTTCGCCATAGAGATTGATTTCGCCGGCGCCGGATTGAGAAACAGGGGCGCTTCCGCTGACCTGGAGATTGGGGCGGGCATAGTCATAGTCCCGGAGCTTGATGGAGGCGGGCAAGGTGGCATGGCGGCCTATAAAGCTGCGAAAGGAGAGTCCTGCGGAGCGATCTTGGCCAAGCTGGGGATGGTAGGGAATGGGTTTGCCCAGTAGATCTGGAGGATAGGAAAGGCTGTCGCATAGGATTAATTTTTCGCCGCCTTCTTCGTGTTCGAAATAATAAAAGATGCCTTCGCGCTCCATCCAGCGGGATAAGAAGTCTAAATCGCTTTCGCGGTATTGGCAGATATGCTCTTCGGTTTCATAGCTACCCAATTGAAGGGCATAGTCTTCAGGGCCGAGGCCATTTTCCTCGAGTATGGCTTTAAGGATATCGGTGATAGAGCGCTTGGTGAAAATGCGGCTATGCTTGGAGAGCGAAAGCAGCCATAGCCGGGGAACCAGAACCAGGCGGAGCAGGGCAAATCCGTCGACGGCGTGAACGAGATCGACATGAAAGAGAATTCCGCTGAAATAATAGGGAGGCAGGGTATCGCTCACCCGGTCGAGGGTAAGGGTGGCTTTGGCGCCAATCGCATCGCCTAAATCAAAGCTATCCAATTCGGCGGCGCGGATAGTGACATAAATTTCAAATTGATAGGGCTGTGATATGGCCTCGGTGCCCCGAAAGGCAATAACCCGGGCATCACCGGGGAGCACGCTGGATGAGATGCTAAAAAAGTCGTCCATGTGTATAGCTCCTCTATTCTCCGACTTTGTTATGCGGCGGGGGTGGCCCGGTATCCAAGCCTCTGAGCATAGCGCCCGCTGTCTTTGCGCTGCTGAGATCGCATTCAAAGACATTGGCCATGGATAGATCGGCGTCGCGCAGGTCAGCGCCCGGTACCGATGCTTGGGCAAGAACGGCTTGCTTGAATTTAGCCCCCCGAAAGATGGCATCATCGAGCTTGGCCCCATCGAGCCTGGAGCGTGAAAAGTCGGCCTTGCCGCCGATGGCTTTGGATAAATTGGCTTGGATGAGCTGGGAATCGAGCCAGCGGGCCGTTTTGAGGTCGGCGGCTTCGAGAACGGCACCATCAAAATAGGCGCCTTCGGCTTTGGAAAAGGTGAGTTTGGCTTCCCGGAGCGTGGCTTGCTCAAAATGGGCCTGGTTGAGGAGGGTATTGGATAGATCGGCCTTGTCGAGATTGGCTTCGGCAAAGCTGGCCGAGCTGAGATCGGCACCGCTTAGGTCGGCGCCGATAAGGGAGCTTTTGTCGAAGCGGCAGCGAGCCAGGGTGGATTTTGAAAAATTGATATGGTCTAGGATGGCTCCTCTAAAGTCGATATCGCTGAGATCTTGGCCGGAGAGGGCCAGGTTTCCAAGGGGCTCTTTTTTCAGGAGTTTTTCGGCGATGATGGCGGCTAAGCCTTGGGGTTCGGCGGGGCTTTCGGCGGGTGTCGTGAGCGGAGGCGGAGCGATGGGAGGTGGAGGAGGAGGCGGCGGCGGTTCGGGTTCGGGCTCGCGAAAACCTGCGGGGGCAAGCGAGGGCGTTTCAACAGGAGGAGGCGGTGGAGGAGGCGGTGGCGGCGGCACGGGAAGCGGAGCCATGGGGGGAGCATGCCTCGGTTCTGCAATCAAGGTCGAGGCGCCAATATCAGCGGAGGGTTTCGGCGGAGGGGCCAGCGGCGCCTGGCCAAAGGGCAGAGCGGAAGGGGCATCATCGGGCACGCGCGTGGTCGACTTGGCCGGGGGCGTATACATAAATGGAAGGGCCGGCCCTTCAGGACGGGCGCCTAGGGAGCGGGCATCGATGGTTTGGCTTCCAACATCGCGCTTGGCAGGTATGGGAACAGCGGCCGGAGATGCGGCGATGGTGCGATCGAAGTCTGAGCTTGGGGGAATGGCAAGGCGTCCCGTTGGAGCACCCCAGGGTGTATCGGAAGCGCCTTGGGGGGAAGGAAGAGTAGAAATTCTGTCCGTGGGGGCGGCAATGGCAAATGGCGCGATGGGCTGCTGCTGAAGCTGCCGATGATGGTGCTCGTCGATGGCCTTGGTGGCATCTACAGGAGCAGCTCTTAGTAGACCTTTGGCGGCAATCTGAAGCGTCTCTTGGGTGGGCCATGGGATGGACTGGCCCGGGATTTCGAGTCCGGCCACAAAGAGCAGGCGTTCTTTTATATCGTCGGGTGTGAGAGGACAATTCCCCCTCCATACAATGGAGCACTGGAGCTGTTCGGTGTGAATAATGAGCATATCGGGGATGAGGTTCAGGGGCGTTCCTGCACCGATTTGGGTTCCTTGCATGCGGTGCAGGCGGGCCTGAGCCTTGACCTGGGGTAGAGCCGAGCGAATCCAGGGATATTGAGGATGCATTCCCTCTAAATAGACCCAAGCATGCGTTGGAAAGGCGGGGAGTTGCTGGTCGGGGGGAGCCGGATGAAAGTATCGGAAATCGAAGTGTTTCACGAGCTCGGGCTCGGGAGCATCGGGAGGTGGACGGCCGTGGAGGAAGCGGGTTCGGGAGGGCCAAGAGTTTGGAATAGGACCGAACCCGATGGGGTGGGTAGGCACGGAGGCATCGACGAAGTTGGGCAGGGATGCTCCGCCTGGAATAGCCCCCACCCCTTTGGGATTGGCGTCGATGGTAGGGCCGCCATAGGCTCGTTCCCAGACCAAGGGCAAGCGGGCAAAGGGAGCGGGGGCGGCATCGCCCGGACCGCGATCGCCATAGGCATAGGCCATTTTATTGATAAGCCATCGATCTTGATAGAGGCCGAGGCGCAGGCGAAGAGCCGTCATCGGTTTGGCATCGGGGGTGCACGCATACCCGCGGACAAGCACAGAAACGCCTGGCAAATAGGGCGCGAGTTCGCTGGCTTCATCGCTTTCCACACCGCCGCGGGCGCGATCGGAAGCCACAATATCAGAAGCACTGGTCAGCGCCGCGGGTTTTTCATGAACGAGCTGAAACGTAGCTTTTGCAATCAGCGTTGCATAGCGGGCTCCGTCGGCGCTCCACACGAGATTGGCGCATGAAATCGACGATACAGAGATGACAGGAATTGGCCAAGCCATAATCGCGAGACGCACTGTATACGAAGGCATAAGCGGGACGCAATAGAAATTTCCTTCGGAGCACCGTTAGAAAATTTGCTTGACTTCCGCTTTATTTTGGGCCAGCTTCGCGCCCCTTCCGCGCTTCGCCCCGTGTTTATGACCACGCCGATCTCTTCCATCCTGACTTCGCTTCACGCGTGCACATCCTTTGAAGATGTGGCCACCCAGGTGCTCGGTGAATTGCTCGGCACCGCAAACCGCGCCCTGGCTCAAAGCCCCTTTGCATCCACCGGCCGCCTTCTCCGCGCCATGGTTCATATACGGCCCGAAGGTGCCTACCGCCGCCTCGCTGTCTTGGAGTTTGGAAAATCTAAGCTCGAGCCGATGGATCCATCCTCTCCGTCCGAACCTATCGTTTCGTACCTTCCCTCGGCTACGGCATGGCGTTATGTCGCCGAACTCCGGGTCCCCATCGCCGTCGATGTTCATCTCGCTAAAATCGAGCCTAAAAATGCTCCCCCTATCGTCGCCGACGATCCTATCTCCCGATCGCCTGGGACCTTGGGTGGTGAAAGCGTTGCTCGTCTCCTCCGCCGCGCCGCCTCCCATCTTTATGTCCTTCCTCTCAGCATTTCCAGCAATATGATCGGCATGATCTCGATCGAGCTCGAGTGCCAGCGGGCCATTGGACGTCCTCTGTTCTGGCCTGCTTGCTCCGATGAGCTTCAACTGCTCGCCGACCTAAGCGCCGCCTATTTCACGATGCTCCCTCAACGCGAGGCGCCGCCTCCCGCCGCCGACTCGTTTTTACCTGTTACAGGGGCATCCACCGCCGCCCTAATCCGAATCGCCCGGGTCTTTGCCGAACAAGATGAGACCCTTCTGATCGGGGGACCCACAGGGGCGGGCAAATCGCGGCTGGCCCGGTGGTGCCATCAACAGTCTAGCCGCAGCAATGCCCGCTTTGAAACACTCGACTTAATGACCATCCCCGAAGAGCTTCAAATGGGAGAATTATTCGGCTGGAAAAAGGGCGCCTTTAGCGGAGCGGCCGCCGACAACCAGGGAAGCCTCGCACGCGCCGACAAAGGCACGCTATTTATCGACGAAATCGACAAATTATCGCTAAAGGCCCAAGCGGGACTTCTGCGGGTTCTCGAAGAGCGCACCTATCGTCCCCTCGGCGAAGGGGTGGGAGAAAGAAAGGCCGATGTGCGCTTTATTGTGGGAACCAACGCCGATCTGCTCGCCCAAGTTCAAGCAGGACGTTTTCGCGAGGACTTATTTTATCGCATTCATGTCCTCCCTGTACGCCTTCCTCCCCTGGACGATCGGCGCGATGAAATCCCAGGCTGGGCCAAATATATGCTCGAACGGCGTCACCGGGAACGTGTGGCCGAAGGCGAAGCCAATCTCACCCAGACCGCGCTCAATACGCTGCTCGCTCAGCGCTGGCCGGGCAATCTGCGCCAGCTCGATAATGTGATACGCCGGGCCTATTCCTTTGCCTTGATTGAACAGGGGGGAATGGCTCCCCGTGTCCTGATTTTAGATACCCCCTATCTTGAAAGGGCCTTGGGCTATGAAGTACGGGCCGCAACGGAAACACCGGTAGATATTCTTCGCCATGCGGCGGGAGCGCTGGTGCGGGAAGCCCGGCATAAAAGAGAGCAGAATCTCCCAGCCCTCGATCTGGATATGACCGATTCGCTGCGGGGTTTGACGATTGCTCTGGCCGCCAAACAATTGGGAAGCATCGAAGCGGCTTTTCGCCTCCTCAACAAAGACAGTGTTGTGCAAAGCCGAAATCACCGGCGGGCTTATCGGCGGGATATCGATCGGGCCATCGCTGTCTTAAAAGAGCTTGGACCGGCCGGCGAGCAATTGGCAGAAGAACTCCTTCGCGACGAGCCTAAATAGCCTGCGTCCGCCCGGACGCAATCAGCGTCCAGCGTGACGATTTCACTTAAAATCACCTAAAAAACGCCTTATCCACGCGGACAGCGATTGGCCTTTTCGTCCGGCGCGACGCGCGCTCGCCCAAGCGATTTATTAAAAGCGGCTAAATACGGCTGATTTCGGTCATGGCGGCCCTTGGCATACCCGCTGCTTAGGAAGCCAAGCAACTGATTGCTCAGGAGAAAAAGGCCATGAACACGACGATGAACAACAATGAATCCAAGTCTGTCTCCGGTTCGCGCGCGGTTTTTCGCTCGATCGCTTGCCTCGCTGCCCTTCTATCGCTGCCCGCTCTCGGCGGCTGCATCAGCTTTGAAACATCAGAAGAGGAATCCGTCGGCGCAGCCATGGGCGAGCTGGGAACCGAGGTATGCAACGGTATCGATGATGACTTCGATTTTCTCGTGGATGAGGGCAATCTATGCCAATTCGGGGCAAGGGAACGCACTGCCGGCCATGAGTATTTGCTCGCCGATTATGCCATAGCATGGGACAAAGCGCGCGAGGTGTGCCGGGGACGCGGCTTTGACTTCGTGATCATCGGCGACGCGGCGGAAAACACCTGGCTTTCGGCCTTTACAGCCGCCGACCAGAAGAACCGGTGGATTGGTTTGTACAGCCCCAATATCAATCTCGGATATCGCTGGGTCGATGGAAGCATCCCGGTCTATACCCATTGGATGCCCTGGGATGTCCCTATGCCCGGCACCGGCAAAGCGTATATGAATGTCAGTGGATTCTGGTGGGTGAATAACAGCAATATCGGTATGCCTTCGTTCTGCGAATTGATGGATCCCGTAAGCTGGACCAATACCGCCGGCGTAACGGTCAATGGCACATGGCTCACCAAAACATCGGGAAATGGCTGGAACGCAGGCGCGTCATCGCTTCAATCCATTACCGAGGGCGATGGTTTTGTTCAGTTTACAACGGGCGAAATCAATAAATCCAAGGCGGCGGGCCTGGCCGTTGGCGATAGCAATCAAAGCCTTGCCGATATCGACTATGCTATCCGGCTGGATGGCAATGGGAATATTTATGTCGACGAGCTCGGCGTCAACAAGGGAACCTTTGGCACCTATGCAGCCGATGATGTATTCCGCGTGGAAGTGCTCGATGGCAAAGTGCGCTATAAGCGCAATGAAGTCGTCTTTTATACCAGCAGCGTGCCGGCTTCCTATCCGCTCTTGCTCGATACCTCGCTCTACCACACGGGCGCGACGCTCGGCGATGCCAGGCTCAAGGCATGCACTGGTAAGGATTCCTGTATTCAACGCGGCTATTGGGACAATGCCGTGGCTGCATTCGCGGGAACCAACAGCGAACAAGGCAACTTCCTCAAGCGCGGCCCTGGAAATGGGTGGACCGCGGGCGCCGTGTCCTTCGATCAAATCTCATCGGGCGATGGCTATATGGAGTTTCAGACCATGGAGACCAATCTCAGCAAAGTCGCGGGACTTTCGGTTGGAGATGCCGGCCAGCACTACAATGAGATCGATTTTGCCATTCGCCTGGATGGCAATGGGAATATCTATGTCGATGAAAACGGGCTAAACAAGGGCGTGTTTGGACCGTACACCGTCAACGATGTCTTCCGCGTCGAGGTGCTGAATGGGCGCGTGCGCTATATGAAAAATGGAGTCATCTTCCATTCCAGCACGGCCCTGGCCGCCTATCCGCTCCATATCGACACCAGCCTTTATCATGCCGGCTCCACCATCGTCAACGCCTCGCTTCAAGCTTGCTCGGGCTGTATCGAGCCGGGGGTATGGAACAATGTATTCTCCACCTTCGCGGGCAGCAATGCAAACGATGGCCATTACCTTACCCGCGGTCCTGGAAATAGCTGGTCCGCAGGCGCTTCTTCGTTTGATACCATCGATGTGGGCAGCGATGGCTATGTGGAATTCAAAACCAACGAGATCAACAAGTCCAAAGCCTTGGGCCTGTCGGTCAGCGATGATAACCAAAGTTACAACGATATCGATTACTCCATTCGCCTCGATGCCAACGGCAATGTGTATGTCGATGAGCTGGGCGCAAATAAAGGCGTATTTGGACCCTATACCATCAACGATGTCTTCCGGGTCGAAGTGCTCGACGGTCTCGTACGCTATACCAAGAACGGCGTGGTCTTTCATTCCAGCGAAGTCCCCGTCACTTCAGCCCTCCGCCTGGATACCAGCCTCTATCATGAAGGCGCAACCATCCGTCATGCCTCCATCGTTTCGTGCCCGGATTCAAGCTGCATTACCCCGGGCGCCTGGGCCAATGTGTTCGGCGTATTTGCGGGCAGCAACGCAACGGATGGGAATTACTTGCGAAGAGCGCCGGGAAATGCCTGGAGTGCGGGCGCCGTGTCCTTCCAGACCATTAACTCGGGCAATGGCTATGTGGAGTTTACAACCAATGAGCTTGCAAAATCCAAGGCCGCCGGTCTGGGAAGCGGGGATAGCAACCAGCACTTGAACGATATCGAATATGCGATTCGTCTCGACGCCAACAACAATGTGTATATCGATGAATCCGGCGTAAACAAAGGCGTATTTGGCGCCTATCAGATCGGCGATGTGTTCCGCGTCGAGTTGGTGAACGGATGGGTGCGCTATTATCGAAATGGTACCGAACTCCGCGCCGTAGCCGTATCGCCGGTCTACCCGCTCAGGCTGGACACCAGCCTATACCATGAAAATGCAACCATTACTCATGCCGAAATCGGCGCGCTGTAAAGCTCCCTACCGGCCCGCGCTTGTCCGTTCCTGAACGAGCGCGGGCTCGGTCGTTTGTGTTCAGCGCTCAATAGATGCTGTTCTCTCCACCTCAATCCCGATTATACTCTGAACTCGCCAAAGGAGTACGCCATGCTCAGCTTCCCCTTCTCCCACAATACAACGATTGAACTGTTTGACTCGGCCCAAAACCTTGTGGTTGGCTATGCCTTCACATCCCCAGGCTCCAAGTCCGACTTCCAGGAACAGCGATGGGTGCTCTATGCCGAATACCGCTCGCCGCCAAGCACCTCGATTGTACTGCAATCCCCCCAAAACCCATTGCTCCGCTTTTACTCACTCGCCGATTTCCTCAATGCGCTCCAGCTTGGTTCCGGAGGCCCTCTCTGGCGCGCGGATGCAACCTATGTGCGTGCCTCAAGCCAAGGTTATCCAGACGTTCCCCCAACCGAACCTGTTCCACCTCCCTTTCCATCGGTTGTCCTGCCAGGAAAACCGCCTTCCCTGTCTCAGCAAATTGACGATCATCCCGCCACCCTGGCCAATTCAACCTTAAATATCGCCAATGGCCATGTCTTTGGAACCAAAATTGTCGGTGGTGCGCCCGGAACCAAGCAAAATGTTGAGTATTGGGCGATTCTTCCAGGCTATACACCCGCCCAGAATGCCAGCCAAGTGTTTCTCCAGCATGATTTAGCGGAAAACCATCAGACGCTCAGCGATTTCTTAACCGATATGAGGAGGCGCAACGGTGCCGCGCTGGTGGTTGCAAGCTGCGTATATGTGGCCACCATTCCCCTCAATCCTTGAGCGCACCTCTTGGACTCATGCGCCCATCCACCTGAAGGCCAAGCTTATCCAGCGCCTCATCCACCGATAAAATCTCCATTCGATGCCCCCAATGCTCGCGCGGTACCATCTCCGAAAGCTTGATGGCATCGCGCTTTGACACCGTTTTCCCACCCGATCTCGCCACCGCCGCAAGCCCAAGAATCTGAATCCCCACCCCATGAACAGGGCAACGCCTCCCCTCCTCCACCAAACTCCGCACAAGCGCCGCCGATGCATTCCCCTGGGCCGCGGCTTCCAAAGCCCGGGCCAAGACCGCTGCCCATTGCTTTTTCATACCCACCCATTGACGCCCTGCCCGCCCCGAAAGCTGCGCCGCAAGCTCCCATTGCCCCATTCGCCAAGCAATCGCCGCCTCCGTCAAGGCCATCAGCGCCTCCAGATCGGGCATCCCCACCTCGGCTGCCGCTTCCACCAGGCTTATATCGGGACAAAGATCTTGTCCTTTGCGATAAGCCACCTGCCGAAGCAGCCACACCGCCCGCGCCTCAAAAGGAGCATGCCGGCACTGCAGGGCAAATTCCTTGGCTTCATGCGCCACCTCCGCCGCCGCATCCAATGCAAACGCTTCCATCCAGGCCGATGCGCAATGCAACAGCGCCGCAAGCCGATCGATCGCCCAAGGAGCCTCGCGCGCCGCCTGGGCATGCAGATGCGCCGCCTCCTTGAAATGCCCCTTTTGATAGGTCCATCTCCCCTGCCATCCGGCAAACGCGGCCCGCACCCTGGCATTATCCGTTGCTTTGGCCCAGGCCCCGACATCGGCCAGCACAGCATCCAAACGCCCCTGGGAAATACGCCTCGCCGACAACACCCGAAGCGCATGCCTACAGCGCTCCAAATCCACATTCTCCAAAGGCGGCACCCCCTCCGCGGCATCCACGGCCCTATCCGAACCGGCCGACAGCGAAAGCCCCGCCCTCGCCAGGTGCGCAAGAGCCTCGAGCTTTGGCGTTCTCGCCTCGCTGCGGTGAATCTCATACAAGACCCGATCCAGGGCCATGGGCGTGCCTTCCAACAGGGCAATTTCGGTCCAAGCCGCCAAAATCATCTGCTCCTCGGCGCAAAGACGGGGATGTTCCGCCGCATCCCGGGCCCTCCGAATGGCGAGCAAGCCCTCATTGAGCACCGACGCCGCCGCCGAAAGCCCGCCCCGCTGCGCTTTTTCCTCAGCCAGGCCGCGCGTTTCCCGCGCAATATCCACACTCTCCTCCAGCGAAGGCTCATGGCCATTGGACAACAAATCAAAGAGCCTGCCCGCTTCACCGCGCTCGGCCCGGTTGGCCTCCAGCAAACGCTCCAGCGCATCGCGATCCATCTGCAGACCCATCTCATCCCAGCGGGCCAATCCCGCTCGAATCCATGCCTCCAGCTCCTCGGCCACCTTGCCCGCACAGCCTTGCGTGCGCGCCCATAACAGCCGCGCGGCGTCCGAGGGAATATGAAAGAAATGCTCATGACCCCGTATCAGCGCTCGCAGCGAAGCCTCGGAATAAGGCTCGCCCGAGCCAATCCTCTGTTCAATATCGGCCATCCGGGGCAGGTTTTCAGACGAAGGCGTATATCCCCGGAGCGCATCGAGAACCTCAAACGCGGAACGGGGACGATCTTCAGGTTCAATGGCGAGCAGGCGATCGACCAGAAGCCCAATAGGTTCGGGAATATCCGGCGCAACCCGCCCCAGCGGCACCGGAGGCCCAGACAACCGCGCCGCCAGAATCTGATTGAGACTGCGCCCTTTATGCGGGGGCGTGCCGGCGAGAATTTCATATAGCAAAACCCCAACCGCATAGAGATCGGTTGCTGGCGTGATGCTTTCACCTCGAATTTGCTCGGGCGCCAGATATTTAGGCGTCCCCATCAGGTATCCCTGCTCATCCACATTGGCACCGAGAAAGCCTCCGGCCGATAGACCAAAATCGAGAACCACCGGCCGCCCATCCGGCCTAACCAGCACATTTTCCGGCTTCAGATCCCGATGAACGACCCCCGCGGCATGAATACGGCCCAGACTATGCAGAAGATGCGTGACAACCGGCGCGATGGAGGCCCAAGGCTGAGGCAGGGGCATTCCGGGAAAGGGCATGCCCTCAATCCGCTCCATCACAATAAATGCGCAACCTTGGTCTATACCTTCATCGAACAGCGACACGACCCCCGGGAGGCGGAGGAGCCGGAGGATAGCCACTTCTTTACGGATGCGCAGAGGCTCGGCACCCAGCCCAGGATCGAAACGTTTAATGGCAACCCTTTCGGTTCTCAGCTTATCGAGGGCTTCCCATACTTCTCCATGAGCCCCGCGCCCTATAAGCTGAAGCAATTGATAGCGGCCGGCGATCAGGTGTTGCATGGAAGCCGTATCCATCCGCGCGGGTAATCCGTGTTAGTCCTTGCGTTCACGCAACGCCATCAGCCTTTCGGCCGCCACGGCCGTTTCAGGATGTGCGCATAGATCCATCAGCACCGCGTCAAGGTGTTGTTTCCATAGACGGCCCCGCTGATTAAAATTGGTCAAATCCAATACCCAGCCATAGGCGCGCTGCACGGGGCCCCACATATAACAGGGATCCTCACGCACAGCGCCCGCCATCTTATCGGCCCTCTCAATAAGCCCGGCGAGTTCATCGGGAGATGCCCCTGCCTTGTGCCGGAGTAGAAGCTTTGCCAGCATCAAATGAGGTTTCTCATCCTCGCCCCGCCATCGCTCCATCAAATCATCGAGCACCTGAACAAGTTCATCAGCCCGCTCGGGAAAGGCTTCAAGAACCGATTCAGCAGCGGCAATCGTGGTCTCGTTGATGGAAAGCGTCCGTTCGGCATTTTCAGGCCGGGCCGCCGCAAGAAGAAGAACCGTGGTTGCAAAGAGACGCCTTCGATGGCGGGCTTCATCCCATACCCCTCCTTCGTCCCAGCGAGCGAGCTCAAGCACCTCCCGGGGATGCCATTCGAGCGGGGCCAAATCCCGGACATCCCCCGCGACAATGCGCCGAAGGGCAGCATGATGCTGGGATACATCGTGCATATAATCGAGCGACGCAATTTGGCTGAGATCGTCGGCCTTCATCTGCGAACACAGCCAGCCGAACAGAGGCGGACTTGGAGGGCCGGGCTTGAATGTCGCGGGATGTTCGGCTTTAGATCGCTTTTTCCCCATGAAGATGCCCTCACTTTGGAGCGGCGAATATCTTGCCATAGGAGCCGTCTGTCCAATAAACATGCGACATGCCCACGGCGATGCGGCGTGGATTAAGCTGTTTGATCGCAAGGTTGAGAACAGGGCCGCCGGCCCGGGGCACCCGGCGTATGGCTCCCTTGGGATCGACAACGCTGCCTCCCGAGCCGCCTACCGTGAAGTAAACATAAGGGCCATCGAGTTGAAGATCCCTGGGGGCGTCCTGATTGGTCGCGAGAAGCTCGATGGGTCCACCCTGACGGGGCACGCGGGCCACATAGCCCCAGGTCATGCCCGTAAGGCCCGTCGCCCAATAGACATGGGTTGCATCGGCCACCAGGCCAAAATCCCCGTTTAGGATGGAGAATTGCGTGGTGGCCAGGGTCGTCACGGGGCCGCCCGCAATGGGAACCGAGCGCACTTCGTCGGCATTGAGCTGCAGATCCGTAAAGAATATCGTGTCGCCGTTGATAACCACTTCCGAGGATGTGCCGGTGAGCGCGGCTAGATTGGAGGGCATGCCCGGCAATACGGCCGTGCGGATATAGTCTTGAGCCCCCGAGGTGGCCCATGCCAAGAGTGTGCCCTGTTTATCAATCCCCCACGGGGATTGCTCGCCCGAATAGACGATGCTCACGGCTCCACCGGCAACGGGGACTTTAGAGATGGTCCCGCCCGTATAACTCACGAAATAAAGGTCTGCATTGTCCAGCACCATACGGGTCAGCAGACTATTATCGGCGACCAGCAGCGTGGGATTGCCCCCGGCGAGAGGGGCTTTATGGATGCCTCCGTCCGCGATCACATAGGCGCTGGCGGCATCGATAACGATATCCCTCGGGTTGCTGATATTGGCGCTCACTTCCGTGACAGCGCAGGCCCCAAATGCACAGGCGCCGCCCAGGCAGCTATGACCGCATTGACCGCAGTTGGTGCCGTCGGTATATAGACTGATTTCACAGCCGTTGCCCGGCGCCCCATCGCAATCGGCAAAGCCATTGTCGCAGATTATTTGACACGCCCCCGCATCGCAATAGCTAAAGGTATTGGCTCCGCCCTGGGGACATATCGTACCGCATTGACCGCAGTTGTTGGGGTCGCCCAAGAGATTGACACAGCCGTCCGGGCATTCCGTGGTGCCGAAGTTGCATTGGCAGTCTCCCATAATGCAATCGCCGCCGATAGGGCATACCACCCCACAGGCCCCGCAATTAAAGACGTCGCTTGTGGCATCGAGACATATAGAGCCGCAGACGATCTCATTCCCGGGACAATCGCAGGCGCCCATTGCGCAAGTGGCCTGAATCGGACAGACCGTATCACAAGCGCCGCAATGATTGGGATCGGACTGAAGATCGGCGCAGAAAGGTTCGCACACAGACTGATTGCCTGGGCATTCGCACTGACCATTCACACACGCGGCGCCAAGGGGGCAAGGATCGCCGCAGGCACCGCACGCGCTTTCATTGGTGAGCAGATCGGCACAAATCCCATTGCAATCGGTCCAGCCTGGGGGGCAAGCGCAGACACCCGCCTCACACATACCATTCAGCGAACATTGAACGAGACAGCCGCCGCAATGATCGGGATCGGATTGGGTATTGACGCATTGGCCATTGCACATCTGATCGCAGACACAGGCGCCGTTTTGGCAAGAGTAGCCCGGATCGCAGGGGGCGCCATTGTCGACAGCGCCATCGCAATCTTGGTCGGTACCATCGCAGGTTTCGGGGAGGGCACCGGAACAAACACAGGTAGGCGCCTGGCTTGGGGGAACGACGGAGCAGGTATAGGGGCCTGGCGGACAATCGGCGGCGGAAGCGCAAGGCTGCACACAAACTCCGGCATCACATGCGCCCGAGAGACAATTGGCGCCCGTAAGACAAGGATCTCCCAGATTGCCGAGGGCGGCCCCGCCGGCCGCGCCATTACCGCTGGACGAAGCGCCTGAACCTCCCGAGCCATCGAAGCGGCGCGTTCGTTCATCGGAGCCGCAAGCGGACAGGAGCGAAGGAAGCACGAGCAACAGAGAAATGCCGAGGGAAGCGCGCAGAACGGAGGATCGCATATCTATTCATCCTAGCCCGAATGAATCATGGGATGAAGCAGCCGGGCAAGCGGCGCGGAGGACGCCGCGAGAGAGCCTAAGCGGGTATTTATGGGGCGTTATGAGGGTTTCTTCCCCTCTTCCCCGCACACCCAATAAACGATCTACCTTCCCGCTTCAAACAAAATTTTTTAAAACGTCCCAGAGCCCGAGAAGGCCAAACAGCCATAAGGCCCATGAACCACGGCGGGCTCCCATTCAAATAGCGATTTTGACTCTCCAACCTCAATCATCCAGGCATCCAGAACGACCCGCTATCAAGAAACCTGGAATGTATTTTAGGGGCGAGGACGATTTTTGTCTCAAACCGTGATCAAAAGTACGCGAGCCGGCCATTTAGCAGTATAGGGAAGTCTTGTTTTTTGGGACGGCGAGTTGAACCCTGAAGGAAGGCAGGATACCATGCGCAATGTGGCTCTGATGGCGGCCTTGGTCTTTGGATCTTTGGCCTGTACCCTTCGCCTCGGATCGCTGGATGAAAACCCAAAGGCAGCGCCTTCCCCCCAAACATCCTCCCCCGCCGCAGGACGAACGGAGTCTCCATCGGAAGCCGATCTATTACCTATCGACAAAGCCATTGCAGAGGATTGCCCCGAACGAGCTTTGTCGAAAAATGTGCCCAAAGCCGCTTGCTCCATAGACCAACAATGCGGCGACGGCTTTTGCGATCGGGGACGCTGCGCGGCAATATGGACTTGCAATGTGCGCTATAGCAAGCACTGTGAGCGCGATGCTCAATGCGGAACACGCTATCTGTGTATCCAGGGGCGATGCAGTTCCTGCATTTCCGACAGTGAATGTATGTCGACGCCCAACAATCTGAATCCATCGTGTGTCCCCTATCCGACCATTCCGGGAGCCGTTGGGTGTTATGGAACGACTCCCCATACCATGGGGGTACCCGAGCGGGGACCTCTTCAGAACCACCCCCCCACCCCATAAATCCACCCGCCCAGCACCGCCAGCGACGCCACCGTCACAGGAATGCCCACCCGCGCATGCTCCCGAAAGCTTATGTTCACCCCGTATACCTTCGCCTGCTCCATCGTAATCAAATTCGCAATGCTTCCAAGCGTTATCAAATTGCCCGCAAAGGTGCTCGATAGCGCCAGCACATACCACGGTACTGGGTCGTTCGAAGGCAAAAACTTCAACAATAACATGGTCGCCGGAACATTGCTCACCACATTGCTCAGAACCACCGATACCGAAGCCATGACCGGTATTTGACGAATATCCAATCCCCACTCCCCAAGCCGCCCCACCATCGCATCAGGTATCCCTTGAAGCTCAATCGCCCGCACCACCACAAAAAGCCCTACAAATAAAGTCATCAAATGCCAGTCCACCAGCCCAAGCAATGAACGGGTCGTCAGTCTGCGGCTGCATAATAGCCATCCCGCCGCCCCAAACGCCGCTACTTCACGAGGCAGCCGCGTAAAAAACGCAATTATCAATAGTCCCGTCACCAGCATCCCCTTCCCGCTCTGCCATGCATTGTATGCCGGCCATGTCGCCACCACACGCTTCGCTTTTCCCTCGGGAGCTCCCCAGGCCCGAGGGTGCAGCATAACAATGAGCCCATAGGCCACAACCAGCGCAAGCAGCGATGGCACGATGCAATAAGCTAAAAATGAACCAAAGGCCAGCTTGCCCACCTGGCCGATCAGCATATTTTGAGGATTCCCAATGATGGTCGCCGCCGAACCAAGATTGCTGGACATGGCCAGGCCCAGCAAATAAGGCAAGGGATGCCGTCCCACCCGAAGCAACGATACCGTAAGCACCGGGGTAAAAGCAAGGCATACAATATCATTCGCCAATATGGCCGACAACAAAGCGCTCACCCCCATCAGCTTGGCCAAAAATAAACGGGGGTTTTCCATATGGGCCGACAAGCCCAAGGCCAACTTGGTATAAAACCCCCCCAGCCTAAACTGAGCGGATACAACCATCAAACCATAGAGAAGAATCAGCGTCGGGGCATCGATGCTTTGGGTCGCCTGGGCGGGCGTCAACACCCGAAAAACAAGCATCGCCAGCGCGCCCAATAGAGCTATGCCCGTGCGATCGAGCGCTAAACCGGGGATTTCCCCCAGCGCTACACCCGCGTAGGTTACGACAAAGATGAAAAGGGCGATCGATTGCATGGGTTAGAAGGGTAAACGAAAGATGTAGATCCTAGGCCGGTCCGGGTTTTTGCTCCCCGGCTTTGGCCGCCTTTGCCTTCGAACTTCCTTCATTCACCTGCAAATCCTTAAAGAAAGACTCGTATTCGTTCTTGCGCCCAAGCGAAGCCAACAAACCAAAGACCAGCTTCTTGGCCACATTGTTATATGCCTCCACAAATTCATCCCTCGCCGTTCTTAGCGCCGCGGTCGCTCCCCGGGATTCCCCTTGAGCGCCTCCGGTCGCCGCAAGGGCCGTAGACAAGGCATCCCTGGCCACCCCAATCTTGACCTGCCATGCGCTTCCGCCGGGAAGATTTTTATTGACATCCGCCGCAAAACCCTGAAGCGCTTGATTCAGCTTGCCCATGAGATCGGCCGCCTTAAGTTTGGAGATTGAACCTTGCTTGGCGCCCTTAAAAAAGGCTTCTTTATCGACGGGCACATCTTCATCGAGCGAATTAACAAAGTTCCAGAACTTTGAGATTTCAGCCCGGGCTTTTTTCACTTCGGCCGATGTATCCCCGCGCCCGCCCCGAAGCGCGCTGCGTTTAATACCCGCTTTCTCCAGCTCGGTCCGGACGGCCGCTGTTTTGAGCGCAATCAAATCGATAAGAGCCTGCATATTGACCAAGGGCGAAGCCCCTATCAATACCGTTGCGGTGCTTACGAAATGGCTGCCATATTCGTCGACTTCAACATCATCAATATAGGGATCGCTCATGGCCGGGCCGTATCATGGTGTTTCGAGGGCCGCAAGAAGAAAAATCCCTCTCTCGTTATCTTAGAGGTCCTTTTCTCTGTGCTGAAATAAGCTTCTCCCCCACCCAGACATAGGCGGCAGCGCCTTCTTTTTCAAGTTCGGCCGCGCACTTGCCCTCTTCTTTGCGGGCAATATAGGTTCTGGGATGCCCAGATGCCCATCGCTTCATGGTTTCCAAGAAGCCTGAGCGTCCAGACCTGCCCGGCAACGCCTTCCAGGCTAGATTCGGGCGCCCTTATGCCCGCCGGAAGCCGTTCCGGGGTAGAGTCGGCCGGCGGAGAACCCTTCCAACCCTCCATGGCAATGGCGCGCCTACTTTGTGATCACCTTCTTAGGCACCCGCCCAAAATCGGCCGGCATCTGTGCAACCGCATACGCCACCGTCGCATAGGCCGCCGCCACCTGATCCAAATCCCCCTTGTTGATCTTGTCCAGCGTGTCGTTCTCCGTATGATGCAAATCAAAATACAGCGATGCATCCTGATGCAAATCGATCATCGGCACCCGCGCCGGCCCCAAGGGAATTAAATCCGCCCCTCCCTTCGCCTCCTCCTGGGTCACCGCTATCCCCAGAGGTCCGCTGACCAACGATGCCACCGCATCAAACCATTCCCGCTTCGAGGCATCCCCCGCATAATGCATCTTAAATACCCGCCCAGCCCCTAAATCCGCCTCCATCGCCAGCTTGTGGTTGTCCATGTGCAAGGCATGCTCCTTTGCATAGGCTTTGGCGCCTCCCAGGCCATTTTCTTCGTTGTTGAAGAGCACCACCCGAATCGTTCGCCTGGGCTTTTGCTTGAGTTGGCCTATCTGTCTCGCCGCCTCGATAATCGCCGCGCATCCCGCCCCATCATCCACCGCGCCCACGCCCACATCCCATGAGTCCAAGTGCCCGCCCAGCAAAATCACTTCTTCGGGGGCTCCTTGTCCAACAATCTCTCCCACCACATTGGGAGCGCTCACTTCGCCATGATCCTTGGCAGCGATGTGCATTCGGATTTTCACCGGTTTTTGAGGATTGGATTCGATCATCCGTTTAAGCATTTCGGCATCGGGCACCGAAAGCGCTCCCGCCGGTATCTTGGGAACCCCATCGGCATAGGACAATCCCCCTGTATGAGGAAAGCGCGTGGAATCCGTGCCCGCCGAGCGGATAAGCACCGCTTTTGCCCCCAGTTTTGCCGCCTCGGAGGCCGACCGGGCGCGAATTCTTCCCACCGGGGAATAGCCCGAACCGTCTTGGGTGCGCTGCATCTGCTGAAAGACAAAGACGATTTTGCCTTCCACGGCTTTTTTATCGAGGCGGGATAGGGCTTCCATCGAGTCGGTCATGATGACTTCGGCTTCGATGCCTTGTTTGGGGGTCGCCACGCTTCCTCCCATGGCCAATACAGCAAGCTGATGCTCGTGGGGAGAGAGAATTTGTACCGATGCCGGTCCCCGTTCCCAATGGACGGCCTTGGCTTCCTCGGCGCGGACATTGGAAAACCCCAGCTCTTTCAAGGTTCTCAAGGCCCATGCGATGGCTTTTTTATTGCCAGGCGATCCTGCAAGGCGGTGTCCGGCTTCGTCGGTGAGCGAGCGGACCCATTCATAGGCTTTGGATGAAGCCAAGACGGTATCCCTCAATTGATTGGCCTGTTGAACCAAGGCGGGATCGAGAAGGGATGCGGGCGATGGAGGTGTGGGATTGGATGCGCTCATGCTTATGCTCGGGGCTGGAGGGGAAACGGAGACAGAGGCAACAGCGGTTGCAGCTTCAACCGGGGCCGCTTTTGGACAAGGCTGGGGGTTTGAATTGGCGATATCCGGCGATGCTCCTGTGCAAGCCATGCCCAAAGCGCCTAATCCACCGATGAAATAGCTAACGATTCTTTTCATTTACTCGCCCGCGTCCGCGCCTCCATCCACCGATCCATCATCCATCGATCCATCCATCGCCCCAGCATCCAAAGCCTCTTCCCCATTGGAATGGGCATTGTCGCCTTTGGGTTTGCCTTGTTTGGCCTTTAATGCCTCGGCCTTTTCAAAGGCTTGCTTCGATTCTTCCGCGCGCCCAAGCTCATGCAGCGCCGCGCCTAAAAATTCATAAGGCTCGGCATATTCGCCACCCAGCTTGATACATTCCCTCAGATACCGGAGCGCCTCGGCATATTGGCCGCGCTCCTGCGCGTCGGCGCCCCGGAAGCACATTTGATCGGCGACGGCGGACCGGTATTTTTGGTTTTCGGGCTCCAGCCTATAAGCCTGCTCAAAGGATTTAAAGGCTTCGTTCATCTGGCTGAGGCGCTCGTGCGCAATCCCTTTGTTAAACCAATAGCTGGCCTGTTTATCGTTGATCTCGATGGCCCGCCGGTAATGCTCGAGGGCATCTTGATTGCGGCCTTCCTGAAGGGCTTCATAGCCCATGATGGCGCTGTCGATGCCGCCCGAGCTCGATATATTGATATAAGGGCGCAATACCGATCCGCCCGCGAGGGAGAGCGCTGTTACCACCGCGGCGCCCGCGCCAAAGAGCATTCTTTTGCTTCCATGAAAGGCGATGGCCGCTCCTGCGAGGATACCCAAAAGCGCGCCCGCGCCATGCGCCACATTGGCCACCATATATACTTTGGTAATGGTTGCGCCGATGCATAGAAAAAACCATAAGACAAACAATTGAACGGTGCGCTCGTCGACGCCTTCGCGGAAGCGCCTGTCTTTGCGGGAGAGCACCCATAGCATTCCAAACAGGCCATAGCCCACGCCGGATAGCCCGATACCACCGCTGAACAGCGCATATTCGGCCGCCGCCGAACCGCAGGCCAGGAGCAGCACCAGGCCCAAGAGCCGTATACCGCCCAATACTTCTTCGATGAGCGTTCCAAACACCCAAAGCCAATAGACATTAAAGGCGATATGCAGCAAGTCACCATGAGGCAGGGCCGAGGTAAATAGCCTCCAGGGCTCGCGCTGAAAGGCCACGCTGCTCATCACCAAAGGCTCGATGGAGCGGTTGCCCAATTTATCAAAGGCCGTCACGGCGATCGCGAGCAGGGCGATGCCGGAGGTCACAGGAAAGGCGATGAATTCCGTGAGAGGCGGGGGGCTTCGCATAAAGGGCGGCGTCTGTTTACATCGGGCCTAGACCATGTTACAAGAGGAAAAATTATCCCCGTGAAGATTTTTTGCGACAGTCAAGGTGGTCCGCGCTCTATAGGACAGCGAGAGAGAAGCTTAAATGATTCAGTGTGTTCCAGAGGCCACATGTTTCCATGGATGCATACTCCAGGGAGGCCGCGCAATTCGGCGGGAGAAGCATTCATAAACACGATAAGGGCATGCAGCTTGCTAGGGTCTGGCCGCACGGATTTTACATCAACAATCGAGGAGTAGAAACCATAATGAAAAAGTTACTGATTGCATTGCTTATTTCGGTTCCGGCGATGGGATGTGCCTATGAATCAGGCGATGCTGAGGAGGAAGAAGCGATTGGGACAAACGAAAGCGCAATCTATACGGAGAATTCTATTGAGCCGAATGGTTTGATAGACAATGGTTTGACAGAAAACGGTGTTATCCGAAACGGTGTTATCAGAAACGGCGTTATCAGAAACGGCGTTATCAGAAACGGCGTTATCAGAAACGGTATTATCAATAGCACGACAATGTCCACCGACGTTGTTTCGGCGCTCTCCGCGGATACGTCCGATGGCCAGCTTGCGCGCATTTTAATGAAATATATTATAAGCTGCGCCTTGCCCAGCGGCCAATCCATTGTATTCGACTGGACGGATTCCCAAAGCCAGCCCCACGAGGAAACCTATTATGGCGCCCTCGGTTTAGCGCCGGACTATGGCAAGGATGGTGCTTCGGAGCTGCCAGTCGAACAGCAAGAATGGCTATCGGCATGTATCGCCGCAAGGACCAATTACTATGGGGTCTCCGTAACCATCTCGATACGGGGCGATACAGGCGCCCTCACCACCGATGAAAGCGAACAGACGGCATTTAATAAGCAGGAAGGCGCCTTTTGGGGCAATTTATTTGTCGATCCTCCGACACTAAAATCCTGTTACAATACGGCCAATCTTGCCCATTCCCGCACGAGGCTCCGGGAATGCGCCGCGGGCCATGATGACGCTGGCAATATCTCGGCATGCGGTCCTATTGTTAGAGCTGGAGACTGTTCATCGGTGTGCACGGGGAGCCCCACGGTGGACGGTGCCTTTACCAATTGTGATTCAGGCAAGACCCGAATCATTACGACCTTTCTCAACTGAGGGATTTAAAGAGCGTCCGGCGCTCGGGCGGGGATCAACCGGGGGATAATGAGCGAGCCTGAGGATACGGCACCCTATCAGCTTGATACGATGGAGGATTCGCTTCTTCAGGGGGATCGGCCTACCCTGACGATTCCAGAGCATCCCATCGAGAGGGTGGCCCCCGAGCTTCAGGAATCCGGCATTCATCAGACCCGGAGGAGCCCGTCCCATTCTTTGCAATCCCCCTCGCGGCGCATCAGCAGCCCCACGGAAGAGACGGCTCCGGCCCCGCCTTCTCTGTATATTCAATCCACACCCCCAGCCGCGCCCGATCCCTTTGCAACGCTGAAGGAATCCACGATATCCTCCCCCACGATTGAAGAAACCGGCCCGGTATCGGTATCGACGCTGTTTCCGGTGCCATATTGGGAGCGCTATGAAGCCATTGCCCCCATTGGTGAAGGGGGCATGGGTACGGTTTACAAGGCCCGAGATCCCCGGCTCAACCGCTTTGTGGCGCTAAAATTCATACGGGGCAACGATCCTCGTTTGGTCGATCGCTTTTTCAGGGAAGCCAGGGCGCAGGCCCGTATCGATCATCCCAATGTATGCAAGGTATTCGATGTGGGCGAGGTCCAGGGCCATCCTTATATCGCAATGGAGTTTGTGGATGGCAAGCCTTTGGATTTGATGGCCCGGAAGCTGGGTTTAGAGCAAAAGGTGCGGCTGATCCGGGATGTTGCGCAGGGACTGCACGCGGCTCACCGCATTGGGCTGATTCACCGCGATATCAAGCCCGCGAATATCCTGGTGGGACATACCCAGGAGGGAGATTTGCATCCATCGGTTGTCGATTTTGGATTGGCCCGGGAAACCAGTGAGCAGGAAGGCCAAACCATATTTGGCATTCAGGGAACACCGGCCTATATGTCGCCCGAGCAGGCGGCGGGAGATATGCGGGCGCTGGACAGGCGGACCGATGTATATAGCCTGGGCGCCACGCTGTATGAGCTTTTATGCGGGCGTCCTCCTTTTACCGGGAAAAACCTATACGATCTGATAGGCCGGCTCAGCAATGATCCGCCCAAGCCCTTGCGGGAGCTGGACCAAAGCATACCTGCGGATGTTGAAACCATTGTGCTTCGCTGCCTGGAAAAAGAGCCCTCTCACCGGTATGATTCGGCCAAGGCATTCGCAGACGATTTAACCCGCTGGCTGGAAGGCGAGCCTATTCATGCCAAACCGCTTACCATCCTTCAGCAGATACGGGTAAAGGCCAAGAAGAACAAAGCGGTTACTGTGTTGATAGCGCTGAGTTCGCTGGCTTTTGTCGCCTTGATCGGCGTGACGGTACGGGCCCGCGTGTTGGCCAATGAACAAGCCGAGCTCACCCGGGAAGTGGGTATGATCGCGCAGGAATTCGGGCAGGATGTTAAAGAGATGGAGCTCTTTATGCGCTATGCCTATGCGCTTCCGCTTCACGATACGACGCGGGAAAAGGATGTTGTGCGGGCGCGCATGCGAAAGATTGAAGAGAAAATGGCGGAGGCGGGGGCGCGGCTGGGGGCCCTTATCGGCGGGCCTGGACATTTTGCGCTTGGAAAGGGATATATGGCGCTTCAGGAGCCGGAGGCGGCGCTGCCGCATATCCTCAAGGCCGAGCAGCATGGGAATCATTCGGGAGACTTGTATAAAGAGCTGGGCAGCATTCATGGGTTTCTTTATCAGCGAGGTATGGATCGAATCCGCGGCATCGAAGAGCCGGACATGCGCAAGCTATACCAGCAGGAGCTTGAGCGGCAGCATTTAGAACCTGCGCGCCGGTATCTGGGCATTGCGGCATCCAAGCAGGCGAGCATCGATGAATTCACCGAGGCGAAGATTGCCTTTTATGAACAAGACCATGAGACGGCGCTGAAGAGAGCTGGTATAGCGGCTGGCCGATCTCCATGGATCTATGAAGTGATCAAACTGGAGGGGGATATTTTTTATTCAAGGGCAACGGCATTGCTTCAGGCAGGACAGACGGATGATGCGCTTGAGCAGTATCGCCTAGCCATAGCAAAATATGAACAGGCCGCGGAAATGGGAACCAGCGATCCTCTGCTTTTGGAGGCTCTAACCAATACCTGGCTACAGCGTATGCAAGTGGAAGAACCGCGGGGAATCGATGTAGCGCCCTATTTGGGGGAAACCATCTTCCGGTGTGAACAGGCCATTGCGGCTTCACCAGGCAATGGCCGCGCATTTGCTCTAAAGGCGATGGCCTTTACTTATTATGGGGAACGGATTCAAGCCAATGGGAATGACCCGAGGAGTCTTTTTCAAACAGCCATTGATGCGGGAAAGCAGGCTATTCACCGGGGTGAGGCCAATGGATCGGCATACCGGGCCATAGGAATCAGCTATTGGCTGATCGCCGACTATGAAATGGCGAATTCAATCGATGCCAGCCCTTCACTCGAAGAAGCCATACACCATTTGGAGGAGGCTGTGGCGGCCGATCCTCTCTCATCCTGGACTTGGAACGATTTAGGCATCAGTTATGGTTTCCGGGGACAAAATTCCTCGATAGCGGGCAGCGATCCCCGAAGCGATTTTCAGGCTGCAATCACCGCGCTAAACCAATCCATCGATCGCAATCCATTCAACAGTTCCCCCAAAGGAAATATTGGCTGGTTTCAAGCTCAAACGGCTCTCTATGGCCTGGACTACGGCGAATCCGTTGCCGATCATCTGGTGGATGCCTTTAGTTCCCTCGATCTCGTGCTCAGCGCCGACCCAAACTATTTTCAAGCCTGGAACAACCTGGGTCTCGCCCATACGCTGATGGCCCGCTATGAATTCTCCATCGGCGAAGATCCATCCAGCTCCCTCGAGCGGGCGATGTCGTCCTTTAGCATGGCCTTGCAGATTAGCCCCGATGATGCCGAAGCCGAACAGGGCATAGCCAACGTGCTTCTCGCTCAAGGCAAATATGCTCTCCACCGCAAACAATCCCCCATGCCCTATTTAAACCGGGCATCCCAGCTTCTTCAAGCGCTGCTGAAAGCCCAATCCGGTGATATGAACAATGTGCTGGCTTCCGCCGAACATCAAAAGCTGCTGGGAGAATATGCTGTATACCAGCCCCAAGGCAGAGAATCGCCTGATACAGCTTTCGAACGATCCAGGCGCATTCTTCAGCACTCCATCGCCCAAGGCACGGCCAATCTCCATTTGCTGCGCGCGCTGGCAGGCTTATATGAAACATGGGCCCAAGCGAAGATTCAGCAAAAGAAATCGCCTTCCCAAGAGGTAAAGGCAGGGCTTTCGATCATAGCGCAGGCCCGAAACAAAAACCCCAAGCTTCCCGCGCTTGACGCCATGGAGGGGGCGTTTTATTTGGCCCAGGCCCAAGCGGAAAAAGACAAGGCTAAACAGAAAACGAGCGCGGAGTTTGCCTATAAGGCAATGCGTAAAGCTGTATTGGGGAATTCTTATTTAAGGCGGGCTTATGAGCCGCTGTTGATGCAGGCGTCGATGCTAAAACAGCCTTGAGATGGCATAGAAAGATATCTAATCCTCGGGTGTGCAAGTCCCGTAGGCAATCACCTTCGCCGCCCCATATCTCGAAAGCGCCTTGCGGTCAAACGGCACCTTCGTCCCAGCAGGCGCCACCTTCTGAAAATAGGCGTCCACCGCGTGACTCGTCGTCGCACGCACCTTTCCATCCGCCATCAAATGCACAAAAACCGGCTCTGGAGAACGGCATTCCCCCGACTCCACAACCACATTTCCCGAAAGCGATTCAAAAAAGTCCTTCGCCTCCGTATACTTTAAATCGGCCACCGAAACCTTCGGCGCCTTGTCCACCTTGCGCCCCACCACCTTTAGCTTGTGGCTCCCATACTTCTTCCCGGACAGCTTGGCCACATCGCGAATATAGAAATAAGGCGTGGATTCACCCGGCGGAACATACATTCTATCGCCCAAAATGGTTTCCGGTGCATCCGCGCCCAGACCCATATCCTGCTTCACGCCTTCACTGATGCCGGTCACCAGAATAGGCTTGCCATCGGTGTCCATGATCTGAAGATATAGTTTTACATGGGTTACCCATCCGCCCGTTTCATTCTTCACCTCGCCGGCAATATGAAGGAACTCGTTCGTTACTGGGTCAATCCCCGCAAAACCCTCGACAATGGTTAAACCTGCGCTTGCCTCTTGCCCTGCCCCGCCCCCACTGGGAGCATCCCCCTTTGCAGCGGGTGCATCCTTTGGGGCGGGCGCATCCTTTGCGGCCGGAGCATCCTTGGCACCGGGAGCCTCTTTTGCGGCTCCTGTGGTGCCGGGTTTTTCGGCCACGGCCTTATTTTCGTTGTTTGAGTTTTGCCCTCCACTTGGATTGTTGCAAGCCAACGCGAGAAGGGAAACGCCTAGAAAAACCAGTGTGGGATATCGCATGGCGCGCAGATTACAGAAGCGTTTTATTCAGATCAAGATCAATTTGTGGATGGGGATTTAGCCTTTGAATTTGCGCGCAGAAACGATTTAATCAACAGATCAAAGCCTCTCTTTTGGGGATCCATCTGGGCTATAGCGATCATCCCCGTGACAACTTGCTCGATTCCCCTGGGATCGCAATGCCGGTACAGCATGGTGAGGGCCGCGTTGATTTTCACAGGCTCGGCATCGGCGGCGACCGGCGCAAACATAAGCCAAAACGGGCTGTCCATCGCCAGCAGGTCTTCGACCGTTTTTTTATAGATCGCCCCAATATCAAAGGAGGCACCATACCTCACAGCGCCCTCGGATGAAGCTTGCGAGGAATTCGCCGTTGCAGGAGGCGGCCCATCCTGTGGAGCGGGCGCACGGGGCGTTGAAGACGCGTTTGAGGGCGAAGAAAAATCTGGACCATCTAGAAGCACAAGCACTCCATCGAGGCCGCCATAGGCAGGACCATCCAAGAGAATACCATGCACGGCGACAGCATTGGGCGAATGGCCTTGTTTGGAGAGGGCCGCCCACGACCGCAGCCATTTTCGGAGAACCTGTCGGCATTGCCGATTTGGATGCCTATTGAATGGGCGATTCGCCTGAGCGGGGTTGGAGTCTGATTTTTGGTTCTGTTTAGCGTGGTGTGATTTCGTCATGAGCCTGCCCTAGAGCAAGGGGCTTGCCAAGGGAGGCACATCAAAAATTCGCGGGATTTTTAAGTATTTTTATATAGATTCCCCCTGGCGGCGCCAGTTTTGGGGTGGCGGCCGCCACCCCGATTTGGGCAAATGGGAAGGGGCCGATTCTCTTATCGTCACCCCCATGCTCGGCTCTTATGGACAGATGCCTGGCATATTCGCATCCAACCATGCCGCCCGCTGCTGAATCCAAGTCCGCAAATACTTCAATTCATCTCCATAGGTCTGGCCCACATAAGGATTTGGCCATACATACTTCCCCAGCACTGGCCACTGCTGATGATCCCTGGGTTCCGCCAAGGGTAAAAACGGCCCATAGCTATCCAGCCTCGCCATCATCGACGAATCTTTTAATGGCTCATCCGACATTCGGGTGGGCCTGAACATCGATCTAGGTGGCAACTATCAGC
>CAZICM010000072.1:0-46898 GCA_964537685.1 uncultured Polyangiaceae bacterium
ACCGGGAAGTGCATGCGGTGTATCGGGGCACCTTTAGCGGCTGGCTGTCGGCCGGATTGAGCAAAGGCGGCTTGTCGCTGGAGGACCTTCACCAAGCGCTTCTTCTTGGCGATGCGGAGGGGCTTGAGGATGCGCTGACGGATTTGGCGGGGACCATGTTATCCTATCAGGATGGGACATCCAAGCGCCCCGAGTTTTTTTATCATGGATTTGTGCTGGGATTGCTGAGCACGCTGGAGCCCGCGTACCGTGTTCGTTCCAACCGGGAGTCGGGGGATGGGCGGCCGGATGTGTTGGTGATTCCGGCGGATAAGGGGAAGGCTGGGGTGGTGTTGGAGTTGAAGGTGGCCAAGCCCAAGCGCAAAACCTTGGAGCAGGCGTTGGATGAGGGCGAAGCGCAGATGAAAGGGAAAAACGATGCGGCTGAGCTTCAAGCCCAGGGGGTGGGTTCGCTGATCGCTTTGGTGGTGGCCTTTGATGGCAAGACGGTAAGGGTGAGAAGGGTGGAGATGGGTTAAGGCAAGGTTGGATCTATTGTTTTGCCGGTCTCGGCACCTTGGGCTCCATCGCATCTCTTAGGGCATCCGCCAATACATAAGAGCTTCCCACCGTTAGCAGCAAAAACAACGCGGGAAATAAGATCAATCGCAGATGTTCGGGATGCCTTGCTCCCTGGGCCAATAACTCGCCCCACGACGCCGCGCTTGCAGGCGCTCCCATCTCTAAAAATGAAATCGCCGTTTCTAAGAGGACAATCGAGGCTACGCCAAAGACGGAACTGACCACCACAGGGCCAACCGCGTTGGGTAAAATATGCCTCCAAAATATCCGTCTAGGCGATGCCCCTAGGGCTCGCGCCGCCATCACATAGTCTTCCGCCGCCGCGCTGAGCACCAAGGCCCTTACCAATCTCGCGACTTCTGCCCATCTCACCAGCGAAACCGAAAGCACCAGCGATAAGGTCGAGGGCTCTCGCTCAATCGCCCGGACCAACGCTACGACGATGATCGCTGGAAAGGTGTCTACCGTTTCAATCAGCCGGACCAGCCGGTCATTCCAAAATCGATAGGCGCCCGCAAGGCCCCCAAGCGCTACCCCCAGGATTAAGCTGATTGTAACCGCGCCCAGCGATACCCCCAGTGCCGTTCTTGCCCCATAGACCAGGCGCGCAAAGATGTCCCGCCCCTTTTCGTCCGTTCCTAAAGGATGGGCCCGTGAGGGTGGGGCCAAGGAGCCCGCTTCGCTTTGGGTTTTGGGGCCATAGCCAACCATGGGCCATAAGGCTTTGTCTTTCCCATGCATTTCCCGAATGTTTTCGCTGGACATTTCGTCATAGGCCGATGCGCTGGTCAATGCGGGCAGGACTTCAAAGCCCGTGGGACCCATGGCGATAATGGGAGCGGGGGCCGCGATAAATTCGGCAAAGGTGCCTGTAATGGCCAGCATGCCAAGGATGGTCAGCGCCGCGGTGGCTCTGCGGCTTTGGGTGAGGCGCCGAAAGACAATGCCTAGATGCGTGCTGGTCATCGGCGCTCTTTCTGCTGAAGCAGGCCCGTGTGAAGCCTGGGATCGAGTACGCCATAGGCAAGGTCGGTGGCAATAACCAGTAAGGCCGCAGTTAAGGCTGCCAGGATAGAAAAGGCCATGAGCCAGTCGGTATCGCGTTCGCGGACGGCGTGGATCATCGCTTCGCCCAAGCCGGGTAGTCCAAAGACGCGCTCGACGACAAATGCGCCGCTGAGGGCCAAAGGCGGTTCGAGCGAAGCCAAGGTGACAAAGGGAATCATGGAGTTGCGCAGCCCATGGGCGATAAGGACGCGCAGTCTCGATGCGCCCCGGGCCATGGCCGCGCGGGAATAGTCGGATACCATGGCGGAGGCGATCATCGAGCGAAGCTGGCGGGTGGGGGCGGCAATGAGGCCCAGGGATAGCACAAAGATGGCCGCGATAAGCTGGACGGTATTGCCGGCGGGTATGAAATAGGCCGTTAGGGCGGCCAGCGCAGCCGTTGGAAGCGAATAGAAGGCAAAGATAATCAGCGATAAAAAGGCATCGGCTTTTCGGCCCCGGGATGCGGCGCCCAGGGTGCCGAGCGGAAGGGCAAGCCCATAAGCGAGGGCGATAGATCCAAAGAGCAGAATGAGCGTGATCGGTGCTCTCCGGCCGAGTTCGGCTAGAATGGGTTCGCCCCGGGCGCTTAATCCAAAGCCGTGGGAAATGGCGCCCAAGGCCCATTTACCATAGCGGGTTTCCAATAAGACGGCGGTGATTCTGGATAGCCCCGATATAGGTACAAAGTCGCTTCGGTATACACTCCAAAACCTTCGCCAGCGTTCGACGGTGGCCCGGGCGCTCTCTACGCTGTCGCCTTGGGCAATGATATCGTTGCGCCCTGTGACATGCGCCATCAGGGCCACCAAGGCGCGGGCTTGCTCGACTTCGCTTTCGGTTGTGGGAAGCTGCAGCGCATCCTGAACGGGATCTAAAACAAAGGTATCCAGTTCCCTGAGTTCTTCGGCGCGCGAGGGCGTCCTGTAGCGCACCAGCCTGTTGATAGCGCTTCGGACTTGGGCGCTTCTAAATTCAACGCCGCGGTCATCCCAAAAGCGGGTCCACAGCGTTACCGATTTATCGGGATCGTAAGCGTTTGCAGGGGTTGCGATACCCATGCGCACGGCCAGGGGGGCGAGGGCGAGGGCGACGCGCTTGCGGGGTTCGGGCGATAGGGTATCCAGTGCCGGAAGCACATAGGGCAATGCGGCTCCGCCAAGCCTTAAGAGCTCCCGTTCGGAAGCCTCGCTATCATCGGGATGTTCGGCGATATCGCTGACGGCAAGGGCAGCCCGGGTTCGCACATCTTTGGGCGAAAAATTAAAGAAGCGGGGCAAATCCAAAAAACGCTCGCGCCGCTTTCCGGTGATTTCGTCTTGGGTAAAGGCTTTGCGGTATTCGGGGTCGTCGGTTAAATCGGGGACATAAGATAAAAACCAAAAGCTTAATACCGTGATACCGACCAGTGTCGGCAGCGACCAAAGCAGGCGGCGAATGACGTTGATGAGCATAAGGCTACAAGGTGTATACCTGCTTAGCGCAGAAGCCCGTTGAGCAGATCGATACGCATGCCGAATTTATAAGGGGAAGCCCTTACGACTTCGGTTTTGCGTCCGGCAATTGTGGCATCGTCGTTTTCAAGATAGCTATCCGCGTTAATTCCCATGACCTTTCCCGCGCCGTTAAAAATAGGGCTTCCGCTCGTTCCTCGTGAAATGGCCGCGTCGTGCTGAATGAGCCACGCTTCGTTAAAGGGAGCCGGGCGTCCGGCGCTTCCTGTGATGCGTCCGATATGCGCCGCTAAAAATGTGGCCGCTGGATTTTGAGCGTCCATGAGCCGGCCAGGAAAACCAATTAAATATACATCGTCGCCCGCGCCCGCGTTGGCCAGTTCGTCTTGGCTAGCCAATTCCAGTACAACGGCGGCCCGTCCCGAAATGGTCAATACGCCTACGTCGGGCGTTAAATGGTCGGCGTCGCTTTCGCGGTATTGAGGATGAGGCCGCATATCGCTGACGGAAAAGCTGACTTGGCCCCGGCCTTCATTTTCAACGGCTAAAATACGGCCCGATTTACGCTTGGCCGTGGCAATACAGCGGGCATTTGTGGCGAGAAGCGTGGGTTTTACTGCGAAGGCCGTGCAAAATCCCTCGCCTCCGGCCGTGAGCATAAACACGGCTTTTTTGGTGCGTTCATACAGATTGCGCCCAAAGTTGGCATTGGGCGGATGAAGGCTGCCCAAACGGCTTTCGATTTCTTTGCGGCGGGGATCGTCGGGAGGCAATTGAGCGAGTTTTTCGCGGAGTTTGGTGATGTCGTTGGTGGAGCTTTGACTCCAGACAATCAATGCGCCCAAACCCAGGAGCGCCACGGCCAAGAGCGCCGAAAGAATATAGGTTGTGCGGCGCTGTCCCGCGGTTGCGGCATTGACTTGTTTATCGACCATCGCGCTGATTTCGGTGGTTCTCGTGCCTCGCGCTTTTTGTTGAGCGGCGGAGAGGGCGGACGAGATCATCATGGCGATGGTTCGCTGGCCGACGCGTTTTGAGCCTGCGGCTGGAGCGGGCGGAGGCGCGGGAAGGGGAGCGGGGGCCGGAGCGGGGGCCGGAGCGGGCGGAGGCGCGATAGGCGGGCGTTCCGCGGAAGCCGTGGGTGGGAAGACATGGGGCATGGGCAAACCGGCCTCGGCGCCAAATTCGACGCGAACCCTAGGGCCTTTTGAGCCAAAGGAAATTTCCTCGCCCGATTGAAGGGGGGCGGAGGCGCTTAATTTCTGGCCTCGAACAAAGGTTCCATTGCGGCTTGCCAAATCTTTAAGATGCCAAGCGCCGTGCTCGAAAAAAATCTCCGCGTGGTGGCCGCTTGCATCGCGGTCGAGGTTGGCATCGAAGACGACATCGTTATCGGGGGCGCGGCCAAAGCGCACGGATGCCTTTTCGATGAGCTGCGTGTGGCCAGCTTGGCTGCCGAAGGTGTGAATGATGCGGAGGGTCATGGGCGCTGGGGAGGCACAATCGATCTAGGCGAAAGCTCGGCCAAGAGCTCCGAAAAACCGCGGAAGTGCTCGATTCGAAGGCGTCGAAGCATGAGGCCGCGATGCTAACCCCGCCCTTTTCTTAAACGCAATCAAAAAAAGCTTTTCAAAACAAAAGTCATCGTGGTATGAGCTCCGCGCTTTCGTGTCGGTGTATCCCATTAGGCAACCCATCCCATGAAACCCCGGCCGCGTATCGCCCTGGTCGTGCCCTCCCTCACTCAAGGTGGCGGTGTCCCTTCCGTCGCCCGTTTTATTAAAGATACCGCCCTCCATTCCTCCCGCTTCGATATCTATCCCATTTCGCTCTCCATGTTCTCCCGCGATCCCGATAGCGTTCGCTTTCTCTCTCCCAGCTCTTGGCTCCGCGGTCCCCAAACCCATTCGGGCACTTGGGATGGGCTTTCTTTTGTACATGTCGGCGCCATCGGCGGGGAACTGGAATTCCTTCGCTATATGCCAAGACGCCCTCTCACCCAGGCCATCCAATCCTGCGATATCATTCAAGTTGTCGCCGGCTGCCCCGCTTGGGCCAATACGGTCTCCGGTCTCGGCGTTCCCGTCGCCCTTCAAGTCGCCACCCGCGCCAAGGTCGAACGCCGCCGCCGCCATGCCATTCCCCCCCGCCATCCCGCCGATTGGTGGCGCAGGGCCATGACCGAGCTTACCGACCGCCTCGACGATCGCGCCCTCCAGCATGTCGATGCCATTCAAGTCGAAAACCCTTGGATGCTCGAGTATGCCCGTTCCCTTAACCCAAATCGCGAAGTCGATATTCGCTATGCCCCACCCGGCATCGATGCCCGCCTCTTTTGTCCCGACACATCATGCAACCGGCTTCAGCGCCGCCCCCTCAGCATTCTTTGCGTGGGCCGCCTCGACGATCCCAGAAAAAACATCGGCCTCTTGCTAGAAAGCTTCAATCGCTTGCCCCAGACCCTCCGCGCCTCCACCACGCTGGAACTCGCCGGTCTTTGCGGTCCTCCCCCTGAATTTTGGAAACGCGTTCAATCGCTCGGACTTCAAGATCGCGTCCATTTCGCGGGCTCTTTAAGCCGGGCCGAACTGGTACGCCTCTATCAACAGAGCACCGTCTTTGCCCTGCCTTCCGACGAAGAAGGCTTGGGGGTGGTCCTTCTCGAAGCCATGGCCTGTGGTGTTCCCGCCATATCCACCCGAAGCGGAGGCCCCGAGGGCATTATCCGCGATGGCCGCGATGGCTTTCTCGTTCCCCTCGACGATGCAAATGCCATGGCCAATCGCCTGCAAATTCTGCTCGAGCACCCAGAACAAAACCAACAGATGGGCGAAGAAGCCCGCAACACCATCGAACAGCGCTATTCCGAGGAAGCCGCGGGACAAGCCTTTCTCGAAAGCTGGGATCGCTTGCTCGCCCGGGGAAGGAATCGCTGAGTGAAACTCTTGCATGTCATTCCCCATATCAACGACGAAGCCTCGGGGCCTTCCTATTCCGTGCCCCGCCTCTGCGAACATCTTGCGGCCCTGGGGCATGATGTCGAGCTTTCCTGTCTTGCCGCCCGAGAACCCGTGCCCGGCGTCGCGATGGATATCCATCACCAATGGCCTATTCTTGGCCGTTTTGCCATTTCTCACACCCATGCCCTCTCCCTCCTCCAAAAATCCCGCGAGGTCGATATCGTTCACAACCACAGCCTTTGGTCGATGGTTAATGTCGCCTCGGGCTGGGTCGTTCCAGGCCACCGGGCTAGACTGGTCACATCCCCCCGGGGTACGCTTTCGGCATGGGCCCTGCGCCGCACCCATCATATCAAACGCCTGCTTTGGCCTCTCCAGCGCCGGGTATTGGAAAGGGCTGATCTTATACATGCCACCAGCGAAGTCGAATACCGCGAGATACGCGAGCATGGATTTCAGGCGCCCGTGGTCATTCTTCCCAATGGAATCGATATCCCTGAACGCTCCCCCCGAATTCAAAACACATCCAGACCCGCGCCGAGAACCTTGCTTTACCTAGGCCGCATTCATCCCATCAAGGGTCTCGATCGCCTGCTCGGTGCATGGAAAAGCCTTCAAGACAAGCATTTCGAATGGAGATTGGTCATCGCCGGACCTGGAGAGTCCGAACATCGCCACACAATACAAGAATGCGCCCAAGGATTATCCCGCGTCGAATTTCCTGGACCCGTTTATGGAGCGCAAAAATCGAGAATGTACCAAGAGGCCGAGCTCTTTGTGCTTCCAACCCATTCCGAAAACTTTGGGATGGTGGTGGCGGAGGCGCTTTCTCATGGGATTCCGGCGGTGGTAAGCAAAGGAGCGCCATGGTCCGGCCTTGTGAGCGAGGGTTGTGGATGGTGGGTGGACAATGACATTGCAAGCCTTGCTGAAACCTTGGATCGAGCCATGTCCCAGGAACCTGTACATTTGGAACAGATGGGCCTGATGGGAAGAGCTTGGATGCAGCGTGAATTTGGATGGAGACCGATTGCAGAACGGATGAGCGAAGCCTATCGCTGGTTATGGGAGAAAGGCGCGGCTCCCGTTCATATCCGGCTGACCTAATAGGGATAGGGCCATGAAGAAGCTATTGCAAAAGCCCGCTGTATTAATCTTTGCCGGCATAACGCTTTTTTATCTGTATATGTCTCAAGGGCTTGTGCTTTGGGACGACGACTACGGGCTATGGCAAAAACAGCTTCAAGGCTTATCATGGTTCGATCTGATGGTGAACCGGCTTCTATCGCCGCTTGCCTATGACGATTCATCCTGGGGCTTTACGGAACGGCCCTTGCAATTGTTGGTTGCCCGTATTTGTTTTGGTATAGGCGGCACGCATCCCCTGCCATTTTATATTTACCGGAGCCTATCGATGGGCGCGCTTGCCGCGCTGATATGGCTATGGATGGACGAGTTAAATTTATCCCGTTTTGCAAAACCCGCCGCGCTTTTATTTATCTTTACGGCGCCCAACACCATGGCGGCATTTTGTTGGCATGCCGACTTTGTACCCACGGCTGAAGCCTTGTATGCTCTTTCGCTATTGATCTTTATACGCTTGCTATCCCGGCTTCCCGATGCTCCGTTTCAAAGCTTATTGAGAGATAAGAAAACTCTCCGCTCCTGGGCGCTGCTCGCGCTTTTGGTGTATATCGGCTATAAAAGCAAGGCCAATCTCAAACTGATTCCCTTTGTATTTTTGGGGGCTGCGCTATGCGTACGGCGCAAAGCGATAAGCTGGGTTGGCCTATGGTCGGCTCTATTGATTCTAATGGCCATACCTTGGAGCGCTCAAACGCTGAGCAAACTGCCCCCTTGGTTTCCCGGTTCAGGAGGAAGCCAAGTGGCCTGGATGTATCAAGAAAGCGGAGGGCTTGGCAAAGCCTATACCTGGCTATTGGGAACGCAGGATGCCAAGGCTGCTTTGTATTCCAAAGCCTTTTATCCCTTGTCGCTCTTTGAGATTTTCGGCCTATGCGGGGTGCTCTTGGGCGCGTTTTTGATCTTGGATTATCTCTTTGGAAGAGCTCCGGCCCAGAAACAAGATTCTTCAAAGGAACGCATTGCGCTGGTCGTGCTTATCTTTTGGTTTTTGGCTGAACTTGCGGGGAGCACGGCACTGGCCGATATCAATCCCTTCTTTAAACTGCGCTATTCGCTGATATTGCTAATACCCTTTGCTATGCTTTCTGGATATATGATAACCCGCCTTCAGGCATCGGCGGCTCTAAGCGAAGGAAGGCTAAAGCAAGGGCTACTGATATTGACGGGCGTGGTGATTCTATATCAAGCGCGATTAAACCTGGAGCGGGGATTCAGGTACCGGAGCTCGATGGCTGGAATGATGTCGGTGATCGATCAAGCATATCGCTATATAGACAAAGAGCATCCGGAGGGGCAGCTTTTGATGCTGCCTGGATTTAGAAACTACGCACCCCCGGTGAATTCGTCGCCCGCGCTATTGAAGCGGCTGGAAGTGGGAACGATGGAAATAGCGCTGCGATTTCCGCCTGAGACCTATGGATTGGCGTGGGGAGACAAGGCGATTGCTGGATTTGAACTGGAGAAAACATTTTGGGGATGTCCTGGGCCCAAAATTCTAAACATAGGGGGCTTGTGCGAGGCGCCGCTGTCGCTGTACAAGAGGGTGGGGGGCAGCAAGTGAATGGCGAAGGAGCGGATATGCGTCACAAGGTTGGGTGGTACAAGGTTTTATCGGCGGCGCTATTCATATTCGGCTGTGGTTCGAGCGACAGTGTGTGTGAGGGTGTTACGAATGGCGTTTGTGCCAAGGCTTGCGAAACGGATGCAGACTGTGAATCGCTGAACCCTGCTTATGTATGTACGTCGACGGACGGGGACTGTCCGTCGCTGTATTGCGCGGCGGGGATGTAGGGGAGAAGAAGAAGGCCGAGATGCTATTTGATACGGTGGCCTTGGATAAGGAGCTTTTCATCCGATGGCTGAACCTTGTTAACTTGGACGATAAGGCCGGCGCTATAGAGAGTAGGATAGAGGCGTTCTGAGGAGAATTCGGGGTTCCCGGGGAATTTTTCTCGCATCACCTCCAGCGAAAGCTCTGCGTTCAAAGCCGTTTCATAGATGCTTTTTTGATGGTCCGGGCCAATGCTGACCAGGATATCATAATTATTATCGTTATCATCGGATTTTGACCGGAGCCGTGCTTCAACGGGTTGAGTGGCTTCTTCCTGCAGATGTTTCACCGTATTAATAACAGCCGGCTTCTTGATAAAATCGAGGAGCCAAGCCCGAAGCGCTTCAGGGGATCTTAGCGTGATTTGATCTTGTCCGAATACAATAATTCCTTCTCCAGCCAACTCAAAGCGCAATAGAAGAGTTGCAAACGCTGGACGGTAAAGCGGACTCATTAATACGGCTATCGCTTGAGATGTTGAGGCCATTTGAACCCTGGCATCCACGCCAAGTTTCTTGATGCCTTGAGCGAATTCCTCTAGAGTCGCCTTGTAATCGTCTATAGGTTGAGCCTCCAGGGCGCTCTTAGCGGTTTCATAGCTTTCTTTTATCTGATCGGCGAATGACATAAAGACTCCATTCAAATTTGAATCCGCCCCTCAGCGGGCAGGTGATCGCTCAAGCAGGGAAGAAATTCCTCCTCATTCCAAACAGATTCTGCATTTACAACGGAGAGAATCGTGGACGTTGCACCAAACCTAGTCTGCTCGTCGACAACGAAGAAGTCTACAACTTTGGAACTTCCATTGCTGGACGAGTCTTTAAACACAAATGTTCCTTTCATATCATGAAGGCTGGGTTGAATAATATATAATGGTTCATGATATAGGTTCCGGCGATGAAGGTAGCTATCGCCCTTGACGGGTCGGTTGGTGGTGAGGGCATAGAAACAATGCCAGCTTTGAATCTCATGATTGTCACAGTGGCTATTAAAATCTCCTAGAATGAGTTTACGCTGATTTACGTCCGACTTTTTCTTCATGAATTCCAGCGCGTTGATTGCCTGGCGAAGTAGAGCTCGCGATGCCCCAATATCTTCGGGCTTTTGCATATCGACTGGGCTCTTTGCATGTACACCCACAACTCCAATTGTTGTTTGCGATGGAATATGCTCAAACACAATCGCCGCGTATTCCTTATCCGGATCGCATTCTGGTTCAGTGATTGGTTTCAAATCAGAACCATATACAAGGGCTAAAGAATCTGGAGGTTGTTTCGCCACCACCACGTTGATCCCAAGTTTCTGAAGCTCTTTCTGAGCGTCTGGTTGATTCTTTCGGGCAGAATCGATAAGCGAGCCACTCGGTAACTCCTGCAGGCATGCAATAAAAGGTCCCTCTTTTCCTTTCTTCGCTAGATGCCCTTGACAGAGATCGTGTGCCTCTGATGCCTTTTTCTTGTTCTTTTTGCCCCCAACGTTCCATGTGAATAGATATATATCACTCATCTCTGTTACCCATCTCACATCCCCCAGCCCAACAAACATCCTATCGGCATGCTGTTTCCCGCCTCCCTTCTCCGCATACCTACGCCGGGCTGCCCGAACCCTCTTCTCCTGCTCCGCTCTCCCCCTCTTCCCCGCCTTCCTCGTCTCCTCCTCCCCCGCTCCCGCTTCCCCGCCTTGGCGATAACGATATCCGCTCCGCATGCTCCGTTTCACCGGCCGCTATCAGCATTCCCCGCCCAGCCGCTGCGCTCGCTCCAAATGCATCTTCAAAGGCCAATAACGCCCGGTTCTTCTCCACTTGCGTCGCCTTCGCCTCCGCCGCCTCCCGGCTTACATCCCGCAGCGCCGTCTCCAGTTTCTTGAGCGGTTTGCTTAGCTTGGCCGACCATGGCCCCACATCGACCTTCACTCCGCTCAATACAGGCTTGGGAAGGCTTTTCTTGCCCAGCGCTTCTTTTACCTCGCTCCCAATCCTCGCTATCGCCGTGGGGTCGTTGCTCACTTCCGAGGGCAGGCTAAAGCTCGATAGGACTTCGGGACCATAGAGGGCCGATAAGGCTTGCTTGATCTCTAAGAGGGTGCTTCTTAATGTCTCGGCTGCTTCATCCCGCCGCCTTCGCGCTTCGGGATCGTCCGCCAGTTCTTGGTTGTTGAGCCGATCGGCGTTTTCCAGGTTCTGCGCTTCCTGCTCGACATGGCGGGCGAATAGCTCCAGCAAAAATCCTCCATCGGGAAGGGTTTCTCCTTTGCCCACATGAGGCCCCAGGGTGTTTTTGAGCCGCTCGGATACAGCCTTGCGATGGGTGCGCAGGGTCGTCACAAGCTCGCGGGCGGATTTGAGATAGTCGGTGACAGTCTTGGAAAGCATGGGACGAGAAGAGCAGAGGAGAAGAACGCTTTCAAGACCTAGGGCGCAGGTACGCCCTTGAGCAAATCGGCCCGCATCCCAATCCGAAAGGGTGAGCTCTGTACAACCGTGGTCTTCTTCCCATCGATGTCGAGTTCATTCTCTTCGTCGATGTGCGCCGCGTGGACGCCAATCACATGACCGTATTGGTTGAAGATCGGGCTTCCGCTGTTGCCTCCCCGCGTGACCGCGTCGTGCTGAATTAAGTACGCCTTGTCGGCTGTGGTGTTCTCTTCTTCAAAGCTCATCACGCGGCCAATGCGGCCCTGTAAAAAGGTCGCCGATGGACTGATCGGATCCATCACGCGGCCCGGGAATCCAAGCACGTATGCGTCGTCGCCGGGGCCCAGTGCCCGAAGTTCGGCTTCGCTCGCGAGGATGACGGCTTTGCTCATTCGGCCGCTGATGCGGAGAAGGCCAACGTCGGGGGTGTCGGCTCGTTTGCTGCCTGGATTGTAGGCGGGATGCATCGTCATCTTGACGATGTTGAAGCGAATTTTTCCTCCTGAATCGTTGCGCGTGACGATGGGGGTGCCGCCTTTTTCTCCGCACGCGCGTACGCAGTGGGCATTGGTGGCGAGGGTGTTTTCGCTGATGGCAAAGGCCGAGCAGCAGCCTCCGATGCGGTTGCCCAGCGTGTAGCCCATGACGTAAAGCGCGTCTTTGTTCTGTTCGTAAATGACGCGGCCGCTCAGCACTTGGGTGGGAATTTCGCCGCTGATTTTTGGCGCGGGCGCGCGATCGAGTCCGGTCTCCTGGGCGAGGATGGTTTCGGCTTTGCGCTTTCGGTAGACGACCCAGGCGGCGATGGATGCGGCGAAGAGCGACACGAGGACGCCGAGCATCAAGAGGCGGTTGTTGCGGGCGGCGCGGGCTTGGGCTTCTTGGACTTTGCCGTGGATGATCGCTTTGGTTTTTCCGCGCGGCTGCAGGTGATGGAGAACCGCGGATTGAACGATGCGCTGGGCTGTTTCGAGATCGACTTTGCCGTCTTCGCTGGCGACGAGCGGGCCTTCGATTTGAATGTGAAATTCGGGGCCGGAGGGGCCGCCGAGCGCGATGCGATCGCCTGTCTTGAGGCGTTTTTTTTGGATGCGGGCGCCGTTGACAAAGGTGCCCTGGGGGCTGCCGAGATCGGCGATGTGGATCGCGTCGCGATCGCTGCGGATTTCGGCGTGGGAAGGGGCGACGCTGCGTTCCGCGGCGGGGTCGAAGGCGATGTCGCTGGAAGGCGATGTGCCAATGCGCAGGGGCGAATGGCCTAGATGCTGAATGGTGCCGGTTTTGGTTCCGCGAATGTGCGTGATGTGGAGCATCGGCCCTCGCCTTCACGCTGGGTTGAGCGGTGGCTTTACTTAACGATCAAATACCAGAGCGCGATGGTGACGCAGGCGACGGCGCTGGCGATCATCATGATGACAAGCCAGGTTGGAGCGCCTTCGGTGGGGATGTCGATCGGGTCGTCCATGATGGCGCCCGCGAGGGGAGGACTGGGTTCGATATCGCTGCCGCTCCGGTGCGAAGAGCGGTGCGAGCCTGAAGAGCGGGGCTGGATTTCGGCTTCTTCGTCGTCTTCGCTGCCGCCCATCATTGCGTGGGGCGGGAAGCTGCGAACCGAGATTTTGGCTTCGTCGAGTTCTTTTACGCGGCGGTGCGGCGAGGGGATCGCTTCGCTTTCGGGCAGTTCGGGCAAGTCGTACTTGTTGTACTTCAGGGCTTCGATATCGCCTGCGGTCGGGGCTTTTAGGGCTTCGCCTTCAAACTTGGCGACAACGACGGTTACGTTGTCGTGCCCGCCCGCGTTGTTGGCGCGCTCGATGAGAATTTTGCAGGCTTCATCGGGATCGGACGAAGCCTTGAGGCCCTCGCGGATTTCGTCGTTGCGGATCATGCCGGAGAGGCCGTCGCTGCATAGAAGCAGGGTGTCGCCGCGGCAGAGGGGCACGTAGGTTAAGTCGACTTGAACGGTGTCCGCGGTGCCCAGCGCTTGGAGGATGATGTTGTTGTGCTCGAAGGTTTCGGCTTCTTCCTCGGTGAGCTGGCCCGCCTCGATAAGCTGGTTGACGAGCGATTGATCGCGGGTGATCTGCACAAAGCGCTCGCCCCTTAAAATGTAGGCCCGGCTGTCGCCGACTTGGCCGACGAATAAATGATCGTCCATGAGCGCGGCGATGGTGGATGTGGTGCCCATGCCGCGGCGGGTGCGATCCATCTTCGCTTCGCTGAAAATGCGAAGGCCCGCGGCTTCGATGGCGTGTACGAGGCGGGCCGCGAATTCGTCGTGGGATTTGGCGGTTTCGCCCGATTGCATTTTTTGGAAAATGATATCGACGGCAAGCTGGCTTGCGACTTCGCCGGCGGCCGCTCCGCCCATGCCATCGCAGACGCCGAACACCATGCCTTTTGCGCCGAGGGAGAGGACGTTGTTGTTTTGCCCGATCTCGCGCGTGTTCTTGGTGAGATCGGCAAGAATGTAGTTGTCCTCGTTGTGCTCGCGCACTTGGCCCACATCGGTGCGCCCGTGCAAACGCAGCAGAATCTCGGGCTGGGCGCCCGTTTCCTCGTTCAGCTTCGGCTTCGGCTTCGGCTTCGGTTCCCCGGCTGAAGAAGGAGAAGAAGAGGATGAATCCCCGGAGGATTCGGGTGTGGACGGCGTTTGGTGGACGGCTTCGTCGGTCATTGGTTACGCGAGATCCAGGCGGAACAGATGCTGCCCAATGCGGAAAAAATCACCGTGTGAGAGGCGTGTGTCCCCACGCACGGCGACATAAGTACCGTTGGATGAATCGAGATCGGCAAGCGAATATTCGCCGGTTGCCGCTTTGATGCGAAGCACGGCGTGCCGGCGCGACAGAAATGGATCTGCGCTAAAGACAATGTCGGCGGTTTCGCGGCCGATCACGGTTTCATCCTTATGTAGGTGGTAGACATCTCGGATGATGCCTTCCACCGTTTTTTGACAGAGACGCGCTCGTCTGGGTGTCGCCGGCGAGCCGAATAAAAGGGTTCCATGCTGTATCGCATGGCCGAGCCCTTTTTCCGAATCGTTGACGAGTTGAAACTGTAACACCTCAAGCCCCAGTAAAAGCAAGTCGCCGTCTTGCAGCGGATACGGGTTTCGGATGCGAAGGTAGATGTGATTGGTGGAGTTGAGGTCTCTCAGTATCCATCGGCCTTCGCCCGCGTGTCCGCTTTCAGCCCCTTCTAATATCAGCCTCGCATGGCGCGGCGATACATAGAGATCGTCCGATAGGATGATATCGCCTTCGGTGCGGCCGATATCTACCTGGATTTGGCTGAGCGGGTAGCTTTTGCCTTCACTGCCATCTTCGCTGATTGAGACCAGGCGGGGGGCTGTGGTTAAGGGGTTCATCTCATCTCCTGGCAGGGCTTCGGGGGATGGCGGGGCCGGTGGCGCCGGCTGCTCTCTTTTGGAGGCCGGGGGGTCGGTTTTGAATTCGGGGACGGTCTCCATGGCGGGGCGGCCCCAGGCGCGGCCCGCTCCAGAGGGAGCCTGGGCTGTGTCTTCAGCGCGTGATTCGTCGGGTGTGCGGGGCTTGGATTCTTCGAGGATTGCGCCGCAGTATTTGCAGAATCGCGTGCCTAGAACGCTTTGGCCGTGGCATCGCGTGCAGATGATAATTTTGGGAGGGGCGGGTTTGGAGGCGGCGATTTCAACGACGGGTGCGCCGACGATGAGGTCGTCTGCTTTGCGGGTGTCTTTCGGCGCGGGGTTGACCGGCGGTGTTTTGGGTGTGATGGCGGTGTCGGCGGAAGAGGGCGTTGAAGGGCCGCTCTGGGGTGCGCTTTGGGCGAGGGCGGCGCCGCAGGTGATGCAGAAGCGGTAGCCGGCGGGATTCGGTGATTGGCAGACATCGCAGCGATTGCCCGAGGCTTCTTCGGCATCGATGGGCGGGCCGAAGGAGAAGATTGGAGCTTCGGGGCGCGGGCGGGAGGCTCCTTGGGGAGCGCGCGCTGGTGCGGGCGAGGGAGGTGCCGGAGGTACCGGAGGCGCTGAAGGCTGTGGCTGCGGAGGAGCTGCGGCTGGGGGCTGAGATGCTTTGGCCACTGGAGGAGGCAGTGGGGACGACGTGGGCGCGGGACGTACGCCGCTGGGCATGATGAACGCGGCCTTGATGGCTGGAGGCCCTAGATTGGGCGGGGTTTTCGCGCCGGCCTGGCGTTCGATTTTGGGCAAGCCCTGCGGAGGCGTCGGCGAAACACCGCGCGCATCTTGGCCTTGGAGTGGCCGGCCACAATCCAGGCACACAGAAGCATCGTCGGGATTCCTGCGCCCGCATACGCCGCAGATCACGATCCGAGAGGACCGCGAACCCGTGGGTTCGTCAAGGGTTAGAACATGCGGCTGGCTGAAAATGCGAACCGTTTTGTTTTATCGGCGCCCGCTCTCGGAGCGAAGTTCGAGAAGTACTTCCAATCCTAAAAACTGAGACACGCCGAACATGCGTTTGTGGCCTGCGGTGTCGATCCACGGCGCGAGCATGACCGTTCTGTAATTGATTCCCGCGCCGACAATGGCATGGCGGGTGACTTCGATTTCGACGCCCGCGCCCATGGTGATTACGCCGCCTCCGGTTTCGGCGCCCCATTCGTTTCCGTACGCGACGCCGCCCAGGCCGGCGGTGAAGAATGGAGCCACGCGCGAGCCGATATCGGGCAAGTAGCGAAGCTCTGCGCGAAGCTGCTGAAAGATGCCGAGGCGGTAGAGATTGCCCGAATCCATCTTCACGAATTCGTAGGCGCCGCCGACATACCAGGGGCCGGGTGTGCGGTAGCCCAAGCGGATGACCGGGCCGCCTCCGTTGCCGAGAATGCAGGGCACGCGCGATGTTATTTCTTCGCCGCATGTGCCGCCTGCGGAGAGGTTTACTTCTGCCACGATGGCGACGCCGTATTGGATGTATTCGACGTGGAGGGGAGGGGGTCTGGAGGGAGCGAGGGGCGATGGATCGGCTGATTCAATTGCTGGAGGAGGTGGCGGGGCGGTTGGGGCGGCTGTCTGCGGAGCGGCTATTTCTTCGGCGGGCGGCGGAGAATCGCCGGCCCAGGCGGGCAGGGGCGCCAGCAGGAAGAAGCCGCATAAACCGTGGATCGGCCTGATAAGCACGGGATGCGAGCAAGGTAGACGCGGGCCGGCTTTGTGGCAACGCCGCATGCTCGCGGCGGCCGGTGTGCAGAAGCGGTGAAATTACGCGGGATAGGCGGTCAACGGTGGGTGTGGCGCTAAGAAATGCATGAGATTTATCGCGAACGAGCGATCGCCCGCTTGACGTCCGGCGCCACGGTGGCCTAAACGAAGCCAATCTCATGGAGATCACCCTCGACAAGCGTGCTGTGCGGCAAATCCGTCTTTCAGCGGCGGATGCGATCGATGAAGGCGATACCGAAGCGCTCCGGGAAGACATTCTCGAAGCCTTTAGCGAGGAACAAGTCGAAGAGATCGAGCGGCGTTTGGACAACGGCGATTTTTTCGAATTCCTGACGGACATCCTCGACGAATGGAGCGGGGATGATGTGGATGAACTCTTGGAGCTGCTTGAAGCTCAGCTCGGCGATTTGGGTATCGATCTCAAGCACGAGTCGCGCGGACAGCAGGAAGAAGAGATCGAAGAGGAAGAAGAGATCGACGATGATGACGACGATCTCGATGATGACGATGACGAAGATTTCGAGGAAGAAGAAGCGGACGATGAGGATGAGCGGTAGCCGCTTATTTCTCTGAGGTGTCGTTTTCGGAATCGCCGTCTGCGCCTTTGGGATGCTCGAGTTCCCTGAGGATGTACTCCGGGCAATTTTGCTTTACGGGCGTTTCTATTTTTTCGTCCGGGCAAGCGGCTTTTACACAGCGGGCATAGCGCGATTCGGGCAGTTGTTTGGCTAGCTTCTGAACGACATCACAGGCTTCGCCGGTCTTTTTATCTTCGCGCAGCATGGTGGCCTCGGCCCACATGGCGTCGTCGCGCAGCACCGATGTTGAATGCTCGGCGTAGAGCTTGCGGAACGCTTGGAGAGCGGCCTCCCGATCCTTCAATCCATCCCGGTAGATCTCGGCGATTTTCATTTGTGCCGCGGAAAAGCGGGGGCGTTCATAGCTGCCCATTTGGGTCGAGACTTCGCGCGGCGACAAAAGCTTCTGCAACAGCGCGATGGCTTCTGTGTAGCGGCCTGCTTTTTCTTCAATCAAAGCTGCGTGCCAGAGCGCATCGTCGGTGAACGGGCCGAAGGGGTAGGGATGCTGTTCGGCGCTTGCGATAAAGGCGTCGCGGGCTTCGGTATCGCGGTTTAGCCGCTCGAGGGTTAGGGCGATTTCGTAGTCGAAAAGCTGAGCGAGTTCGGTTTGGGCAAAGCTTTGTCGGTGTTCTTTGAGCCAAGAAAGCCGGCCTTCTTCGCCGCCTTTGTCTTCCGCTTCCCGCGCAAGGCTTCTGACAGCATTGGCCGCGAGGCCGTGTCCCGGATAGCGCTTGGTGGCTTCGAATAGAAGCGTGCGGCCCTTTTCTGGGTTGCCGTGCTCGAGTTCGATGCGGGCGATTTCAAAGGTGGCCCGCGCTGTTCTTGGGCCGTCCTCGAGGAGAATCTTTTCGTAGCTGCGGCGGGCGCCATTCCAGTTGCCGAGCCGCTCGAGCATGCGTCCCTGCAAAAACCTCGCTTCGTCGCGATCTTTGACGCGGAGCGCGCTGTTCGCGGCTTCGTCGAAGTGGCGCGAGGCTTCTTCAAAGCGTCCTGCGGAGAGGGCTCTCTGTCCCGCGCTGAAGGCTTGGAGATAGGCGTCTCCCCTCGTGGGCGCGCAGCCTTCGGCGGCAAGCAGTGCGGCCATGATGGCGATGCTTGAAATGAAGTGCGAAAGCCGGTGTCTCACGCCTTCACCTATGCGTGTGCGCTTTGGTGTACGGGTGAAGAGGCGAGGGCCGAGGAGACCGCGTCGGCCAATACCCGCGCCGCAAAGGCGATTTGTTCAGGCCCCACATCGAGGTGGGTGACGGCCCGGGTCCGGAAGCGTCCCATCGAGCCGATGAGCACGCCGCGCTCTTTTGCGGCTGCGACGATCTTTGCCGATTCCACGGAAGGCGTATCGATGACGACGATATTTGTTTCGGGCCAGGGCACGAACGCGCCTTCAATCGCCTGCAGCTCTTTGGCGATCGCGCGGGCGTGTTCATGATCGAGGCGCAGGCGTTCGCGGTGATGCTCGAGGGCATAGAGGGCTCCGGCGGCGAGGATTCCGGCTTGGCGCATTCCGCCTCCGAGCATTTTCCGGAAGCGGCGGGCGGCGCGGATTCGATCGGCGCTTCCGCACAGCGCAGAACCTGCGGCTGCTCCTAAACCTTTGGAGAAACAAACGCTTACGGTGTCAAAGGGAGCGGCCAGCGTTGCGGGATCGGTGCGGAGTTCAGCGGATGCGTTCCAAATGCGGGCTCCGTCCAGATGCAGGCCCAGTTTGCGCGAACGGGCGAGTTCGGCGATGGCCAGCACGTCTTTCTGGGGAAAGATCTTTCCGCCGGCCCTGTTGTGGGTGTTTTCGATGACGATGAGGCTCGTGCGCGGCAAGTAGTACTCGTCCGCGCGGATTGCGCTTGCGGCATCCTCGGCGGAAAACAGGCCGTCCCGGCCCGCATAGGCGAACTGAACGCCGCTCCACGCAGGCGCGGCTCCGCTTTCATAAAATGCGCAATGAGCTCCATCGCTCACGATGACTTCATCGCCGGGGCGCGTGTGGCACAGAAGGGCAATTTGATTGCTCATCGTTCCGCTTGGAACAAAGAGCGCCGCCTCTTTGCCCACGATCTCGGCGGTGCGTTCTTCCAGGCGCCGCACCGTCGGATCTTCGCCATACACATCGTCTCCCACTTCTGCGTTCAGCATCTGTTCGCGCATCGGTGCTGTGGGCCGCGTTACCGTGTCGGATCGCAGATCAATCGCTGTTGTCATCGACCGCACGGTAGCAGGTCATCGGACAGGCGATCTCCTCCCTTGAATGGCCACACCCTTGCGTAATCTGCGTGACCCGCATATGGCTTTGGCCATGCCGAGCAAGCTCGCAGATCGCCTTTCTGCGGTCGCTCCCAGTGCGACGCTCGCAATGGCGGCGCTGGCGAAGCACCTGCAGAATCAAGGCCACCGGGTCATCCAATTCAGTCTCGGCGAGCCTGATTTCGACACGCCTTTGCATATTCGCGACGCGGGGAAGGCCGCGCTCGATGCCGGTGCAACGCACTACACGCCCGTTGCCGGTATTCCCGAGCTGCGATCGGCGATTTGCGGCTTCGTCGAAAGGGAGAGGGGATGGCGCCCCGAACCTTCTCAGGTCGTCGTCTCCTGCGGCGCGAAGCAGGCGCTTTTCAATATCGCGATGGCGCTGTTTGAGCCCGGCGATGAAGTGCTGATCCCATCGCCTTATTGGGTGAGCTATCCGGAGCATGTGCGTTTGACGGGGGCCACGCCTGTCATCGTGAAGACCCGCGAAGACGACGGCTTTCGGCTTCGCCCCGATCTGTTACAGGCCGCGCTTACGCCGAAAACCAAAGCCTTTGTGCTGTGCACTCCGTCCAATCCAACCGGAGCCGCGTATTCAAAACAAGACCTCGAGGCATTGGTTTCGGTGCTGCGGAACCACGATTGCTGGATCATCGTGGACGAGATCTACGCGCAGCTTATCTACGACGATTTTCATCATATTTCGCTGCCGTCGCTCGCGGCCGATCTGCGCGATCGCATCGTGGTTGTCGATGGCGCAAGCAAGGCTTACGCAATGACGGGATGGCGCATCGGCTGGAGCATCGCGCCTTCAGGTTTGGCGCGGGCTATCGATTTGGTTCAGGGGCAAAGCACGACCAACGCGGCGTCGATTTCGCAGTTTGCATTGCTTGCAGCGCTTGGCGGCCGCCGCGATGAATTGATCACGATGCGGGATGTGTTTTCGCGCCGCCGTGTGCGCCTGGTGAACGGCCTGCGCAATGTGCCCGGTATTCGCTGCCGGATGCCCGAGGGCGCGTTCTATGCGTTCGCCGATGTAACGGGATTGTACGGGCTTAAGTGGGACGGCGAGGAGATCACCTCGGACCAGCAAGTAGCGCTGTGGCTACTGGACAAAGCGCATGTCGCCGCGGTGGCAGGGACATCGTTTGGGGCTCCCGGCTATATGCGCTTTTCGTACACCTGCTCGGATGCGGATATCGACGAAGGCGTTGAAGCAATCCGCAAGTGTGTCGAATCCGCGCGGCTGGAGTAGTCGCCCGCCTTGGAGGCTCGTTTGGGCCCAATTCATTTTTCCCTTAGATCAACGTATCGATTGCCGGCTCACACGGTATGCACGATGGAGACACTTGCCGGCAGAGCCAGAGGTCCTCTAAATGGCAGTCGCATTGCGAAAGAGGTTCGCACGCGTTGACGCGCGCGGGCCGGATTTGTTAAAAGCCGCGCGGAAAGGCGCTGAAAGGTAGCTTCGTGGCAGGCAAGACGGGCGAAGACGGCACGAATCCTGAAGTCCATATCTGGCGAATCGCTCCGACGAGACGGGATTTCTTCGGTTTCCTCGGCTGGGGAGCAGTTCTCACCTCGATTGGCATTGGTTCGTTAGCATTTGTTCGGTTCATGTATCCGCGCGTGCTGTTTGAGCCACCGACGCAATTCAAGATCGGGCGGCCCACTGAGTACGCGCCGAACTCGACGAGCGAGAAGTGGATCAAGGCACTTAGGCTGTGGATCGTGCGTTACGACGATCGCTTTGTGGCGGTGAGCGCGACGTGTACGCATCTAGGCTGTACGCCGCGATACCTGGCGACAGAAGACAAGTACAAATGTCCCTGTCATGGCTCGGGTTTCCGCGGATTTGCGAGCGGCTGGCGCGTAAACGCGACGAACTTTGAAGGTCCGGCCCCGCGGCCGCTGGAGCGCTTCAAGCTCTCCCTCGCGGATGACGGGCAAATCGTTGTCGATAAGGGCGTTGCCTTCCGCATTGATAAAGGCGACGCAGATAAGCAAGGGGCGTTTTTACCCTTTGCCTGATCGGCCAAAAGCCGTGTTTTTTTGAAGACAAAACCCTCTCGTAGATTCGGAGAACACCCGTGGCGGAGCAGAAAAAAGGTTGGTTTGACGTGGTCAAGAGCTCGTACGTCTGGAAGTCGGTCTTCCGGCACGAGTATCAGGACACGTACCGAAACCGCGTGCTCCAGGTTTCGTCGAACGTCTTTTTGCATCTGCATCCAACGAAGATCCGAAGGCATGCGCTCCGGCTTCGTTTTACCTGGTGCATGGGCGGCATCACGTTCCTGTTGTTTTTAATCTTGGTCGTGACCGGCATCATTCTGATGTTTTATTACCGGCCGACCGGCGAGTACGCGTACCACGACATGAAGTACCTCCAGTTCGATGTTCCGTTCGGCATGATCATGCGGAACATGCATCGCTGGGGCGCCCACGCGATGGTTATTGCTGTGTGGCTTCACATGTTCCGCGTCTTTATGACGGGTTCGTACAAGCCGCCGCGCGAATTCAACTGGGTGATCGGCGTCAACCTGCTCGTGATGACGCTGATGCTTTCCTTCACCGGCTATCTGCTCCCCTGGGATCAGCTTTCGATTTGGGCCGTGACGGTAGGAACAAACATGGGCCGCGCCACGCCTCTGCTCGGGCATGAAGGCCCCTTCGCGGATCTGCTTGGCGTCAATGCGCGCTACGACGCCCGCGCGCTGCTCACCGCGGGCCGCTTGGTTAGCCCTGCGACGCTGCTGCGCTTTTACGTGCTGCACTGCATCTTCATCCCGCTGATCGCGGCCGTGCTGATGATTGTGCATTTCTGGCGTGTTCGTAAGGACGGCGGCATCAGCGGCCCGCTGTGATGCGCTTGGTTTTGACCTGATTTTGAAGGCAAGAGGAACGAAGTACGCATGGCAAACGCGACACCTGCTCTTGATGCTCCGGCTACCGCGACCGCAACCGTAAAGGAGCGCGTCGCTGTCGCGGAGCGCTTGACCAAGCTCGTACCTGACAAGGTTCACACATGGCCTTACTTAGTCCGGCTCGAGATGCTGGTCGGAACGGTTGTGATGGCCTTTATGACCATTTGGTCGATTGTGGTTGATGCTCCGCTGGAGGAGCCCGCCAATCCAACCAAGACGCCGAATCCCTCGAAAGCGCCCTGGTACTTCCTCGGTTTGCAGGAAGTGCTTGTGTACTTTGATGCTTGGTTCGCGGGCGTGGTTCTTCCCGCGCTGATCATCGTCGGACTGATGGTGGTTCCCTACATCGACATCAATCCCAAGGGGAACGGCTACTACTGCTTCCGCGATCGCAAGTTTGCGATTCTGACCTTCCTGTGGGGCTTTTTGGTGATGTGGATCGTGCTCATCATCATGGGCACCTTCTTGCGGGGTCCCGGCTGGTATTTGTTCTTGCCGGGGCAGTATTGGGATGTGCACAAAACGGTCGCCATCACCAACGTCGATCTGCACGAGAAGCTTGGGATTCACGACAAAACCGTCGGCATGCTTTTCGGCGCAGGCGTTCTTGGAGCCTATCTCGTGGGTATTCCCGCGGCGTACTGGAAGGCACGGGTAAAGAAGAGCGAAGTGCTCCAGAAGCTGGGGCCCGTTCGCTATTGGATTACCGCGTTCTTGTTTATGACGATGGTGGGAACCTGCCTAAAGGTTGTTCTCCGCCTTGCGTTCAACATCAAGTACGTGTTCGCGAGTCCGTGGATCAACGTGTGATCCGGCTTCAAACGAGTTTTTGAACAGACGGGCGCAGAGGGCGCCCAAGGATTTCGGGTGCGCGATGTTCGCGCGCCCAGTGCCAAGGCGCTGCATAGAGCGCCGAGGGAGCGACCGAAGGTGGCGCGATTCATTCGAGACGAAAAGAGAAGCTACCCCTTCACCTGGCTTGCGATCGGCGGATTGTTCGCCGCTTCGTCCGTGTGGGCGATGTACGCCGAGCTGGTGACGCGCGTGCCGTGGCAGAAGGATCAGCAAGCCTTCTTTGACATGGAGCTCGAGCAGTCGAAGCAAGCGCTTGAGAAGGCCAAGGCCGAATGGAAGAACGAGATCGAGCCGCAGCTCAAGACGCAGATTGCGCGCAAGGAAGAGCTCGAGGCCAGCAAGAAGGGCGGCGAGTACGCATCAGCCCGGGCGCGGCTGGACAAGCTAAACGCTGAGTTTGCGGATGCCGAGCTGGGCAAGACCTTCGGTGGCAGCGATTTGGACGAGACCTATTACTACAGGAATCTCGCCGAATACGAACGCGACGCGGCCGCGGTCGAAGTGCGCAAGGCTTTCCGCAAGGGGCTTTCGGGCACGAAGAGCGGCCAAGAGATCGAAGCGATGGTGGACGCGATTTACGCGGACCCCGCGCCTCCTCCGCAAGGCGATGCCACGGAAAAGATTCATCATCTCAATGTCGAGATTGCGCGCATGCAGGCGCATATCGCCGAGATTGATAAAGCGATGCCGGGCGCGCCTCCGGAAGCACAAGCTGCTCTTCGGAAGTCAAAGCACGAAGAACAGGCGGTTATCGATCAACTCAAGATCGAGCTGAAGCATCAGAAGCGCGTCGACGAAGCGCTGGCATCGATGGCGCGCGTCGATGGTCCGGCTGAGCCTCCGCTGTCGGAGAAAGATCCGGTTAAGCGCGCCGAAGAGCAGAAGCGCGAGCGCGAGCGTGTGTGCAAAGGCAAGGAAGACACACGCAACTGCATCACATGGATGAAGATCGAACCTGTCGATGCCGAGTTAAAAGCGCTCGAGATCGATATTGCGAAGCGGCGCCGCGGTTTGGCGGATGCCGAGCTCCGCAACGAAAAGGCCGAGGCGAAGGCGCATCCGAAATTCGATCCCAAAGACATGATCGCATCGCTGGTCGGCCCATTTCAGATTCAGCAGATCGTGCTGCATTGGATCGAGCACGAGCGCGAAGTCGACATCGAGCAAGTCGATCGCTGCCACACATGTCACATGGGCGCTGATAGCGGAAACTACACTTCAGCCGCGATTCCTCGCCAATTCCGCACGCACCCCAAGCGGGATGTGCTGATGGCTGCGCATCCGATAGAGAACTTTGGATGCACGGCCTGTCATCAGGGCCAGGGCCGCGCGACGGATGAGCTTGCCCATTCTGGATGGGGTTTAGAGATCCATCATGGCAAGGAGCGCTGGCATTTCTTTGGCGATCACTACTGGGAGGAGCCGCTTCTTCCCGTAGGCGTGCTTTCGCATGTGATTGTCGACGATCGGAACGACGAGTTTGCGATCAAGATCGGCAAGGGGAAGTGGGAGACGATCAAGATCGATCATCGCAACGCTACTGTGCATGCCGAGAACGCGGAAGTCCCCGCCGAGTACGAGAAAGAGGCGGATCTGTTTGGGCCGCTTCAGGACAAGCTCGACAAGATTGTTCAGGCCGATTCGGAGTTGAGCGCGAAGTTCCGGGGCGTTGTGCGCAAGCTGTCCAACCGGGTGCAAATCGGCTTGGAGCAGAAGGATCCCGCGGCGCACATTCCAGCCAAAGAAATTCCAGCTTTTGGCGTGCGTTTTGCCGATGCCGAGCTCGCCGAGATGTTTGGCTTTGAAAGCGGCGTGGAGGTCACGACCAAGCAAGCGATGGTCGCCGCATCAAATCCTCCTGCCGTTCCCGTTCGCTACGAAGCGATGGGCGGCGTTGACAAGACCGGCAAATACACACCGCCGAGTGGTGAAACGGGCCTTCAGATTTCGGATGAAATGCGCAACCGATTCATTCAGGCATTGCCTGAAGTTGAATCGGGCTGCTTGAAGTGCCACGCGGGCGATACGGACCTAAAGCCGCGCCGTTCAGCAGCGAAGCATGTGACAAACAAGCTCGCTTATGAAAAGGCCGAGGCGGAGAAGAAGGCCAATCCCGAGGCGTACAAAAAAGCGCACGATGGTTCGGATGAATTGCCGGCTGTAAGCGCAAATCCGGCGGATGTCGAAGATCTCGCGCCCACGCTGTCCGAGGGCAGGGCGCTCTTCAGGCAGCTCAATTGCACGGGCTGTCACATCCTTGAAGGCTTCCCGTGGGATCGCAACGCAGGCCCAGCGCTTGACAACGTTACGGCGAAGGTGACGCCTGAGTGGATTCTGACGTGGATTCGGAATCCGCGTGGTTTCCGGGCGAAGACGAGCATGCCGAATCTGTGGCCAAAGCCTCTGGATCCTGCATCAAAGCGGGCTTACCTGCCGGGTTCGCCCGAGTATCAAAGGTGGGAGGCGAACAGGCAGGAGGAGACGCTGGCCATCGCTTCGTTCTTGATTGAGCGCAGCGAGAATCCCAAGACCAGGCCCGGAGCGCCTGCCGATGCGCAGCCTCTTCGGATGCAGGTTCAGGGATACGCCGATGTGCCCAATTCCAGCGCGGAGAAGGGCAAGCAAATCTTTGAAGCCTATGGCTGCCAGGGCTGCCATGCCCGCTCTGAGAGCGACACGGCGGATGAGAAATTGCCTGCGGCGTGGCGCAACCGTGAGCGGGATATCGCTCCGACCTTAGCGAACATGGGCGGCAAGACGACGGCCGACTGGATTGCCTACTGGGTCGAGAATCCTTCGCGGTATTGGCATGGCACGAAGATGCCAAACCTGCGCCTTTCGCGCGAAGAAGCCGCGAGTGTTGGCAAGTATGTCGCGTCGCTGAAAGCGCCTCCGCAGGTGCCTGCTCAAGTCAGCAAAGACGAAGTGGCGCTGGTGTCTGATGCCGCGAAACGCAACGAGAAACTCTCGTGTGCGATTGCGGGCGGCAAGACGATGACCCGCGCTGAATGCGGCGAGAAGCTGGTTTCCTACTACGGATGTTTTGGCTGCCATCAGATCAGCGGTTACGAGAAAGCTTCGCCTATCGCGCCCGAGCTTGGCGGCTGGGCGAAGAAGGACGTGACCACGCTCGATTTCGGATACGCAATTGCCGATCACCATCTGCAGACCACAGAGACTTTTGCAACGCTGAAGCTGGATGCGCCGAGGATTTATCGCCGCGATCGCATCGAGCTCCGCATGGGCGATTTCGACCTGTCGCCCCGCGAGATCCGCAATCTTGTTGTGTTCTTGAAGGGCCTTGTGACCTCGAAGCCAAAGACGGCCTACAACCCCGCAATGCAGCCGAACTACTCGGCAGCGCTCTCGGGCCGTCAGTTGGTTGAGGACTACAACTGCCGCGCCTGTCACATCATTGAGGGATGGGGCGCCGATATTGATGGATTCCGTCAGGCTCAGCTTGGAGCGGATGGTCAGGCGAGGGCGCCTTTCTTGAATGGCGAAGGCATGCGTGTTCAGCCGGAGTGGCTGTTCTCGTTCCTGCGCGATCCAGGCAAGAATGGGATTCGTCCTTGGCTGCATCCTGAGTGGGCTTATGGGCAGGATGTGCCCGCCGACAAGATGGCGCTGCGCATGCCAACCTTTGGGTTCACGCACGAGGAAGTGACGGCGATCGTTCGTTACTTCGCGAGCTGGGATGGGCAGGATTATCCCTACCAGCCCCAGCACACGAACGAGCCGTCCGATCAGCAGAAGCTGTACGCGCTCACGCACATGAACTCGCCTGAAGCGGCGAACTGCTTGTCCTGCCACTTCCAGGGCGAGTTCCCCGTGGAGCGCGGCCGCAGCGAGCTTGCGAAGCTGGCGCCGAACCTCAATTTGGTGTCGACGCGCCTGCGGCCGGAGTGGGTGAAGGCGTGGCTGCTCAGGCCGCAGAACTGGATGCCTTACACGAAGATGACGGCCTTCTGGGCGACAGCCGACCGGCCCAAGGATTCGGCGTTGTGGCCGAGCGAAAGCGATCCGTTCCTGACGCCGCCCGCGGCATGGAACAAAGTTGCCGACTTCCCGAAGGTGACCGGCGAGCAGCAGGTGGAGATGGTGAGGGACTTCCTCTTCTCGCTGCCCAAGGATGCTGTGTTCCCCAAGGCGGGCGAGGAAGCCGATTCACCGCTTGTGAAGAAGGTGATTCCAGCGCCGCAGCCTGAAGCCGATGCCGCCGAAAAGAAGGATGGCGAAGGCAAAGACAAAGATAAGAAGAAGGATGGCAAGCGCACTGGGCAACTCCGCGTGCCTGGTGGGCCGGCTCATCTGTAGTTGTTGGCTGTGTAGTTGTTGTTTCGTTGAAAAGAAATCTTGTCCGCCGGCGAAGTCTGCGATAAGGAAGACCTCGCCGGTACGGACTGGGCGCATAACTCAGCGGTAGAGTGCATCCTTCACACGGATGAAGTCACAGGTTCAAATCCTGTTGCGCCCACAAAGAAATCCCTGCGTTTAGCCAGAAGCGAGAACGCGATGAGCGAGAACCGGCGTCGTTCGTTCTACGGCTTGGCTGGCGTAGCGAGACGTTTTTGGATTGCGGCAATCGTGTCGTGCAGCTCTTGGCGGGGCTCGAGACAGGGAAAACAATCGCGCCGCCGAAGAATATTTCCGCAGCCGTTGGTGATGGTGAGCGGCCGAAGGAAGAACAGAGCCCGCTCATCTCCAACGTCACGCGCGCGTGCGTAGAGCTCTTTTCGCGCGCAGGGCTGACTGTTTTTTAGATCGAGCGCGATCAAGAGCGCAGGCGTAGCGAGCGCGCGCACTTCGGGTTTGGCGAGCGCCCTTGCGCTCTGTGTGTTGGTGTTTGAGCCGGCTCTTGATGTGTTGAGCAGCGAATACAAAAGATCCGGTCCATGGCTGCCCATCTTCGAAGTCATGAGATCGAAAGCGACGGCCGCTGCATTTGGAGGCCCATTCGCGGCGAGCATGATCGTTTGCACCACATCAGGGTCGCGGGCCTGCGCGGGATCGGCGATGAGCAAGCGCGTTGCCGCAGATATGGCCGACGCATGATTTTTTTGGATCGAGTAAGCGAGAACCAGAGCGCGAAGCACTCGTGGATCGTTCGGATAACGCTTGAGAAGCTGTTCGACGGCGGGAGCTCCCTTTGACTTGGCCTCCGCGAGTTCCGCATCGCTCGCGCGCGGGCCTTCAACAACAGGTGCAGATGAGCCTAGGGGAGTGCCGTTTGAAAGGCTCGATGGCGAGGCCGCAGCGCTTGTTGCGGCGCTTCCAGCAGGGCTTGGAGAGGGCGCGAGGCTCGATGTGGCGCTGTTGGGCTCTGGAGCTGCAGAAGGCGCTGAGTCCGCTGCTGTGCTCGTACCTAGATATGCGGCTTCTGCTCGTTCAAGCGCGTCGACCGCTTCGGCCGTGCGGAGCCACAGTGCGCCGAGCACAAGCACACAGATGGCGGTGAGTCCGCCTGAGGCCATGCGCGCCTCCAGCGGGATTTGCCGAGCCCTTTCAATCAATCCCGCGCGTCGTGCCGGAGCTGGGATGGTCAGATCCAGGCTGGTTTGCGCATGCGCGAGACGAGATACGTCATCGGTGGAAGCCGCCGACGGCTTGGGATTCGAACCATCGGTGGACGTTCCTGGGCTCGGCATAGGGAAGCGAGAATTTTATCGGACAAGCCCGCGCTGAACCACTTGGCAATGAAGAGATGCAATGGGTTCAGCCTGGGATGAGCGCGAGAAATGGCAGGGAGCGAATACACGTTGCCCGTCCTCGGTAATGAGGCGCAGGCAACGTTCTGGAGTGGATTGGGACGATGATGAATGAACAGCGGATGGGCGAAGAAGGCGGAAGGGAATTCCACCTCATTCGTAAGGGTCACCGCCTCCGGTGGGCTTGGGCGCGGGCGGCGGAGACGTTTTCGGCGTGGCCTTGGCGCCCGAGGGAGCCTTCTCTGTGGCCTTTGCCGTAGCCGTAGCGGTCGCCGTTGCTGTGGGCGCTGCTTCAGCAGCAGCCGTAGCCGTAGCCGTCACTGTGGGTGCTGCGCTGGGTGCAGGTGCAGCGGCCGAACCGGTACCCGTTGGCGGAGGTGTCGCCTCTGGAGCCGCAGACGCCGTTTCCGTAGCACTCGGCGACGGTGTTGGGGCAGCAGTCGCCGTTGCCGTGGGAGGTGTTAACGCCGGCGCTGTCACCGTCGGTTTCACGTCCACCGTGGGCTTCGTCGGAGCGGTCGGCTCGCCCTCTTGACCAAACACCAGCCACAGCGCGCCGCCGATAGCAGCGAGCACCAAGAGAATCGTGAGCAGCCGTCCGCTGCCTCCGGACTCTTCTTGCGCCGGACCAAAGGCTTTTGCGGGCACAGGCTTTTCAGCGGCCTTGGCTGCCGCAGGCTTTGCTTCAGCGGCCTTGGGTTTGTCCTCGGCCTTCTTCGCTGCGGGCTTCGCGCCTTCCTTGGCTGCACCGGCCGGAGCAGCCTTCTTCTTCGGCTCCTCGGCCTTCTTTGCCTCCTCGGGCTCTTTACCTTTCTCTTCTTCGCCGGCCTCATCGGCCTTGGCTTTCGAAGCTTCGGGTTCAGCAGCCTTCTCGGGCTCGGCAGCCTTCTCAGCAGCCTTCGCCTCTTCTTTCGGCGCTTCGGGCTCCTTGGCCTTCTCAGGCTCTGAAGCCTTCTTTTCGGCCTCCTTCGACGCTTCAGCAGGCTTCGCAGCTTCGGCCTTCTTCTCTTCTTTCTTCTCTTCCTTGGGCGTGGACGCCGCGAGCGCATCCTTGCCGAGAGGTCCGCCTAAATCCTCGAGCGAACCGCCCGCTTCTGCGAGCGCCTGTTTGAGAAGCTCGGCCGCTTGGCGCATCACCGTCCGCTCTTCCGGGGGCGGCTGATCCGGATCCGAATCGCCTGCCGGGAAGAACATCCCGCCTCCGCCGCTCTCTTCTTTCTTCGGCTCGGGCTTGGCCTCTGCGGGCTTGGCTTCGGCCGGCTTAGCGCCACCGAGTCCAGCCGCTTTAGAAGCGCCGATCGCACCGATGCCAAGGAGAGTTCCTCCCCGCTTCACATCGGTCTTTGCCGGCGCAGCAGCGGCTTGCGGCTTCGCTTCCGCGTCCGCATCCGCACCTTCATCAGCGGGCTTGCCAGCATCGTATGCGGACGGTTTACCGCCGTTTGCGCTTACGAGCCGGCCGATCAACGTCTTGTGCTTGTCGTCGATCTTAATGAACTTCACGCCCATTCCTGCGGGCGCGTCATTCGTGGATTCATCCGGTTCGCGCTTCCAAACGACGCGTCCTACGCCCGAAAGAACAGTTTGCTCATCTTGGATTTTGATCTCGAATTTGAGCAATGTTCCGGGCGGATACGGCGATGCCGTCTTGATGAAGATCCCGCCGCTACTGACATCGTGTGAGTGGTGCTCCACAAATTCATCGACGGTTGCGCTCTTGTAGCGAACCGTCATCGAGAGCACTTTCCCTCGCGGATCTTTACGTGTGTCCTGGGTCATCAGGGTCGAACTCCATGCTGCATGGGCGACGCAGTTTCCTTCACAGCCTGAACAGCCGCGGGCATGTTACATTCAATTGACTTAGGAAATCCAAATTCGATCACACGTTTGCGATCGCCTTTGTAATAAGCTGCATTTCCAGGGGTTGTGATGTCTCTCGTCAGGGACCATTTCCGGGCGCACGCCAGGCGGCGCGTCAATCTTGAAGCGACGCTCCGGGACAACGTAGGAAGTCTCGCGCGGGAAGTTCGGGTACGCGATTTGGGCCTTGGCGGTGCCTGTTTAGAAGTTTCCCCCGGCGATTTCGGACGGGGTGGGCACGCTGGGCACGAGCGATGGCTTGTCCCGGGCGCTATTGTGATTATCGAGCTATCCACGCCGATGCGATGGGATCCGCTGACGCTCCAGGGCAAAGTCGTTTGGATGAGACAAGGCAGTTCCGCAAACACGATGCACGTTGGCGTGCGATTCGAACATCGCGATGCGAGTTTGCTCTTCGTGCTGTTTAAGCTGTTGGGTCTCGGCGCTCACGAGTGAACCAAGCGGCTCCTGTACATCTTGCCGTGCCTGCTGCAGGCATTGCGCTTATGCCGCGCGCGTGAAAGCGCGAGTTGCGCGGAAGAGCCTGCCGCCCATGCACTGAAGACGGAAGTTAATTGGGGGAGGGGATGGGGAGAGGGAGCAGAGAGAGAGGCGGGGAAGCAGCGATTTAGAAAGCTGCGATCGGTCCGACCGTCGGTGCGAATACAACGCCGAACGTGGGCACCATCAGCATGACTTTCAGTTCAAACGCGACGCCGAAATTAGGCAGGATGCCGTAGTTCACGCCGCCTCCCAAACCGATGAAGTTCAAACCGGTGATTTGATACGCATCGAGTTTGCGGGCTTTACCCTCTTTGCACTCGCCGCTCGGATCGGTCACGAGCGCGCCTTTATCATCCACGCCATCGCACACGCCTACAGGCACCGATGCGTTCACCTGTGCAAGGCCGCCGCCTAAAAATACGAAGGGGCGGAGCTTGCGGTGTTCAAACGCGTTCGGCCCAAAGTAGTACGAAGCGCGCGCTTCCCCATGAAACGGCAGGAAAGAATTCGCCTGCACATGAGGAGAGTTTTTGCCGCCGATATCAAAGGGCGTGGTGCTCGAGCTCGGTGAGCCGCCGAAGGCAAATCCCAGTTTCAAGCCGACCGTCAGCGGCAAGTTGTCGAGCAACTGCCGTTCGTAAGAAAGCATCACACGCCCGCCGCCAACACCGAATCCGCCTTGGATTCCATTGGTGCCGCGCTGATCGGTAGGCAGGCCATAGAACTGCTGATCGGTCTTGTTGGAGTAGAAACAAACGTAAGCGGGATCGACACCGGAACAGACATTCTCAGCGCTGTTAATCAGCAGCAGATCGAGCTGTCCCCACAAGCCAACGATATTCTTCTTCGCTTTGGCCGGTGTGCTTGGGCCGGTCGTGCCGCTTTGGCCCGTATCTTCTTCGCATGTGCCATTCAGGCAGATGAGGCCCTCTTTGCACTCTTCTGTCTGTTCGCACGAAGAGCCCCAGCCTTTTTCACCACGCTTCGCGCCGGGACCTGTTTTACCGCCGGGGCAGCCGGGCAGACCGGGCGGACAGTCTTCCTTCGCGGCGCACTCTTCAGGCGCCTTCTTTCCAGGCAGCGCCGGCGCATCGCCCTCAATCTCGTTCTTAATCGGAACTTTGTAAGGCTCTTTCATCGAGCCCGCCGTACCCACAGGATCGCCCTGATCATCCTTCGCGATGATGAAGTACTTCACGTCGCCCGTTGTCGTCACATCCTCGCAGGGGATCTCGACGCCATAGCCGTTGCCGACCTTCTGCATCTCGATCGTCTTCCACTTGTTTGCGCCGAAGGGCTTGTAGCGAAGGGTTACCTTCGTTGCGCCGACCTCGTCCGGAACCTCGATGTAAATCGGCACCGGCGTGTTGACGGTCTGTTCTGCGGGAGGGGTGTGGTTTAAATCGCCGGCCGGCTTCTTTCCGCCGGGCTCCTCACCCGTATCCCCGCCGCCGGTCTTGTCGCCGCCGGTCTTGTCGCCGCCGGTTTTATCGCCGCCAGTTTTATCGCCGCCGGTTTTATCGCCGCCGGTCTTGTCGCCGCCGGTCTTTCCACTCGTGCCCACCTGCTTTTGAGCCGCAGCAAACGCTTTCGCGAGTTCAGGCGTTGTAAAGCTCTCGTTCAGTTGCGCCTGCGGATCGGCCTTCAGGGCTGCAACAAAAGATTCTTTCGCCAAGTCGAGCTTGTTGTTCGCTCCGTGAACCGTGCCCATGGCGATATGAAGCTTGCCCAAAACCTTCGGTGTACAGCCGTCGCTGCCGCACTTCTTGAGGGCGTCCTTCAGCTTCTTCTCCGCCTTGGCGAACTCAACAGCGAGATAATCCTCATCCATCGCTTGGTCGTGCAGCCGCAGGGCCTCTTTATCTTGTTCGCCCGCAGCATCCGCGCTCTGCGTGAATGCAACAGCGGAGATACATGCAAGCGCGATGGCCGAGAGCAATCTGAGCGTCCGCTTCGCGTGATGCGGTTCTGCGCTCGCTGCGGTTCGATGATGAGTTGGGCCACTTTCAAGGCGATTTCGCGAAAAGTACACGGCAGGCAAACCTCCTGGCTGGCGAAGGCTTTAGTCGCAATTGTGGTGTGAGGGCAAGTGAACTGAGCGTTTTACGATGGGTCAGCCTGCGTTTTTTGTGTCGGCGGACCAGCTCAGTTACACGAAACACCACTTATCGCATCGAACGGCGCAATGGCGATATGCCTTCTTTTGCCTGAACAAAAGAAAACGCTCCGCGGATCCAGCAAGGACACGCGGAGCGTTTCAGCGGTGCAATACAAGCGGCTACGGGCCGGGGATCTTGTTCCAGCCGGGTGTCTCGGCCGCGCATGCCGGTTCGGTCGTGATCTTGACGAACTGCACGCGGCGGTTGAGCGCACGGCCCTGATCGGTCTTGTTGGACTGGATCGGACGCTCGAGGCCATAACCGCAGGAGTTGAGCCGTGATGTGTCGATGCCCTTGGCAACCAAGTACTTCATGACAGCCGCGGCGCGGCGATCGGAAAGCTTCTTGTTGTAGGGCGCCGAGCCCTTGCCATCGGTGTGACCTTGAACCTCGATTCGCACCTGCGGGTTCTGCGACAAGATCTCCGCCACGGCGTCCAGAATCGGGAAGCTCTCAGGCTTGATCTTGTCTTTGTCGAACTCGAAGTGAATCTGCTGAAGGATCTTGATCTCCTTCTCGGTCATGATGACAAGCGCGGGCTTCTTCGGACATCCAGGCTTGTCACCGCCCGCAGGCCCAGGCTCCATCGGGCACTGATCCTCGAGATCGACAACGGTATCCTTGTCGTTGTCGGGCTCGGGGCAGCCGTCTGTGTCTTCAAAGCCATCCGGATCCTCAGGATTGTTCGCGCAGCTATTGCCGCTCGCATCCTTGTCGTTCGGATCGAGGATCGTGTCGAGATCGTTGTCGAGCTCGGGGCAGCCGTCTTCATCGAGATAACTGTCTTTGTCTTCGGGCAGAAGCACACAGCTATCCTTCGAATCGGTCAGGCCATCGCCGTCGGTATCCGGATCGTCCGGACAGCCATCCGTATCCTGATAGCCGTTGTAATTCTCCGGCCCGCCATCCTTCTCGCAGGGGCACTTATCATCCGGATCCAAAATGCCATCGCCGTCGCAATCGCCGGGCTTCGGCGGAGGCGGAGGCGGTGTCTCCTCGACAAAGCCGCGCTCTGCGCACTTCTGAGGCGGAGATAAATCGTAGGCCGCGTGAGCGTTGGCGCGCGCGATATCCAAATGCTCCTTGGCGCGCCTCCAAAAGCCTTGATCGATCTCGACTGTTGCAAACTCGAGATGAGACTTTGCCGTTGCGAGCTCGCGCGGAGCGCAGCGCAGGGCGCCATTGCGTTCCGCCTGCTGCGCCACTTTGGTCAACCCTTCGATATCACCGCGCATCACCGGAACTTGTCCGCATGAAACGGTGCTTAGCGAAGTGGCCAGCGCCAAAGCCGGAATCACAAGCCGAAGGCCCGCAGATGAAAGAGCGCGGTGCACCTTCGACGTCTCAGTGGTAGAGCGTTGTTTCGCGTGTTTCACGCCTGTTCCCCGCATCATCGGCCGGCGCCCTCGTGAGCTTCCTTCGAAAGCTTAATCGCCTTCTCTGCATACTCTTCCGCCGTGTCAGCGAAATCGATGGCATCGCCATAGTCGGCGGTGGCTGCTTCTTCCATCGCCTTCCAGAGATGCTCATGCGCGTACCAGTATTCATAGGGCGCGAGTCGCTCGGCTCCGAGCGCCTCGGCCGTCTCCAGCTTCGATGACGCCGAGCTTGCTTTTACGGAGTAAATCACTCCTCCGCAGCCCATGGTCAGGGAGGCTAGAAGCAGGCCTGCCACAACACCCAAAGCTTTATAGACTCGACGTCCGTGCGTTCTCACGTTTCGGTTCACGTTCATCACGTTCACGGTTCCTGGCGCGCACGGCTGGAAAACAGCGCCGTACGGTCGATTGGGACGCTACCAAGCCCGCGATGCGTAAGTCAACGCTGTCGTGAGGCTGCAATCGTTTTTACAGCTTGCGGTAGACGCCGATAACGATGCCGAGAAGCATTGTGGGCTTAAAATCGCCGGCCCGGACGAGGATGGGCGCCATGGCGGAGTTGGCGGGCTGGAAGCGGATGTAGTCTTTTTCGGGGTAGTAGTACTTCACCGTGGCTTCGTTGCCGATGAGCGCGACCACGATGTCACCCCGCTGAGCCGTGCTCTGCTTGCGCACAAAGATGTAGTCGCCGTTCATGATGCCGGCTTCGATCATCGAGTCGCCGGTGACGCGCAAGCCGAATAAATCCCGGCCTCCGCGCACCATGCCCCGATCGATTTTCACCGTGTCGAGCACATGTTCTTCCGCCAAAATCGGAAGGCCCGCGGCGATGCGTCCGAGAACAGCGATTTCAACCATTTCGCCGTTCTCATTGCCCGGAGGCGGCGTGTCCATGGCCGCCATTTCTTCTGCGAGAGATGAACCGGACAAGGTCACGTCGCGCGGCCGAAGCGCGCGCGATTTCATGTCTTCTCGCGTGAGGTATCCTTTTCGCTCCAGCGCCCGTAGATGGTCATTCACACCGTTGGTGGAGCGAATACCCATGTAGGCGCCAATCTCACGCAACGTTGGGGGGTAGCCCCTTTCGTGTATGGATTGCCGAATATAGTGGAGGACTTGCTGCTGTCGTTCAGTGAGCCCTTGCATGACAAGGCGCGAAGCTACTGAACGTGTGGAGAGATGTCAAAAATCTCGCAAAGCAGTTGATCTCGATTTGGATTTATGCGGGGGCGCCTCGAGCGCGGGCAGGCAATTTAAAGGGCCGGCTAGGGCCACGAGCCCGTTTTTTGAACGGTGGGATGTTTACCTTCGACCATCGAGCGAAGCTCATCCACATCGCTTGAATACTCATAGGCGGTATCGAGCGAAATATGCCTGCGATGACAGAGCTGATGGAGCGACTGGTTCATCGTCTGCATGCTGCTTGTGCCCTGTCCGACCTGCATTTGCGAATAGATCTGATGAATTTTGTCTTCACGGATGAGATTCCGGATGGCCGCATTGGGGATCATCACTTCCACAGCGGGCACGCGCCCTCCGTTGATTTTGGGAAGCAACAACTGGGTGACCACGGCGATCAGCGTGAAAGAAAGCTGAGCGCGGATTTGCGACTGCTGGTGGGGCGGGAACACATCGATGATGCGCGTGATGGATGAGATGGCCGAATTGGTGTGAAGCGTCGCAAACACCAAATGCCCTGTTTCTGCGATCGTCAGCGCCGTTTCGATCGTTTCCAAGTCGCGCATTTCACCGATCAGAACGACATCGGGATCTTGGCGCAGAACATATTTGAGGGCGTCCTTGAACGACTTGGTGTCACTTCCGACTTCGCGCTGATTCACGATGCAGAGCTTGCCGGCGTGCAGATATTCGATCGGATCCTCAATCGTGATGATGTGAAGCCTCTGCTCGCTGTTGATCTTGTCGATGATGCTCGCGAGCGTTGTGGTTTTGCCCGAGCCTGTCGGCCCCGTAACGAGCACCAATCCCCGGGGTTTGCGGGCGATATCGATGAGCACTTCGGGCAGGTGCAGCTCTTCAAAGCTTAAGATTTTAAAAGGTATTTGCCGGAAGGCGCCCGCAACGCTTCCGCGCTGCATGAACAGGTTGGCCCTGAAACGCGAGACGTTTACCAAGGGAAACGAGAAATCGAGCTCGTGCTTTTGTTCGAAGATTTGAATCTGCTCTTCGCTCAGCAGCGAATAACACAAATGCTTTGAATCCGCGGGCGACAGCGCCGGCAGATTAAGCCGGTGAATCAAGCCATCGATGCGCAGAAGCGGGGGCGCGCCCGCCGTGATGTGCACATCACTCGCTCCTTTCTCCACCATCACGCGGAGAATCTGCTCGAGCGTGTACTTCAGCTCATGGCCCTCGTCGGATCGGGCGGGTCCCACCGGCTAATCCCCCATCGTGACGCGGCCGACTTCTTCTGTGGTTGTCACGCCGGCCAGCACTTTTTCGATGCCTGCCATGCGCAGCGTGAGCATGCCTTGCTTGACCGCCGCGGCTTTAAGCTCTGCGGTGGAAGCGCCTTGCTGAACCAATTCCTTTAGATTCTCGGTAAAGCGCATGACTTCATAGAGCGCCACGCGGCCTTTGTAGCCCGTTCCGTTGCATGTTTTGCAGCCGTCGCCTTTGAAGAGCTGAGCTCTCGCGACTTGCGCTTCAGTGAAGCCAAAATCGAAGAGCGTATTGGTTTCCAAATGCAGGGGAGCACGGCAATCCGAGCAGATTTTCCGGGCGAGGCGCTGCGCGAGCACCAGATTGACGCTGGCCGTAATCAAGAACGGTTCAACGCCCATGTTGAGAAGGCGGGAGATGGTTGAAGGCGCATCATTGGTGTGCAGCGTCGAGAGCACCATGTGACCGGTAAGAGCGGCTTTAACGGCAATCTCAGCCGTTTCAAAATCGCGGATTTCGCCGACCATGATGATGTCCGGGTCCTGGCGGAGAAAGGCGCGCAGGGCCATCGCGAAGTTGAGCCCGATCTCGTCGTGCATTTGCACTTGGTTGATGCCCGGCAAGTTGTACTCAACCGGATCTTCCGCGGTGCTGATGTTCACATCGGTTTGGTTCAGCTCGGAGAGCGCCGAATAGAGCGTCGTCGTTTTACCGGAGCCTGTGGGACCGGTAACGAGCACCATTCCCCAAGGCTGCCCGATCGCCCATTTAAAGTCGGAGAGCGGCTTCGGATCGAAACCCAGCTTGCTCATATCGAGCTGCAGGTTCGATTTATCGAGCAAGCGCAGAACGATCTTTTCGCCGAAGAGCGTGGGCAGCACCGAGACGCGGAAATCCATCTCTTTGCCCTTGCCGAGCTTGAGCTTGATGCGTCCGTCCTGAGGCAGCCGCCGCTCGGCAATATCGAGCGAGCTCATGATCTTGATGCGGCTCGACAGGGCGTTCTTCATTTTCATTGGAGGCTGCATTTCCTCCACGAGAACACCGTCGACGCGGTAGCGGACCCGAAGCTGTTTTTCGTAGGGCTCGATATGAATATCGCTCGCGCCCTTCTTAATCGCATTGAGCAAGATCGCATTCACCAGGCGGACAGCGGGTGCGCCTTCTGCCGCCTTTTCCAGTTCGAGAACATTGATGTCGCTGTCCTCAACTGCAAAGTCGACTTCCTCGTTTGCAAACTCGCTGAGCATATCGTCGTACGACGACTTCACTTCGAAGGCCCGCTCGATGGCCGCGAGAATGCCCGACTCTGAAGCGACAACAGGCTCAACGTTGAAGCCCGTCAAAAATTTCAGATCGTCGATGGCGTGCAGATTGGTCGGGTCGCTCATCGCCACGACGAGATTCGGTCCCGAGCGCGAAAGCGGGATGATCTTGTGCTTTTCGCAGACCTCGCGAGGCACCAGCCGGATGACTTCGGCTTCGATTTCAATCGTCTCTAAATTGACCGCTGGCACCCGGTATTGAGCCGATAAAAAATTCGTGATCTGACCGTCGGAGATGTAACCGAGCTTGGTGAGCACGCCTCCCAGCGGAGTTCCCGATTTGCGCTGCTCCTCTTGGGCTTGGCGGAGCTGCTGAAGGCTGATGAGTTTTTCGCGAACGAGAAGCTCGCCGAGACGGTTTCCTGAAGCCATTTCGAAGCAATCCTCAAAGGTTGTCCACGCGGCGTCAACGCACACATCGCATCTAAAGCCATTCCGTGCAGGTTGCGATACCATGGCCTGCGCACGTGGGTTTTTTTGATCGGTTTGGCGCGGGTAAGTCAGAGCGGGGCCGCAAGGCTGCTCTCGTAAAGGAGAGAGCGGGCGATCTAGAAGCGGCCGTCCATCTGTATGTGGAAGCCGGTTTGCCGGATGAAGCCGCGCGCGTCCTTCTCTTGCGTGCCGATGCCGAAGCGAGGGCTGAACGCCGCATCGCATTTTGTGACATGGCATCGCGTACAGCGGCTTCGCCGGAGTTCAAAAAGAAAGCGTTGGCCCGCAAAGGAAGGCTCGCGTTTGACATGCTGAAGGCCGAAGGAGCCGCGCGTGTGCAGAGCGAATTCGCCGCGGTCGGGCGCGATCTCGAAGAAGCGGGAGACCTCGAGCTTGCGGCCGATGCCTTTGCCTTGGCCGGGGATGCCGAGTCTGAAATGCGTGTGCTCACAGCGGCGGGCGCGATCGAAAAGATGGAAGAGCGTTTTCGGGCTGTCGATCAATCGGCGCGGGCAGAACGCGAACGCTCGACGCTGCTATCGCGCATCAAAGATTTCGATCGTACGGCGGAGCGGAGAGAGGCGCTTAAGCTTGCGTCGGCGTGGCTTATCAACCACCGCGGCGATGAAGCCGTGGCGGAGCTCGAGCGGACGATTCGCCTGCGGCTGGCCCGCGGCCCGATGATTGAGCTGGAGCTCTTGGGATCGCGTGTGCGGTGTGCCTTTGGCCCTGATGTCACGGTGGGCCGGGGCGATGCGACCGTGGTGATTGCATCCAGGGCCGTAAGCCGAAAACACATCCGCGTATTCCGAAGCGGTGCGGGCGTGATGGTTGAGGATTTGGGAACGCGCAATGGGACGACGCTTGCGGGAGCCCGTATTTCCGGGCCGATCGCGGTGGGAGATGGCCTGCGCCTCGAGCTTGGCGCGGGTGTGCCGTGTGCGATCACACCCCTGCAGGATCCGTTCGAAGGTGCGATCGAAATTGAGGTCGGAGGATTAAAATACGTCGCACCGCTTGGTGGATTGCACGTTGGGCACTTTGTGCTCGAAGAAGAGATTTGGGAGGGCCAATCCCTGTTGGTTCTGCGCTCGCCTGGCACCGTAAAGCCTGTGATTTCCGGCTATACCGTCGCTTCTACTGTGGAGCTCTGCGTGGGAGATGCCGTTTCAGAAACCCGAGGAGGGCCGGCGCTGATTCGCGTACCGAGCCATCCTGCCGAACAGGCGCCTGCGCCTGGATCGTGGATATGAGATGAGCTTGTGGGAGCGCTTGAAGGCGCGTTTTTCACGCGGTGATCCAGGCGAAGAGGAGAGCTCTGACGACGCTCAGAATGCGTCGCCGGTTCAGCCAAAAGCTCAAGCCAAGCCATCGCCGGTATCGCGCGCCCGGCGGGAAGACAGCGATTCAAGCGCGTCGAGCCTTTACGCGCTCAGGCGTGCAGGCCGGCCGGACGGGCCGGATGCAGATCAAGCCATCCTGATTCTTCGCTCGGCCCGGGGAACAGAGCGTGAAGCCGATGCCCTAAAAGCCATCGGCGATGCCCTTGCGGAAAACCCGCTTCCCGAGCCCTTGCGCATTGCCTATGCCGACTTGCTTGCGGCGCGCGGCGATGAGGGGGCCGCCCTCTTGGCGCTGGCCGGCGTTACATCCACCGAAGGTCTTTTACTGGCTGCCGATCTTCACGCGGCATTGGGGCAACTGCCCCGGGCGCTGTGCACGGTCGAACGCGTGCTTGGCCGCGAAATCGACGCGCCTGGAGCTCGTGAACGGCATCGCAGATGGCTCGCCGCGCTTGGCCTGAGCGAGAAAAAAACCGGCCATCTCGACGAGGCAACGATCGTTGCGGCCAATCCAAAAGCGGGCCCGTTTCGCCTCGTGAGAGAAGTGGCCCGCGGCGGTGCCGGCGCTGTGTACGAAGCCATGGATGAGCTTCTAGGCCGCCGCGTAGCCTTCAAGGTGTATCACGGGCGCAGCGCCGATCGGGCCGTACTGCTGCGTGAAACCCACATCGCTTCAAAATTGTGGGGGCCGGGAATCGTGCGCATTTTCGACGCGTCGCCCGATGAAGGATGGATCGCGCTGGAGTGGGTTGGGCGCGGCTCCATTCGCGATCGTTTAAGAGCCGGCGATACCCAAAGCCTTTTACCGATGATGGCGTGGGCCAAGCCGCTCTCCCGCGCTCTTTCCCGCGTTCACGCCGCCGGTATCGTTCACGGCGATCTCAAGCCCGCAAACGTGCTTTTAAGGCAGCCCGACGAACCTGTGCTCGGTGATTTTGGAATCGCGCACGGCGTGGGCGATGCGGCGGAAGCGGGCAGCGCGGGTTATGTGTCTCCCGAACGGCTGGCCGGCCGGGCAAGCGATCCCAAAGACGACATCTATGGCTTTGGGCGCATCCTTGAGGATGTGCTTCATGTCTTTGCGGAAAAGCGCACGCAGATCTCCAGCAGCGAAGAGCAGAAAATGCGCGCCATCGCCATGCGGTGCATCGGCCCCGATGAAGACAGGCCGGCCGACGGCGCAGAACTCCTCCGGACGCTCCTCGGACAAGAGCTTCAATAAACCTGCGGGCGCGGATGCCGCGTTGCTTTTGCGCCGAATGCAAATTTAGCTCCCAAGCCCAGCCGATCGTCGCCTATGCTCCCGCGGCAATTCCATCGCCTCGGCAAGATCTTGGAAGTCCCCGCAAGATCGCGGCCTGCGGCTGTGGACAGCACAAAAGATGCACAGGGTTTTGAGCCCATTCGGGACTCCCTGTTAGAGTGCTCCGCCTTTATGACTCTTTGCCCGAGTAGGGGTCTGTTCTAATGCGATGCGCGATTATCGCGACGCCTGCGTTGCTGTCTGATTTGAGGCCGGCGCCGGGGGCTTTGGACGGCGATTTGCTGCGAGCACGCCTGCCGCTCCCGGATACAGATTTCACCGTCTTCGATCTCGATCCAGCCCGCGACCTCGCGGAACAAATAGACATTCTTTTCGACGAGCAGGCTTCCTTATCGGGGGAGCCGGTTCTGTTCTACGCATCGAGCCTCGTTGTTATCGCCGTCGATGGCGAGCTGTTTTTATGCCTCGATCCGTCGGATCCGAAAACCGGCGATTCCTTCAAGGACATTGCTTATGTCCTGCGCGATCGCATCAACGGTCCGCTGCTCATCATGCTTGAGTGCAGGCACTCGCCCGATCCTGACAACCCGTTTAAGTCGGCGTCGGTTGTTGAGGCTGCGAAGGATGCGCTTGTACCTGGCACTGAAGTCGAGCTTCTTGTGGCGGCTCATCCCATTGCGGCCGGCGACGAAGATCAGCCCTCTGCGTTTACGCGCGCCATCGTTGAAGCGCTGGATGAGTCCGAACCTGAAAAGGGTTTGGATGTGCGCGGGCTCTACGAGCAGATTCGCGACAGCGGCAAGCTGCTTGGCGTCGTGCCGAGCTTCACGCATGTCCGCGCGAGCACGTCGTTTCAGTTGGTGGACGCCCAAGAACCAATCTTGCTCGAAAAGCCGCGAACGACCGAACCTGAAGAGGCCGAGCCCGGCGAGGCTCAAGCGTCCTCTGAAAGCGCCGAGGCACCGGAGCAGGAAGACGGCGCGGCGGAAGAGCCTTCAGCCGAGGCAGAAGCGACTGCGCCTGCTGAAGAAGGCGACGAAGCGCCTGCCGCAGCCGAGACAGACGAGACCCAGGAAGAACCTGCGGCGGCTTCAAAAGAAGAAGAGGAAGCCCGCAGTTCGATCGAACCCGTACCTATTTCAGAGCTGATCCCGATCTCGATGATTCCGGAATCGGTCTCTCAATTTACGGAGTCCAGCCCATCGGATTCGCTGCCTGCCGTGGCTGCGGCAAACACCGATGCACAGCCTGCGCCCGTGTCCGCGCGCACGCATGAACGCAACATCGCCGCGATGGAAGCCACAACGAGCGTGCCTGTCATTTTCGACATGACCGCGCCGGTTCCCGCGTCGTTTGAAGCCACGCAATCGGTCAATGTTATTTTCGAGACGACAGATCAAGTCGTGGCCGAAGCGGCTGAGCCCACGTTCGCCGATGTGCTCGCCTTGGGCGATCGGCTTGCCGCGGAAGACAAGACCGAAGACGCGCTCACCGAATACAAGAAAGCCCTGGGCATGCTGGCCGTCGACGCCACGAAATACCGGGCAGAAGTATTCGTGCGCATCGCCGGCCTCAAGATGAAGCAGGGCAAGCACCGCGAAGCGATTGCGACTTACGAAAAGGCGATTGCGGCGCTTCCAACGCATCGCAAAGCGCTTGAAGCGCTCATTGATGCGACGGTGGCCGAACAGGATTGGCGGGGCCTGCAAGCAGCCGAAGAGAAACTGTTTTCGGCGCTCACCGATAACGACGAACTCTTCAAATGCCTTATCGCCAGCGCCGATCGCTGGGGCGGCGTGGTGCTGGATGCGCAAAGGGCGCGCGAACTATTGGAACGCGCCCGCGAGCTCAAGCCTGCAAACTCGGTGGTTATCGATAAACTCCACCGGCTTTATTTGGCCTTGGAATTGCCTGAAGAGGCGCTCGCCCTTCGCCGAAAAGCGGCCGAGGTTACCGACGATCCCAGAGAACGGGCGCTCAAGTACATGGAGCTTGCCCGCTACTGCCTGGACGAGCTTGGGCGCGAGGCCCTGGCCGTAGAGCTCTTCGATGCCGCGCTCGACAGCGACCCCACGTATCTAGAGCCTCTTGCCGTACTAGAGCGCATGTACGAAGAGCGCCGCGAGTGGAGCGAAGTAGAACAGCTCTACCGGCGCATGCTCGAGCGGCTCGAGCTGACACCCAAAGGCAAAGCCCGGCGCGAAGCCACATGGGATGTCTCTAGGCGCCTGGCCTTCTTGTGCCGCGATCACCTCGACGACAAACAGGCCGCGCTTTCCGCCTTTGAAGAGGCCATCGCGCAGAAGCCAACCGATCTCGACAGCCATTGTTTCGCGGTCGAGCTCTCCCGCATGACCGGCCATCTCGACGGAGCCGTCTCTCACCTGCAGGCCATTGCCGCACTCGATCCAGCCAACGCGCAGAACTTCCACGACCTCTTCGAACTCTTCCAAAAACTGCGCAAACCCGACCAGGCGTATGCCGCAGCATGCGCGGCGGTCTTTCTCAAGAGCGCCGACACCCGCGAACGCATCATCTTTGAAGAGCACGCCGTAGAAACCGTGCCCGCCTTCGTTCATCCCCTTCCCGAAGGCGCATGGGATCTGCTTCGCGAAGGCGATACCGATCCCCACGTCGAAGCCATTCTGTCGGCCGTTTCAAGCGCAGCGGTAGCCGCCAAAATAGCCATCCTCGAAGAGGAAAAACGGCTTCCTTATCTCGACCCCGACATGCGCGAAAAACCCGAGGAAAGCGCTATCGAAATCGTCCGCTCATTCGCTTGGGGCAGCCGGTATTTAGGCATTCCCGCGCCCTTTGCCTACGTCCGCGAAGACGCTTCCATCGGACTCGCCGCCGTGATGGCGCCCGAACCCAGCGTCATTGTGGGCAGCCACGTACTGCGCGGCCGTTCTCCGGGCGAACTCGCCTTCATGGTCGGAAGACACTTGGCCTACCACCTAGGCTCGCACCGCCTCCTGCTGTACTACCCCTCCCTCGACGATCTCTCCGTCTGCTTTTTGGCGGCCCTGCGTGTCGCCCTCAAAACCTTGCCCGTTCCCGCCAAACTGCGCGACAGCGTGCTCACCCTCGTTCCGAGAATCGAATCAAAACTCTCCGAGACGGAAATCAAAAAACTCCAGCAAGCCGTCGCCAAGCTCGACGCATCGGGCGCCGCCGCCGACATCACCAAATGGGTGGGCGGCGTTGAACACTGCGCCGTACGCGCTGGATTTCTCCTGTGCGGCGACCTCGGCGTGGCCGACGCTGTTCTCAAAGCCGATCCCCTCGGAATGATCACGAGCGAAGACAAAATCGCGGGACTCTTAGGCTTTATTGTCTCCGATGCCTACCACAAGCTCCGCACCCACCTAGGCATCGCCATCGAGCCTTAAAACAAGCGAGCATTACGGCCTATGAGCATCGCCACCTTGCCGCCTTTCGTGCCGGTGGGAGCGGACAAGGTACGTCTCTTGCGCGATGGCGCCGAAGCCTTCCCCGCGATGCTCTCCGCCATCGAGCGCGCCGAACGCGAAGTACTGCTCGAGATGTATTGGATCTCGGCCGATCGCATTGGCGAACGCTTCAGACAAGCCCTTGTGGCGGCGGCGGCGCGGGGTGTTCGCGTCTGCGTGCTCTACGACTCATTTGGCAGCCTCACCTTGCCCTCGAACTTCTGGAATCCACTGCATACAAGCGGAGGCCGAAGCATCGAATTCAATCCCATTTCCCCGATGTCGGCGCATTTCCGCCTCACCCGCCTCACCATCCGCGATCATCGCAAAGTGCTCGTTATCGACGGCCACACAGGCTTCACGGGCGGCATCAACTACGCCCTTCAATGGGCATCCCCCGACGACGGCGGCGACAACTGGCGCGACGACACCGTTGAAGTCCAGGGCCCCGCCGCCCAAGAGCTCCGCGCGCTCTTCTTCCGCACATGGAGCAAAAACGGAGGCCAGTCGCCTCCCGGCATTCAGACACTCAAACCCCTTGCAAACAAGCGAGTTTGGGTCATCGCCGACCGCTTCAACGTCCAGCCTGCCCGCTCCATCCGCAGGGCATACATCTGGGCCATCCGAAGAGCGCGCCGCACCGTCGACATCGAAAGCGCCTACTTCTTACCCGGCCCGCTATTGCTCCGCGCGCTTCGCCACGCTTGCAAACGCGGCGTTCGCGTGCGTGTCCTCATCCCCGAACAGAGCGACGTATGGATCGTCGCACAGGCCACCAACTCAATGATTCGGCGCATGCTTGCGCGCGGCGTTCATGTGTATGCGTACCGCCCCCGCATCCTCCACACGAAAACCGCCATCATCGACGACCGACTCGTTACAATTGGCAGCCACAACTTAGATGCCTACTCCAAACGCTTTAATTTGGAGTGTAACCTTGCCGTGGATGACCCCGTTTTTGCCAAGACGGTACGTGCCTCTTTTGAAAGGGACCTAGAGGAGAGTATTTTATTAAATCCGACAGAACTAGATAAACGCCCATGGCCACAAAGATTGGCAGGGCGCATAGGAGAGGCATTTAGAAAGATTCTATAAACTAAAATTTATCTAAAAATTCTAATAACGCCAGTGACAGAACCGATCTCGCACCGCTTGAGAGACGGGTTCTCTATTGAAACACGGCTGCCAAAGACGAAGCCGACAGAATGCGCTCCTCCCACACATCGAGTTCTGCAAGGCTGGCTTGTTGGATGCGGCTTTGAGCTGACTCCGGGAGGGGGCCAAAACGCAATTGAAGCAGCTTGCGCAACGTCTCCTGTTTACCTTCGGCGCGCCCTTCAGCACGCCCTTCAGCGCGCCCTTCAGCACGCCCTTCAGCACGCCCTTCAGCACGTCCCTTTAGCCGTCCTTCCTCAATATGGGCTTCAGCAATATTCATGGCGATCTCCTGCGCTTGATTCAATCCTTTGAGCTGTTGAAACAGTTCTTGATACCAAATCTCTTTATTCTCAGCCCTCTGCGTTACCGACATATACCGAAAGATCCGCCGGATAGCCATATGTCCGTTGGGCGCTTTAAGCGTTTCCGCAATCAGCGGTCCCCACACGTAAAGCGTCTTGAGCAGCTCTTCGAATGTGCGGCTGTTGCGCAGCGCGATTAAAGCCAGCTTGGCAACGGCCGTCAGCACATCGCGCTTTTGAATGTCCTCCGTGGTGCATTCGTTGAGATTGTCGATCAACACACGCATGCGCACGACGATATCGCGCAACGGCGCAAATGCTTCGGGCGAAATATCGTAAAGGGCTTCAAATTCAGGCGCTGCGGGCATTTGCTTGATAAGCCAGCATGCGCAACGGCATCCAGGGATCTCCGCTGCTCTGATGCTC
>CAZICM010000073.1:0-43656 GCA_964537685.1 uncultured Polyangiaceae bacterium
CGGCGTCAACCGTGGCAGAAAGGCGGTTCAGCTCATCGAGGAACGGATCGCCCGTCCCCACAAGCGCCGTCACGGGCTTCGGGCTGGATTCTTCGGGCTTCTCGGGAAAAGGTGTGCTGTTTTCTTGGCCCTCACGCGGGCCTTCATTATCGTTATGCATAGCCGTATCTCCTATTCGCGTAGGGGAATCGGTCAGGGCTGCGTCGGCGTCGGAAGCGCTGGCGTGGCCCGTCTCGTTTCTACGGCTACCAGTTTGGGGATCGGCTATAAGAAGCGCTACAATCGATCGGCTATTTAGCCCACGATGGGTCTAATTAGCCCAGCACCACTGAATGCAGGACGCTCTGGACTGAGTGCATGACCTTTGGGGCTTGACTGCAAGCCGTTCCAGACCGAATGCAGCTCCCCGCGCCCTGAATGCAACTCGTCCCCTCCCAAATCCCTTGACATCCCCCGCATCTTCCTATTAGCGTCCCCTCCGCCCACCATGAACCGCCGCAAACGCATCATCGCACTCGCTCAGTGGATTCTCTTGGGCGCTTTGGTGGGCGTCGTCTGCGGCGCCGCTTCCGCCCTCTTTCTTTGGCTCCTCGATGTCGTCACCAATACCCGCAATCGCAATGAAATCCTTGTGCTTTCTCTGCCCCTCGCAGGTCTCGCCATCGGTTGGGTCTACGAACGCTTCGGTCAGCCTATCAAGGCCGGCAATAATCTGATTATCGATACCATTCACGATAATGGTCCTGAAATTCCCGTGCGTATGGCCCCCATGGTGCTCTTGGGTACGGTGCTCACTCATCTCTTCGGCGGAAGTGCAGGACGCGAGGGTACAGCCGTGCAAATGGGGGCAAGTCTCGCCGATTGGTTGTCTCATCGCTTAAAACTCGATCCTGCCCTGCGCAATAAATTGCTCGCCGCCGGAGTTGCAGGCGGTTTTGGCTCGGTCTTTGGTACGCCTATCGCCGGGACTGTGTTTGGGCTGGAGTTTGTTGTGCTGGGGCATATCGAATATGCAGCCTTGCTTCCGGCTCTCGTGGCTTCGCTGTGCGGCGATTTGACAACCCGCGCCCTGGGGATTGCTCATACGGCTTATGCTCAGGCGCCTTTTGTGGCTCTATCGCCTTGGTTAATGCTGAAGTGGCTCGCTTTTGCGGCGGCTGTGGCGCTGACAACAACTGTATTTATCGAGCTGACCCATTTTCTTAAGAAGCAGGGAGAACAGCGTATCCCCCGTCTGCCTTCGAGGATGGCGCTTGGAGGAGTTGTTGTGCTGCTTCTATGGAAAGGCGTGGGCAGCAGCGATTACTTGGGCCTGGGCGTCCCGATGATCGTTCAATCGTTTGAAGATCCTCATTTGCCTGTCTATGCCTTTGCGCTGAAATTGTTGTTTACGGCGATTACACTGGGCGCGGGGTTTTTAGGAGGAGAAGTCACTCCTTTGTTTTTTGTGGGGGCGGCGCTGGGGAATGTAATGGCCCGGGTTTTGGATCTTCCTTTGGAGCTGGGGGCGGGCATTGGTATGGCGGCGGTCTTTGCCGCGGCTTCAAATACGCCGCTCGCGCTGTCGGTGATGGCCGTGGAACTGTTGGGGGCAAATGTGTTGCCTCATGTGGTGATTGTGTCTGGGCTTAGTTTTTTGCTGACGGGGCATCGAAGTATTTATCCGGCCCAAAGGCTGTTTCGTATGACCAAGGGAGGCGCGGCGCTGGAGAAGGCGGTGGCGCTCCGGGAGTTGGGCCGTCCCAAAGGCTCTTCCAAGCCTAATTCCAAGGATTCTCATGGATAAATCCCGGCAAAGCGCGGCACCGCCGTCTATTTTGATTACCGGTTCCGAGGGACTTGTGGGGTGGGCGCTGAGGCGCCGGCTGCAAAGTTTGGGATTCAATGTGCGAGGCTTGGATCTGCGGGCCGAAGATCCAGACGAACGCGGAGATGTGCGCGATTGGGAGCGGGTGCGGGCCGAGGTGAAAGATGCCGATGGAGTGATTCATTTGGCCGCTGTGTCGCGGGTGATTTGGGGTGAGCAGAATCCCGATCTGTGCTGGGATACCAATGTGGGCGGGCTCATGCATCTGTTGGAAGCTTCAACGCGCGGTTCGCGCAGGCCCTGGTTGGTGTTTGCGAGCAGCCGAGAGGTGTATGGGGAGCCCAGGCATTTGCCCGTGACCGAGGATGCTCCGCTTGCGCCTATCAATTGTTATGGGCGTTCAAAAGTGGAAGGCGAGCGTTTGATTGCGGCGGTTCAGCGCGAGGGAATGAGAGCCTCTGTTCTTCGATTGTCCAATGTCTATGGGAGTATCCGCGATCATGCGGATAGGGTGGTGACGGCTTTTGCGCGGGGAGTGGTGTTTGACGAGCCGCTTCGGGTGGATGGCCCCGAGCATACCTTTGATTTTACGCATATCGACGATACGGTTGGGGGAATTGAGGCGCTGGTGCGCCATTTTATACAAGGGGGCGAGGCATTGCCGCCCATTCATTTGGTTACGGGAACGCCTACCACCTTGGGCCAATTGGCCGATCTGGCCGCGGAATTGGCCGGTCAACAGATGCGGATTCATTCGGCTCCGCCCAGAAGTTTTGATGTGGCGCGCTTTTTTGGTTGTCCCGATCGGGCGCGGGAACTGCTCGGTTGGTCGCCTCGGGTTCATCTCGCCCATGGGCTGAGAAGGCTGGTTCTGGATTTTCGTGCCGTTCGCGCGAAGGCTTTGGATCAAGCCTAAGAAACGCCCTCAACTTTTTTACTTTCGGTCTTGACTTGTTGTAAGTAATCACTTACTATCTTGCTCATGACTGAAACCCGCCGAAGTTCCGAGGTTCGCAAGGCCGAACTGACAGACGCCGCACTTCATATTATCGCCACGCAGGGCATCGCTTCGCTGAGCACCCGGGCGCTGGCGGACCATGTTGGACTAACAACAGGCGCTATTTTCCGGCATTTTGAATCGCTGGATGCCTTGTTGGACGCGGTGGTCTGCCGGGTCGAGGCCGTGCTGGATTCGACATTTCCGCCCGCTGATATAAGCCCTTCTGAACGGCTATTTCACTTTGTGGAGGCGCGAAGCAGCGCGGTCGGTAGTCAGCTCGGCATTTTAAGGCTTGTGCTGTCCGAGCAGTTTCTTCTGGCGCTGCCTAAAGATGGTTCGGCGCGGCTTTCCCGCTGTGTGATGAAGACAAGGGTTTTTCTGCGGGAATGCATTCAAGAAGCCCAGCAAGCAGGCGAAATCCGTTCGGATGTCGATGCGGGCGGGCTTGCGGCCGTCGTGATGGGTACGATTCAAATCCTCGCGCTTTCAGCCGCTCATCCCGGGCAACAAGCCGTGGATGCCTCGCAAGTCCGGCAAGTGCTGGCTCGCTTGATTCAGGTTCCTGCGAAATCCCGGGCTCAATCTCAAAAGAAATCTTGATGTGGAGGGCATTGTGATGAAGATCCCGCAACCTTTGATAAAGATGTTGGATATGGGCCGGCGTCTGCTCTGGCCCATTGTGGTGCTGGCGGTGGTGGGCGCGGTGTTGTGGCTGAAGCTGTGGGCGCCCCAAAACGTGCAAACGGTGAGCGTCGAGCGCGGGGATGTGCGGCACGAGGCTTTTGGCCGGGGAACCATCGAGAGTCAGCGCGAGGCGGCGGTGGGTTTCGATTTGGTGGGCCGTTTAAGCGAGGTGCTGGTTGAGGAGGGGGCGCGGGTTACGCTGGGCCAGGAATTGGCGAGGCTGGAGACGAATCAGGCCGAAGCCGAGCTTCGTTCTGCGCGCACGGGGGTTACGGCCGCACGGGCTTCGCTTCAAAGGCTGGCCGCCGAGGAGGAAAAGGCAAGGGCGCTGCTTTTGAGTGCCGAGCGCGAAGCTGCGCGGACTCAATCTTTGTTCGATGCGGGTACTCTGGCCGGGCAATTGCGCGATGAGGCGGCGGATCGGCTGCGGGTGGCCCGGGCCGAACTCGATAAGGTGCTGGCTCAGCGTTCAGAGGCAACACGGGGGATTGAAGTCGCCGCCGGGGGTGTGGAGCAGAAACGGGTGGCGATGGTGAGGGCGACCTTGCTTGCGCCTTTTGATGGATTGGTCACGCGGAGGCTTCGAGAGCCGGGAGATTCGATTAGCCCAGGCTCGGCGGTTCTGCGGATTGTGGATGCCACCAAAGTCTATGTGCAGGCATCGATGGATGAAACGGTGCTTCCGCTGCTCGCCCAGGATCAGCCCAGTGCCATTTTATTCCCTGGGGCGGCTTCGCCGGCGAACGGAAAAGTCACTCGGATTTCCTGGGAGGCCGATCGGCAGACCCATGAACTCTTGGTGGATATTGCGCCGGATAAACTCGATCGGCGGGTGGCGATTGGACAGAGGGCGGATGTGCGCATCGAGTTGGCCAAGCGCGAGCAAGTCCTACGAATTCCCGTGAAAGTGATCTATCATGACGATTCGGGGGCTTATGTATTTACCGATCGGGGTGGACGCATTTCGAGAGCAAGGCCACGCTTTGGGGTGACGGGTGGCGATTATGTGGAAGTGTTGGATGGGCTTCGCGAGGGAGAGCTGGTGCTCGCTTCTTCGCGTCCCGGCGTAGCGCTCGGCGAAGGGCGCAGGTGGGTAGCCGAATGAACTTAGCGATTCGGGATATTCGCCGGCATTTGGCGAGGTTTTTGGGTACGGCCGCGGGTTTTGGCCTGCTTCTCAGCGTGGTGATCGCCATGCAGGGCATTTATGCGGGCATGGTCGATGACGCGACGCTGCTCACCAGAGCCATGAAGGCCAATCTTTGGATTGTACAGCGCAATACGCGAGGACCTTTTGCGGAAGCGTCGCGCCTCGATCCAAGCGTGGAACAGCGGGCGGCGGCCATTCCGGGGGTAAGAACCGCAAGACCCTATACCTATCAGTTAATTCAGCGGGAGCATAAAGGAGCCGTGCTACGTATTGCGCTGATTGGCTTGGGCTGGCCGGACGATAAGGGTCAGTTTCTTCCTCTGGTGCAAGGGCGGCGAATCCAGCAGCCTCATGGTGAGATTATCGTGGATGCCTCGCTGGGCCTTGCTATCGGCGAGACGCTGACCCTGGCCCATGAGCCTTACCGGGTCGTAGGATTGACGAAAAATGCCCTCACTTCGGGCGGAGATTCGGTCGCCTTTATGTCGCTTGCGGACACACAACTGGTGGCGCTGGATCAGCCGCCGGAGGCCACGCTTCTCGAGCGGGAGCGGGTTGTGGAACGCCTGCGCCGCACGGATTTAGGCCGTGGACAGCCTTCGCTTGAAGATCTCGCTAAAGATCCGCGCTGGCGCCCGCCCGCGCTTTCATCGCCTCCTTTGGCGGCTGTGCTTGTCGAAGCGGAGCCTCACCGCATCGGCGAAGTCCGGGAAACCTTGAAAAGCTGGGGCGATGTGAGTGTCTATAGCCATGAAGAAGAAGAATCTTTGCTGCTGGGCGGGGTGGTTCAGCGGGCCCGCATGCAGATAGGGCTTTTCACGGCCATCCTCACGCTGACGGCCGCGGTGATTGTGATGATGGTGATGTACAACCTTACGCTGGAGAAAACCCACGATTTAGCGGTTCTTAAGCTATTGGGGGCGCCTCGTCCCAGGCTGTTGGGGATGATTTTGCAGCAGGCGTGGTTCTTGGGTTTGTTGGGATATTCAGCGGCTTATTTGATTGGACAGGTGGCCTTCCCGCTCTTTCCAAGGCGGGTTGTGATTACGCCGATGATTTCGGTCGCGGCTCCGGCGATTACGCTGCTCATTGTCACCTTGGCGAGCATACTGGGGCTTGTACATGTTATGCGTGTCGATCCTTCGCGCGCCTTGGAGGGTTAGTCATGGAGAATGCCGTTCAAGCCGTTGGGCTGCATAAAACCTATGGAAGTGGTTCGAGTTTGGTTGTGGCGCTCCAGGGAGTCGATTTTTCTCTCGCCCGGGGCACAGTGGCGGCGTTGTTGGGACCGAGCGGTTCAGGAAAATCCACGCTGATCAAGGCGCTGGGCTTTGTGTCGCCGGCAGAAAAAGGAGAAGTATTCTTTGAAGGCCGTTCGGTCGTAAAAGACGGCGTTGCCCGGATGGATCTGGCAGAGCTCCGAAGGCTGCATTTAGGATTTGTGTTTCAAAAAGCCAACCTCACGACCTTCCTGACAGCCCGGGAGAATGTAGAGATCGCATGTGAGTTTGGTGGAAAGGCGAAGGGGCGCAAGCATGCCCGGGAGCTATTGGACTATTTGGAAGTTGGGCACCGGGAGAATTCCTATCCCGAAATGCTGAGCGGAGGCGAACAGCAGCGGGTGGCCATTGCGCGGGCGCTTGCGAACGAGCCTTCGTTGATATTGGCCGACGAGCCGACGGCGGCGCTGGACAGCATCCGAAGCCGTATTGTGATGGAACTCTTTCGGAAGGTTGCGCATGAGCGGGGCGCGGCAGTTCTTGTGGTGACGCATGATCACAGGGCGCTCGATGTGTTTGATGTTCTGTATGAAATGGAGGATGGCCGGATTAAACCCGCAGAGCACCAGCCCGAGACGCGGCACGAACAATGTCAAGTTCAAAATCATGTATAGTCCAGCGTCCCGAAAATCGCCGCCGGCTTAACATGGTTTTTTCAATACAATCATTTTTATTATATTATCGAAGCGATTTCATTCTATAAATAACTCCAATACCATTCTTTATGCTGCCTTTTGAGCGCCGAGAATTTTTTGCATAGCGGATACAAGACAATGACAACGGCGATCCAAGCCAAATAGGCTCCCCACAGAGGAAGCGGCGCGACGCCCATCGATCCTTCCGGCGGAGGCAAAAACAACCGATTGCCTTCTAAATAATAAGCAATTGGAAAGGATGTCCATCTTAATATGATTAAATGCATCACATAATAAAAGAGCGGGGCGCCGCCAAAGACGGACAGAACGCGGAGCGCCGCATATTCCCTGGATGTATCCAAAAAACTGAGCACGCAAAATGCGGGGCCCAGCGTCATCAATAAAAAGCAAAGCGATGGTGGGTATTTGTTACACTTTAAAAATGAAAGCGCGGTCATGATTGGAGTGGATTGGGTAGACCACGGAATCGGATCTCCATACAAATTCGATAAACGGAGCAAAATAAATGCCGCTGTGAGGGCGATGCCTATTTTTAAATTGAATGCCTTTCGGACAGCCATAGGCTTTTGCATGACCGGCCCAAATACAAAACCCATCGCCATCACGCCTATCCACGGAATCAAGGGATACGCGACGTCGAATCTGTGGTGCGCAATAGGTTCGAGCGGGCCTTGCTCATGAAGGATTTTCCACAGCCATGAAAGCGATCCGAATGCTGATGAATGAATAGAATCAAGCGCATTGTGCCCCACGATCATCATAAGCGCGATGCTTCCCACAGCCCATCTCGGAAGCCTGCACAAGAAGCCCAGCGCAATCATCGACCAGCCGATGGCCCAGATGATTTGAAGCATCGAATACCGGTAAAATGGATCGGGAGACCAGCCCGCGCGCATCACGGTAAGCTCTAAAAGCACCATCCACGCCCCGCGGCTCCATAAAAATCTTGACAGCTCGGCCGCTCCGCGCTTCTGCCCATTAAAGAATGCTGCCGTCCCCGCTAAAAATAAAAATGTGGGCGCGCAAAAATGCGTGATCCAGCGCGTAAAAAACAATATCGGCGTTGTCGTCGAAAGGTTCTCGGGGTTGTTTGCAAAGCTGTTGGAAAAAAACTCACGCGCATGGTCGAGCGCCATCAAAATCATCACGGCTCCCCGCAGCGCATCGATCGCAAAATTGCGGGACGGTGTGGCCGAGGCTTTCTCTGTCGAAGGCTGATTCATCGCTCGCCTTTAGCCTTCATGGCGCATCCTCCTTCTCAAAGCTACATCAAACGCACGGTGCGTTTTCATTCCAATATCTTCCGGCCCCACTTCTCAATTGCCCCTTACATTTTCATTTGCTAACATGTGCTCCCATGTCTGATTCTTTACAGAGCGAACTTGGCTTTGGCCCCTTCTTTTTGGCTCAAATGGCGCTCTATCTCGATGCGCTGGGAGAGGAGGGGAAGACACTGGTTGCGGCCAGGGTGGCGGCAGATAGTCATGGTCTATACGAGTTGGTAGGGTGCCGGGCTTCCATTGGCGAGCTTACGGGCAAACTGCTGTCCAAGCTTTCGGGAATACAGCGTCCAGTCACCGGCGATTGGGTATTGATTGCGGACGCACCCAGCCCTGAACATGCCGTAATTCATCATGTATTCGATCGCAAGACCCTGATGATGAGACGGGCGGCGGGAAGCCAGTCGGCGGCTCAAGCCATTGCGGCGAATGTCGATATTTTTTGTATTGTGACCTCGGCCAACCGGGATTTAAATGTGCGGCGTATTGAGCGCTACTTAACCGTCGTTTACGATTCGGGAGCCATGCCTTTAATCGTTCTCAACAAAGCCGATTTGGCCGATGACCTATCCCCCATGCTTGAATCCATTCGAGAAGTCGCCCCCGCGGTGGATATGATATCGGTAAGCGCGGCGACGGGAGCGGGCATGGAGGCTTTTCAAGCTTTTGTGCGCCCTGGGATTACGATTGGATTTGTGGGCTCGTCGGGTGTAGGCAAGTCCTCGATAATCAACAGGTTATTGCATCAAGACGCGCAAGTGGTGCACGAAATTCGGAAGGACGGCAAAGGGCGGCATACGACAACGAGGCGAGAGCTTTTCTTGCTCCCCGGTGGAGGCGTGCTCATTGATACGCCTGGCATGAGAGAGTTGGGTGTGGTGGACGACAGTGGGGGAGTGGATCTCACTTTTTCAGATATTGCCGAACTGGCGGCGGGCTGCCGTTTTGGGGATTGCCAGCACGAGGGCGAGCCTGGCTGCGCGGTTGTGGAAGCGGTTCGGCAAGGGAAGCTAAAGGGAGATCGATTGGAGGGTTATCATCGGATTCAGCGGGAGATTGCTTCAGCGCAAGCCAGACAGAATCCGGTATTGGCCGCCAATACCAAGCGGCGGTGGAAGTCGATTCACAAGGAGATGCGCTCGTTTTCAAAGGGTGGGGAGAGAAAGTGATTTTTATCCCCCCTCACTCCCTGCAAGGTTCTTCAGGATCGGTCTCTGGTATTGGAATCTTCACAATATCCAAAGGCACCGCCTCCGAAAACGCTTGAATGGGATCGAGGGCGATCACCAGCAACTGCACCGGCCACGATCGCCCATTGCCCGCCTGGGATTCGAGCAGCGCCCGCCTAAGCTGGTATCGAATCTCCCCCAATGCCGCTCCAGCCAGCGGTGTTACGATTAAATCCTGAATGCTCGCTTGTTCATATAAACCCTCGGTCACATACTCCCAAAAACCGCTCCAGCCCGCCGCGTAGATTAAGGCTTGCCACCAAGTCCCCTTTCGATTCCGAAGCAGTAAGTAGTATTCAGAACCCGCCAGCGGATGTCCAATATAGTTGAATCCCCAGCGATCATCGTCAAAATGAGGCCCTTTCGCCGCATAGTGAAAGATATTGTGAGCCTTTGGATCTGAAAAACCAGAAATTTGCCTGGGCAATGCCGCAAAAATAAGAATGCTGGTGGTTTGAATGGCAAAGAGTTCCAGCGTGACAAACCAGGGCGATCGATGAAGGCCACGCCATGGTTTCTTGGAGGATAGCGCGCAAGGAGGCGTGGAAAGTTCTTTTTGGGCGAAAGGGCAGATCTCCTCGATGGGCGCGGATGGCGATGGCTTTTCAGGCTCTATCTCCCTATGAATGATCTCGATCTTCGGCAAGCGTTGCTCAGGCGAGGGGGTCTGCGATTGTAGATAGGGAGAAAGCTCGGGTATACGCAATCGAAATTGGGGCTCGGTCCCGGGAGGAACAGGTATTCTCCATATTTCTCCCCCACCGAGATCGACCTCCTCGGGCAGATACACGGGAGGCGTGGGTTCAGGCGGTGTTTTTACAGACTGAGCCTGTGCGGCCTCCAGCGCACAGAGCAGCACACCTATCCCACAGGATTGGGCGATGCCATGAACACCGCGCGTCCGAGAGATTCGATGCCGCCTGCAAAACATCTCCAATCAAACGCCTTTCAACCTATGCAATGTTGAATTCACATACTCTATTTTAATGCAGGACGCAAGAAGCTTGAGAGGAAAAACGAGGGTCAATCGCGCGGTGGTCGAAGTACGTATAGCTTAACGAAAGGATATGGCGAATATGGGTTAGGTTGTCCGCGCTTTTTCCCGGAGCGAGATGAAAACGAAGGGTGTGATCGAGGCGAAGCTCAAACTCTTTCAATGCCCCAAAACGATAACCGAGCAGGGACAGCTCGGGCCCTGCGAAGAAAGCGGGACGCAGCGTGTCCGTCATGATTCCAGCAGCTCCTCCCAAGCTCAGGGAATATACCGGTCCCAAATTGAAACGCAATCCCACAGGCAAGGCGGCCGCGAGATACGATTGTTTTGAGCCTGTGGCATCCCCTTCCAATCCGGCGCGAAGATCGAGCCAGGGCTTGATGCCAAACTGAAAAAAAACGCCCGCGGCCACCCCAAATGTGTCTTTCTTGGGCTCAAACAAGCGAAGGTAGGCCGGAGCAATGTAAATCCCAGCATGAGGCCCCGCATGTATTCGGTTCCACGCATCGTCGCCCGGATAATTCTGGGGAGAGGGCTGCGCAAAGGCGGGATAAGCCTCCAACAGCAGGCCCAGCGCTCGAAGCATTCCAAGCAAAACAAGGCATTTCTTCACAGCCCGATCGCTGTACACAATACCACCGGCGCGCGCAAGCTTTTTTGTGGCAGTTTTTTTATTTTTGATGAAGAATCCCTGGCAGGGAACATCGTTGGGCATGTTCTGTCAAACCTATTCTTCCCCCAACAAAATACGAGGTTTTTACGATGCACCCCCTTCCTCCCGGACCTTCCCGCATTGGCCCGATCGACTTCATTCGCTTTATCCTTCAAAGTCCCGAGCCCTTCCTTCACCGCATGGCCCGGGACTATGGCCTTACCTTTCGAATCAACGCGCGTCCATCAGCCGGCGGCCCCTCTACGATCACGGGCGATCCCGATATCATCAAGATCATCTACACCACCGATCCTGATCACTTCGAAGCCCGAGGCGTGGAGTTTACAACACCCATCTTTGGGCTTCACGGCGTCACCGTCACCTCGGGCGCCAAGCATAAACGGGACCGGAGATTGCTCTCGGCGCCTTTTCATGCCGCATTGAAGACCTATGGAGATATCATTTCAGAGATTACCCGAGAAACCTTAGATCGGCTTCCTAAACACCGGCCATTTTCGCTCTTGGACACCACCCAATCCATCGCCCTTGATGTGATCATCCGCGCAGTGTTCGGGGTGGAAGGCTCCCAGCAAGCAGATCCGCGCCCGGAGGCGTGAGCAACCAGGTTCGGAAAATCGCCGGGATATCCTTAGCCTGCTCGTTCACGTCAAAGATGAGGATGGGAGCATGCTCGAAGAGGAAGAACTCTTGGATCAACTGAGAACCGTGCTCTTCGCGGGACATGAGACGACGGCCACGGCCATGGCTTGGGCGATCCGGTTGCTCGATCTCCACAAAGAGCCCATGGCTAAGTTTCATGAAGAGCTTTCGGCACTAGGCCCATCTCCCGATCCCAATGCATTTTCAACGTTGCCTTATTTAGAAGCTATTTGTCAAGAAACATTGAGAATGTATCCCCCCGTTGTCGATGTGGGGAGAATTCTAAAAAAGAGCTTAGATATTGGCCCTTACACACTTCCCGCCGGCGAAGCCATTGTGGCGTCCCCTATTCTCGCGCACAACAATTCGGCCCTCTACCCCGAACCTCAGGCGTTCCGCCCCGAGCGCTTTTTAGAACGCAAATTTTCACCTTTTGAATTTATCCCCTTTGGAGGAGGGGCAAGACGATGTCTGGGCGCGGCATTTGCGATGTATGAGATGAAAGTCGTGCTGGGAACGGCATTTTCCAGCGGCGGATTTAGAAGCTTGAGTTCCGCACCTATTCAGAATATTAGGCGCGGTCTTACCATGGGACCCAAAGGGGGTATACCCATGACGCGAACCTAAAGCCATCGTTTGTTCACCGGCGCCTGCCTTGACAAAATGCCCCAGCCTTCAAAGTCTACTTGACGGCGCGGCCCGCACCGCTATCGTGTTCATTCGATCCGCCGAAGGATACCAACGTGAACTCCCCGCCTTCAATTCATCCGCGAAACGCCTTCAAAGAAGCGCTGGACACACGCCTTCCCTTGCTTGTCCGCACCATAACCGCGGACCTGCGAGGCGATTCGAAAGATCTGGCGGCCTTGCCTGAAGCGGCCTTGGAGCGCGTGATTCAAAAACAGATTGAACATCTGTTCGCCGCAATAAATGAAACGGAAACACCTGCACGCATCGCCTCGCTCTCTCATTTATTTGAACGCGCGATTGCCTCGCATGTCCCTCCCGAGGCGTTGCTGGGTGCCCTTCAAACCGTACGCCGCCATCTGCTCGATGCCTCGCTTTCACTGCTCGCCGCACAGGTTCCCGGCACACTCGATGGCCTAAGAAAACTGATGAATCTTGTCGATGAGAGCGCGCTGGTGCTGCATCAGGCTTCTTGGGCCAGGGCGAGAAGCGTCGAAAAAGAAACGCATATTTTAAAATTGCTCGCGGAGCGCTCGGAATATGGAGTTGTTATCGCCGATATGCGGGGCCGCTTTGTTTATTCGAATCCGGCTTACAATGCCATGATGGGCTACGAATCCATGGAAGGCGCTTTTATTTACGATCTGTACGGCCCCGAAACGAAGGCGAGGGCTTCGGAAATTGCGAGTTCTGTCATTGAGCGAGGCGGGTTTTCAGGCCGCATTCAATACATCCGAAAAGATGGAAGCACATTCTACGCGCATTTAACAGCGTATTTAGCGAGAGACGACCGGAACGTGCCTATCGCCCGCTGCGCCTTGGTCCGGGATTTAACAGCCGAAGACCAGGCTGAAGCCGAGAAGCTGGCCCTCAAAGAGCAGATCATCGCATCTCAAGAGGACATCATTCAAAAACTGTCCACACCTCTATTGCCTGTGGGGCCGGGCGTTGTGCTGCTTCCGCTAATAGGCGCTGTGGACGCCAAGCGGGCCGCAAACATGATGACCGCCTTGCTGCAAGGAATTAGCGATCAAGGCGCTCGCGTCGCCATTGTCGATGTAACAGGCGTCGACAGCATGGCCGCCGATGTGGCTGAAGCGCTGGCGAGAATGGCGAGCGCGGTTCGGCTCTTGGGGGCGAACGTCATCTTGACGGGTATCCAGCCAACCGTGGCGAGAATGCTCACCGATTTGGGGATTAATTTTGGAGATATTTTAATGCTGGGCACCTTGGCCGCAGGCATGAACTACGCCTTATCTACAACAAGATTTCCAGCTCGTAGCCCTCGCCTTTAATCAGCCTCACCTTCGAGGTTTTAAAATTCGCCGTCGTATAGGTATAGACCCCATCCTTGGGGGGCGGCCTATCCCCAAACTTGGCGTCGCAGGCTTTTAATAAGTAATCGCGAAACGCATCGCTATCGTGCTTGGCTTCAAAGTGAATACGCACCGAACGCAAGCCTTTTGCATTATAAGACAACTCCACATCCTTTACGCCGGGACGATCTTTTATTGCTACTTTCACCGTGTTTTTCTTTGGATCGCCTCCTCCGCCCTTTAGAATCTGCTCGACATCATCGCGACCCATCTCCGCCTGCAATTGCGAAAGCATGGCGGGCGCCCGGTTTTCGCGATCTGAACCTACAATCGCATTGAGATCGGGCATCCCCGGGGGAGGTTTTAAATCGGCAGCATCCTCGAGGGCAGGCTTGTCTTTGGTCGCCGGAACCTCGCCTTGCTTCAGGCTCTTTGAGGCATCGCTGGCAACTTCCTCAACAACTTCCTTTCCACTCGCGTCGATATTGGGCGTACCCACCCCGGGGTCAGGAGCGCCTCCCAGCAGCGAGCAGCTCATTGCAAATCCACCCAGCAACATCAGCAGAATAACTTGTGTCTTTTGCATATCCTTGCCCTCTCACCAATTCCACATCATCGGCGAATCGCCGAGTTTATCGCTCACTTTAAGGCCAATCGCAGCAATCGCCTCCACATCAGCCGTCTCTAAGCTAAGCTCTCCTGCGCGAGCATTCTCCCTAGCTTGCACCGCCGTGCGCGCCCCCGCGATTGCCACCACATCTGGATGCGCCACGAGCCATGCCAAAGCGAGTTGAGCCAGCGTTACCCCGTATTTTGCCGCATAAGGCTTGAGCTCCTCCAGCGCCGACAGAGCCGCCTCGAAGACTTCGCCTTGAAATAGCTTATTATCTCGTCGATTATCGCCTTCTGGAAACACATGCCCCCGCCCAAAACGGCCCGTCAGAAGCCCCTGCGCCAGCGGCGAATACGCCATGACCAAAAGCCCCCGTTCCACACACAGAGGCATCGCATCCTTCTCGGCCTGCCTAAAAAAGAGCGAATAAGGCGGCTGAAGACTATCCACTCCAATCGCCCCGCCTATCCCGCGCACCCCAAGCGCTTCTTCCAATTGCGCCCGGCTGAAATTCGATACCCCAATCGCCCGGATTTTCCCCTGCTGTTTAAGGCTCTCCAGCGCCCTTAGCGTCTCCTCCACGGGCACGAGCTCGCTGTCCCAACTTCCTGCGGGCCAATGAATCTGATACAAATCAATTCGATCGGTGCGCAGATTCTTGAGCGAGCGCTCGCAGGCTTCGATTACCTGCTGGGCCCGCAGATGATCCCAGGATACCTTGGTCGCGATCACCAGCTCATCGCGCTTGTCCGCCAGCGCCTGGGCCAAAATTCGCTCGCTATGACCATGGCCATAATGCTCCGCCGTATCGAACGTGGTAATTCCGCTTTCAAACGCGGCCCGGTGCGCCGCAATGGACTCGGCATCATCAATACCCACCCAATATTCCTTGCCCGCCTGCCAGCCTCCAAACACGATCGTGCTGATTTCAATGCCTGAATGACCCAACAACTTCTTACGCATACCTGACCTGGAGTGACCTGTTGCCACAAGCCCAACCGGAAGGCAACAAATCTTCGCGCCAAATGGACGCCATGGACGGTTGGCATGGTTTGGAATACAGCACCGCGTCATTCAGCACGGCTCGAAACGGTTCTCCACGGGCTCTTCTTCAAACAAAATTTTGAATAAAAATCAATGAGTTGAGGACTAGGAGTCTCAGGCGACAAAATAGACCGGCGCAGGCTCAAAGAGATGTTGACACCGAGACAAGATGTTCTGTTCAAGGATACAGAAGATGCAACTCTGTTGCAATACGTTTTTCATCGCTGTTCGATTCGACTCATTTCAGCGGCAGTTTTGAATCAAGCTCAGCGCCGCCAAAAAATCGCTTGAGCATCCGCGCCAAAAGCCTTATCTTCGCCCTTGTCTGCAGGTGACCCGGTTCGTGGCTCTCAGCTCAATGCTATAGAGCAAGACGTACGGACCGCGTTTCTATCCCAACGCAGCGCGTCAGTGTATGGCTTGCCTCAAGGCACTCGGTTTACAACGTTCGGAGGATTTTAATCATGCGCATTTTCCGTTTTGCTCCTCTTGCGTGTTCGCTCTTGTTGGCCGCTTGTGTAAATGCTCCCGCCGATCCCGAAAGCTCGGGCGATGAAGGCGGACGTTTTATTGCGAATGATGAACAGTCCTTGAAATTGGCTGAAGAGTTGTCCTTGCAGCATCTGCAGGCGCAGCCCGAAAGGCTTGTGGGGGTAACAGATTACCAAGTTCGAAGGGTCCGCATTGATGAGCTGGGCGAGGCTCATACGCGCCTTCGTCAGTTCCATCATGGAATCCCGGTTTTCGGTGCTGAAGCCATCGTTCACCTCAATAACGATGGTAGCTTCAAAGACCTGACGGACGACTTCGAGCACGACATTCAGATCGACCTGAACCCGGGCTTGACCCCCCGCGAAGCCATTGAAATGGCCGTGGAAAGCATCGGCGGCTGGCACCGTATTACGGGCGAGCCCAAGGTTGAGCTCAATATCCTTCCTCATCAGGAAACCAAATACCTAACTTTCAAGGTCGAACTGGAAGGCGTCAACGAGGCGGATGAGGACAGCATGCCTATCGTGTTTGTGGACGCTCATCGCGGCCGCATTGTGCATGCGTTTGACAATATTCACACCGCGAAGAACCGCATGACCTACGATGGCAAGAAGAAGTCCACCTTGCCTGGCACGCTCGTGCTTCAGGAAGCGTCTGGTACCAGCGCGGACGCCGTGCTAAACCAGGCCCATAACAACGCCGGCCTCACCTACGACTACTACAAGAACAAGTATAACCGCGACAGCTACAATGCCGCCGGCGCAACGATCAAGTCCACCGTTCACCACAAGATCAACTACGTAAACGCCTTCTGGAACGGCACCCAGATGGTCTACGGCGACGGCGACGGCGTTCAATCCGGCCCGCTCACCGTGCTCGATGTTGTAGCGCACGAGCTTTCCCACGCGGTCACCAGCAGCGAGTCGGCCCTGGTCTACTCCAACGAGTCCGGCGCGCTCAACGAAGCCTTCTCCGACATTCAGGGCGCCGCCGTTGAAGCCTACCGCGACAACGCGGTCAGCGGCAATACCTGGAAGATTGGCGAAGAATGCTGGACCCCGGCCACGGCGGGCGATGCGCTCCGCTACATGAACGACCCGAAGCTTGCGGGCGACTTTGATTATTACCCCACCCGTTACACCGGCACTTCGGATAACGGCGGCGTTCACTGGAACTCGGGCATTGCCAACCTCGCCTTCTACTTGATGAGCGCGGGCGGCACGCATCCCCGGGGCGCGACCAGCAATGTGGTGCCCGCACTCGACGGCAACGCGGTGACCAGCATCAACATGGCTGCTGCCATCTTCTACAAGGCCAATGCCGACCTGTTCACGGCGAGCACGACCTTTAGCGAGGCGCGCGGCCACACCGTCAACGCGGCGACCACCCTCTATGGCGCATCGGCGGCGGCGGCTGTCGGCGCGGCGTGGGACGCGGTGGGTGTTGCGGGGCCTCCGGCGTGGAGCACCTTGGCCACCGAGAGCAACCTCGCGGGCGGTACCGTGAACAAGAGCTACGCGGTTCCCGGAGGAGCCGCCAAGATGAAGTTCGAGATGTCGGGCGGCACGGGTGATGGGGACATGTACGTGAAGTTTGGCAGCGCCCCCACGGCCCAGAGCTACGATTGCCGTCCCTACGCGGCCGGCAACAACGAAACCTGCACCTTCAATCCTTCGCAGACCAGCGGCACCTACTACGTGATGATCGCTCAGTATGCGAGCAGCGCCTACTCGGGCGTGACGCTGAAGGTGAGCTCGGCGCCGTGATTGCGCTGATCTAAACGTCCACAAGACTTCATGGGCCAGCCGGCGGTATTGCCAAAAGCAGTATCGCCGGTTGTTTTTTGTGGCATCTCCTAAGCCGTCTATGCTTGTATCGCCCGCATGAACGAGGCGAAAACGGCCCATCCCATCCCCCTGCCCCTTCAAAACGCCTATGATCCCGAGCATTTTCGCGCTCAGGGTCATCAGATGATCGACATGCTCGCCGATTACCTGAAGAGTCTCGCCACAGCTCCAGCGAATACATCCGTATTGCCCTGGTATCCTCCCTCCGAAAACATGCAGAGTTTTCCGCCAGAATTTCCCGGCCCACCCGGCGAAAACTTCGGCACCTTCTTTAAACGCATCCTAGAACGCTCCATTCATATCCACCACCCCCACTATATAGGCCACCAAGTCAGCGCGCCCCTTCCCCTCGCCGCCCTCTGCGAACTCTTCGCGGCCCTTCTCAACAACAGCATGGCCATCTATGAAATGGGCCCTGCCTCCACCGCCATGGAACGGAGCGTGATTCATTTTCTCGCCGGCCGGCTCGGCCTAGGTCCCGGCGCGGATGGCGTACTCAGCTCCGGCGGTTCCATCGGCAACCTCACCGCTCTTCTCGCTGCCCGCCGATTTCACGCCGGTTTTGACGCCTGGAACGAAGGCGATCACGGCGGTCCCCCTCTCTGTGTGCTCGCCTCGGAACAGTCCCATTATTGCATCGCCCGCTCCATTCAAATCATGGGATGGGGAAAAGACGGAGTCATTCCCGTACCCGTAGATAGCAACTTTCGCATGCTCCCCAGCGCGCTTCCCGGAGCCTATCAAGAAGCCGCCCGCCTGGGAAGGCGCGTGGTGGCCGTCGTCGCGAGCGCCGGTTCCACAGCCACGGGCGCCTTCGATCCCCTCGAAGCCATCGCCGATTTCTGCCAAAGCAAACATCTCTGGTTTCATGTCGACGGAGCCCATGGAGCGAGCGCGATACTATCCCCCAAACACCGAAAACAGCTTCAAGGCATAGAGCGGGCCGACTCGGTTGTCATCGATGCCCATAAAATGCTGCTCATGCCCAGCCTAATCACCGCCATCCTCTTTAAAAACGGCCAAGAGAGCCACGAACTCTTCGCTCAAAAAGCCGAATACCTATTTTTGGATGAAAGCCGCCGTTTTGATATTGGATTACGCACCCTGGAATGCACCAAACGCATGATGGGCCTTAAGCTGTACGCGAGCCTGCGCCTCTTGGGCCCGGACTTTTTCTCGGACTACATTACCCGGGCCTTTGACTTGGGAGCACACTTTGCAGAACTCCTTCAAAGCTCGGGCGAATTTGAACTACCCGTTTTCCCCGAGGCCAATATCGTATGCTTTCGGTATAGGCCCAAAGAATTCAAAGGCAACGAAAGCGAATTGGACAGCCTACAGGAGCGCATAAGACTATCCTTGCGGAATAGCGGGGCATTTTATGTGGTTCAAACCAAGCTCAAGGGCAAGGTCTATTTAAGAACCACGCTGATCAACCCGATGAGCACAGAAAACGATTTGATAGAGTTGATCGAGGCCATTCAAAGCGCGGGACAAACGTAGCTTATCTATTTTTCTAAAGCCTTTATCTAAATATATCAAGCCAGGCTCACTTCGCAAAGCGAAAAAACCCAAAGCAGCCTTCCATGCTCTTTCTTCGAGCCTGGCACGCGAACTGCACATACCCAAACCCATAAGAGCCCATAGCTTAAACGGCAGAGCACCGAAAAACGTTGAATATCGGACCGTAAAAGGCAACGCATCACCTGCTACCAGGCTCGGCTTGGGTGTGGGGTGCGGGCAGGGTTGCGGATGCACCGAATGGCACGGCGATCCCGGGTCGCTAGGGAAGCGCGTTTCCCAAATCGCCCGCTTTATTTGTGTTGGTGCGGGTTCGAATCCCGCTGGGCTCACTTTTTTTCTCCACTTATTAGGCGTCCAGGGCCGCTTTATGCCATGCTGCGTTCACGCCTATGAAAGCTCATCCCTTCCCCACGTTTCCAGTTGGGTCCCTTGTTTTTCCACTGCTCTTGACATGCTCATGCACCTCTCTTTATGTTCCTGAACACTTTGTTAGCCCCTCCCCCGCTTCTCCCTCTACACCAGAGAAGCCCCCACCGCCCTTAACGGCTGCTCTGCAAAGCGATCCTCCCCTGCCTGCACCCATGCCTGGAGGCCATGAACATCACCACCACCATCATGCCCCCTCGGAAGGGAAGTCGCCATGAGACAGCTCCCTTTCTTTAGCGCCATGGTCCCCTTGCTTCTTTTACTGCCTGGATGCATTTCATCCTCCATTGGCTCGGATTTGGACACCGTGCGTGAACTTTCTCACGCCTCCATCCTCCCCAAAGTCGCCGAGACCAGCGTTCCAGCCAGCACCTCCAAAGAAGCATTGGACTTGCTTAACCAAGGCCCCCTGGAAAGCGATACCGCGGTTCGCATCGCCTTTATCAACAACCGCGAATTGCGCGCCCAACTGAGAGAACTCGGCATATCCAGGGGCAAGCTGGTGCAGGCCGGCGTGCTTCCCAATCCTCTATTTGAGGCAGAACTCTCCCCCGAACGCCAGAGCAACATCGAGCTTCGCGTGGAATACGATATCAGTTCGCTGATTCTCGCGCCTCTTCGCGCCAAAGCCGCCGAAGCCGAGCTTGATTCCGAACGCTACCGGGCCTCGGGAGCCGTGCTTCGCCTGGGTTATGAAGTGCGCTGTGCCTTTTTTCATCTTCAGGCCAGCGAACAGCGATTGATGCTCGCCGAACAAAGCTTATCCGCATTTGCCGCCGCCCGGGATGCCGCTCAAGCGCTGCTCGATGCGGGAAATATCAACGATCTCGATGCAGCCCTGCAAATTGCAGCCTATGAACGAGCCCGGCTCAATGTGGCCGAGCTCAGTCTCGATGTCCAGCATCAGCGCGAAAAACTAATGGTCTTGATGGGCCTGGGCGGCAGTGAACGGCCTTTTCGAACCAGAACATTTCTTTCCCCCGCAACGGCCACGCTACCCTCCTTCGATAAACTGGAGGGCCGGGTAATTGAATCCAGCATTGACTTAAAAACGGCGCGGAGTCGGCTGGAAGCGGTAGCCCGCAAGCATGGAGTGGCGAAAACCGAAGGGCTTCTACCCGATATCGCGCTGGATATGCATATGCTGTATGGCACACCCGAGGAAAGCCCTGGAGGCGTACCCGAACCCAGCAGCTTTAGGATTGGAGGCGGAATAAGCCTTCAAGTACCGATCTTCGACCGGAAGCAGGGAACCCAAACGGCCTACGAAGCCGAATTTTCGGCCATGCTGGAGCGGTATCAAGGCACAGCGCTTGAACTCCGCTCCATTGCCCGCAAAGTGCGCAATCAATTGATATCCGCGCACGGCCGGGCCCTGCATTACCAGAATGTGCTGCTCCCGGCGCAAAAGAATATACTCCGCCAAAGCGTGCTTCAATACAACGCAATGCAAATTGGCGTGTTTCAATTGCTTAAGGCCAAGCGCGATCAACTGGATACCGAAATGGCCTATATCGATACACTTCGCGAATATCATTGCACGGCGGCGGCGCTCGATGTGCTCTTGCTGGGCGCAAAGGTAATGCCCGGAGAAGCAGCTTCACAGACGGTCATGAAGGCGGATATGGAATCCGGTGGAGGTCATTGAAGTATGGATAGGCGTTCATTTATTCGTGCAGGCACCATGGCCGCAGGAGCTGCGGGAGCCGCATTGATCGCAAAATCGGCGCAGGCTCAGGATCATAGCCAGCACGGCGCTCCTCCTTCAGGCGCAAAAGCGCCCGCGCCTCCCAGAATCAAGGGCAAAGTCGCACCCGATACCCCCGGCGCCAAAAGCCCGATTGCCGCGCCTGGAGGACAAGTTGCCGTTTATACGCCCAACGGAAGCACATTGCCTTGGAAGCTAAAAGACGGCGTAAAAATAGGGCATTTAATCGCGGAGCCCGTCGATCATGAATTTGCCCCTGGAATGCGGGCCGAATGCTGGGGCTACAACGGCCAAACCCCAGGCCCGACCCTAGAAGCAATCGAAGGCGACCGCTTAAGGCTCTATGTGACCAATCGATTGAGCGAACCCACAACCATTCATTGGCACGGGCTTATTTTACCGAATGGAATGGATGGAGTGGCTGGGCTTACCCAAAAGCCCATTCCGCCCGGCGAAACCTTTATGTATGAATTTACGCTTCGCTATCCGGGAACATTTATGTATCATCCGCACTACGATGAAATGACCCAAATCGCGCTGGGAATGGCTGGTATGTTTATTGTCCATCCCAAACAGCCAAAGGGGCCTAAAGTCGACCGGGATTTTGCGCTGATGACCCATGAATGGAAGCTAAATGTGGGTGCAAAGCGGCCCGATCCCAATGCGATGACCGACTTTAATGTGCTTACCTTCAATAGCAAGGCTTTTCCTGGAACGCAGCCTCTATTGGTTGGCAAAGGAGAACGGGTCCGCATCCGCCTCGGCAATTTAAGCCCTATGGATCATCATCCCATTCATCTTCACGGCTTAAATTTTAAAATGACGGCCACCGATGGAGGCTATGTTCCCGAATCGGCCCAGCATCCCGATACAACCGTTCTGGTGCCCGTGGGAAGCACGCGCGTCATTGAATTTGTACCCGAGGAAGTCGGGGATTGGGCCATGCACTGCCATATGACCCATCATATCATGACCCAAATGGGCCATGGAATTCCCGTTATGATTGGTACGGATACCAAAAAGCTCGACCGGCGTATGCAAGGCATCGTCCCCGAATATATGAGCATGGGTATGGAAGGCATGGGCGGAATGGGTGAAATGGAGATGGATATACCGCCCAATAGCCTGCCCATGAAGGGCGCCGATGGGCCGTTTAGCTATATCGATATGGGCGGGATGTTTACCATCCTAAAAGTGAGAGACAAACCCGATGCGCCTGGAATCCAAGATCATTGGTTTGAACATCCGGCGGGCAGCATATCCGTTCGCGCAGACGAAGCCAAAATGAAAGCGGATGGAATCTCTATTCCGCCAAAAAAGACCAAATGATTTCCTCGTATCCAGTAAAACTCATTCCTCTGGCCATATAGGCGCCGACTTCCCCAGCTTCTCATACGCAGCCGCCATCACCGACCTCACCCGCTCCTTCAGCACCGGCAAATCCTCCATCGACAAACCATCCACCGCTATCGCCGGCAATACCTCCATACGCACCTTGCACTTGCTCCCAAATACCAAACTATCCTTCGGAAGCGCATGCCGCGTCCCCGCCACCACCACCGGCAATATCGGCCTCCCCGTCTCTATCGCCAGCCGAAATGCCCCATCTTTAAACGGCGCTATCTCTCCATCCGCGCTCCGCGTTCCCTCAGGAAATATCATGATGTGCATCCCCCGCTCTAAATACCATCGGCATCGCGCCATCGCCGATTGAGCACTCTCTTTCTCGCCCCGCCGGAGCGGGATATCCCCCGCCATCTTCATCATCCACCCCAAGCCCGGTACTTTAAAATTGGCCTCCTTCGATAGCCACTTCATTTCCCAAGGCAAAAAACTAATAATCGGAATATCCCCCAGCGATTGATGATTGGCCACCACCACATAAGGCTGGCTTTCCTTGGGCATCCCCGTACCCGTCAACTTCAAACTCCATAGCGGATTCAGACGCACAATCATCGTACCGCAAAACCTAAAGAATCGCCCAACCACCCTGCGCAGCCGATCAAAGGGCGCCGTCAATATAAAAAGCACCGTCATCAATACCGTCGAAACAATGACCACAAGCGTGATCTCAAGCCATACCCAAATTGAAATGAGTCTCGCCTTCATAACCGTGTTCTCGCCCCGTTCCTTTGACACTGGACAATCGTATCAGATTTATGGTCATTTCTATGATTTTTATTGCATGAAGCGCTCTACCCGCTTATCCCATCCAATGGGTGCCCATTTCCTTTGTAATGCCCGCTTGGACACCCTTAAACAATAGGCAGACCATTGTTTCATCGCGCTTGCTTATCAAATTGAAAAAGAATTTTATTGTATTTAAACAAGAATTTACAAAAGAAATCGCGAATGCTCCGCGCCTTCGCAGCCCCAATCTAAGCCAATACGGCGAGCTCCAAATAGCCGAGTGCCCGCATGACCAAAAAATGACATCCCCGCGCACACCAAAGACCGGATTTACAAGCCTTTCCTTTCACCCAACACCCCACCCCTCATTTTTGTTGTCGATATGGTAGCGAGGCATGTAATGCTTACCCTGCCCATGATTTCAGTCACGACAAACAAATCACCCGGAAGGTCGAGAGACCTGCGGGCGATGGAAGCCATATTCCAAGCCACTCGAGAGCTCCTGCTCGAACGCGGTTACCCCGATCTCACGATCGAAGGCGTCGCGCATCGAGCAAAGGTCGGTAAATCCACGATTTACCGGTGGTGGCCCTCCAAACAGTCGCTGGTACTCGATGCCGCGGCAAAGGAGCTCAGTTTCGGCGATGTGCCGGATACGGGAAATACGCGCCAAGACCTGATCGGCGGTATCGATCAGCTTACGCGGACCTTCTCCAACCCGGTCGCAGGCGCCGTCATTTCGGCGGCAATGGCGCATGTTGAGCGCGATCCAACGCTCACGCGCAATTTCCGCAACCGATGGATCACACCTTGGCTACAGTCCCTTTCAGGCGCCTTGGAACGAGGTATCGCCCGCGGAGATCTTCCCCGCGGACTCGATGTCCTTTTTACCGGCGACTTGATTCTGGGTCTGGTGTTCAAGCGCACCCTCACCCATGACAACCCGGAAACAGAAGGGCTGACGCTTAGTATTGTCGACTTTCTGCTGAACGGGCGCCTCCCCATCAAGGGCTAGTGTTCTTGTAAAGGCCCCCTCATCGCCATTCGGCACTCTCCCCATCCCCGACACAACCTCTTATGCTGCGGGCTTTCAAACGCTCAACGCAATTCATCCATCCCCAAAGGAAAGCCATGGCTGACCTCGAAGACGGCGAATCCATTGAAGTTCAAGGCTCGGGTTCCAACCGCTACACCCTGCGCAACGTGGGCGAGGTGTACTCGTGCTCGTGCCCTGCATGGCGCAATCAATCGCTGCCGATTGAAAAGCGTTCCTGCAAGCATCTCAAAGCCTTCCGGGGCGAGGAAGCGGAGACGCTCCGCACCGGCTCAGCGCCGAGCAAGAAGGCCGCCTCGCCCAGCGCCAAAGGCCAAGGCGCCGCCGACACCTCGGGCGTACCGCCCATTTTGCTCGCCAACCCGTGGGACAACGATCAAGACCTCAGCGGCTTTTGGATGAGCGAAAAGCTCGACGGCGTGCGGGCCTACTGGGATGGCAAGCAACTCATTTCCCGCTTGGGAAACCGCTATTTCGCACCGGATTGGTTTGTGAAGGACTTTCCATCTCATCCTCTTGACGGCGAACTGTGGGGAGGCCGAAAGAAATTTCAGCGCACGGTCAGCATTGTCCGGCGCCAAGACCAAAACGATTTGTGGAAAGAAATTTTGTATGTGGTGTTTGACGCGCCCAGCGCCGCGGGCCCCTTTGAACAGCGCATGGATACGCTGAAGGAAGCGCTAACAGGCCATCCATCGCCCTATATCCAATTGCATCCTCAGCAAGTGTGCAAAGGCTTAAGCCATCTGCGCGAAGAGCTTGCCCGCGTCGAATCGATGGGCGGCGAAGGACTGATGATGCGCAAACCCGGTTCGCACTACGAAACGGGCCGCTCCTCGACACTTCTTAAAGTCAAGAACTTTTTTGATGCGGAGGCGCTGGTCGTCGAACACGCGGCGGGAACAGGAAAGCACCAAGGAAAGCTGGGGGCCCTCGTGGTCGAGCTGGTGGACGGAACCCGGTTTTCAATCGGCACGGGCTTCTCCGACAAAGAGCGCGCCAACCCGCCCAAGCCCGGTTCGGTTGTCACCTTCCGCTATCAAGAGCTTTCGGATTTGGGCGTGCCCCGCTTCCCTTCTTATGTAGGCGTTCGGGACGATATCCAATGGCCGCCCGACAACGCGCTTAAAGGCAAGAGCGCCGTAGCGGCTCAGAACGCGGTGCCTGCAGCATCTGCCCCAAGCCCGGCCCCCAAAGCCGAACCCCCGCCTGCAAAAGCCCTTCCCTCGCTGGGCGACGCGGCCAAAACCCTGCCTATATCGGTTCGCCCGGGCCAGCGCCGCTTTCAAAAAGACCAACTCATTTGGGAAATCACCCTTAGCGCGTCTCAAGTCTCGCTGCGCTCGGGCCAAGGATGGACACAGGGCAACTCATCCACCCAAGACTTTGGCAACGAAACGGATGCAGCCCGGCACACCGAACAGCTCATTGCCCAGAAGCTCAGCGAAGGCTATTCAGAAGTGTAAGCATGACGACATCCCCTATTCTTGATGCGGTCATTGTGGGCTCGGGATTCTCCGGCCTGTGCATGGGAATCCAACTCAAGCAAGCGGGCAAAAACGCCTTCGCGATCCTCGAGAAAGAAGACAATTTAGGCGGCACCTGGAGGGACAACATTTATCCCGGCGCCGCCTGCGATATCCCCTCGCACCTCTACTCGTACTCATTCGAGCCGAATCCCCGCTGGTCGCGCACCTATTCGCCCTACAACGAAATTTGGTTTTACCTCAAACACTGCGCGGACAAATACGGCATCAACCCTCATATTCACTACGGCCACAAAGTGAAGGGAGCGGCCTTCGATGCGGAGAGCGGACTGTGGACGGTTCAGGTGGAAGGGCATCCCGACCTTCAAGCGCGGGCGCTGGTGCTTGGCAACGGCGCGCTTCACCTCCCACAAATACCCGATATCCAAGGGCTAAACCGCTTCCGCGGAAAGATGTTTCACTCGGCGCGCTGGGACAAACACTACGACCTGCGTGGCAAGAACGTGGGCGTTATTGGCACGGGAGCCAGCGCCATTCAGTTCGTCCCAGAAATCGCCCCACTCTGCGCGAAGGTACATCTCTATCAGCGCACACCGCCGTGGATTTTACCCAAGGCGGATCGCGCCTACAGTGAACTTGAGCGTCAAGCATTTGAGCGTGTGCCTGGCTTGCGCCACCTTTTGCGATCGGGACTGTTTTGGCTGCACGAACTACGCGGCATAGGCATGATGCGAAGCAAATCGTCCATGATGGATCTGGGCGAGCGAATGGCCAAGCGATATTTGGAGAGCGCCGTCCGGGATCCTGGACTCCGGGCCAAACTGACCCCAAACTATCGAATTGGCTGCAAACGCGTCCTTTTATCCAATAATTATTATGAAGCGCTGCAGCGGCCCAATGTTGAATTGATCACCGATTCGATTAAATACGTCACAGAAGAAGGGATTGCAAGTGCGGACGGGTGCGAAAGAAAGCTGGACACGATTATATTGGGCACAGGATTTCAAGTCGCGGACTATTTAGCGCCCTTTCATATTCGGGGAAAACGCGGCCAAGATCTCAATGAAACGCTACAGAGCAAGCGGGAATCCTATTATGGCATTACGATCAATGGATTTCCCAATTTATTTTTATTGATGGGTCCGAACACGGGATTGGGTCACAATTCGATTATATTTATGATCGAAGCACAGGTTCGATACGCGATGCAGGCGCTTGGAGTGCTGGACGAAAAGAGGCTCCGCTATTTGGATGTACGGGAAGAGGTACAGCACACCTTTGCGCAGCGAATCCAGGAGCAGCTCAGCCATACGGTATGGAACACAGGAGGCTGCTCGAGCTGGTATTTAAAAGACGGCCACAATATGACCTTATGGCCTGGATTTTGTTATGAATATTGGCTTCAAACCCGGACATTTCGCGCGGGTGATTACGAACAGGCTGCATAGGATACCCACCCTACACCTGTTTTTTCGTACGCTCCAATTCGGCCAATAGCTCGGCCACACGCCGTTCATTTTCCTCGGCGCGCGCCTTTTCGCGCTCCTTTTCCCGCTCCGCCTGCTCCGCCCGCTCCTCCGCCTGCTCCGCCCGCTCCTCCGCCTGCTCCGCCCGCTTCCGCTCGCCATCAAGCTGAGCTTCCAGCTCTGCTTCCTTCAGGCGCGCCCGCTCCCGTTCCCGGATGAGCCGATCCACCATGCCCTCGAGCTCGCCGATAATCTCATCCGATTCCAACAGCAGCGTTCCAGCATCGTAAAAGCGCAAACGCCCTTCCTCGATACTCAAATCCACCTCCAGCACCGAAGAGTGAAATCTTCCCTGCTGAGGCACAATCGGCTGATAACTCCGCGCACCCGCAAATGGTAAGCGATACCCTTTCAGTGCGTTCAGCCCACGATCAAAAATAAAATATTCGGCTACGCCATATCCCGCATAGCGCTCCACATTGCGCTCGTGATCTTTCGCCTTGTCTCCCGCTAGATGTATCTCGAGCGCAAAGTCCACCCCTTTGCCCTCTTCGCTCACCACCCATTTGTTCCGCGGCTTCGGATCCACATCCAAAATAGCAATCACATCCGGCACAATCCGCTTTTTGTCAGGATAAAAAACAGCCAGCTCAGAAGACAAATACACACGCCGCCCGCATTTTTTAAAATGCTTGCCCAGCGCATCCAAGGTTTCTTCTTTCGCCTCCCGATGCAGATCGCCCTCCGGCGCCATAATCTCAATCGGCACCTCCGCGGGCAGCATTTGACAAACATGCTCTCGCTCCGACGCCGACATCCGATCCCACATCTCCTGCGGCGGAGCCCGGGGATCTTCTGGATCTACATAATAATAAAGCGGCTGTACCATCGAGTTCCATCCTCAACCCAAACAATTGCTGCGTCAAGCCAAAACAATTTGTCCGTTATAAAAATATTTCTTATCGAATGAGCTTCCGCTCCCCGCGCTCGACCCTTCCCAACAGAACGCTACCAGCGATAGGATGCCTGTTCCACTGGCATCTGCCTCAATCAGCCGCGCTTATGTTCCGCATCCACGAAGACCAAATGAACAAATTCGACGAGATCGCCAAGGCGAATTACCGCCATAGGCTGAGCTCGTACTTGAGCGCAGAATTCCCCGAATGCTTCGATGAAATGTCCACCGCCCAAATCGAAGCCTGGACCGCAGACGCCGTTTCTAAAGTGGAATCCTTTAAAATCGCAACCGAGCCCGAGACCACCCAAACCGTGCTCTTGTTCTTGCTGCTCGGCCTCGATGCCGATGAAACCTTGCCGTGGTTTGGACAAATCCTGCGGCGCAATGATGTGTACGCTGTCGGTAAGGTGCGGCTTCTGCTCGATGCCGCCCGAGAGCACAGCGTTGATGGAATCGATCGCATGGACCTTGGCCTATTTTCGCCGGAGATTTAGGACATCATGCAGCCCGGAACGCAGCCGAAGAAGCCCTCGCCCAAACCCAAGCCCAAGCCCAAGGCTTCACCGCCTCCCGCGCAAAATAAGGCCAATCCGCCTCCCGCGCAGAACAAACCCGCAAACCCTCCGCCCGCTCAGCCCAATTCGGCAACGAATAACAGTTGCCAGACTTGTCCGAAGAATGCCCAAAAACTGTGCGATGTGGTGCGCTACTTCGTGAAGTGCACGGTGCTGGGCGAAGAGAAAAAAGTCCGTCAATTGACGGCCCCCAAGCGTGTGCGCGGCCAGCCCGTAAAAGGCCAGGTTTCCGATGAAATCCGCGCACTTTTAGGCGCTTACGATTTGATTATCGATTGCGTCGCGGCCTATCCCTCCAAAGAAAAGGCATTGCCCGACGAGAAAGTGCAGATCGAAACCAGCGCCGCCTATGTCACAGGCCCCTGCGGGACATCCGAGCATCCCTACATCGTTCTCAAAGCCCTCACCCGCTGCGACGAGCTGAAAAGCACCAACGGCGCCCTGGGCTGGAAGGACGATAAATCTGCGATGAAGGAGTTCTATGCCCAGAGCATGACCTTCGACCAGAACAACTGGGGCGGCAATATCGGTTTTATTTTCGATTGGCTGAGCACCATGCTGCCCGGCTTCAACCTTAAACTGCTTCAATATGAGGCCCGGAGCTGCGGCATCGCCGACCGCACCCGATCGCCCAACCGCAATATCGTCGCGCTCGTCCGGCTCTTCCGCAATGACACGTGGAGCGTCGTGATTAAGCTGCCTCCGCTCGGCAAACTCGAGCACGAGCAAGCGCGCTCCCGCAATCTAGCCACCGGCGCAACCCAAACCAGCAGCAAGACCACCACCCAAGGCGGCTTTGGCTATGCCAAAAATGAGCGGGAAACAAAGACCGAAACCGAAAACGGCCAGACCAAAGTCGAAAGCTCCAATACCCAGTACCGGGGCAACCGGGGAACGCAGGAGACGTCAAAGAGCGAAGGCGGCAATGTCACGGGCAAGCGGACCTCAACAGACTCCATTGGCCGCGAATTTCAGCGCACCGCAGACGGAAGCAGGCCCGAAGGCGATCGCTGGCGCCAGAGACAAGACGGCTATGCCCGGCTTATTCCTGAGCGACTTCAAAAACCGAGCGGCCGAATCACCGTTTCGATTAAGCGCAACGACCGCGAAGTCAATGTCGCCGAAACCATTCAGAAAATTGCCCAGGCGCTCGCCGACGTCGGCGAGACCGTTAAATCCGCGCTCGATGCCTTGAAGCGCGTTCCCCAGGCGGGCTGGAAAGTCACGGTTTCGCTATCGCTCATGGAGGGATCGATCACCGGCTCGTGGGGGCCGAAGATGCTCGATAACCCCATTGATGACCGCTATTTCCCCGTCGCGATTAATTTTAAACTCGCCATCGCGCTCACCATCATTGAAATCAAGGTTGAGCTTTCCTTTGGATTCGATGCGGATATCGGATTGGGCAACAAGGCCGTGCTCAAGGCCACAGGCGGCTTTTCCTGCAATGTGCCCTTGGAATGCGTGCTCGCCTCAACGCACGATGAACGCGAAGTCACGCTCAAACCCGAATTGAAATGCGAGTTCAAGGTCGAGATGGAGGTCAGCGTCTTTGGCTGGAGCTTGACCAGCGGCAAAGCGTCCATCGAGGGCGGCATTGTTGTTGAAGGGAAATTCAAGTTCGATCCGGCCGGGAAGATGGCGCTGAACGGCGTAATCAAACGCAAGCCCATCGAGCTATCGGGCTATATCCGCGTGACAGGCATCGGCAACAAAGCCTTCAAGAAAGAAGTGTACCCGGGCGGAGAAATCGGGAAGTTTTAAGGGATTTGGGCCAGTTTATGTCCACCGATCGCATTGTGATGGCCGAGCTCGAGCGCCGGGGCGTTTGCGCCGAGCTTCATATCAACCGCATGCCCGTTCTCCGGCTCACCGATAACGAAGGCCCTTTTGGAGCGAGCGGGGCTCATGAATTTTTGATTGCGGGTTCGAATTTGCTCGAGCTTGTGGTCGAGCCCGGACCTTCGCCTTCCCGCTGGAAAGAGCCTTATTTAAAAGAGCCTCCCGCGGATTCCTTCGCGAGGGCGCGCTTGATGGTGTACCCGCCGGGCGTGGATTTAGGATTGGAAAACGGCGTTTTGCTAGGCGAACTCAATTGGGTGCCCGAGGACAAAGGCTCGCTGAACTTTCCAAAAGTATTCGAAAAGATCGTGATGCCCGGCGCGGTACTCAACCCCTGGGCTTGGCAGGATGCCGCGGTGCTCACGCTGTCCGATGCGCTGATGGCGGAGGCGCATGCGGTCTTGGAAGAGCTTGTGGCCGCATTCCGGGAAGGCGACGCGGATGCCATTGCCAAACTCACCAGCCAAAAAATCCGCGATGCGCTGCGGGCTTATCCGGCGCAGAGCGAGGCGGGCTTGATGGAGATGCTGCGCGACTATGCGGCACACCATAAAAAAGGCCCGATCCGCCCATTAAACCCGGCGGATTATGAATTCCGGCTCATCGCCGACGGACGTATTCTCGAATGCCTAAACCGCGACTTTTCTCCGAGCATCGAGCTCTATGATCCCGAACTTCAAATGAAAGTGCCCTATTCGGTGTGGCTCGCCAAAATAGGGGGAAAGCTCGTGGTGGTCCGGTGATTCACATTTCTAATGACGCAATGACGGTTTGGAGCACGCGCTAACCATGGCAACTCTCGAGCTTCAATTAGAATCGGGCGAAGGCTCTCTTTCGGTGCGGCGATTTATGGTGAACGAAGCCGTCTCGTCGCCGTTCAATATTGCTTTGTGGGTACTCACGCCCAATCAAAGCCTGGATTTGTCCTCCATTGTCAACAAGAGCGCCACATTCAAAATGGTGAGCGGCTATCGCCACGCCTTGAATCTGGGCGCGCGTTCTTGGAGCGGCGTAGTGACCTATGCCGAATCGGTCATGTCCGAGCCCACTGGGCTTTCCACCTACATGATCCGCATCGCGCCCAAACTCTGGCTGCTCTCGCAGCGCCGGGGCAACCGTATCTTTCAGCACTTGTCCATCCCCGATGTTGTCGACAAATTGCTCGGCGAATGGAGCATTAAAGCTCAATGGAAAATTGAGCGCTCTAAATATCCAAAGCTCGAATATAAAGTTCAATACGGTGAGAGTGACCTCCAATTTCTTAGCCGTTTATTGGAGGAAGCCGGCATTGTATACACCTTTGAAGCGGGCGAAGGAAAATCCCAGCTCTTGATGCACGATCGCCTGGAGGGCGGAGAAGCGCGGGGTTCGGGTCCGATTCCATTTGTGGGCGAACCCAGCCAATCCGCCGAAAAAGAATTTGTAACGGATGTGGTCTTCGATCGCACTGTAAGACCGGGCGCCGCGGCGATACGCGATTACGATTTTAGAAACCCGCCTTTTGAATTGTTTGGGCATGGTCCAAAAGCGGGCGGCGGCGAAGAAAACTACGAGCAATATCATTACTTCCCGGGCGGATCGCTGGTGGAGACGGGCAAAGCGGGCAATACGCCTGCGGCCGACGATAAAGGCTTTGCCCGATACGATCAAAAGTACGCAACGGATAGAGCGCGCATTGCATTGGAAGGCGAACGCACAGGCATCCAAAATATCAGTTTTGAAACCAATGCATTGGATTTGTCGCCGGGCGGAATCTTTTCAATCGGCGAGCATCCTCATTCGGAGATATCCAGCGGCCGAAGGCTACTGGTGACGGAAATGACGATGCAAGGCACATCGGAAACCGAATGGAAAGGGCATGCGAAGGCCGTGATGGCGGATGCGCCTTACCGTTCGCCGATGCGCACGCCCAAACCCGCAGCGAACGCGGTCCAGAGCGCGCATGTCGTGGGGCCTGCGGGACAAGAAATTCATGTCGATGAATTTGGCCGGGTACGCGTTCAATTTCCTTGGGATCGCGAAGGAAAAAACAACGAAGGTTCATCGTGCTGGGTACGGGTTAGCCATCAATGGGGAGGCGCGGGCTTTGGAATGATAGCGACGCCCCGCATTGGCCAAGAAGTGCTGGTGGCCTTTTTAGGAGGCGATCCCGATCATCCGGTGATTGTGGGAAGGGTATACAATGCAAAACAAACCGTTCCCTATAAATTGCCCGATCATAAAACCCGAAGCACCTTTAAGAGCGATTCGTCGCTGGGCGGCGGCGGGTTTAATGAAATCATGTATGAAGACTTAAAGGATAGCGAGCTTGTATGGATGCAGGCCGAAAAAGACAGAAAGCGCCTGGTCAAACACAATGAATTTATAACGGTGGCGCATGACCGGCAGAAGCTGGTCAAAAATGACGAAAGCGATGAAAACCAAGCCTTCCGCTTTAAATGGGTCGGCAAAGATATCGACGCTGTTACCAAACAGCATGTGCGATTGCGAATCGATCATGATCACAGCACGCATGTGATGGGCGACAGGCGCGAACAGATCGACGGCAAACAATCGCTCCGGGTCAGGGAAGACCGCCAAGAAAAATCCGAGGCGAATTTTGCGCTTCGAGCTCAAAAAGCGGCGCATTTCGCGGCCGGCGAGAATATGGTCGGCGAAGCCAAGGACGACGTAACCATCAAAGGTCCGGGCGGGTTTATCCGCATCGATTCGGCGGGCATAACCATTGTTGGCAATGTCGTCAAAATAAATGCCGGAGGCTCGCCTGGAAAGGGCAAAGGCTCGAGGCCGGAAAAGCCCGAGGAACCCAATGTGGTTGAACCGCCGCCCGAGGAAACCGAAATTCCCTTGCCGCCCAAGGAAGCGGAAAAGACGTGGATTGAAATCCTGCTGGTCGACGATAGCAATCCACCGAAACCCGTACCGTACCGGCGCTATGAAGTTGAATTGCCCGACGGCTCGGTTATCCGCGGCACGCTGGATGGAGGCGGGATGGCCCGCATTACCGATATCGATCCTGGAACCTGCAAAGTCACGTTCCCCGATTTCGATGAAAATTTGTGGAAGCGCATTTAATCATTTTGGATAAAAGCTATGAGCGACTCATTCCCTGATTATTGCGAGCTGACATTCCGGACCGAGGGCGGGCTATTGCCCATTGTGCTAAAGGCGCACTGGCCCGGCGGCGTTTCGGGAGTAACCATCGGCCCCGGTTACGATATGGGGCACCGGAGCGAAACCGAGGTCTATAACGACTTAATCGCCGCGGGCGTCCCTGCGACAAGCGCCGATGTATTAAAGAAAGGCGCGGGCAAGACGGGAGGCCCTGCGGGCACATGGACCTCGGCCAACAAAGACACCATCCCGGCTATTAGCAACGATTCCTCCCGGGCGCTGTTTAAACACGTCTATCCCAAGTACGTCACCTCCACCAAAAATGTCGTCACCAATGACTGGGCGGCCGATTGGGAAGCCTTGCCTCAAAAAATGAAGGAAGTGCTCGTCGACTTACAATACCGGGGCGATATCAAATCGCGCGGGCACGAAAAATTCTTAAAACCGCTTGTAAAAGCGAATGATTATGACGGCTTTAAGAAGTTTATCCAAGACTATGAATACTGGCAGAACAATACCAATTTACCCCGGCTCAGGAGCGGCGGCTACAATACCCGCATAACCGAGCGGGGCAAATGGCTGGACGGAGCGGACAGCGGCCCATCGCTATCCTGGCCGCTGCCTATCGGCGGTTCGAATATCATTAAAAAAGAAAGCATTGAAGCCGCCTATAAACATACCGAGATTGAACACGATAACGGCTATTTCCCGCTTGGAGCGAATACGGTATGGCATGGCGGCGTGCATCTATTCGGAGCCAAAGGTTCTAAAGTAAAAGCCATGTGCGAAGGCAAAATCGTCGCGGCGCGCCTGCCCGACGATCCGGCCAAGGCCAAGGGGCATTTTGGCAATACTGGCTTTGTCTTGCTGAAGCATGAAATCAGCGGGGCAAAACTCAATAAAATGGCGCCCGCGGGTAAAGTCATTGGCTATACCGTCAAGACCGCCAAAGTGAATATGCGGGATCAGCCGACGACCAAAGGCGGTATTGTCGCCGTCCTGGAGGCGAATGACGAGGTATCCGTGACCAACCCAACGCCCGTAAAAGCCGATGGTTTTGACTGGCTTGCGGTAACGATAAGCAAATCAAAGAACGCGGCATCCGCGGGAAAGAGCGGCCATATCGCCATCAAACCCGACTGGTACATGGCCAAGCGCGAGCCTCCGAAGTCTAATTTTGACGAGAAGAAAAACTACGTCTTTTATTCGCTCTATATGCATTTAAACGACGAGAAGCTCGACGCGACCAGCGCCAACCTAAAAGAAGTAAAATGGCTGATTGCCAGCGGCGCGGCGGGCTCGGCGGCGATTAAAGGCTCGGTGGGCGAAGGGGGCAAGAACGATCCGGCGGATGTAGGCGCCGTGCAACAAAGACTCAAGGCGCAAGGCTTTTACGCGGGAGAAATCAACAACACAGCCGACGCCGCCACGATTGCGGCCATCAAAGCCTTCCAGGGCACCTATTCGTCCAAACCGGATGGACGCGTCGATCCTGGTGGAAAGACATTAAAAGAACTGAACAAAGCCCCGAAGCCCGCACCGGATGCAAAACTGATAGCGGACTTAAAAGCGGGCTCGGTGGTCAAACCTGACAAACCCATCTCTGCGGGGGATACATTATGGACGAGCGGTGAATATGGTCCACCCGGAGCGAGACAGGACATGATTCACTGGGAGATATTCTCGGAAGAGAACCTGCTTCCCTTCTTCACGGAAGTGAAGGACGGGGACGAAGATTTTAATATTGATTCGCCTGAAATCGTCGGGATACTCCAAAAAGAGACCAAATATTTTGAGAACGACAATCAGTTAACGGCGGACGAAGTCAAAGAGTTTTATTCAAAGCATCCCAAGGCCAAGGTTCTGCGGCAATATGCCTGTCAATTTACGAGTGAGTGGGGAATCAATTTGGATGCGGTGATTCCCAAAATGGAAGAGAAGCAGCAAAACAGCACGGTGGGCCTAAAAGAAAGGCTTCAACCTTATATGTGGTGGAAAGATGCTTCTTCCGCGGTGCCATCGAGTCCCAAGGTTTGGCATTACAATCCGGTGGCCTTTATGGAAGCGAGATTGAGGGCGTAGAAGCTATCCTCTCACCACCTTCACCCTCCGCCCCGAAGGCGTCACTCCCTCGCTCACCCCCACCCGCTCCGCCACTTTCTTCGCCCCCTTGCGCCGGTCAAAAATCACCAGCCAGCCCGATTCCTGCCCTATTCCATCTAAATAACCATCCAATTGCCCCAGCCCTTCATCCAAGGGATCGACGCAATCATCCCTCCATACTTTTAATTCAATAGCCAACACCTCTCCCCCATAATGCACACATAAATCCAGCCGCCCGGTTCCTATCGCGTACTCCCTATCGATAGATCCCCCATTCACCACCCGGTGCAAAAAAGCCATCATGACCAAATGAGGTGCCGCCTCATGATAAGGCGCCGAGCGCATCAAGGGTTCGCCATGCTGCCTCCAAAAAGCCACAAAAGAATGCAACAACGCTTCTTTGTCCAGCTTGCCATCCGGCTTCAGCCAATTGGGTGTTATCGCTGGCAAGCCTGTCTCTACCCCCGACGATAACTGCCGGGCGATAATCTCCCGGTAAATGGGATTGGCGATCTCCAAACGCTTGTTCTCATCCATCCGCATCAAACCCAAGTCCGTAATAAAACAGATATCATCATCGGGAATATCCCCCCGGTAATCACCGATAAGCATCGGCTCGATAATGGCCCTCACCCTTGGCTCCCGCAAACGCTCGGCCAAGCTGTCCAAATGCGTGTCCCTGCGCCGAATTAAAATCTCTTTGGCCCGCTCGATATGATCCGGCGTAATCGGCACGCTTTGATCGGGCACCAGCACTTCCGTCACCTGACGAGCCAAAGCATTTACCAGCCAAGGCTGTCCACGGGTTAGCTCATAGGCCCGATCCACCGCCTCGGGTAAAAACACTTGCTCTGTCTCCTCGGTATGCTGAGCATAGAGCGCGCCCACATCCTCGCGCGAGAAATTGCCGAGGGTCATCGAATCGGAGGCAATATTAAAAGGACTTGCCGAATGTGTCCGATCCACCCCGCCCGAAGCGATTTTATAGTCGCGCACATTGCGCATTCCAATGAGCGCCAGCGAATGGGGAAACCCCTTGGGCCGCATTCGATAGCCATCCCGAATCTGCCGGAGCACAGAGATTAACAAATCCCCTTCCAACGCATCGATCTCATCTAAAAAAACCACCAAAGGCTTGGGCAAAGCTTCGCTCCACGCCCGAAGTGACCCGCGGATACGCGCGCCGGGGCTCACTTCGGGCCACGGCGGCGGCCAGTATTCCCGGGGAAGGCCGATTTCTGCCGCGTCCCGCCATGCATCAAGGATAGCCAACTCCGCTGCCCCAATATCCTCGGGATATCCAGCACCGGTCTCCATCGATACCAATGCGCTCACGTACTGTCCCTGCGCCGTGAGCTCCTGCGCCAAGGTCATAAACGCGGTTGTCTTGCCCACCTGGCGAGGCGCGTGCACCACAAAATAAAACTCTCTATCGATAAGCCGGCGCACGCCGGGCAGCCGGGCCAGCACGGGAAGCGTGTAGTGCTTTCGGGGACTGTTTGGGCCCGCCACATTGAAGAAACGAGACATGGTTGTCTCTTTGCCGCGGCTTTTATCGAATGTCAAGACGATATCTTACACACACACCCGCATATGCTGATGAAAACGTTTCAATCCATTTTTTTGACAAGGCGTTTCCATCCCAATACCGATAGGTCCTCGCAAGGACGGACCTCATGAATGGTATTACCCGCGAAGCTCTCGCCCATATCGATAACAACAAAAACCCTCATCTCTTAATCGAACACCTTCAGGAAGTCGGCGAACGGGCCGCTCAATTTGCCTCCGGCTTTGATTCAGCCGAATGGGCTCGCCTGCAAGGCCGCTGGCATGATCTGGGTAAATATGCCCTTGCCTTTCAGAAAATGATCCGCGAAGCCAACGGCATTGAAGCCCATATCGAACAAGCCGATGCCCAAGGCCCCCGCGATCATTCCACCGCAGGCGCCGTTCATGCCTGTCAGCGCTTTGGAAAACCCGCATTGCCCATCGCTTTTGGTATCGCCGGACATCATGCGGGATTGGCCAATCTGGCCGACCTGAGCAATCGCCTCGAGGATAAAAAACAATGCTATGCCTTGGCCCAAAAAGGCTGCCCTCCCGCCGAAATCCTCGAAGGCGCCCTCCCTCCTCTTCCACCCCTTCTCACCCGCCTCGAACGAGGCTCCCCCCAACTTCATCTCCGCTTTGAAATGTGGATCCGCATGCTCTTTTCCTGCCTCTGCGATGCCGATTTCCTCGATACTGAAGCCTTTTTCAATTCCTCCCTCAGCGGGCTGCGCTCTCAATTCCCAAGCCTTCAAAGCCTAGAACCCAAACTCCATGCCTATCTCCACACCCTTCAACACAACGCCCCCTCTACACCCGTCAACCAAATACGCGCAGAAATCCTCTCCGCTTGCCTCAATGCCGCTTCCTTGTCTCCAGGCGCATTTAGCCTCACCGTCCCCACAGGCGGCGGCAAAACCCTTTCTTCCATGGCTTTTGCCCTCGCCCATGCCCGCCTCCATCAAAAACAGCGCGTCATCGCCGCCATCCCCTTTACCTCCATCATCGAACAAAATGCCGATATCTATCGCAATGCCCTGGGCGGCGAAGCCATCATCGAACACCACAGCGCCTTCGATCCCCGCAAGGAAAATGCCCACAACCGCATCGCCGCCGATAATTGGGACGCGCCCATCGTCGTCACCACCACCGTCCGCCTCTTTGAAAGCCTCTTTTCCAATCGCCCAAGCGCCTGCCGAAGGCTTCACAACCTCGTCAATAGCATCATCATCCTCGATGAAGCCCAAAGTCTCCCTGTTGGCCTGCTCGACGCTATCGTTGACGGCTTGGGTACGCTGATCTCCGATTATGGCGTCTCCCTCGTCATCTCCACGGCCACCCAACCCGCTCTCGGCAGCAGCAAAAAACTAAGCTATCCCCTGAAAAACGTCCGCGAAATTGTCCCCAATTCACTCCAAGCCTTTGAACGCCTCAAACGGGTTCAAGTCCGCTGGCCCTCTTCGCCCGAGCCTATTTCCTTCGCGGAACTCGCTCAAGAAGCCGCCCAAGAACAAGATGTCCTGTGCATCGTTCACCGCCGCGATGACGCTCAAACCCTATGTAAAGCGATGGATCAAACGCTTGGACATCAAGACACGGTGCACCTCTCCGCGCTGATGTGCCCCGAACACAGAAGCGCCGTACTCGCCCGGCTCAAACGCCAAAAAGAAGCGGGAAAGCCTGTGCGCGCCGTCTCCACGCAATTGGTCGAAGCCGGTGTGGACATCGATTTCGCCATCGTCTACCGAGCCCTGGGCGGCATGGATGCCATGGCCCAGGCCGCCGGACGCTGCAATCGAGAAGGAAAATTGCCTGGATTGGGCGAACTTCGGGTCTTTCGCGCCAAAACCGAAGCACCCCCGGGCGTCCTCACGCAGGGCCTCTCGATGACCAATGAACTCCTTATAAAAAAGCCCGATCTCGATCTATTCAGCCCCGAAACCCACCGGGATTATTTCCGCGGCCTCTACGCCATTGGCTCCCTCGATGAGAAAAAAATCCAAGAGAAACGCGCTAACAAACAATTCCGCGATGTCGCCGAGTCCTTCCAGATGATCGATGACGAATGGTCCGCGCCTCTCGTCATCCCCTATGAAAAAGGCGCTGAGCTGCTCAATGAACTTGAAAAATTTGGCCCCTCCCGTGAACGTCTGCGAAAACTTCAGCGCTTCACCATTTCCGTTCCCAAACAACAGCGCGAGACCTGGATACAACAGCAGTTTTGCGCTTATGACCCAACGCAAACCGTGGTTTTCCTAAAAAAAGAATTCGCGCGTGCCTACGATGATCGCTTTGGTCTCATCACCGACGACGTAGGCATCGCCAATCCTGCTTCGCTGATTGTGGAAAACGAAAGGAGATAAGCCACACCATGCCCAAACCTCACAGCAAACGATTTTGCATCCGGGCTTTTGGTCCACTGGCCTGCTTTACCCGCCCCGAAATGAAAGTCGAGCGGATGAGCTATGAAGTCATGACTCCATCGGCCGCCCGAGGTTTGTTGGAAGCCGTGCTTTGGAAGCCCGCCATCTTCTGGCACATCCATGAAATCGCCGTGCTGGCGCCCATTCAATGGTCGAGCTTTCGCCGCAACGAAGTCAACGATAGAGCCTCGCCGGGCTCGCTTGAATTCTTCGCCGACGAACGCAGGGCCCAGCGCAACACCGTCGCTCTTCGCAATGTCGACTACATCGTTCAGGCTTCGTTTGTCATGACCGACAAAACAGGCCCCGAAGACAATCTCAAAAAATTCGAAGAGATGTTTGAACGCCGGCTCTCCAAGGGCCAATGCTTTCAACAGCCCTATTTTGGCTGCCGCGAATTCATCGCCTCGCTCGAACCTGCTCCCGAACGCTACACCCCTATCGAGCAAGGCGTGGAACGGCCCCTGGGCTTTTTGTTCTACGATTTTTTATATGGCAGGCGCTCGGGCGCCAAACCCCTCTTTTTCGAAGCCCGGCTCAAAAGCGGCGTTCTTTATGTCCCCAGCCCTGAAGAAGTGCTCGCCCAAAACCACATTCCGCTTGGAGAAGCCTCGCCATGATGCTTAAAAGCTTGGTCGACTTCGCCCAGCGAGAGAAGCTGCGCGACGATCCCAACTATGAAAACAAGCGCGTGGATTTTATCCTGCGCTTCGACAAAGAAGGCCGCTTTTTAGCGCTTCATCCCACGGAAGGATCATCCGGCCGCTCGGTGGAAAGAAAAGTGCCTTCCTTCCCCAAGCGCACCGTCGGAATTAGCCCCGGTTTTTTATTTGACAACGCCAAATATGTGCTTGGACTCGGCGAAGAAAAAGAGCGCAAAGGCCGCAATCAAGAAACGCTAAAAGCCTTTCGCGAGCAAATCGATACCCTCGCCGAAAACACCCAAGACGAAGGCGCCCTCGCCGCCCAGCGCTTCTATGCCCGCCTTTCCGAGGCGCTTCCCCACATCTTCGCCGTGAAACCCGAAAACGAATGGACAGGCAGCGAATGGATTGCCCTGGCTTACGACGGCGACGACCCCGAAGACATCTTGTCCGATAGACCCGCCATCCGCGACTTTTGGAATCAGCAGCGCGAAACCCAAGCCAGCGAAGGCGAACCGGTGCGCTGCCTGGTCACGGGAAAAATCAGCGTACCCGCCCGCATGCACAATAACATCAAGCGCGTCCCCGAAGCCCAACCCGCAGGTGCACCGCTGGTCTCCTTTAATGCTCCCGCCTTTGTCTCCCAGGGCTTAAGCCAAAGTGAAAACGCCCCCGTCTCCCGCGATGCCGCCGAAGCCTATGTTGCCGCGCTTAACTACCTGCTCGAAGGCACCGAGCAGCGCCGCTTTCGCTATGGAGTCCCCCTCGGCGACAACAGCGTAATGCTCTTTTGGACCCAGCACGACAGCGAACTGCCCGATATTATGATGGAGCTCTTCTTGGAATCGCCCAAAACCAAGCTGGAAGGCGCCGTAAAAGCCGCCGAATCGCCTTGGAAAGGCTTGGAGAATGAACGCCTCTCGCGAGACCAAAGCCATCTCTACGCCGTCACCCTGGCCGGCAACGCTGGCCGCGTCGTGGTGCGCGACTGGTTTGAAAGCACCGTCGCCCAAACCGCCGACAGCCTAAAACGCTGGTTTCGCGAACTCCATATCGGCAAAGGCGACCCCCAACCCATCCCCATTCGGCTTCTCTTAACATCGGTGGAGTCCCCCGGTGGACGAGGACTCTCCCCCGATCTGGCGACTCAAATGTTCCGCGCTGCCCTCAGCGGCGGACGCTTACCATGGGAGCTCTTGGCCGCCACCCTGCGAAGGCTAAGGCTCCCCCCCGACAAAAACTTTGAAACAGCCCATCTTCAAAGGCGCTGTGGACTGATTAAAGCGACGCTCCTGCGTCATGGAAAGTTTAAGCATGTGCTCAAGGAGGAATCTGTGAGTTTGGACGAAAGCAATCATGAAACCAGCTATTTATTAGGCCGGCTCTTTGCCGTTCTCGAACGCCTTCAAGGCGAAGCCCAAGGAGACATTAACGCCACCATCCGCGATCGCTACTTTGGCGCGGCCTCGGCCACACCCGGCATTGTCTTTCCCCGGCTGATTCGGCTTAGCATGCACCATGCCTCCAAACTGGACAACAATGGAGGCTGGCTGGAAGGACTGAAGAGCAAGATCGTCGGCGCCTTGCCCGCCCAAGGCTTTCCATCGACCTTAAAGCTGGAAGAGCAAGGACTGTTTGCGATTGGCTATTACCATCAGCGCGAACGCTTCTATGAAGGCAAAAAGAAAGACGTTCCGGCCGCTGATACCCAGAAAGAAACCCAAGCCTAAACCATTGGATATCAAATACAGGTAAACAACATGGCAAATCTCAATCACAAATACGACTTTGTACTTTTATTTGACATAAAAGACGGCAACCCCAACGGCGACCCCGACGCTGGCAATCTTCCGCGCGTCGACCCTGAAACGGGGCAGGGCCTGGTTACGGACGTATGCCTTAAGCGCAAAGTCCGCAATTTTATCACGCTATCCAAACAGGGCGCCGAAGGCTTTGATATCTATGTCAAAGAAAAGGCCGTCCTCAGCGCCCAGCAAGGCAAGGCATACGCCGCGCTTGGCCTAAAATCCGGCGCTGCCGAAGAAAGCCCGCCCGCCGAGGAAAGCAGCACCGACAAAAAAGGCAAAAAAGGCCCCAAGGCCGAAAAAAGCTCGGGCAAAAAATCCACCGATGCCGACGACGTAGAAAAAGCCCGGGACTGGATGTGCAGACACTTTTACGATATCCGCACCTTTGGAGCCGTGATGTCGCTGAAAGAAAACAACTGCGGCCAAGTGCGGGGAGCTGTACAACTCACCTTTGGGCGCTCTATCGATCCCATTGTCACCTTGGAGCATTCGATTACCCGCATGGCCGTCGCCACCCAAAAAGAAGCGGATAACCAAGGCGGCGATAACCGCACCATGGGCCGTAAAAACACCGTTCCCTATGCTCTTTATCGAGCGCATGGCTTTGTATTGCCCGCCTTGGCGCATCAAACCGGTTTTAGCTCGGACGATCTTTTGTTATTGTGGGAATCGTTTCATAAAATGTTTGAACTCGACCGAAGCGCTGCGCGGGGACTTTTATCGTTGCGAGAATTAATTATCTTTGAACATGCGAGCGAATTAGGCAGTGCTCCATCGCATAAGCTCTTTGAATTGGTGAAGGTTACGCGCAACGATATGAGCAAAGCGCCCCGGGACTTTTCGGATTACACGGTGCAGGTGGGGGAACTGCCGGCTGGAGTGAAACGGGTTGGGGTTTAAGCGAAAGCCCCGCAGAAAGCCCTGGCACCTCAATCCCTTCCCTTCCGCACCGCGCGGATTGCCCTGGAATCAGCAGGTAACTCCTCTTTTCACATGGCGGGATAGCCCCGCCGGCTTTTCCGGTCTCGTCCGCGACGTGCAGGAAGGGCCAGCCTTTTGTCCGGCACCTTCCGCACCGCGCGGAAATGCCTGGCACCTTTTTCCCATCCCTCCCGCACCGCGCGGAAAACCCCGGAACGGAATGCCATCGCACCTGTACGCGCCATGCAGGAGGGCTCGGCCTTTTGTCCGACGCCTCCCGCGCGGTGCAGGAACACCCAACCTTTTGTCCGACACCTTCCGCGCCACGCGGAAACACGCAAACGATTTGTCCGACACCTTCCGCGCCGCGCGGAAACACGCAAACGATTTGTCCGGCGCCTTCCGCGCCGCGCGGAAATGCCTGGCACCTCAATCCCATCCCCTCCGCGCTCCCGCTTTTTTAAAAACCTGCTTTTCCCCACGATAAGCAATGGATTGAGCCTTTGTTATATGCTGGTGGTTAACATTGAGTCT
>CAZICM010000074.1:0-42760 GCA_964537685.1 uncultured Polyangiaceae bacterium
CTTAGAGGAGAGGGTGTCTACAGGGCTACTGCGCGCCTCAAATCGTCGGTCGCCCACCGTCACCGTACAATGTACGGCTCCGTCGGGCTCCCTAGCTTTGAGGCGCTCGTTACGCCCTGTAGAGCACCCTCTTTGCGGGTACGTATCCCCCGATTGTGCATTTATATATCGAATAGCTTCCCCTGTTTGGACGGCCTTCGAAAGGTCTTCTTTTCTTCGGGTTTTTTGACCGGGCCGCTCAGGCTTGTTTCAATGCCCAGGCGTTTGCAGTGCAAAGCAAATAAATCTTCAATCGCCTTCCATCTTGCCCCCTGACCTCGAAAGCGCGCTCCAAAGCCTTGGGTGTCCGCTTCGCCTCCTCTTACCTCGAGCAGCCCTTTTTGGATTTTGCCCGCTTGCTCGGGAAGTCCTGTCTGAATGCGCTCTTCAAATACAGGCACTACGTCCCGGGGAAGTCTTAAACATGTGATAAAGGCTTGGCGCGCTCCCGCTTCATGGGCCCGTTCCAGAAGTTCGGGGATGTCGCGCTCGCTTAAGCCTACAATCACTGGCGAAATGGCGATGCCCGTGCTCACCCCCGCCTGCGATAAGAGACGAAGGGCTTCAAAGCGATGGGAGATTCGGCTGGCATAGGGTTCGATGGTTCGGGCGATTTCGTCGTCCGCATAGGGGATGCTCATAAATACGCCTGCGCCTGCTTGATGGGCAAGTTGCTCGAGAATATCGATATCCCGGCGAATTAAGGCGCCTTTGGTGATGATGCTGATGGGATTTTTGTAATCGAGGCAGAGTTGAAGGAGGCGGCGGGTGAGCTTAAAGCTGGCTTCGACGGGCTGGTAGGCATCGGTGACGCCCGAAAACATTAACGTTTCTCCTGTCCAGCCGGGTTTTAGGAATTCTTTTTCGAGGAGTTCGGGGGCATTGGTTTTTACGACGATTTTTCGGTCAAAATCGGTTCCGGCTCCCCAGCCTAAATAGTGATGGCTGGGCCGGGCATAACAATAGGCGCAGGCGTGCAGGCAGCCGCGGTAGGGGTTGATGCTGTAGCGAAAGGGTAAATCGGGGCTTTCGTTTTCGCTGAGGATCGATCGGGCTTGTTCTTCGAAGATATGAAGCGCGGCGGGCGGGGCTTCGCCTAGATAATCAACATGGGTGGATAGATAGGGATTCGGTGGGTTTTGAATAGGGCGGGGCATGGTGGTGAAATGATATTATTGGCGTTTGCCCTTTCGCCGGGCAAGGAGGATTTCGGCGGCGGTAAGCTGGCGTCCAGAGCCGCCATCGGGGGCATGGGTGGGTGGAGGAGCTGCGGGTGGAGGTGTGCGGCCGGGAGGCGGGCGCAGGATGGGCTTGGGCGCGGTGGGTATTTGATTGGAATTGGGCCACGATTCGTTTGTATTGCCTTGGGGGGCCGAATACGTTGGTGGTTTTGGTGTATTTGGTTGGATTGGCGCTGAAGGAGCAGCCCCTTTAGATACGACCGGATTGGCAGGCAATTTAGCTTTGGAATCGGCTGGAACCTCGCGCTGCTGTTTGGCGCGTTCCTTGGCTTGAAGGAGCGCGTAGGCCGTGGCGACCGAGACCATTTCAGGTTCGGCTGGAGCGGGTTCGGGTGTGTGGGCGCCGCGGTGGGTGATGTGGCGGCGAACCCAGGCGGCCATGGCCTCGGGCATCGAGAGGCGGCGGGCCGAGACGGCGAACAAGAGGCCAAAGGCCGCGAGGAAAATTAAAGGCTGGGTGATGTCTTTGTAGGAAAAACGCTTGGAAGCCCGGTCGGCGAAGATGCCCGCTAAGGTGTCTCGCTTTTTGCCGCCGGTAAATTCGGTAAGGCGGTTGAGCAAGGCCATGTCGGTGCCGGTGGGGCGGAGCTCTTCGCCCGCGGTGAGGACGGCGCCTGTGGTGCCAACGGCTTGGCCTCCGAGTTCGTCGCGGGCTACGGCGATGTAGGTGCCGGGGCGCGAAAGGGGAATGCTGGCCGCGTAGGCGCCCGCGCCCGTGGCTTCCAAGGGCATCTCGCGGGTGAAGCCGTCGGGGCCGATGACGTTGACGACCAGGCGTCTGAAGGATTGAGCGCGGCCATCGTCTCCGACGACGTTGGCGCGCACATGAAGTTCTCCTCCGGCGGCGTCGGCTTCGACGCGAACCCGGGCGTCTTCGCCTTTGCGGGATACATCGCGGGCCACTTGGGCAATGAGGCGGGCGGCGCCGGGCCAGCGCGTCCAGGCTGTGCCCCAGCGGTCTTTGAGATCGCTGGTAAACGCGGCGCTTCGGCCAATGCCCGCAGACCAAACGGCAAGAATCGGATCGCTTTCGGGGCCGGTGAGCAAGACGGTGGAGCGGCCTTTGGGAATGGTGACGACATAGCCGCCTAGATTGGGCGCTTCGCCAAAATTCACGCCCGCGGTGATGGATGAGCCGGGGCCCTGAGAGACACTGAAGCTTTTTTCGACGATGGCCGAACGCGCTGCAAGCACGGTTTCCTGGGCAAAGACGGCGGGAAGGCGCTGGGCATCTTCGATGAGATAAAAGCGGCCGTTGCCCAGGCGAGAGAGCTTTTCGAGTTCGGGAACATCGCTGCCATTGCCGAGGGAAACAACGGTGGTCGTGATGCCGCGGCGAAAGGCATCGGCCACCATGGTGTGCACGCGAGGCCCCATTTGCTCGGCATCCGCGCCGTCCGCGAAGAGAATGGTGTGCTTGAGGTTGACGGTGACTTTGTCGAGCGCGGCGTAGGCCGCTTCCAGTGTGATATCGACCAAAATGCCGCCGCCGCCGGGGCCTACGCTTCGAATGGCTTTTTCAATGGCGGCTTTATCGATGACGGGCGCGAGCGGAACGCTCCATTTGACGATCGTGTCGACATGTTCGACGCCCAGCATATCGCCCGCGCCAAGCAGCGATGCAGAGCGGGCTGCGGCTTCGTTGGCGAGTTCAAGTTTGGTGTGGGCACCTGCCATGGCGGCCATCGATCCGGAAATATCGATGCCAATGATTTCGGCGAGGCCGGCGCGGCGCCGTTCTTGTTTGAGGTCAAACGATACGGGAGAGACTTCTTCAACAGGTGTGCGGGCATAACCGCCTGGGCCAAATCCCCGATCGCCGCCCATCAAAATGAGGCCGCCGCCCAAGTCGCGCACATAGCTTGCGATGGCGTCGAGCTGGCCCGGCGATAGGTCGGATGCGCGGACATCGCTGAGCACGATGAGGTCGTAATTGGCAAAGGCGCCCAGATCCGTGGGGACATCGGTGCCCGTGCCTTGATCGACGCGGAAAGCCGCTTCGCTAAGGGCTTTTGCGATAAAGGCTGTTTTGCCGGCGTCTCCGTCGAGCACCAGCGCCACCGCCGGCCCGCGCACCCTGACAAAAGCGCTGCCTTCATTGTCTTCGGCCGCTTGATCCAACTTGGGATCGAGCGCCGTTACGGCCACGTCGTAGCGGTGCAATCCAGCGCCGGGCGCCTTTTCGCGGATGCGCAGCACATCTTCACCGGCTGCTATTTTCGCGGTCGCTTTGGCGATTGGTACGCCGTCCCGGCTTAAGCGCACTTCAATCTCGGCGGGCGCGGTCGAGGCTGTCACCAGGCGCAAATCTAAAATCTCGCCTTCATCGGCGCGCGTCGGCGCCCGGAGCGCCACAACCCTCACGTCGGGCACGACCCGCTGCTCCAAGGGCACAACATCCAAAGGCAATTGCGCGGCAACCGCGGCGGCGGCAGCGCTCATGGTGTCGCCCCGGGTCGCGACTCCATCGGTCAACAGCACGATGCGCGCGGCTGAATCACTGGGAATTTCGGCGAGCGAACGGCGTATGGCCGAGGCGATATCGGTGCCGTCCCGGCCGATGGATATTTTTTGGGGCGCGGGCAAATCGGATTTGGGCCGGGGAGGATCTTCAGTTGCGGCATCGGCGCCGAACACGACCGTGCCAATGCGGTCGTCCTCGCGCATGCCGAGCTCGGCGATGGAAAGCTCTTGGGTCACGCGCTTTTCGGCGTTGGGAACGAGATCGATGGAACGGCTGCGATCGACGGCAACCAAGATGGTAAGCCGATCGAGAGGGCGTCCAAGTTCAGGCCCGCTTGCGGCCATGCAGCAGAGAAACGCGGCGGCCATCGCGAAGAAATCGCCCAGGTGCATCCGCCAGGCTTCTTGGCGCACGCGGTGTCCGGCCAGGCGCAAGGCGGCAAAGGTGCACGCGAACAGACAAAGCAGCGCGGCCCAGGGGCGGGCGAGGCGCAGATAATGATCGGAGATCAGCGCGATCCAGGTGAGACCCACATAGAGCGCGGGCAGGGCGGCGATGATCCAGCACGAAAAAAGCACAAAACGCTTGTGTATCGATAGGCGTGCGATGCCGTGGCGGACCAAAAGCGCGAAGCCGGTAACGCCGATTCCAAGCGCCGCATAAGGCAGATAGCGAATCAAGGGAGCGCTGTTCATGCGGCGTTCCTTTCCGGGCCTGCCTGCGCCGCGCGCACCGGGGCTTTGGGCATTTCGGCGGCCGCGAGGGGTGAGCGGATATTGGGCCGTCTGGTGAAGTACCAAATATCCGCGAGCACAAAACCAAGGGCGATCAGCGCCAGCACCCAAGTCCATTCGTTATGGGCATCGGGTTCGGTACCGGCGGCTGTGATTTGAATATTTTCGTTTTGAAAAGACAGTGGTTTGACGGCGAGATCGCTTTCTGCCGCGCTCACCAGGTTGGCCGGAACCAGCGTGGTGCCCGCCTGTGGTCCTTGCCAATTCAGCCTATAAAAACCGGCCCGCGGTGTATCGGGCAGCACCGCGAGGCCCGAGCGCAGCGAGACATCGATCTTTTGGCCATCCGGCCCAAGGGCCTCGAGCTTTTCGGCGCTTGGAGGCAGGGCTACCCGAAGAGGCTCGCCGGCCCGCGCGGGACCTGTAATTCCATGCGCGCGATGAATACGGGCAAGCTCCAGCAGATTGCGCATAAAGAGCACATACGAAGCCTTGAGCGGCCAATCGCTGTCACCCACATCAAAGCCGAGCAGCGTGCCCGTGCGCGTCGATGTCGAAATATCGGTGGCGATGGTGCCCTCTTGCGTGCGGATTAGCTCTTGGGTCGCTCCGTCCGGCTTGAGGGTATTGGCCTTTGCGACATGCACGCCGTCGAGCGCGAGAAAACGCATGCGGGCATCGGCATTTTCCCATGACGTGATGATTGGATTTTCAATCGAGGCGCCTACAGTCGTCCCAAAACAGCGGCCCTGAGGCGGGTTCACGATCAGCAAATCGCCCCCTGGAAGGCCGGCCGGACAAGCGCCGTCGACGATTACAAAGCTTTCAGGATCGACACCGGTGGGCGTTGAAAGCGAGGCCACCGAAGCCTTGCTCACAGACACCATCGGATCGGCAAGCATCACGCGCTCGAGCCAAGGCGATGCGCTGTCGCCGTCCTTCGAAACCAAAAGCACAGGCATTTTATCGCCCGCCGGAACGCGCCCATAGGCCACGTCGTCCACCGCCAGTCCATCGTGCGGCGAGACTTCAAAAATCAATCCCTTCCGGTAATCGCCGGGGGAAGGCGAAAAGGTCAGCACCACGGGCTGCCGCTCGCCGGGCATCAGAAGAAGCTTCCTCGATGCGAGCACATCGGAAGCATTTTCTTCGCGCATCGTCACATAAAGTTCGCGCTGGGTTTTTCCGAAATTCGCGAGCAGCAAGAAGGCTTGCACCTGTTCACGGCCCGTCTTTGGCTCAAGCCCGGAACGCACATCCACGCGCACAATCGCCGCGTTGTCCACGGGCTGCCCCACCGTGATGACTTCCAAAGGAAGCGTTACGCCCGAGAGCGAAGTGGGCTTGGCGAGATTGCCATCGGTGATCACCAAAATTCTTCGGTTTCCGCCGAGCTGTCTCAGCCGATCTACCGCGAGCGCAACGGCGGCTCCCAAATCGCCTTCGATATCTTTTACATCGACGCGGTCGATTGCGGCCTTGATACGCAGCAAATCGCGGTCAAGCGGCGCCACAACCCGGGCATCCCGCCCCGCCTCCAAAATCAGCGCATCGCTGCCCGGCGTGAGCGCTGAAACAATATCTTTCGCGCTTCTTTTCGCCACATCGATGCGCCGGGCCGGATTCCCCGCTTCATCCTTTGCATCGCCGCCCGCGAGCGCGCCCATCGATGCGCTGGCATCCAGGATGATCGCAATATGATCCCCTGTGAATTCGCGCCCCCGCGTGGCCGGCCTGGCCAGTGCAAAACCCAAAAGAAGAAGCACCAGAGCCTGCAAAATAAGCGGTATTTGCAGAACCAGCCGTTTAAACGGCGAACGCGCCAGCAAATCGCGCTGCGCCGTCGCCCATAACCACGTCGACGAAACAACCCTGCGATTGCGCCGGATTTTAAGAATGTAGAGAACGATCAGCGGAACCAGCAGGCCCAATAAAAACAGCCCTTTGGGCGCAAGAAAATCAAGCGCCGTCCCCGATCCCGCCGCAAATAGCGCCGTATTCATGGCCCTAGTCCACGCTCCTTGAAACGAAGCGCCTCACGGCGGCCTCCAGAGGTTCATCCGTACGCACGCGGATGTACACCGCTCCATGCTTGCGCGCCCACGCGCGAAGCTCTTCGCACAAACCCGCAAACCGAAGCACATAGGCTTCAATCGCCGAGGCATCCATCGTCACCTCGACGACTTGCCCCGTCTCCGCATCCTCGAGCGCGAAATCGCCTTCCCAATCGGGTTCAATTTCCTCGGGAGCCGCCACTTGAATGAGCGCGACATCGTGCCCGGCCTTCACCGCGCGCCCCAGCGCCGAAAGCACCGGCCCGCTATCGAAAAAATCTGAAATCGCCGCCAGCATGCCCGGCCGCACACTCTTTTGAATCACCGTATCCACGGCCTTCGCGAGATCGGTGCCGCCCTTGGCATCCACTCCATCGAGCACCCGCAACAGATTGCTCAGCCCGCCCCGCCCCCGGAACGGAGCACTTTCGCGCGTAACGCCCTGACCCGCGATAAACAACTGAGCCCGCTCCGAACGCGCCAGCGTCATATAACCCACCGCCGCCGCAAGCTTCTTGGCCGTATCCAATTTCAAAGGCTCGCCAAAGCCCAAAGACAGCGACGCATCGCACACAATACGGGCAATCACATCTTCTTCGGCGCGGAACAATTTTAATATGGGCTCGCCGCTCCGGGCATACGCGGCCCAGTCAATGCGCCTCATATCGTCGCCGGGCGCATAAGCGCGGTGCTCATGAAACTCCGACGAACTGCCCCGCCGCCTCGCCAAATGCTCACCCGCTCCGCCTGAACGGGCACGAATTTCCAGGCGCCTTCGAAGCACCTCCAGCTCCCTCACAAACGAGGCATCGAGAAGCGGCGAGCTTTTGCTTTCATTCATAGGAGCAAGGCCGGATCTAAACGTTTTTGAATCGGTCGCATCAAAGCAATTTCCACGCAGAAATACCCTGGATTCGGCCGCGCGCTGAGAGTAGAGTTAGATGTTAAGCCATGGGAAGCTTGGTCGCCGGACAAATCCTCGCGGGGCGTTACCGCCTCGTTTCGCCGCTGGGCCGCGGGGCCATGGGCGAAGTGTGGAAGGCCGAGCACACGGCGCTGGGCGCTCCCGTCGCGATCAAAGTGATCGTCGACGCAGGCTTCGACGAAAACAATCCTCTGCGCGAAGAATTGGTGCGGCGCTTTTTCCGCGAAGCCCAAGCCGCAGCGGCGATGCGCAGCCCGCATGTCGTGCAGATTCTCGATCACGGCGTCGACGGCGTTCCCTATATCGCGATGGAGCTGCTCGAAGGCGAAACCCTCGAGGACAGGCTCGAGCGGGAAGGCGTGCTTCCTCCGCATCAGACAGCGGAAATCATCACCCATGTCGCCCGCGCCATCAGCAAAGCGCACGAAGTGAACATCATTCACCGCGATCTCAAGCCGGGGAATGTGTTTCTCGTCCGCAACGACGACGAAGAAATCGCCAAAGTGCTGGATTTTGGAATTGCGAAAGTCGCGCCCGTCGAAGGTCTGGAACACGGCGCCAATGTCGCGACGCGCACGGGCTCTCTCGTGGGAACGCCTTGCTACATGAGCCCCGAGCAGGCCCTTGGAAACAAAACCATCGACTACCGCTCCGATCTTTGGTCGCTCGCGGTCATCGCGTTTGAATGCGTATGCGGCGTCCGGCCTTTTGACAGCGAAGCCCTGGGCGACTTAATCGTCGCCATCTGCGCCAAGCCCATTCCCGTACCCTCAAAGATGGCGCGCGCGCCTATTCCCGAAGGCTTTGATGCATGGTGGGCCAAGGCTGCGAGCCGCGATCCCGAACATCGTTTTCAGTCCGCCAGAGAGCTTGCCGATTCATTGCGCGTCGTCCTCGCGCCCGACACAATCCCGCACAAAGCGCGGCTCTCCATGCCCTCTATTTCGAGCGTTCGCCCGCTTGCGGCGGCGCCCGATTCCAGCCCGCGCTCATCGGGAGCCGATGCGCTTGCCCAGACGGCCCCCGGCCCAACCGCGACCCATATGGGCGTGGTCTCCGCCATTGGCCTTGCGACGCGAAACAAGCGCAAAAGACCGGCCCTTCTAGCAGGAGCCGGCCTCGTACTCGCGGCGCTGCTCACCCTTGGCTTCATGCTTGGGCGCACCGTTTCTTCGGAAGACCCAGCCAAAAACGCCGAACGCCCTCAAGACAGCGCCGACCTTCCTGGCACGGCCACGGCAGCTCCCCAAGTGATTCCGACCTCCACAGCCCAAAGCCCACCGAGCGCGGAAACGACAGCGAGCGCCGCTCCCGTTGCATCCGCCTCCGCGACCCCGGCGGCCAAAACCAGCGCGCCCGTATCGACCTTCAAACCCAAAAATCCCAAGCCCGTTCCCACGAAGGACAACCGCCTGGGCTTCTAGCGGGCGCGGACAATCGCATCCGCGGCACGGATATTCTTCGCGGTTTGTGGACATCAACGGCGAACATTGACTACCCTGCCGATAATGTGTGGGGTTCAAGCCGCTAAGGGCTCACGTTCCCCCTGCGACCTTAGCTTCCGATGGAGCTTTGTTTGAAGGATGCGACGCTCACTTAAGCTCTTACCGGTTCTGTTGGCGGCGCTTCTCAGCGCGCCTTTCGCGCACGTCGCGCACGCTCAAAACCCAGGCGATGATGCCCGCTCGGAGGCAAGAAAAATCGGCGAAGAAGGACTCGCGTTCTACGATCAGGGCATGTACATCGATGCGCTCGATCGCTTTGAGCGCGCCGACGCCCTAATCAAAGCGCCGACCCTAGGCTTGATGGCCGCGCGCTGCCTCGAGAAATTGGGCCGCCTCGTCGAAGCCTCCGAACGCTATCTGCAAGTCTCGCGCATGACGCTTGACACAGGCGCCTCGGATGTATGGAAAAAAGCCGTCGAAAACGCTGGAAAAGAACATCAGGCCCTCCAGCCCAGAATTCCCACCATTGAAATCAAAGTCGAAGGCGAAGGGGCAGGCGAAGCCCTGGTCAGCATCGACGGACGGCCCATCCCCAAGGCGATGATTGGCATACGCACACCCATCAATCCGGGCATGCATCGTTTTGACGCGAGAAACAAAGGCGCTTCCACCTATGGCCAAGAGCGCGTCTCCCTCAGCGAAGGCCAAGCGGGCAACGTCGTCATCACCATGAAACCCGCCGACAAAGGCTACATCCCCGACGACCCGGGCGCGAGCGGCCCCGGCGGCCCCGACATCAAAGGCTCCGCCGTACCCGGCAAACCGCCCCCCGTACCCGGCCCCAGCGCCGAATCGCCATCCGCCATGGGCATTGGCGGCGACAAATCCGGCACCCTTGACGATCAAACCCGCGCAGCCGCCCGCTCCATCGGCGAAGAAGGCTTATCCCTGTACGACCAAGCCCGCTATGTCGACGCGCTCGACCGCTTTGAACGGGCCGACGAATTGATCAAGGCGCCCACCCTTGGCCTCATGGCCGCCCGCTCGCTTGAAAAACTGGGCCGCTACGTCGAATCGACCGAACGCTATCAGCAGGTCATGAACATGAAACTGCCTGCGGACGCCTCGGAAACCTTTAAAAACGCCCAAAGCACAGCCGCCAAAGAACGCGACGCCCTACTACCCAAAATTCCCACGGTCGAAGTATCGGTCACAGGTCCAGGAGCAAACGAAGTCACGACCCTCTTGCTCGACGGCCGCCGCCTTCCGCCCGAACGCTTTGGCACATCCCGCCCCATCTCCGCCAAATTACCTGTCGATCCAGGCGATCACAGACTCGAAGCCCAATCCAACTCAGGCGAAGCCTTTGAACGCTTCAACGTCCCCGAAGCCGGCAATGAACGCGTCGTCCTCACCCTCGCACCATCACCCAACAAACTCCGCCCGCCCCCCAACGCCAAAGACCCCGCCGCCGGCCAAACCTCCTCCTCGTCCCAACAACCCGGCGCCATGCCGCCCCGCCGCGGCGACACCCAAAAAACCGCCGCCTGGATCAGCCTTGGCGTAGGCGCCGCGGGCACCCTCCTAGGCGTCATCGCCGGCTCCGTCGCCGCCGGCATTCACAGCGACTTCACCGATCCACCCTGCGACACCGACGCCCGCACCTGCCCCTCATCCTTCTCCGACCAAATCGACACCTACAGCACCCTTCGCCCCCTCTCGACCACCGGCTTTGTCATTGGCGGCATTGGATTGGGCTTAGGCACGGTATTATTGCTCACCCTTCCTAAAGGCGGAGCCCGCTATTCTGCAGGAAATGTCCAGATCACGCCCTGGATTGGCCCCACAAGCGCCGGACTTCAAGGCTCGTTCTAATCGAACCGATTAAATAAAAAATAATAAAAAATAAAAATAATAAAATATTAAAAACCGAGCTGATGATCCATAGGCAAGAACGTCAACGGAATCCTCGTCTTCGTTGTGCTCGCCAGCTTTGGAAAACGAAGCTCCGAATACACCCGCTTAATACACGCATCGAAAGCCTTACTCGAAATCGTCCCATGAGGCTCGAACTGCACCTGCTGCACCTTCCCATCCTCAAGAATGGTCAACGTTACCGTTGTTGTTCCACGAGCCTCTGGATCGCGCTTTAATTCCTGTTCATAACAGCCCTTCACATCATGCCTCGCCTTGTGCACCACATCCTGAATGAGATCCACCTCCGATGGTTTTGGCGCATCCTCGCCTCGAGGCACCGCACCCGTTTCCGCAACCTTCGGAGGATCAGAAACCGGCGGTATCAAAGGGGCGGGCGGCTGAGCCGGCGGCTGCACAACCTCATCATCAATCGAATTGACCCTCCACACCACCAACGCAGCACCCAGCATACCCAGCACAAATACACTCAAAGCGATCGCCAATACGATCGTTTTGTCTTTTGTACCGCCGCCCCCCGCCGCCCCAACCGTATCCCGCCGCGCCCGGGCCAGCTCCGCCCGATGCTCCGCAAGCTCCGCCTCCCGCGCATGAAGCGACGCATCCCGCTCCACAAGCTTGGCTTCCAAAGTCTCGATGCGATGCCGCGCGGCTTCTAAATCGTCCCGATAGCCCGACATAAAGCCCATTGTAGAGCGAAGCCCGGCCGGCGCTACGGCAAATAAATCTCGATTCAGCGCTCAATCCGAAACCGGATCATCCCCGTCCTCTGACTCATCGCGCGCCTGCACCGCCGTATCACTTGAAAGCGCCGGCACCTCGGGCAAAACCGCCTTCACCTTCGACAGCAACGAATCCGAAGAAGCATCATTCGCCGCCTCCCCCGAAAGCCTCCCCCCGCGCCCAGAAACCACACCAGACTTCCCCGCCGGCTTATGCGCCTTGTCCTCCTTCGCCGCCATCCGCCCCGCACCGAAAGCCGCCCCAGCCTTATCCTGCCGCACCATTTTATTCGGATTGGGCGTACGCAGCGTAGGCGTTCCCCCCCGCCGCGCCCTCGCCAGCTTCGACTTACCCGGCTTACTCACCTTCGCCAGCTCTGCGCATTCCCGCCCGCTCGACTTAGGACAAGAAATCCGCACATGAAAATGATCATCATGCGGCAGCGAATTACTCGGCTGCATCAGCACCTGAGCCGCCCGATTCAACAACAGCGGCGAAACACCCCGCGCCTTCGCAAACGAAAGCAAACTCTGCCTCAAAGGCTCCGCCACAAAAATATGGCTAACCCTCGCCTCGGGATCCGTCAAAAAGTGCTGCACCAGCAGCCAATTGCGCGCCACATCGAAATGCGCCGAAGGAAAACTCTTTGAACCAAGCGCCGAATCAAACCTCACAAACGAACGCATATCCAGCGGCTTTCCCTTTGCGTCCGCCACATAAAAACCGATATCCGCATCCCGCCCGCTCTCATGCGAATGATGACCTCCGATCTCGCCGCCTTCCTTCAGCGAAATATCGCCGACATTCAGCACCGAACCCGGAAACCGCTTCGCCACTTCCTGCGCGGACCTTTCGATCATCTTCACCAACACGGGCAAACCCCACTGCGCATCCACGCCTGGAACCACCGAAACCGCCCGCACATAAGCCAGCGAAGCATCGACCCGAAGCGCTCCCTTCAGGCTTCCCTCATTGGGATGACCCACAGAAACGCCTGGTTTTATAGGGATTTTTTGAACATGGCCCGCACTCTTATGACCGGGTGCCGGAGCCTTCAAGGAACTGGACGCCTCTGGAGCCGATCCACCCTGCGTTGGACCAGAACCCTTCCGCTGCCTTTTATCGCCGCTTGGAAACTCAGACCGGGCAGCCACGCGCGAATGCGCGGACGCCCTGCGATCCTTGCCATGAGGCTTAGCCGGCCCTGCGAACGCCCCGCTCGACAGCGAAAGCGAAACGACGGAAACCCAAAGCGAAAGCGCGGTGAGCCATCGGGAGCTATGCACAAGCCCGGATTAACGAAGGCACAGCTCCCGGGCCAACAATTGAGCGAAAGCTCTCTACTTCTTCCCGCCGCCGCCCGGCGCACCATACAACGACGCCGCGCCCTGCTTATCCAGCGTCGTCAGATTCAGCGTCCAATTCCCCGACCCATTGCATTGCGGATAATGCATCACGCTCCCCGAATCGTAGGACGTAAGCGCGCGCCACTGATTGTCCTCAAAACACACACCCGACTCAGGCCGCGTATGCTCGTGCCTAAAACCAAGCGTATGACCGAGCTCGTGCCTCAGCACACCCGTCAAATTCGGGCTATTGCTCGTCTGCGCGCTGCCATCGACCAAAATATTTCGATTCTTCCGGGCATCATTCGGGAAAAAGGCCCGGGCCAAATACTGCCCCGAATTCACGGGCCTCACATCGAAGACCACATTGGCTTGCATGGCCGTGCAATCATTATCGTATTGACTTAAATGAACGAAATTCACCTTTGCGGCCGACTCCCAAGCGCCCGTCGCTGAATTCATCGCATTCACCGTTGCGCTGTAATACTGGCCAAAAGTCGTGCTCACACAATACGTGATATTGAGCTTCTGCTGAGAATTCCAAACGGCATCCACACCACCCGACTGATGAACAATCAGCGCGCCCTCACGAACGAACATTGAATAAAATTCATACAATTGCTCACGCGTCGCGACAGGCGTATCGCCATCCACAATATAAATACCGCTCTCGGGCTCTTGATACGTCATCGCCTCGAATTCCTCGAAGCTCATAAAGGTATCGCCCACATGCTCATCTTCCGAGGGATCGGCCGCATCGCCCACACAACCCACGGAAACCAGCGCTGCGGAAAGAGCGACAACCCCTAAAACCGCCTTACCCATGAAAAAACGAATCGCCATGCCAATCACCTATTCCTTCAAAAATACCCACGCAGTAGATCTGCACCGCAAGCCCGAGACCACCCATCTTCAAAACGCCGGCCCCTCCTTTCAGATAAGCCAAGACCACACCCGCACAAAAAAAACACTTTAAAACAAGCAAAACGCATCATCATGTCAGAAGCCGATCGCCTCAAATGGAATACACGCTACGCCCAGGATTCAGCTCCGGCCGAACCATCCTCGCTCGTCACCGCATTGGACGCGGAACTTCCCCGGACGGGCAGCGCGCTCGATTTAGGAGGCGGAACGGGCCGCCATGCGCTCTGGCTCGCCAAACGCGGCCTTTCCGTCACCATCGCTGACATATCCGAACGCGCCAACGCCATCGCCGAACAGGCCGCCCGCCAAGCCGGCATACACCTTCGCGTGCAGAACCTCGATGTCGACACCCAGCCCATTCCCGAAGGCCCCTGGGATCTCCTATTTTCATTTCATTTTTTATGGCGCCCCATGTTCACCATCGCGCCAATCATCTTAAATCCAGGCGGAATCTTGGTATTTATCCAGCCCACCCTCAAAAACCTCGAACGCCATCCCAAACCCGGCCCCGATTTTTTGGTCGCCGAAGGAGAAATCCGAGAGCTCGTCCTGCAAAATAAACTTGAAATCCTGCGCTACGACGAAGGCTGGCTCGGCGAAGGCCGCCATGAAGTACGCCTCATCGCCCGCAAACGGCCCGCTACATTTTCGTAGGCTCGCGACACCAGTTGGAGTAGCAATCCAACTCCTATGGACAAAGTCTACAAAAACGCGCTCGACGCCGTGCGCGACATCCCCGACGGCGCCACCCTATTGGCCGGCGGCTTTGGCCTTTGCGGCATACCCGAACATTGCATCGCGGCCCTCCGCGAACTCGGCACAAAGAATCTCACCGTGGTGTCCAACAATTGCGGCGTCGACGACTTTGGCCTCGGCATCCTGCTCCGCAATAAACAAATCATTAAAATGATTTCGTCCTACGTCGGCGAAAACAAAGAATTCGAAAGGCAATATTTAACGGGCGAACTCGAAGTCGAACTCACGCCCCAAGGCACCCTCGCCGAAAGACTTCGCGCGGGCGGAGCCGGAATCCCGGCTTTTTACACACCCACCGGCGCTGGAACGGCCATCAACGAAGGCGGCCTTCCCCTCCTTCACAACCCCGACGGAAGCGTAAAGAAAACATCCTCCCCCAAAGAAATTCGCCAATTCGATGGGCGATCTTATGTATTGGAAACAGCCATTACCGGCGATTATGCCATCGTAAAAGCCTGGAAGGGCGATCGCTATGGAAACCTCGTCTACCGCCACACCGCAATGAATTTCAATCCGATGATGGCGACCGCCGGAAAAATCACCATCGCCGAAGTCGAAGAATTGGTTGAAGTGGGTGAAATCGAGCCCGATCAAGTTCATACACCGGGTATTTTCGTTCACCGCATTGTTAAAGGCGAACGCTATGAAAAGCGGATTGAGCGGCCCACCGTCCGCAAAGCAAGCGCAGCCGTTCCCGCCAAAGCCGCCGAAAAAAGCAATACGATGGGATTGAACCGCGATCAAATCGCCCAGCGCGCCGCCCAAGAATTAAAAGACGGCTATTACGTGAATCTCGGCATAGGAATGCCCACCCTGGTCGCGAATTTTATACCTGCCGGCGTTGAAGTCGTGCTCCAGAGCGAAAACGGACTGCTTGGGATTGGCCCTTATCCCGAAGCCGGCAAACTCGACGCCGATTTAATCAACGCCGGAAAAGAAACCGTCACCATGCTGCCCGGATCGGCCATATTCTCGAGCGCCGACTCCTTTGGACAAATTCGCGGAGGCCACATCGATTTAGCGATATTGGGCGCCATGGAAGTCTCCGAAAAGGGCGACCTCGCCAATTGGATGATTCCTGGCAAATTGGTGAAAGGCATGGGAGGCGCCATGGACTTGGTGGTGAGCGCCAAGCGCGTCGTGGTGATTATGGATCACACATCAAAGAATGGAGCGCCCAAAATATTAAATGAATGCGCCTTACCGCTCACCGGAAAGCGCGTCGTTCACCGCATCATCACCGACCTATGCGTGCTTGACGTAACCGACGAAGGACTTGTACTGCGCGAACTCGCACCGGGCGTCTCCGCGCGCGAAGTCCAAGAACGCACCGAACCCACGATCAAAGTGCCAAGCGATATTAAAGAAATCACATTTTAATTTATCAAAATAAAAACCATTCCACACGCGCCATTTCGAATAAACTGAAGCGCCCTTATCCGGGATATTATCGCAATGGCCTGGCCCGAAAAAAACCCACCCACCATAGACGCCAGCGAAAAGAAAACACTGGGCGCGGGCGTCTTCCGAAAATGCGAAGGCTGCGGTGAAACCATCGCCAGCGCCGAACTTGAAAACAATTTTGAAGTCTGCCCCCATTGCGCCTTTCATCACCGCCTAGGCGCTCATGGATGGCGAAACATTCTTTTGGATGAAGGCCATCTCGAAGCTTGGGAAACCCATCTATCCCCGGACGATCCATTAAGATTCAGCGACGGCCGCGGCTACCGCGAAAGACTAACGGCCGCCCAAAAAAAGACAGGCGTTCACGAAGCCATCGAAATAGGCAAAGCCAAAATGGCCGGCCGCCCCGTCGCCTACGGAGCATTTGTATTTGCCTTCATGGGAGGCAGCATGGGCTCTGTCGTGGGCGAAAAAATAACCCGCCTCTTTGAAAGAGCGGCCAAAGACGAACTCCCCGTCGTCCTTTTATCGGCATCGGGCGGCGCCCGCATGCAAGAAGGCATTTTATCGCTCATGCAAATGGCCAAATCGGTAGCCGCGCTCGAACGCTACCGAAAAACCCGCCTGCCTTATATTTCCGTACTGGTACATCCAACGACGGGCGGCGTCGCGGCCAGCTTTGCCTTTTTGGGCGACGTAAATATCGCCGAACCCAAAGCATTAATCGGCTTTGCCGGCCCCCGCGTCATCGAAAACACCATCCGCCAAACCCTGCCCCCCGGCTTTCAGCGCTCGGAATTCCTGCTGGAGCACGGAATGATCGATCTCATTGTTTCACGGCTTGAAATGCGAGAACGCATCGTCACCCTGCTCAACCATTTCATGAATGGGCGGCGCCCGCGCCCAACACAATCATAATATAAAAAAATCTGATCAAAATGATGCACGGACAGGGCCTCCAGCAAATAAAAAAACAAAAAATACAAAACCTCTGCGAAAGAGCCCTCTTTGGAATACACCCGGGATTAGACGCCATACAGCGCGCCTTAAACGAACTCGGCGATCCCCAGCTTCGCTGCCCCGCCGTTCATATCAGCGGCTCCAATGGCAAAGGCAGCGTCTCGGCCATGATGGAATCCATCGCCCGCAAGGCCGGACTTAAAACCGGACTCTACACCTCACCCCAGCTCTGCCAATTCACCGACCGCATTCGCATCAACGGCGAAAATATCGACGATCAAAGCTTTTGCGATGTGCTCGAAACGGCCCTTCAATGCCAAGGAATCGGGCAGCCCCTCACTTTTTTTGAAGTCATCACCATTGCCGCCTTTTTAGCCTTTGCTCAAGCCCGCGTAGACATCGCCATTCTCGAGGTCGGACTCGGAGGCCGGTGGGACGCCACCAATGTCCTTCAGCAGCCCCTCGCCTGCGCCATTACATCCATTGCGCTTGAACACACCAAAATATTGGGTTCCACCACCGATCAAATTGCCCGGGAAAAAGCCGGCATATTTAAAAAAGGCGCGCCCATTGTATTGGGTTCGCTCGATCCAGCCGCAGAACAAGCCGCGCTTGACATAGCAAAACAAGTCGGCGCCGGCCCTTCCCTCCGGGTCCGCTCCCCAAATACAGACAAAATCAATCAGATTGACGATCATTTTGATGGAGAAATCCTCGCCGGCCCATTGAGTCAAGGCCGGATCTACCTTGAAACATCAGGCATCACCAACGATCGAATTGAAGCAGAACTCTCCCTCAAAGGCCCTCATCAAATTCAAAACGCGGCTGTCGCCTTTGGCCTCTCATCGCTGATCGCCCTACAAATACCGGCCTTTCGAAACGCCATCGCCCCCGGCCTGCAAAGCGCGGAATGGCCGGGCCGCTTTGAATGCATTGAACATCAAGGTCTTCGCCTTATTTTTGACTGCGCCCACAATTCTCATGGAATGGCCGCTCTTTGCGCCACCTTAATCGCCGAAGGCATCGATCCAGAGCGCACCCTAATCATTTTCGGCGCGCTCACCGATAAAGATTGGAAAGAAATGCTCGGGCTCATCGCCCCCCGCGCATCCAGGCGCATCTATACCTGCCCTCGAGCCATGGGCCGGAGCGCCGTGCCTCTCTCCGAACTCGCGGCCCAGGTTCCCGGCCGCCTCTGCGAAGAACCAGCCCAAGCCCTCGAGACCGCCCTATCCATCGCCCGCCCCGGCGACAGCATTTTAGTTACAGGATCGATTTATTTGGTCGCCGAAGTCCGGGCGCTTTGGCTTGGCATTCCATGCGACCCAATTATCCCCTTATGAGATAAGCTCCTCTTCCCGCCATGCGCCGCTCCCTAAAAATTCTTCTACTTTCAGGGGCCATTTTAATCGCTTTGGGCTCGGCCGTGCATTCCTTTCCCGCCCTCTTGCTACAGCTTTTGCCTCCGCACCGGGCCGAGCCTTCCCGCGCCTCCCTCGATGGCGCTTTTTCCGGGAGCATTTTTCATTTTCCCAAACCGAACGGGAAGCCAATTGCATCGAATATGCTCACCTCTTTGCCAAAATCTATGCGATGGCGGCCAAGGCGGCGGGCATTTCATTCCGCGTCTACGCCGTGCACAGCGCCCACGCCAACATCATGGGCGCTCGAGTGCCCATGCCAGGATGGCAAGACCACGATTGGGTTCTCATCGAATTGTCGCCTGGAACGCCCGAGGCAAAACGCTTGTATATCGACCCCACACTCTATGACGCGGGACTCAATTACAATCTCCAAGGAAGCGTAAAAGGAACGGTTGTATTGCCCAAAGTCTCTTCTCCCTGAAAGCCGCCATGAAATCGCTGCTCATTGCATTGAATATTTTAGGAATTATCGCCTGCTTTGCGATGGCCTTAAGCATCCGCTTCGCGCCTCAATGGACAGCCACCGAACGAAGCGGAGCCGTCGCCGTCTGGCTGTGGACGCCCTATCTATCGCCTGGAGACACGGCCGAATTCGATGTCGATGTGGTCGGCGGAAAGCGCAGCGGGATCAATTCCATCGAATTGACGGGCGATGGCCTGCACCAATCCTGGACGGGAAAGGGCGCCGACTGGGGAGGCGTTATCGTCTCAAAAAGCGGGGATGTTGGACATAGCAGCCATGATATTTCCGTCAAAGTACCGGACACGCTCAACGTAGGTGACACATGGCTTGTGAAATTGAATGTGGAATACACACTGGCCATCTCGGGCGGAGGAACATTTAACAATGAGCGCGACATCGACAGCGTGACCCTTTTGGTACCAATTCGATCTAAATCATCCGCCATCTTGGGAAGAGTATGGAGCGGCGGATGGCCAACGCTAATCTTTGGAGCGGCCACTGTTTTCTTTGCATTGGCCTGGCACAGAATGGGCGGACTGCTTAAAAAAGAACCGGCCGATCCCAGTGAAAAGAATTTATATGCGGGTCTCGGGACGTTTTTAATCGCGGGCTTTATTTCGTGGGTATTTTTTGGATGGGCCTATTTTGCAATACCCTGGACGGCCGCGACGGGCATAACCAGCGCATGGTTTCAATTTGGAATGGCTGCGCTCTTCCTCGCCGGGCCTCCCCTGTTGGGACGCAAATTCGCGCCCCGCCCGCCTCCCGAATCCATGGTGGGCACATTGCGTAGGATTCATGTAGAACCCGAAAGAAATTACCGGCAGGCGCCCGATCATCGGCCAGAAAAGCCTTCGCTTGACGATTTAGGAAAAGCGATCGAACAAAAGCTCAATTTACGATGGCGTATTCGATCCAATCAATTGATTGTGGGCCGCTCCCGCTGGGACAAGCAATTGATCGTTAAAGTCAACAATCCTAAAAAAATAAAGCCCTCGGACATCGAAATCAAAACCCCCGAAGCACAGTTGGCCATACGCGCCTGCGAAGCCTGGCTGCCGCTGCTCGGACCGGTGGATCTGAATTTAGACTATGTTCCGGTGACCATCGATGGCTCGCGCCCTGCCGAAGACGTCGAAAAAGAATGGAACCAGCGCCATCTCGACCGGATGTGGGAACAAATTAATGCATTGAGAAAACAGATTGATGAGCGCCTGAAGGCGCGCATTCCGTGATGATTCCAATGAAAAAAAGAATTCAAAAACTGGGCGTATTGGGCGATATTCATTGCCAGACCAAAGCGCTGCGCAATGCGATCGCCTTATTAAAAGAGCACAACGCCGATTGTATTGTAGCTGTGGGCGATATTGTAGACGGCCCGGGCGATGTCAATGAAACCTGCGCCATTCTCGATAAAGAAAATATTCTGGCCGTGGCCGGTAATCATGAGCGCTGGCTTCTTTCAGGCGAGATGCGCGCCCTGCTGGACGCGACGCCGGTGCATATGCTTTCGGAAAAAAGCCGCCGCTATTTAAACGCGCTCCCCAAAACCCTGTCGATTGAAACCCCGATGGGCAAAGCTTTGATATGCCATGGAGTCGATACCGACGATATGAGCGTCCTTAAGGCGGACACCGGCGCCTACGATATTCAATTCAATGCAGCCCTGCAGAACCTATTCCGCGAACGCCGCTATTCGCTGATGATCGGAGGCCATACCCACGAGCGAATGGTGCGCTATATCGATGGTATTTGTTTTATCAACGCGGGCACCCTTCATCCCCGGTACAATCCTTGTGTATTGCTCGCCGATTTTGAAGCCCGGCAGGCCACTTTTTTTGATTGTTTGAGCGATAAAACCTTTGATGATGGAGCCTCGGGCCGTGTAAGCTTGGCCCGCCCGTGAACGCCAAAAAAGCAAAAACCAGCACCAAATCCACTAAAATTCAGGCTTCTTCGCCGCCCTCGCCGAGAAAGCTGTTCGGCACCGACGGCGTGCGGGGCACCGCGAACGAAGCGCCGATGACCCCTGAAATGGCGCTTCGTATGGGGCGCGCCATCGCCTATGTGGCCCAGCGCGGAAAAACAAGGCCCGTCAGGGTCGTTATCGGAAAAGATACCCGCCTATCGGGTTATCTGTTTGAAACGGCTTTATCGTCCGGCATTTGCGCCATGGGCGGCCGCGTTATGCTCTGCGGACCGGTGCCCACGCCGGCCGTCGCTCAACTCACCCATAGCATGCGCGCCGATGCGGGTGTCGTCATCAGCGCAAGCCATAATCCCTATACCGATAATGGGATTAAGATTTTTGGCCGCGATGGCTTTAAATGGCCCGATGCCGATGAAGAAGAAATCGAACGCTTGATGGAATCCGATGCGCTGGATCAGACGCATGCTACCGGGGCGGCCATAGGGACGGCGGTGCGCATCGACGATGCCAAGGGCCGCTATATTGTGTTTTGCAAAAAGACCTTTCCCCCCGAATTGAGCTTGGATGGCGTTCGTATCGTGGTCGATGCCGCGCATGGGGCCGCTTATCGCGTGGCGCCCGCGGTGTTTTCGGAGCTTGGCGCGGATGTCATCGCCCAAGGCGTAAAACCCAATGGCAAAAATATCAACAAAGACTGCGGTGCGCTGCATCCAGAGCATGTGCAGAGCGAAGTGCAAAGGCGCGGCGCGGCCCTGGGAATCGCGCTCGACGGCGATGCCGATAGGGTGATTATGGTCGATGAGCGGGGGCAAGTGGTGGATGGTGACGCCATTATGGCCCTGTGCGCGCTCCGCATGCTGAAAAAGGGGCTATTGGCGAAGAATACGCTCGTCACCACCGTAATGAGCAACTTGGGCCTGGAGCGGGCACTCGTGGCCGGGGGGGCAAATGTTGTTCGAACAGCGGTTGGAGATCGCTATGTGGTCGAGGCCATGCGCCAAGGCGGTTATTGCTTTGGGGGAGAGCAATCTGGACATTTGATATTTTTAGATCATGCCACCACAGGAGACGGGATAGTGGCGGCGCTGCAGGTCTTGGCGATTATGCTTCAATCGGGAAAGCCCTTATCGGAACTGGCCTCGCAGGCCATGCAGCGCGTTCCCCAAGTGCTTCAAAATGCGGTATTCAAGAAACGGGTGCCCTTAGAGAAGATGCCCCATACCCAAAAAGCGGCGGCTCGGGTGGAAGGCAAACTGGGCCAAAGCGGGCGTGTATTGGTGCGCTGGAGCGGGACAGAACCCAAGCTGCGGGTGATGATTGAAGGGGAAAACGAGGCTCAAATTAAAGAATTCGCGGCCGAGATTATCGGGGCGGCTCAAACCGATTTAGGGAACTAGGCAAACCGCCCCACCCTGATCGCCACAGGCTTTATCATTCCACTTCCCAGAATCGGCCGCATCGAGCATCACACAATTCTGAGAGGTGCCTCCATTGGGTTTTCCAACGCCCCACGCAAAATAACTCGCCACTTCGCCGCTGGGCATTAAATACACACCATCGTTTTGCTCGTCATTTAAACCAATCCACCAGTTTTGGCCTGCAATACCGAGGGCGGTCGACGTGACCCACGCATTTTCCGTCGCATTCAAAGGAACGGCCAGCGTGCCTCCATATCCTTTGCATTCGGCCGCGCCCTGCGAGGCAACGACGGCATCCGGGCAGAACATATAGTTTTTGCCCAAATAAGCGGCTTTTGTGCAATTCTCATTAAAACAGGTCGAACTGCATCCATCCCCGGTGACGGTATTGCCATCATCGCAAAACTCGGTCGGCTCAACCACGTTATTGCCGCAGTTGTTCAAGGGCTCGCCCGTAAGAATCGACTTCCGGTAGGCAATTGCAAAGCGAACATCGGCAACACGGTTATTAAATGAATTGAGGTCGTCGAGAGCGGCCTGATCCATGTTGGTATTGGTCATCAGCACCGATTCCACCTGATCCACCCTCGCGACGAGCGAAGGCACATCCCAGGCTGTATTCAGCACATTCATAATGGAATCGTGGAACTGCTTATCCAGCACCGGATCTTGGCGGATGCGCTGGGAAAGTCTGCCGTTCGGCCATGAATCGACATTGAAATTTAAATCCTGAAAGAGCTGATCCATGCCATGCGGCATAAATACAAAGCGGTCGGCCGTGGGCTCGCGGTACATAAAATAATTGTTGATGACCACGTAGGAATAGCCATCCCAATGATTGAAAATCGCGTCGATCGCATAACCCGTAATAAAACCGTTTACATCGACGTGCTTCGGCAAATTGGCCGAAAAGGTAGCCGCGTCCGAGCTTTGCACAAATTGTGAGAATGCAATAATATCGTCACGAACCCGCATCTCTTCAATTTCATCCTTCAGTTCCAATCCCATAGGATTGTCGACGAAATCCACGAATGCGGGCGCCTCGTAGAGATTGCCATTCTCCTTGCCTTCACCGAAATTCGCCGCCAAGAATTTCTTATCCACGCTCTCGGCAATCACAAACAAACCCTTGGTTTGCCCATTAAAGCGAAGCATTCCATGGGCCGTGCGGGATGCGGGAATGCCCATGCGCCGGTATACCTCATAGCCTAAATGCTCGTTTAAAAAGCTCGGATCTTGCTGGGCATTGTTTAAATTCAGCTTGGTCAGCCCATACAAATCCTGGCCTTGCACAAAGGCATTAAACTTCACCGTGAAGCCGGTTTTGCCATAAATCGAGGCAACAGAGCCATATCCGCCCTTCTTCCGGCATCCACAATTATCCAATACAACCGAATTGAATTTAAATTGGCAGGGCACATAATTTTCGGTATCGTTTTCAATCTGATTGATATATTGAGCTTCGATATTGATTTCAATGCCCTGCAATTTACCTAGATTAAAGACTTTGGTGCTTTCATCGGGCGTGGGCGGCGGTGGACTGGCATCCATCGGCGGAGGAGGAGGCGGTGCTGCATCGGGAGGATCGCCGCCTCCATCGGGAGCGGGCGGGTTGGTATCAATTTGAATCGTGTCCTCGCTGCCTGTGCAGCCAAAGGCAATGAGAGCACTCACAGAAAAGAACGCGGCAATCGCGGATAAGCCTACTTTGCGCATGGAACAAGCCTCCGCCGCAAAGCGTACATGGTTTCCGCGTCCGGTGAAATGCGCGATGAGCGCGCCGCGGCAATTCAAGACGCTTGTTTTATCGGATGCGTTCGGGATAGACAAAAGAGGTTTTATGGGATCGATATTTCAAATCGTAGGCCGGCATTCTTTCCAATACCTTGGAATTGGATTGCTGAGCTTGGCTTGCCAGTCTTCTGAACAGCCCCGCGAAAGGTCAGGCGCGGTTTCCGCTCAGCCCAGCGCAATAAATACAATCGACAGTTCTGCTCATTTAAAAGAAATGGTTCCCGGTGATGCAGGCTTTGACGCGGAAACGGCCGATGCAGAAACGCCGGATGCCTCGGCTTTCGACGCTTCGGTGCAAGATGCAGCGGCTGAAATACCGGCCTGCCCTCCCGAAATGGCCAAGCTCACCCGGGTATGTGTCGATCGCTGGGAAGCCCATTTGGTTAAACTGAGCGCCTCGGGCGATGAAATAGCCCATTCACCGGTGGCGAGGCCCGAAACGGGCGAGCGTTACAAGGCCAAAAGCGCCGCCGATCAATTTCCTCAAGCCTATATCAGCCGGGTGGAGGCCGCGGAAGCCTGTAAAAATGCGGGAAAGCGCCTCTGTTCGCGCGGTGAATGGATGCGCGCCTGCAAGGGAAAAAGAGGGTTTCAATATCCTTATGGCCCAAAGGGAAGAAAAGGCGCATGCAATACGGGCAAGCCTCATCTGCTGGAAATGCTTTATGGGCGCAATCCCAAAAAATGGGGTTTTGAAGATGTATTCAACAATCCTGCCCTCAATCAAGAACCGGGCTTTTTGGCGAAGTCCGGTGAACACGCTGAATGCAAAAGCGAGGAAGGGGCATTTGATTTAGTTGGCAATTTACATGAATGGGTACGCGATACGGTCGGCGAGGATATCGAGGATATTTTAGAGCGCGATCAAGTCGAGCGTAAAAAGCAGCCTTGGGTTGTGGGCAATGCGATGTTTATGGGCGGGTTTTTTAGTACGACGAGCGAGCATGGTCCGGGCTGCACCTATACGACCATTGCCCACGAGCCTACCTATCACGATTATTCGACGGGTTTTCGCTGCTGCAAGGATGCGCTTGAAACGCCCGCCAAAACAAAAAAGCCCAAGGGTTAAGCCTTGTTTAAAGCATCTTCTACGAAATGCAGGCGATCGTTTCCCCAAAAATGTTCGTCGCCCACGAAAATGGCCGGCGCTCCAAAAGCTCCTTTTGCAATGGCCCGATCGGTATTTTCTCTCAATCGGTTTTTAATGGCCGGCGATTCAATGGCCGCCATTGCTTTATCGGCATCCAGCCCGCTTTCCTCGGCCAAGCGCCGCAGCACCGCAGGATCGTTCATATCCAAATCGTCGACCCACATGCCCCGGAAACAGCGCATCGCCGTCTCGGCCGCGCGCCCTTGTTCCTCGCCCGCCAGCACCAATCGCTCGGCCGATATCGTGTTTTGAGGAAATCGGCTGCTCATTTTAAAATCGACCTTGTAATGGGCTACCCAGCGCGCCAAATCGGCCAGCATATAACTGGCTTTATTGGCAACCCGGGCCGGCATTTCATTGCCCGTTGCCTTGAAGACCGCGAAGAGCACCATAGGCTTCCATTCAATGCGCGCCCCCGTGCGTTCGGCGATTGCGGGCAATTGCGTGGCCGCCAAATAGCTGTAGGGCGAGGATAAATCAAAAAAGAATTCAATCGATTTCATTGGGCATCCTTGTTTCTTTGAGGGGCGGAACATTAGCCCAATCCAAGCTCCTTCGCTAGAGTGCTTTTCGTGGCGGATACGGCGTTTGAAGGATATTGCCTTTCCGAGCTCTTGGCCCGCATGGGCGAAGGCCAAAGGCTGCCCGTGAGCGCCGTGTGGGCCGTGGGGAAGGCCGTGGCGCACGCGCTTTCAGAAAACCACGCCCGCGCCGATGAAGAAGGCAATCCACAGCCTGTGCTCCATCTGCTTCTGAGTCCCGATTCCGTTTGGATCGGTCCCGCGGGAGAGGTTCGCCTTTTAGAGCCCGGTGAAAGCGCTTCTTCCGCATTTCAATCGGAATTCGACGCGCCCGAGCAAAAGCTGGGTCAGCGGCTTACGCCCAGAACCGATACCTATAGGGCAGGCCGCCTGCTGATTTATTTGCTTTCGGGCGATCTGTTCGAGGGCCTTAGCGCCGATGCCGTGCGCGTGCTCGAAGAATGCGTGATCGCCGATTCAAAACGGCGGAAAATAACCTGTGAAGAATTAGAACAGTGGTGCCGTCATTTCGATCCAAATGAAAACGGGGAAAAGGCTCTCGCGGATCTCATCCAAATATATAAAAAACCAATTCAACCGGATGTAATTCCAGAACCGCCGCCTGAAGCAAAGCCCGAAGAAAACGCCTCCGAACAAAAGCCTCCGCTTCGAATTTTATCGAATGACCCAGCAATACAACAACCGGCCCGCATTTCAACTGCAGCCGCGCTGCTCGTGGCTCTTGTGACGGCGGCTTTGGTGTATGGAGCGGGTTTGCTCTTGGCCGGAAGGTGGCAAAAACGATCGCCTAACCCAGCGAAAACCCCGGCTCATGCCATTCTTGCACCGTAAATCGTTCGAGCTTGACATCCGGCGCCCAAAAATGAATGGGCAGTCCAGCCTTGATTTTAAGATGCTGAAGAAATTCCCGGGGCCCCTCCATACGCTCCCACACCTGGGGTAAAAACACGCCGCGGTACTGACGCCATGTGAGCAGCACCCCGTCGGTATTGGGCCGCAGTTGTTGAAGGGCATCGGATTCTTCCCCCGAAAATTCGATCGGCGTCCGGGGACTCAAGAGCGATACTTCAAACAGCAAATCGGCCATGTCTTCTCTCGAGATAGCGCTTGCCCGGGGGTCTTCAAACGCCGCGGCCAATGCATTTTTTTGAACGTCCTTCCAGAGCGGCCGGTACGGTTCAAGCGAACCAATACAACCGTGAAGCATGCCATTTCGAGCAATGGTCACAAAGGTGGCCGCCGGCTGTTTTAGCCAGTCATCGCCGGGAATGGAAACGCGGGGCCCGCCCAACGCTTCTTCCACGGTTTCCCGGGCAATGCGCACGAGTGTGTGTCCCTGGCTGTCCTGCATCGGTGCCGCGTAGCAGTTTTTCTTTCGCGCCGAAAGCCGCGAAATTGAAGCACCATCACTGTCAGCCCTAGAAGCGCCAAAGGCGATGGAATTTGCCGCTTGAGATCTCTATACACGGCGATTCGATTCTTTCCTTTGAAATGAGGGGAATACAGAAATGAAAATGGCGAAGCGGTTTGGATTTTCATCGGCAATTTTTTCAACACTTTTATGTGCGCTCTTGGGATTGAGCGCTTGCGGGGGCGAAAAAGGCGCGGATGGCGCTCCGGGTGCGAAGGGCGCGGATGGCACGCCGGGTGCGGATGGCACGCCGGGTATGGATGGAATGCCCGGCGCGGACGGCGCGTCGTCGGTGGTGGATCAGGCGTTGCCGGCCGTGGAAAAGGCTTTTGTGGCCGTGGGCGGCAAAGATGCGCTGACGGCGATGACCAGCGTTGAGATCGAGTCCAGCGGCGTGCGCTGGATGATGGGCGAGGGCTATGCGCCCGAAGATCCCGCAGGCAAGGTGAGCAATTTTGATTTGGTGCTGAAGGTCGATATGGCGGCCAACAACGCGCGCCTCGATTACAAGCGCCATATCGAGGTTCTGGGCCTGGTGGCGGATACGACCTTCAGCGAAATCATCAAGGGCAATCTCGCGGCCCTGAGCGGAACCGAGCATATTTTCGGCTATCCAGGCGGCGATTTAACATCGGATCGCATGGCTTCGATCCGGAAGCAGCAGCTTGTGCTGAACCCGCATGCGGTGCTTCAGATGATTGCCGCCGATCCAACCAAGGTGCTCGACGACAAGGGCGTGGCCTTGCTCGATGGAAGCGTGCATCACCTGGTTGTCGTCGATCATGCGCTGTCGCCGATTACGCTGTGGATCAACAAGACCACGGGCGTCATCAACAAGCTGTCCTACATGGAGAACGAGCCTCTGCACCGCGATGTGCACATTGATGTGTTTTATTATGGCTGGGAGGCCGCCGGCACAAATCCGCTGCGTTTCCCGAATGAAGCGTATATTGCTTTCGACGGTCAGATTATTCACTCCGAGGCGCGTTCGAAGGTGACGGTCAATCCGATGATTGATCCGGGGCAATTCGAATTGCCCATGGGCTCGATGGCGCAACACGATGCAATGGCCGAAGAGCGGGGTGAAGCCAATTGCCAATACCATCAGATGTTTGCATCCATCGGCATTCCGCTGGACGGGCAGCAGCTCTTTATCGATCCCGTTGAATTAAAGCCTAATATTTGGCATTTAAAGGGCGGATCGCATAACTCGCTTTTGGTCAATCAGGCCAATAGCTTGGTATTGGTGGATGCGCCTTTGGAAGAAGGGCGGCAAAATGCGATTTTGAATTGGGCAGGGACGCAATTCCCGGGCAAGGCGATTTCGCACGTTATTTTAACGCATCACCACAGCGATCATGTGGGCGGCGTGCGCACGATTGCGGCGGCGGGAGCGAAGGTTGTAGTAAGCGCCCATTCAGCCGAATATATTCGGGGAGCCTTGGATGCGCCGTCGAAGGTCTATCCTGATGCATTGGCGAAGAATCCGGTCTTGGTGCAAACGGAGACCGTGGCGGACATGGGCACGTTTGTATTGGCGGACCCGAATGTGCCGGTCACGGCGCATCATATTCCGACGAATCACGCGGCGGATATGCTGATTGTGCAAGCGGGGCCGAACAATTCGGCGGTGGTGTTCAATTCAGACCTATTGAATGCGGGACCGAATTTGTTTATCCCGCCGCCCTTTATTCCCAATGGCACATCGCTGTATAACGGGCTCATTCAAAAGAATTTGAATGGACCGAATGTGGTGCTCGCCGGCGGTCATGGAATGGGGACGAATAACTTTAATGAGCTGAAGACCGCGCTCGGCCTGTAGCGCTAAATCCGCGTATCCACAAAATCGAAGCCCGGCAATTCCGACAGCCCATAGACCTTCAGCGATAGCTCATCGAGCTTAACAAAATCCCTCTTTCTAAAGGCCGCTTTAATCTGCGCCGCGAGCTTCGCCGGAATGTCCGAAGGCGAGGGCAGCCGGATGCGCCGCAAATATTGAGCCTGAAACCTTAAATATCCGCCCCGCATCTTGACCGCATACGACCATACGAAAAATAAAGCGACCTTCGAGCTCAATAGCCCGCCCAGCACTTCTAAATCCCACGCATCGCTCGTCACAAAATATAAATTGTGATGCGGGTGATAATGCCCTTCGTCATATACGATCGTATTGGAACTCGCGATATCCGGAATTAAAAGCTTCGGAACCTTGACCAGTGAGGGATATACGCGATCGATCGTGCGGAACCAGGTCGCCGTGTTCTTCTGCGCCACATGCCGCTTGCGAAGCTCGTCGCCGTGACTCTCAAAGTACGCCGCAAGCTTGGGATAATCCTTTAGATCAATTACGCCGCCGTCCTCGCGGAAGGTATTGAGCACATAGCGCTTCGCATTCTTTATCTCGCCGTCCACAATATCGTCGCGCATGACGATCGGTACCAGCCGGTCAATCTCCACATCGGCGTCGTCGTTGACGATGTACACCTTGTCCGCGCCCGTCGCGACGCCAATGCCAATGCGCGTCGGCCCGACTTCTTCAATCGGCGCAAACTTCGATTCCAGCGACCGCAGCACTTCAAGATGCGCGGGCGAACCCAAGACCCACGGCGCATCGCCCTCAAACCACGACGTGTACACGGCCATTGAAATGCCCGCGGGCTGCTTCGCCGAAGGATTCGCCATGGCCTTGACAATCGCCTCGCATTCGGCAGGCGATGCCGTTTCCATGCGGCCCACAAATACATTTTCGGTCTTGCCAGGGCTGATCGCAAAGATCGATGGATACGCGATCACTTCGGATTCAAAAGGCGCCGCGCTGTGCAAATCGATATAGGCGCGCATCTTGAATTTTTCGGTCAGCGTCTTGCGCAAAGGCGCGCCGTATTTGTTGAGAATCCAGCGGTCCGCGCAGATAAACGAAAGCACGCCTTCAGGCCCGAGCAATCCCAGGCTCTTTTCGATAAAGGCCACATACAAATCGGCGCGGTCATAGAGCGAGCTAAACAGCTTCCGGTACTCTTCCTGAAGCGCTTGCGACAATTGCTCAATCCGCAAATAAGGCGGATTGGCCACCACCGAATCAAATGGCCCGCTTAGATTGGCGCGCAGAAAATCTTCTTGGCGAACCCACGCCGCGGCCAATTTATCCGCCGTGCGCGCGGCCACGCCTTTTTGCTTCAGCACCTTGACAACGGCCTTCTTCGACTTCGCCGCATGCGCCGCATCGAGAGCAAAAGCGAAAATGGCTCCTTCGAGCTCCGCAGCCTTCTTTCCGTGCTTCTCGGCGCTCTTGAGCAGCCGCTCCACCGCGGCGGCCAAAAACGTTCCATGCCCGCACGATGGCTCAAGCAAACGCATTTCAGCCAGGTTGCGATCGGCCGTATACCCAGCGAGATCTAAAATAAGATTCACCACATGGGATTTGGTGATCACAACATCGGAACCCTCGCTCTCCTTTGCCTGCTCGGCATAGCCATGATGAATCTTTGGCGGCTTGGGCGTGAGAGAAGTGGAGGATTCCACGGCGTCTTTGGGGGTGGTGTTCTCGGTCGCGGACATGGCAGGGTACGGCTCAGTTCGTTAGGCCGGCAGCATACGCAATGCGGTTAAGCCCCGTTCCGGCGGCTGAAAAGCCTGTTGGTTCATGAACCCCGGAACGTCGCGCGTTTCACCTACGCGCGGCTGGCTTACTCGGGACGCGCGGCAAACCGCACCGCGGCCAAAGCGAGGGCACTATAAACTGGTTTTGCGTTCTTGGGAAACGCCATCTCTTGCGGACATTGAGCGCACGATTTGCACGCGGCGCCGCACCGAATTCGCGCCCGTCCGCGGCCTTTAAAGCGGAGTTGGAGCGCATCATGCGGGATTGAATTGGCATTGCCGTTGCAGTTCCGTAGTTCCATAGAAAGCCGCAGCGGCAAGAGCCTTGGCTTGCGGGGAAGCGAGAGAACTCCATGGAGATTGGCATTCACAATAAAATCCTTCGCGATGCGTGTGCGCTGGCGAAGCCGGACACCCAGGGTGTGTACGATCCGCGGATTTATCTGCCTTTTTTAATTCGGGGCTCGTGGATCAGCGACATGAACCAGTCGACGCTGTTCACGTCGCTGTTTCAGCAAAGGCAGGCGCAGAAGGCCACGCAGCGCGTATTCGCCGAGCTATGGGCGCAGGAGCGCGACGATACGATCAGCGCAATGAAAGCCGATATTGAATTTGATGATATTGCATATCAATCTGAACAAATTGTGCTTTCAAACCCGGGCACGACACTCGAAGACTTTGGCTCCTATGAACCGCTGGACCATTTCGATGTGCTTTCCATGACGGACGCGGGCACGGAACAAGCGTGCGCGGGCTATGCCGATCGAAGGCTGGGCAAGACCATTGAAGACGGCGTGGAGCACATTGTTTTTCGGCTAGCCAATGTATTTCTCAATCCCATCCATCAGCGGCTGGCGTGGAATTGCATGTCCAACCTGGGCCAAGCCCTTCACACCATTGCCGATTTCTATGCGCATAGCAATTACATCGAAATCCTGCTCTGGTCGCTCTCGCGCCGGCCGCCGGGCGGCGGTGGATTGAATGGGGAGAGTATTCATGTGTTTAAAGGGCCTTGTGTTCAGCGCCAAGAACCTTGGGATTATATTTGCCCTTTGCCCGTGGAAGGAAGCCCCGTCCCCGCGGGAGCCTTCTTCTTTTATGACCTTGGCCCTGAACACACCCGTGTGGTTTCGTCGGTCTTCGATACCAACAACGATACAATTTGCTTTATGCTGGATCGCTATGCCGCGCACCTCCGGAATATCGAAACTTCGAATGATATTCAGGACAAAGAGCGATTTTTAGATTTGGCCATGGCGCTCGTCGATTTATCCGGCACCCGGCGAAACCTCATTAAAGGATTGGGCAAGCTGTATTTGAGCGTCGAGCGAGAAGTCATTGAACTTGGGCGCCGCGTCCGCGGTTCTATTGCCGACAAGCTCGAGCAGATAGCTAAATCGAAGCCGGGCAGCCTGGAGAGCAAGGCCCTCTTGGGCACCTCGGCCATTATCCGAACCTATTCCAGCGGCGAATCCGCGCAATGGCGGCAGGCAGGCGGATATGATTACGTTCAAAAATGTTTTATGCGGAGAATGATCGATGAAATTACCGAAAAACAAAGCGCCGATCAATTTATCTTGCCTCATCACGCGCTATTGAGAAAAGACACTCCGGCGCTCCGGGCCGATCATGCCCTGCGCTTTTCGCTGGCTTGCATATTCGCCACCGCGGCCACGGCCCGCATTCTTCGGGCCGTTGCCGAACAAGACGTTCAAAAACCCAAGGATCTCGCCAAAGCGCTGCGCACCCTTGTGAAAACGGCCATCGAGCATCCCTTCACGCAGCTCGAGCGGGCGGAAACCGATAAAAACAAATCCCTTGCGGAGCTCGTATCCCAATTGCGGGGACTGCAATGGCCAACGATTCCCAATTACAAATCAACGGTTGAAACGGTGCAATCATGGATCTTCAACGATTAATCTTTATTGTTGCGATTCCGCTTCTTTTGCCGGGCTGCTGTCCGTGCAAAGGGCCCAATTGCCCCGATAACGCCATTCATTGCGATACAGGCGGGCTGAATGCCTTGATTGCGACGCCCGCCGATTTCGTTCAGAAGCTTCACAATGTGGGCGAGATTATGTCCACGAATCCAGCCATGAACAGCGCCCTCGAGAAGCGATCGTGCTGCGAAACATGGAAGAGCGAAGTCATTCAGTTTTGTATGGCCCAAATCGATCAGTATTGCGGGCAAAGCTGTAGTGATGATCCTTCCAAAGAAGCCTGCCGGACCAATAACGAATACCGCGCGCCCCTCTTTAAACAATGTTATGCGGAGCAATGGCCTGAATTTCACGCGGAAGTAAAAGATTCCGAGGGAAAGATTTATTGCGAAGAAGTGGCGCTGAAAGACGATGGCGCGGTGTGGAGAACCGCTGGCCAGGCAGATCAATCCTGCCCTTAGAATGGGAATCTTTCAATTTGTAAATGAATATAATCGAATTTAATCAAAAATCGCCCCGATAACGCTAAAAATCCCGCCCACCACATCCACCGCGCCTTCCAATACATCCGCATTACTCGCCACATCCAGCGCCGCCCCCGCTACTTCAACGCCCACCTCGGCAATATCCACGGCATCGGACAATCCAATCGAATTGGCCGCCTGCTGGGCTCTGGATGCGTCCGCGCCCGCGCCTAGCACGGCTGCTCCAGCCACGACCGCCGCGCCCGCACCCACACCCACCGCCGCCGCTCCGGCCGCCTTGCTTTTCCAGGAAACTTGCTCAAGGGCTTTAGCAATTCGATGCAGTTCATTCCGGTCATACCATGTGCCGTGCACCCCGCACACATCGATCTCCACACCCGCCGCCGCGACATGCGTGCGCGCCGTGACTTTTCCACACACCGGACAGCGTACGGGCTCGGACAGAGGCGCCGCGCGCTTGGCGTGGGATGCCACGCGCTCGGACAATAAAATCGCTTCCTTCGGCATGGCATCCGCTATTTTTTGAGCGCACTTCGCGTTGAGCCACACACCTCCGCACTCCGCGCAGCCGTGCAAAGTGACACCCTCCGCTTGGCCAATGTAGAGCGCCGCGTTTTCGCACCTCGGACATGAATACGTTGAGACAGCGTGCATCATGGATTCGATTTTTACCTTCCTTCTTGCCGTTCTGGTAGCCTGCGCGCGGGCGCCGCGCACGGGGCCTGCAACAAGGCGTTTGCACCGCTCATTCCGGCATTTTTTCTAAACAACGAATGCGGCCTAAGCTGTCCTTAAAAGCCATTGCCATCGCCCTTTGGGGCACCGTAGGCACCTTGATTCTTTTGCTCGAAGCCGTTGTCCGGCTGAGCATGACGGTGGTGTCGATTTTCCGCGCGCAAACGCCGGGCGCGCTTGAATTTGCCGCGGGTGCTCTATGGACGATGTTGATTACCTATACCGAGGGCTACCGCGCGTTTCAGCAGCGTTTTTCGCCGCGGGTGGTCGCCCGCTCGATGTATCTGGCTCAGCATGGGCGCCCCTTGCACATTCTGCTCGCGCCTCTGTTCGCCATGGCGCTGATCCACGCCACGCCGCGAAGATTGATCGCCAATTGGATCATTTTGGCCGGAATTGTCACGATTATCGTATTGGTAAAAATGCTGCCTCCGGTATGGAGGGCCATGGTGGACGCGGGTGTGGTTTGCGCACTCGCGTGGGGAAGCATTGCGATGGTGATTTATTTGATCCGGGCGATGCGGGGAAATCTGCCGCTAATTCCCTTGGATCTGCCGGGCCAGGAAGGTTCGAAAAGCATTTTTTAATTTGGAATGGCCCGCATAAAACAATGGTATGAATCGTAAAATCGATGAAATAGATCCGCCCCTGCAAGCGCCTTCGCACAAAAGGGGCCTATTCTGCAACCGCACCTTAAATCTCAAGTCCATCCGCGCCATTGGCTACGACATGGACTACACGCTGATTCATTACCGCGTGGAAGCCTGGGAACGGCGCGCCTATGAGCATATTCAGAAACGCCTCGCCGAAAAAGGGCTTCCCGTCGAAGGATTTCGCTTCGATCCTCATTTGATCACCCGGGGACTGATCGTCGACACCGAGCTCGGCAATATCGTCAAGGCCAATCGATTTGGCTATGTAAAGCGCGCTTTTCATGGAACGCGCCCGCTTGAATTCGATGCCATGCGCAGGGCCTACGAGCGCACCATTGTCGATTTGGCCAATCCGAGATGGTTTTTTATCAATACCTTCTTTTCGCTCTCCGAGGCTTGTATCTATGCTCAGCTCGTCGATGTGCTCGATCAGCGGCGGATCGCCGAGACCATGGGTTATGCCGATTTGTTTTCAAGGGTGCGCGAAAGCGTCGATGAAACCCATATGGAAGGCACGCTGAAGGGCGAGATTATCAATAATCCCGACCAATTCATTGAAATTGATCCCGAGCTTCCCCTAACGCTCTTGGATCAGCAGCGCTCGGGAAAGAAAATCCTGCTCATTACCAATTCAGAATGGTATTATACCAATTCGATGATGGCCTATGCCTTCGATCCATTTTTGCCCAATGGAATGAGCTACCGGGATATTTTTGATTTCATTTTGGTGGGAGCCCGCAAGCCCGATTTTTTCTCGCTGAAATTGCCTCTATTTGAAGTGGTGGAGGGCGAAGGGTATTTAAGGCCCTGGGTGGGGCCGCTGAAAGAGCGGGGATGTTATTGGGGTGGACATGCGGCGCTGCTCGAAAAAAGCCTTGGCATGAGCGGCGATGAAATTCTTTATGTGGGCGATCATATCTATGGAGATGTGAAAGTGTCCAAGAGCCTTCTGCGCTGGCGTACCGCATTGATTGTGCGGGAAATCGAAGAGGAAATTGAACATGCCGAAGCTTTGCTCGGGAGCGAGGCGCGTATTGCTTCGCTTATGCAGGAAAAAGAAGCGCTGGAGGGTCAGCATGCCCAGCTTAAGCTGGTTCAGCAGCGGGCGCGCGAGCATTATGGTCCTCAAACCCGCCTTTCAGAACAGGAAATTCAAATGCGTATGCTCAAAATACGCGATACAATTGGACATCTTGACGATCAAATTGCGCCCTTGGCCAAGGCGGCCTCGGAAGCAGGCAATAAAAATTGGGGACTCTTAATGCGGGCGGGCAATGACAAAAGCCATCTGGCGCGGCAAATCGAGCGTTCGGCCGATATCTATACATCGCGCGTATCCAATTTTTTGCATTACACGCCATTTGCGTTTTTGCGTTCGGTGCGGGGCACGCTTCCCCATGATGCTCCGCATGACGCAAGAGGCTTGGCCCAGCGCTAAAAGCATGCGATCGTCCAGCTATGATGCAGTTTCGATTTCTTTGGATGGCATGGCTGTTGGGCGGGGTATGGGCGCTTTCGGGCTGCGGCGGCGAAGATCCTAAGCCTTCCGGTTCGGGCGGCGCGGGCGGCATGGGTGCGGGCAGCTCCAGCAGCACAAGCGGTTCAAGCGGTGGAACGGCCGGCGGTGGCAGCACGTCGGGCGGCGCGGGCGGCATGGGCGCGGGCGGCATGGGCGCGGGCGGAAGCGGAACGGGAGGCTCGATGCCAGGCCCGCTTTGCGGCGATGGCATGGTGCAGGGCAATGAAAGCTGCGATGACGGCCAAATCACAATGAATTGCGATACCTATCAAAATGGCGGCGATGGCAAATGCGTGCCCGCCGGAACATGTTCGCCGGGTTATTTTTTATCGGGAAATCAATGCATTCCCTTGGTGCTGGCCGAACATGTGCATATCGATGTCGATAATTTTTGCAATATGAGCGTGATGCCTTTGGAATATACCGTGCCGGCTGGCCAAAAACTAAAATTGTCCTACCATAACCATAGTATGGATTACGCCGTGGATGTGTGGCTTCAATACGGCGGAGGATTTTTGGACCTGCAGCAGGGCATGACTTGGAACGATAATTACGAACATTGTTTTGGCCCCGCTCCATCGGAAAACTACGCCGATATCACGACGGCCTGCTCCAATTACAAATTAAAAATTCATTGCCTCTAACCACCATCGAATGGCCCCAATGACCCTTGAATTTCCCCATGACGCTCCGCTGTGGCGCAGGCTTCCGCCTCTGGGAACCGCATCGGAAGATCAAATACTCAATCGCTTTCTCGATTATGTGGCCGAGAAGAACCTGGAGCTCTATCCAGCCCAGGAAGAAGCCATTTTAGAGATTTTGGCGGGTAAAAATTTAATTCTCAATACGCCGACGGGCTCGGGCAAATCGCTGGTGGCGCTCGCGGCCCATTTTGCGGCGCTTTCGGAAGGGCTCCGCTCTTTTTATACCTGTCCCATCAAAGCCTTGGTGAGCGAAAAATTCTTTTCGCTTTGCCGCGAATTTGGGCCGGAGCAAGTCGGGATGATTACGGGCGATGCCTCGGTCAATAAAGACGCGCCAATTATATGCTGTACAGCAGAAATTTTATCGAATATGGCGCTCCGGGAGGGAAAATCGGCCGCCGTCGATTTTGTGATTATGGATGAATTTCATTACTACTCCGATCGGGAGCGCGGGGTGGCCTGGCAGATTCCGCTCTTAACGATGCCTCAGGCGACTTTTATTTTAATGTCGGCGACGCTGGGCAAGACCGATTCTTTTGAAAAGGCGCTGACCAAACTCAATGGAAGGCCGACGGCGGTGGTGCGCTCGGCTCAAAGGCCGGTGCCTCTCGATTTTGAATACCGCGAAATGCCGCTGCACGAGACGGTGCTCGATTTGGTCAAGCAAAAAAGGGCGCCTGTTTATATTGTGAATTTTACCCAGCGGGCCTGTGCGGAAGAAGCTCAGAATTTAATGAGCATGGACTACTGCACGAAAGAAGAGAAGCGCGCCATTATCGAAGCCCTGCACGGCAAGCGTTTTGATAGCCCTTATGGAAAGGATATTCAAAAATTTATTAAACATGGGATTGGCCTGCATCACGCTGGTTTGCTTCCCAAATACAGGCTTTTGGTCGAGCAGCTCGCCCAGCAGGGTTTATTAAAAATTATTTGCGGCACCGATACTTTAGGCGTGGGTGTGAATATTCCAATCCGAACGGTGCTGTTTACAAAACTATGCAAATATGACGGAGAAAAAACATCGATTTTATCGGTGAGGGATTTTCAGCAAATCAGCGGGAGGGCTGGGCGCAAAGGCTTTGATGACCGGGGAACGGTGGTGATTCAGGCGCCGGAACATGCGATCGAAAATTTAAGGCTGGAGGCCAAGGCGCTTTCCGATCCGGCAAAGAAAAAGAAAATTGTAAGGCGCAAGCCGCCCGAAAAAGGCTATGTGCACTGGGATCGCAATGTATTCGAAAGGCTTCGCACGTCGCCTCCCGAAGAGCTGGTGAGCCGCTTTTCGGTGACGCATGGAATGCTGCTGAATGTGCTGGAACGGCGGGGCGGCGGCTGTAAGGCGATGGTGAAGCTGATCCGCGATTGTCACGATACGCCTTATCAAAAGCGCGAACATAAAAAGACGGCGCTGTTGCTGTTTCAATCGCTGGTGGGCGCGGGCGTGATCGCAATCACCGATCCGGCCGAAAATGCAGGCCGGAGGGTGCGCGTGCACGCCGATTTGCAGGAAGACTTTTCAATTCATCACGCGCTTTCGCTCTATTTGCTCGATACGATTAAAAAACTCGATCCCTGGAGCGAAAGCTATGCGCTCGATTTGCTGACCCTGGCCGAATCCATTCTCGAGAATCCCGATATCATTCTTCAAAAACAGCTCGATAAAGTGAAAACCAAAGTGGTGGCCGAATTAAAAGCCCAGGGCGTCGAATACGACGATCGCATGGAGCAATTGGCCAAATTGGAGTACCCCAAGCCCAACCGCGAATTTATTTATGAAACATTCAATGAATTTGCCGCGCATCATCCTTGGGTTGGCGAAAATATAAGGCCCAAATCCATTGCCAGGGATATGTTTGAAACCGGTCAATCCTTTGCTGAATATATTAAAGATTATGGGATTGGAAGGGCGGAAGGCGTATTGCTCCGCTATTTGTCCGATGTTTACCGGGTGCTGGTGCAGACGGTGCCGCTTTCGGCCAAAACCGAGCCGGTTTACGATTTAATCGAATATTTTTGGGCCGTTGTGAGGGATGTGGATTCGAGCCTGCTTGATGAGTGGGAAAAGATGCGCAATCCCGAGCAATTGCTGCGCGAGCGGGTGTACGGCGAGGTGAAAGCCGCGGAAGCCTTCGATGTGACGAAAAATACCAGAGGCTTTACGATATTGGTACGCAATGCGATGTTTCAGTTGCTCCGGGCATTTGCATCGCGGGATTACGAGGAGGCGGCCGCTCTGGTTGCAGGAGGAAAACAGGCGTGGACGCCTTTGGAACTGGAAAATGCAATGGCCGGTTTTTATGAGGAGCACACGGGAATTTTAACGGATCCAGCTTCGAGGGCTCCGGCCAATACGATGATAAAGGATGAAAAGGGCGGAACGCCCGCGGGTATTTGGGAAGTGACGCAGATTATTTGCGATCCCGAAGGCGATAATGATTGGATTTTAGATTGTTTTATTGATTTGGAAGATTCCAGGGCAGCCGAAAAACCTGTGATCACATTGCGTAGAATTAGTTCTTGACGGCGTTTGGCGGCGGATCTTTGATGCTTCAGAGGAGGCGCAAGCCATGAAGCTCTTTTTCTTTCCACTCTCATCGTATTCACAAAAAGTCCTAATGGCGCTGTATGAAAAGAATATCGCGTTTACGCCTGAAATGGTGGCGATTGGCGATCCCGCCGTGCGCGAGGAATATAAAAAGAATGTGAATCCCTTTGGGAAAATCCCGACGCTGATGCTCGATAATGGCCGGATGATCCCCGAGTCGAGCATTATTATCGAATATTTAGAAGGACATTTCGCCGATTCGGGCACGCGCTTGATTTCGGGCGATGTGGATGGGATGAGGCAGATCCGCTTTATGGATCGCTTTTTTGATTTGTACATTAACGATCCAATGCAAAAGATTTTCTTCGATGGCCGGAAGCCCGAGGCGGAGCGCGATCCCCGGGGTGTGGCGGCGGCCAAGGCGACGATGGATATTGCCTTTGCCCAAGGCGATAAAATCATGGCCGGGCGGGAGTGGGGAGCCGGGGATTCGTTTTCCATGGCGGATTGCGCGGCGGCTCCCGCTTTAAATTATGCCAGGATGGTGTATCCATTCAATGATTACAAAAATTTGATGGCCTATACAGAGAGATTGTTGGCCAGGCCGAGCTTTGGAAGGGTGCTGAAGGAAGCCGAGCCGTTTTTTGCGATGTTAAAAGGCTAAGCGGCGCAGATAAATTCTTCGCCTTCCAAAAACCCTCGTTCCAATAGATATTCTCGCACCAAATCGCGGGCTCCCCGCGCTCCCACCGCGACAACCACCGTGCTTTGGCCCCGTTTTAGCGCGCTTGCATCGCAAATGGGCGCTCCCCGGGCCACGCTGCCTATTTTTTTAGGATCGATATCGATAAAGAGCGATGCGCGCACTCCATGGGTTTCCAGCGCCCGCGCAAGTCTTTTTCCTGTTTGGCCCGCTCCCCATAGCGAGATGGGCCGGTTTTTCGATAAAAGCCATGGAGCTAAATACAATGCCCGCGTTTCGGTGAAGCGTTCGAGGGCATAGCGGGGATCGTAAAAGGTTGCATTGCTTGAATGCTGTCTCCAATGAAATAAAACCCGGGGAACTTTAGCTATTTGATAGCCATGCGCGTTCAGGCGCAGCCAGCATTCGTAATCTTCGGGAAAGGGGCCTTGGCGGAATCCTCCGGCGTGTTCCAGCGCGCTTTTTCGGATCATCACCGAGGGATGGCATAGCGGCGATTCGATAAAGATGGCTTTTTGATGGTCTTCAGGAGATATCAAGGCATTTTGCCAAGCGATATAGCGAAGCATTCCTTCGCCGATAGAGGCCGGGCCGAAGAGCTGCACCTGGGTGCCCACAATCCCAAGCCTTGGGTTTTGTTCCAAGAGCCGAAGCTCGGCGCTTAGCCTTCCAGGCAGGGAAATATCATCCGCATCCATACGGGCAATGTAGGCGCCTCGCGCATGAAGAAGGCCAAATTGAAGCGCATTGGCAATTCCCCGTTCGGGTGCCGATAGATCGTTTAAACGCGAATCCTGGGCCGCCAGCGCTTGAATAACCAAAGGCCCCGCATCTGTGGAGTGATCGTTAATCGCCAAGACTTCAAGCGGGATATCGACGTTGGACGGGTCCAAAAGAAGACTGTCCACGGCTTGCCGGATGGTGCTCTCGGCGTTGCGGTAGGGCATCAGCACCGAGATAATAGGCGCGCCCACGGCTTATTTCTTTTTGAATTTCGATAGATGGGTGATATACCAGCGGCCTTGCCAGGATATCACGACATGGACATCGAGGGAATAATTGGTTCCTTCGAGTTCATAGCGAAGTTTGCCTCTAAATGAGCGGTAATAGCCGATTTTATTGGCCTCGTCGCCGGGAGGAACCCATTTGGGCGTTGACCCGAGCTCGAAGCGCTTGAATACAGCGCCCTCCCACGATTTGCGCTTGCGGTGAAGCTTGGCGATGTCGTTGGCGTAGGTTTTATGAAGCGTTTCCCAGTACTTGCCTGGGTCTTTTACGTCTTTTAATGGGATAAATGGCTCTTTGGGGAACCAGAATGGATCGGCCCGCTCGGGGGTATTGCTGATAATGGCTTCCCATAGCAATTTAGCCCGCGCCTGTAGCTCATCGGAATCCGCGGGCGGTAAGATCTTATTGTCTTTGGCATAGGGCTGTTCGGGCTCGCTCCGGGCCGAAGATGCATCGGAACCGGCGTCTTCGCTTGATCCAGCATCCAAAAGCCCAGGCGCTTGAGCATCAGGTCCAGCATCCGAGGCGCCCCCGGAAGAGGGCAATAAAGCGGGCGGAGCCGCGGAAGCCGAAGGCTTGGACGAGGACGCCACAAGCTTGGATGAAACGCTTGAACTTGAATCGGCGGCCGGCGCGGCTTCGGTGGATGCGCCGTTGCCAGCGCATCCAAAGAGCAGCGGGATGGATATGAAGATAGGAACTAGAAAGCGATGCAATGCAGGCAAGACCAAATCCCAATATTAAAATATTAAAATATTAAAAGATTACTTTTCCATAATAATAAACTGAACCCGGCGATTCCTCGCTTTGTTGGCCGCGGTGATATTCGGCGCAATGGGCCGGTCTTGGCCATAACCCTTGGCTGTAAGTCTCGCCTCGGCGATACCCGCGCCGATTAACCATTGCCGCACCGCCTTGGCCCGGTTGTCGCTGAGCACCGCATTGCCTTCGCGGGTCCCCGAATTGTCGGTATGACCCTGGATCTCCACCTTACGGATATCGGGATTCCGATTGATTACGTCGGCAATTTCTTCGAGCAGGGAATTGGAATCGCCCATGATCTTCGCCGAGCCGGTCTCAAAATGAATTTGACGGCTGATTTTAATTTCATTGCCTTGAACGCGAACGGCCGGATTCTTGGGCCTCTTGTTCAATTGAAGAATGGGCTTGGCCTCTTCATTGGCGCGCACTTCGGTTGAATTGGCATGAACCATAAATCCGCCGGCTTCGACGCGGAAATTCACGGTTCCAGGCTGAAGATCGGCAAAGCGGAAGATGCCATTGCCATCGCTGGTAACGGTGATGTCTTTGCCCGAGGCATCGGTCATTTTGACGGTAGCGCCCGAGACGGTGGAACCGCTTTCGGCATCTTTGACGGTGCCGGTGATTGTGCCGAGGCGGGGGAGGGCCTCGAGCGGGCAGTCGATATCGACGACGGTCGGGCCTTGGGGCGCCTGGGGAGGCGCCGCGGAGCCGGGTTGGCCAGGCGGTGTTCCAAAGGGGCTGGGCTGGTTTTGAGGTCCACCAAAGGGGTTGGGTTGTCCGAACCCACCTTGAGGTTGTCCGAACCCACCTTGAGGTTGCCCGAAGCCGCCCTGAGGCTGTCCGAAGCCGCCCTGAGGTTGTCCGAACCCACCCTGAGGTTGCCCGAAGCCGCCCTGAGGCTGTCCGAAGCCGCCCTGAGGCTGTCCGAAGCCGCCCTGAGGCTGTCCGAACCCACCCTGAGGTTGCCCGAACCCACCCTGAGGTTGCCCGAACCCACCCTGAGGTTGCCCGAACCCACCCT
>CAZICM010000075.1:0-20723 GCA_964537685.1 uncultured Polyangiaceae bacterium
AGGCGAATATGCCCGCGGTGCGCACGTCTTCGCAGGCGAATATGCCCGCGGTGCGTATTTCCGACGCGCCCGAGCCTCCTGTGGACGCCAAGGCCGTGCCTCCTCCCCGTCCATCGGTGCCTGCAAATCCAAGCTTTGGTCCGCCTCCCCGGCCCTCATCCAATCCCGCGCAAGGGCCGTCCTCAGAGCGGGAAAGCCCATCGTGGTCGGGTCCGATCGGCGCTTTATATCAAGGCGATCGCCCCTCGATTCGCCAGCGCCTTTCGCTGCCCAACATCACCGCGGCCGATCGTGCGGAGCTTTCGGGCGGCCCTCCCGCTGCCGCTCGAAAAGCCGGCGAGGAATATCTGCCCGGCGATGTGATCGCCGGCAATTACCAGCTCGTGAGCGTCATCGGGCGGGGCGGTATGGGCGATGTGTGGCTCGCCAAAGACCTCACGCTCGATATCGACATCGCCATCAAGCTGATTCGCCGCGACAAATCGGCTCCAAATGCAGCGGAGCGCTTGCTTCGCGAAGCCCGCGCCGCGGCCCGGCTCAAGCATCTGTCCATCGTCCGCGTGTTTTCATTCGGCGAAACAGAAGCGGGCGATCCATTTATCGCGATGGAGCTTTTGCACGGCGAGACAATGAACACCGTGCTCGCGCGCAAAGGGCGCCTGCCTCCCGCAACGGCACTTCAAACTTTGTTTCCCGTTGCCGCGGCGCTGGTTGAAGCTCACTCCAAAGGCGTCGTTCACCGCGATCTCAAGCCCGACAACATCTTTCTCGTGCCCGGCGAAGCGAGCGAGCTTCTGCCCAAGGTCGTCGATTTTGGCATCGTTAAGCTTGCGCACGTCGAAATTGACAATGCGCTCACGATGGCGGGCGAAGTCGTTGGAAGCCCCGACTACATGTCGCCCGAGCAAGCGCGCGGCGATGAAGACGTCGGAGAAGGCACAGATATCTGGGCGTTTTGTGTCGTGCTCTACGAGTTCATCACGGGCCGGCGCCCCTTTAGCGGAAACAACTACAACGCCCTTATCGCTTCGATTCTTACCCAGCAGCCCGTGCCGATTATGGAGCACGGCGTTGCCGAACCGGCGCTCTGGGCGATCATTCAGCGCGGCCTTTCCAAGGATGTACGCGACCGATATCCAAGCCTAAAAGCGCTCGCCCAAGCCCTAGCCGCGTGGGCCGTGGAGCACGGCGTGGACGAAGATGTGACCGGCGCATCCATCGCGAGACAGTGGCTCATGGGCAAAACCAAGCGCTTGATCACGGTGATTCCAGAGCGCGAAATCAGCGGTCTTACCCCGTCTCCCGCCGCCGCGGCCAATGCCCCTGCGCCTTCTGTTCCCGCGCCGCATTCCGTATTGCCCTATGAAATTCAGCCAGGCGCCCGCCTATCGCGCCGCATGGTCGTTCCTCTGACGGTATTCGCGGCGGCGGCCATTGCGACTGTAATCGCGGTCTTCGCCTGGGACTCCTCGAGCGCGAGCACAGGCAGGCCGCCCTCTCTCCAAAGCGTTGTTCCCCGCATTGCGTCGCTTATTCCGCGCGGCGCACCCGAAGCCGCTCCCGCGGACACAAACGCATCCTCGGCGCCCAGCGCTTCTTCATCGGCGAAAGCGCCGCTCCTTCCCCTTGGCAAGTCAGCCCGCCCCAAATCGTCCGCGCCGGCCCCCAAAGTGCCCAAACACATTAATTTTTAAGCCCAACATCTTGAGATTGAATCCCCGCCCGGCGTGCTAGGGCGTGGAAAAAATCTTTGAGATCATGTTAGGAGAGCAATGCATCAACCTAGAGAGAGCTGCGTCCAACCGGACATTCCCGAGCGGCGCAGTGAAAGCTCGCGAGGGGTACTGCGTTATTGAGTACAATGAGAGGCCACGGGCCATCTCATTTCGTGCACTCCAATCGGTGCCAGCGAATAGGAACGAAAAGCATGACTACCCAAGCACAATTTTGGAATTTAGGCGCTCGCTTCGCGGCATTTGCGGCGCTTCTGTCGATGATTTTATTGTTCCCCGGCAATGTCGCGGCGGCAGGCCCAACGGCCGAAGAAATCGGGAGCCGGGTGCAGCAATTCTATGATTCAACAAAGACATTCAAAGCAAACTTTACCCAGACCTACACCATTAAAGTTCAGAACGTAAAAAAGGTCTCCACGGGTAAGGTTGTATTTGAAAAGCCCGGCAAAATGAGCTGGACCTACGACGCGCCGAATGGAAATCGCGTTGTATCCGATGGCACAACGATCAAAGTGTATGAAAAAGAAAACGAGCAGATGTACGAATCTTCTGTGAAAGGCTCACAATACCCGGCGGCGCTTTCGTTTTTAATGGGCCAAGGCAAACTGACCAAAGATTTTTCGCTCAGGCTCTTGGACGCGGCGCAAATGAAATTCGAGGGCGGCTATGTATTGGAAGGAACGCCCAAAGAAGCCACGCCCGCATATCAAAAAATCCTTCTCTATGTCGATGCTCAAACCAATCAGGTGCGGAGGGCGCTGATTTTGGATGCGCAGGGCAATAAAAATCGATTTGACTTTACCAATCCTACCGTGAATCAGCCTGTTACGAAAGGCGAGTTTGAATTCACGCCTCCGCAGGGCACCCGCATTATCAAGCCCTAAATAAACTCGATCGCTCTTCTTTGCCCCATTGCCCCATTGCGGCGCTTCCAAATCTTCTCCGAAAACAAAAACCTTTGTGATATTCCAGGGCGATGAATGGCGTCTCTCAAGGCTCGCTTTCTATTCATCGCCTCCCCAGCGAGATTCTTCGTGGAAATCCGCTGGGCGATCCGCCTGAGCGGGCGCTTTATGTCTATTTGCCGCCTGGATACGATAAATCAAAAAAATATCCCGCTCTTTTAGGATTGGTTGGGTTTTTGGGGACGGGCGCCTCTTATTTTAATCAAGATCCGCTCGCCGAAAATCTTAAACAAAGGCTCGATCGCCTTATCTCTTCGGGCAAATGCCCGCCTGTTATCGTGGCTGCGCCCGATTGCTTTACCTCCCTGGGCGGCAATCAATACATCAATTCAACGGCTACCGGCCGCTATGAAGATTATTTAATGGCCGAAGTCCTTCCATTTGTGGAACAACACTATCGTATATCCAACTGGGGTGTATTTGGTAAATCGTCGGGAGGCTATGGATCGGCGGTGCTCGGGATGCGCCATGCCGGCGTTTTTAAAGCCTTTGCTTGCCATTCGGGCGATACCAATTTCGAACTGTGTTATTTGCATGAATTTGGTGAAGCCCTCGATCGATATCGAGAAGCCGGCGGCCCGGAACAATGGCTGCGCAACTACTTGGCATCAGAAAATCGGCACAAAAAAAGCCATATGCGCGCGCTCAATATTTTGGCAATGGCGGCGCATTATTCGCCCAACCCCAATTCACCCCATCTCGGTATTGACTTCCCATTCGATTTAGAAAGCGGAGAATTCCGCTGGGAAATATGGCAGAAATGGCGGGCGCACGATCCCGTGAATATGGTCGACGTGTATGCTGACAATTTAAAAAAATTGCAACTCATTTATATAGATTGTGGAACGCGCGATGAATGGAATCTGCATTGGGGAGCCCGCGCGCTCGTTCAAAAACTTCGCGGATATGGCCTGTCTCCGCATTACGAAGAATTCGACGATGGCCATATGTTTATTACCTATCGCTATGATGTAAGCCTTCCCCTGCTCGCAAAGGCACTTTCCGAATGAATAATCCCTACGGACAAGGAGGTCCGCCTCCAGGGCCTTATGGCCAATATCCCCAGCAGCAAGGAGGTCCGGGTTATTATGGGCAGCCTTATCCGCCTCAATATCCCGTGCAGCCTCCGCCCGTGCGCCCAGGCCCCAATCCCCACGATGCCGACCGCCGCCGCCGCTTGACGGGTTTTTGGCTTTGGGTCGTTGGAATGATCGCCGGCGTCGTATTGAATATTTTATTTACGCTCGCCCAGGTGATTTTCTCCAATTCCCCGGCGCAAATGGCCGGCTCTGTTCTCATCGGCGCCGTATTCGCGTTTTTACCCTTGATGGTATATTTGTTTGTTCCTGCCGTATTGGATCGATTTGATCCCGAGCCGTGGTGGTGTTTGGCGATGGCCTTTTTATGGGGCGCCGTCGTGGCCACGGGCTTTGCCGGTATGATCAATACCATTGTGCATGTGGTCTTTGCGCGCCAATTCGGCGAGGCCACCGGTGAATTGGTCAGCGCCGCCGTGAGCGCGCCCATTGCGGAAGAATTTTGGAAGGGGCTCGCCATTTTGGGCTTCTTCTATTTTTTGCGCAGGGAATTCGATGGGATTGTCGACGGTATTATTTACGCGACATTTTGCGCCCTTGGATTCGCTGCCGTCGAGAATGTGAGCTATTACGCGCGCGCTGCATTTAAAGGCTCCGACGTTTTAACGGGCACCTTTTTATTGCGCGGCGTGTTTACGCCCTGGCTCCATCCGCTCTTTACCGCGATGACAGGCATTGGATTTGGCCTCGCCCGCGAATCCGAAAGCAAATGGGTGAGGGGACTGGGCCCGGTCATCGGCTATTGTATTGGTGTTTCACTTCATGCAATGTGGAACTTTTTGCCCACCGTGCTCGGCAATAAAATGGGTCAGGTCTTTTTGCCCTGGCTCTTTTTATGGCTCTGCTTTGTCGCCGGCTTTTTCGTAATGATCGTGGTGCTCGTCGTTCGTAAAGGACGGGTAATCCGCGAGTACCTTAAAGATGAAGTTTTAATGGGTTATTTGGCTCCAGACGAATTGGAGCTGGTCACATCGCCCATTGGCCGTATCCGCTGCGCCCTCTCCTGGAGGGGCGCGTCTGGAAAGAATTTAATTAAGGCCGCGTCCAGGCTCGCGCTCAGCAAATGGCATACGGCCCGCGCCGCCAAGACCAAAAAAGGAACAATAAGCGCCGACTTTATCGGCCCGCTCCGCCAGGACGTTATCAAATATAGAAAAGAATTGGCTGCAAAACGTCCATATCGGTAGACAATTTAATTGAATTGCAATACAAAAGAAATAGCCCGGATGCCAAATGCTCATCCGGGCTTTCTTTTAGGATTGGGGGTTATCCAATCGGGGGTGGACGATTACTACCGGTAGGTCGTCCACATCGAGTCCATGCGGGCGGACTGGCCGGCTGTAAAGCGGTACATGCACGAATCGTCGGTGTAATCCATGAAGTTTTCGGTGGGATCGTTACCGGCGATGGTGGTGCAGGTATTGCGGGTTCCGGGGCAACCGTAGGCCGCGGACTTCTCGGCCGGAGTGTCGGCCACGCCGTCGCCGCCGCTCGCTTGCTTGGCACAGCCGCCCTGGAAGGTGTGGTAGAGGCCGAGCCAGTGGCCAACCTCGTGCGTCGCCGTGTCGCCCAAGTTGTAGGGTGACGCGTTTCCGCCGGGCAAGGAGGCCGTCAAGATCACAACGCCGTCCATATTGGGCTTGGAAGCGTAGGAGCTTGGGAAGGTCGCCCAGCCCAAGAGGCCGCCGCCGATATTGGCGAAGTACATGTTGAGGGCGTTCGCGCCGCCCTTGCGAAGCGCTGTCTTCGCCGCTGTTTCGGCTGCTGAGCCGTAGCCCATCGTGTACCAGGCATCGTTGGCCGTTGTGTCTTGTCCAACGACCTGGAAGCGGTAGGCCGTGTTGGTCTGGGCGAGAGCGCCGCCCGGAGCCGGAGCGGTGCCGCTGTACGCGGCGTTGAGCACGGTGATCTGATCATCGATCATCTTCTGGGTCGGTCCGCCCGTACCATTGGACGCGGTGAGCACGTGCACGTACACGGGAATCGTTACCGAGCCGACGGCGAGCTGCGAGGGGCCTCCGTTGGCCTTCTCGATTGCGGCGACATGATCGTGAATCGCGGCCATTTCGGCTTCGCTGATGTCGGGCGTCCCGCAGAGGCGGCGGCCTTGGTTGTGGCCGTCAATTTGAATCGTGTAGTTCTCGCCGTCGTTCTCGAACAGTGCGGGATCGACCTGTTCGACGTTGCAGCCCAGGGCTGAGACGGCGAGAGCTGTTCCAAATGCGGCGAGAGCTCCAAAGTGACGAAGTGTAGGCATGCGTGACTCCTTATTTGGTTTGGCGAAACGAAACGTGAGATGCTCGAATACACAATGTAGGAACGAGCGCTTATTTCTTCAACCAAAACCTTGGCGGATGAATGCAATGTTTGTGTGCTTTGATCACACGGGATGATTTTAGAATACATTCACATCTTAAAGATTAGGCTTGCAACGCCGATTGAAACGGTTGCTGGAGCGCATGCGCTGGATCAATTGGATGGTGGTGCTAGCGGACAATATTGATTTTGGCTGGAGCGTCCGAGGCTTGGAGCGAGCCGATAATAGCAGCGTTATCGCAGCCATTCTGATGCAATTGATTGAGGCAGGCGCGGGCGTGTTCGGGAGGAACGCATAACAAGAGCCCGCCCGAGGTTTGAGCATCGGCGAGCAAGAGCTTCAGCGTGTCTTCCACATCGCCGTCAAATCGGGCAATACCCGAGGCATATTGAAGATTCCGCCTGCTTCCTCCAGGAACGAGGCCGGCGAAGGCCAATTCCAAAACACCTTCGATTAAAGGCACATCGCTTGCGCACACCGTTGCCGAGAGGCCCGATGCTTCGACAATGTGCTTTAAATGTCCGAGGAGCCCGAAACCCGTGACATCGGTGCAGGCATGAGCATGGGCGGCGATGCCGGCTTCCATGGCCGATTGATTTAATTGCGTCATTTGCGCGGCGGCCCGGGATACCAAATCGTCGTCGGCGCGCCCCGCCCGCACGGATTGGCCAACAATACCCGTTCCAATGGCTTTGCTGAGCACGAGGATATCGCCCGGTTTCGCGTTTTTATGCGACCAAATGCGATTGCGATCGATATTGCCTAAAACGGCGAGGCCCGCCTTGGGCTCTCCATCCGCGATGGTATGACCTCCAACGATCGCGCATCCTGCCTTGGCCGCCGTTTGCTGCATTCCAATCAGCACTTCGCCCAGCATCGAGAGCGGAAGCTTATCGGTCGGGAATCCCACGAAAGACAGCGCAATCTGAGGCATTCCGCCCATCGCGTACACATCGCTGATCGCATTGGCTGCCGCAATCGCTCCAAAGATGCGAGGGTCGTCCACAATGGGCGTAATTACGTCGATGGTGTAAACCAATCCTTTTAAATGGCCATCGGGGAAAGCGATGGCCGCGTCATCGAGGGGGCCGGTTAATGCGGGATCGACCCAAGGATGAGAAAAGGCAGGTACATTTTTTAGAACCTCGACCAGGCTCTCAGCGGGCAGCTTTCGGGCTCAGCCACCGCCTTGAACCAAGGTCGTTAGCCTCGGTGTGCTCATACGCTGGGATTCATCGCCTATTTGGCTTTGGATGTCGAGCGCAATTCTTTGGCGATGGGCTGGGTAGCCGAGTCCGAAGGTGCATCGTCGTGATTCGGAGGCGGGAACGAGCTTTCGAGCACCCGGCCTGGATGGCGGATGTCTTTGCCTTTGACCAGAAACACGACGGATTCGGCGATATTCATGGCGTGATCGGAAATCCGTTCGAAATATTTTGCAATACTTTGAATACGGGTCGCCCGGTAAATGGCATTGGGGTCGCGGGCCATCAGCGAGAGCACTTCCTTGAAAATGCGCGTGTAGTGCTCGTCAATTAAATCGTCGCGGGCCAATAGGCTGGTTGCCCGTTCGGCGTCTTTATCTGCGAGCGCATTCAGCGCTTCATGCGTGATTGAAATGACCTCATCCGAAAGGGAGCTTAAATCTTCCACGGAGGGCAGGGGAGGCTCTTCATTGAGCTCGATGACGCGCTCGCAGATATTCACGCCTAAATCGCCAATCCGTTCGAGGTCTGTGACAATCTTCAGTGAGCCCGTTACCAATCGCAGATCGGACGCTACAGGCTGGCGCGTGGCTAAAATGCGCATGGACAGCTCATCCACTTCGCATTCTAAACGATTGATACGTCTATCGATGCGCATTGTATTTTTGGCGAGCTGGGTGTCGCGCGACAAGAGGGCCTGGGCGCTCTTTTGAATCATTTCAAAAGCCAGGCTGCCCATCAGGAGCAGCTTTTCGCGCAATGTGCGGAGCTCTTGCTCGTAGATTTTGCTTGTGTGGGTGTGTTGAGACTCCGGCACGATTTCACCTCAGCCAAATTTACCGGTGACGTAGTCTTCGGTGCGGCTTTCTTTAGGGTTGGTAAAAATAACGCCTGTCTGATCGAATTCAATCAGGTCGCCCATATAAAAGAAAGCGGTGAAATCGCTGACGCGGGCGGCCTGCTGCATATTGTGGGTCACAAGCACGAGGGTGTAGCGCGCTTTTAATTCAAAAATAAGTTCCTCAATGCGGGCCGTTGCAATTGGATCGAGAGCTGAACATGGTTCGTCGAGTAAAATGACATCCGGTTCGACGGCCAGAACGCGGGCAATGCAAAGCCTTTGCTGCTGTCCTCCCGAAAGCGACATTCCGCTTTGATCGAGCTTGTCTTTCACTTCATCCCAGAGGGCCACCTGGCGCAGCGCCCGCTCGACCAATTCGTCCGCATTGGACACGCGCACGCCGTTCAATTTGTGGCCGGCAAGCACATTGTCGCGGATCGACATGGTGGGAAAGGGATTGGGTTTTTGAAATACCATGCCGACGCGGCGCCGCAGTCTTACCGGGTCGACGCTTTTATCGTAAATATTTACGCCTTCGAGCAGCACGCGGCCTTTGGCGCGGGCGCCCGGGACGTGTTCATGCATTCGATTTAAACAGCGCAGGAAGGTCGATTTACCGCAGCCGGAAGGGCCGATAATGGCGGTGACCAGCCGGTCGGGAATTTGAATGCGAATATCGTGAATGGCGTGGTACTTGCCAAAATAGGCATTGAGGTCTTCCACGATCATTTTTGGAGCGGGCGGCCGGGCGGGCGACGGGCCGGAAACAAGATCATTTTCATCGGATTCCATATCAATGCCTTGGGAATTCATGTTTAGCTAAGGCGCCGGGACGTGGCGAAGCGTGCAATGAGATTGAGTGTAACAACGATGAATACCAATACGAGGGCGCCTGCCCACGCTTGATTTTGCCAGTCTTTGTAGGGTGAAGTCGCGTAGGTAAGCACTTGCACGGGCAAGGATGCGATGGGCTGATCGATGGCGGCGCTGAAGTAGCGATTGTTAAAGGCTGTGAATAAGAGCGGCGCCGTTTCTCCGGCGATGCGCGCGACGGCGAGCATGATGCCCGTTAAAATGCCGGGGCCCGCCGTTTTTAGCACCACAAATAAACTCGTTCTCCATTCGGGAACGCCAAGCGCGAGCGAGGCTTCGCGCAAATGGCCGGGCACCATGCGGAGCAATTCTTCGGTGGTGCGGGTCACGGTTGGAATCATGACAATGGCCAGTGCAAGGCCGCCCGCGATGGCTGAAAAGCGCTTCATTGCGATGACGACGAGCCCATACACAAAAACGCCGATGGTAATGGATGGCAATCCGCCCAATACGTCGGCAATAAATCGGATGGCGGAGGCGAGTTTGCCTTTGCCCACCTCGGCCAGGTAAACGCCGGACATGATTCCGACGGGAAGGCCAAATAGGCTTCCAAGTCCGATTAAAGTTAATGTTCCAGCGATCGCGTTGGCCATGCCGCCGCCGGGCTCGCCCACGGGTTTGGGCAATCCGGTGAAAAATTCAATTGAAATACCTTTCAATCCTTTGGTAAGTACATAAATAAAAATGGAAAAGAGAGGGACGAGCACGAGGACGGCGCAGGCAATGCACAGTCCTATCCAAAAATGGCTTCGAAAAAAGCGAAGGCGTTCGCCGGGAGCCGGTTTTTGCAGGCTATTGCTCTGTATGGTCTTCATGCCCTGCGCTCCAGCCTATTTTTCGTTGCATTCACAAGAAAGCGGGCAAGGAAATTCATAAAGAGGGCCACACCGAAGAGGAGGAGGGCAATTTGGGAGAGGGCCGATAAATACATATCGGAATCGGCCTCGGCGAATTCATTGGCGATGACGCTGGCCATTGAATAACCGGGCTCAAAGAGCGATGCCTTGATTTGAGGCCGGTTGCCGATAACCATCGTGACGGCCATGGTTTCGCCCAATGCGCGGTTTAATCCGAGAATAATGGCGCCGATAATGCCTGAGCGGGCCGATGGCAGCACCGCATGGCGAATCACATCCCAGCGGGTGGCGCCGAGTCCGATGGCGGCTTCGCGGTGAATGGGGGGCACCGCCTGTAGGACTTCTCTAGAAATCGATGTAATGGTTGGCACGATCATAATGGCCAAAATAATGCCGGCGCTCAGCATGCCGAATCCTAAAGGCGGCCCTTGAAAGAGGGGCAAAAAGCCGAGCGTGCTGGATAGGAAGGGCTGGACATGCTCGCGGACATTGGGAACCAGCACAAAAATGCCCCAAAAGCCATAGACAACGCTGGGAATGGCCGCGAGCAGCTCGACCAAAAAGCCAAGGGGTTTTTTTAAGCGCTGAGGGGCAATTTCAGACAGGAAAATGGCCAGGCCCAGCGATACGGGAACCGCCAGAGCCAAGGCGAGCAGCGATGAAATGACGGTGCCGTAAATAAATGGAAGAGCACCAAAGATATGGCGGACGGGGTCCCAGGTTGAACTCTTTAGGAAATTTGCACCAAACTGTTGAATGGATGGCAGGGACGCTTGAATCAATTCGAAGAGCATGAATCCTGGAATGATCAGGATGAGCAAGCCAAAGGCCGTCGCCGTGGCGCGGAAGGCTTTATCGCCGAAGTGAAAGCCGATTGGGGCTTGGCTCAGCGGCTTTGAAAATGGGTCGTTTTCTTTGCCAGCGCTGTCTGATTTATCGGGATGCACCGGCAAAGGAAGCTCTTGCGCACTGCTTTCGGCCATGGCTTGCCATTTCTTCGATGGTAATGATCGTATGGATGATCAATGAAATTAAAGAGTCTTTCCGTCCGGGCCGCTGAATTGGGCAAGTTTTTGATCGATTTTATCGGCAATCTCTTTGGGTAGAGGTGCGTAATGCAATTCTTTTGTAAAGGCTTGGCCTTCATGAATGGCCCATTTTAGGAATCCCAGCAGCGCTTTGCCTTTGGCCGCGTCCTTCTGTTCTTTATAGGCGAGAATATAGGTAAAAGATGCGATCGGATAGGCGCTGTCGCCTTCGGCATTGACGATTGAGATCCTAAAATCGTCGGGCATTTTTGCGATGGAGCCGGCTGCGGCGGCCGTGGTGCTGTCGATTGAAGGTGCGATGAATTTACCGGCCTTGTTTTTAATATCGGCGATTGAAAGCTTGTTTTGAGAGGCGTAGGCCAGCTCGACATATCCGATTGAATTGGGCGTGCTGGAAACGAGCGCTGAAACGCCTTCATTGCCTTTGGCGCCAAGGCCGCCGGGCCAGTTGACCGATGTGCCCGTGCCGGGGCCGCTCTTCCATTCTTCGCTGACGGCGCTCAAATAGTCGACGAAGATTTTGGTGGTTCCGCTGCCGTCCGAGCGGTGTACCGAGGCAATCTCTTTGGAGGGCAATTGGGCACCGGGATTTTCATTTTTAATCAGCGGGTCATCCCATTGTTTTACCTTGCCCAGGAAAATACCGGCGGCGGCCTCGGGGGTTATTTTTAGCCCGCTGGGCACGCCTTCGATATTGTATGTCAATACGACCGCACCCAGGCAGGTGGGGATATGAATAATGTCTGAGGCTTTTGAGATTTGTTCGTCGCTCATCGGGGCGTCGCTGGCGCCGAAATCGACGGTTCGCTCGGTGATTTGGCGGATTCCGCCGCCCGAGCCAATCGATTGATAATTAATTTTTAGGTTGTTCTTTTGCTTTTCGTGTTCGGCAATCCACTTGGTGTACAGCGGATAGGGGAAGGTTGCGCCCGCGCCCACGAGCATGACCGCTCCGCCTGAAGCCGGCTGTGCGGCGCTGCCTTTGGAACCCGGAAGATTGGAGTCTTGGTTGGGGGAGTCGGTTTTGCCGCACGCGGAAACAAAAGCGAGCAGCGCGAGGGGAAGCAGTGCTTTGGTCATAACTGAGCGATGCGTACCCAGGCGATATGTCAATTGCGTGTCATTCGGGTGGCGGTGCGGCTCCGCGCTTTGGTCTTCGCCAATAGAAGGCATATGCGGCCGCGGCCAGCGCGATGAGGGCGATGAGGGCCGCGCTGAGAATGAAACTCAATCGAATGGAGCTGGATTGTTGTTGAATTTGTTCCGATGGTGGTGCCGGTGTATCTGCGCTTATTGAAGGCAGGGTGCCCGCCGTGGTTGAAGCATTGTTCTTTGTTCTTATTTGAATGAGGTTCAGCTCGGTTTGGGCGCTTCTGCGGAGATTGGCATCGGGGTGTTGTCTTGCAATTTCTTGAAGTTTTTGTTGAGCGGATGGGGAGCCAATTCGGGCAATGGCTTCTACAAGGGCAAGTTTGACGCTGGGCTGATCGGAGGCTTCGAGAGCGGTGAGCAGCGGGGCGAGCGCGCTTTCATTGCCGGGCGAGCCAAGAGCGAGGGCCGCGGCTTTTACGGCTTCGGGAGAAGGTGCCGTCAAGAGGCGTTCAAGTTCGGCAGTGAGCGCTGCGCTAAGCGGCTTTGGTAGGCTTTTGGTGACGGTTGCCAGGTCGGGCGCGGAGGTGTTGTTTAATAGGTTTAGCCACGCGGTATCGCTTTGAATCAATTGCCGGCGGCTGAGTTCAGACAGGAGCGCGGTTCTCAATGCGATCGAATGTTTTTTATTTTCAATAAGCTGTTCGAGTTTGGGGAGGTCTTCGGGAAGAATGGCCAGCGCATCTTGGGCATTGAGCAGATCGCGCAGGGCAAAGGCCGCAAGGCGGGGCTGATCGGCAGAAAGAAGGCCGATGGTGGTTGTTCGAAAGGCTTCCTTTCGGTCTTGTCCGGTGGATGCGAGGGATTGGGCGTAGGCGCGGACGGCGGAGATAAAGGCCGATTTGTTGCTGGGATCGAGGGAAATTCGATCGGCAAAATCGTCAATGCTTGTCCATTGATATTCTCTACCGGCGTTTGGGCTGTCTTTCTTCTTGAGAAATAGAATGAGCTCTTCACCGTTTTTGTAGGACTCACTGGAGTGGCGGTGCGGGACAAAGCGAAGGTGTTTGGGGGGAGCCGCGCCGCGCAGGGTTTCTTCGATATCGGCTTCAACGAGGGGCTGGAGAGGCTGTGTATTGATAGAATTTTCTGAATTAATGATAGGATTGGAACCGGTGATGCGGGCCAGGACGACGAGGTCGGCGGAAGCCGTGCGCTGGGAGAGCGTTACGGTGTCGGGGAGGATATGGGCCGCGAGACGAGGGCTCTGGGCCGTGATGACAAAAGCTACGGCGACAGAGGCAGCGCAGAGGCGGACGCGGAGGGCGGAGAGCACGCTTTCTGTTTGGTATCACGGAGAGGCGCCGCCGTTGTGTTTCAGGTGCGCTTAGTCCGGTGAGGCTTGGTTGGGATCGGTCCTGAAGCGATAGCCCACGCCGCGGACGGTCTCGATGTATTCGCCGGCATCACCCAGCTTTTCCCGAACACGCTTGACATGGGTGTCCACGTTGCGCGTCGTCACGTCCGCATGCGTGCCCCATACCTCGTCGAGCAGAAAATCCCGCGTGAGGACCCGTCCGCGGCGATCGTAAAGCATCATCAGCAGCCTGAATTCAAGGGCCGTGAGCGTGATTTCCTGGTCGGAAACCCATGCCCGGTGCGCTGCCCGATCGACTTTCAGGATGCCAAAATCGAACTTTTCGTGGGTGTCGGTGCCGCCCTCGGCGCGTCTTAAGACGGCGCGGGCCCGCAGGATAAGCTCGCGCACGCTAAAGGGCTTGACCACGTAGTCGTCGGCGCCGAGCTCAAAGCCGACAACCCGGTCGACTTCTTCTCCCTTGGCCGACACGACGATGATGGGGATATTTTTGGTCTGGGGGTTTTGTTTTAGCCGGCGGCAGACTTCGGTGCCGGGAATGTCAGGAAGCATCAGGTCCAACAGGATGAGGTCAAACCTCTCTTCCTTGACGGCGCGCAAAGCGGTTTCGCCGCTGTGGGCCGAAACCACATCAAAACCAGCCTGTCGGAAGTTGTACGCGATGACGCGCTCGAGATCGCGTTCATCTTCCACGATGAGAACATGGCACGGCATGGAGATGGCCACCCCTTAGCAGCCTTGTGTGTCAGGAGCGTGGCAGGGCTTCGGGAAATGCATTCTTGAAAAATTCGCGCGCTTCGCCTAGTTCGGCGCGACGGTTCTGGTTTTTCTTCGCGGAGGCTGGCCCAAATCGCCGAAGCGCGGGCGGGCTTGTCCGCATTACTGGATGGAGTTGAGAGATTATGAGCATCGAGCGCACGCTTTCGATTGTAAAACCCGACGCTGTTGAGCGGAATTTAACCGGCGCTATCGTCGCCAGGCTCGAGCAGGAAGGTTTTGTTGTTAAGGCGATGAAACGCGTTCATCTGACGCGCGCGGAAGCCGAAGGCTTTTATGCCGAGCATAAGGGGCGCGGGTTTTTTGATGAGCTCGTGGCGTTTATGTCGCGCAGCCCTATCGTCGTGATGGCGCTTGAGCGGGAAGACGCCGTCGCGAAATACCGCGAGGTGATCGGCGCGACCGATCCCGCCAAGGCTGCCGAGGGAACGATTCGGAAGCTGTATGGCTCGAGCGTCGGCGAGAATGCCGTGCACGGTTCGGACAAGCCCGCCACGGCAGCGAGGGAGATCGCGTATTTCTTTGCGGGGTACGAGGTTTCTCCAGTCGCCTGAGTAAGCTGCTGGGCGACGCCGGGTGATCGGTTTTAGGTTGTGGGGTGAGGGCGGGGTGAAGGGCAAATTGCATACGGCGCTGGGCGCGGTTCGGGAGGGCGCCCAGGCCATCGATAATCTGAGCCATCTGCTGAAGGCGAAGCGGGTGGGATCCCGGGCGCTGCTTTCGGCGCTCGCCTCCGTGAAAGAGAGCTGTGCGGGTTTGGCTACGGCGTTTGTGGCGCTGAAAGCCGAGTTTTGTCCGCGTTTGAAAGGCGTTCCCGAAGCCGAGCGGATTGCCGACGAGCTTCTTTCAGGGGGAGCTGTTTGCTCGAGGATGGTGAGCGAAAAGCTTGTTGCGAGCGCGAATCCCGATGCAAAGGAACGGCTGGCTCTTTCGGAGCTGGCTTCGTTGAGCGCGCTTAAGCTCAACAATGTGCTCTTCCTTGTCACGGCGCTCGCATGGGCGGCGCATCCTGAGCGGACGCTGCTCGATGCGGTGGATGTGTTGCGCGGGCTTGAAGCGGAAAGCAACAATGCGCTCAAGATTACGCTGAGCGCCGATGTGATGGATTCAAGCTCTTTTGTAGGTGATGCCCGGGTCTTCGGCGCGATGCTGCGGCTCTCTGTTTCGCTGTTGCTGCGCGCCGGAGAAACCTTGCCCCATGTGCGGATCGAGCCTGCTCAAACCAGCCACCTTCGCTTGTCGATCGGCGCTAAGAACGAGCCTCCGCGGCATGCCGGCAAAACGTCTTCTGGAATTCGGCGCCCGCTGGTTCTTTCCATTTCGGTGCCCGAGTATATGCCGCAGAATGAGGCCGTTCTCCGGGGCGTGGCGCTCTTGTCGGGTATCGATTTTCAGATTTCGGACAACGGCCGCCTGATGAGCTTTCTTTTAAGCCGGACAGATGCGTAGAGCCCGTGATATCTGGGCAGAGATCGCTATGGACAACACAGACAGCATGAAGGCGCATATTTGGGCGGCGTTTAACGATCGCAGCCTCTTGTCTCATGAAGCGCATAGGAACGCCGTGTTCCAAACCATGGAGCTCCTCGATCAAGGAATGGTGCGCGTGGCAGAGCCCAATCCAGAAGGAGGCTGGACCACGCACGGCTGGGTCAAAGAAGCGATTCTGCTGTATTTCGCGCTTCAGCATATGCAGGTGACGGAGCTCGGCCCCTTTGAGTTCCACGACAAAATCCCTCTGAAACGCGGCTTTGAACGCGCGAACGTGAGGGTCGTGCCTCCGGGGACGGTGCGTTATGGTGCGTTTTTGGAGCCTGGAGCGATTGTGATGCCCGGTTACGTCAATGTCGGCGCCCGCGTAGGAGAGCGAACCATGATCGATACGTGGGCGACGGTTGGAAGCTGTGCCCAGATCGGCAAGGATTGTCATCTGTCCGGCGGCGTTGGTATCGGAGGTGTGCTGGAACCTCCGAGCGCTCATCCTGTGATTATCGAAGATGGCGTGTTTGTTGGTTCGCGCGCGATCGTCGTCGAGGGCGTTATTGTCGAGCGGGAGGCCGTGATCGGGGCAGGGGTGGTGCTCACTTCGTCAACGTCCATCCTGGATGTATCCGGCGCGGAAGTGGTCGAGCACAGAGGCCGTGTTCCCAGCCGCAGCGTGGTTATTCCAGGCGTGCGCATGAAGCGTTTTCCCGCCGGCGAGTTCGGTGTTCCCGCGGCGTTGATCGTGGGCAAACGGACGGAATCCACGGACCGAAAGGTGTCGCTCAACAGCGCGCTTCGCGAATTCTCGGTGCCTGTATGAACGCGGGTGCGGGGGATTCATTTCAGCCTTCCGAAAACCCCGATCCTCTTGTCCGCGCGGCGGATGCGCACCGCTTGAGCGAAGCACTTCTCAAGCTTTGCGATATCCCTTCGCTCACCGGCGAAGAACGGCTGCTCTGCGATGCTGTCGAGGCCGATCTCGATCGCCTTCCAACCTTGGCCGACAAAGCAAGGCGCTATCACAATTCGCTGGTTGTGCCTGTTTCACGGGGTACAGGCGGCCCAGCCATTGCGCTGGTCGGTCATCTCGATGTCGTCGCGACCGAGCACGATGGCCCGCCCCGTATCGAGGGCGATAGGCTTTACGGTCCCGGCGCTTCGGACATGAAATCCGGGCTTGCGCTGATGCTCGACTTGGCCGCGCACGATGCCGATTTGTTCTCGGGCCTGGATCTCACGCTGGTCTTCTATTCGCGGGAAGAAGGGCCGTTTGCCGACAATGAGCTCGGTCCGGTGCTGGCTAAAGATCCTGAACTCAAGCATGTGGATCTCGCGGTGTGTTTGGAACCCAGCGATAACAAACTCAGCCTCGGTGCTTCGGGGTCGATTCATGCGGGCGTCGTGTTTGAAGGGCGGACATCGCACAGCGCGAGGCCCTGGCAAGGCGAGAACGCAATCCACAAGGCGGGGCCGTTTCTGACCGAGCTTTCCCAGCTTTCGCCGCGCGATATCTATGTCGATGGGCTCCTCTACCGCACCGTGACATCGGCAACCGTTGCCCATGGAGGCCGGGGCCGGAATGTCATTCCCGATAGCTTCACGCTGAATCTCAATCACCGTTTCGCGCCGGGAGTCAGCCTGCAGCAGGCTCAAGCCGATATTGAAGCCCTTGTCGCCGGGCGCGGCGTGATCGAATGGAGAGATCTCAGCCCTTCAGCCCCGCCTCATGCTGCGCATCCCTTGGTCGTTGCGCTCAGGCAATCGGGCGTTCTCGGTGTCGAACCAAAACAAGCCTGGACCGATGTTGCCCGCTTTGCATCGCTTGGTGTGCCCGCCGTCAACTTTGGGCCTGGTGTGAATGCTCAGGCTCACCAACGCAACGAATGGACATCCATCCCCATGCTGGTCGAGGGATTGTGGATTCTGCGGCGCTGGCTGCGCGCCGTTTCCCAGGGAACTCAAAAGTCCTAAAGCTGAACGCCCCCGCCGGCGCCTCCGGTGAAAAGCAGCCCATTGTTTTCCTGGACTTCGTCTACCATGCGGGCTCTTCCTATCCCGCGCAGAACAGCCCTGTTTGTACTTCTCCGATGCCGACGCTGAGCTCTCTTCTCGTTCAGCGCGAGGTCGCCTCGATGCGCACCGTCGAGGAGGCCATCGCGCGCCAGGTGCTGCGAGGCGGCGATCTCGCGACCAATGTGCTCGAGCTTGGTGTTGTCGATGAAGCGATGCTCGTCTACTGCCTCGCCGAAAGCCTGGGTCTCCTGCCCGCGCCGGTCGGTGCCCTAAGGCCGGACGATCCTTCGCTCTTGCGTTTGGTTCCTGCGGAACTCGCCTTTCGCCACGGCATCTTCCCGCTTTCGCTCGAAGGCTCGGTGCTGCATATCGTGGTCTCCGAGCCCTTGCCTCAAGAGGTCGAAGAAGAGCTGAGCTTCGGGCTGAATCTTTCGCTCAAACCCTATGCCGCGCCTCTTGTGCGCATCCGGCAAGCCATCGCCGCGTGTTATGGAATTCCGCTCGATCGCCGGATGATGCGGCTCGTTGCGAAGATGGAAGGCAAGCCCGATCCAAGCCCGACCATCGCGCCTCCGGCCCCCTCGGAAAGCGGCGTGCTTTCGGCGATGCCCATGCTGCCCCATGTGAGCATTCCGCCTCCGACCTTTGGAACGGGCCTGCCGCCCACCAGTCACGATTTGTCGTTTGGCGCTGAAGAAGAAGGGCAGGGCGAAGTCAGTTCCGAGATGCCGCCCATCCCTCCCGTGCCCGCGATACCGCGGCTTCCTTCGATGGAAGGCCGTTCTCTAACGCCCGGTGGCACGCCGGCTGCGATCGAAAGAACGCCTGAGCCACCCTTTGCCGATGGGCAGGCCGACCGCGAAACGGCCGAGGAACCCGAGCGCCGGGAACGCATGTCCAAAGGCGGCCTGCTCAATTGGGTGCGCCGCAAAGCGATTCAGGAAAAGGGGCGCGCCGCACCCGAACTGATCGAATCCAAGGGCTCGAAACTTCGCTTTAAAGGCCCGTTTACAGCGGCAAGAGCCGAGGAAGAAATGGAGGCGGCTCAGTCACCGGATGCCGTGCTCAATGTCTTCTTCACCTTTGCAAAACAGTATTTTGAGTTCTCGTTTTTGTTTGTCGTGCAGTCGGAAGTGGCCGAGGGGCGCGATGTGTGGGGGCCTGGAGCGTCGCTTATCGATGCGCATGCGGTGGGCATTCCGCTTTCCCTGCCGAGCACCTTTTCGCTTGTGAAAAAGCGCCGCGCGCCTTTGGTTACGCCTTTATCGGAGGAAGGCATCGACGCCGACTTCACACGCGATGTGCGGGGCATTTCTCAAGATGGAAGCGTCTCGCCCGTTGCCGCGCTTGTTCCCTTGGTTGTGCGGGGAAGAGTCGTGGCCATTCTCTATGGAGACGATGGCCCGCAGCCCGTAGATTTATCGGCCATTGGCGATGTAATTGCCATGACCGCGCTTTCGGCATCGGCCCTGGAGCGCCTGATCCTCCGCCGCAAGCTCAATGCGTTTCGCTCGGCGGACGCTGCGCCCCCCGATTCCCAAGCGCATAAATTCGGAGGGCTTGCCGGGCCTCCATCGGGAACAGGCGCCCGCACCGTGCCCGAAAGCGAACGCCGCTCGGCCGCGGTGCGCGCTCAAATTCCCATGCCGAAAGCCTCTAAGCGCGGTGCATCCCAGCCTGAAATCGAAGTGGGCTGGGATGTATTGCCGGCCGATCTGGTTCCGCCCGCGCGCGACACGCTGCCCGCGCTCTCCATGCCCGGTGAAGTGATTTTTGATGAAGGCGATACCTTTGCGGGGCTGGGCGCGGAGCAGGCGTACATGCCGAGTGAGCCGGCGCCCAAACCTGCCGCGCCGCCGGGCGTTATCGTCGAACCCCATGGAGCGCCTCCCCTTGCGCGGCGCCGGACGATGACGCCGCCGATTCCGCGCGAGGAGCCCGATGCCGAGCCTGCGCCTCGCGAAGAAGTGACGGGGCCCGTGCCTGACTTTCTCGAGAACCGCGCCTTTCTCGAGCCTCAGCCAGCTTCTGCGAACGGGGCGGCGGTGGGCCGCATCAAACTGAATGCCATTCTTGTTCCGGCGTCTTCGCGCAGGCCCGAGATAAGCGAGAAAACAGCAGCTACGCCTCCCGATGCGGCGGCATTGCTGACGAAGGCGGAAGAGGGAGGCCCTTCGGGCGAGTGGGCCTTGTCCGAGCTTGTGCGCATGGGCGAAGGAGCGATTGCCGCGCTGATGGCTCAATTTCCTGGGAAACTATCGGCCGATCAGAAACGCGCGCGGGAACAGATGCTGCCTGCATCGAAGTGCAGCGTGCTGCTATCGGCGCTGATTGGAATAGGGCGCCCCGCGCTATCGCCGGTATGCGCGCGCAGTTCATCGAGCGACGCCGAGGCGAGATTTTGGGCGGTGCACACGCTTTCAGAGATACCCTACATAGAGGCGGCCAATGCGATCGTACCTCGGTTATTTGATGATGACGCGGGTGTGAGGCGCATTGCGAGGCGCGCGGCGGGCAAATTGATAGAATTGGGAAGTATATCGGCGCCCATTGTTCAAGGATTGGGAACGATTACCCGCAACATCGATGAACCTGTACGGAGGCGGGTATTCGCCATTGAAGCGATAGGAGAGATACAAGCGCGGATATTGATACCGCCGCTGATATCGGCGCTAAGCGATCCGATTGACGACGTGAGCGAAGCGGCGAGGCGGGCATTGATAGGGATAACGCGGCAGGATTTTGGAGTGGACGCTGGCTCGTGGACGGAATGGTGGTCGATTTCGGGTCAATGTGATCGAATTGAATGGTTAATTGATGCATTTTCCCATGGTTCACCGATACTGAGGCGGGCGGCGGCGGACGATTTATTGGAGCTGACGGGGGAATATGTTGGATTTCATGAGGAGATGAATCCGGAAGAGCTGGAGCGGGCGGCTGGGGTGTATCGGGCTTGGTGGGAGAAGCAGAAGAAATAGGGAACAAAGGCGGCGAATGAGTCTGCGGCGGGCGCGAATGGGTCTGCGGCGGGCGCGAATGAGTCT
>CAZICM010000075.1:20823-41049 GCA_964537685.1 uncultured Polyangiaceae bacterium
GCGGGCGCGAATGAGTCTGCGGCGGGCGCGAATGGGTCTGCGGCGGGCGCGAATGGGTCTGCGGCGGGCGCGAATGAGTCTGCGGCGGGCGCGAATGGGTCTGCGGCGAAGGCGAATGAGTCTGCGGCGGGCGCGAATGAGTCTGCGATCGACACAATGCTGGATGTTCAGCACCTCATTATTTCACTTGACAGCTCCACGATCGCATGATGAGAAGAACCTATGTCCGCCGCAAGATCCCAGCCTCCGCCCTCGGTTGACGTTGAAGAGTTGCTTGGCCGGGCTGGCCAGCTCGAAGCGCAGGAATTAGAACGCTTTGTAAAAGGTGTGCTCACTTTGCGCGCCAAGCGTATTGCTCCATGTTTGCCTGATGAAGAAGCGAGTCTGCTTTCCAATATTCAAAAGCGTGTCGAGCCAAAAGTTCAGCGGCGCTTTGAAGAGCTGAACGAAAAGCGTAAAGCCGATGCCCTTTCCGCCGACGAATTGGAAGAATTGCGGTGCTTGACGGATGAGTTTGAGCAGGTGGATGCCGAGCGGGCGGAGTCTCTAAGCAAATTAGCCTGGCTTCGCAATATTTCCCTGAGCGCTTTGATGGTGGAGTTGGGCTTGCGTCCACCCCATTATGCCTAGGGAATACATTGGCCCTGAAGATAGGCAGTACATATCTGAAAGGGCCGGTGGGCGATGCGAATACTGCAAAAGTCCCGCGGAATTTGCCACGCAGGCTTTTTCTATCGAGTACGCCAAGACCGAGGCGGCGGATCCTGTGGATGGGACAATGGTTAGCCTTTACAATCCTCGTACTCAGGTGTGGCTGGAACATTTTCGATGGCATGCGGGCTTCACGCTCGTGGCCGGTGTAACGCCGCCGGGGCGGGCCACGGTGGAAGCCTTGCACCTGAATCGGCCTGGCATCGTGAATATGCGGCGGGTGCTGTTTATGGCGGGGTGTCATCCGCCATCTGGGTGAATTAACCCAGCAATAATGTTATTGCCCGACGTTGCATCATGCTTTCTCAACATGGTGCGGCAGTTGCCTGTCGTGTTAATGCGGCTACATATGGGCGAAGCATGTGGTGGGAGTGGTGGAAAGATTGCAAACGCCGATCCGCCCCACCAACCCCATCCCATCCCCGAGCAACCCCCATGCCATCCACTCGTCCCCCGATTCGCCCCACCTTTTTAAAGGTCGCTTCTACCTGAGCAATATTTTTATCTAACCCTTCAATAAAATGATCGAACTTCTTACAACCCCTCAAGAATTGGCATACCCTCCCAGGCTCCACCCAACCTACCCGAGCGATCCTATGCCTTATCTCATTATTCGTGAACCAGGATGTGTTGCCTATTCCATTTCCCTCTCGGCCACGCTTCGCGCCGGCCGCCACGAACAGAATGACCTTGTGCTGAGCGACCCCAGAGTCTCGCGTCATCACATCGAAATAACACAACGCGACGAAGCTTTTTTCGTGCGGGATTTGGGCTCAACCCACGGCATGCTCGTCAATGGCCAAAAACGCGACAGTCATCCCATAGGCGACGGCGATCGCATTCAAATCGGAAGTGCTCTCCTTACCTTTCGAGCAGCCACAGATCCCTCGCTCTCCATGCAAGCCGAGCCCACCGCGCCCACACTAAAGCAGCCCCCCGAGCCCTCCGATCGCCGCCTTCGCCTCTTTTATGACATCAGCCAATGCATCGGCACCGTGCGCGAGGGCGACGAAATCATCACAAGACTGGCGGGCGCGCTGATCGACATCCTCGGCTGCGAACGCGCCATGATCGGCCTGGGTCAGCATACCCGCGACGGCCTTCGCAAATTCACGCATGGCAAAAACGCCGACGACATCATCATCAGCCGCTCCATCCTGGATGCGGTTCTTGGCCGCGCGGAACGGGTTGTTTTCTTGGAAACGCCTTCCAAAAAAGCGCCTCCAACGATGGTCCGGGAACAGATTCGCGCGGCCATTTGCCTTCCCTTAATCGCGGGCACCCGCACCTTTGGCTTTTTGTATGTGGACGATAGGCGGGATGCTCACCGCCTTGCCCGGGAAGATGTCGATTTTCTAAACGCGGTGGCTCAATTGATTTCGGGCGTGCTTGACAGTGCCGAACGCTTGCAAAAAGCCGATATCCGCTCTGAAGCGCTCAGTGCGGCGGCCTCCCGCTATCCCCTGATCGGCGAAAGCCCTCCCATGAAACGGCTCTTTCATGAGATTCAAAAGTGCGGGGCTGCCACGGGCGTTCACGTTCTGATTCACGGCGAAAGCGGCACGGGCAAAGAACTGGTTGCGCATGCGCTTCACACCGCCTCGCCCCGGGCTTCGCTGCCCCTCGTGCCCGTCAATTGCGCGGCCATTCCCGAAACGATGATTGAAAGTGAGCTCTTTGGCTATGTAAAGGGCGCGTTTACCGGCGCGGTGAACGACAAAAAAGGCAAATTTGTCCTCGCCGATCGGAGCACGCTCTTTTTGGATGAGATTGGCGATTTAAGCCTTTCGGCGCAGGCCAAGGTGCTTCGGGCCATTCAAGAGGGAGAGATTCAGCCTTTGGGATCGGAGCGGCTGATTCGGGTAAACGTTCGGATAATCGGCGCGACCCACAAGGATTTACGCAAAGAGATCGCGGCCAAGCGATTCCGGGAAGATCTTTATTATCGGCTGAGCACGGTAGAGCTTCAGGTGCCGCCCTTAAGGGAGCGAGAAGGCGACGTGATCTTATTGGCACAGCGTTTGATAGCATCGGTAGGCAGGAGCGTTGGGAAGCGCCTGGAGGGGATTACGCCTCGGGCGTTATCGGCATTGGGGGCATATCGATGGCCGGGGAATGTGCGCGAGCTTATCAACGAACTGGAGCGAGCGGCGATATTCACGGACACGGGGCAGATCGACGTGTTCGATCTCAGCGCGCGGGTGAAGGCAGGAGAGGCGAAGGAGGAGGTGCATCGGTCCATGACCTTGCTTGATCGTTATGGGGCATGGGAGCACAGCGAGAAGCGATTGATTGAAGAAGCCTTGGAGCAAGCTGGGGGGAATGTGTCGGAAGCGGCACGGCTGCTTGGAATGACGTGGATCATGATGAAGCGCAGGATGGAGAAGTTTGGGCTGGTGGAAAAGGCTGGGACTTAGTTCTGCGCGAGTGTGGAGATGTGAAAATGAAAAAGGTGAAGGATTGTTTGCATGTTCGTTGGTTGGTGATGCCTGTGTTGGTGGTGGCCTGTGGGTTTGCGGCTGGATGCACGGCGGATACATGTCCCACGGTGGAGGTGCAGCATGGGGAGAATGATACTGATCCGGAGTTGTTGAAGGATTGTGAGGGGGAAGAGGAGGATGGGCCCGCTGGTACGGAGGATGCGCCAAAGGTGGAGGAGCCCGGAGCTGAGCCAACGTGTGAGTGTTTTTGCGACCATGGCTTCCCAGGCTGGCTGTGCCCTACCTGTAACATTATGTAATGAGTATTGTATATGAACTGAGGCCTGATAATCCTATGGATCAGTCATTATTGCATGCTTAGAATCTAGGATCAAAAATCAACAGTATTCTATGGTGAGCATATTGCCAAGTTCAAAGCGGTTATTTTTCTAGGATCCACTTCATACACTGCGTCTCCCATTGTTGCTTGGGTTTAAAGGTATCAAATGCCTTGCGAACATCGGTATGGCGGCCCAAGTCACGGAGAAGCAGCGCCCGCTCGATGACATCGCCAAAGGAGGCTGGTGGTCCACCCCGTTCAAGCCATTGATAAGCCGCGTTGGTATCTACCCACCAATAGATGGCTGCAAGGTGGGAAGCATAGGATGGATCCCGAGGAATTGCCTGAATCGCTTTGCGTTCGATTCTGTCAAGAGTCTCCACATAATGAGGCGCTATGCTTACATGCTCTATCTCCGCAATGTGCATTAATCCACGAATCGCTCCCGCCACATACCAGTCTTCATTTGGGGATGCGTTTCCATAACGGAGTTCATCGATAAATTCTGTTTTCGCTTCCAGAACACGCGAAGGGTCATTTTTTCCAAGCCGTGCCAATACGGCTCCGCGCAGCAAATGCGTTCCTCGCCTGGCGGGCGCCCCATTGGCTTTGTTATTCTCAAACGCTACAAGTTTCTTTGATGCCTCATCGGCAATATCCAGTCGTCCATCTTGGAGGGCCAGGTTAACGATTTGGATGAGAATATGAGGTAGTGGACGACCAGGTAACCGTCCGGCGTCGATATCCGATAGCACGCTTTGCAGGGACTCGATGGCCCGAGCATTGTCGCAGCGGCGTTCATCGATATGGGCGAGGGCGATTCTCACCTCCGCTGAGTTGGGGTTCGCTGCCAATGCCATGCGGCACTCCCGGATGAGAGAAGATATTGTTTCGTCCGTTTGCTGATTTTTGACGACCATCTCTATACGTTTGACTTGGCAGTGCATAGCCAAAGCTTCTGGATGAATACTATCAATGTCGAGAGCATGGTTAAGGTCGCGAAGTCCTGCATCGATATCAGCCGATCGCGTTTGTGTACCTGTCCCGTTTGCAAACAGGTATGCGCGTTCGATAAGGGCTGGTAAATAGTTCGGATCCAATGAAAGTGCTTCGTCAAGCAGAAGTTTCCCAGCATTCTTTGTTTGTGTTGTCGGCTCTCGCCCCATCAGCTCATAGAAATCCAATAGCTTCTTCCGGGCCTCTTCATTCTGCGTCCCATCAATGGCTTTCTGATTACGCTCCCGCTCCATTGAAAGCTGCAATACTTCGTCAAACAAGGCTTGACGTGCATTTTGAACCAGCCTCTCGGACTCAGCAGATCGTCGCTTTAGTTCCAAAGAAATGGGTACACCGCGCTTCTTTTCCGTATCTTGAATCTCAAGGCTTATGCGAAGTGAATCATCCATTCTTACATACTGAATATTGCCTTCAACCACCCATACCGAAGCCCGCATTGGATCTTTGTCATTCGCATTCATCACCCGAAAACGCGGTGATCGGCGCAACCAAGACCTCATCTCCTCCCCCGCTCCCTCTGCCAGCGCATCCCATTTTGGATCTCCCGATAAATTCTTAAACGCCCTTACCTCCACCAGCAGCCGTGGATCTTTAATCTTCTCCAGCGGTGCTACAACCCTATCCTCCATCCACTGCGCCATCTTCCACCGCTCCCGGGTCAGTCCCAACATCGCCCCCAGACCCATCGCCCCCACCAAGCCCAACCATGCTATCTTCGTCCCCCATCCTCTCTTCTTCTTCACCTCAGGCAAAGGCGTCTTTGTTACCGGTCTAAGCGACCTCCCAGCCCACGCCTCCTCCAAGGCCGGCCCCAGCTCTCCCGCCCCCCCAAACCTCTGCCCAGGCGCTTTCGCCAATGCCTTCTCAAAAAATTCCTGAAACGCCTCCACCGCCCCCTCAGGCATCCCCTCCACCCCAAAACGGAGCGGCGAATCCCTTAAAATCGCCGTCGCCACATCCGCCGCCGCCCCATCCCCAAAGGGCGATCGTCCCGTCAATAGCTCAAAAGCCATCACCCCAAACGAAAACACATCACTCCGCGTATCCAGCCGCTCCCCCCTCAATTGCTCAGGCGACATATAGCGAGGCGTTCCCGCTATCCCGCGTGAACTTCTGTTCGGTAAAAACGAATCCCGCGCCAATCCAAAATCCACCAATACCGCCTGCCCATCCGGCCGAACCAAGATGTTTTCAGGCTTTAAATCCCGGTGCACTATCCCCCGCTCATGCACCGCAGAAAGCCCATCCGCTATCTTGAGCAAATATAAAAACGCTTGCCTCACCGAGCATTTCTCTGCCCGCATCAGCTCTCTCAGCGTCCTGCCCTCAATCAATTCCATTGTCAAAAAGCGAAGCGCCCCGTCTTCCCCCATATCAAATACCCGGCATACGCCGGGATGCGCAATCTTCCGCGCCAGCCTCACTTCATTGCGAAATCGCTCCGCTGTCACTCCATCCGCATTCCAATCAGGCATCAATACTTTAAGCGCGATATCTTCCTTCAGCTCCATATCCCTCGCATGGAACACAACCCCCATCCCTCCTGCGCCAAGCCTTTTGATCAACTGATAACGCTGCGCCAATATCCGCCCCGGAACAAGCTCGCTGCTTGAATCAAATACAGGAGGAGGACTCGGTTCGGTCGCCGCATAAAGCGAGAATTTGGATTTCGCCATGTTCAGAGATGTATCGTGAGCGCAAAGCCGCTGTCAATGGTGTCTATCAATCCAAGTGCCATGCGGTCCGATCGCGTTTTGAGCCATGAAGGGCTTTAGGGTCTACTCCTTCTTCGATCTTTTTATCGAATGCCTCGATCTTTTTATTCAGCTCCAGCCCTGCTCATCCCAGCCGCATTCAATAATTAAAATAAGCGTACTGTGTAATCGCATTGGCCCGGGCCCGCATCTCAGGACCCGACCAGCGATGGGCCATCAGCTCCCCTTTTATCCATGCGCGAAGCGCCGCAAAGGCTTTGGAATGATCCAAAGCGGCGGTGAGCCGGCCTTGATCAAAGAGAAGTTCGGCGACATAAACATTGGTCCAAATACCTGGAATATCCCATCGGGTGTTATAGTCATCGGGCCACCCGCGGCCAAGAAGCAAGCCTCCAGTAAACACAATAGGGGTTGCGAGATCGGTATAGGCCATCCTTAATTCGCTAAGGATACGCTCCTCGTGGGGAACCTCTTCGGCAGCGCGGCCAAAGAGGAGCGGCATATCGCTATAGCCCGTTAGATCGAGGCGATCGAGAATCAGCATGCCTTCTCGAAGAGCAAAGGTGCAAACATGCCCCAGCCAACACCCGGTTGATCCCATCTCGTGTTGGAGGCCAAAATCACGAGGGCTGAAGAGCCAAAGCCGATCGCCCGAGATCTCGTGGATGCCCCAGCTTGAGCCGTTGTATGCTATGAAGTCGGGGACTTGCTGGGTCATGATCGTTTGCCTCGAGTTCGCTGTTCATGTGCCGCGATAATCACCGGAATGGCCAGTCGATCTTTAGGGCGGCCCGCGGCGGCTTTTACCGCTGCAAGCCTAGGAAGTGAAAGTACCCGCAACCTAAGGTTGCCACTCTCCACCAGTTCCGTGTCGTCAAGGATCTGTTCATAACCTTCCCCCATGGCAAGCTCACATAGCAAGTCAATAGGCCCGATCTCTGTGGCTAGATTCACATGACCATGCCCCATCAAATGCGCTTCCGATGGAAACAGCTTGCGATTGGCCAGATCAAAACGCATATAGGCATTTAGATCGCGCAGCAATGAAAGTAGACGCTGAACATTTTCTGGAGTGCGTTTGTGAACAATATCTACATCGGCTGTGGTGATGGGCGCGCCAAGCATGACAGCCGCGACACCCCCGACCACAATAAAGTCAATGCGCGCTTCCACAAGCTTGTTGAGCAGTTGAAAGGCAAAATCAGGGATGGACACGGCGCGTCTCCTCCAGCCGGCGGCCCATTTCGGTCGCATAGCGCAGCCGTTCAATGGGGGTGAGTGTTGACCAATACTCAATCAGCGAGGCATCCACATCGTCCACTGCTTGGAGCACAATAAAATCGTGCTCGGCCAAATGACGAATGGCTTTAGCGAGATGGGGATGAGCACAGGTGTCCGCATAGGCGAGCCATTGCTCTTTGGTGCGGTAGGTGGTTTGGGGCCAATGAGATGGCTGTACTTTATCCGTCATGACGCATGCTCCCTATTCAGTAGAACACCCACCCTTAAATGAATCGCCATCTCTCCACCCGTTGGATGACGATTTTCTTTCTCCCAATCCACCGCCTTGCGAATCACATTTTTTAAGCTCTCGTCGCAGTCCAATCCTTTTATCGTGGGCTCCGCATCCCGAAAGACCTTGGCCGGTAAATCCTTGCCATACAAGCAAAATAAAAGCGTCATCCCCAGCCCAAAGACATCCGCCCGCGCATCCGCTTCCTCGGGGGTGTCCAACAGCTCCGGCGCCGCATAAATAAAGGAACCCATCATTCCCCCTTTCGTTCCTCCCGTCGTTCCAGGCGCAGCCACCAAATCAAAATCCGAAAGCTTGGGGCTCCCATGCTCATCCAATAAAATATTCGCCGGTTTAATATCTCGATGAACAATCCCCCGCCTGTGAGCCACCGCCACCGCATAGATGACTTTCCCCATGATATCCAGCGCTCTCTCCCCCAGTACCTTTCCCGTCAGCACGGCATCCCGAAGATTCCCCCCATGCATATACTCCATCACAAAAAAATACCAGCCTTCATCCTCGACCTTGGCATCCAGCACTTGCACAATATGGGGATGCACTAGCTCCGCCATCAGGCGCGCGCCTCTAAAAAAACGCTCCCGCTTCTGTTCATCGCCCGCTAAATTCGCGTGTAGAATCTTAATGGCCACATCGAGCTTTTGCCTTGTATCAAAGGCTTTCCATACCGAGGCAAAGCCGCCCGAGCCTACCTTCTCCGTTAATAAATAACGCCCTTCGTCCAGCAAAAGGCCGGGTTTAGGCTGGCCGCTTTCTCTTAAGGCCCGCTTTAATTTAAGGATTTCCTGATCGACATCGGCGGTGGAGAGGCCATGAAGCTGAAGCACATCGCGCCTCGAATAGGCCAAATGAAGCTCTTGGCTGCGCAGGCGCGTGGCCGCGTCGGGATAACGGGTATGAGGAGGAGCGGGTTTTTGAGGCGATTGATGATCGATGGCTTCGCGGATGCCTTCGGAAATGGCCCGGAGGGCATCGTCTTGATCGCTCCATTCAGAAACAAAGCGGCCATTTTTAGGTAAAGGCTGAAGCTTTCCAAAAGGGGCGGCCTTCCAATGATCGACAGGGCGGAGCAGAATAGGGATGACCATAGCGTGTTTGGCCGCGTGGCGTTCCAGGGCCAGGGATAGCATTTCGGTATAACAGGTATCCGAGGCCATAAAATCGGCGCTCACCAACAATAAAATCAATCCGGCTTTGTGGATTTGTTCGCGCAGGGTTTGAGATATATCGCGGCCCGCGGCGATATTGTGATCGTGCCATTCGCCGATAATATTCAAACGGGCAAGAAGGGTGAGATGGGTTTCTAATTTCCTGCAAAAGAGCTCGTCCGCGGGCGCGTAGGCAAAGAAGACAGAGAGGGGGGCGCGGTGGGAATGAGAAGGGTTTGAGCCGCCGGAGTTCATTGGAACACCCAGCTCAAGGCTTGATCCATCCCCGAGGATTGCAGGCTGGGCTTGACAAAATCGTTAAAAAAGTTAGCGCCCGAGCCATGGCTATGCTGTCCAAAAAAGCGGCTTGTGATACCCACATCGCTCGTGGCCTGATCATCCAGAAGCGCTGCCCAGAGCAGGACAGCAGCTTTCCATTTGGGTACTTTGGCGCGCGATAGAGATTTTCTGACGTTTTGAATGTCCGATAGCCATCCTTCAATGCGATTCTTCTCGTTGGGATATGCGGATAGCATAATCTGAGATATCAAACGCTCTAGGTTTTGATGATCGGGCAGGCCATCCAGAACAGGAACATTTGCGTTCCATGCAATGCTCTTGAGTTCCAGTTCTTCTTCGGTATTTCGCCGCAGCGCCCAATGCTCTGGGTTTTTATTTTCTATCGTCCATGAGACGAGCGAAGTTTTTAATTGTTTATCGATTCTTCCTGCGAAGGCTCCCGGCTGATCATCGTCTGGATCGTAGAGAACGACGATTTTATCGGTGCGGGCTTCATCGCCGGGTATTTGGGGAGGCAAACCGCCGATAGCGCCTACAACAGCTTTGGGTAATCCGTCTTTGGCGTTCAATCCAACGCTGATATCGATAAGAACCCCGGAAGCGGATTGAAACAAGGCTCCGCGCGAGGCTCCATGCTTGGGTGGCCGTTCAACTTTTTGGGCTTGAAACAAGCGGACGGCCATTTCATGAAGCGCGGCCAGATCATCTGGCCCCTCGACGAGCACAAGCCTCTTGCTCATGCGCGTAGATCCTGCTCCAGCTCATTCATATTATAGCGAGCTATTTCGGCGCTAAGGGCTGTAGCGTGGAGCACGCCTTCATGAAGGCGCAGGCGGTGGACGGTGGGGAATAGGGTGGATGGGTATTCTGGGCTTTCGGCGAGGAGGAGTTGAATTAATTCCAAGCTATGGGTGGAGAGTATAACCTGTGTGCCGCGGGATGCGGTTTCTTTGAGGAGCATGGCCAATTCGCCGAGATAGCGGGGATGCTGAAAGCTTTCTGGTTCTTCGAGGAGGACAATGCCTTCGTTTTTATTGGAGACAATATGAGAAGCGATTTCGAGAAAGCGTTTAAAGCCGTCGCCTGCGAGATAGGCGGGTATGGGTTTTTCGCTGCCGTGAATGGTATGGAGAATAAAATCTTTATCGGCCTTGAGGATACGCAAGTCGGTAAGGGTGGGCATAGCTCGCTTGAGAGCTTTTATAACCAGCTCTACGCCGCGATTTTGTTCGAGGCGGGAGTAGGCGTCTTCGAGGGCGCCGGCAGCCCGGACGGCTTCAACATCGACGAAGCTGCATGGCCAGGGGGATTGAGTTACGTGTCCGATCAAAACCGTTCCAAATCGGCCGTTGGAATCAACAAGAACCCGCGACCACCCGACAGATATATTGGACTTTCTATTATGGGTATAGTGAATAATACTCTCAGTCATGGGCTCTTCTAATTTGTCTTCGATGGCCACTCGCCGGATGTCCATGTCTTGTGCCCTACCCAATGCGAGTCGAGCTTGGGAGGATTGATCGTTCGCTTGAAATGTTTTTATTTGGGCCTCAGTATGATCAATTCCCCGATAAAAAACATGTTGAATTGCATGAAGAGGGGGGCCCCCGCGCCGCAGGAGCAGTTTATAGACTTCCTTTGCGTCTAGGCCCCTCCCCACACAAAACACCGCCTCCAGCACCGTCGACTTGCCGCAATTATTCGGCCCCACCAATATGCTTAGCGGCGAAAAACCTTCGACAGCGCCCTGCTTTATCCCGCGGAGATTCTCGATTTCTATGCGATCGATGGCCATGCACCGCTTACAAAACGCCTTTCTAAACCGGTTGTCAAGCCCAAAAATGGCGGGCTTGCCAAAGGTAACCCGTTTATCTCAATACCGAATCACTCTCTTCGAAAACTTTGCCCGATAACAACAGACCTCCCCGCACCGGGCTCTCCATTCTTCCGTCAGGTCCCGGTTAAAATCAGCCGTCTGATCAAAAAACTCAAGCGCATATTCGTCGGAGTTTTCCCCATAACCTTGGGTCCACGCATATTTCTCATTGCTCGGCAGCGGCACCTCCAGCGCACACGTCTCATAAGGGGCATCCTCATGTATCTCCAGCTTGGAATCCGTGGGCCCACACCATGCGGCAACCGTCTCGGTGCTCGAATCCAAATAGAGCGTTTCAGTCCATTGATGCCGCATCTGCCCGCATAGAGAACCGTCGGCGCCCCCTTTGGGCGAAGGCTGGGCCGAGCAGTTGCACAGGGCGAAAAACGCGAGCACAACCCCACATCTGGTGTTTCGTCCAAAACGCCCTCTTGGCATATAAAATCCCCTCTACATCTCAATCCCGGATATACACTTGCAACCCCTTTACTTCAACCTTGCTCCCAGGATCTTCTACCCTCGCCACCACCCGAATCGTGTCACTCCCCCCTGCCGGGACTTTCATCGAGCATCCGCTATTGTAATGCGTCGCACCCGAACCACATCCAGAACCGCCCTCGAATTCAAATCCTGCGCATGACATCGTACCCACAATCGCCCCCGCCTTGAGCAGCGTCACCTCAATCAGAATATGATTCCTCCCGCTGTATTCATATTCGTCGGCGTGTACGGGAAAGCCCAATTCCTTGCCCCCAGCCATCACCAAAGGCTGCTCCACCGCTTTATCAAAGCCCGGCAATATAACCGTGCCCGCTGTCGGCCCCAAACAGCTTGAAAGCGCCCACAGCGCAAGCCCTCCCGCCAAAAGCTCGCGAAACAAGCCTCGTCTCTTTTGTCCGCCTGTCTTCATAAAGCTCATTAAAGCGCTGCCTTCTGTTCTTGCCCACCTCTTTTCGAATTTAGTTATTGACACCATCGAAACGCTTCTACATCATCACGCCTCACACGTCGCCGAGACACGAAAAGGAAAAACCATGTCGGAAAACGCAAAGAATACTAAAGCAACCATTATCCCGTCTCTTCGCTATCGCGATGCACCCGCGGCCATCGAATGGCTCTGCTCCACCTTTGGCTTTGAAAAGAATGCCGTGTACCCCAATGAAGATGGGACCATTGCCCACGCCCAGCTCTCGTTTGGAAATGGAATGGTGATGCTGGGCTCGGTGCTCAAAACCGAGACGCCATGGGGGCAACAGATTAAACAGCCGGATGAAATCGGGGGATATGAAACCCAGGCCGCCTATATCGTTGTCAACGATGCCGATTTGGTCTACAACCGCGCCAAGGCGGCCGGGGCTAAAATCGCTATCGAGATTAAAGACGAAGACTATGGGGGAAGGGGATTTGCTTGTTATGATTTAGAGGGCCATCTATGGAGTTTTGGCACCTACGATCCGTGGGTATAACAATTTAGATATCAAAATCCATAATCCAATCCGGTGAGCTGCCCGTCCTCACCGAAAGCTCGGGCGGCTTCATCGCTACCCGCGAACGCGGCGGAACCGTCTTCGTTAAAAAGACCGAACCGCCAATAATACTCTCGGCACCCACCGTCGTCGCGCCCCCCAGCACCGTCGCATGCGCATATAGCGTCGCGCCATCGTCCACCGTCGGATGCCGCTTCGTATTGCGAATCACGCGCCCCTGATCGTCCCGGGGATGCGATATCGCGCCCAGCGTCACGCCCTGATACAGCTTTACACCCCGGCCAATCTCCGACGTTTCTCCTATAACCACACCCGTCGCGTGATCGATAAAAAAGCTATGCCCAATTTTCGCGCCGGGATGTATGTCCGCTCCTGTCTTGCTATGAGCCCATTCGGTCATCATACGCGGAAGCAGCGGAACACCCAGCCCGTGAAGCTCATGCGCCATCCGGTATACCGCGACGGCAAGCAGCCCCGGATAAGCTAAAATCACTTCATCCAGATTACCCGCCGCCGGGTCTCCATCATAAGCAGCTTGAACATCATCGATTAAATAAGAACGCAGCTCCGGCAGCTTCGCCAAAAAGAGCGTCGCCAGCCTGCGCGCCTCTTCCTCGCAAGGCGAAACCTCGGATTTTTCCGTCTCGGCCGCATGGCAAATGCATTGCTCAATCTGCCCCGAAAGCTTATCCCGAAGTGTATTCAATAACCCGCCCACATGATACACGATATTGTCGCCCCTTAAATCTTGAGCGCCAAAATATCCGGGAAACACTATCTGCAAATAGAGATCGATGCACTCCTCCATCACCTTCCGGGACGGTAAATGGCGGCGATTGATAAACTGCCCGCGCCGGTCGCTCTTATAACTTTCAACGACCGCTTGGACAATCTGGGCCAGCTCTGAACCTTCTGCGCATTCGGTCATGCTTTCATCTGCTCCACGCCTTCAAACATACCTTCAAAGAGTGCTCCCGATAGATAGCGCTCGCCCGCATCCGGCAGAATCACCACAATGGTCTTGCCTTCAAAAGCCGGATCGCCCGCAAGCCTCAGCGCCGCGCTCATCGCCGCGCCACAAGATATGCCGCACAGTATACCTTCTTCTCTCGACAGCCGCCTCGCCATCGCAATCGATTCATCGTTGGATACCGTCTCCACCCGGTCCACCATCGATAAATCCAGGTTCCTCGGCACAAAACCAGCTCCAATCCCTTGAATCTTATGCGGTCCAGGCTGCACATCCTTGCCCTCGCGCGTCTGGCTAATGACTGGGGAATGCACGGGCTCGACCGCCACCGTCAGAATTTGCTTCCCTTTAGCCTGTTTAATATAGCGGGATACCCCCGTCAATGTTCCGCCTGTCCCAACGCCGGACACAAAAACATCCACGCCCCCATCTGTATCCTCCCAGATCTCGGGCCCGGTTGTTTTCTCGTGAATCGCGGGATTCGCAGGGTTTTCAAATTGGCGGGTCAAATACAATCCAGGATCTTTTTCGGCCAACTCACTAGCTTTGGCGATGGCACCCTTCATTCCCAAGGGTCCCGGAGTGAGCACCAACTCGGCCCCAAACGCAATCAGCACCTTACGGCGCTCGATACTCATCGTCTCAGGCATGGTCAGCACACAGCGATAACCCCTGGATGCCGCGGCGAAAGCCAGCGCGATACCGGTATTTCCACTGGTCGCCTCCAAGATACCGCCGCCCGGCTTTAACAGGCCCTTTTCCTCGGCATCCCACACCATTGCGGCCCCGATACGGCATTTCACCGAATACGCAGGATTGCGCCCTTCAATTTTAGCGAGCACCCGCGCTCCCATGCCCTTGGTCAGGCGATTGATTTGAACGAGCGGCGTGCGGCCAATGCTGCGTGAATTATCCTCGAAAATACGTGCCATCTTGCGTCGTCTCCCTTGGTTTTCGCGGCGAGCATATCAAGCTTTCGATTGAGGAAAAGCTTTTTTTGCCCGCGCTCTTGATGATTTTTACGGCGTCTTTCGTGCTGGACGCCACCTAAACATTCAATGTGCGGGCCCGGGCATCCCTGCATTCAAGAGTGGCCCTAAAGACCTTCCATTGCCCCTGGGCCCGAAGCAGATTGTGCTCTCCCCGCCCTGCAAATCGCTCGGAATTCCATCCAAAATAACATTCCCTCAGCGCATCCGCGGCAAAACGCGAAGACAATTCCAGGGCAATCCACTCGACGCCATACAAAAGCGCCTTCCGCTCCGGCCCGCTTAAATCGCGGCCCAATCCTTCGATATATCCATGCAATGAAGCCGAAAAGATAGGCATATTAAAATCGATTTCTTCACTATCCTCGCCTTTTGGATTGCACCACGATCGCCATGCATCACCCAACTCATGCGCCAGCGCCATCGGGCCCACGGTGTCCAAATCCACCAAACACAGGGCATTCCCGGCCGAAGACGCATCTTTGCCTTCAAATACGATATTATTGACCTTCAAATCGCCATGACAAATTCGCATGGGCAAATCGGGCAAAGCCGGCATCGCTTGGGCCGCTTTCAAAATGGCTTCCCCCAATAGCTTTGTATCCCCGTACAAACGGTGATTTTTATACGCATCCGAATCGAGCGTCTCGCGCAGCAGAGCCAAATGCTTTTCTGTATCGTGGGAAAACCCCCGGGCCCCCTCAAAACCATAATCGAGCGAATCCAGCGCCGAATGAAAACGCCCCACCAGCGCCCCCGAGACCCGGGCCATGGCTTCATTTACCATCGTATTGACGCTTGTACCTTCAATATAGGTCATCAAACGCCAAATCCCTTCATTTCCCAAATCCGCCGAAGCATTCCCATCGATGGTACTCACCACCCTAGGCGTTAACACACCCCGCCCGTGCAAATGCTCCGTCACCGCCCTCACATGCACATGCGTAATCGCCGGGAAAATAGGATTGATCCATTGAAGAACAAATTCGCTGCCCTTTTCCCTTAGCCAATACGTTCGATTGATCAGGCCCGCCCCCAAAGGAGCAATCCTATCGGCCTGTTTACCGTAATGGGCGAGAACGCGCCCCAATAATGCGGAATCATCCTTTTGTGTTTTCTGCGTCATCGAAGGCGAAGGTGCCCAAAAGCCGCGCATCAATCAAGCGCTTTTCTTTTCCCACGGCATCCGCACCATTTGATAAGCAGACAAGCGTGAGCGCCGTTGTTTCCGTACGCGGTTTAAAGGTCGAGCTGCCCGATGGCACAATCATTGTCGAGGCCGCCGAAATCGAGCTTTTGCCAGGCCAAATCGTCTCGCTGCTCGGACCTTCGGGCGCCGGTAAATCCACGCTGGTCCGGGCGCTGCTTACACCCGGTGAGCTTCGCGAAAAGGGTTACGGCGTCTCATTTGAAGAGCGGAATATCGAAACCGAGCCCGCCTTTGTCCCTCAGCGCGGGGCTTTGCTCGACCATTTGGATGTGTCCGGCAATATCGCCGTGGCACAGCGGGCAAGCGGAAAAGAAAGCGATGTCGATACCTGGCTGTCCGCGGTGGATCTCGACAAAGCCCTAGGAAAACCGGGCAGAAGCGTGGCCTCTTTAAGCGGCGGCCAAGCTCAGCGCATTGCCGTCGCCCGCGCGCTGGCCGCCGGAAGAAAATTGATTGTATTGGATGAACCATCGGTCGGACTTGATGTGCTGGGCGTGCGCCTATTATCGGAACTGCTTCGAAAACAAGCTACCGAGCAAGATGCGGCGATGCTCGTCATCACCCACGATATTGCCCTTGCCGCCTGTGCATCCGATCGTATTCTTTTTCTAAATCCCGAAACCAAAAATCTCACCCCCGCCCTTCCCGAATGGAGCGGTCCAATTGAAGAGGACGATCCAAATATTCGCCGCAATCGAATTCATGAGCTTGAAAGCGCAGTGGAAACGCTTCTTCTCACCCAAAAATTAAGCCCCTCGCAGGGAGGAAAAAGACGCGGTTCCGCCTGGAATCCCATGGCTTTTTTTAAAGTCATGGGCGAGGGATTTTTAAGATTCTTCGAGCCTCATCTCTTTAAAGAAAGCGCCGTCGTTCTACGCAATGCCTTGGTTCAAAGCCTGCTTCGCCCCCTTTTATTTTATGCGATCGTCGGCGTGCTCCTCGGCATCACCGTGCCCTATGTGATTGTGCATATCAGCGAAGGCTTAAAACCAAGGGTTGTTTTGGGGCTCATCGGCGGCTCTTATGTTCTTTCGCTCGCTCCGCCGCTATCGGCCATCGTCTTTTCGGCCACCAGCGGAAGCGCCGTCAATGCATGGCTGGGCGGATTGCGCCTCCATGGCCAAGTCACCGCTCTTTCCGGCCTTGGAATCCCGCCCGAACGCTATTTGTGGTCGCCCGCCTGGATGGCCTTGCTTCTCGCTTACTTAACGACCGTATTGGTCTTCATTGCTTCCATGATGGCCGGAGGCTATGCCCTCTTTCAATTTTATGATGTTCCCTATGCATTTGATAAATTAACATCGGATATTCTCGATCCGCCCAATGCCCGCCTTCCCTATTTAATCCGGGGCGTTTGGCTGGTGCTGAGCTATGCGCTGGCCACGGCCACCATCGCGGTCACGAAAGGAAGGGCTCCCAAAGAGCGCTCCGAGGAGGTCACCCAAGCCATGACTTCAGCCGTTATGCAGACCACCCTCTTCGTCGTGCTTATGGAGCTCGTCACCATTGTGATTCTATTCTCGGTCACGGGAGCCAGGCGATGAGCAATTCAACCCAATTGCGATCCATTCTTTTTGGCCTTGGACTCTCGGCGGCATTTTCGGCCGCCCTGCCTTTAGCCCTCCGCTCTCTGCCGCCTCCCGCCGATTTACAGGCCGAGATCCCTTCCGATAAATCCTATCGAATTGTCGCCGATCCCGCCCATTTTACCGCGCCCCCGATTCAAGTGGGCCCTCCCGAATTCTTCCGGCGCATTCGCGCCCAAGGCTTACCTCAAAGCCTTGCCCCGGGCCTGCATCTCAGCACCTGGTCGATGAATTACGGACACCGCTGGGAACGCGAAATTAGCTTTGCCAGTTTAATCGGCCCCTTCGCCCCCGAAGGCACGCCTATTTGCGATTTAGCCCTTCGCCTGTCTCCTGAACTCTTCGATACCGAAAAAGCCGGGGCCGGCATGAAAAAAGCCATGGATCAAAAGCTTTCGGCTTTTTTTCCCATGACGCTATCCGAGGGCGGAATCTCGATCCATTTTCCAAGCATTGAAAAGACCGACTTTCGAATTGCCCTAGAACCCAATCTCGCCGTGGTGTCGCTATCGATCACCCTAAAAGACAAAACCCTGCTTTCCGCGCGATTTCCAATGAAACTCGTCTCCTCCAAAGCCAAAATCGAGCTTGTCAGGGCGGGGCCAGTCGAATCTCAGTGGACCGGCCCGACGAGGGAACAAGCCCGAAAAGCAGGGGCGGATTTGGGCGCGGGCGTGGGCGCAGGCTTGGGGATTTTGGCGGGCTTGCTGATAGGCGGACCAACCGGAGCCGCGATCGGCGGAAAAATAGGCTCGGACGCGGGCGCCGAATACGGAGGAAAAACGGCCAACCGAATTGCCGGAGCCCGTTCTCATTCGGAAATTCTGCGCACCATCGACACGGCCCTCGTTGAAATGTCCTTGGGCTTGTCGGCATTGACATCGCCCATTCAAATCTTTCCGGACCGGCCCAACGATCGCCTTCAATTGACTTTAGCGCAGGAACCTAAAATCACCCCGCAGGGCATGGCTTTCTCTCTCTGCGCCTCCTTGAAGCTCGGCGAGCCTAAAATCAATAGCGCCGTTGCCGGCTCGCTGCTCTCCGCTCCCAATACCATCGTATCTTCAACCCAAAGCGCCTATTCCAAAAACCCTGCCGGCGTTGAACTGATCGCCGGTGAAAATGCATTGAATCTATTTATCTACGCGCTTTTTCAATCAGGCATGATGCGAATGCTTGGAAATTCTAATGCATTGTTGAGCACGCTGCCTCCCACGCTTCAAGGCTTGGCCTTCGATATGAACGGATTCGATCCCGAACTGCCTCCGGCGCTGATGAATGCTCCTTTGGACAATCCAACCGAATTTTATGGAATTCCTTTGATTTTGGCCAATATTCAGATGGGCACATGGGGAAAGAGGCGCGTGCTCGGCCATGGAAGCGCGTTTTTAACGCTTCAGGAGCGCGCCGGCGATTTTACTCTCTCGGCATCCATCAAGCATCTGACAGTGAACTGCGCCGAAGCCATTTCAGACAACAAAACGCGGCTCACACCCTGCCTGTCCGATTTGCTGCCCGCCGCCCGCGATCTGCTGATGGAAAAGCCGCTGACCCTTCATTTGCCCGTGCGGGAACTGCTCACGCGCCTGCCCAAAGAATCGCTGATGGGCATGCAAGTGGATTGGTCGGAGCCCAAGGCCGAACTGTCCAATCAGCCCATCCGCCTGCGCTTGTCCATTCAGCCCCGGCTCAACCCGAAGGCGCCTTAAAATAACCTTGATTTGCCGAAGAAATTTTATTCTTGCATTCATTCACATAAACGCATATATCTCTTTCCGTGAGCTCGTCCTCCGACATCGGTGCGCGTAAGACAAGCGAGCGCTGGGAACTCTACAGGCTTCTGTCCGATCCTGTTCGCATTCGCCTGCTCGCGCTCGCGGCCGCGGAAGAACTTTCGGTGGGCGAGCTGTCCGATGTGCTCGGCGAAGGTCAGCCCAAAATCTCAAGGCATGCGGCGGCCCTTCGCGATGCGGGCCTTCTGTCCGCCCGGAAGCAAGGCACATTTACCTGGCTTCGCCTCTCGCCCAATGCCGCCAAAGATCCCGTCGTGGCCGATGCCGTCCAAAGCGGAACCGCAGCCTGCCATTCAGATCGAATTTTTGATAAAATGGATGCAGTTGTGCGGGCCCGGGACTCGGCCGCCCGGGAATTTTTTGCCGCGCGGGGTAAACAGGCCAAGGCAGGACCTCCTTCCGAATTTGCAGCATATCTAAGCGCATTGGCTTCTTTAATTCCCTTCCGCGATTTGGCGGTGGATGCGGGCACGGGCGATGGCGCGCTGCTCGAATTGCTCGCCCCTATCTTTGAACAGGTGATAGCGCTTGACCGTTCCGAGGCTCAATTGGAGCTGGCGGAAGAACGGGCCAAACGCCGTGGATTTTCGAATATTGAATTTATTTGCGGAGAAATGAACGGCCCTGAAATTCAAAAAGCCCTGCGGGGCGCAGGCGCCGATGCTGTGTTCGCCGCGCGTGTGCTCCACCACGCGGCCGCGCCCGCAAAGGCCGTTAAAGCGCTTGCTTCCATGGTCAGGCCCCCTGGCCCGTCCAATCCCATCGGAGGCTGCTTATGCATTCTTGATTATGAAGCGCACGAAGACCAGGCGCTTCGCGAAAAGCAAGCCGATTTATGGCTTGGCTTCGAGCCCGCCGATTTAAGGCGCTACGCCGAAAACGCGGGATTGGTCGATATCGAGCTTCAGGCTTTGCCGCCTTCATTTTGCGGCGACGGCCCCGACCGGCATCTCGTTTGGCAACTACTCGTTGCCAGGCGCGGCGCTACGTTGCAATCCACCCATCCACCTAAAGTATTGAAGAAAGAGAAACGATCATGAGCGAAAGACTTCCCTATAAAGTTGCAGATATTTCCCTGGCCGCCTGGGGCCGCAAGGAAATAAGCATTGCCGAAAAAGAAATGCCCGGCC
>CAZICM010000076.1:0-40896 GCA_964537685.1 uncultured Polyangiaceae bacterium
ATCAGCTTGGAATGGCGATTGGTGAATTGCTCGGCGGCGCGGTGCAATTGTTTGGTTCGTGGTGCATGTTTGGGGGCGGCGCGGTTGTTACGACTACGGGAATAGGGGCGATTATTAGACCCGTTTTCAGGGCTCGCAGAATGCGTGGATCGCGGTCGATCGACAAGTGAACCGAGCTTAGGCGAGGCATTGCAAGGTATCGGGGGAGCCTGGGCGAGGGATGAGGGGCGACATGAATCGAGCTTGGGAAACATGCAAATCAAGCGCTGGGGAGGCGTGGATCAAGATCGCGGGATAGGTGAGCGCATGTCATCATTCTACCGCCGAGGTGTCGATCGCTGACCGAGGGAGGCAGAGGGAGGCGATGCACAAAGTCAGCGAATATCTATTCATACGCGGATAAACAACCAGGTCGATGTTGAGAGAAGCCGGTGTATGCGTTTACAAACAATCACGAAGAGATCGAGCGACCTCGATGTATGCGTCTACAAACAACCACTCAGGTATTGAAGAAGCCGACGCATGCATAATCATTCCTTCGGCATGAGGCCGGAAGAAGTGGTGGAGATGGCCGAGGGATAGGTGGAAGGGGTTGGTGGAGGCCGGGCAAAAGCTGGTTGGACGCCGTGATGATTATCGTTCCATGCCGCATCTATTTCCGTTCAACCGCCGACTTTATATCGTTTAAGTCTTGTAGAATGGCCTTTTTAATTACGCCCTTAAACAAAAACATCGGGAGCGACTTTATCCTCGAAACAAGTCCTTGTGGCTTGGAATCATGAGAACTGGTTAAGGTAATGCCGCCGGCACCCTCCGTCATACGCAGGGTCGTCAAGAACACAAATCCACCATCTTCGGCTCTGGTTGTGTAGAAATCGTTCTCGGCAGCCTCCGTGATCCACTTCTCCGCGGCCGCAGGTTTGCCGAATAGCATTCGCGTCTCTCGCCACTTTAAACCGATGAGCCCATTTGACGGTCTCTCGAGAAGCTCAATCTTCTCGATTCCGCTCATCATTGCAGCCGCGTTCTCGATGTCGGTAATCGCGGTCCAGACCGCCGCCTTGGATCCGTTGATGGTGATCTGTGCTTCAACGAACATGATCTGCCTAAAACGACTGTGTGTCCACAGATACCCCAGCCGCCCCATTTCCGGCGGCATCCATGCCCGTGCCTCCGGTTCCAGCGGCGCCTTTTTGAACTGTCGCCCCATCCAGCACAGGCGCCGTGCCGCTAAATGCAATGCCTATCGAATGGCCGCCGGCTCCTCCTCCGCCTTTGCCTCCAAAGCCCCCGGCTCCTCCACTTCCGCCTTGGCACGCTTGGAGTGTTCCTGTGGTGCCCAATCCACCTATACCTCCCAAGCCTCCAGTCGAGCCATTCTGACCAACGCCCCCATTGCCGCCGTTGCCCCCGGCCTTGGTGCTTAGGTCCACACCCTCAAAGGTCATCGAGGCATTCAGGCTGATCAGCGCAATGCTAGAGCCTCCGCCCTTTCCGCCTAGACCTCCAGGGCCCCCACAGCCACCCGCGCCTCCGCCGCCCCCGCTTGCCCCCGCGCATCCCATCTTACCCTTGGCGCCGCCTCCGCCTCCACCCCCTTGGCCTGGTGTTCCAGGGGTGCCATCCGCGCCCGCCGCTCCAACGAAACCAGCCGCCGATAGGGTTCCAAGACCCGTAGCTCCAGTTCCAGCGACACCATCCGTGCCTACCAAACCACCATCGCCAGACTTGCATGGTGTGTTGCCAGAGGCCCCTATGCCTCCAACACCCCAATCCCCTGGATTTGGATTGGGCAAAGGCTGGCCATCCGCGCCCGCGCTTCCCGTATCCACCAGGCCCGTCCCACCCGCACCCCCAATCGCCGTATTGCAGGTCGGATTCGCCTTTTCCATGCCTCCGGGATTATCTGTCGCGCCCATGCTACAGGCCGCAACGCCCACGTTGCCCGCAATCGTCGGATCCATGGGATCGGTCGCCCCCACCGGGTCCGGTGTCGTTCCATCCGCGCCGTTCATTGCAGCCCCGGCCACAAGCCGAACCGCCGTCCACGAGACCGACGTTCCATCCACCAAGGCCGCAACCGATGAGCCTCCAGCCGCCGCCGCGTCCGCCGCCGTCACATCAAAATTGCCGATGGTCACCGGCCCAGCCCCCGCGATCTTTAGCGGAATTTCATCTGGATTTGCGCTCAGCGATGAGCGGGTCATCGCGTCTTTATACGTCCACCCCGCCATGCAATCCAAGCCGCCAAACAGCGAAACCCCTCCGGGTAACTCAATGCTCTCCGCATAGGCTCCCGTGCATGCGTAAATCGCCGCCGCTCCCTTCGATGAAGCAAGCTGTATCGCTTGGGCCAGCGTCTTTACAGGAGCGGCCTGGGTGCCCTCGGCCCCGTCATCCCCCGTTGTCGCCACGAAAATCCCGCAATCTGCACCCACTTGGGTCTGATCCGGCCCAGGAATGCACGCCGGAAGAGGCCCGCCCGTGCTGCTCGTGGATGAGCTGCTTTGGGTTGTCGCTCCTCCGCATGTGCGGGTTTTGGCGCAATCCTCGGCGTCGGCCGAGCATGCGGCCATCCCGGCGCTTGTTGCAAATACCAAAAGACCAAGGGAAGCCAATTGAAGACCGCGCATTGTCCCGTCTCCTTAAAAATTGTCGCTTGTGATTCAACAATTAAAATATTAAAAATACTAAAAATATTAAAAATACTAAAAGATATTAAAATTGGCCGCGAAGCCAAAGCCCGCCTTCCTTGGGGCCAAGAACAGGCACAGGCTGAATCAAACCCGTGGTAGGCTTTGAATTCGCTTTCTTCCTAGGCCAAAAGGCATAGGCCGCCGTTCCCGCCGCAGCCAATCCTCCAATGACAAATGCCGGCACCGCCCAGTTGGCGTAGGAATCATGATCGCCAAGCGCCTCCTTTAACGACGAGCAATCGCCGCTGTCTTGCCCCGAAAGCCCAGACGAATTGCATAGAGGAGCCTTGCGCGCATCCAGCCCAGCCCGAAGCGCATCCGCCTCGTCCGTCTTGTCCCCCGCCGCAATCGATAGACCAATACCGGCCGCAAACCCGGCAACGCTAATCATTCCGCCGCCCGCAACAATAATCCAGTTCATCTTCGGACCAAAGAAGCCGTCGTCTTCTTGGACAGGCTCGGGTTCCGGTTTCGGGGCTTGCTTGGGGGCTTGTTTCTTCTTGAGCACCAGCTTGACTTCGTAGATGGCTCCCGCCTCGGCCTTCACACTTTCTTTGGCCGGTTCGTAGGTGTCCATCTTTGCCTCGAACACATGTTCCCCCTGATCGAGATACACCTCATGGCTCAGTGGGGATTTTCCAAGCGCTTTGCCGTCCAGGAAGATATCCGCGCCCTCGACGCTCGCCGAAATCTTGGCCGTACCAATTTGATCGGTTGCATCTTTTAATCGCTTTTGAAGCGCTTCTTTTTGGGGCGGCTTTCCCGCCGCGGGAAAATTCCTAAGCGCAAACGCCAAATGCTCGGCCGCGTCCTTGGGCCTGTTGAGAATTAGCTCGACATCTCCGAGATTCCCCGCAATCTCAAAGGTTTGGCGAAGCTCAAAAGCCGCCCGGTACATCGTTTCCGCATCGGCGAACTTCGATTTATCGTACAGCTCGTTGCCTTTTTTATACAGATCCGCCGCTCGCTTTTCGGGGCTTTGCGCTCCACCCGAGGGCTGCGCGGCAGGAGCGCCTTGAGCGTACAGCGGACTCGCCGCGCCACAGAGGCTTGTGCAAACGCCCCACATCACAATGAATTGGCCAATTCGAGATCGCGTTCGCATGGAGAAACTCATTCAGAAAATGCGGGTCTTCTTCTTTGGAGGGGGTGCGGTGCCGCCCCCCGGTTTTTGAACCACGGGTGCTGTGTTTACACCGGCCGCCGTGGGTGTGGAAGCTGCTGTTTGAGGCGATGCGGATTTTTGTGAAGGGTCTTCCTCCACAGGCGGAACATCGGCGGATGTGAGCGCTGAGGGCGCGGCGGATTCAGATGGAGCCGCGCTTTGGGCCTCGTCCGCGGTGGGGGCCGCGCTTGGTTCGGCGGCAACCGCGCTTGGTTCGGCAGGCGCGGGCGGGGCATCGGCCGTTTTAACAGGCGGAGGCACGACGATAGGCGCCGAATTGCTGGAGGGCGCCCCTTCCGGGCCATGAAGAATGCCCAGGTACAACAGCAAAAAGGTGACGAGACAGGCACCGACCGCGATACCCAGAAAGAGCGTGACAAACGAACGGGCCGCGCTTGTCTTTTCCTCGGATTCCGCGGGCGTTGCGGGAGCTTGCGTCTTCTGAGGCACTTCCGGGGCCGCAAGGGCGGAAGAGGGAAGATCCCGCTTGTCAATGAGAATGGGAGGCGCCGCTTTTGACCAAGGACTCTGTTCGGAGCCGCCGGAGGCTTCATCGAGATCTAGCCCCGAGGCATTCAATTCGCTTGAATTACCATTGAATTCAGAGGGAATGACTTCTCCGATGGTTTCCAATTCGATAGCATTGTTATCGCTGTTATCATTGTTATCGAGAAGAGGAGCCGGGTCGGCGGGGAGTTCTGTTCCATAGGCGATTACGCCCGGGCGCAGCGAGGTACGCGGTGTCTCAAGCGAGGGCGGAGGAGGCGTTTCCGCGAGGGGCGAAGGCGAATTGGCTCCCTCGTACAATTGAAACTCGCCGCTCACAGGTTCGATTTCGTCTTCCGGTCCGGGGGGCTGCAAGGGCATCCCGGCCTGCTCCAGCCCTGCGGAAGCGTCATCGCCCAACAGCTCGATTTCGTTGTTATCGGGAAGATAAAGCTCTTCGGGCAGAGGCGCGGGGGCCGCTGGCAAGGGCGTGCGCCGGGGCGGAGGAAGCGGCGGGGGAAGAGGCGGCGCTTTGCTCACACGGCCCGGCTGGCTGTGTGGATTGCGGGAGTCGGGGTTGTCGTCAAGACCCAGCGAAACGTTCCCCAGCACGGCGGCGAGACGCGGGTTTTGTGCGGGATTGACGCGCGGTTTATTTGAGCTGTCATCGTGGCGCATAATGCCTTCCCGCGACGCTTTGGCGCGCTGCCCCAATGGCGAAACACGCGCTTTGGTCTCCGCGTGTGAGCCTATCAGCATCTGCTCGAGAAGGGATAGTTCTCGGCGTCTAGTGCCCGTTGTCCACAGGTTGTCCACAGGCTGTGGAAAAGCTGCTGCCAAGTCTGTGGAATCGATGCAGTTGAGCTAGGAAATCGAAAGGAATCTGGGCTTTTTGGCCCAGAGGCTCATGAAATCTTCTGGGGTGTTGAGATTGCGGAGCACCAAAGGGTCGTCGGTATCGATATCGGCGCAGGCCGTGCCCAGGGCGCGCAGATGGTCGCGCAGGATGGGCGGAGATGCCTGGTTTTTATAGGGATTGAGCGCTTGGGCGCGGAGGAGAATGGGGTGGCCCGGGCGGCCGGAACAGCGGGGCCGGACGGCGAGGAGCTGGGGAGGATCGGCCGTGTCGGCATCGAGCGCCGCGATGAGTTTTTGTGTGGTTTTCGGGGATGTGGGCGGTGTGTCGACGGGAACGATGAACGCGGCTTTGGCCTGGCCTAGGTTCTGAACGGCCGCGGCGATGGAGCCCGCGGCACCCAATTCATCGGGCGCACTCGAAGAAATAAGCTCGATGCCCGGTGACACATAGGGAAGCAGCGCGCGGAACATCGGAGACCGGATAACGATTAAAACGCGTTCGCTTTCAGCGCCGAGGCGGGTGCGGGCGTGGGCGATCGCAAGGGGAAGTTCGCTACGGGCTTCCTTGTCCTGCTTCCTTTGCGTGAAGGGCTGGATGGGCGCGCCCGCATTGGCAAATGGCCATAACAAAAGCGCTTTGGCGCCTCCCAAACGGGTTCCCCGCCCTGCCGCGAGCACGATGCTGATGATGTTTTTCATGCGGGCTCTGTTTCGGGTTCGGGGCTTTTTTGAGGAGACGGCGCATCCGTTTGGGGTTCAGGCTGTTCAGCGGGCAGTAGACCCTTGCGGTAGCGGATGAGTTCGGCGGCGATGGAAACGCCTATTTCTGAAGGCAACCGGGCACCGATATCGATTCCAAGCGGCATGCGCACGCGCTCGATATCGTGAGCCGCAACGTGTTTGTGTTCGAGCCTTGTGCGGGTGCGGGCCGCTTTTGCCCTGCTTCCCACGCCGCCCACAAAGCCAAATCCCTGCGCGATCGCCCATTCGATCGCGGCCTGATCGAGCTTGTGATCGTGGGTCATCACGACGGCCGCCGAGATATCGGGATGGGGAAATTGAGCGATGACTTCTGGATCGTCCGGTTCGGCCAAGATCCGCATCACGCCTGGCATTCCATCGGGGAAGCGCGCTGCATCCATCGCTTCTTCGCGCTTGTCGATAAGCACCGTCCGAAAGCCCAGTGACGCCAAGAGCGGCGCCAAAAACACGCCGACATGGCCTGCGCCGATCACGAGCACACCCAAGGAAGGCGACATCGGCTCAATCAAAATATCCACAGAGCCTCCGCAGCACATCCCCAGCGACGCGCCAAGCTTAAAGGTTTCGATACGCGGAAGAGGTGCGCGATCGCATAGGCATTGAAGCATCGACGCCAAGACAACCCGTTCGATCGCGCCTCCGCCGATGGTGCCCACCGCACGAAGCTCCGCGGACTCGGTTCCTTTGGGCGCGCCGATAAGAACGAGTTTTTGGCCGGGGGTTGAAGGGGCCGAACCATGCCGGGCGACCACCGAAGCCAGAACCACGCGGAGCCCGTGTTCAAGAGCCTCCACAGCTTCCCGCAGAACGGCCACAGGCTCGGCTGTTTTAGGCATTTTCAGCGTGAATTTAGGTTCGGACATGGGCGGCACTCTAACACCGTCGATGGCAAGACCGGAGCGCCGGACCGAAATAGCCAGGATGATCGAGCGCCGCTTGGGTTAAATAGCTTTTCGTGTATCGGGCGCAGGTCATGGAGCGGAAAATGCAAAGCGGAAAAGTCTATGGTTTGGCTGTGTTTGCCGCCCTTTTAGCCTGGGGCTTTGCGGGATGCGGCGATGACAAGGAATTGAACTCGTCCTCCGCGTCTACTTCGTCGAGCGGAACGGGTCCGGCGGGAAGCTCAGGAGCTTCATCAGGTTCATCGAGCAGCGGGCCGGTGTTATGCGCCGATGTCGCGGCCAATCAGATGATGCGCTCGATGGAATGCGAAACCTGTTTGGTGAGCGCCTGCTGTTTTGAAGTGGAAGAGTGCGCCGTCCGCGGCAATTGCATTGGATGCAGCGAAAAAGGCGGTCCGGCATGCGACGACGCCGCGATTGAGGCTGCCGATGGTTTGCTGAACTGCTCGCTGCTCAACTGCAAAGCGGCTTGTATTGTCGGCCTAACGCCCGATTGCGCGGCGCCCGTGACAGCGCCCTCCAATGGCTCTTGCGTGGCGATGGTGGGTGAAGCGCCTTTCACATGCAATCCGGTCACCGGCATGCCTTGCGATACCGGCAATGGACATGCATGCGACTTCAATTTTCAGAACAGCTCGCTCGTGTGTTACGCGCCGCCCAACACCAAAAAGACCTGTGAAGTATGCGGCACCGATCCCAATAGCTACTGCAGTCCGGGCAATACCTGTGTGGGCGGGCAATGCGCCCGGTTTTGCTGCGATGACAACGATTGCAGTGCGACAGGCAAATGCGAGCCGGCCGCGCTGGAAGGGCTGAGCGTCGGGTTCTCGTTTGGCGGAAAGATCGGCGTGTGTGTTTCGACGGCGACGGGGCAGGGAGGCGCGGGCGGAATGGGCATGGGAGGCAGCGGCGGAATGGGCACAGGCGGAATGGGCATGGGCGGCGCGGGCGGTGCGGGCGGTGCGGGCGGCAATTAGCCGGTGATCTATGATGCGCGACGCTTTCTTTTACGGGCTATTGGGCTTGTGCCTGCTTCCGCTGTCGCCCTTTTCGGGGTGCACCAGCTTCGAAAAAGGTCCTGCGGGATCGTATCCCAGTGATGGAGGCACGGGCGGTGCTGCGGGTGCGGGCGGCGCAGGCGGAAATGCGAGCGCCGAGCAGTGCGCGGACGCCAATGGAACCTGCGAAGTGCTGCTGGAAGGCTGTGATTGCAGCGATTGCGTGAACACGGCTTTCTGTATTGCCGATCAATGCGTGGATGATGGGTATTGCACCTTGGACGACGCCTGTATTTGCGATGACTGCAAGAAAGACGGGCATTGCGCCGACACGGCTCAATGTGATGAAAACGGCGTGTGCGACAGCTTTTTTGAAGGATGCGTATGTGCCGACTGCGCAAATAAGGCCGAGTGCCTAGATAACCCTTAAGTCGTGATGCATGGCGCGAAAGCCTAATTTTTCCCTGGATCAAGCGATTGCCGATCCAGGTTTCACTCCATCCCAGAAAGATGTGGGGCCTCTGCTCGATTTGCTGCTGGTTTCCGACAGCGAGGCCGAGCCGCATGTGCTTCGCGCGCTGAATAGGCTTGGAAATAAGGCTTTGGAAGCGGCGCTCGCCAGGGCGCCACAAGCCGGCGATGAAGCGAAGGGCTTGGGAAAACTCGTGCGCTTGATCGGCCAATTGATGAGGGGCCAGCCTTCGGCGGCGGGGTTTGAATGGCTAATCGGAAAGCTTGGGCACACCGATTCAAAAGTCCGGTCGATTGCGGCGAATGCCCTGGGAAAGCTGGGCGATAGAGCCGCGGAAGATGCGCTGATTCAAGCGCTTTCCAACGAGCGGGAAGAGCCTGTCCGGCGGGTTTTGGTGCAAGCCTTGGGCTATGTGGGCGGTGAAAAGGCGCTGGATATTCTTGCGCGCGTGGAGACGCGCGACAGCGTTTCTGAACAGCGGAAGAGCCGCGCGGCGCTGATGGTGTCGAGGGATCTCGGACGCGGCGAAGTTTCGTCATTCGATGCATCAAAGCCTGCGTTTACGCCGGTACCGGTGATCTTTCGCTTCCGTCCGGGCATGGAAGATTTTTTATGCGATGAGCTTTCAGCGGCGTTGGAGCCCGCTTTGCAGCCCAAGGTATGCCGGGATTTGCCCCTTGGCCTTCGGGTCGAAGCAAAGCTTTTAGGGGCGCCGGAAGACCTCTTCCGGGCCAGGCTGTTTATGTCCTTTGGCTTTGCCCTTCCCGAAGTGCCTATTGCATCGCCCGAAGACGTGCCCGCTGCGGTGATTGCCGCGCTGAGTTCCAGCGAAGCATGGGCTCTATTAAGCCACTGGACGCAGGGGCCACTGCGCTACCGGCTTTCGTGGGCGAAGGGCGGAAAGAGGCGCGCGGCCGTGTTTCACATCGCTTCCGAAGTGAGCAAGCGAAGGCCCGGATTGCAGAACGATCCCCGCGAAAGCTTGTGGCAGGCGGTTGTGTACGAATCGAAGAGGGCTGTGCGTGTCGAGCTTGTGCCGCGTCTGTCCGATCCGCGTTTTGCCTATAGGGCAGGGGATGTGCCCGCGGCATCGCATCCGACGATTGCCGCGCTGATCGCTCATGTTTCAGGGGTCCGGGCCGATGATGTCGTGTGGGATCCTTTTGTGGGTTCGGGACTCGAACTATGCGAGCGGAGCCTTCGGGGGCCTTACCAAATCTTGATGGGCTCCGATCGCGACGAAGATGCGCTGAAGGTGGCGAACATCAATTTGGGGAACGCAAAAGCCCTGCATTTTAAGCTATTTCAGCACGATATCCGGGATGCTCTTCCGGCCTTTGATGCCCGGCCCACGCTGGTGATGAGCAATCCGCCCATGGGTCTAAGGCTTCACCGTTCGGCCACCTTGCTAGAGGTGCTCGATGCCTTTATTGCCCGCTCGGCTGAAGCCTTGGCCGTGGGCGGCCGGCTGGTGTGGATATCGCCGATGCCCGAAAGGACAGCGATCAACGCCAAGCGGGCCGGCCTTGTGATGGTGGTTTCGAAGTTCGTCGACATGGGTGGATTTGAAGCTCAGCTTCAAGCCTTCACAAAGGTTTCGCGAGGCAAGAAATCCACGCCGTAGTTCATGGTAGGTTCGGCATCGGCCGTGATGATTTCAACTTCCGCCGTACCGCGGGCGATTCTGATATTGGCGCTTCTCGTGGGTTTTCCTGCGTGCCAGCGCCGTGTCGATATGACCGCGCACGATCCTAAATGGATTGCGACAACCATTGCGTACAGCGGCGTTCGCGATGCCAACCGGCAATTCCCCGATTACAGCAGCATCGATGCCCGCATCTTAGAGGCTCCGAAAAAGGGTTCGGGCGGCTCTTTAAATCCGGGCAAGAAGGGGTCAATCCGCTGATGTTTGGCATGCGTGGGCCATGGACGTTGGCGGCGCTTGCTGCGCTTGGGCTTTGGGGCGCGGCGTGTTCGGCGGGGCCTCAAGTCGCGCGCGATTTGGCCAATGCCGCGACCCCAAGCCGCTTGCCTTTGGTTGTGGCGTGCTGGGAAAAAGAGTTTGAAACATCGGGTTTTAAAGGCGAATTCATCGCCAACGTCAGTTTCACGGTGGAAGGCGGGAATTCGAAAATAGGCCAGGCGAGGGTTGTCGCGCTCGAACCCGCGAATGCAAAGACCGAAGCGAGGGATCTGTCGGCGTTTAAGGCATGTGTCGAAGATGCCCTGAATCACTCGGTATTGCCGACGAATGCCGATCTCAATGGTCCGGGCTTTCAGACCACTGGATCGCTATCGGTGAGCAACTACAAAATTTTGTTTTCCGATGCATCGGAAGAGAAGCGCAGGGCCGCGGAAAAACGCGTTGCGCATGTGCTTTTAGGTCCCCGGGCCGATCGCTGCCAAGGCTTGTATTCCCACGATCCGCCGAGAGATGTGGCGAGGCTCTACGACGAGATCGCCGAGAGTGAAAGAAAGGCCGAGCGGGTAAAATCCGAAGACCGCGATGGGTATGCGCGGGAGATGCAGCGCGCCTATGACGCAAAGCTCGAGCTGCGCGAGCGCATGATTCTCGACAGAAGCGATCCGGCCCTGCCTTTGGCGAACAAAAAGCGGATCGATCAAGTGCTGAAGGAAATTGAGCAATCAGCTCAGAAAACAGGCAAAGAAATCAATTGTGATCTGCCTGCGAAGCCTCGTTAGGCGGCGTTTCAGTCGGAACGATGCGGACCCTGCGCACACGCCTTCCGGCCACATCGGTGGCGACCAGCGTGTAGCCCTCGCATTCGACGCGCTCTCCCATCTCGGGAGGATGTCCAAGCCTCGCGAGCATATAGCCGCCCACCGTTTCAATCGTTTTCATTTCGGGCAGCAGCACCACTTGCGTATCGCGCTCTAAATCGGCGAGCAGCATCCGGCCATCGACATCCAAAATGCCCGCTCCCCTGCGGTGAATCGAGGGAAGCTCTTCGTCGTTTTCGTCTCGGATTTCACCGACGATTTCCTCGAGCAAATCCTCGATGGTCAACAAGCCCACAAACTCCCCGGCCGCCGAGTTCACGATCGCGACTGGAATCTGGCGGGCTTGCATCTCCATGCGAAGCCGTTCAACCGACGTGCTTTCCTTGGCGAAAATAGGCTTGCGCAGAAGCTCGGCCACGCGGTTGGCCTTGCGGTGGCCCGAAAGCACCGAAAACAAATCGCGCAGATGCAAATAGCCGAGCACCCTTTCGCCTTGCTCATCGAGCACCGGATAGCGCGAATAACCCGCATCGTTCGCGATTTTCACGGCTTCATCGATGCTCATATTGGCGCGCAGCGTGGCGGCGTCGCTGCGGAGGGACATGACATGGCGGGCCGTGCGCCGCCTGAGATCGAAGATACGCACAAGCATGCTGCGGAGCGCCGGATCGAGGCCGGCCGGGCTTTGGGCGAGCAGCATGCGGAGCTCTTCCGAGGTGTGGGCCATTTCGGCTTCGCTTGCGGGTTTAAGTCCGAAGAGCCTCACAAAGGCGTTGGCCATGGTGTTGAGCAGCCAGATCACAGGCCACATCAGCAGGTAGAACAAATGCAGCGGCCAGACGGTCAGCAGCGTGACGCGCTCGGTAAGCTGAATGGCCAGGGATTTGGGAGCGAGTTCGCCGACGACGGTGTGGAGCGCGGTGATGACGGCGAAGGCAATACCGACGGCGACGGTGTGGGCGCTGACGCTCGAGGCGCTGCCCAGGAAACTCAGGCGAGGCTCGAGCAAATGAGCGACGGCGGGCTCGCCAATCCAGCCCAGGGCCAGGGATGCGAGTGTGATTCCGAGCTGATTGGCGGACAGATAAGCATCGAGATGCTGTGAGATGCGAAGGGCGAGGGCGGCGTTGGAATTGCCTTCGCGGATAAGCTGCTCGAGGCGCGTGGGCCGCATCTTGACGATGGCGAATTCGGAGGCGACGAAGAAGGCGTTGAGCAGCACCAAGAGCAGCGTGCCTATGAGATAAATGGCCGTGTTCATGGCGACTTGAGCAATCTAAAAGCGCGTCTTTTCCAGCACAAAAGCCCGAAGATCCATTTTGCTTTGGGTGAGATCTTCAATCAGCGCGTCGGCGGGGGACTGGCCTTTTTCCGCGAGGGAGGCGAGGCGCCTGAGGTGGATGCGCTCGTCCGCGCCGTTCTTGTTCAGCTTGGCTCTGCGCTCTAAGCCGCCCGATGCAATTTCAAGAAGCTTCTGCGCCGGTTCCACCAGGGTTTTGCCGCGGAAGGGCGCTTTTAGGGCTTGGTCGGCGATATGCGGGCGCAGCGCCGAAAGCTCTTCGAATGTCCAATCGGCCGTGAAGGCTTCGGCTTCATCGAGCGCGCGGGCGTCGTACAAGATGCCCGTCCACAGCGCGGGCAGCGCGCACACCATGTTGGAAGGCTGAGAATCGGCGCTTCGGACTTCGATGGTCTTCTTAAGCCTCACTTCAGGGAAGAGCGTGTTGAGATGCGTCTCCCAATCGGCCCGTGTAGGCCGGTGGCCATCTCTGCCATCCCTCATAAAGTCGCGGAAGCTTTGGCTTGTGTTCTCGATGATTTCGCCATCCCGCTTGATTAAAAACATCGGCGCATCGAGTGCCCATTGAATGTAGTCCTCAAAGCGGCGGCCGTTTTCCAGCACCTTCTGAATTAGGCCCTGGCGTTTTGGATCTACGCTTAGCCATACCCTGGCCCTGTAGCTTTTGCCGCCGAAGAGCCGGCCTTCATAGAAGGGCGAGTTTGCGAACATCGCCGTCACCAGCGGCGAGAGGCGGAGCGAGATACGCATCGCCCGCATGGCGCTTTCTTCGGAGGAATAGTCGAAATTCGCTTGCACCGTGCATGTGCGCCGCATCATGTCGAGCCCGTATTCGCCGACCGTGGGCAAATAGCGCCTCATGATGGAGTAGCGGCCTTTGGGCACCCAAGGAAGGTCGGCCTGGGCCGCCAAGGGATGAAAACCAAGGCCCAGCCAGCTCAGATTGAGCTCTTCGGAAATGTCCCGCAGCTCGGCCATATGGCCGCTCATTTCCGCGCAGATCTGATGATTGTTTTCAAAGGCCGAACCGGACAGCTCGAGCTGGCCTCCAGGTTCCAGCGTGATGGACGCTCCATTGCGGATAAGCGCGATCAGCGGGCCATCGGGCCGCTCTCGCTCGGGCCTCCAGCCATGGCGTTCGGCAAGCGCCGATAGCACGGCAAAGACGCTGCGTTCGCCTTCGTAGGGAACCGCTGCCCCCGTCGTTGAATCTACGCCGAACTTCTCGGATTCAGCACCGATCCGGAATCGTTCGGGCGCCTTGATCGCCTCGTGAAACAAAAAGAGGAGATCGCTTTCCGACTTCAGCTCATTCGCCGTTGACTGTTCAGCCATGTCACTCGCATTCAAGCCTACCCCTTACAGCAAGGGCAAGCGTTCGTATGTGTTCAAACGATGTTCCTGGACCGCCACCGACAATACGGGCTCCATGGCTTGAGAGATCTGCCACGCATTTGGCCCAGGATTGAAGCTCGTTGGGGCTTGGCGGCCCGCCGGAGGATGCGGCGACAAGGACGCCCAGATAAAGCGTGCGCGAGGTTTTGATTTGGGCGAGTGCGGCAAGCCCGATCTCCGCGCTGGGAACGGAAAAGATAAGGGCTTGAGCACCGGCATCACAAGCCGCGCTGGCCAAGCCTGCGATGGACTCGCCGTCGGTGGTGATGGAGGGCTGTTCCAGATCGGCCAGCACCCAGGTGGGCAGGCGTGTGGAAGAGCCGCTGATCAAAGCCGAAAGCCTCGAGAAGCGTTCAAAACCGGCGGAAGCGCCTTCAGCCGCTCCAAACGAACGGGCGATGATGACATCGCAGCCATCGGACAAGAGCCGGGCGGCGTGAAGCGAACACTCTTCTGCGGCCCGTTCGGTTGAGGCCAGCCTGACATCTGGATTGCCAATCAAACCGGCCACGAAGGTGGGTTTTGAAGCGGCCCGGGCTGCGTCTTGAGCGAGCTCCAGCGCGCGCCTGGTCAGTGCGGCAGCGCGAAAAGCCATGCCGATCGGCAAAAGGGCGGGCCCCATCGTTTCACCGGTAAGCGCACAGAGCACGTCCGCGCCTGCGGCTGTGTTCTGCGCATAGAGCTTGGCGATGATGTCTGGATCTTCGCGGATGAGCCGGCCCATAGCGAAAGGGCCATCGATGCGGGCACCCAAGAGCCGGAGAGACGAGCTGGGATCGCCTCCCAGCACAAGCGGCGGGCCGTCCTTAAGCCGTGAAAGAAGCGCGGAGGAGGTAGACACGATGTTTGTAGAGAGCGCGCACCGTGAATTCAGCGTTCGCCATTTCTACGTCTATCATCGCGCGGGCAATCTCGAGAACCCTTGAAATCAATGTGCCTTGATTGCGGGGCCTGGGCGGCGGGTCTTGGATGCCACAAATTTCCGATCGAAAAGTCTTACGCGGCGCAGGAGCAAATCGAGCAGGAAGACGCCGATGGCCGCATAAATAAAGCGCTGCCATAGCTCTTCGTGGAAGGTGACTTTTTCACCCGCGGCTTGAAATACGGCGGCCGTGTCTTTGGGATCGAGAGAGCCGCCCGTGGCCAGCGCCGCTTTTTCCAGTGACGTGATGTCGGGTTCAAAGCTCGCGTATTCCCGCGGGTAGGGATTCGATACGTGGCCATAGCTTACGGCCACGGGCTTTAGGCTTCCGTCGCTTGTTTCGCGCTGATGTTCGGCCCTCAGCAAGAACGAGCCGTATTTATCGAGCACGGCCTTCGCCTCGTAACGGCCCGGCGCAATCTGCCGCAGATCGACCGTTTTGGTTGTGCCTCCGGGTTCCGGCCCGATGATGCTCAGCTTCGAGACCAGGTTGTTTTCAAAGCGTTCATCGGCGGTAAAAGCGTCCACTTGAGCGGAAAGAACACCGCCCACAATTTCAGCCTTCATATCCAGCTCGCGCCGATGTTTCTGGCGCATATGCTCGTGAACGAGCTGGCCCCAGAATTTCGAGAAGCCCGGCCAGCGCAGCCATTCCACGGCCCAGCGCGATTTCACATCGCTGGTCCAGGCGATCGTCCATCCCAATCCAACGCGCCAGCGCGCCAAAATGGGCTCCGCCGTATCGCTCTGCAAGAGTTCCTGCGCGGGCGGCGGCTTGAGTTTGGTCGACACATATCCGTGAAGATTGGGCGCGGTACGCACATCGATACCCCGCAAAAAAGCCGCATCGCCCACCTGCGTCACAGGAAACCATTCCTCGACGGCGGCGGCCCTGGCGATCATCTCGGTCTCTTTGGTGAATACCCGGGGAAGATTGTTGGGATCGGACACCGGGTGATACCGGCCTCCGCCCACATCGGCGATCATCTTCAGCAATTGTTCGTCCAAATCGCCGCCCAGGCCCACGGTCGTCACCGTGATCGACTCGGCCACCATCGCGCTGACCAAATCGCGGATACCGCCTTGGGGAGCCTTTCCGTCGGTCAGCAGAATCACGTGTTTCTTGCGCGCCTGCGTGACCGTCATGTCTTGATAGGCCGCGTCCAGCGCCGAAAAGATTTCGGTTCCGCCTCCAGGCTGAATACGCGCGATTTCATTGGCAATGCGGGTGCGGTTGCGCGCGGGCTGCATCTTCACATAGCGGGTCGGCGCTGAATCGAAGGCGATGACTTCAATCATGTCATCCGGTGAAAGCGTCGTCGCCGTTGCCTTGGCCGCGGCCTTGGCCATCTCGAGCGGAAGCCCGGTCATCGAACCCGAGCGATCGATGACCAGCGCCATGGCCACGCTGGGCATTTCCTTTTTGCGCTCGTTATCCATGCGCACCGGCAAAATGCGCTCGATCGTCGTGTGATACCAGCCGCCGAGCCCATAGCCCGATTCTCCGCCGGCGAATAAAAACCCGCCTCCCAAGTCGCGCACATATTGTTCGATAAGCTCTTGAGCCTGAAGCGAAACGGCTTCCTTGGGCGTGTCGGACAGAATCACAAAGTCGTAGCGTTCAAGCTCTTTCAGCGATGCGGGAAAGCCCACGGGCGGCCTCACATCCACATCGAGCTGCTGAGCCGTCAGCGCATTGGACAGAGGCGCCGCGTGCTGAGGCGTCCCTTCGACATAGAGCACCGCGGGACGGCCCGGAACATCGATGGTCGTCGCATAGCGGTTGTTTTCTTTGAATTTATCGGCGGCGATATCCGACAGCTCGAAGGCATAGGTCACTTGCCCCGCCACGCGCACGACGCTTTTGAACACGATGTCGTTTGCGCCTGCTTTTAGCTCTAAATCTTTAATGCCATCCAGGCCGTTCAGCGCCTCGCCCTGATACAGCTTCGCCTTGGCGGCTGTCGCGCGGGACGCATAAATATCCGCGTGAATCTCGAAGGTTTCGCCGACTTTTACGCGCTCGGGCATGCGCAGCTCGCGCACGGCAACCTCGGGGGGAGCGGGCCTGCGGTAGGGAACGGTAAAGAGCTTGACGCCAAAATCCTTGGCCCGATTCGCTTCGGCCAGCACATCGCCGTCGGTTTGAACACCGTCGGACAGAAGCACCGCCCGCTTGAGATAACCCGGCGGATATAGGCCATAGGCGAGCTGAAGCGCGGCCTGCAAATTCGAACCCGCGCCCAGCTCTGCCGCATCGCCCTTTTCGTTCTTGTGCCTCGAGAGGGGCGGAGCCTGTTTAGGGTCGGCATTTTCCTCCGGCTCGGCGAGGCGCGGCCTGCGCGCAAAGGTGATGACTTTAATAACGCCGTCTTCGGGCTTCTCCGCGAATGCCTTATTTAAAAGCTCGCGCGCATCATTGAGCGACTCATCCGTGACCGAATCCGACACATCGATGAGATAAATGGAACAGGCTTTTTCGGTGGTCGCGCTTCTCGCCATGCGCGAAAGGCCAAGCGCCAGAAGCGCCACAAACGCGATGCGCAGCAGAACCGAAATCATGCGCTGGGGCCAAGGCAGATCGGCCAGCGATTGAGACAGAATGCCTACAAACCAAGGCGCGAGCAGCACCGCGCCCAGCATTTTGGGATTCAGCAGCTCGTAGGTCGTTCCATTGCGAACCCATGAAATCGTGGGATCGGGATGCAAAAGCACATAGCGCCGGTAGGCCCAGAACAAGATGCCCAAGAGCGCGGCACAGGTGATCGTCCACAGAACGATGCGAAACTTCCTGCTTTGAAAGGCGCTCACACCGTTATCCTCCTGTGATACGTCAGCCACTCAATGGCGGTGATCGCGATAACCGCCAACAGCAAGTAGCCCCAGATTTCCCGCCGCACGCCGATCTTGAATTCGCCCACAGCTCCCGCGTTTTTTCCATCCACGGAAAGCTCCTTCAGCGGCTTAATCGAGCTTTCGCGCGTATCCGACAGGTTCGCCGCGAACATATGGGTTTCCTCGCTACCCGGAGATCCTGTCGAGAGCTTGTAGAATCCGGCCATTTGGCCATGAAACACGGCCCGCCCATCTTTGATTGGCACTTCGCGCTTCGTTCCGCCGGGCAGCTCCAGCATCGCCGTGTCCGCCGCGCTCGAGGCAGGCACATGCCAAACTTCTCCCGTTCTATACGATGAGATGTAGCCCACATCCTCTTCAACGAATTCGTTGATGGTGTTGAGAAGCAGGATGGGCCACGCGATACGAAGAGGCAGATCGCTTTCGCGGATATCAAAGCCCAGCGCGACGAATTTCACGCCTGCGCGCCGGCCTTGAAGCATCAGCGGGCCTTTAAAGCTTTTGGCGATGACTTTGTCGTCTTTGTCGCTCTTCAGAATATGGCCGCGCGTGATGTTGACGTCGCTGAGCTCGGTGTAGCGGAGGATGGGGTGTTTTGCGTCGAGTTCATCGAAACCGAGCGCATAGGTTTCGTCGCTTTCGATGAGCTTGCCGACTTCAAAGGGCACATTGGCGCCCGTCGGATTGAGATACAAAAGGCTGCCGCTTCCAGGCGCGACATTGGGCGTTGCGTTGTCGAAAATCGTCACATCGAACGAGCCCGCCGCAGGATACTTCGAGGGGTTTACCGTCGTGACATCGAGATATTCATCGAGCAAGAGCGCCGCCTCGAGGAACATATTGCCGGCCGTAACAACCTGAACCCGCGCTCTTCGCCGTTCGGGAAGCAAGGCAAACGCTTTGTTATCGGCGGGAAGATCGTCCTGCGATCCATCGGCCATCGAGAGCTTGGCCTCGAGCGTGCGCGAAGCTCCAGACAGGTTTGGATAAAAGCGGGGAAGCTTTTCTTCGGGCTTAAGCCGCAGGCGGGTCAGGTCGATAAGCTGCCCGTCGCCGAAGAGCGAAAGCTCTAAATCCATGGGCTCTTCGCTCATGTTGGTGACTTCGAGCATCACCTCGTAGCGGCTTTTATCGAGCGGGTAGCGGCGCACCGAAAAGGCTGTGATTGCCGCGTTTACCGAACGTTCGCCGACGGGCAGGTAGGAAAGCTTGGCGTTGCCGAGATGCACCGTTCCCATCGCATCTTCGGCCTCTCCCAAAACGCCGTCGCTCACCACAATAATCTCGGGCGATCCAAGGCCGCGCAGCGTATCCGTCGCAAAGCGCAGCGCTCTTGGAAAATCGGCCGCAGAATCGGTGGCTTTAACGGCGCTGACCGCGGCTTCAAGCTCTGAAATTTCGCCTGTCATCGTGGACAGCGGCGTCACAGCCGCATCCATTTGAGCGATCAGCATCCGATCGCTTCCCGACAAGCCGCGCACCATCGACCGGATGCGCTCTTTGCTGTGCTCCAGCCGGCTTGGAGCCACATCGGTGGCCTGCATACTGGCGCTCGCATCGATAAGCACGACGATATTGCGCCCTTCGATGAGATTGGCCGCCGCGCGGGGATCGCCCAGCGCAAGCAAGAGCAGCGTAAGCAGCACGAGCTGAAGCAAGAGCGAAAGAAGCCTTTTCAACTGAGAAAACAGGCTTGTGGCTTCTTTATCGCGGAGAATGCGCTCCCAAATTTTTGAATACGGAACGGCGATGGGGCGGCGCTTGAGTTTGAGAATATAAAAAACAACGACGATCGCGCCGGCCAGCGCGCCGATCTGCAAAAGCGTCGCAAGGGGTAGCCCTGTGAAATGCATAGGCCCTCAGCGGAGGAAGCCTCCCTTGCGGAAGACGCGCAGGATGAGTTCGTCAAACGACACATTCACATCGGCGCGGAAATAGCTCACCTGTCTCGAGGTGCAGAAGCGCTTTACCTCTTCCAAATAGTCTTCATAAGCCTTGGCGTAGCGCTCGAGCACTTTGGCGGTGACGGTCACTTCGCGCTCATCGCCTGTCTCGCAATCGTAGACCCTCACATCGCCGCGCAAGTTGGGCCGGGCATCGTGAGTGTCGACGATATGAATGACAAAAGGCTCGAAGCGGTTGTAGCGCAGCACATTGATTCCGCGCTCAAACCCGGCCGGATCGTAGAGATCGCTGAGCAGAACAGCGAGCCCTCGCCTTTTATGCTGGGCAACGAAGGTCTTCATCGCTTCGCCCAGATCGGTCGCCCCCTCGGCCCGCACGCTCCGCAGGAAGCGGAAGACGCGAAAGATGCGGGCTTTACCGCGGGTTGAAGGCGTGCGCCCGCTGATTTCGTCGGTGGCCGAAACGATGGCGATGCGATCGAGATTGGCCAATCCCACATAAGCGAGCGCCGCGCAGAGCCGCTTGGCCTGCTTTAGTTTTTCCCCGCCTCCAAAGCCCATCGAAGCCGATGAATCGATGATGAAATAAATCGAAAGATCTTCTTCTTCCTCGTAAAGCCGGATCAGCAAGCGATCGAAGCGCTGAAAGGCATGCCAGTCGAGATAGCGGAAATCGTCGCCCGCGGTGTAATCGCGGTGATCGGCAAACTCGACGCCCGAACCTGTTTTCTTGGTGCGCCGCTCGGCCCGCATCGCGCCCGAGAACACGCGCTTGCTCACCATCGCCAGGTAGTCGAGCTTGCGCTGAAACTCATCGTCGAACAGGTCGTCATCGCCGGAAAGCCCGGCCACGCCCTTCGTAAGAGGCGAAGTTACCCGTTTGAAGATATCCAGCACGCCCATTGATTTACCCGCGCCGGCTACTTGCTCTCGGGCAAGTGTTTAAGAATTTCCGCGAGTACATCGTCGGTTTTCACGCCTTCGGCTTCGCCCTCGAAGTTCAAGAGCACGCGATGGCGCAGCGCCGGCAGGGCACAGGCCCGGACGTCATCGATGGAAGCCGCGAAACGCCCTTCAAACAAGGCGCGGATTTTCGCCGCGAGCAAGAGCGCCTGAGCTCCGCGGGGCGACGCTCCAAACTTCACGAATTGCTTTACGGTATCGAGGCTTCCGGCTTCGGTGGGATGTGTTCCTTGAAGCAGCCTTACGGCGTAATCCTGCACATGCCGGCCCACGGGGACTTCGCGCACCAGCTTCTGCATGACCAATAGCTCGGACTTTGTCATCACCGCCTTGGCTTCGGGCGCGTGCACACCCGTTGTGCGATCGAGAATCGCATGCAGTTCGTCCCGGCCTGGGAAAGGCACATGCAGCTTAAAGAAGAAGCGATCGAGCTGAGCTTCGGGCAGAGGATAGGTGCCTTCGCTCTCGAGCGGGTTTTGCGTCGCGAGAACGAAGAAAGGCTCGTCCAGCGTGTAGCTCTGTTTCGAGACCGTCACCCGGTGCTCTTGCATCGCTTCGAGCAGCGCGCTCTGCGTCTTTGGCGTCGCGCGGTTGATCTCGTCGGCGAGCACAATATTCGCGAAAATAGGCCCTTTTCTAAATGAAAAGCTCTTATGGCCGCCCGCCGTTTCTTCGACGACGGTGGTGCCGATGATATCGGCGGGCATCATATCGGGCGTGAACTGAATGCGTGAAAACTGAAGCTCGAGCGCTTCGGCCATGGTGCGCACAAGCATCGTTTTTCCAAGGCCCGGAACGCCTTCCAGCAGCGCATGCGAACCGGCCAGCATGCATGTGAGCACGCCGTCGATGACTTCCCGGTTGCCAACGATGACTTTGCCCACTTCGTCGCGCAGTACAGAAATACGCTGCTGAAAATCCTGCACCTCTGCCCGCGCTGTTTCTTTGGTTTTTTCCGCCATGATCTCTTCCTACGCCACCTACAAAACACGTCCCCGCGCCGATCTCTTATGCCGATCGCGCCTCTAAAATCCTACGAAAACGCCTCTCAACGCTGCCCTCTTCGCTTACTCGCGCGGCCGGATCAGTTGGAAATACCGCTGCACGTAGAAGCGATATCCATCGGGAATCTTGTCTTTGTTGATCTGCTGCTCCGCCACCGTGCGGTAGTCCGTGTACACCTTCTTATAAGGTTTGCCCTTAAATCCCCGCTCCGCAGCGCTTAGAATCACTTCGCTGTTGCCCTGCCCCTCGCCCGAATCGATGCCCGCGGCCTGCACATCCTGCGTTCCCATCTTGGGATTGGTCTTCTGGCCCGCGATCTCGCCGCCTCTGCCCGAACCCCATTCCTTGCCGCCTTGGCCCGAGCCCTCGCCTCCAGGTTTGTCGCCGCCGCCTCCGGGCTGATTGCCTTGCCCTTCGCCGCCGCCTTGCTCGCCGCCCCCGCTCTGCATCACCAGAATCTTTTTGCCGCCCGGCCCGATCACCCATTTTTGGCCCTGGCCCTGGCCTTGCTGGCCTTTTCCTTGCTGGCCCTGGCCTTGACCTTCCTGGCCTTCGCCTTCCTCGCCTTCTTGGCCCTGCTGGCCGTCTTGGCCCTGCTGCTGCTGCCCCTGGCCTTGACCTTGCTGCCCGCTTCCTCCGCGCGCCCGCTTGCCGAACTTCAAAAGCCTTGAAAGCTGCTGTTTTCCAGCCTGCCCCTGCTGCCTCAAGAGCTCGCGCAATTCCTGAAGCCTCTGCCTCAGCTCTTCCTTTTCCTTGTCGGACATCTGCTCTTGCTGCATGCGGTTCAAGTCTTCTGCCGCCTGCTCCAGATCGTCCGCCGAGAGCCCTGCTTCGCGCAGCAAATCCTCGGCCGCCTTCGCAAGTTCGCGGTCCAGCTTGTCGAGCTGCCTTCCCGTCCGCTCTTTCTGTTCCGCCTCGCGATCGAGCCTTTCAAGCTCGCGCTCTTTCTTTTTGAGCAGCTTCTCTTCCTCGGACTTTTCTTTTTCCGTGCCCGCGTCGGTCTTTTCTTTTTGCTCGCGCTTCTTGCGGAGAAGCTCTTCCCGAAGCTCCGCCCGCTTTTCATTGACCGCCGCGAGTGCTTCCTTGCGCTGCTTCGAAGCCTTTTCTAGCGCTTGCTTTAAGCGTTCAAGCTCTTCTTTGCTGGGCTTCTTTTTCTTGTCGCGGAGCTTTTCGGCCAGCTCTTGCAAATCTTTTTTGGCCTTCTCCAGATCTTTATTCTTCAGCGATTCACCGGCCTTTTTAGCCAAATCGCTCTTCGACAGCTCTTGCCCCGTTTGCTCCAGCGCTTCATCCAGCGCCTTCCGATCCATCTCGGCGCCCTTGAGCAAATCGCGCTCGAGCTCTTCCATGCGCCGGAACGCCTCGGTGCGATCGAGCCTTTTATTCGCGATGTCTTCAATCAACTGATTGAATTTATCGATGGCCGCTTTGGTCTCAGGATTTTGATCTTCTTTCTCTAAATCCTTCACCGCATCGCGGAACAGCTCGAGATCGTCGGGCGACATCACCAGTGCATCGATGGTGGCCGCCTTGGGCTCTTCTTTGCGGGGAATTCGAATCTCGAGCATCGAAAGCGCCACAAGGCCCGCGCCCATCAGCAGAGCGAACGCCCAATCTTTGGGGATGCGGATGGGAGCCGCCTTGGAAGGACGGATGTTTTGGCCGTGTTCGCAGGCATCGTCGATGGCGACTTCCATCAGCGCGGTTCGCTTGTTTTCGGGCAAAGCCTGAAATGCAAGCGCATTGGTGAGGCGATCGTGCAGGTTGTGAGCGCGGTCCAGGGCCAGCGTTCCAGCGCGGGGAGGAAGGCGCCTGAGCAGTGCGCCCGCGATCATCACGGCGACAAACACACCGGCGCCGATGAGCACCTGCCGCGCCCGCGTTTCGGAAAGCATATCGGGCGCGATCTTCCGGACGGCCAATGTGCCGGCCGCGGCGGCCAACGCCGTGCACAGAGCGGGAGGCAGCACCGAAAGAACACGGCTGATGCGCATTCGCAGCTCAACGAAGAATGCGGCGCGCTGGATACGGGCGAGCTTTTGGCTTCTTTTGTCGCTCACGGGTCTTCGGAGCTCCGATTTAAGGTCAGCGGCATTGTAGCTGCTGACGGATCTTCAGCTTGAAAGTTCCTTCGCAGAAAAAAAACGTTTCAGGCGCTTCAAAGCTTACGCGGCCAAACAAAAAAAGCCCTTCCAATGGCTTATGGGCTTGAAATTCAAAAAACAAAATCAAAAACAAAAAACAAAAGCACGATGCAATCGGGAGTTGAGCCCTTCGCACCGTGCTTGTTTCCGTGCTTGTTTCCCGCGACCGCTAACGGCGAATTAGCGCTTCTTGGCGGCCGGTTTCTTCGCCGCCGCGGGCTTCTTTGCTGCGGGTTTTTTCGCCGCCGCGGGCTTCTTTGCTGCGGGTTTCTTCGCCGCGGGCTTCTTCGCCGCTGCGGGCTTTTTTGCAGCCGGCTTCTTCGCCGCGGGCTTCTTTGCCGCCGCGGGCTTCTTAGCAGCCGGCTTCTTCGCCGCGGGCTTCTTTGCCGCCGCGGGCTTCTTAGCAGCCAGCTTCTTGGCTGCAGGCTTCTTTGCGGCCGGCTTTTTCGCGCTCTTCGCGGCCGGCTTCGAAGCCTTCTTCGAGCTGCCCGAGTCTTCTTTCTTCGACTTCACCGAACGCTTTGCAGAGTCACTCTTGCGTGCGGACTTCTTTGAACCCTCGTCTGCCCGACCCTCGCCGCCGCCTTCATGCTCGTCGTCATCATTTCTCATGTTGCTCTCCTCCAAAGGCGCCTCCACCGCATGTTCAACCGCTTTCTTGCTTTCGCGCGACGGCATCGACTTGCCGTAGCGCTCAAGCGTTTCTCGCACCTTGACATCGAGCTCAGCGAACTCGAAGGGCTTGTTGAGCCATGCATCGGCGGCGAACAGAGGCGAAGTCAATTCATTTAGGTTTTCACCGATGCCCGTGAGCATGATGACGCCTGTGCGGGCGAGGGGATGTCCTTCGGACGCATCGGACTTGATGCGCTTGCAGACTTCCCATCCGCTCATCCCAGGCATCATCACATCCAGCACAACAAGATCAGGGTGATGCTGTTCCGCGAGCTCCCACGCCTTGTCTCCGTTTGGCGCTTCAGCAACCTCGAAACCGAGAGTTTTCATGTGTCGCGCCATCAAGCTCAGCATGGCCGGCTCGTCTTCGGCGACTAGAGCTTTGAGTGGGGATGTGCTCGCGGAAGTCATCGGCACGAGATGAAATTACGGGCCGTGCGATCGGTCAAGAGCTGAGTTCTGTTTTGCGGTGTCAATTTTCGTTCGATCGCTGGATGGGCATCCATAAAACGTTCACGCCGCGCCCTAAAGCCAATTAGGGTAGCCGGGCTATGAGCACAGATGCACCGGTTGCCGTGAGTGGCGCGACGGGATTCATCGGGTCGGCCATTGTCCGAAAGCTGCTTGAGCAAGGGCGGGAAGTCCGCGCGCTTTGCGAGCCCAAGGCCAATCTCAGAAACCTTGAGGACTTGCTGGATAAAGGCCGCGCGCTCTCGCTGGTGACGGTCGACGTCTGCGATCTGGAAGGGATGCGCACGGCGCTCAAGGGCGTGGCCGCCTACTACCATCTGGCCGCCATCTACAAAATTTGGATGAAGAACCCCGCGCCCATCTACCGCGTGAATGTGGAAGGAACGACGGCTTCGCTCCTGGCCGCGCGCGCCGCGGAGGTGCCCCGCATCGTCTACACCTCATCCATCGCGGCCGTTGGACTCCGCGCCGATCAGCAGCCATCGGACGAAAGCGTTGAGTTCAACCTCTTCGATATCGCCAACGACTACATCCTGACCAAGTACCTGTCCGAGCGTATTGCCTTGCGCTTTGCCGAATCGGGAATGCCCATCGTCGTCGTGAACCCGGCCTTTCCATTTGGGCCCCGCGACACGGCGCCCACACCGACCGGAAATTTTGTGCTGGCGATGCTCAAAGGCGAAGTGCCTGCCGTGGGCAAAGGCGGATTCTGCGGCATCGATGTCGACGATGTGGCGCTCGGTCATATCGCGGCCGAAACCAAGGGCCGGGTGGGCGAGCGGTACATTTTGGGCAATCACAACATTTCGTTCAGGGATTTCTGCGAACTCGTTGCCCGCATCGGGAATGTAAAGGCGCCCAAGCTTCATGTGCCCAGCGCGCTCGGCGAAGGCATCGCGCTCGGCATGCAATTATGGGCCGAGCGCGTCACCAAGACCGAACCTGTCGCCACGCTCAAATCCATTCGTTATCTCATGCAATACGCTTACTTCGACGTGAGCAAGGCGCGCCGCGAGCTCGGCCTGCCCTCGAGACCTCTCGAAGAATCCGTCGAGCGCTCCGTGCGCTTCTTCCGCGACAATGGAATGGTATAGGAATTGTATCGTATTCTATTCGCCGCCCGCAGGAGAAAATCCTATTTCATTCGCGGCGTATACTTTGTAATTGACTTATAAGGATTGGGCCAGGGCAAATCGAAACCCTGTTCATAAGCCGCGTGCCTTGTCCAATAAGGATCGTACAGATGGGCCCGGGCGAGCACGCATAAATCGGCCCGTTCCGCGGCGATAATGCTATTGACATCCGCATAGCTTTGAATATTGCCCACTGTCATCGTAGGCATCTTGGCTTCGAGGCGTATAAATTCGCTGAAGGGCGTCTGGAAAAGCCTTCCATACACCGGTTTTGATACCGGATCGGTCTGGCCCGCCGATACATCGATAATATCCGCGCCATGCTCCTTCAGCATTACGCTCAGCGCCAGCACATCCCCCGGCGTAATGCCATCCTTGGCCCAATCCGAGGCCGAAACCCTTACACTGATAGGCTTCTCCCTGGGCCAGACGGCTCTTACCGCATCGAAGACCGAAAGCGGATAGCGCATTCGCCGCTCAATCGTCCCCCCATACGCATCTGTTCTTTTGTTGGTTAAAGGAGAAATAAAACTCGCCAATAAATAGCCATGGGCAAAATGCATCTCCACCATATCGAAGCCCGCATCGTTCGCCCATTGCGCCGCCCGCACAAAATCGTCCTTTACGCGGGCCATATCATTTTCATCCATCTCCTTCGGTACTTGGCTATGGGCAAAATAAGGAATGGCCGAAGCCGACAGGATAGGCCATCCTCCTTGTTCCAAAGGCTGGTTATCTCCTTCCCACGACTTCTTCGTCGATGCCTTGCGCCCCGCGTGCCCCAATTGAAGCGCTATCTTTGACGAGCTATGCCCATGAACAAAATCCACAACGCGCTTCCAGGCCGGCACATGCTCGGGCTTATATATACCCGCGCATCCAGGGCTTATGCGCCCTTCCGCGTTTACATCCGTCATTTCAGCAATCAAGAGCGCGGCCCCGCCCACCGCCCGGCTTCCCAAATTCACCAAATGCCAGTCGCCTACCGTTCCATCCTCCGCCGAGTATTGGCACATCGGCGACATCACAACCCGGTTCTCAAGAACCATATCCCTTAGCTTAAAGGGTGTAAACATCGGAGGAGGCACGATCGATTTTTCATCCATGACGATCGAGATGCCCGATTGAAGCCCGGCCTTGTTCGCGGCATTGCGGTTTACTTCATCAATCAGCGCGGGATCGCGCATTTTCAAATTTTCATGCGTGACCCGCAGGCTCCGCGTTAGCAGGCTAAATTCAAAGGTAATGGGATCCAATCCCATATAGCGCTCGGTATTTTCAAACCACTCCAGGCTCACTTGGGCGGCGCGCTGAAGGGTTTCGACCTTGGGCTTACGCTCGCGCTCATAATAGGCAAGTGCCTCACCAATTTCTTTGTATTGATCCAGCCCTTCCGCCAGGCAAATAGCATCTTCCATAGCGAGCTTCGTGCCCGACCCAATCGAAAAATGCGCCGTATGCACCGCATCGCCCATCAAAACCAAATTGCCGAAATAAAAATGTTCGTTTTTAATCGTCGGAAAGCTTCGCCAAATGCTCCGGTTTTTCAAGAGCCTGTGCCCCGCGAGCTGCTTTTCAAATAAACGCTCGCAATAAGCCACGGTTTCGTCTTCGCTCGCCTTGTCGAGGCCCGCCCTGCGCCATGTGCTTTCTGTGCATTCAACAATAAATGTCGAACGCTCGGGTTCATAGCGATAGGCGTGGACGCGGAATAAACCGTGTTCGTTCTCTTCAAAATAAAACGTAAAAGCATCAAATGGAAACGTGGTGCCGAGCCATACAAAACGATTGGGCCTCCAATCAATGCGCGCCCCAAATCGATCGATAAAGCGTTCGCGCACCTGGCTGTTCACACCATCGGCGGCAATGACAAGATCGTTTTCGCGCATCAAAGCCGCGGCATCGGGCGCCTCGGTTTCAAAATGCATCGGGATATTCAGCTCGCGGGCGCGGGCTTGAAGAATGGCCAAAAGCTTGTGGCGGGAGAGGCCGCTAAAGCCATGTCCAGTCGATACCAAGACACGGCCGGCTTTATGCGTGTGAATATCGTCCCAATGCGACAGGCTAGCGCGGATTGCGTCGTATACCGGGCGATCGTAATCGGCGAGATTGTCGAGCGTGGCATCGGAAAAAACGACGCCAAAGCCAAAAGTGTCATCGGGCTTATTGCGCTCGAAAACAGTTACATTCCGGCTGGGATCGCGGCGTTTTGCAAGGATGGCGAAATAGAGTCCGGCGGGGCCGCCGCCGATGCAGGTAATATTCATATCGCTCCGCGCACAGGAATGCAGAGCCGGAGCGCTGTCAAGCAAAAGCGTTGATGTGCCTATACGGTATGTTTTAGCTTTGAAGATGGGATGGTTGGCGCGGCGGGGGCGGGAATTGAGAATGGGCCGCGCCTACGCAAATAAAAAACTACTTTCTATCGTTCAGCGGATCGCCCTTGGGCTTGTCGGTCTTGGCTTTATCGTCTTTCTTATCATCTTTTTTTTCGTCTTTATGATCGGCATCGGCCGCCTTAGCCGCTTCGCGCACCGCGCGCTGCTCGATAAACCACTTATGCTCTTGCCTCGCCAGGATACCTTCAATCACGGTGTTTACCGCCTCGCCCTGCTCCTTCTTGCCGGATTCAATGGCGTGATTGACAATCTCCTGCGCATCGGGAATAAACTCCATATAGAAACGCTCGGCGACTTCATACATACCGTGCCAATGCGTGTAATCAGGCGCCATCATCGAAGCGCCATGGCGCGCGCGCCGGCCTTCATGATGCCATAGATAATACCAGGCCCACTCAATCTTCTCATCGAATTCAGGCTTGGTAATCAGCTCATTCTTGCGGAGCGAGTCCATAATGATCTTGCCGGGCTTGGCGAATTTCTCGTTATACAGCACGACCAGGTCGTCATATTGCTTGTAGAAGCCGTTCACATAGTCCGGCGTGTGGCAGTGCGAACAGACTTCCTTCATCCGGTTCCGCTTCTGATCAGCCGTATCCGCAACCAGCGCCTTGCGCTTTTCTGGGTCCGCCTCGGTAATCACTTTATGATCTTTATCGGTATCCATCACGAGGCTGATCGGAGGCCGGTTCGTCCACGAAATGCGCTCGCCCGGATCGTGAGTCACTTTGCCGCCGTTGCGCATATTGCCAGACATATGGCAGGTCGCGCAGGTGGGCGCCTGCGAATAATCTTTACCCAGAATCCAGGTCGGCGAATCCAAATTCATCTTCTCGCGCAGATCCCTAAAGGCTACGCCATGCTTGGATTCATTATAAATCTCTTCCTGGGGATGATCGGGACCCAAATGGCATTTGCCGCAGTTCTCGGGCTGCCTTGCGCGCCGGGGCGAGAAATCGTGACGGCTATGGCACGCCGCGCACGAACCCGCCGAACCATCCAGGTTAAGCCGGCCAATACCCGTATTGGGCCATGTGCTATGGTGAAGCATAGGCTTTCCATTGTCATCCTTAGCAATCTTCGCTACGGCTTCCGCATTCGTCGGCTTGCCATCGGGGCCGGGCTTGAGATCCGCCACCGTGACCATTCCGCCGTCCTTGGTCTTTAACCCGACTTTGCTTCCATGGCATTGCTGGCAGCCCGAAAATGCGCTCGCCATGCCATTCACTTTAGGATCTAAAGTCTTTCCAGGCGTAGGCGAATGAGGATCGAATGCTACGCGCGAACCTTCGACAATCTCCGCTAGATAGTTATCGAGCGAAGCGAGAATATTGCCGCCTTTCGCGTGATGGCTGCGCCCGAACTCCGCCGCCACGTCCTGATGGCAGCGCCCGCAATCCCGGGGCGTTACCACCGTAGCTATGGTCTCGCCATAGTGCTGGAACGCATCTACATCGTCCTTTTCAGCGGTGTGGCATTCCACGCATCCCACGCCTTTGCGCGCATGCGTGCTGCCCTTCCAATGGTCGACCACGGCCGTCGTACCCTGGGCATGGCAATCCACGCAAGCCTTTGATGTTTGGGGTACCGAGATATGCGGCCCTTTTAGCCCCGCTTCTTCCTGCTTGCGCACGACTTCCATCCATTGAACGAATAGAAGCGAAAGCAGAAATGCCCCGCTTAAGACCGCAATGAGGATTCGTTTGGTTTTGAGAGTCATCTTTGTTTTGCCTTATCTAGAGCCATTGCAACATTTAATGGGCGACAACGGCTTCCCAGACGGTCAGCCCGATAATCGCGAACACGCCGGCGATGCCGACCCACACGCTCACTTCATCGTTCTGCAGCTTCTTGCGAAGGAACTTATCGATGAAGGGCCATAGAAACATCAGAAACACAACCAAGCCCATCGACAGCACGGCGGCGGTTCCTGAAAACAGCTTGAGCCAGCGGAATGCCACGTAGAAGAACCATTCCGGCTTAATCACCTCGGGCGTCGACAGAGGATCGGCCTGGGGGCCGAGCGTTGCCGGCAATACCACGGCGAGCGCCGATAGGACGACCATTAGGATCAATCCCATGATGAGCTCGGTAAAGAGGTGATCTGGAATGAAATTGAAATACTTTTTCTCTTCGGGCTTCTCGTCCTCAAACTTTAGCTCGCTAACGCCCTGGATGCGGATGATAGCGACATGAATCGCCACCAGCATAGCGAGGAGCACGGGCAGCACCGCCGCGTGAAGCACAAAAAAGCGGGACAGCGTGCGTTCGTTATAGGTTTCGCCGCCCAGCAGCATCCGCTTGGCCAGCGAGCCAATCAAAGGCACATTGTCGGCGATATTCGCGCCTACCGTGGCTCCCCAATAGCTTAGCTGCTCATAGACCAAGCTATAGCCGGTAAACCCGATAACCAGGGTGCAGAGCAGGATGGTCATACCGACCATCCAATTGATCTCCCGGGGCTTCCTAAACGCGCCCGTAAAAAACACGCGCATTTGATGAAGCACCACAGCCGCTATCATTAAAGTCGCGGCCCATTTATGAACGCTCCGCAAATACCAGCCAAAGGCCGCTTCGTGCGTAATGTAATGCACGGAGGAATAGGCTGTTTTAGGGGAAGGTTCATAATAAAACGCCAGCATAATGCCCGTGAATATCTGTACCACGAACAAATAAGCCGGCGTTCCGCCCAGCGCGAACCACCATTTCTTCATATGGTTCGGCACGGGTTCGTTCGTCAGTTCCCGAAGCTTTTCGCCGTCAACAGGCAATCGCTCCCGGAAAAAATCGGCTATTCTACCCATGAACTACCTGTTCAAGCCTTTAGCTCGGTTCCGAAATGGGCACTTCAATGTACAAAAGCCCTTTTTCCACCTTGAGCGGATAACGCGGTAGGCTTTGGCCCGCGTCTTTGGGCGGACCCGCAAGCGCGATGCCCCCAGGATCGAAGGCGCCGTTGTGGCAAGGGCAGAAAAAACGCTTGTTTTGAGCTTCCCAGTGCACTTGACATCCTAAATGGGGGCAAGTGCTGGAAAGCGCAATAAAATCCGCCTCTGTGCCGCTGTTTCCATTGCGCGCAACGACGACGGGCGCGCCGCTGGGGGAGCGGTACACAAGCGAGCTTCCCTGAGCAAAACTCGCCAAATCGGCCACGAATAGCCAGGCTTTGGGCGTAGGTTTTGCCGGGTACAAGTATCGGGCAGCCATTAATCCGAACGAGCCGTAGCTTGCAACCAGTCCTGTAGCCATCGCGACTCCACCCGCTTTGGCTAAAAAGGTTCGGCGTGAAGGATCGGCCTGCTCGGAGGGCTGGGCGGATGAAACGGCTTCGGACGGGCCGGCCTTGGGGCTTTCCTCGGAGGCTTCTTCGGCTGTCCCATCAGAAGACTCTGCTTCCTCCTTGGGTTCTTCCATGCTGTGCTCCAATGGTGTACGCGGGATGCAATCTTTGCAGTAAAGACGCAGTCTTTGCGCGGGCTTGGATATTTAAGTCGCACGGAAGGAGCTAAATTTCCCGCTCGCATGACCAAAACCCAAGCCGTCTACAAGTGCGCCGCAATGACGCGCGACGCATTTCGCAACAAACATTCCAAATACAACTTTGTCAACTAAATTGCGCGGATGAGTTCGTTTTTTTGTGATAGACATGTTTGCGGACGCTTTGGTATGTGGAGAGGCCAAAGCAAATTCTCCATTGACAAGCGCCCAAAGCCGAGGTCCGATGGGCCTTGATGAAGTCTTCTCGTAGCCAAAAGTCCTCGTCTATGGGTTTGCGTGGTCAAGGGGTGTTTGCGCTCTTGGCTGCGGCTGTTCTATGCGGTTGTGGCGATGATGGTGAGAGCCAATCCAGCGGTGCAGGGTCTTCCTCGTCGTCGGGGTCGTCTTCGAGCGGAGCGGCATCGAGCAGCGGGGGTGGTGGAGGCTCGAGTGGCCAAGGCGGAAATGGGGGAGCCGGGCAAGGAGGGCAAGCTGGGCAAGGGGGGCAAGGGGGAGCTCCTCCAGGTTGTGGGGATGCGTCGGTGGATGCGGGGGAGGGCTGTGATGATGGCAACACGCAAGGCGGGGATGGGTGTTCGGCGCAGTGCGCGGTAGAAGCCGGCTATAGCTGCGCGGGTTCGCCCAGCGTATGCGATGATATCAATGAATGCGCGAATTCGCCCTGCGGAGCGAATGCGGTATGCACAAACACGCCTGGCTCGTATGATTGCGCCTGTGCCATGGGTTTTATGGGGGATGGCTTGACATGCACGGATATCGATGAATGCGTGGCCAATCCTTGCGATATCAAGGCCACCTGCATGAATACGGTCGGTTCGTTTACATGCACCTGCGCCTTTGGCTATATGGGCGATGGGCTGACGTGCACGGATATCAACGAATGCACGCTGATCAATCCATGCAGCGTAAACGGGATATGCACCAACACGCCCGGGTCGTATGGATGCGCGTGTAAGCCTGGATTTATCGGTGACGGGCTCTTCTGCAATGATATCAATGAATGCCAGAACAACCCCTGCGGTGCCAATGCTGGATGCACCAATACGCCCGGCTCGTATACCTGCGCGTGTAATGCGGGCTATATGGGCGATGGTATCACCTGCACAGATATCAACGAATGCCTAAACAATCCATGCGATATCAATGCCACATGTGCAAACAGCCCTGGATCTTATGGCTGCACATGCAACTTCGGGTATAGCGGCAATGGATTTGCCTGCACCAATATCGATGACTGCATGGGCAATCCTTGCCAAAACGGAGGCTTATGTGTGGACGGCATAGGAAGCTACACCTGCGCCTGCCCTTGCGGCTTTGGCGGGGCAAGCTGTGAAATTGCCTTAAGCACCGTAAAAATCGCTGCGGGAACCTTTCATCTTCTCGCGCTGAACAGCGATGGTTCGCTCCGGGCTTGGGGCTCGGATAGCAAGGGACAATTGGGCAATGGGAGTTATCTAACCAAGGTCTTTCCCACGGATGTATTGAATATTTCAGGGGTTGTATCCATTGCGGGCGGATATGATTTTAGCGCCGCCGCCAAAAATGATGGAACGGTATGGACCTGGGGTTCGAATCAATATGGCCAGCTTGGCATTGGGAATCTGGTCGATCATGCGCTGCCGGTTCAATCGGCGGCGCTCAGCGGGATTACGGCGGTATCGGCGGGGGCCCGTCATATGCTCGCGCTTAAAAACGATGGCACGGTATGGGCCGTTGGGGAGAATGGTTTTGCCCAGCTCGGCGATGGTACCCAAAACAACAAGACCACACCCATTCAAGTCCCCACGCTTTCGGGAATGATTGCCGTGGCTGCGGGCGGATACTTTAGTGTGGCTTTGAAAAATGATGGTACGGTCTGGACATGGGGGTGGAATAACGCAGGCCAACTTGGGGATGGGACAACCATGTTTAAGACCACGCCTGTGATGGTGGGTGGAGTCAACAATATTACGGCGATTGCCGCGGGGCAAGAGCATACCCTGGCACTCAAGAGCGATGGAACGGTGTGGGGCTTTGGCAAGAATATGCAGGGCGAACTGGGGGATGGAACGCTGGTCAATCAGCTTACGCCCATTCAAGTGCCAGGTTTAAGCAATATCTCATCGATTTCGGCGAATGTTGCGCTTAGCATGGCCGCCAAGAGCGATGGAACGGCTTGGGCATGGGGGGCCAATCAATGGGGGCAACTTGGAAACGGTACAATTGACAATATTCGTTCATCGCCGGTACAGGTTGCAGATGTAGCGGGAGGCGTCGCCGTGGCGGCAGGGGGAGAGTATGCTGCGGCCTTAGATGCATCCGGCGTACTTCGCGTCTGGGGGAACAATGGCTATGGCATTCGTGGAAACGGGACAGTCAATGAGCAAAAGGCGCCGGTGCCCGTGCTTGGACTATCGAATATTGTAGGGCTTGCGGGTGGCGAAGAGCATTCGCTGGCCAGAAAGAGCGATGGAAGCGTATGGGCGTGGGGGAGTGATTCCTTTGGTCAATTGGGGGATGGGGATACCCCAGGCATGACTGGACGGACAAGGGCCTATTCAATTGCGGCAAATGCGCTTCAGGCTGCGGCTGGATATCATCATGGCCTAATCGTTCAAAACGACGGCACATTGTGGTCTTTTGGAGATAATTCCCTTGGGCAGCTTGGCGATGGTACGACAACCCAGCGAAAATCACCGGTCATGGTCTCCGGTCTAAGCGGGATTGTATCGGCGGCGGCGGGGGATTTTCACAGTGTGGCCCTGAAGGGCGATGGGACGGTGTGGGCATTTGGAGCGAATAATCAGGGACAATTGGGGGACGGAACGACGGCCGCTAAAAATACCCCTGTTCAAGTGCTGAATATTGGGTCTATTGTCGAGTTGGTTTCGGGCGGAAATCACAATATTGCGCTGAAGAGCGATGGGACAGTATGGACATGGGGCCGCAATCTCAATGGTCAATTGGGGGATGGGACCAACGTGGACAAGACCATGCCCGTGCAGGTATTATCCGGGGTCATGCATATTGGGGCCGGGCGCTATCACAGCCTGGCGATTAAGAATGATGGCACGGTATGGGCCTGGGGATTCAATGCATTTGGCGGGCTTGGAGATGGGACGGGCACCAGCAAGAATTTGCCGGTTCAGGTGCTGAATGTAACGAATGCGGTGGCGGTTGCGGGAGGAAATGGCTTTAGCATGGCGCTGAAAAACGATGGAACGGTGTGGGCCTGGGGAGAAAATAGCGATGGGCAGCTTGGCGACGGGACGAAAAACAGCAAAAATATCGCGGCGATCGTTCAAAATCTAAGCGGTGTGATAGGCATTGAGGCGGGGGGTACACATGCCTTGGCGTGGACTTCCAATGGAATGGCTTGGAGTTGGGGGAATTATGGATCTGGACGCCTTGGCGACGGATTTATGGGAATCGCGGCATTGAGCTGTCCCTGATGGATACGAATTGAAGCTTATTTCTCTTTTCCGCGCAACCCCTTCCAAAACGCCTTCGCCCCTCCTCCCAAACCTTCTCCAACCTCTTTGCCCAAGGCCGCGAGATGTTTGGCTTTTTCAGCCATCTTTTCGCCCGCGTCCTTGCCCTTCTCGGCAAGATCTTTGCTTTTCTCGGAAAGCTCCGCGCCCAGCTCCGCGCCTTTTTCGGCCATATCCTTTGAAAGTTCAGCCGTTTTTGCCCCCAGCTCTTTACCGTGGGCCAATCCATCAGTCGCCAGCCAATTCGCAGCCTCGCCCGCCTGTTCCGCCGCCTTCCTTGCCGCCTCCGCCCCTTGAGCCGAGAGCTGTTCGCCCGCTTTTTGACCCTTTTCCGCGAGTCCTGCGCCTAGTTCGGCTCCCGTTGCCAGTGCCCGGCCGCCCAGTTCGCGCCCCTGCCCAGCCATCGCTCCCGCGCCTTCCGCCGCCCGCGCCGCGGCTTTCTGCGCCATTTCCTTGCCATCTGTTGCCATAAAATGGGCCGCCTCGGTTCCCTTCTCCTTGGCGACCCGCGCCGCGATTTCCGCTTGTGAACCGGCCACTTCCGCCGCCGCCTTGGCCGCCCGCGCACCTGTTTCGGCCATTTCTTTGCCAGCTTGCGCTCCTAAAGCCAAGCCTTTTTCCGCAAGTTCGCCTCCTTTTGCAGATACTTTATCTCCCACCTGACCCGCTTTTTCTCCAAATGCCTGGAGATGCTCCCCTGCCGCTTCAGCCTTTTCGGCAAGCGCATCTCCAGCCGCGGCCAGACTCTTCCCCGCGGCCAGGCTTTTATCGGCCGCCGCCGAAGCCGCCGCCTTGGCCTTTTCCGTCAACTCTTCTCGCCTGTCCGCGAGTTTTCCCAACGCCGACAGGGCAAAGCGGCCCGCTGTAGCTCCCGCTTCCACACCCTTCGCCGCGGCCTCCTTGGCTTTTTCCGCTCCTTCCGTCTTGGCGTAAAGCGCCGCCTTTTCAGCCGCTTCTGCCCCCATGGACAGCGCCGTGCCACCTTTTTCAGCGACAACATGCCCCAGCGCCATGCTTTTTTCGAGCGCCGCCTCGCCCACTCCATCCATTCGCTCGGAAATCAGCGCGCCGGCCGCCCTTCCTTGCTCGGAAAGCACATAAGCCGCCTTTTGGCCCGCATCCTTGGCGGCATGCCCAGCTTCTTTCAGACTATCCCCCGCGTCCAAACCGGCTTCCCTTAGGGCTTTCCCGGCCTCATAGCAGTTGTCCTCAAAGGATTGCCACCCAGGACTCGGCGCATTGGCCGCGTCTCCGTGACTGTTCTCGATATCGCCTTGTTTTTCTTTAGGATCGGTGCTCATGGGACTTTAAAAACCTCTCCATCGGTTGTCACGACAAGGTCGTCCTTGAGCACTCGTCCCGATTTCTGTTCGACCAAACGCCAGCGATTTCCAAGGTTGCTGGATAGCGAAAACGACGCTCCAGGCCCATCGAGGATTCCATACGATTCGAGAGGGCCGCAAGAACCGCCTCCAGTGTCGTAAGGAATCCAAAATGCCTCAACAATTTCGCCCATATCGCATTCATTTGCAAAGTAAACAGTCACCTTTTCCCCTAACGATTCAGAACACAAGGTTGGCGGCTGTGGGGGAAGATCGAGGTGGCTACACAGACCCAGTCCACTATTGCCACCTCCAGATGTCGTGCTTCCGCTGCCGATAGGTGCACCTCCCATTCCTCCAATGCCATGCGAGCCTCCGGCTCCCCCCGCGCCGGAGGATGTGCGTTCTTCGTCGTTGTTGGAGTCCACCCGAACTTCATCCAAACCGCTAATCCACTGACAGCCCGTATTTTCGAGCGCCAATCCAACGCCCACGCAAAGCAAAAGGCATGCACTATTTCGCATTGTCATCATGATCGAGCCTCCATTTCGGCCGCTTCAACGTAGCAAAGCGAAAACAAAAGATTCAACTGGTTTTTTAACAGAGCAAGGTTTGGTCTTTTTCCCGTCCACATTCTAAAACCATCCAAAGCGCCGATCGATGCGAATGGCGATGGTCGGACCAATCCCCCAGGATGCACCCCTGCAGGGAGCGATATCTCCATACTGACAAGGAAAGCGATCGATGATCCATACCAAGCCAAGCGAACCGCCGACGCTAAGGGTTCCAGGGCCTCCATCTCCATAAATCTTTTGCTTTAGCCCCAGCGTTGAATAGACCCATAGATCGATACCATATCCTCCTTCCAGTGTAAGCGTCGCATTTTTGGCCACCGGAATATCCAGCGCGCCCAGCGCATACGACCAGGCGAAACCGGCGACGCCTGTATAATAATTGCGAACCAGCGAATAACCGCTTTCCACGCGGAGATTCATACCATCGATACTTCCCAGCCTAAGCGAAGGCGAAACCGACCAGCCATCCGGCCCCCAGCGCTGAAAGCGGCCTCCCACCCCAAGGCCAAGTTCCACATAATCGGCCGCAAAAGCCCCGCGCACCCTAGCATTTGCGATTGTTCCAAAGCCCTCCGGGACATAGACCAAAGCCAAAGGCGATAGCTCCAGAGCTATCTTCCAAGGCGCTTCGAAATAATGCTCGATAGATAGATCGCTAAGCGCTCCGCCTCCGCTGCCCACCAAATTAAAGAAAGGCCGCACATTCGCCACGATGCGCGTCATATTGCGCTCCAGAGGAGGAAGCATAAGCCATGCGGGGCTCTCCTTCTTCTCACACGGGGCATCTATATCTTCGCCCGCGGCTTTGGAAGGAAAAGCGATAAACATTAAAATACCGGCCAGGCCCGGCCATAACAGGTGAAGTAGATGATGCATATAAAAATCCTTTCATCCCAATACCTCTGCCACGTCCAGTTCCTCGGCTTGCCGAAGCACCGAGCGCAGCCGCTCATCGTGGCTCCTCTTATCGAGTAAGCGCTCCGGGATAACACCTTCAGCAATGGCTTGATCGATCCATGGCTGGCTTGAATACCCAATTGGAGCTTCCACAATGCGCTTCCTATCGATCCGCAGCTTGGGCAATTTCGCCAAAGGCCCGGGAGCCAAGCCCATCAATTCAGGATCGATACAGGCCGATAAATCGGCCGCCGCATCCATCCGCTCATTGAGGCTTTCAATACCAAAGCGGGTTTGAAGCGTTTTCGCGATGGATACATGCTCAAAAAGCTGAGATACCACTTGCCCTCTCCTGACCGATGGACCGATAACAATCGCCGGAACCCTAAAGCCAAGCTGCTGGAATTCCTTATTGGAATCGGCTGTTTTCGGAGGCGCCACATGATCATAAAAACCACCGTTTTCATCGAAGGTGATGATAAGCATCGAGCGCTTATATTGAGGGCTTTCCTGAACAGCCCTCACCACGCTTCCAACGAGGGCTTCGCTAAGTGCAAGGCTATGCGGCGGATGAAAATCGTTGGACCAGAAGTCGGGATCGATCAATGAAAAATTCGGCAGATTCCCTGCGCGGGCATCCCTGAAAAAGTCTTCGATTCGGCCCGCAGGAAATGGATCGTTTCCGCTGAACGCCCTTCCTCTAAAGGCCGCATGATACCAATGTGCAGGCCCTGCCGCATAATTCTTACAAGACCAGCACTTCTTACCCAATTGCTCCCATACCGTCGCCGGACCGTCGACAATAGCATTATTGGTCTTGATGCCTAAGGATGTCGCCGCATGCAAATAAAAACGGTTGGGCCAAGTCGGCCCCATCACCGATGAAAACCACCGATCACAAACCGTAAATTGATCGGCCAGGGAATACATCAGCGGAATATCTTCCCTCGTTAAATACGTCATCGCATCGGTTTTATCGCGTCCCTCGTTGGCCTTTACAAAACCATTGTTCACTCCCTCTCCATGCGCTTCATGGCAAGCAATCCAGTGATGGGCCGGTCCATGCGTCGGAATTTCAGGCGCCCGGCGCATTTTTATTACCGTTCCATCGTCATCGGTATTCTCTTCATTGCCGCGCAGGCCATCGACCACAGCGCGGGATACATAATCGCTATCGAAAGCCAGCATCCCCAGCATATGATCGAAAGACCGGTTCTCCATAAAGAGAACGATATAGGTATCTATGCCTTCCAATAAGCGCTGAGCGCTTGGCGCACCTGTTTCACTATATCCAGATCCTTTTGCTGGAGCTTCCGGCCCATCACTGCACCGGTTCTGCCCGGGCACACAACCAGGCATCAAAATGCCTGCCGAAAGACCCAAACCCAAACGCTTTAGCATCCCGCGCCTCGATATAAACAACTTCTGTTTCATAACCAACCTCTCTTCCCCCTGTTTAGTATAAAGAGGCTTTGTCCGCAGTCAAACCGCGGAAAAACATGAACGCGGATGTCCTTCAAATTAGGGCTTCCCACGAAGCATTTTTTGATCTAGGGTGTGGCGCATGCGACAACTGGCACTTGCAAGCATATTCATTGTTACGGCCTGCGGCTCAAGCACGCCCAGCTCGAATTCGCCCGATCCCGCATCAAACGGCTCTACGGATGCAAAGGCGAACTCATCTTCGGAAGCTTCATCAAAAGACGCGCCTGCGGGCGAGGAAAACGCAGAAGAAGACAGCGCCAAAATTCCTACGGACTGCGTGGATGGCAATAAAGATCCCTGTTTAATGCCGCGGGGATTTGTCAAGCGTTTATGCTCGGGCGCCTATCCTGAGCTTGCCCTGTATTTCTTCCAGAAGGATTCACCTTGGAAGCGCGCCTATGTCAGCATTAAACAGCTCGATCCCTTTAATGGTTTAAACGGTCCGAACTCGGACGAGAAGCTTGTATTTGAAGAAGAGCTATTGGTCTTGCAAATGCGCAAGGCGGATTTAGGCGGTATGCAGGTCAGCGGTGCTGGAGCGAGTTATGATGTAATGCGCTGGGACGGCACATGCGCGACTTTATCGGCGGAAGAAGTGCGCTTGCAGGGGCCTTCAAAGCCTAAGCATGCAACGATACCCTGGCGTATATTGGAAGACGCTACGCAGAATGCTTTATTAAAAGATGAAGCGCTTGCCAAAGTGGCCTCTGAGCGGCGCAAGGAATGCAAGGGAGCGACCATGGGAACGGTAACGGCCAAATGCGAGAAGGCCGATAAGCAGTTAAATGATTTGGTTGTGGATGCGGTGCGGAATGGGGTAAGCATTCCTGTGCCCGAGAAAAAACCAAAGTGATATCGCCGATGGGTTCTCAAGGAGCGGCGTTTAGATAGGTTTATTCGCGCCATTCCTGTGGCGGTGAAGAAAATCCAAAAACTGCCCGGCCCGCTCAAGCAAGTCATCGTAGCTAAGAATCGATATGCCTGCGAGGAAGCTATTTTCCAAACGAAGCCTCTCCCGCTCGTTCCTGGCTTCCTCCGGATCGCTCGAATAGCGCCCGATAATAATAAATCCCCGCGGGCGGTGTAAATCGGCGCTAATGCCCTGGCGCTTCTCATAGCTTCCCCGTCCCTTGTCCCTTTCCTTCAAAGCGCAATCGTAATACTCCATAAGCTGCCCAATAGCCTTCGCGCATTCCGTGCTATGATGAAGCCACTGATTGTATTTCTGAAAGAGCGGATCGCCCGGCCGTTTTAGCTCCCAGAGATCCGCGAAATCATCGTGCCGGATAGCTAGAATATCAATCGAGCCTCCGCGCGTGATAGGATAGGGAGAGTGGCACTCTTTATGGCTCATCCGGCTTCTGGGTGGGTTGAGGGGTACATGGATAACCCCCCGCAGTG
>CAZICM010000077.1:0-119 GCA_964537685.1 uncultured Polyangiaceae bacterium
TTGTGGTCGCCTTCGATGGGAAAGAGATTCGGGTGAGGAGGGTGTTGTAAGGATGGCGGGGGGTTTTGGGGGATTGGATAGGGTGGGTTTGAGCACTCGGCAGGGGGTCTTTTGCTACA
>CAZICM010000077.1:219-39746 GCA_964537685.1 uncultured Polyangiaceae bacterium
AGATAGGGTACGCTTAAGCACTCGGCAGGGGGTCTTTTGCTACAAGATAGGGTACGCTTAAGCACTCGGCAGGGGGTCTTTTGCTACAAGATAGGGTACATTTCCTCGGGAATCCCGGCTATTTTGAGCCGTCCGATGCCTTTTTCTCGGACTTGGCTCGGACGGCATCTGTCAATAGGGCGGCCACTCTTGCGTCTTTGCGTCCCACAAGAGCGAGGAGACGATAACATGCTCCCCATCGTTCAGCCTGCCGGGACGCGGCTTCATGCTTGGCGGCGGTTGAGCTTTGCTTTTCGCCCTTTTTGACGGCTTTTTCGGCGAGTTTTCCCTGGAGGGCATCGGCGTCGGCGGCGAGTTTTTCGAGGCGGGTTTTATCGACCTTGCGCTTTTGAAGGGTGGGGTGGGCGGCGCTGAGGGCGGCCAGGGCTTTGGCATCCTTGGCCATTTCGGCGCGCAGGGCTTCCATGCTGTTGGAAGGGTTTCGTTTGCTCTTTTTCTCTCCCCCATCGCTTTGAACGGTTTGGACGGTAACAGCGGCCTCATTGACCAAAATTTGCTCGACGGCCTTGATGAGGGCGGCGGGAGAATTTTGACGTTTAAGGTCGAGGAGGGCGGCGCTGACAGCGCTCATGACGGCGACATATTCTTTTTGGAGGGCGGAGAAGTGGAGGAGGGCATTGGAGGTAGCGGCGAGCTGGGCGCCTTTTGCGGTACTTTGGGCGAGGAGCTGAGCTTCGGCGTTAAGGCCCTCGTCGCGGATTTGCTCAAGATCTTCTTTCACACCGCCGACGCCTTCATAGAGGGCGAGGAGGTCGGGTGTGTCGAGGATGCATTGGGCGGCTCGTGTTCTGGCGGCGATGATGCTGGCTTTGATCGTTGTCATGGGGGCGGAGTGTAGAAGGGAGTTTAGGGGTGGGCAAGGGTTTTTTTGGGGTGGGGTGATTTTTTGGGGCGGCGGGCGGACAGTTGTGTTTTACAGAATTTTGTTGATGGGGCGGCGGAGCTCTGCGAATGGGCGCGGAAATTGTGAAATTGGGTGTTGCTTTTTGGTGAGATGTGGGATGGATTGGGCGGAGCTGCTTGAAGCGCTACCAAAATGGGTTGGGGCGGTTTGGGCGGGGTGGTCGAAGGTTTATTCGGCGGAAAGATGTCTAAATATCAGCATGGTGGACGCACGGAGCAAACGAAAGCTGCGGTCAAGCGGCTTATCGATGCTCGCAAATTACAGGCGCAAAACCGCTGGCGAGGAGCCATGTACCTCGCGGGCTACAGCATCGAGTTTCTGTTCAAACTCACAGGCGCCCTGGACCGTCTCTTGGACGATTCCAGGAAGTCAACAACCGCTTTGCGCGCATACCAGCGCTGCAATGCCTGGAAACCCGCTTGGAGATACAAGTCCGACGACGGGTCCAAAGATGAATGCGAATACTTCATGGACGCTGTCGAGAAATTTGGCAGGTTTATCGACTGTAATATCTGATTCACCGATAAGGAGTTCGTCAATGTCTGCAGATCCCCAATTGAAAAAGAAGATCGAAGATATACTAAGGGCCGAGTTCCCGGGGGAGACCGTCGACGTATCGGACGGTTACGGGGACAATATCCATGTTATCATTGTTTCCCGCAAGTTCGATGGCATGCGTGAAGCGGAAAAACAGGACCGCCTGTGGAGCGTGATCGACAAGGGCGGTCTGTCCGATTTTGAAAAAACTCGCATTTCAATGATCCTACCGTATAGCCCGAGCGATCTGAAGTAGCAAAACGCAAGATCCCACGCATGCAACACACCATTAGATCCCCCAGCATCCCCTTGACATCCCCCTCCCCTTGGTCTACACCGGCCCGCGCCCATGCCTTTTGTATCTCCTCTCGGTTTCAGCGATTTTAGAGAGCTCCGCGAAAGCGGCGCGACATTTATCGATAAATCGCAGTTGATTATCGACTTTCTCGACTCGAACCAGAAAGTCCTTCTCCTGCCCCGGCCTCGCCGCTTTGGCAAGACGCTGAATCTGTCGATGCTGCGCTATTTTTTGGAGAAACGGCCCGAGAACCTCGCCCCTCTGTTTGAAGATCTGCACGTCTTTAGGTGCGAGCGGGCAGCCCTTTACAAGGAAAAGCATTTTCAGCGCTATCCCGTGATTTTTATTAGCTTCAAGGATATACGCGGCCAGAATTTTGAGCTGTGTCATCAGGCCATCGTCGACGCGCTTCGGATCCTCTTCGGGCAGCATTCCTATGTGCTCGAATCAGCCGCGCTCGACTCTGCCAAACAGGAAGACTTCCGCTCGGTGCGCAATGGCAGCGCTCCTAGTATCCGCTATCGCAGAGCCCTGGCCGATCTATGCGCGTATATTCATCTCGCTACGGGCCAAAAGCCAATTGTGCTTGTCGATGAATATGACCAGCCTATCCACAATGGATGGCTCGCCGGCTATGGCGCCGCGATCCTCGATTTCTTCAGAGACTTTTTGGGTTCCGCTCTCAAGGATAATCCCCATCTGGAGCGGGCCGTGCTGACGGGCATCCTTCGAATCGCGAAGGAAAGCATCTTTTCGGGCCTCAATAATCTGGCCGTTTATACGCTGCTCGACCGGCCTTTTTCTAAAGGCTTTGGTTTTCACGAAGACGAAGTGCGCTCACTGATGGAACTCGCCGGGCATCCCGAGTGGATGCCTTTGGTTCAAGCTTGGTATGATGGTTATTGGTTTTTTGATCAGGCTGTTTATAATCCCTGGAGCGTTCTTAGCTTTTTAAGCAATCACGGCGCAGCCAATGCCTATTGGCTAAATACAAGCAGTAACGATCTCATCCGGCATGTGCTGCAGAATCAGGCTCTTCATGTGAGCAAGGCCATTGAGCTCTTGATCGAGGGAGGCAGTGTCGATACCCAATTGAGCCCCAATACCGTGCTCGAAGAACTTCATTCCAATGAAAAGTATCTATGGAGCCTGCTGACGTTTTCAGGCTATTTGCGGGCCGAGCAGCTTCCTATTACCGATCCTCTAAGGCTGCCTGTGCATAGGCTGCGTATTCCCAATGTGGAGGTGCGGCTCATTTATACCGAGGTGTTTGAGTCTTGGCTGCGTTCCCGGATGAGGAGGCAAGGCGCCGCCTTGGATATCTTGCTTTCCGCGATGTTCGGGGGCGATGCCGAGCTGTTTGAAGAGCAGTTGCAGGCTTTTGTGATGAATGCACTGTCCTTTCATGATGGCTCTCCCACCGAACCAGAGGCGATTTATCAGGCATTTATCTTGGGGCTTTTATGTATCCTCGAGCCGGAGTATAGGGTGCGGAGCAATCGGGAATCCGGTCGGGGCAGGCCCGATGTGATGATTGTGCCCACGAAGCCGGGTAAGCCCGGGGTGGTGCTTGAATTAAAAGCGGTCCGAAGGGGGACCTTGGAGCAGGCCCTGGAAAAGGCGCTGAAGCAAATCCGGGAACGCGATTATCCAGCCGAGCTTCGGGCCATGGGCGCCGAGCCGGTCTATGCCTTTGCCCTGGCGTTTGATGGCAAAAACATCCAGGTGGCCATGAGCGAAGATATCCAAAAATAGTTCTTGCCTTCCCCTTCAAGCTTTATTAGCGTGCCCCGCCATGAGCAAACCCAAGTTGTTTTATTTCGATGCTCCGGTCAGCCGGGGCGAAGAATGCAGGCTGGCCCTCTTCGCGGCGGGTGTCGATTTTGAGGATGTCCGCATCAAACGCGAGGAGTGGGCCGCCCTTAAGCCCACCACGCCTTTTGGAAGCGTTCCCGTGCTAGAATTGCCCGGGAAACCCGCTCTCGGGCAGTCCAATGCCATCTTGGTGTATGTGGGCCGGGAGTATGGCTTGCATCCCACCGATAACTTCGAGGCCGCTAGGCATGAAGCTATGATGGCCCATGTCGAGGATCTTCGGGCGAATATCGGTCCCACCATGCGCATGAGCGATGAGGCCGAGAAAAAGAAGGCCAGGGAAGCGCTGACCCAGTCGTTCTTGCCCTCTTGGGGCGCCAATGCAGAAAAGCAGCTCGGCAATGGCCCCTTCTTTGCCGGCGATAAGCTTCATGTGGTGGATATTAAGATTTTTATCGCGACCCGCTGGGTGACCAATGGCAATCTCGATCATATTCCTGCTTCGGTATTCGATGGCTGTCCCAAGTTGCTGGCCATTCGCGACGCCGTGAAGGAGCATGAGCGCGTTAAGGCGTGGTATGCGCGAGGCTAAAGAGCGTTTCGCTGAGTATCTCTTCCTCGCCCCAATCAATTCCAGAAAATTCCCCCAACTCTAGCCGAGTTTGCTCGGGTACACCGCTCAAGTAGAGCATGGTGTTGACCCAAGCCGAGCAGTTTTGTTGTTCGGGGGTATATTTTGGTTTTTGAAGGCGGGCGTTCTGTTCGAAGCGATCGCTTAATTCCACGAGCCGGCGAAGCATAAGCTCGGGGCTCTGGTCCGAAGGAATGGGGATCGGGTGAAGCTCCACATCGAAATCGGATGAATACCATTGGAGATGGAGCTCGGGTTCGAGGCTTTCTTTGATGGCTTTGATATCGGTCCAGTAGTTTCTCCGAAGCTCTAGGGTGTGGGTGGCTTCGTTTTCATAGGTGCCCAGGGTAAAGAATTGCCCATTCCCCCCTTCTAGGGTCTCTATGCCAAGCTGCCGCGCCGGCGCGGGATCATCCAGGAACACAGCAATGAAATGATGATTCCCCAGGGCGTGATCGTAGAGATCGCGGGCGGCCCAGTAGAGGCAGGGGGATTTGCCGTGGGGATGGTCCAGCAGGATATTGGGCTGGGAGCATCCCCACAGGCATAGGAGGGAATACAGAATCGCCGATGGATGCAGGATACGCAACGGGGAAGGCTTGGGATTAGGCCGCTTTGGATGAACGGCGCCTGCGCAGGCCCATCATCCCAAGCAATGCGGCAAAGGCTGCTCCAAGGATACCCTTGGGTCCACCCGGCTCCACGGGTGCGGCCGTGCAGAGAAGGCCAGAACCCTCGCCATAATAAGGTGCTTCGCCCTTGTCCGCCGGATCGCAGGCATCGCCGATCTTGTCGCCGTCGGTGTCCAGTTGATCTCTATTGGCCCGGTCGGGGCAGTTATCTTCTACATCGATAACTCCATCGGCGTCATCGTCATCGCAGATATCGCCCTTGCCATCGCTGTCGGCGTCGGCCTGGTCGGCGTTTTCGTCGCCTGGGCAATTGTCCGTGAGATCCAGCACGCCGTCGCCGTCGGTATCCTGGCAGGCATCGCCTACGCCGTCGCCGTCGATATCCGCTTGATTGTTATTGGATACGTCGGGACAGTTATCCATGGTATCGATAATGCCGTCGCCGTCGCCGTCGTCGCAGGCGTCGCCGATCATATCGCCATCGGTATCTTCCTGCATGGGATTGGCATCGTTGACGCAGTTATCCAGCGGATCGACCACGCCGTCTCCATCCGCATCCTGGCAGGCATCGCCGATATTGTCCATATTGGTATCGGCCTGGTCGGCATTGGGAACGGTCGGGCAATTGTCATTGATATCGACGACGCCATCGAGATCTTCGTCGTCGCATAGATCGCCGACATTGTCGCCGTCTACGTCCGCCTGATCGGTGTTGGCTACATTGGGGCAGTTGTCGCTGATATCGAGGACCGTATCGTTGTCCGTATCCTGGCAGGCATCGCCGATTCCATTGCTATCCGCGTCGGCCTGGTTGGCATTGGGTACATCTACGCAGTTGTCATTGATATCGAGAACCGTATCGGCATCCGTATCCTGGCAGGCGTCGCCGACTCCGTTGCTGTCAATGTCGTCCTGGGCGGTATTGGATACCGTTGGACAGTTATCATTGATATCGATGACACCATCGGTATCCGTATCCTGGCAGGCATCGCCGACTCCGTTGCCATCGCCGTCCGCCTGGTTCGTGTTGGATACAGACGGGCAGTTGTCGTTGATATCGAGAACCGTATCGCTGTCGGTATCCTGGCAGGCATCGCCGACGCCGTTGCTATCGCCGTCCGCCTGATTGGTATTGGGCACGGCCGGGCAGTTGTCATTGATATCGATAACGGTATCGCTATCGGTATCCTGGCAGGCATCGCCGATACCGTTGCCATCGCCGTCCGCCTGATTGGTGTTGGGCGTGGTCAGGCAGTTGTCGGCAATATCAAATACGCCGTCTCCATCGCTGTCATCGCAGGCATCGCCGATACCGTCATTATCAATGTCCGCCTGGTCGGCATTGGGCGTAAAGATACAATTATCGGCGTTATCATTGTCGCCGTCGTTATCGCTGTCCACATCTTGGAAGTCAGGCAGCGGATCGGCATCATGATTGGCCACCGTGTAATTGATGGCTCCAGAGTCACCCGCCGTTTCGACTGAATCGGCGAGACCATTGCTTCCATAAGGCCCTGGAACCCGTCCGGTGGGATCGGCCAAGCCATGCCCCGCTTCAATGCCGTCCGGGAGCGTGTCCGCGTCGGAATCGCTGTCCCTGAAGTCCAGCGTTCCATCGCTGTCCGTGTCCACGGTGCATCCTGGGAGGAAGGCAATGCCATCGAGGAAGTTGCCAGAGCTTCCTCCACCCGCAGAATTGACCGATTCAAAGGCAAAGCGCGTCGTGGTTTGTCCGGCTGGGACCGTATACACGCCCGTCACCAATTGCCAAGCCGAATTGCCCGTGGTCACTTCCCGGATCTTGGTCAGCGGACCGGCGGGATCGCCCACATTTAGGGCAAGGGTGTCGTCTCCATCCCGCCCCCGGTGATAGAAGCGGTAGAAGTAGACTTGCCCCGGTGTGGTGGCCACATCCTGGTACAATGTGGAGACCTCATTGGCATTGAGTTCCACAAATTGGGTACCGTCGGCGGAGGGAACGCCTAAGAAGCCATTCCCCCAGAATTCCATGACATTGTCCGATGCGGTGGTATCCCAGCCGGGTACCTGATCCTCGGTGGCATAACTCACGGTGCCATCAGGGAAATCGGGGACTTCAAAGCTGCCATTGATCAACGATAGATTCGCCGCATTGCATTCAACCGTATTGGGAATACCATCGTTATCTAAATCAAGATCATTGGGGTCCAATACACCGTCGCTGTCAGCATCGCCGTTGAGCGGATCGTAGCCGATAAGAATCTCGGTGAGATCGGGTATGCCATCGCTATCGGTATCGTCGGGCGTGCAAATCGACGGAGAGCCCGTGCAGGAATTGAAAGGTTCGACTTGACACACCGCGCTGCAGCCATCGCCGTCGGCTGCATTGCCATCATCGCAGCCTTCTCCGGTATCGACTGTGCCATCGCCGCATCCGGGCAGGCGATAGGGATTGAAATAGGCAAACAAGCCCGAGCTGCCGTTATCGGACACCATCGCAAATTGAAAATCGCTCTGGGCGCTGACGGAATGCGTTCCTATGGGGATCGAGAAGCGAACGCGCGTCCATTCGGGATGGCCGGGCACCGGATCGCTTAGCGTGGGAACCACCGGCGCTCCATCGAGCATAAGGGTTCCCGCGGCGGCCGTCGGAATAATCACATTGCCATCGCCGCCGCCGATCACGTTAAACGCCACATTGACGGAAGAGACGCTGGCAAATGAAACAGGCGGAATCAGCGCCACATCGTTTTCACACAGCAGGCGGCCGGCATTTTGAAACACATAGGCGGGCTGCGATGTTTCAATGAAGGTGAGGCCCGAAATCGCCGGGTCGTAGCTCTGTCCAGCGTTAATCGTGGCCGCGAGCACGCCGTTTACAAAGACATCCGTGGCGTTGGTGTCCGTCACCACGCGCACCCGCTCGCCCGATGTGGATGGCAAGTCATCGACTACAAACTGCATGCCCAGCAAGGTGGTAGGCACAAGATGATCCATGCCATCGTCGCCGCAGCCCGCCGGATCCCAGCCCCGGCCGCCAATGGCCACCGATACAGGCTGATCCGATGTGATGAGCGCGCCATCGATATCCGCCCCCGTCACCGAGCGCATTACATAGGTCTGACCGGCCTGCAGGCTAAGGGTATGCGAAAGCCCGGCAATGCCATCATTCCAGAACGGAGCCACGGCTCCCGCCGGAGCGTCCACCGTGATATTCACCGCCGTGGGCGCAAAAAACGAAATGAAATCATAACCTGTTCCGTCTCCAGCATCGTCATTCAGCGTATAACCGCCGGCGCGAAAACGTGTTCCGAGCGCCACCACATGGCTCTTGACAGTCGATGACGATTGCCAAGCAAGCGCGGTGACCCGCTGATCCACCGTTAATTCAGGCGAGTTGGCCACAATAAATGTGCCCCGCTGTTCGGCCACCAAAAAGCCTGAAATCTGGCCTTCATTCGCGCCGAGCACAATAAAATGAGGCGTGCCGGATGTGACGCTAAAGGCGCTCGCCGCCCCGCCATTGACCGAATACGTGCCCGAAATGGTGCCCGAAGGCGCCGAAAGAACAATATCTCCGCCATAGTTATTGGGCGCTATGGCCGGAGCGTTGAGAATCGGTGGAACGTAATAACAATAAGAGCCGGGCGGACAGCTTTGAGCGCTCGCCGGACCCGACACCAATGCCGCCGCGGTTGCAGCTAAAAATGCCGCGGCCCCAACGGGCACCGCTCGCAGCACAGACGCACGATTTCGCTTCACGATCTTCCTCCAAAACTTTGCGCATGGCCGGGACATGAGATGTTTCGGCCTCACCTCGCCCATGTACGCCGTCTTGCTCTTTTGCGTCAATACCAAACTTCGGCCATCCAAAAAAACCGGCGCAGGCTCAACAAAACCCAATAAAAAGCAGTTGAAATTCCTTAAGATTGAGCCGTGAGCACACCCAAGCTTGCCCGCGCCGAAGCGGTGATCGCCGGCTGGGAAATTTTCTCCGGCCTTCTCTTTGTGGCGGCGGTGATTCCCGAAGCCCCAACCAAACTGCTTTCAGCGTTTATCTTTTTGGGCTCCCTGGCTCTGTCGGGAGCTCTTTCCAAGGCGCTGTTCCAGCACAAGCCTGGACATCTGAGGCAGTTTGCGCTTTTGGCCTTGCTCCGGGCCTTGTTTTGGGTCTTGTCCGCGCTTCCCCAAGGCGGCCTGGCCGACCTTCGCGTCCCCGCCGCGGCCGTTTTCTTCGGCTCCATGGCAGGCTGGATGCGCTTTTTGTTTTACCGCCGCTGGCTTGAACCTCCGCCCCACAGCCTGGACGACCCGACCCTCCGCAAACGCCTGCGCTGGATGCTCACCGAAACAGCCATGATCGTCGGCATTGCGGGAGGACATCTGCTTTTGCTGTTCAGCGTGGCCGTTCTGCGCATGCAAAGCGAAGTCATCTTTCAAGCCTGGTTTGAGATTATTCCATGGCTGGCCATCGTCGGAACCACAGGCTTCGCCCTCGCCGTGGGACCCATCAGCCAAAATATCATTATCGCCTTGGAACACGGCCCAAACGCCTCGAAGGACACGCTTCAGCGGGGCCTCGCCCAAGCCTATGTTCTTCCCAATAAACTCGCGTATTTAAACTTTGGCGCCTGGGCTTTCTGCACGTCGCTTGGAATTGTCTATTTTACCGGCCAAAAATGGGACACCTTTCGCTGGGGCGACACCTTTCTGCAGGTATGGTTTGGGCTTCTTTTCGCCTTTGGTGTGTCGTTTTGCCAGTGGATTTTACACCGGGACACCATCGCTCCCGCCATTTTCCGGCTTAAAGAAAGGCTCGAGCGGAACGGCGGCACCAAGGTGCGCAGCCGGACGATTTCCCTGCGAATTCGATTGCTTCGGGAGTTTGGCCTTCCTCTTCTTTTCATCTGCACACTCTCGCTGTTCTCGTCCATCGGCCTCTATCGCGCGCTGGTCCGGGGCATCTACACCGAGCAGGATTTTAGGGCGATCGCTGCACTGGTTGCATCATTTGCCATGCTTTTAATCACCTCGGCGAGCCTTGTGGCGCGGGCGGCCCGGCAGCTCTCCGAACCGATGAGCGCGCTGGCAGAAGCCGCGAACCGCGTCGCCCAAGGCCATTTGGATGAGCCCGTGCCCAGCGTTTCAGGCCCTGTGGAAGTCGTTGGACTGGGAGAAAGTATCGAGCGCATGCGAGCGCGCCTGGCCAAGACAATCGGCGAGCTTGAAAAAGAAAGGGCGGGCCTTGAAGCCAATGTGGAAGCCCGCACGGCCGAGCTTCGAAAAGCGCTCGATGAATTGAGACATACCCAAGCCGCGCTGATTCAAGGCGAACGGCTGGCCTCCATTGGCGAGCTGATGTCGGGCGTAGCGCATGAAATCTACAATCCTCTCACGGCCATCGCGGGCGCCTCGGCTCCTTTGGAACATTTGGCCGGCGATATCCAGACCATGTTCGAGGCTTACGGCAATGCGTGTGACAATCTGCCTGAAAATGATAAAAACACGATAAAATTGTTAAAAAGCCGATTGGATATTGATGCATCCCTTGAAGATTTAACAGGCATAGCGGCGGTTATCCGGCGGGCCACGGACCGGAGCGTGGCCATTGTCCAAAACCTAAAGAACTTTTCGCGCGGCTCGGGAGAGGCGCTTCCCGCGAATCTTCAAAATGGCGTCGAAGAAACGCTGATGCTTTTAGGCCCGAGGCTGCGGGAAGCATCGATTGCCATCGAAAAACAATACGAAAAAATACCACAAGTTACCTGCCGGATTGGAGAAATCAATCAAATCTTTATGAATTTGTTTGTCAATGCGATACAATCTTTTGAGCAGGCGAATTCATCAGCGGAACAAGAAGAGCGGCCATCCAATCCAACCATTTATATCAGCACCTTTACCGAAATGACTGCGGCTGGAGAAATGGCCGCGGTCGCCATTGAAGACAATGGCCCGGGCATCCCCAAAGCCTTGGAAAAACGAATTTTCGATCCCTTTTTTACAACCAAGGCGCGCGGCCAGGGCACGGGCTTGGGATTGAGCATTTCAACCGATATCGCTCACCGCCACGGCGGCAGCCTTAGTCTGGAACATCCGCTCCATTCGCAAAAAGGTGCCCGCTTTGTGTGCAGGATTCCGATCGAAGTGATGAACGCCTCCAAACCTTAAGGCCAATCGACTTCCAAGTTCATTTGTGCTTACCATGCGCGCTTCGCGTAGGGCTTCACCTTACAAAACTACCAGCCCGAGAACACGATCAACCGAGGGAAAAGCATTATGGAGCAGCGTGGAGTGCAACGGATTGGTCAAAAACCCACCAGCGTCGATCCGATGATCGGCAAAGTCGTTGCCGGCCGTTATCGTTTGGAGGCCCGCGCCGGAGAAGGCGGCATGGGCGTTGTGTACCGGGCCCGCCATGTCCTGATTGAGCGCGTGGTCGCCCTAAAACTCATTCGCCCCGATCTGCGCGGCGAGACGCATCTGCGGGCGTGGATGCTGAGAGAGGCTCGCGCCGCAAACCGCGTCGATCACGCGCATATCATCGACATTCACGATATCGGCGAAACCGAGGACGGCGAGCTGTATCTCGTCATGGAATACCTCGTCGGAACGCCGCTTTCGGCCGAGCTTGCAAAAGGTCCGATGCCCATCGCGCGGGGTGTCGATATTTTGGAGCAGATGTGCGCAGCCCTGGCCCGCGCCCACGATCTCGGCGTTGTGCACCGCGATTTGAAGAGCGACAACATTCTGCTCACCCAGCGCGGAGGCCGGAAAGACTTTGTGAAGATCCTCGATTTCGGCTTGGCGGCGATTGCCCGCGATCCCCGCCTCGCGCCGAAGGGAGCGGTGTTTGGAACGCCCGAATATATGTCGCCCGAGCAGGCGAGAGGCGAAGAAGTAGGCCCTCAATCGGACTTGTACGCGCTTGGCGTTTTGTTTTTCGAGATGCTCACGGGGCAGCTTCCCTTCCGCGCCGCCGATCGCGACACACTGCTTGAAATGCAGCGTTCTCAGCCTCCGCCCAAGCCGCGTTCCATCCGTCCCGACGCGCATCCTCAAGGCGAGGCGATCTGCCTGCGCCTGCTCGAGAAAGACATCCGCAAACGCTATCGCGACGCCCACCATTTGCAGGAAGAACTCAAAGCCCTGCAGCGCAGCCTTCCCGCGCCTCCGATGGAGATGGAACCCGGCGGAAGCCCAGAACCCGCGCCGCCTCCGCCACCTCCGCCTCAATCGGCGGGCGTCACCGAATGGGCGAACCGCGCGGCGCTCTTCGCGCGCATGGTGTCGCGCGTGTATCCCACGGGAAACGCACCGCCGGAAGTCATGGGCGCCGTTGGACAAGCCTGGGATCTCGCATCGAAAGCCAATCGTTTGGAAGGCGAAGTCGCGAGTTTTTCGCGCAAGCTGGAAGCGCTTGAAAGGCGGGGCCGGGCCCTGCGCGCTGAAATAGGACGCAAGGTTGAAGAGCTGGCCCACGAAGAATCGCGTGTGATGCGCGAGGCCGCATCGGACGGGGAAGATGTGGACAAGGTGAGGGCTGAACTGGCTGCGGCGGAGCGCTCGGCGGGAGCGGCGAGACAAGCGGCGGACACGGCGCTTGAGCAAGGCGGCCCTTACGATCCCGGCATCTTTGAGCGGGCGGGCGCGGCAGCGGCGACGGTGCAGGCCAAACGCGAACAGATGGCGCGCTATGAAAACAAGAAGAACGCGCGCGAGACGACGGCGCGCGATTTAAGGCGACAGATAGAAGAGCTTCGCAGCCAGCTTTCGCGCTATTCCGAAGCGCTGGATGCCGAACTTTCCCAAGGGCGCGAAAAAGTTGGGGCGCGGGCGCGGGAAGGGCTGGGCTATGAAAAGCAGTTCAGCGACGTGACCAATGTGTTGCTTTCGCATCTGCGCAACAAGCCGGAGTGCCGCGATCTGCTCGCTGAGTTTTTAAATGCGCCTGGAGCGCCTCAGGCACCGGAAGCGCTTGAATCCAAGGCTCCTCAAGCGCCCAAGTGAAGCTTCTTTACAGAGCTTTCAAGCGGCTTTTTTTCGCTCGGCATTTGCACGCGCCGATTTCTCTTGACAAGCGCGATTTCTTTTGCTTGCGCCGCCCTCGCGCATACCCAGCCCGGCCATCCATCGCCAGGCCCGGAATCTCAGGCCGCTCGCCATGACAAGGGCCGCTTTACACCGCATTTTTATCCGCCGGCGCGGCCCTTTGATTCTTCCCGGTAAACAACGGAGCGCATCGGTTTGAATTTGGCCGGAATGCCACCCCGTGTAAACCCCGCCTTGCCATTCCTAGGTGGCGGAGCTGACCCTAATCCACCCAAAACACTTTAGATTTCAAGGTATTGCCCTATCCGCCATGCCCACCGGCCTGGAACGCGGCTGACAACCATCCATTTACATCGAATTTATTAACAATTTTTTGATTTACATCCCATGCGGATGATCTACGCTATGCACATGCGGCTCGACGATCTCCGAATCAAACGCACACATTCAATCCAATTGTCTGCAAATACAATCAAGAATCGGCAGGAATACCCCAATAGCCATTGGGGACACGCCTACACCAGCGAATCACCCGATGGGAATTGGAAGGCCCCCTCTTCAGCGTGGGCCTTTTGGGTGAGCGGTTGTTGGCACTCATCCGTACCGACCGGCAAGGCGGACATCAAATCGGCGCATGAATGAGCATGTGGACGGCTTGGTGATGGGACCGGAGGGGGAGGAAATGTAATACGGATGGGCGCAACTGGATATCCATACAAAACGCAAGGAATAGGGAGGGAATATTTGACCAATGCGCTTTTCGTTATGCAATATCCACGCGATTTCTTGGCCCAGGAATACCGAGACTTTTCATAAGTTCTGTGAGCCGCTGCCTTGAAACATCAATAGTCTTGGCCGTCCTATCCACATTAAAATCATTTTCCTGCAGATGAAATAACAGATAAGCCCGCTGTAAATCCTCGGTTTGGGCCTTAACGATGGTATCCACATGAGACATCAGCGCCTTAAACGGCATCGAATAATACTTCGCCCAAGGGTCTGGAGAACCATCGATAAACTCAAGCCATTGCTGTTTTGCCCTATTGGACCTTGAGCTTGCCATCGCAACAAACTGCTCCAGTTCCCGCACATTAAAGGGCCAGTTATAGATCCTTAAATAATTGAGGATATGCTCGTGCGTTTGGGAAAATGCCTTGTATTGGGGCTCAGAACCGGTCACTGCCCAGAAGTGATCGGCCAGCAAGGAGATATCCTCGGTACGCTCCCGCAAGGCGGGAATTTTAATATAGGGCCGCGAGAAATACGGCAGCAGCGATCGGTGAAGATTCTCAAACTTATCGGGCTCAACCGTAGCAATCACGCGGATATCCAGCGGCCGCACCTTCACCCCGCCCATGCGCCGGATCCCCTTTGTGTAAATGACCTGCGCTATGCCAACCTGCACCTCCTGCGGCAAATGATCGATATGCGCGAGCACAACCGTACCGCCCTGGGCATATTCAAGAAGACCTGGGCGCTCTTCTAAAACACCTGGAAACACAGCGCGCTCACAACCCAACAGTTCAAATCCGGCGCGCTCAGGCGTATACTCCGCACACTCTACGATCACGCACTCACCGCTTCGCTGGGAATCCGCCCGGTGAATGCTTCGGGCCAGCGTTCGCTTGCCCGTTCCAGGCTCACCGATAACCAAGAAATGTATGGGCCGCCCTCTTTCCGACGATGCGCTCAGCCCCTCTTCAATTTGCTGAAATTGCGCCCGCATTCTTAGATCTTGGCTAACAAACTCGCCAAAATAGTTCTCCGACGAAACCGCTACATGAATAGGCGGGCCATCCCCGCAAATAACAAGTGTGGCGCCGCCCAGGGTAATCGGCGTATTCAAAGGCACAATGCCTTTTTTAATCATCACACCGCCGACATACGTGCCATTCTTGCTGGAATCGGTAATCTGAATCCCCTGCCCGCCCGCCTGTATTTCGCAATGCCGGCGCGATACCGTGGTATCGTTTTGGATTTGAATTTCACACTCGGGCGAACTCCCGCACACAAGGGGCTTCACCACTTCCCGCCCAAGCTGTCTTTCAAAAACTACACCATCGGATTGCCTCACCACAAGCTTTAGGGACGGAACTTGGATAATGCTTTTGGCTCGGCGCGTAATGGTTGAGGTGACATCATCATTGTTTGCCATTTTTCTTTGATGATCGTACAACCCAATCGAAGCGATGTCAATAAATCCATGATTGCTCCTCCCTGCCACCGTGCTGTCCGCGTGCTAGACACCGCCATGTCTAAATTTTTGATAATACACCCACCATCTGCACTTGTTTGGCCTTTGCAAGCAACCGCTTAGCCCTATCCCGTCCAATCCTCCGCGGTTCATCATAGGGCGACGCCATGTTCAAGGCTTGAATTTCCTTTAATGATGCATCCCCAAGTGCCGCCAATGTCCCATATTTATGCAGTATCACATTGATCGCCGGAACACTTGATCGTCTAAGTCCCAGTGTGGCGCCCAACAAAGCCAACAGAGGCTTGAGATCGAACTCCGCGCGTAAACGAATCTGCTCCTCGCTACCCCCCAACCCCTCCACCAGCATCAGCGTATCCTTGGATGCGCATAAACACCGTTCCCCCTTCTCATCAAAGGCCGCTGCCGCCACGGGTTTCGGCATGCAAAAACGCAAATTCCTTCCCTCGACCACCCCATTGCCCTCAAATTTTCGCCAAATATCCCGCTTCTCATCGAGTACAAATGCCAGCAGCTCTCCCCCGTATTCCCTCGCATTCTCTTCAAATCGATCCCGCTCCCGCTCCTCCAATGTCCTAAATCCATGGCCTTCCAGCAGACGCAATACCTCGGGCTCCCTATATCCAAAGGGAAACTGTAACTCACCATCATAGCGAAACACTCCCCCTTCTCCATGTTTATCGGTGGCCATCATATATCGCATACATGGGGATAGACGCATATGGGTTGGATAATCCCCCACTTCCTTAAGCCGAATCCTGCGCCCTGTCGCGACTTCCACGACAAACGAGATTTCCATATGCTCCTCAAAGACAAAAGGCAGCACCTGCGGCAGGGGACCATGCAAAAAACCCCTCTCTACAGCACTCCAGCAGCGAAATTCCCAACTCCCGTGCCCCGTAAACACGGCTATCCCATCCTTCAACCCCAACAAGCGCAATCCACCGCTTCGAAAAACCGATAAGAGCGCGCCGCTCGTTAAGTCAATTTCAAAGGTTGTCGTTGGAAAATCAATCAATGCCCTCCCCGGCCCCGCAAAACACAGCCCGCAGACTTCCAGCAATTGCTCGGGCTTTTCGGGGATAGGCCACTGCGGCGTATCGAGATCGGGCATCTCACAGCGAAGCTCCTCCGGTGGATGGCTCGGGGGCAACGCTTCGCTTGCTTCTTCTCCGGCATACAGCGCAATCGCTCGCTTCAATTCCCGCATCAGCGCCACCCGCTCGCCGCGAATGATGATATTTGGCGCGTTCAGCTCCATCAATCGCCTGGTGCGCTCATTCCGAAAGAGAATGTCCGCCAGCGCCGTATTCCTCGCACCCGCCACCCAACATCCCCCAGGCCGCCTTTCCAGGGGACGTTCTATGACAGGTGGAATGGGAAAAGCCATAACTGTCCACTTTTTGCTTTCCTCTGGGGAGATGTACCGCTCCAACGCCGCCAAGATTCCATCCACCCCTGACTTGCCCTCGGCCTGATCCAACAGGACCAATTCCACTTCAGTATCCCCCGGAGGAAAACAAACTCTTGGATTGGGCTCAAGCTCCAGCCAAGCCCGTTCCTCTGCGACCGCCAGCACGTCCGCATACGTCAAACCCAGCCTTTCGGCAATAGGCGCCAGCGACGCCGGATGAAGCGCGGGAACCGCCAACAAGATTTTGGCCCAAGCCTCGGGATTGCGCATATCCCGCGGACCAAATATCGGCTCCGACCACAATCCTTGTGGGGGAATACGCCGCCCCGGTTCAATAGGCACATCGGCATTGGACACCTCGGGAAGAGCATCCCCGCGTGGTGAGCCAAGTGCCGAAAGGGCAGCTTCAATATCGCTTAAGTTCTGTGAAAAAAAACCTGATAGAGCGGAAGTCATCATCGCAACCTATATCCCATCCTAAAAAACATCTTCGCCGCTGACCAGAACTTTAGGCGCAAACACAGTTTATTGTTGCGAAGCGCACCTGAAATTAACTATACAAAGCGAGCAAACCATGAGCATGCTTCAATCCAGCTACAGCCAATGTATCGAAGCCTCGGAGCGCGTGACCTGGAAGCTCGACGAAGTATTTCCGCGCAGCACCCATCTCGATCTTCAGCGCGCCTTCCTGCCAAACACCATGTTTGACGCGGGATCGCTCGCTTTTCTCAATGAAGACGAACGCCGCACGCTAAATCAAATCAGCGGCAACGGCTATTGCTATTTCTTCTACTTTGTCGAGACCTATATCATCACCTTGGCGATGAAACATGCCGAGGCCGAACTCTACGGCGACGAAACCAACCTGCGCGCCCTGCTCCGCTTCGCCGAAGAAGAAGTGAAACATCAGCAGATGTTCAGCCGCTTTGGCGAAGTTTTTGAACGGGAATTTGGCTCTCGCTGTGACTTGGTCGAATCGCCCCAAACGGCCGCCGCGGTGATTCTTGGCAAATCCCCGATGGGCGTCTTGCTGATTACCTTGCATATCGAACTGATCACGCAAGCGCACTACGTGGGCTGTATGCGCGATGTGGATAGCATCGAACCCCTGTTTAAAAACCTGTTTAAGTATCATTGGCTGGAGGAAGCGCAGCACGCCAAGCTTGACGCTCTAGAACTCAAAAAACTGCACGCCTATGCGAGTCCCGCTCAAATTCAGACAGCCATCGATGACTATTTCGATATTCTTGAGGCTCTCGACGACGTCTTCGGCAAGCAGGCCGCGCTTGACGTGATCACGATGCAACGCGCACTCGGCCGAAGCTTTAGCGCCCAGGAACAAAAGGCCATCGAAGCCATCCAGCACAAAACCTACCAGCATATCTTTATCAAAGATGGTCTGATGCACACGGCGTTTCTAGAATTTCTAGCGGAATACTTTCCGGCCGCACTCGATCGGGCATCGAAACGAGCCGCCGAGCTGAGCTGAACGAGGAGGGGACCATGGAAAAAACAGATCAAGCCCATCTCAACACCCTCACGGCATCGGCATTTACCCGGCTATGCAAAGCCCTAGGCCGAGAGCAGGGCATGCACCACGCCCAATCCACGTTGCATCGCATGGGCCTGCAGCAGCTCACCACGGCCCAAGATCTGCTCATCTTCGCGAATCATCTTTGCGTCCAAGGAGGAGCCATAGAAGCGGTAGCGCGCTCCCTCAAGATTACGGCCATTTTGCGAGGCGCCGTCGATCCCAGCGAAACGCGCTCATGACCCAGCCGCAGGCGTCTCCCTACGAAAAAACCTCACATAGCTTGGGAGCGCATACCTTCACGCAAGAAGGTCCTATCCTTTTTTTCGCATCCAGCGGACCGATCAATCTCGGTGAAAACCAAATAATGTTTGCCCACATGGAAAGGGTCAAACGTGAGTATGGGGCTGTATATTTGCTCATAGATGGGCGTAAGGAAGCGTATCAAGAACCTGCGGCGCGGGCATGGGCAGCGCGGAACGTCAACGAAAAGAACATGCCCACCGCAGTGGTCATGTTTGGAGCGAGCTTTACTGTCCGTGTGGCCGTTAATCTCTTTAACCGGGCTGTTGAAATCTTTACCCGCATTCGCGTACCCCTCACCCAGTTTAGCACCGAAGCCGAGGCGAGGGAATTTTTGCTTGGCTTGGCTCAAACATCAAAGACTGCGGACGGATCAAAACGCTCCCGGCAACCTGTTTAATCCCCCACCTATGAAAGCGATTTCCACCACCATCTATACCCCCGAACAAATTCTCCGCATCCTAAAAGAGCATCAGCTTCTCTTCAGTGCGCAGGAACTTTGCGAACGGTGGAAGATACGGCCGGGCACGCTCACCCGCTGGAAAAAGCAATATGCCCCATGGCGAAAGCCCTACACCCTGCGAGACCTCTTGATTATCGTATTGTATCAGGGAGGAGGCCGGGCCCAAGACATGATTTCGTATCTCGATTACCGGGATCATGCGATCTACAGCGAAACCGAGCTGGAAACAGAACTGAGGGGGTTAGAGCGGGACGGATTTGCGCGTAAGGAAGGCGAACGGTGGGTATATAACAAAAGCCGTATCAGCGAAGAGCAACGCTTTATATTTTAAAGGCGGCTTCTACTTTTTGCGGGGCGCCTTCACATTCAACTTAATTAAAACATCATCCTTAATCAAATCATCGGCCTTCCCGGCAAAGGCAATACCAAAATCCTTACGGTTGATAGAAAACTCGCTGGTCGCCGTCACCGCATCGTCTCCCACCTGAATGGTCGCCGGGAACGAAATAATCTTCTTCACACCATGCAGCTCAAACTCACCGGTCACGGTATGCGTAGCGCCTTTATCGCCGCCCGCCTTAATCTCGGTCGATGTAAACGCCGCCTTTGGAAACTTCTCCACATCAAAAAAGTCCGCCGCCTTTAGATGCTTATCGAGCCCCTCGGCATCGGTCTTTACGCTGGCGGTATCGATAGAGATTTTAACTTTACCGCCCTCGGGCTTTCCACCGGCGAGCTCGATTGTGCCCTCGAATTTTTGAAAGACACCCTCATGAGAACCGGTCAGCTTAGCGCCGACAAAACCGATTTTTGAATCGGCGGCCAAAGCCAGAGCTTCACCCGCGGCGGGCGCGGCGGGAGCGGCGGATTTAGGCGCGGCGGCCGTGGATGCAGCGGGAGCGGCGCTGGAGACAACGGCCTTGGGCTTATTATCGGCGGGGTTTTCACATCCCAGACCCAAAGCGGCACAAGCAACAAAAACAGACAGCAAACCCAATGTTTTTCGCATAATCTTCCTCGAACTTCGCAGGGAACTCCCCCTTAGACCGCATGTATCTATAGGCAAGGCCGCGAGGCTTGTCGAATGAAAGTTTTTGATGATGAGCATCGACGGCGTTCAACCCCCAGCCCAGTCTTTATTATGAAATTGGCCTTCAATATGATGCAAAATAAAAACAAATAGATCGGATGAGCAAAAAAAATCTTGCGATCGCATTTTCATCATGCTAGCAAGCACCACCGATGCCCGCCGTGCTCCCAAATCCAAAGTCAACCCAGAAATCGTTTCCACGCGCGAAATCGCTTACCAAACGGTGTCCGCCGAGCAGCTCCAGGAGCTCATCAAGCGGGCATCGCAGGTCGAGCGGGCCGAAGAGCTGGAATGGAGCCTTTTGCTTTCCAGGTATCGCCTTGATATAGGCGTTTAATCCCAGCGAAGACGGGCGGGCGATGCGGCTTGGAATACATGAGTTGGGCAAAATTCACGACACGGCGTTGCAAATCGGCTTGAGCGCGCAACGCAAGGCTTTGCTGATGGGAATGGATACCCACCTTGTTCAAAGCCTGGATCACCACGATCAACCCAGCACCCAGCTTTGGCTGGATCTGAATCATCTTGCCCAATTCCCAAAAAGCTCGGATATTGTCGATGAGCATCCCCTGGCCATTTGGCTGACGAACGCCTACCGCTTGTCAATAGCCTATCCTCAAGCCGCAGTCTTCCGGCAATCTCTCGATCGGCTCCGAGGCCATCTCTCCCAGCGCACGACGATCAGCGAGGAAACTACAGCGATAACCCGCAGTATCATCTTGCCCAAGCCTTTTTTTGTAGGCCGCAAGCGAGAACTTCAGCAATTGCGCGAGGCGCTTCTGCCCGAGCAGGGTCTGCCCAGGCCGGTGGCCATTTTAGGTCAAGGCGGATTGGGAAAGACCTGGCTCGGCGAGCATTTTATGGCGGAGAATCAAAGGCTGTTCCCTGGAGGAAGACACAAGCTGGTTCTCAATGTTGACGATCAGCGAAGCGCGGCGATGTGTTTGGCCGAGCTCAATCAAGCTTTGAAGCTGGGAGCGCCGCCCGAACAGCACAGGAAAGCCGTGGCCAAGGCCCTGCGAGAACAGAAGGCCCTGCTCCATATTGATAATGCAGATACGAAGAAATTAGCGTTGATGGTCGGTGAACTGGTGCAGGGCTTGCCGGGCGCGGCGATCTTGCTCACGGGGCGCTATACCCGGCTGGGAGAGGATAGAACCAGCGGATGGGTGAGGGTTTTACCCGAAGTGCTCAGTCTGGAAGATGCCCGGGAGCAAGTGAGGCAAGAACTTTTAGGCTGTAAACGATTGCCTTCGGATGCGGAGATCGATCGTTTGGTCCAGGAATTGGGAAGGCTGCCCTTGGCCATTCATTTGGCCGCGGGGCATTTAAGGGAAGTGCGCTCTGTCGACAGCTTTTTGGAGTGGCTCGAGGAAAGCGGCTATCAACTAAAGCCTGTGGATGTAAGCACCGTAGCCCCCGAGGATAGAGAGCGTCAAGCGCTGGATGCCTCTTTTTCGTTGTCGCTGGAGGCATTTAGGAAAGAAGCCGAGCCCCTGGTTCCCGCCTTGCACGCCTTGGGGTGGGCACCCTTGGCGGGTTTTGGCAAAAGCTTAGGTATGGCTATCACCGGCTTGAAAGAATGGGAGTTTGAAGAGCTGCTCATTCGAGCCCGGGGGCTTGCGCTGCTAGATGAAGTGCCTTTGGAAGAGCGGGAAGATCGAGCATGGGTGCTACATCCGCTGATGGCCAAATGGCTGGGCCTAAAGTGCGACAAGAAGATTGTTCAAGAGAGGATGGGGGTATGGATCGCAGAGAGGCTCCCCGATGATCCCCAAGAAAGCCGGGGAAGACGATGGACGGAACTCAACCAAGAGGCCAAGGGGGTAAGGGCATGGCTGGAAGATGGGCCATTTGAGATTTTTGAAGCGGAGTGGGGAGGGCTTTGGTGGTATGCAAGCACTGCCGGCGGGGTAGAGGGCTGGATAGAGGCGGTGGAGAAAGCCTTGCCCCAGGTGAAAGATGCTGAAAAGCGTTCGGACCTGCTTTGGTCCCTAGGCCAAATGGCCCGATTCAACGGGATGCTGGACAAGGCATGGGAAGCCACAGTGCAACGGATACAGCTCGATCGGGAGCAGGGATGGGAATCGGGGCTTGCCTCGGATTACGGCCTTCAAGCCGATATCCTGATGGAGCGGGGCCAATTGGACAATGCGCTGGATCTCCTGAGGAACCAGGTACTACCCGTCGATAGGCGCTTAGGGGACAAGCGCGGACAGGCCATTGCCTTAAGCAGAATTGCCGCAATCCTACAGAAACAAGGCCATTTGGGGGAAGCCCTGCGCATCCGGCGGGAAGAAGTCATACCTCTGAAGAAAGAAGTGGGGGACGAGAGGGAGCTTGCGGCGGAGATGGGCAATATTGCGGTAATTCTCTCTGAACAAGGCCAACTGGACGACGCCATTCAGATCCTGCGCAAGGATGTGCTACCCGTGTCAGAGCGTCTGGGGGAAAGGCTGGGGCTAATGATCCAGCGTGCGAATTTGGCCTTTCGTCTTCTCAAGCGAGGCCGTTCTACGGATCGGGCAGAAGTCCACGATCTGCTTTGCCACGCGCTGGCGGATGCCGAGCGAATGAAGATGGCAAAAAAAATCGAATGGATTCAACGCATTCAAAGACACTACAACCTCCCTCCGCTCACCCCCAAGCCTCCGCGCTAAGTCTTTTTCATCAAATTGGATATCTATTTGATGCACGATTAAAACAAATAGATTGGATGAGCAAAAAAATCTTGCGATCGCATTTTCATCACGCTGGCAAGCACCACCGATGCCCGCCGCACAATCGAAACCAAAGCGGGCAAGAGCCGGAATAGAGATCTATTGCTTTCCGGGCATCGCCTTGATATAGCCGCGTCTTCCCTAGGGAACAGGGGCGGGCGATGCTGCTTGGCACACAGGACTTGGGCAAGATTCACGATGCGGCGCTGCAAACTGGCTTGACGGCGCAGCGCAAGGCCCTGCTTCAGGGGATGGATATCCGCTTTGCTCAAAGCCTAGATCACCACGATCAACCCCATGCCCAGCTTTGGCTGGATCTCAATCGTCTATCGGACTTTCCCAAAAGCTCGGATGTCATCGACGAGCATCCCTTGGCCATTTGGCTGATGAATGCGGAGCGCCTGTCGATAGCCTATTCCGAAGCCTCGGTCTTTAAACACTATCTCGAAAAGCTCCGAGGCCATCTCTCCCAGCGCACCACAACCCGCGAAGGCAGCACCACCGGCACCCGCCGGATGATCTTGCCCAAGCCTTTCTTTGTAGGCCGCAAGCAAGAGCTTCAGCAATTGCGCGAGGCGCTGCTGCCCGAGAAGGGATTGCCCAAGCCGGTGGCCATTTTAGGCCAAGGCGGTTTGGGAAAGACGTGGCTGGGCGAGCATTTTATGGCCGAGCATCAAGATCAATTCCGCGGAGGGAGACATAAGCTCATTTTAAATGTGGGCGATCAGCGAAGCGCGGCGATGTGCTTGGCCGAGCTCAACCAAGCTTTGAAGCTGGGAGCGCCGCCCGAGCAGCACAAGAAAGCCGTGGCCAAGGCGCTGCGAGAACAAAACATCCTGCTCCATATCGATAATGCGGATACGGCTGAATTGGCGCTGATGATTGGCGAATTGGTGGGCGCGCTTCCCGGCGCGGCGATTTTGCTCACGGGGCGCTATACCCGGCTAGGCGAGGATAGAACCAGCGGATGGGTGAGGATTTTGCCCGATGTGCTCAGTCTTTCGGATGCCCGGGAGCAGGTGAAGCAAGAGCTCTTGGGCTGTAGACGCTTGCCTTCGGATACCGACATCGATCGCTTGGTCCAGGAATTGGGGCGCCTGCCCCTGGCCATTCATTTGGCGGCCGGGCATATCCGGGCGGGGCGTTCGGCCGATAGCTTTTTAAACGCGCTGCGGGAAAGCCGCTATCAATTGAAGCCCGTGGATCTAAGCACCGTGGCTCCCGAGGATAGAGCGCGCCAGGTGCTGGATGCCTCTTTTTCTTTGTCGCTGGAAGCCTTTCGGAAAGAAGCCGAGCCTCTGGTGCCTGCCTTATATGCCTTGGGCTGGGCGCCCTTGGCGGGCTTTGGTCCAAGCTTGGGCCGGGCCATCACGGAATTGAGCGAATTCGACTTTGAAGAGTTGATCATCCAAGCCCAAGGCCTTGCGCTGCTGGATGAAATGCCTGTGGAAGAGCGGGAAGACCAAGCCTGGAAGCTGCATCCGCTGATGGCCAATTGGCTGGGCTTAAAGGGCGACAAGAAGCTGGTTCAGGCGAGGATGGGGGCGTGGATTGCGGAGAGGCTGCCTAAGAATCCCCAAGCGAGCCGGGGAAGGCGCTGGGGAGAGCTCAACCAAGAAGCCAAGGGCATAAGGGCCTGGCTGGAGGATGGGCCTTTGGAGACCTTGGAAGCGGAGTGGGGAGGGTTTTGGATCTATGCAAGCTCTGCGGGAGGGGTGGAAGGGTGGATAGAGGCCGTGGAAAGAGCCTTGCCCCAGGTACAGGATGCCCGAAAGCGCTCCAATCTGCTTTGGTCCCTGGGCCAAATGGCCCGCTATAGCGGAATGCTGGATAAAGCCTGGGAAGCCGTGGAGCAAAGCATCCAGATCGATCATAAGCAGGGATGGGAGCGAGCGCTTGCCTCGGATTATTTTCTTCAAGCCGATATTTTAAGGGAGCGGGGCCGCTTGGACCAGGCTTTGGAGCTCTTGAGGGAGCAGGTGCTTCCCGTGCGCCGGCGCTTGGGCGAAAAGCGGGAGCAGGCCAGCACCCTGGGCAGGATCGCCTCGATCCTTCAGGATCGAGACCAATTGGACGAAGCCCTGCGCATTTGGCGGAAAGAAGTCTTGCCCTTGCTCAAAGAAGTGGGCGATGAGCGGGATCTTGGGGCGGTGATGGGCAATATCGCCGTGATTCTTTCTGAACAAGGCCACCTGGATGAAGCCATTGAGATCCAGCGCGAGGAGGTGCTTCCGGTGTCAGTACGCCTGGGCGATAGGCTGGGACTAATCACCGATCGCGCCAATTTGGCCGATGATCTTCTTGAGCGAGGCCACCCCGAGGATCGCCCCGAAGCCCATGCCCTGCTCTGCCAAGCCCTGGCCGAGGCCCAGCGAATGAAGGTGGCAAAGATGATCGACCATGTTCTCGGCATTCAACAAAAATATAATCTCCCGCCGCTCGCTCCCAAGCCTCCGCGCTAAGCCGCCCCACCCCAGAAATCCCCGCCCTTTCCCGCCCAAACCCAAAAATCCCCTCGCTCTTCGCCCCCTCAACCTGCTTTGTTCCCCAAAACCGTCCGGCTTTTCCAAGCTCAACCTGCTGAGTTCACCAAAACCGTCCGGCTTTCCCGGCCTAAGCGTGCTTGGTTCAGCCAAGCTCCACGAAAAATCGCCCCTCAACCTGCTGGGTTCAACAAAACCGTCCACAAAATCCACGCCTCTACCTGCTGGGTTCCCCCATTCCCTTCGGCTTGACCCTCCTCGGCAGGCCCTCCAACAACAACCCGCGCGCCTTGCGCCTCCTCGGCAAGATCGGCCCGAAAAGCCTGGACGCCTTTTTCGATCTCGGCAGGTTGAGCCCCCCAAAACCAAAGAACCCGCCCCGCCATGGGCAACCCCCATCCTCATCAAACGCCCCGCCAGGTCTTTTTCATCAAATTGGATATCGATTTGATGCACGATTAAAACAAATAGATCGGATGAGCAAAAAAAATCTTGCGATCGCATTTGATCATGCTACAAAGCATCACCAATGCCCGCCGCGCAATCAAAGCCAAAACCACCCCAAAAATCGTTCCCGCGCCTAAGCGATCATTTGATATTGCCCGAACGCGGACGCGAAGAAATCGTGCGCGGTCAAGTCCTATCGATGGAGTCGGGCGATCCACCCCACGCCGACGAGCAGGCGCACATCGCCAGTGTAATTCATACCCACTCAAAGCCGGAGTATCAAAGCGCCGTCGAATTGCTCACCCGCTTCAACGTAGGCAGCAACTTCGCCGCCGATGCGTCCATTCGAAAAAAAGGGATTGATCCCGTCACGGGCGATCGCTACTTGGAAGAGCTGGCCTTTGAAGTCGTCCACACCCAAAGCAACAAGAGCATCAAAGACAGAGCGCAGGATTTATCCGAGCGGGGTGTCCGACGAATCTTTGCCATCTTCGTGAAAGAAGGCTGGATTGGTGAATGGAACGACGAAACCCAAGCCTTTGATAAGCTCGATCCCAAAGGGAATATCAAAGATCAAGCGCTGATCCGGCCCATCAAAGTCAAAGCGCTCTTGGATATGGCGGAAGGCGAAAAGGAAATAAGCCGGGCGCTGCTCATCAAAAACAATGAAGTGCTGGTGAAGCATGTTGAGAAGGCCAAGAAGGCGGCCTTTCAGGAGGGACGCGAGGAGGGACGGGAAGAGGGGCGCGAGGAGGGACGGGAAGAAGGCTCAAGGCGAGCTTGGATTCAAGCGCTGATGAATGTCATTCAAGAGCGTTTTGGTTCCGTGTCTCAACCCTTTGAAGCCCGTATTCAAACGCTGTCCGCGGAGGAGTTGCAGGGACTGATCAAGCGGGCATCGAAGGCGGAGCGGATCGAAGAGCTGGAATAGAGATCTATTGCTTTCCAGGTATTGCCTTGATATAGCCGCATCTTCCCCAGCGAAGAGGGGCCGGCGATGCTGCTTCAAACACAGGAATTGCACGAGATTTACAACACGGCCCTGGCCCTTCAGTTGGGCGATCGGCGCGATGCGCTGATGAGCAGTATCGATGTGCGCATTGCACAAGGCATGATCCGGAGTCCCCGCCCGGCCGATCAGCTTTTGGAGGATTTAAATTTTTTATCGCGATACCCCAAGAACCCGGATATTGCCGCCGAACATCCTTTGATCATTTGGCTGACGACGGCCATACAGTTATCGCCTGAACATCCCCGGGCCTCGGTCTTCACGCAATATCTCGAAAAATTAAGGGCTCAGCTCTCCGAACGCTCAACCGCCAACGACAAAGCGACGCAGGACATACGCCGGCCCATTCGGTCCAAGCCTTTTTTTGTGGGCCGCAAGCAAGAGCTTCAGCAATTGGGCGAGGCGCTGTTGCCCGGGCAGGGATTGCCCAAACCGGTGGCCATTGTAGGTCAAGGCGGATTGGGAAAGACATGGCTCGGCGAGCATTTTTTCGAGCAGCATCACGCGCGCTTTCCGGGAGGACGATATAAACTGATTTTAAATGTGGGCGATCAGCGAAGCGCGGCGATGTGCTTGGCCGAGCTCAATCAAGCGTTGCAGGTGGGAGCGCGGCCCGAACAGCATCGGGACGCCGTGGCCAAGGCATTAAGGGAACGAAGCATTCTGCTCCATATCGATAATGCGGATACGGCTGAATTAGCGGCAATGGTCGGCGAATTGGTGGGCGCGCTTGCCGGCGCGGCGATTCTGCTTACGGGGCGCTATACCCGGCTGGGCGAGGATAGAACCAGCGGATGGGTGAGGATTTTGCCCGATGTGCTCAGTTTGGACGATGCCCGGGAGCAAGTGAAGCAAGAGCTTTTGGGTTGTCAGCGATTGCCTGTGGATAAAGATATAGAGCGACTGGTCCGGGAATTGGGAAGGCTGCCTTTGGCCATTCATTTGGCGGCTGGGCATTTGAAGGCGGGGCGTTCGGTCGATCGATTTTTAAAAGCGCTCTATGAAACGGGCTATCAATTAAAGCCGGTGGATGTAAGCACCGTGGCTCCCGAGGATAGAGCGCGCCAGGTGCTGGATGCGTCGTTTTCTTTGTCGCTGGAAGCTTTTCGAAATCAGGCCGAGCCTCTGTTGCCCGCCTTATATGCCTTGGGATGGGCGCCTTTGGCCGGTTTTGGTACAAGCTTGGGCATGGCGATTACAGGATTGAGCGAGTTCGACTTTGAAGAATTGATTATTCAAGCGCGGGGGCTTGCGCTGCTGGATGAAGTGCCCGTGGAAGAGCGGGAAGATTTTGCGTGGAGGCTGCATCCTTTGATGGCGGGGTGGCTGGGCCTAAAGGGCGAAAAGAAGCTGGTGCAAGAGAGGATGGGGGCGTGGATTTTGGAGAGGCTGCCTGATGATCCCCAAGAGAGCCGGGGAAGACGATGGGAAGAGCTCAACCAAGAGGCCAAGGGTGTGAGGGACTGGCTGGAGGATGGGCCTTTTGAGACTTTGGAAGCGGAGTGGGGAGGGCTTTGGTCGTATGCAAGCAATGCTGGAGGCGTGGAAGGCTGGATCGATGCGGTGGAAAGAGCCTTGCCTCAGGTGAAGGATGCCCGAAAGCGCTCCGATCTGTTCTGGTCCCTGGGCCAAATGACCGGTTACAGCGGAATGCTGAACAAGGCATGGCAAGCTGTGGAGCAAAGAATCCAGATCGATCAGGAGCAGATGTGGGAGCAAGAACTTGCCTCAGATTATGGCCTTCAAGCCGATATTTTGAGAGAACAGGGCCAGTTGGACCAGGCTTTGAATCTCCTGAGGAACCAGGTGCTTCCAGTGTTCCAACGCTTGGGCGAGAAACGGGAACAGGCCCTCACCCTGGGCAGAATCGCCTCCATCCTGCAGAAGCAAGCGCATTTAGAGGATGCTCTGCGCATTCGGCGCGAGGAAGCCCTGCCTTTGCACAAAGAAGCGGGCGATGAGCGGGAGCTTGCGGTGGAGATGGCCAATATCGCCTGGATTCTTGCTAGACAAGGCCACCTCGACAAAGCTATTGAAATCAGACGCCAGGAGGTACTTCCAGTGTATGAACGCCTGGGCGAGCGCCTGGCACTCATCGCCTCGCGCGCCAATTTGACCGATACGCTTCTCCAGCGAGGCCGCCCCGAGGATCGTCCAGAAGCCCACGAGCTGCTCTGCCAAGCCCTAGCCGAGGCCGAGCGAATGAAGGTGGCTAAGTTGATCGACCATATTCTCGGCATTCAACAACGCTACAACCTCCCCCCACTCATCCCCAAGCCCCCCGCTAAGCCCACTTAATTCCCCTTAGGCTTCTCGCCCCCAGCCTCCCCCTCCTTGGGCGCTTCCTTCCCATTCTCATCCCCGCCCCCCTCTTCATCATCCGGCTTCTCCCCCTCGTCGTTTTCTTCGCCCTCGGCGTTCTTGATCAACAACGCAGGCTTTACAGGCGCCGAATCTTCACCCGTCGCCGAAGTCGACACAACAACCGTCTCCCCCGGCTCCCCTTCCTTCGCATCCCCTGGAACCGCAGGCGCCGCCTTCTTGCTCGGCACATACACCACCAACCTCTCCCCAGGCCGAAGTGGCGCAGACCGCGAACGATGGTTTATTCTTTCCACCATTCCCTGCGAAAGCCCATAGCGCTTCGCTATATCTTTAAACGTATCCCCAGCCTTTACCGTTACCGCTATGCGCTTGCGACCTTTTTTGCCCTCAAAATAATCAAAAAACTCATCCGTGCCCACCGTCATCAGTTTTACGTCTTTGTCTTCCAGCAACAAAACGTCCGATAAATTGCGCCGGTTCGGTACAAAGGCTTGAAGCGTCATCCCTTCATGCAGCGATGCCGTCGGATCTAAAGTGTTCCAGCGGCATAGCTCGTCCGCCGTTATACCCAATACCTGCGATAGCTCCCGAAGCGTGTCTCCTGCCACCACCCTATAAAATACCCGCTTCCGGTTGGTATAAACAAAAGACTCCGCGGGCAGCACCACCACAGGCGGATTCGCCGCATGGCTTTCAATCGCCTTCTCAGGCGCCGCCGGAACCAAAATGACCGTCCCAGGCCGAATCACTTCCCCAGGGCGCAGTCCATTGATCTTTTGAAGCGAACTCTTAAACATTCCCCGCGCCGCCGCGATATCTTCCAGCGATTCGCCCCAGCGCACTTGCCTTCGTTCCAGCTTGCTTTCCCGCTCTAGTAAACTCGGTATGCTCTTGGCCGCTACTGCCGCCTTTCCAGGGGGAACCCGAACCACCCATTTTCCTTCAGGGCCATTGGGCATTAACGGCGGCGTCCGTCCCGCGAGAAGCTGAGGATTGAGCGCGCTGATATCGTTTAATGGCGTTCCCGCCGCATCCGCAATGGTATGTAAAGGGATGCCCGAGCCTACCGCAATCTTATCAAAGGCTATCGCAGGCTCCAGTTCGACTTCATTGCATCCAAAGACGTCTTTATTGCGCGCCACAATCGCCATCGCCACAATCTTTGGAACATAGAGCGCCGTCTCCAATGGCATGCCCGCCTCCAGCCGGCTTAGCTCCCAAAAGTCATTGGTATTGTATTTGCGAATCGATGCCAATAGTCCGCCATAGCCCATATTGTAAGCCGCAAAGGCCAGTTCCCAGGTGCCAAAGCGTTTAAATAAATCCGATAAATACCGGGCCGCCGCCAAGGTCGAGCGTTCCGGGTCCAGCCTTTCATCGATCCACCGGTCCACCGTTAACCCATAGACACGCGCGCCGTCGGGCATAAATTGCCATAGGCCAGCCGCGCCCACAGGCGAATGAATCGATGGATCAAATCCGCTTTCAACCAGCGATAACCATAAAATATCTTCTGGCAGCTTGTTCTCCGCGAGTACCCTTCGAATCGAAGCCGCGAATTTGCCGCTCCGCTGAATCCACGCCGCAACCATCTTTTTTCCGCGAGGGTTATCCCGATAGTATTCCAGGTAGCGGATAACGCGCTCGTCCCAGCGTACGGGGATATCGGGCATATTGAGTTTGCGCAGCCACGATAGATCGCGCGCTATGGGTGCGGGAGCCGGCGCTTTCACCAATCCCTGCGATGGCATGCCCGAAGCATTGATTCGAGGCCCCTGCGCGTCCAGCAATAGACTCCCAGGCGCTTCCCAGGGTGGCCCCGCGCTCGGTGTATTCGGCGGAAATAAAGCGAGATCCAATTCCCGCATCGCTATCAGTTCAGGCGATTCCTTGGTCGTCGCTCCGCCTGTTCCGCCCGAGATTACCCGGCGGGCGTTTTCATCGGGCTGCCCAGGTTCGCTGCCCGGCTTTCGAGGCAAAGGCTTTTTACCGGGCTTTTCATTGCGTTTTGGCTTGGCCGCCGCTTTCTTCGCCGGGCTCTTCGATGGCTTGGCCGGCTGAGCCTTCGCCGCTTTGGGAGCAGGCTCGGCCTTCGCTTTTTCACCGGGTTTTTCGGCTGCTTTTTCGCCTGCCTTTTCGCCTGCTTTAGGCGGGGCCGCCTTGGGCGCCGCACTCTTCGCCGGCTCCGCAACCACAATGGGAGCGGGAGGCGGTTTAGGCGGCGTTTGCGCATAGAGCGAAGGCGTTGAATGGGCCAGCGCAAGCAAAAAAACAGCGCCCGAAAGCGCGGGCCTATAGGGCTTTTCTCGGCGTAGTCGCATCACCATACAAAAATCCTAAAAAATCCCGGACGCCTTTTTTCGCATGGCCAAGCAGGGCGGTCAACTTTTGAACCAATATTTTTTATGTGCCCCAATGCAATCGATGCTCTCCAAAGCAGCCGTCTTTATGATAAACGTGGGCTTGTGGGACAGTTCAGCCCTTCGTTTAACCGATTTCCGAAGGTCATCGCGGCGCGGCTGCTTGCGGGTTTGGCGCTTGTTTTAAGCGTTCCGGCCACATCGGGATGCTCGGTGCTCACGCGCAATGTGCGTGCGGAGCGAGCGTTTGCGAATGAAGATCCAGAGCTTTCCGTGGTGCTCGATCGGCAGCGCGATTGCGAGCTTGCGCTTGCGCTTGCGGATCGGTTGCTCATGCAAACGGCTTACGCGCCCGCCGATATTTGGCCCAGCAAGATTGCGCTCGATGGCAAGACTGCGGATGGGCTTTCATCGGAAGTCAAGAAAGATCCGCCGTATTCGCCTGGGGAGCACGAAATCCCCACCTTAAAAGTCTATCGTTTGCATGTGGAACGCATGTTGAAGACGTGGAGCGAGGTTCGTTCCGGGCCTCCTGTTTATGTGAGTGTGCTGGATGCGATCGAGGCCGATAGTCAAGGCACGGTGCGCGATCTGAAGGCGCACTATAAAAAGCTTTCGGCGCTCTTGCGTTCCCGCTATGAAGCCCAAACGGCAAAGGCCATCGCGAATAAAAAAGAGGGTCCCAATTCCAAGGGCGCCGCCTTGCAGGAAGCTAAAATCAAAGAGCTGGAAGGTGAAATCGCCAAGGCCAAGGGCGATATGCAGGCGGATATTCAAGCGATTGCGCAGGCGCCCAAAGAGCGTTCCAGCGAAGCCTTGAACCGGAATTTTGACATGATCCGCGTGGTATCGGTGGCTTTCCGGCTGATCCGCGAAGCGAATTTGCTATGGTCGGCGGTGAGCAGCCAAGCGGAGGAGCTGTATACCGGGGCCGAGCGGGATTTTTTTAACAAGAAGAGCGAAGAAGAGCGCCTGCATTTATATGAAGTATCGGCCCGGGCCGATCAAGCCATTGTCTATTCGGATGCTGTTGTAGAAACGGCGGAGCCTTTGCTTGAAGCTTTGTCCGAACGCTTTGGCATAGACATGTATGACACGCCGGGTTTTGCGCTGCGGGAAGGCTTAATCGAACAGGCTGCGCTTATCAACATCGACGCGACCCATGCTCGGCTTCGGGGCGATAGCGAACTATTGATGTTCAATCAGCTTGGAGCGAATGCTGGAAGCGGGCCTGGATATATTGGGATGACGCGCAGGCTTTCCTACGATGTCGATCCGGTGGTCTTATTGGGGGCGAGGCTGATAGCGACCTATGATTTTTTATATGTGAAGAACGCGGCGCGCATCAACGCGGGATTTGCGACCGATCGCTTGTTTGGCACGGGAGGGGATATCCAGAATTCGCCTTCGCTGGGCGAACAGCTTGGTTTTGAAGGCTTTGCCAGCGATGTATTTGATATTGGGATGGATATTGTCGGGCTGAGGACCAAATGGAAGAGCGCCACCTTTACATCGGGGACGGTGAGCGAAGTTTCGGTGGACCGGGCGACGGGGCTTGATAAAGAGATATTGAGGCAAGCGCCGCTTCAGTTGCAATTTACGCAGCTTGATGTGGGCTACAACATCGAGACATGGCTTCCTCATTTTGAAGGCAAGTATTGGCTAGAGGATATGCTTGTAGGCTTTCGCTATATGAACTACAAGCTACCGAGGGTATTGTATGAACTGAGCGACAACGATCCGAGTCCAGACGTAACGCGCTATGTGTTTTTGAGAGAGAGTCCGGCGCAAACGGTGGTATCGAAGCTTTATATGGGAGGATTAGCGCTTCGCTTTGGGCAGGGAGAGCGGAGGATGTTTTCGGTATTTGGGGATGTGGGGGCCTATGTGGGAGCTGGTCCAGCAAGCTTTTATTTCTTGAAGGAAGGCACACAGGGGGATAGCGAAGAGAACCGGGACACATTAGCCCCCAAAGTTTTGGTTTTTAATGGGTCTGCTGGGGCGGGGCTGCGGGTGAGACTAACGCCCAGGATGATCCGGTTTCGATTGTTGTTGGAGGCGCAATATCACGCGGAATTTGTTGGGCAGACGATTATATCGGCGATTCGGGAGACGAAGACAGAAGAAGGCTCGACATTTACGATAGGGAAGACGATTAACTATGGGGGATGGGATGTGTATCATGGGCCAAGGTTGCAGATGGTGGCGGTGTTTTAGAGGATGCTTGATGGTCCCCGCGAAACACGGCACGCTTATTATGCTCGCATCCTGAAAAAAGCGCTTGACATCGAGGAAATCCGCGTGATTTAGTTGTATGCATGGGCAGCATTCGGGGGCCGGTGAAGGGAGTGGGACATGAGCGCTGAAGCTGAGCAAGCGAAGACATTCGGTGAGCAAGAGCAACAAAAGCTCAATGAACTTCGGAGAAAAGAGCTCTTGGGAACCCTGAGCGAAACGGAGCGGAACGAGCTTATGGGGCTTATGGCTCGGCTGGAGGCCGAGGAGGCGCAGCTTCTTGCGCCCTATTTGGAGCGTATGCGGGTGCAGGCGGCAGAACGCGGGCACAGATTGGAGACGCTTCGGGCTGAGAATGACGAGCTTTCGCGTTTGCTTTCGCAGCAACAGCGGCTTGCGACGGATACGAAGCGATTTCTGGCAGAATTCGATGAGCGGCGGGATGCGATATCGGGTGCTTTGGAGCGCTTGCTCAAGAATCCGGCGCCCGCCGCATAATCATGATGGAAGCGGAGTTGCGCAGGGCTGTCCGGGTGGCCTTTGGTGGCTGCTGCGGATATTGCGGGGTCTCTGAGACGGCGATTGGGGGTGAGCTGGAGATCGATCATTTTTGGCCTCAGGCGGCCGGGGGTGGGGATGAGATTGAGAACTTGGTGTATGCATGCACCTCGTGCAATCGTTTCAAGGGAGATTATTCGCCTGGAGCAGGGGCACCCGAAAGTTTATGGCTTTTGCATCCGCTTCGCGATGAAATGAGCGAACATATTGCAGAGACAGCATGGGGAGATCTCCTAGGTATTACGGCGCGGGGATGGTTTCATATCCAGCGGTTGCACTTAAATCGTCCGATGCTGATCGAGTTGCGCCGCTCAAAGCGAATAGCGATGGAACATGAGCGGGATATTGAGCGGGCGGGTGCTGCGATGGTTCGCTTGAGGCGGGAGAACGAACTGCTGAGGGACGAGGTTTTGAGGCTTCGGGCGAAGATTGAGGAGTTGCTTCGGGGTGGGGTGCGAATGGCTTGATTTCCACTCATCTTTTCATTGACGCCCCGCCGCTGATATGATTGCTTCCTTCTCCGCGGCCCGCAAAATCCTTCGTTCCTCGAAGAAAAGCGAGCCGTTCGCGTTGTTTCAACATCACGTTCGACAATCATTTAGGAGATTCTCAGTCCATGCCCACGCATACCATTCGGCTTCATCGCGTCCTTCGCGCGCCTCCCGAGCGCGTCTATATTTAGCTCCGGCGCAAGCCATTCCTTCGGCGGGACTTATATCGAATTGCTCCCCTCTGAGCGGCTTCGCTATGTCGATAAGTTTGACGATTCTAATTTGCCAGGGGAAATGCAAATCACCATCACCTTCAAAAAAGTGTTCTGTGGAACCGAATTGAATGTCGTTCAGGAAGGCGTGCCCGAGGTGATTCCGCCGGAGGCGTGTTATATGGGCTGGCAGGAGTCGCTGACGCTTTTAGCGCTGTTGGTCGAGGCCGAGATTCCAGGTTAGAAGATATTCCCGCCTCAAGCCTTGAGTTCCGCCAGCGGCCCAGTACAATATCCCTCCAGGCCAAAGGTCGTGTCCGGTAGCCCCATCGCATTCGCTATCGATACCAGTAGGTTGTTGTGGGGCACTTCGCCATTAAAGCTGATGTCCTGGCCCGTCTTAAAGTATCCCCCTCCACTCCCAGCCACAAAGAAGGGCATGTCCATATGGCTGTGCGTGTTCCCTTGGGCGATCTCGCTCGCCAATAAGACCACCGTGTTGTCTAGCATGGTCCCTGTGCCCTCTTGCACTTCATTGAGCTTGCCAAGCAAATACGCAAATTGCTCCATGTACCAGCGCCGGATAATCCGTAGCTTGTTCCAGGAATGGACATCTGTGTCCGGTTGATGCCCCATCACATGCTCGTCGTCCAAAATAGGCTTCAAACCCGTCCCGTCGTCATAGCTCAGGAAAGGATAGGGCTTGTTGTTGGTCGAGGCCGACCATTGAAGCGTAATGACCCGCGTTAAATCGCAGGCCAAGGCCATCGCCGCCAAATCCATCTGCAGCTTGCCAATAATGGGGTAGTTGTTGGGATCGTTTAAATCGATGGGCGAACCGGTCGAAGGTACCTGACAATAGCCCCCCACCGTCCCCGCAGGCGAATCCAAGCGCTTTTCCACTTCCCGAATCGATGCCAAATGCTGCTCCATCTTCAATCGATCTTCCGCGCTTAGCTTGGGATTCAGGCTTTCATAACGCTTGCCCACCGCATCGAGCACCGACTTGCGCCTGCCTCTTAGTTTCTCTACGCCCACCGGATCTTGCCCCAGCCCCGAAAAGACCAGGTTAAACATGCTGTAAGGGCTGGTCTCGTTGGCAATGGGCTGATCCGCGCCCGCGTAGCTTAATACCGTGCGCACTTCCGTTCCGCCATAAGCTGTCGATTGAACCCCAAAATGAAGCGATTTATGCTTGGTGTCCTGCCCAATGGCCGCCGCAATATGCTGATCCATCGAGATTCCGCTCGCCCAGCCCGCCAAAGTGCCATCGCCGCCCACCATATTCCCTTGATTTAAGGGCCGCCCCGTCAAAAACGCCATCCCTTGCTGATGAGGTTCGCCGGGGGGAATGTTGTGAACCGAAAGATCCAAGCCCCGCAAGAGCATCAGCTTGTCCTTAAAGGGCGTAAGCGGCTCAAAAATCGTCCCCGTAAAGTCCATCGCCGGAGGCAGTTCCCGCGCGATATTCCCATTGGGGGTATAAATCACCACAAATCGCTTGGGAAACCCTGTCTCGGCGAGCGCCGCCCGGCCCAGCTTTTCCACCGCTTGGCTCTTGCGCGACTCGCAGCCCAGGCTTGAAAACATGGGCAAGGCCAACGAAACGCCCCCCATGCCCTTTAAAAAGTTCCTGCGGTTTAAAAAGAGGCGAGAGCTCATTGGGCACCTCCGGCAATGCGATACATAAAGGCGTCGGTCTGGGTGAGATTGAGTAACAGTTGTTTGATATTTGCGCCCGAGCTTTGGAACTCGGCGTTGATGGCCTCCATTGTGCAGTCGTCTTGCTGGGTTTCTCCCCGGCCATACGCATAACGGAACCATTGTTTGGTGTAGCATGTCTGCGCCTTTTCACTGCCTGTCAGCTTGTGCGCCAACTCTACCACACCATCAAATTCCCCATCAATATCGCTTTGAGTGAGAATTCCCGTCGCATCGATGGGCTTGCCCGCTTCTTCCGTGCGCCACTTGCCCACGCCATCGTAATTTTCAAAGCCAAAACCAATCGGATCCATCAGCACATGACAGCCCTTGCAAGCAGGATCGGCCGAATGCTGCGCAAAACGATCTCTCGCCGTCGAGTTGGGATCGGGCGCGGGCACCGTAATCATCACATTGGCCGGAGGAGGCGGCATCACATCACACAAAAACACCTCCCGCACCAGCTTGCCCCGGTGTACCGGAGACGTTTGATTGGAGTGGGCATTGATGGTGAGCAGCGACCCCATGGTCAACAAGCCGGCCCGTTGCGAAGGATCTAAATCGACCCGTTCAAAATCACCGCTTTGAGGGACAGGCACTCCATAGAAGGTGGCCAATTCGGGATTGACAAAGGTATGCGAAGCCGTCAGCAGCGCTCCCAGATCGCCCCCTTCATCGAAGATCACCGAATCGACAAAGCGAGCCGTTTCTTCGCGCATTAAATCGCGGAGCGCAGGCGACCAGGTGGGAAAGAGCGCGAGATCTTTGCCGACATTGGCGATCCGCTCATAATCGAGCCATTGCCGGTGAAAGTCGCGAACGCTTTCATGCGAACGGGTATCGTTCAGCATCCGCTCGGCCTGCGCGGCCACCTGCGCCTTGGTGCGAAGCTCGCCTTTTTGGGCCGCTTCAAAAAGCATATCGTCGGGCATCGTTCCCCACAGGAAATACGAAAGGCGCGACGCCATTTCCCAATCGCTCAAGCGCACTACGCCTTGATCGGGCCCTGGCAGCGCGGCAATTTCGACGCGGTATAAAAACTCGGGCGACTGAAGCGCGGCCTCGATAACCATACGAATACCTTCGCGGAAATCGGCGGCGGCCCGGCCTGCTTGATAAAGCGCAAACAAAGAATCGATTTCGCTGGATTCAAGCGGCCTTCGAAACGCACGCTTGCCAAACGAAGCAATAAACTCCTTTGCGCAGGCATCTTCGCCGATTGCGGCCGGATCGCAAGCGACACTCTTCGACAAAGGCTGAGTCGCCCTATCCGAAATACCCTCCGCGGCCAGCATATATTTTTCGGCCAAAGCCACGGAAGTTACCAGATTGGCCGCATTGTTATTAAAGCCCATCGCCTCTTCCTCGACACCGAAATCCGCGGCTGGATTCGAGGCATCGCCGAGCAGATCGCGCACCGTATTGTTGTATTCAAAGCGCGTCATCCGGCGTATAGGCGAAGGGCCAGGACGCGCGATAGCTCCACACGGCGCGTTATCCGCGGAGAGTTCGTTGGGAGGATCACCGATTTGGCCGATACAAGCCGCGGCCGATGCACCGCAACACAGAAGCGTAACAAGTCCAAGCGTACTTGAGTTGTGCAAGAGACGATGCATTGAAAACTCCGATCGTCGAGGGAGAGGGCAGGAGTGTAGATAAAAGAGGCTGCTTTGGGAAGGGAAGAAGTGAAGGCGTTTAGATTTTTAAACGGGCGTGCAAAGGGCACTTGTCTTTGTCTGAAGAGGCGAATAGGGTGGCGTTTTGAGATGATGAAGATGAACCGCACACCTGTATTTTGTTCGCTGTTAAGCCTTGGTTTATGTCTATCGCTGTCCTTTGACGCAAGGGGCGCGGAGCCTCCGCCTGAAGAGCCGCCTCCGCCTCCGGCGGGCCAGCCTGCTGAAAAGCCCGTGGAGTTGCCTGTATTAAAAACCACGGAAATTGCAGGGACTTCTGGAACGGAACCCAGCAAGGTAGCGACATCCGGCCCCTCGAAACGGGGCGAAGGAAAGGCGAAGAGGGAACGCGCGCCGCGTGGAGGCCGAGGCAAGAAGCGTCCGGCCGAAGGCAAGAGGGCCTATTTTGGAGGATTGGGCTATGCCTCGGTGGCTCCATTGTTTGGAACGATGGATGGATTTCAAGCCGCGCTGTCTCGGCCCGAGGCATTGGGACCTGCCTACAGAGTTTCTGAGACGGGTCTGATGTTGGGCGGAGGCGGCGGGGGGGTGTTTTTTGGACATATCTGGTTAGGGGGCAAGGGATATGCCTTGATAGCGCCGACACCTGACACACCGAACGGGACGAGTTCGTTTGGAGGAGGCGGAGGCGGGGTAGAGCTGGGCTATGTGATACAGCCTGGACCTGGGAGTTTATTGATTCCCTATTTTGGCCTGCATGGATTTGGGTACAACGTGGAGGTAAACAACCTCAACGCGACCCCGATGCCGATTCAGACGGGAGTAGAGATTCCTGGGAACACGAGGCGGAATTTTAGCGCGGGATTTGGGATGCTGGAAGCAGCGCTTCGATTTCAGCGGCTGGTATTTTTTGGAGGGAGCGGGGGATTGACGGCCGGATTTGAGTTAGGGGTCATGGGCTCATTTGGCTCGTCGGCATGGAAGGACGAAGCGAGCGGGGCGATGATGTACGAGCTACCGAGCGCGGGGCTATCGGGGATGTTTGTGAGGCTAAATATTGGAGGCGGAGGATTTAGCTTTCGGTAGATAGAAGCAGCTCATCGATCTGCTGCGCCTTTGATGCCCGCTTGACAAGCAACCTCAATTCCTCTGCGGACAGCGTTTGAATACGGGCTTCCAAGGGTTGGGGCAGGGAACCAAAACGCTCTTGAATCACATCCATCAAATCTTGAAGCCGAGCGAGCCTTAAGCCTTCTTCGCGTCCTTCTTCCCGCCCTTCTTCACGTCCTTCTTCCCGTCCCTCCTCGCGCCCCTCTTCCCGTCCCTCCTGAAAGGCCGCCTTTTTGGCCTTCTCAACATGCTTCACCAGCACCTCATTGTTTTTGATGAGCAGCGCCCGGCTTATTTCCTTTTCGCCTTCCGCCATAT
>CAZICM010000078.1:0-2436 GCA_964537685.1 uncultured Polyangiaceae bacterium
TGGGGTCTCAGCGGTGAATGTTTGGTATTGGTTCTTTGGCATACGAAGGAGGCTAGCTCAAAATCATAAAACCCAAAAACAAAAAATAGCAAAACTGTTGACAGGCCATGCCGATTGTCATTTACATGATCGAAGCTGTCTCACCTACCCGAGGAAAAGCAATGACTCTCCATCTTCGCCGCTCTGTCCTGCGCAAAGGCGCATCGCCCGCGCTGCTTTCGTTCGCCGCTTTGGCAGCCTGTTTCACGGCTTCAAACGATGCCGCCGCCCAGGCCACGATGATCACCTGCCCCGTCGCTCCCGTGAATCTTAGCGATGTCGTCCTGCCAGACTTCGATTTTTTTGATGATGGATCGCTCTTGGTGGCCGTGAACCCCACCATCTTTCCCAGTGGTATCCGCTTCGCCACCAGTCATGCGCTCAATCCTTCCCCAGGCAACCCCTGGCAGTCCGTTTATATCAATACCAATGGAAACCTCACCTTCGGTCAGGGTTATACCACCTATACTCCCTCCGCCCTTCCCGGTTTGAGCCAGCCCACCATCGCCCCCTATTTCGGCGATTGGGACTTCCGCGATGCTACCGCCCCAGGCGTTGTTAACGGCGATGCCTTTCTTTGCCAGGATACCATCAACAATCAGATGATTGTCACTTGGGATAACGTTCTCCATTACAATGCAACCACATCAACGACGGTTAATAAAGGAACCATGCAGGTCATCCTGCGGGATGTTCCCAATGTGTGCGCAAATATCCCTGGTCTTGAAGTCGAATTCCGTTATGGAAATATCGCATGGCACGCGGGCCAGGCGAGTGGATCGGGACCCGATGGGCTCTGTGCGCCTGCGGATATTGGCGTAACATGCTACCCCGCCGTGGCCGGCTTTGATTTGGGCAATGTGGTTACGGGCTATCAAATCCCCAGTTCGGGCACGGGAACGGTTCAGAGCGACCTGGCAACAGGCTCCAACGTGGGCGATCCGGGCGTTTGGCGCTTTTCGATTCCCAATGGAGGCGGTCTTCAGATTTGCGGCGACGGCGTGCAGAGCGTCTGCGAAGCGTGCGACGACGGGAACACGGATAGTACCGATGGCTGTTTGGGTACATGCGTACCCGCTTCATGCGGCGATGGTTTTGTCCACGCGGGCATGGAGGATTGCGATGACCAAAATGCGAGCAATAACGATGCCTGTCTAAACACCTGCGCTGCGGCGGCGTGCGGCGATGGCTTTTTGTACACGGGCGTGGAAGCCTGCGACGATGGCAATGCCAACAACAACGATGCCTGTCCCAGTACTTGCGTGGTCGCGTTTTGCGGCGATGGCTTTACGCGGACGGGCTTTGAAGCGTGCGACGATGGCAATGCGAGCAATACCGACGGCTGTTTAAATGGCTGTTTGGTGGCATCGTGCGGCGACGGATTTGTGCATGCGGGTGTGGAAGCCTGTGACGATGGCAATGCGAGCAACAGCGATGGCTGTTTAAACACCTGCGCGGCTGCGGCATGCGGCGATGGCTTTGTGCAAACGGGCGTAGAAGCCTGCGATGATGGCAATGCCAATAATACCGATGCCTGTCCCAATACCTGCGTGGTTGCGTTCTGCGGCGATGGTTTTGTGCAAGCGGGCGTTGAGGCTTGTGATGACGGCAATGCAAACGACAACGACGGATGCCGAAACAACTGCGCGGTGGCGGCATGCGGCGATGGCATTGTGCAAACGGGCGTAGAAGCCTGCGACGATGGCAACGCGAACAACAACGACGGATGCTTAAACACCTGCGCGGTGGCGGCATGCGGCGACGGCGTTGTGCAGACGGGCGTAGAAGCGTGCGACGATGGCAATGCAAACGACAACGACGGATGCCGAAACAACTGCGTGGTGGCGGCATGCGGCGATGGCATCGTGCAAACGGGCGTTGAGGCTTGTGATGACGGCAATGCAAACGACAACGACGGATGCCGAAACAACTGCGCGGTGGCGGCGTGCGGCGATGGCATTGTGCAAACGGGCGTAGAAGCTTGCGACGATGGCAACGCAAACAACAACGACGGATGCTTAAACACCTGCGCGGTAGCGGCATGCGGCGATGGCATTGTGCAAACGGGCGTAGAAGCCTGTGACGACGGCAATGCAAACGACAACGACGGATGCTTAAACACCTGCGCGGCGGCATCGTGCGGCGATGGCATTGTGCAAACAGGCGTAGAAGCCTGTGACGACGGCAATGCAAACAACAACGACGGATGCTTGAACACCTGCGCGGTGGCGGCATGCGGCGACGGCGTGTTGCAAACGGGCGTAGAAGCCTGCGACGACGGCAATGCGAGCAATACGGATGGGTGCTTAAACACCTGCGCGGTAGCGGCGTGCGGCGATGGTTTTGTGCAAACAGGCGTGGAAGCGTGCGATGACGCGAATGTGGACAACACCGACG
>CAZICM010000078.1:2536-39536 GCA_964537685.1 uncultured Polyangiaceae bacterium
ATTGCCTGGATACCTGCGCGGCGGCGGCGTGCGGCGACGGATTTGTGCAAACGGGGGTGGAAACCTGCGATGACGCGAACGCGGACAACACCGACGATTGCCTGGATACCTGCGCGGCGGCGGCGTGCGGCGACGGATTTGTGCAAACGGGCGTAGAAGCGTGCGACGACGCGAATACCGACAACACCGACGGTTGCCTGGATACCTGTGCAGCGGCGGCGTGTGGCGATGGATTTGTGCAAACGGGCGTGGAAGCGTGCGACGACGCGAACACGGACAACACCGACGATTGCCTAGACACCTGCGCGGCGGCATCCTGCGGCGATGGCTTTGTTCAGGCCGGTACAGAAGAATGCGACGATGGCAACGCGGCGGCCGGTGATGGCTGCTCGGATACCTGCGCAACCGAGGGAATGGGCGGCGCGGGCGGCGGTGGTGGAAGCGGCGGAAGCGGCGGAAGCGCGCCCACCGCCGAATACTATGGCGAAGGCAGCGGTTGTGCCTGTTCTACGCCCGGTGGCGAAGAACCCAACAACAAATCGTCGTTCTTGGCCTCGATTCTTCTGGGCCTCTCCGTCATGTTCCGGCGCCGCCGGGCCCGGTAGTCACGCTCTAGGCATTGGGCAACCACATCCGAAACGCCGATCCACCCCGTTTGGCTGTGGTTGCCGTAATTTCTCCCCCATGCGCTTCAACGATGACCCTCGATAACGCAAGGCCAAGCCCCGTTCCCTTGGCCTTTGCCGTGACCATCGGCTCAAAAATCCTATCCACCACGCTGGGGTCCAATCCAGGCCCATCGTCTTCTACTTCTAAATAGGTTCGCGTATCCCCCAGCCAGGCCCGTGTCACCACCGAGCCCTTCTCTCTCCCCTCCATCGCCTCGACCGCGTTTACATATAAATTTGAAAAGACCCGCTCCAAGAGCACCGGATCGCATAAGACCGTTAGATCCCTGGGTTCTACAATCACTTCAAATACAATCCCAGGCACCAATAAAAAGCCATGCCTCGCCGATTCGAGCAATTGCAATACCCCCGCCGCTTCCTTTCTCAGCGGCTCCCCGCGCGCCAGCCCAAGCACACTTCCAATCACCTCGTGCGCCTTGCGGATCTCCTGACTGACCTGATCCAAATGCTTGCTTAGCCTCGCCCGATCATCCAAACACCGCTTCGCCAAAAACAAAGACGATTCCGCGACGGCCAGCGCATTTCTGAGTTCATGGGCAACACTGGCCCCCACAGCCCCCGCCGCCGCAAGCCTCACCGCGCGGCGCTCGATTTCCGCCGGATCGGCCTCTTGGCCCGGCCCTTCATGCACATAACGCGGGGGATAGGGCTTTTTAATATCGCTCATTCCGCCGGCATTTCCTGAAGAGCGGCCTGCTTTTCCGCTTGTTTTTCGGCCTTTTGAGCTCTCAGCATCTTTCGCGCCGTCGTTAAATCCAGCGGAGAATAATGCTGTCCCGCCCATTCCCCATAAAGTTCAATACGCAGCGCTTGGTGGGGCGGCACATTCTGCCCATCTCCCGCGATAACCGCCGCAATCTCCGAGCTCTTTACCGCTCCCGAACCCAAGATTAGCGCATCCACCGTAATGGCCACCAAATTGCCCCACAGCCCGGCCCGCTCCAACAGCGATTGTTCTTGAGCATTGGCCAGTCTCGCCCCCCTTAAAAACGAACGCACATCCAGCATCTTGCCAATACCCTCGATTTCACGGCGAATCATCAAGCTGGGCTGAGCCATCGCCGCCTCGCAGCGCGCCGAAAGCCATGCTTCCGCGGACACGCCGGCCGGAAGCTCAAGCGCGGAACGGGCAAAAATCAACAGATATCGCGCTCCATTCACCACCTTGGTAATGCCGGGATCTTCTCCCTCCAAGGGCACAATATGCTGAAAGCGAAGTCCAGCCGGGCTTTTTTGGTTGAGCTCGGCCAATACATGGGGAATCTCTTCGGCAGAAAGCGCGCGTTCCAGTCTCATATCGGCGAACTCCGAAAGACTCATCACCCCCAGCGAAAGCGCGGGTCCAAAGCTCATATCGGGCTTGGGATGAAAGCCTTGGGTATAGCTCATGGCAATCCCCGCCCTGCGCATGACGCGGGGAAGCTCGCGCACCACATCCAAATGGCCCAGCAATGCGCTCGGACCTGTTTTTTCATACTGAAGCCGATGGCGGATTCCGGTGGGCGGAGGCGGCGTTACCCGCTTTTTGCTGGGTTTTTGTGCAGGCGCGGCGCTGGGTTCGGGAGTCTGTTCCAGTCCCAATTCAACCGGAGCTTCGGCGTATACGGGCAGCCGCTTTTTCACATCCAGGCTATCGGCTTCCAAGGCCCCGAGCTGTTTTAAGAAATCGATACGCTCATTGCGCATTTGGGTCATATCGCAGGCCACACCGCAATCATAACAAACCAATTTCTTGGTATCGGCCAGCGCATCCCGCATATTGTTGTGGTGCACAAACATACCCACGGCTTTACCACAGGGCGGACTCAAGCGGTTACGAAGCGCCTTTTTATATTCCTTGGCCAAAAAACCATCCTCTAAGCCTACATCGATATGGCTCCAAGGCAGCTTTGCCGTCACGGGCAAGGTCCCCAAATATTTATTGCGATCGATTTCATAAAAGGAAAACGCCTCTTCCCACACATCGAGCCGAAGCTTGTCCTCCCATGAATCAAAACGCGCCCCATGCCTCCAAGCCCGCTCCAGCACATCTGCCAAGGGCCTGTCTCCCCGCGCGAAAATCGCTTCCAATACACTGGTTTGCGCATCATGCGTCTTGAGCGTCACCATTTTATGGCCCCGCACCGCCTGACGCATGGAGCTCTGCTTTCGGGCCACCTCCGACAGCGTATCCATGGCAGCCCATTGAAATGGAGTATGAGGCTTGGGCACATGGGTCGACACGCTGACCGTCACATCGATTCGTTTTTTGGCGGCTTTTCGCCCTGTTTGCGCCGTCCGGATGCCCGTTTCCACGATGCCCAGCACATCTTCATCTGTTTCGGTGGGCAATCCGATCATAAAGTACAACTTCATTTTCGGCCAGCCCCTTGAAAATACCCGCTCGGCCGTTTCTAACAATTGTTCTTCCGTCACGTTTTTATTGACGACATCGCGCATACGCTGGGTGCCCGCCTCGGGAGCGAAGGTCAAACCCGTGGCCCGCACCCGCTTCATTTCATCGAGCAATTCAGGCTCCAGCCCATAGGCGCGCAGCGACGAGACCCCCAGCGAAATACGCTCCGCCGCAAGCTTTCGGGCCACCGTTTTAATGAGCGGCGATATGCATGAAACATCGGCTGTGGAGAGCGCGGTCAGCGATACTTCATCCTGGCCCGAGTTTTTGACAGCCCGCATCACCGTATCGACAATCTGCTCGGGATCGCGCTCGCGCACGGGGCGGTAAATCATTCCGGCCTGGCAAAAGCGGCAGCCTTCGGTACACCCCCGCGCAATTTCAATGGACATCCGATCGAATATCGCTTCTGGGCCGCCTGTGGGCGATGTATCGGGAAAAGGATATTGTTTTAAATCGACCAGCGCTCTTTCGATGGGAAAGGGAAGATTCAATCCCTTCAATGGGCCTGTCACCACCATTAAATTTGTATCGGGATCGATGGCCGTTTCATAGAGGGAAGGCACATAAACGGCGCCCAACTGGGCGAGAGCGATGAGCCGTTCGCGCCGGTTTTTCCCCTCGCGTTTTAAGCGGGCCCAGGTCAGCGCGATCTGCGAGGCTTTTTCTTCGCCGTCGCCGATACAAAAGGCATCGATAAAAGCGGCCAAAGGCTCGGGATGAGTAGCCGTCGGACCTCCGGCGATGACGAGCGGATCGTCTTCATTGCGATCCTGGGAACGCAAAGGAACCCGGCCCAAATGCAGCATCGTCAGGATATTGGAGTAGGTCATTTCAAATTGGAGCGAAAAGCCGATCACATCGAAGTCCCTGAGCGGACGCGCGCTTTCCAGCGAAACCAGCGGCAAATCCCTTGCGACAAGCTCGCGCTCCATATCGGTCCACGGCGTGTAACAGCGCTCGGCCAGCGTGCGCGGATCGTCATTGAGCAATTTGTACAAAATCTTAAAGCCCAGATGGCTCATCCCGATGTCATAAATATCGGGAAAGGCAAGGCAAACCGTGGCTTCTACGCTGTTCCAATCCTTGATGGCCGAACCGGGCTCGCCGCCTGCGTAGCGCGCGGGCTTTTCGACTTTATCTAAAAAAGCGGCGTAGGGATGGCAGGGGATGCTGGTATTGGGGGCGATCTGCGTCGTCGTTGGGCTCACGATTTGCCTGTTAGCATAGATTGTTACCTTGCGGAATTTTTAGATTTCCACTAGCGCTCTTTTTAACGATATGGCGACTTCTGATGCAATGGATCGACCTGATGTGATGCTGAGGCTTCGCATACAAGCGAAGGCGGAGCTTCGAAAGAAGGCCCGCGGTTTACGGAACGCGATTCCTGCGAGCGCGCTGGAAGAGCGTTCGGCCAAGCTTGTGGAAAAGCTATTGGAGCTTAAAGAGGTTCAATCCAAAGAGAGATTTGCCTTATTTTATCCAATTGAAAGCCGCAATGAAGTGGATTTGCGTTTGTTGGACAAAGAGCTTCGCGGGCGTGGAGCGAAGGTTGCCTATCCGAGCGTAGATCGGGAGACGGGGAAGATGACGTTTCAATGGGTATCCAATTTGGATGAATTGGAAGAGAGAGGCAATGGTTTTAGGGAGCCTGCGTTGGAAGCGCCCGAGGCATTGGACATCGACGTAATGATTGTGCCTGCGCTGATGATAGACGAGCGGGGATACCGGCTTGGGTATGGGGCGGGATATTATGACCGGACGCTGCCGAGATATTGTCCGCCTGGGCTGAGCATAGCGGTAGGATTTGATTTTCAGCTTACGGGAGAGCTTCCCAATACGCCGGGCGATGTGGCCGTTTCGATGGTCGTGACGGATAAGCGGGTTATTTATATTTAATTGGGCGATAATACTTTTTTATTCACCCGGCACAGTCAGCCTCATCTCAGGCATATCGGCCGGCTGCACATCCACCTTCGCCGATACCTGCCGGGCCGCCACTTCCGCCGTTCCTTCGGGCACGTTTAGCATCTGAAAACGCCCTTCTTTATCCGTCACCGTATAGACAGCCTGACCATCCGCCATCCGTACCAATACAGGCTCCTCCGATAGCGCCTGCCCCATGCTGTCCGCGATTACTCCCGATATCGTCGACGATCCCACAAGCGAAGGCACTTTCTTAAATGCAAACGTCCGGAATATCGAATCGTAATAAATATTGTAGACCGCGTTGTATGCCACTGTATCCGTCGATAGCTTGGTTTCCGCGCCCTGCGATTCTCCGTTGATCACCGCGCTCTTGGATTCGTACTCCCACTCAAAGAACCCGCCCGCCTTCAAACCGGCTGTTCCAAAGAACGAAAGCTCAAATCCTACCAGCACTTCCACGCTGGTGCTCGCGGAAAAACCCGAAACATTGCTCTTTACCTGCTCATTGTCGATTCCAAAGAAATTCCCGGGAATGTCCCCGCCTTCATAGCTAGGCCCATGCAGCGGAAGCTGAGCCACTAGCTTATAGCGGGCCAGTGCATCGATGCTTTGGCCCATCGCCACCGGATCCAGCGCCTTGATCTTCTGCAAATCGGTGCCGTTGATATTCGCTGTTGTGAGCAAGCTGGACTTCCAGGCCGGAATCAGCGCCGGATTATTGATTTCCCGAACCGTGAGCCATACGGTTACAGGCGAGTTGTTTTTGGAGCCCAGAACAAAGTTGTAATTCAGTTCCGATACCTCGGTGACATTGATCTTCGGATTGAGCCACAGAAAGAAGGCATCTTCCTCGGGAATCAGCTCGTCGGTCGTGCGGGCCGGAGATGCCGCCTGTGAATAGGCATAGGTTGTTGTCTTCTTCTGCTCAAATTCGGTCCCGTAAAAGCTTCCCGCGCCGAATTGGGAATTGATATCCAGCACCGTCGACGAAAAATTCACGCTCACGCCCGATTTAAAGCTGTTGGATACATCGGTATGCGTGCCAAAGGTGCTGGATGAGCTGTAACGCACTTCGCTGGCTCTTCCGGGCGGCGAGTATACCAACCCCAGCACTTTGTATTTTGGATAAATTATTCCGCTTTCCAGCGCTCTCGTGGGCTTGGCGACGCATTGGCCGGCTTGGCACATCTCCGTGCTGGTATTGCAGCAGATCGAGATTTGCCCAATGTCCGGATCGTATTCAACAGCGCACAGGGACGTTCCCGCGGAGCATCCCTTAACCAGATCCTGTTCGGCCGCGCTCACGGACTCGCTCTCGAGTGCCGCGCTGTTGTCGATGGGCTCTTCGCTCTCGGGCACGTTCGCCATGCAGCCTGCGGCATTGAGCGCCGCGAATGTCATTGCAGCGGATAGAATCGAAATGCGTTTGAATGTCATTGCATGAGATCTTTCAGATTTACGAACGAATTTGTTGGTGAATGCAACGAGATTGGCAACCAATGAAATGCTTTTCATGATCGGGCTCCGGTTTTGGGCAAGAATGTAAGGTTGGGCGAAGGAATCTGCGCTCTTCGCCCCAGCAAAAGCGGTCTGGCGCTTCAGGCGATTTCGCCTGCGTTCAGCGTCCGTCCGCTCGGTTCATCCGGTGCTACGGGGGGACCCCTCAACGGGTTTCGCAGGTTCGAACATTTTTTTAAAAGATCTTTTTTGTGACCCGTCTAGCGCATGATCTCTTCCACCGATCGGCTGGTGGCAGAGGCCAGTCCTTGGGCCAATTTCATCGGATCGATTTCCACCGCAATCGCAACCGCATCGGAAGCGTGGGTTGGCAGAGCGGGGCTCTTGGGCTGATCGAGGCCCAGCAAATGACCAAATGAGCTTTGGGCAAAGTCATTCCATGAAGCATGAAGCTGATCGGCGGCTCCCTGCGCATCCGTCCTAAAATCGCCGGACACCACCAGCGTAAAGGCCAAGCCTTCGCGCGCCGAGGGACGCGCCGAACATCCCAGCGCCACCGCCGCGCTCAATAAACCCCGCGCTCCCCGGCTGAGCTCGCCTTCAAAGGGGCCCAGCGCAAAGGACAACAGCGGTGCCGGTCCCAGCCTCGCCGATAGCGCTTTCAGGGGATCTTGCGCCAAAACAGCCGGCGAACGTTTGAGTTTTTGTTCCGCAAAGAGCGCCGCAATTCGGGCAGGCCCTGTGTGAAGGCTTCCGCCCGTTTGAAGAACAAATACCATGGGATTGGCTCCGAGCAGGGTCAGCGCATGAGGAGAATCGCCGATACGGCCGCTTAACCGAAGCAGATCGGGCCGGTCTTGAGCCCGCTTGATTTGCCCCGTCAGCCGTTTGAACATCCATTGTTCGACGGCTTCGGGCTTTGCCGAAGCTTTTCCTAAATAGACCAAGGACTCCCGCTCTTTTTCATCGCGGTACAAGGCAATCGCAGCCTGCTCCAAAGAACGGAGTTCTATGCCGGTACGCTGAGCAAATTGATCGAATTGCCCATCGGGGACAATCAGCGCCACCGCGGGTTTTAGCCAGGGAAGGGAAGCCCATTCGGAAGGATGTATAAAAATAACCCAGCGCAGGCCCGCAAGCGGGAGAAGCAAATCCAGCGTGTCGATGCGAAGCGGAGGAAGCGGAGCCGGTTTAGGCGGCGCTGTGGCGATGGGCGTGCCGGAGCAGCCCGCGGTGCATAGCAGCGAGGACAAAACCCAAAGCCATTGCCTCCGGTTCACGAAGCGCTCAGGTAATTTTTAAATATTTAAATTGGCGGTTTTTGCTGCCGACTCTCAATAAATAACGCCCGCCTTTGTTGAGCTTGTGCTGTTCGTCGCGCACCGGTTCATGATCGACTTGCACCGCGCCTCCCGAAATAAGCCTGCGGGCTTCGGATGTCGATTTAGCGAGCCCGGCCAGCGACATCGCCTTGGCCATCCAGATGTTTTCGCCCTCGGCCGAAAGCTCGCGTTCTTCGACCTTATCGGGCAGCCCGCCCGCGGCTACGTTGCGCCGCCGTGATAATGCGGCATTGGCTTCATCCGCCGAATGAAAGCGCGTGACGATTTCCAGCGCGAATTGTTCTTTCACGCCGATAATGTCCGCCCGGCCCGCTTCCGCGTCCCGCTTGAGCTCGGCAATTTCAGCCGTGGAACGCGATGATAAAAGCTCCATGTAACGCCATACGACCATGTCGTCGATCAGCATCAGTTTTTGGAGCATTTCAAAAGGCGGCTCGGTAACGCCGATGTAATTGCCTGCGCTTTTGGACATTTTCGCGCCGTGGACTTTTCCATCGACCATGCGCGCGTGAATGCCTTCTAAAATAGGCGTTGTCATCACCATCTGCGCATGCAGCCCATAACGCGGCATCAGATCGCGGCCCACCAGCAAATTAAATAACTGATCGGTGCCGCCCAGTTCGATATCGCATTGAAGCTCTACCGAGTCGTAGGCTTGAAGCAGCGGATATAAAAATTCGTGAACATGAATGGGACGATTATCCGCGAAACGCTTTGAAAAATCGTCGCGCTCCAGCATGCGCGCCACCGTGTATTTGGCGCACAGTTCAATCATCTGGCTGGGATTGAGTTGGTCGAGCCATTCGTGGTTGTAGCGAACTTGTGTGCGCTCTTTGTCCAGTATCTTAAAAGCTTGGCTTTGATAGGTTTCGGCCGCGGCCATTACTTCTTCGCGCGTTAGCCTGGGCCGCGCTTCGTTTTGGCCCGTGGGATCGCCGACCAGCGCCGTAAAGCTGCCCACCACGAAAATAACCTGATGCCCTAAGTCTTGAAACTGCCGCATTTTCTGCATCAAGACCGTGTGGCCCAGATGCAGGTCCGGGCGGGTCGGATCGAATCCAGCCTTGACGCGAAGGGGTTTGCCGCTGGAGAGCCGCTCGGCAAGCTCGCTCTGGACATGGACGTCCACGGTGCCGCGCAGCAGGATTTCAAGCTGATGTTGCGGTTCGGAAGAGGCGTGCATGAATACGATCAATCTTTATCGTCGTCGGCCTCGGCGCCGCCCGAGATGGGCTGGTGCGAGCCTTTGTTGACGAGATCGCGCAGCTCCTTGCCCACTTTAAAGAAAGGCAGGCGCTTCGCGGGTACGGGCACGGGTTTGCCCGTGCGGGGGTTGCGGCCACTGTAAGGTTTGTAGGGCCTGACGCTAAAACTGCCAAAGCCGCGGATTTCAATGCCATCGCCTTGATGCAAGGCTTGGGTCATCGAATCGAAGACGCAGTTGACGACCAATTCGGCGCGCGCCTTGGTGAGTTCGGCCCTTGCAGCGATGGCGTCGATGAGCTCGCTTTTCGTCATGGTGTGTTGATTCAATCGTGATTCGATTGGGTTGGTCAATGATTTTGTGGGGTTTTTAGGGAGAGGATTGGATATCGATTTTATCGAGTCCGAATGTGCTGGGATCGGGGTGGCCGCTGTGGATGAGGCGTAGTTTAAGCTGGCTGAGTCCGTTTGGGATGGTGATGGGCGGGAGGGCATGGCAAGCGCTTTGTTCGCCGGTGCTGGGAGGTGTCCAGGTGTGGAGGATGCGGGCCGTGTCGATCAACTGAATTTGCGATGAATTGGGCGTTGCAGGTCCAACGACATGGAGCGTGATGGTTTTACCTTCGAGCTGGGCCTTGGGGAGCAGAAGGTCGGCGTGGCCTGTTTGGCCGGTTTTGGTGTGAATGGCCATAAAACGCTGATCGGAAAGGCAAGCGGGGCCTGTCCAGGCGGGTATGGCCCAGGCGTTGTGCTGAGCGTAGGCGGGCCATAGATGCTCGCCTTCGAGGATGGGGACGGGTTTGGGGGAATAGCTTTCGATGGTGATGGGGGAGGGGCGGGTGTGGTCGATGCGATAGCGGTATGCGGGTGGAAAACCCAAGGATTGCCAGGCCCAATAGTCGAGGATATCGCCTTGGAAACGGGCGATATGGGGATGGCTGGGGCGTGTTGGGCTGGGTTCAAAGGCGAGGTTAAAGCCGTAATCGGAATCGAGAAAGAGCAGGGCGTTTTGAGTGAGGATGGGCGGGGACAGGTGGCTTGGGTCGAATTTAGGCTGGCCTCCTTCGCGGTCGCGGAGATGAGCGTGCTCGCGGCTGGTTTGAAGGGCAAAGCCCAGCAGGCTAAGGGCGAGGGCGATGCTGAGGGCGCGATGGGGCGGCTGTTTGAGCGTGGCGGCGATTTCAATGAGGGCGAGGGCGCACAGGATATGTTCGAAGGGAAGGATATCGGCGTAAAAGCGGGCGCCTCCCCCGGGGTAGTTGCCATCGAAATAAAAGGGGATGTAGGCGGCGATTTGAAATAAAATTGCAAAGAATAGTATACACATACGTTTGTATTTGCGGGAATAATAAGCGCCGAGCAGGGGGAGTAGGATAAGCGGCGAAGCATTGAGCGGATCGGCCAGATGCATTTTAAGGCGGCGAAGCGTGGTTTTCGCGGCGGGCCAAGCATCGAAGCCGCTTGGGAGGTTATGCCTTACAAAGTCGCCGTGTTCTTGGAGGCAGCCAATATCTTGGCCAAAGCCATAGCGGAAACAATTGGGCGGGCCGTCGGCCAGGGCGTAATAGAGCTGTTGAGAAGACATGCCGAATTGGCCGCCGGTAGCGCTGTATTGATGGGCGAAGAAGAGGAGCAGGCCGGGGAGCAGGCCCAGGGCGAGGGGGAAGAGAGGGCGGAGGCGCGCCGGCGATCGTCCGAGAATGAGCGCGATGGCAAGGGCGCAGGCGGCGCCGCTGATGGGGCGGGCCGAACAGAGAAAGCCGAGAAAGAGGCCGGAGATCAGGCTTGGGCCAAAGGATGCGGTGGAGGCGGCGCGGAAGGCAAAGCTTAAGGCAAGCGTGAAACAGAGGGCCGACAAGCCATGAGACATGGTATCGGCGGTGTGGTAGCGAAGGACGGCGCAGAATACAGAAAATATGGCGGCCCATACGGGAAGATGGGTTTTGATTAAATTGATTTTATATTCGTTTTCATTGGAAAACGATTCGGATTTGATTGTGCATCGGGCCAAATCGAAGGTGGCTATGGTGATGGCGGCGGCCAACAATGGGCCTTGGGCCATGGGAATTCCGGCGCGGATAAAGAGCGATAGGAAGGCGGGATAGCCGGGCGGGAAGAGGACGGAAAGGCAGGGACCCGAAGGACTTTCGTTGAGAATTAAAAAACGCCCGTGCGCGGAGGCGATGGGATCGGGCGCGGGAAAGCAGAAATAGCCGCGCGCGATGGCGCGGGCGGAGAGCATGTAGGATGTGGCGTCGATGATCCGGCTTCCTCCCCGGAGATAGGCGTGGATGTAGAGCGCCGATAAAAGCGCGGCCAAGAAGGCGCATCCAGCGAGGGCCCAGCGGGTGGGAATGCGGATCAGGCCCAATTTCATTCGGGCAGGCGGCCGTTGTGGGCGTGTCCGGCGCGCCCTTCGGTCACCCAAAGATGGTACGCGGTGAAATCGCCGTCGGCGCGGTACAGCTCGAGGGAAAAGGGCGAGCGTAGTCCGGGGGGCAATTCGATCGATGTTTCAGACCATCCTCGCTGTTTTCCGGCGTGAAGCTGGCCTAGAGACTGTCCATCGGCGCGGATTTCAAGGGTGCCCGATTCGCCGGCGATGGCGCGCACAATAAGGCGTCCCGGGCCGCTGGGCGCTTGAAGCGTGGCCGTTTCGCTTCGTCCCGCGGGAACAATACGGCCCGCATCGAAGAGATCGCTGTTGGGATCTTCGGGATCGGGCAGGACGCGGAACACAACAAAACCCATTCCAGGCCGGGGAAACACATAGTTGTGCGCGCGTTCGCTGACGAGATCGGCGATATCGAGTTCGTCGATGATGCGTTCGCCATCGGCGAGGGAACGGGGCCTTCCCGCTTGATCGAGGGCGCTGAAATCGGCCCGGTAAATGACTTTTTCGGCGCCTCCGCAGATGACATTGCCGATGACGGGCACTTGAGCCACGCGGCGTCCAAAGAGGCCGACAAACTCGCCCCACCAGCCTGGATAGAGGGCCATGTAATCGGGGCGTTCGCTGTCGGGCAGGCGTTCGATGAGTTCGATGGATGCGCCTAGGCCATGCACATTGGCGCGGGCAAAGGGGAAATCGTGATAGCCGCCCAGGCCGATCAGATCGAGGCCGGGGCGATCGGCGATGTAGATAAGCGCGCCTGCGTCGCCTACCAAAATACGCCTGGGTTTATGGGCCGCGAGCATCCGGCCCGCGATGACATGCTGGTCTCGGATATTGCGGCAAGCCCTTCCGAAGAACCAAACCTGATCGCGGATATTGTCTTGATGGCACACATAAAAGCCCGTCATGATCGCGATGGCGGAGGCGATGCGGGCGAGCCAAAAACCCCGGGTTTGCAAGGTGTTTCCAGGCCGGTTGACGAGCGCGGCGAGGCCCAGCGCGCTGAGCATCAGAAGCCAGGCCACGGCGCTCATCGTGTAGCGTTCGTTCTGCCAGCGCACTTGGCCGTTCAGCGAGACCGTGGCGAGCCATGCGATCACCTGGATGTAAACGGTGATGACATAGGCGCGGATACGCTTGTCGCTAAGGCCGATTAGCGCGGTGAGCGGCACGAGATAGCCCACCGGAAAAATATCGGAGAAGTGATGCTGGCAGAGGCGCAGGACGACGTATTTGAGATGCGACAGATACTCTTGCCATTTTTGATCGGCGCTCATGTACGGATGGTTGAGCGCGAGTTTGGTGATGGCGCCCGCCGACGACCATTCGCCTGTAAATACGCGGTTTGCGGTGCTGTGCAGAACGAGGGCAAGCACGCCTGGAAGCGAGGCGCACACGAGGGTGATGGCGGCTGCGCGCAGGCCCAATGCGCGGCGGGCCGAGAGCGCGGTGAAGATGGCGAAGGCGGCGATGCAGACGGCGGATTCGGGGCGGGTGAAGTAGAGCAGCACGCCCGAAAAGCCGAGCAAGAGAGCCCTCCCCGCGATGGGTTTGGGTTCTGCGCTTGGACCTTGAGGAAGATGGCCGATCAGCGAAAGCGCGGCCCCCAAGCACAGGCCCCACACCCCGAGATGAAGAGCGTTTTCCATGCCGCTCCACAGCGACCAATTCAGCGCGCCTACGGAGAGCACGACGGGCGGCATCAAGTATTTGGCCCAGCGGCCCAAGGGTTCAAAGAGCGCTTTCGATGCGAGAAAAAACGCGAACACCGATAGGCAGGCGATCCACGCCGCCCAGAGCATCAGCTCGAGCCCGCGAAAGCCGATCCAGTATCCAGGCGCCAGCACAAAGGGATACAAAATGCTGGTATTGCCGCTGGAAAAGCCATTTCCTTCCGACCATTCAAAAGGAAAGCCGCGCGCGGTTGCCCTCGCGTAATCGAAGTGAATAAACACATCGTCGAGAGGCGCGGACCATTCGCCTCCGGTTTGTGCGTGCAGCGAGCGATAAAAAAGCGCCGCCGCCGATAAAATGCACAGGCCCGCGTAAACGGCGAAAAGAACCGCGTCATACAAGGCCCAGTGCGCAACCAAGCGGCTCACGAAATCGGCAGGGCGCCCGGCCGCCGAAAAAGGCTCTTGGGGGTCTGGGCGTTGAGCTTCGGGCTCGATTTCCGGCAAAGATTGTTCGGGCGAAGGGCTTTCGGATTCGCCGGATGGGGCGGAAGGCAAAGGCACAGCGCCTTTTTACACGAGGCGGGCAAAGCTTTGTCCCGCGCTTTGATTGACCCTCAAGCCTGCCCTCACGTAGAAGTACATGGTCCGCGTTTGAGTGCGGCGATGTGCACTGTTTGCGAGCATGAATTGGGGAGCCCGAACCCATGCGCTGGTTCGTTTACGTAAGCTCGATGGAACCGAATGCCCCGCCTATGGGGCAGCCTTTGTGCGTGGAAGCGCCGCAGTGGCAGCCGGCCCTTCAAAAGGCGAGGATGTTGCGTGGCGATACGGGGGCCTTGGCCAGTTTTTCAATCGAGGTCCTCGAGGATGGATACAGTGCGGTCGATCCTCTATCGAAGCTTCGGTATTTGATTCAGCGGGCCCCGGATGATGCGCCGCTGAGCATGGCGGTGATTCCCAAGGCCAGAGCGTCATCGCCCGGTGTTTCGGCCGCGCCCGCGCCTGTTCCCGCCGCGCCTTCGATACGGCTCTTTGTTTCGCGGGATGAAGAACCGACGGCCGAGACACCACTGACCTACAAAGAAAGGGTTTACGCGGTGCCCAAGGGCACGCCGGACAACGAAGCCCATGGGCTCTTGATGGGCTGTTTTGATGAGCTTCGCACGGAACAGGAACAAGACGGCGGGCACGTCTTTTTAAGCCTTGCCGTATTCGATCATCTGTTTGAGACCAAGCCGAGGCGAAGGCCGCTTGTGACCTTGGAATGGAAGAGTTGGAAAGGCCAAGAGCCTGAGATTCGCTATCCCGCGAGGGAGGCGAAGGCTCAGCGGGAAGCCGAAAAAGCGGCTGGAACGGCGACGGGCTCTTCAACGCCGAATATGCCGGCGGTGCGCCCAAGCTCGATTTCCGGATCGATGCCCGCCGTTATCAGCACGACGAAAACCAATCCGCCTCCTTCTGCCAAACGGCTTCTTTCCAAGGATTTAGAGCGCACGCTGGAAGAGGGCGCGGCCGTGCTCTCCAAGGTGCAGAGCGCCGAAGCGGGTGCGGAAGGCATTCTCGAAGCGCTGCAGGAGAGGTTTCCCTGCGAGCTGATGATGGTGTCGTTTTATGAGGCGAAACCCAGGGAATTCGTCGTTGTGAAACAAAGCGGTCGGGGGTCGGCCGCGCTGTCCTTGCGCACATCGGAATTCACGCCTGCGGTGAGAGCCGCGCTGATTGCGGGTGAAGCGGTTGTGATTGCGCAGGCGGCACAGGATTCGCGCATCCGCATGGATGAGCGGTGGAAGGCGATGGGCTATTCGCCCAAGAGCCTCGTGTGCATACCGCTTCAAGACGAAGGAACGCATCTAGGTCTGCTCGAGCTTGTCAACCCGCTCGACGGCGACCCATTCTCGGACGATGAAAGCCGCGCATTCACCAAGCTGGGAAAGATCTTTTCGGCGTTTTTAGCGGCTCAGGGGCGGTAGGCGCGACAATGTGATTTATGGCCCGGCGCATTCCAAGTGAACGGCTCTTTCATTTCACGCTTGTGCCGGCGATCGTGCTTGCCGTTCTTGCGCTGGGCGCTATCGCGCTTCGCACCACGCTTCAAATTGAAAAAGCCCGCCAGCAAACGGTCTTTGATGCCACGCTTTCGCTGGCCGATGAGCGCGTCGATCGCCTGGATAAGCTGATTATCGCGCAGGACAACGTCATTGTGACGCACGCCGAGCCTGCGAGTTTAAACAGCATCGCGAAACGCTGGCTTCCGACGGCCGAGCGTGAAACGCCGACGGTGCGCGCGGTCTTGGTGCTCGACATGGATAGCCCGGACCACGAAGTCTTGGTGTTTGCGTCGCGGGCGCCTGGAAGCGAAGACGATGCCTTTCGGAGGCTGTTGATTTCGCGGCTTTTGCCTCAGATGAATTTCTCGGGAAACACCGAAGAACTAAGGCATTTGCATCAAGTGATCGATCAGCAAAGCCTGCTGGTGAGCTATTGGCAGCGGAGCTATTTGGGCAAGCGCTATTTGATTGTGGCGTGGCATTACGTGCCGAGGCTGGTGCACGAGATTATGCCGAGGCTTTACCGGGATCTCGATCGGGGTCCGAGCCGCATGAACGTGATCGACGAAGAGGGCCGCATTGTCTTTGGTCCGCCGATCAAGGGCGGAGAATTCACGGTAGGCAGGCCATTTCCGACGACGCTTTACAACTGGCGATTGCAGATGGCGCTGACGACGGCCGAAGAGCTCGAGCAGAAAGTGGAGCGGCAGCGTTTTGTAGAGCTCTTGATGGTAGCGATTGCGGCGGTGGTGGCGCTGGCGGGGTTAACGATCGTGGTTCTGGCCTCGGTGAAAGAGAGGCGATTGGCGGCGCTAAAGAGCGATTTTGCGGCGAACGTATCGCACGAGCTCAAGACGCCGCTGTCGTTGATTCGGATGTTTGGCGAACTCTTAATGGCCGAGCGGGTCAAGAGCGACGAAAAGCGGCGGCAATATTTGCAGATCATCGTCAGCGAGAGCGAGAGGCTGACGGCGCTGATTGAGAACGTGCTGGATTTCGCGAAAGTGGAGCGAGGCAAGGCGGCCTATGAATTTGCGCCTGGGCATGTTGGGGAATCGGTGGCGAGGGCGGTGGAAGTGCATCGTCACCGGGCCGATCGGGAAGGCATTGAAGTGAGCCTAACGATTGCCGAGAAATTGCCGCGGGCGATGATTGACGGCCGGGCGCTCGAGCTGGCGGTGCTGAATTTATTGGACAATGCATTTAAATACGGGAAAGACGGCGGGCGGGTTGACATTGATGTTGTTCGAGAAAACGGAAGTATTGCGATACGGGTCAGCGATCGGGGCCCTGGCATTGATGCCGAGGATCAAGAGCGGATATTCGATCGATTTGTCCGGGGGCGGCACGCGACAGAGCAGCGGATTCGGGGGAGTGGCATCGGTTTATCGCTGGTAAAGCATATTGCGGAAAGCCACGGGGGATCGATACGTGTGCGGAGCCCCATTGTTGAAGGGAAGGGCACGATGTTTGTATTGATGATCCCGGCGCTTTCCGAGAAGCAGGAAGAAGAAGCGGCAAAGCTAAGCGCCTCGGAGCCGCAGGAATACGGGGGAGCGGAAACCAAGGCGGTGTAGCATCATAAAAGGATCGCTGGAATTTGTTTCACGTGAAAAGGAAATCCCCCTGCCATTGTCCCCCCCCATGCCAACCCCAAAACGCCTCGTCTTTGGCGAATCCTGCAACTGCCTCGTGGTCGTTCAAAGTTCCGCTTTGCCATCCTCCGACGAAGAAGAAAGCTTTCTCCTCGCGCTGGCGAATTATCTCGCGTCCACCTCTCCGCCCCGCATTCTCGTTCTCACCCACGGCGCCGCCCCCAAGCCAGAACACCGTAAACGCCTCGACCAGATTATCCAACCCTATAAAAAACAAGTTAAATTTGCGATTGTCACCGATTCAACTTTCGCCAGAGGCGTGTTGCATGCCATTCGGCTTATCGATCCATTCTATCGAGGCTTTTCCACCAAAGAGCTCGAGCAAGCGATGGATTTTCTCGATGTTCCAAGCGCTTCTATCCCAGCCTTATCCCAAAAACTCGCCTCGCTCGGCAGGGAACTGGGGGAAAGTATCCCATAATCTACGGCCCCCCAGACCACTGCAAATAAATCACCGGTATCGCAATCCCAAGCAATACAAACAATCCCCCGCGCCCCAATAGACCTTTTCGCCCAGGCAACATAAAAATCCCAGTCAACGATAATAAAAGCAAGCCCGCCGCATAGCCGTCCGCAATATAGGTCCAGGCTTTCTTGCCCCGGTTCAAATGCAGCCAATTCGCCGCTCTCAAGAGCCATCGAGGCTTTTGCTCTTCTTCCAAGACCTTGCCCGTTTGCGTATTTACATGCAAGGTCTTCCGATCGAATAAAATCGAAATCTCTTGCTCCCCCTCCCGGTACACTTCCTTGGGCTTGTCCCGGATCGAGAGCCTTTCCAGTACAACACCGGCCACCGCGTCGTCCCCGCCCTCGAGCGGCCCGCCCAGTTCGTAGGTCCGCGTGGAATTAACAAAATTGGGATCCCAATCCTGAATATGATTCACCGCCAAACCGCTCAGCGCGTAAATCAGCGTCAATCCCACCGCGAGATTGCCTAAATCCCGGTGAAAGGCTCGAAGTAGCCCCCGCAGAGACCAGCGGGACTTCTGGGGTTTTTGAATGGGTTGAGGCGGTGTTTGAAGGTCTTTCGGCGCTGATTCAGAACTTCCCTCGTCCCGATCAGGCATAACGCTCTTCCTTCCATGGATCGGCCTGATTATGATATCCCCGCGTTTCCCAATACCCTGGAGCATCCGCCTTTGAAAAACGAATCCCCGTCAGCCATTTCGAGCTCTTCCAAAAATATAAATCCGGGACCAAGGCGCGCACTGGTCCACCATGGGGCCGGGTTAGCACTTTATCGTCCAAACGGTGCGCGACCAGCACATTCGAGGCCGTTCCAATCGATTTGCGCACATTCGATGTATATCCGTTCGCTCCTTCAAAAATGACGTGGCGCGCACTATCCCTCACCTTGGCCACGCTGGCCAAATGCGCCACCGTCACGCCTTTCCATTTTGCGTCCAGCACCGACCAGCCCGTCACGCAATGCACATCGCAGACCTGTTCAACCTGGGGCATCGCCAGCAATTCACTAAAATCAATCTCAAAAGGATTGTCGACTTCACCATGCACCCTTAGCCGGAAATTGGCCACATTGGGGTCGCCCGGCTCGCCGCCCATCGGCTTCAGTGCATCGATAATACGCTGGCCCGGAGGCAATCGAACCCGCCCATCGGGCCTCAGCTTGGTGGCTCTAGGATCATCGGCGGCGGCCACCACGTAGGTGGCTCCGCCAAGCGCCACAAACGCCGTTCCAGCCAGCGCGTTTCTCAAAAATCTCCGGCGCTCCATCGAGCGTTCAATGGCCATCGCCGCTTCGGGATCGTTCTTTTTTTGGTTATATGACGACAGAAAACCCATGGTGTCCTCCGACAAATGGAATGGGCACGCTATGCAGGATAGGGAAGGGCCGCCCGCGTGAACAGCCTGGAGTTGCTACGCCTGAAAGCAAAAGTGGTTTTGGGAGGAATAGATATTTATCGGGGAGGGAAGATTAGCGAATGAAAACGGCTACTTGCCCTTGCTGGTCAAGGCATTCTTCAGCCCGTACACTTCATCGGCACCGTTTGGCACCTCAATCGACGAACCCTTGAAATCCGAGCCCACCGGTTCATATCCGCCGCCCAGGCATTGCGCCAAAAATACTTCCGCCACCGCGTTAAACGCCTTGCGGTTCTCCGGCTGAGCAAAACCATGGCCCTCATTTGAAAAGAGCACATAAGTGACCGGGATATTTTTAGCCGTCATCGCCTTTACAATCTGATCGGATTCACTCTGCTTCACCCTTGGATCGTTGGCGCCTTGTCCAATCAACAGCGGCCTCTGAATCTTGTCCACGAAATTTAAAGGCGAACGCGAATTCAAAAAGGCCCGGCCCTCTTCCGTCCGGTGATCCCCAACCCGTTTGGTGAACATCTCAATCATTGGCGCCCAATACGGCGGAATGGTTTGAAGCAATGTCATTAAATTGGAAGGCCCAACGATATCCACGCCACAGGCAAAGGTCTCGGGCGTAAACGTCAGCCCAACGAGCGTCGCATAACCGCCATAGCTGCCGCCCATGATCGCCACCTTTGATTTATCGGCAATCTTCTGATCGACGGCCCAATTCACCGAATCGATCAAATCGTCGTGCATCTTTCCGGCCCATTCTTTGTTCGACGCATTGATAAACGCCTTGCCAAATCCTGTCGAACCGCGGTAATTCACGCTTAAGACCGCATAGCCCCGGTTGGCCAGCCATTGATGCATGCTATTGAAACCCCACATATCCCGCGCCCAGGGGCCGCCGTGCACCAAGAGCACCATCGGAAGCGGCTTATCGGGCACGCCGTTTCCATCCGGATCGCTCGCTTTGGGCAAGGATAGATAATTAACCAGGGACAATTTATCCCGCGATGGAATCACGCGCGCATGCATATTCGTCAGCGGCAGCCCCATCAGCGCCTTTTGATGCGAGAACAAGAAGGTGGACTTGGGCTTCTTTCCGCTTTCATATAAATAGAAATTCACCGGCCCATTATCGAGATTATAGGCCACCGTCCACCATTTGCCGTCCAGCGAGCGGCTAATAATATTTAAATCGCCCTTTTCCGCCTTGAGCAGGTAATCGATATCGGCCTTAATCGAATTATCAATCACATGATAGGCCGACCGCTCATAGGTCGAAATCGCAGCCTGGACGGTATTATCCTTGGGATGCATAACCACCCCCTGGATATCCGCCTTTGCATCCTGGGCGGAGATCGTCGGCTTGCGCGCCTTCATATCCATCCAGGTGAGTGCCGCGGTATCCCTCTGCCGGCTGTCGATCACATACAATTTGTCGCCGGCCGTATTAAATCCCAGCACGCTGGTCGTCTGCGAATCTTCAAAGGGAATGGCCAAAAAGCTCTTAAACCCGCCTTTGGCATCCGGCTCGAAATACTCGGTGCTTCCGTCTTTGTTGTTGAGCATGGCCAGCCGGACTTTATAATCCGAATCCGTCATGATCTCGGCATAGCCTGCTTCATTCTTCTGCAATAGCTTCTTGTCGCCTGTCTTTATATTGATACGATAAAGATCATGCGATTTCTTGTCGCGGTCGTTCAGGCCAATGGTCACTTCATCGGGGACTTTATGGCTCAGGTTTTCAATCTGAGCGGCAACCCCATCAATTGGCGTTAAATCCTTAAGCGCATTGTTGTTTTTCAAATCGACGCTGAACACATGCCAATTCTCATCGCCCTTTTTATCGTTGGCATAGAGAATATGGTCGTTGGTATATGCCCAGAATACCCGCCGTATATTGCGCTCCTTCTCCTGCGTAACGGGCTTGGCCGCATTGATATCATTGGCCGGCCCAACCCATACATTCATAATCCCATCGACGGCCGCCAAAAACATCAGCCGCTTGCCATCCGGGCTAATCCGGGGACCGGCTTTGTCGGGATTCCCAAACAAAACTTCACGCGGAATCAGCGTCTTGTCCTCTCGTGGTACAACCTTGGGCGCCTTTTGCACCACCGCATCGGCCGAAGACTTCGCCGGAACAGGATTGGCCTGCGCCGAAACAGCAGGCCCCGCCGGCGTCTCCACCTTCTCTTCCGCGCCGCCGCATGAAAGCAGAACCAGGCCCAAACCCATTGAAAACAATCTACGCCGCATATCGTCTTAACCTTTCATTCCGAAGAAACAGAACCCGTTGAAGCATTCTCGGCCGGCGCGGGCTCATATTGCTCGTGCAAGTGCACCGGCTTCTGCCGGCTCTTGCGCACGCGCATGTTGATAAGCTCGACCATTAAAGAGAAAGCCATTGCAAAATAGATATAACCCTTATTGATATGCTGCCCAAAGCCTTCGGCCATAAGCATCACACCGATGAGGATCAAAAAGCTGAGCGCCAAAATCTTCATGCTGGGATGGCGGTTCACGAAATCACCGATGCTTCCAGCGAAGATCAGCATCACCAGCATAGCGATGATCATCGCGGTAATCATAATCGGCACGGCCCTCGCCATACCCACCGCCGTAATCACCGAATCCAGCGAAAACACAATATCGAGCACCATGATCTGCACCAGCGTCCACCCCACCGACGCCGTACCGTCTTTCTTTTGCCCGTCTTTATGGTGAATCCCTTCGACTTCAAGCTTTTCGAAGATCTCGTGTGTCGATTTACCCAGCAAAAACAGCCCACCGATGACCAAAATCAGATCGCGCCCAGAAATAGGGCGAATGATTGTAAACAGCGGCTTGGTCAGACCCATGACCCACGAAATCGCGAGTAAAAGGCAGAGCCTCATCATCAAGGCCAGAGCTAGACCGACCGAGCGCGTAAAACGCTGTTTATCCCGGGGAAGATCGCCCACGAGGATGGACAGGAATACGATATTATCGATACCCAACACGATCTCCATCAAGGAGAGCGTTGCCAGGCTTATCCAGCCGTTCAGTTCGTAGAAAGGAGCGAGTACCGAATCCATAAGGCGCCCCCTTCTAGCACTGCTTTTTCAAAAAAGGCGTCCCAAAGCGTCTCTTGGGGTGTTTTTTGTTCGATTTTTGTCCGTCCAGCCCCAATTCAACACAATAAGATCGATTTACATGCTTATTGTTGATCTACGGGTTTTCAATTCAATAAAAAATATCTTCATTTTGAAAGAGCAGCAAAGCGATAAAAAATTAGTTCAATCCCACTAAATTCCAATTTAATAAAAAACAACAAAAAATCAAACGAGTTGATTTTGAGACAATTCGATTGAAGTGGTTTTTACAACCGGCAGGGAAGAATATAATTTTAGGGATTGGAATAAACGATGATTGGATTGGTAAAAAAGCTATCTCAGCCGCCTGGGCAGGTCAGCGTGATTCCATCCATGGCATTGCCCGAACAGGCATTTCCACACGCTTCATTGGCAAAACACGCGCAATCCGCGTTCCCCATACACGCCGCCGGATAAGGCAAACACATAAATGTATCGGGAATCCCCTGCACATCCGACAGCGTTTTCTGACAATACTGCTGCCCCTTCGCGCAGAAACCCGACCCACAGCCAAACATGCCCTGCTCGGCCGGACAGCCGCCCAAAACCGACACATCTTGGCCCGCAGCCTGCGCATCGCAGCCGTTGCCATACACCTTCCCATCGCAGGCACAGGTCGGCGCGTACAATTCCGGACACGCCTGCGGACGCTTTACACACACGCCCGTGCCATCCAGCGCACCACATTCATCGTTCGGGTAATCGCAAAACTCGTCGGCGCCGCACATGAGCCCGCCGATCCCGCCACATTCGGCTCCCGCACCCCCCGCTCCCGCTGTGCCACCTGTGCCAGCGCTGCCACCCATGCCTTGGCCCCCTGCGCCGCCCGCGCCACCCGAGCCCCCGCCCGAACCTCCACCGCTGCACGCCGCCGACAACAAGGCGCCCGAAACCAAGGCCAACACCGAAAACCAACGCGATTGAGAATGATTCAACATGACAAACCTCCAGGAAAAGGGGCCCGCGGGCTCCCTGCCACACCGCAATGAGCAAACAAGAATCGTTCCAAAGTGCGGGGATTAACGATCGTCTTGGAGCACGTCCTTAAGCAATTGATGCAGGGCCCGCCGCTCTTCCGCGTCCGTCACAATATCCAAGGCCCGGTTGAGCTCGCTCACAATCGCCGCAAGCAAAAGCGAAAGCGCCTCGCCCGATAAGGCATTCAAGCCTTTTATCCACTTTAGCGACGAATGATTTGGATTAATATACAATCGGCGTGTGTCCGCCTCATAGCGGATGGCCCGGCCCCGCTTGCTTTCGGCAATATTTTTCACCGGATTGCCCGCCAATTCCAGCGAAATTAAAGCCTGAAATACCGTCTTGCCCAGTTCCCATTCGGTTTCGTTTTGCATTTCGATCGAATTGGATAGGGCCTTGGGGCCTGTTCCTCCGATAAACCGGGCCACGCCGAGCCTCAGCCTTTCGAGCCACGACAGATGATTTAAAAAGCCGCCCATGGAAGCGCCTTCATCCAAGTCGGGAGCCTGGGCGGGCGGATCGGGCGGGAGCGGCTCGCCCGAAAAAATATCCCGCGCAATGGGCTCTTTTTCGGGCGCCGGAGGCAATCCTCCCAATTCCTTGACGACACCCGCCTCGGCCCGGTGCCGAAGCACATGAACCAATGCGGAAGAATTACTCTTTAAAATGAACGAAGGTGAACTGTCCCGATCGGGAAAAGCGCCTTCTGTCCAGCCTTCATGGCTCGTTACCCAAATGCGCCCCGATCGCAATAATTCGCTCATGACCTCGGACAATCCAATGGTATTGCCAGCCGTTGTCGTTTCCCGGGGGGCCGATACCGAGACAAGACCGAGCAGCGCTAAATTCCAGCGATAATGGTCGAGCACCGACTTCGGAACGCCTTTTTCCGCGGCCTCGTTCACCATCGAAACAATCTCTTCCATAACAAAAAAGATAAGCGATTCGATACGCATATCGGCCGGCACGATTAAATCGGCGCAAATAGGCAGATCGGAACGCATAAAGGCGCTTTTGGTCAGCGCCATCAGAGGCTGCATTTTAGGTTCGCCCTGGGCCTTGGAACGGATGCGCACAAAGGGCTGATAGCGCGGCCATTCGGCTGGCATCCACAGCGCGCCCGCGACTGAATCCACATGTACGCCCACGGTCGCGCCCATTAAAAAGCGTTCGCAGACTGTCCCCGAGGGCGGTGAAAGCCAGCGTTTTAATTCTTTTTCCGCGAGCGCCCTTACCCGGTCTCGAATTTGATCGGCATGCGCTGCAATTTTAACGTTATCAAACCAGCGATTGGGCTGCACATGATCGGCATTCACCACGGCGCACAGCGCGAAACCCCCGCCGCAGGGAATGACACAGAGCGGCCTCTTTTTAACCATTAAATGAATGCCCCTCAAGGTTTCCGGCGCATCGGGCTCGAGCACGCCGATTTCGCCGCTAAGCCCTTCAGGGCCGTCTTCGTGGACCGAAATGAGCCGCATGCACCGGCTTCGAGCCTCGGCGCTCAGCGTAACCTGCAATTGCTCGGGCGCGCTCATTCGCTGCTCGGCTTCGAGTTCGCGCTTAAAATGAGCGCTTACGTCGATGAGCCGAATCTGTTTCTTTAAAAATCCGGCTTCTTTTTCGTTGAGCCTGAGCGTGGCGTGCTTGTTTTCGCGGCCGCTCGGATAAGGCGGCGGTGTCGTTACATAAGGCCATTCCGCCGCGGGATCGTCCATCAATGCATCCAAGCTATGAAAACGCCCTTCGATATCCGAAAATACAGGCGCCTTGCGCTGGGGATTCGTTAGCTTTCCGCGCTGATTGACCGTTCTGCAAATGACGTCCCGGAGCGCGGCCCGCATAAAGAGAGGCAATTCTTCGATATTTTTTGCCAATGAAACCAGATGTCTTACCGCCGCCCGGATGATTTCTTTGTTCAGCGCCTCAATGCCTTTTTCGCCGTTAATCACGTCGTCCACCCGCGCGATGACCCGCAGAGGAAAGGGAAATTCGGCTTTGGGCTGCTGGGGTGTGCCATCGAGCCCAATCAGGGTCATTTCGGAATTGGGGCCTTCGATAAATTCAAGCTGTCCTTCGGCATGAAGGACTTTTCCTTCGCTCAGCGATAGGCGCACGGCCGGATGGGGCGGCGAACCTGGCAGGGCCGGCGCTTCATGCGGCCTTGAGGCCGATCGCCGCTGCTGAAGCTTGGCCAGCGCATCGCCCACGGGGCGTATTTGATAGCCCAGGGCCGTGACCAGCGATTGGAGGGCAAGTCCTTCCATCGTATTGGGAACATATAAAATAGGATGATCTAAATCGGCTTTTCCGCGCGCGGGTCCAACCCATGGATTAAATTGAATTGGACCGATATACAATTCTAATGCAATACGATTATGTAGGACGCCGAAGGGCTGGGCATTGTTTTGAACCGTTGGCCAATACAATCGTTCAGACATCAGAAGTCCGAGAATATCGCCGGCGGCCACCCAGGGCGGCGCGGAACCGGCATTTCTAACCAGGGCATCCAAAAAGCGCAGGGCTCTTAATTGGCCGAAGATAGAAGAGCCCTGCTGCGGGCCTTCGGCGCGTTCAATGATGAATTTTGCCAGGCCCACGGCGGCTTCGTGCACATGCGACGCGATCAATTCAACCGAAACTAAGCGAATATCGTTCCAGTTGTCGATGTGGTTCTCGTCGAAGAGATTGACCCTCGCCACGACAGGAATGGGAAGGGAAGCCATCGCGCGGCGGCATACAAAACGCCCTTGAAACAGGATGTCCACATAGGCGTGGCTGAGCGATGTGCCAATGATTATCGGGGCGTCCATTTTTAGTGGATTGGATGAAAATTGAAGGGCGGGAAGGGCCGCCGACACATCGATGCGGGATTTTTCGCCTATGTTGCCTGTATTTTTCGAAGGATCGCGCTGGGCCCGCCATTTGAGATGAAAGACCGATGCATCCCGATCGGCGAGGTCGCCCAAATCTTCTGGATTGAGCTGGGGCCGGTTAAAAAACAGTCTCTTGTCGCGCATGGCGAGGGCCGCGAGCTGCCGGGCGGCCACTTCGCTGTCGGCATAGTGCGCTTTTTGCCCAGACCATTCGAAAAGGGCTGCTTTTTCAGGGCTTTCCCTGGGCATGAACACGGGATACCAGTCCAGGGTTTCGAAGCCTGGGATGGCCGAAATGATGGGGATTGAGGCGCGATTTTGATTGGCGGTGCGAAGGGTCGATAGGGCGATGGGCTTGGGCAGTCCGCTTTCGTCGAGTTCGGTGGCGAGAGGCAATCCCTCGATGCGTTCGCACAGGGCTACGGCGTCGTTGTCCTTGTTGGCTTTGCCGATGGCCGAAAGCTTGGTGGCCGATGTGATGAGATAGGCTTTGATCAAAGGGTCAAGGCGCGTTGGGTCGAGCATCGCCGGGCTTGCCGTGAATGAGCTCCGGGCTCTGGAATCGCCTTCCAGCGCGCTGACGATCGTTGCGCAGAGTTCCCGCTCCAGCGCACCCATCAGCATCGGCGCGTCGGCCACATACACACCGGCCATGTCTTCGCGCGGAACGATCGAATCATCATCGGCGACGATCAGCACATGGCCCAGCGTGGGCTCGTAATGAAGGGCCGGCAGGGCCTTGCCCGCGTGCATGGGCAGAAGAGCCGTTTTTTCGGCCGGAGCGATAAGCACGCGAAGCCTTGGCCTCTCGATGCGCAAAGGAGGCACGGCGGGCCTGCCCTGGGCCAGAAACAGCCTTTCCAGGGCCTGCCAGCGGGTCTGTTCCAGATGGGCGCGCTCGGTTTCGCTGATGAGAAAAGCGTCGTAGGGCGAGACGGCAACGGAACCGAGCACACCCAGCAGCCATGTCAGCTCGCGGGCCTTGGGCGTGATGACGGGGCGATTGTCGACGGCGCGTCCGGTTGAACCATGTTTGGCCACGCAGATCGCGCCTCCAGAGCCAACGGCGATGGACTGAACTTCATCGACCGAGAGGCGTTTGCTGTCGTCGGTGGTGGGCCAGATGGCCGCCTTTTTCAGGCCATTCATGGCCGAAAATGGAAGGGTTTGGCCCTTGGGCAGTCCGAAGTCCGGCTTCACCTTTGAAAATAGGCCGACGGCGGCGCGGAGCACGGGCCTCAGCTTGCGATCGAAGGCCGCATTTTCGTCCAGGCGCGCGGCGAGTTTGTCGGCCATCACGACGGCCATCCACTGAATGCGCCGCACGGCTTGAGAGAAATGATCGTCCAAGATCGCGCCGTCGTAAGCGAATTTGGGGCGGATCTTCCCATCCCAGGCGAGGGCGATCTCCAGCGGCATGGGCTGGTGATCGAGGTCGATCTTCACGGTGTCGATATGCCGCTGCTCGACGAAGATCTTCACCGTGCTGGCGTCGCGTTCCCGGCTCCGCGAAAGCAGGGCGACCTCGCCCCGCAGGCCATCCATTTCCTGATCGCGAAAATGAAAGCTTTCGCGGACGAGTTCATCTTCCAAGGGAGGAAGCACAGGGTCTGAAGGCGCATGGGATAAGAGCGCCGCCCTTCGTTTCGCGCCTGTCTTCGCGCCCTCGGCCAGCTCCCGCGCATGCGCCGTTTGGAAGGCGAAAATAAGCCGGTCTGATAGTCGTTCGCGCGCCCACACAACGCCCTGCATCCACAGCGCGAGCTCTTCGGATACAGGCGATTTGCCATGCCACACATAAAGCGGATTGGGCCTGCGCTCCAGCAGATCGATAGGCCGCACAGGCTTTCCAAGCGCGTCCAAAAGCAGCGGCGCTTCGAGCACCTGCCTTCCGCCCTCGGGCAAAGAACGGCCCGACCATGCGGCGAAGAAAAGAAGAATGGCCACCGCGCTCAGCGCATCTTCCAGTTCGTCTCGATCGCTGCTCAAGACTTCAATGCCCGCGTGGGTTTCCGATGCACCGCTCAAAAGCGCACACAGGGCCGAAAGCGCATCGCGGAACGCTAAAATCGCCGCCGCGCGAATCTGTCCGATCAGCGGCGCGTCATGGCGAATTTCAGATCGCGAGGCATTGGTCGGCAATTCATCGGAATCCACCAAGATGCGTACGGGCAAAGCCACATCGCCCACGGCATCCGAAACAAACGCTTCTTCGAAGCTAAAGACATAACGGACAAGCTCTACGCCATGCTCCAAGAGTTCGATCCTCGGCTGGGCGGGCGGAGCGACAATTTCAAGTACAGCCCTGCGCGTGCCCCGCACATCGAATGGCGCGCGCACAAGCGCTCGGGGCGCAGCCGGTGCATCGGCGCTCTTCGCTCTTTCGGCGATGAGTTCTCCATCGATGCGAAGCGGCACCGTCAAGTCCTGCACGGCCTTTTCAAGCAACTGAATTTCACGCGGAGCCGTTCTTGAAAGCGCCCTGCGCACCGTGGCGAGTCCTACCCGCCTCCGCACTTCCACGCGAAGTCCCCGGGGGCTCATCGACGAAGGAGCACTGACCCGTTCACAGGGCGGCGTTTTCATCGGACTGAGATCGGAATCCGTCGCCTCGAGCAATTGAGGCGTCCAGCGCACGCGCAGGCAGGTTGGATCGTTGTCATTCAAACGGCTGTAGATATCGACATAAGCCGGCGAAAGGCCGAGCGCCGCGTTCACGCCCATCGCGAGCAGCCGGATGCGCCTCGATTCAGAATCCGTCGCTTCGGCCAGCACATGATCGAGCAGCCGCGTAAGAACATGTTCCTCCAGCGGCTGGCCATCGAAGCTCACGATGACATCGTCCGCATCGTGCTCCACATCGATGCGGCCAGCGCCGCCGGCCACCGCGGCTCTCACGATTTCAAGGGCGTACAAATGCAGATCGACCAAGAGATGCTCACGCAGCTTGGCCACCGCGCGCCTTGCATCGACGCGGATTTTTCCCCTTGCGATTACGCCGCTTTCCGCGGACGGAGCATTCCGGCTCATCGCCCAACCCCTTTGCCCGCGTGCTCCAGCAGTTTGTGATTATCGCCTGGAGACAGCGGTTCTTCATTCACATCCAAGAGCACAAGCCGGGCCAGAATTTGGGCCGCCGCGGCTTTTCCGCGGGAAAAATTCTTTCTCGCCACGGCCACCGATGCGTGGGCCTGATTGAGATAAAGCACTCCATCCGAGGGCGGTCCGGTCACCCAAGAGCTGAGCTTCGGCACGGGAAATACAGCCGCTTTATCGCCGCTGTTCGCCGGCACGCTGACCATCAGCCAGCTCGAAACGACGCCTTCCACACTGCAAAAGCCAACGTGTTTCACGTTCACATCCGCCGCCGACAAGAGTTCCCGGACCATCTCCGAAAGCTCTTGATCGTCGGCCGTGTACGCGTTCCGCGGCATCGGCGTGATCAGCGAATATGCCCAGCGCGCTTCATGGATATCCATCGGAAAGCGCGCTTCCAAAATAGAAGGCATCGCATTTTCACGCTGGAGCACAACGGCAATGCCCTGCTCGGCAAGGGCTTGGGTCAGCGGCGATTTCTGCCTCGCCCACAAGAGCGGTTTGCCTCTCAGTAAAGGCTTTTTCACAAGCCACGGCGAACCAAAATGCAGATGCCCGTCCAGCCCGCACATCACCTTTTGACCACTCACCTCGTTGGTTAAGGGCAGTGTCACCTCGGACGGCTTCACCGAAAGCTTTGGCCAAAGCGCCGCTTCAAGCACCGCAAGCCATGGCTTTTCCTGCTTCTGATCCGCCGCGATTTGAGCGCGCCGCCCGAGCTCCGCGATTAGCCGCTCCCGGAATACCGTGCGGTACAGCTCCCGGACTTTGGAGATCACCCGGTCGAAGGCTTCATCGCGCCTCACGTTGTCGCGACTCAGCGTGTGCTTGAGATGCGGGCTCATCACCTTAAAGCGAAAGCCCCACAGAGCATCGTCCAGCGGCTGCACCGTTTCATACAGGAGCAGTCCCCGGTTAAAGAAACCTCCATAGGTGCTGCTGTGTTCGGCCGTATTTTGCGAACTGTTCTCGAGATGCCGCTCGCCCGCCGAAATAGACAGCGCATAGTGTTCGCCCTCGATCTCGAGCTCCATTGAAAACGGCCCGGGAACGGAAAGCGGCTCGTCGACGCGGATACGCCGAGCCTCTTCGCCATGCTTGGTATCGGCGACCGTAAAATGAATGGGAACCTGCGCATGCCGGCACCAGGTGCGCAGCGCCGCGAGCGAGAGAGACTCGTGGTTCGCCAGCAAAAACTGATCGGCGCCCTCTTCAAGCTTCTGCTTTTTCAGCAGCGTTACCGCTGTGCCGCTGCCCGGCCGCGAACCCGCATCGATGACTTCGTAGCTGTGATCCAAAAACAGGCGCACCAAATACGACTTGCCATCGCGCCATGTGACCACTTGCACTTCGTCGGGCTGAATCGAAAACACCGACACAAAGCCCACGCCGTACTTGCCGATCTTCTTGGTGTCGCCTTCTTTGGATGACTCAAACAGCGTCAAAAATGGCCCTTGGATGATCTCTTTCGTCATCCCGCAGCCATCATCGATCACGCTGGTGGAGATCACATCGTCGTCGCCCCGCTCGATGCGGACTTCCAGCGATGTAGATCCAGCATCGATTCCGTTCTGAATCAGCTCGCGCAAAAATGCATAAGGATCGGCGAACTGACGAACCATCTCGGCCACGAGGCCGGTCGTCGGAATTTCGGGCGGCGGAGTACTTTCACGGCGGGCTCGGTACGGCGCCATCATAGCCGCGCGAGCCTATCACTACGCGCTCCGGCTACTTCTTGATTTGCGTGCGGGCGCGGCCTGCGGCTGGACCCACTGCCGATGAGTCGGAAATCACCGCGCGTTTTAGCCTCGATAAATCTTCGCTACGCAGCTTTTCAACGCCGAGCGAGCGCTGTCCGTAGTTGCCTGCTTCCCACGATTCGGCTTCGAGCTGACCGGCATCTTGAAGCGACTCAAACCACACAAGGCGGCGTTTCATGATGGCTCCCACGTTAACACCATGCGCTCGCTGACCAGATATGTTTTGCAGGGAAAAAATAGTCGTTTTCATTTCAAATCTCCGCCGATCTCCAAGCTCCGCGCCGAGCGGAATCCAGCCAAGGTGTCCCACCCCGGAAACGCACCCGATCGCTGTTGAATGGATACAGTCGACATGTTTTTTTCTACCGACACTGTGTGAAAAAGGGCCTGAAAGTTCCCAATCGCGTGAATGAGTTTGTGAGGTGTAGCAAACGCTTTGGTTTTGCGCCCGGCCTCATTAAAAACACGGCCTTATGTGGTTTGATGTTCACCCGGTTGGCATCGATTATTTGCAGCGATCGCCCTTTCAGTTCCGCAATGAAGTGGTGCTCAACGCACCGGGCGAGCGCGTGTTCGATGTGCTTGTGGAAGACAGCGACGCGAACATTTGGTTCAAGGATTTTGTCGCGTGCCGCTTTACAAGCCCTCCGCCTCACGGCGTTGGAACAACACGGGATGTTGAGCTCAAGGCGCTGACGGTCAAAGAGCGCTTTTTGGTGTACGAGCCCGGCAAACGCCTCTCGTTTTGTATCTACGCCTCGACGCTTCCCATTGTTCGCGAGATGGCCGAGGACATGGTGCTCACGCCCTGCGGAGACAACCAAACGCGCTTCACCTGGACGGCGCACTACACGCCCGTGCCATGGCTTCGCCTTGTGCATGGCCCGGTGCGCAAAGTCTTTGGCGGGATGTTCCGCGAGACTTCAGAAAGGCTTGTGCGCTACTTCGGGGGCTGAGGCGAGGGCAGCAGTTTTTCGCTGTAGAGCGTCACCCGTTCAAGCACGCGCGCTTGGTCGGCTCCCGAAAGAAGCACGGGGCGGTAGTCGTTCTTGTCGGGCGCCGTCGAAATACGCACCGGTAAGATGCGCAGCTCTTGCCGTTCAACCTTGCCCGTCTCCGGGTTCTTCTGAAATACCGCCTGCACAATCATCGAATCCTTGTCGGCGGGATTGCTATTTCCTCCAAATACAAAATTACCCAGCGAATATACGATTGGATTGCCTTTATAATATTCAATGCCTTGCAATACATGCGGATGGTGGCCGATGACCCAATCGGCGCCCGCATCGATGGCGGCGCGGCCTAATTCCCGCTGTTCGGCGATAGGCACATTCGATCCTTCAACGCCCCAATGAAATGAAACAAAGACCAAATTGTCATTTTTCTTCTCGGCGGCGATGGCCCGTTTCATGGGCGCGCCTATGCTGGATCGCCCGCCCGTAAATCCTAAGTTAATGACTTCAATGCCTTTGATAGTGCGCCGGTCGATATGGCCATTGCCAAAATAACCAATACGTTCGGATTCGAGCGATTGAAGGGTTTGATCAAAACCGGCTTGGCCTAAATCATAACTGTGATTGTTGGCCACATTCACCACTTCAATGCTGCCCAGCCTCAAGATTGCCGCGTATTCGGGTTTGCCCGCAAAGACAAAAGGCGCCTCCGCATAATGTTTAGCTGTGCTGAGGGTGGTTTCTAAATTCGCGATGCTTAAATCGTCGGCCGATAGAACCGAAATCACACCCGAAAAAGGATAAGTGTAATCATTGTTATTTAATTCGATCAAATGGTTAAATGTGCCTGGCGCATTGGGAGCGCGGACATCGCTGCCCAGCGTGCAATCGCCCACCGCACTGATCACGAGCGGAGCCGGAGGAGCGGGCAATTCGGGCGCTTTTGCTGGCAATTCGTTTGAATTTGCCGGTGCAGGATGGGCCGGTATTTCGGCGGCGATGGAGGTTGGGGAGGTTGGGGAGGCTGCGGGTTCGCCCTTCACCGAAGAAGGCCCTGAAAAGCCGGCCCGGACGCCGAGAACAATGCCGCCCGCGGTGACGATTGAAATAAATGCGCCTCTAAGCCAGGGATTTTGCATGCTTTTTCTCAGCGCGATGTAATCAAAACAGGGGTTGAAAAGCCATTGCCGTCGCCGGGCCGGATTCCGCCCCATCCCTCGGGAAGCGCGGGCTCCGTCCATTGAAAGAGCCAGGCGCCGTCTTTGGGCGAGATATTCACGCATTCGGCACTCTTGGGCTTTCCAAAATCTTCGTGCCAATAGGCCACATGCATGGCAAGCGGCGGCCTTAAATATTGAATATTGGGCACGTCCGAGAACCACAATACTTTAGGCTCGCTCTTTTCGTTGGACATCGTGGCGACCCGGTCTTTCCATTCAATCGGAAAATATCCCAATGCGGTCGTCGCGTATTTGGTGTGGTCTTTTCCAGGGACCGGAACGCCGCCTTTGCCCGGTGAAAATAGCGTTGCATACACCGGTGTTAGTCCTTCGTAGGCTGTCAGCGTGCCAGGAACAATTTTGACTTCAATCCATTTGCGGTTGGGCGCAAGGCCCGTGGGCATTTCTTTTCTCGCCCGCGATACCGTTACATCCCCCGTGTGGACGAAAATCCCCGGTTCTCCCTTCACTGCATAATAGGATTCTCCGCCAATTCGAATTTGTTCGCCGCTGATAGGCACCGCGCTCTTGGCTCCAAAGCTTGAATCCAATCGAATGAGCTGCCCATCCGTGCCCTGTTTGTATTTGGGTTTTGCGTGCTGGCTCCGATTCCATGCGAGAGGCAATTCAATGCCATTTCCTAATGCAATGCCCTGAAATTCCGAGCGGCGTATCGAGCGAAATCGATCGGCGGGCACAAGCATTAAATCGGGTGTTAATAGCCAGGTGCGGCCATTGAATTCAAATGCTTTTGAATAGGCGAGCAATGAGCCATTGGGAATTTCACGCCAGACCAAACGCCGTATATCGCGCGGGCCTCCGCCGATCGCCCGTTTTCCTTCCGCGAAAAATGAAGGCACGGGGTCCGCCGCTACAATAGGCTCTTTGGTGAGCAGTTCTTCGTGGCCCGCCGACCATTCTGCGAGCTGTACATAAGTGCCCGCGTGGCCAAATTTTTTCTCGACCTTCGCTGCTTCCTCGGCCGTTGGAATACGGCTGTACATCGGCGATCCATTTGAAAAAGCGTAGCGGTATGGCCAGGGGCCGGAGCCCGGTGCAACACTTTGCAATGCCTTAAAATATGGATCGGATAGATCGAGCGTGGTTTTATGGTCGAGGCAGGCATAGCCGCGGGGCGATACGGGGAACCAGCCTTTTTTGCAGCCATCGCCTTTGACCGCTTTTTCGGAGAGCAGAGGTACGCTGGTGCCCAGGCGTATATAGCCAAGCGCTAAGCCTTTTTTTGCAGGGTTTTTGTAGATGTAGGCGAAGTCGCGGACGGCGCCCATGCGGGGCCGCATGTCTTTGGGCGGCTGGGGCGCGGCGTTTGCGTCGCCGGGGAAGGGCATGGAAGGCGCGCTGCTGATGGCGGAAGCGGCGCTGGCCACGCCGGAAAACGAAGGCCCGGGAAAAACAAATGCAGGCTGGTCTGCGCCGCCGTTTTGGGGTTGGCCCGCGGTTTGGGGATAGCCCAAATAGGGAGATGGAGGCTGAGCGTAGGCGTTGTACGGCTCGAGTGTGGAGCCTTCTCCGGGGCCTGGTGTTGGCCAGTCACCTTGGCCAGAACCGGCGGAAGATGCAGAACATCCCATGGAAGAAAGCGCGGCCATGCTTATTACGGCCAATTGGACCCATCGCATGTGGGCAGCGTAGTCCGGGCGATTTGGGAGGGGCAAAATAGCGGCGCATCTCTTTTCAAAAAGGCGTTCTTGACCCGGCAATTTGGCTCACCTACGCCATAGAGGAGACAGCGCTATGAATGACCGAGCATCGGATCTGTGGCTCCTGCCGGAAGAGCCTTTTGCGAGCTACGACGAGTATGTCGAACGGATGGGGGGTTCGGCGGTCGAAAAAGCCCGGGCGATGGAGCCCGAGGCGGTTATTGCCGAGGTGTTGGAGGCGGGATTAAGAGGGCGGGGCGGGGCTGGATTTCCTACGGGCATTAAATGGAGGACGCTTCGCGATCATCCTTGTGAAACGCGCTTTGTGGTGTGCAATGCGGCCGAGGGCGAGCCGGGCACATTTAAAGACCGTTATTTGATCCGAAAGAATCCTTATGCGCTGATGGAAGGGCTGTTGATTGCGGCGCATGCGATTTCGGCGCGGGATATTTATTTGGCGACGAAGGCATCGTATTCGCGCGAGCTGTCGAGGCTGCGCTTGTGTATTGGGGAATTTGCGGCGGCGGGGCTTCTTTCCGGGGTGAATTTCACCTTGGTGGAGGGGCCGGATGAATATTTATTCGGCGAGGAAAAGGCTCTTTTGGAAGTGATTGAGGGCAATGAGCCGATGCCCCGGGAGGCGCATTATCCGCCTTATGAATTGGGTTTATTTGCGTCGCCGGTGTCGCCCAATCCGGCGCTGGTCAATAACGCGGAAACCTTTGCGCATGTGCCTTCGATTGTGCGTTCGGGCGCGGCCGCATTTAGGAGCCTGGGCACGCATGATACGCCTGGAACCCTTTTATTTACGGTCTTGGGCGCTGTGCGCAGACCCGGCGTATATGAATGCGAGGCGGGTATTCCGCTGAAAACCTTGTTTTATGAATGCGCGGGCGGGCCTTTGGCGGGCCAGCCGTTTAAAGCGGCGATTTCAGGTGTTTCTTCGAGGATTATTCCGGCCGAGCGATTTGACACCGCGGCCGATTTTTCATCGCTTCAATTGATTGGCTCGGGCCTTGGATCGGCGGGGTTTTTTGTGCTGGATCAACAAGTCAGCATGCCGAGGCTGGCTCAGGCGGCGGCCCGGTTTTTATATGTGGAGTCGTGCAATCAGTGTTCGGCTTGCAAACATGGGCTGCGCACGGCCAGCGAGGCGTTGAATGAATTGTTTAATCCGGCGCTGGCGTCGGCCGATGATATTCCCCGCGCGCTCTATGGAGCCAGAAGCGCGCCCCAGGGAAATCGATGTTATTTGCCGGTTCAGGGTTCGGTGCTCATTCCAAGTATATACGATCGATTTAAAGACGAATTTGATGCTATTTTATCCCAGCCCTCGCATTCGTCCGAGCCTGTGTTGATTCCCAAAATCATCGATTTTATTGAAGAAACCAATTCGTTTATATTGGATGAGCGTCTTCCGCGCAAAAAGCCGGATTGGACCTATGAAGAGTCGGAAGCGTTGCCGCGCACCCGCACGCCCAGCGATGGGGCGACTTTATCGGTAAGGCTTTCTGCGGATGTGAGTGCGGCGATTGCGGCGGAATCGGATGCGACGGGTAAATCGGCGGATGCGATTGTGAATGAGGCGCTTCGGGGGTGGCTTCGGTCGAGAATCTAGAACGCATCTCACAATGCCGCTGCGCGCCCCAAATCGTCGGTCAGGCTCCCTCACCGTACAATGACGGCTCGGTCGTCTTTGCGAGCTTTGGGGCTGCTCGCTGGGCTTGCTGAGATGGGTTCTGCTGAACGTTGGAATGCAGTGACGAGGAGGGTTCTATTGAAAAACATCCGCAACAGAAGACGCTGACAGAATGCGTTCTTCCCACACATTGAGTTCTGCGAGGCCACCTTGTTGGATGCGGTTCAGGAAGGACTCCGGGAGGGGGCCAAAACGCAATTGAAGCAGCTTGCGCAGCGTCTCCTGTTTACCTTTCGCAAGCCCTTGCAACTCACCTTCCGCCCGTCCTTCCGCCCGTCCTTCCGCCCGTCCTTGCGCCCGTCCTTGCAACTCACCTTCGGCGCGTCCCTGGAGCCTTCCTTCCTCGATATAGGCTTCAGCAATATTCATGACGATCTCCTGCGCTTGATTCAATCCTTTGAGTTCTTTAAGCAATTCTCGATGCCAAATCTCTTTATTCTCGGCCCTCTGTGTCACCGACATATACCGAAAGATCCGCCGGATGGCTATATGCCCGTTGGGCGCTTTGAGCGCTTCGCCAATCAGCGGCCCCCAGATGTAAAGCGTTTTGAGCAGCTCTTCGAATGTGCGGCTGTTGCGCAGCGCGATTAAAGCCAGCTTGGCAACGGCCGTCAGCACATCGCGCTTTTGAATGTCCTCCGTGGTGCATTCGTTGAGATTGTCGATCAACACACGCATGCGCACGACGATATCGCGCAACGGCGCAAATGCTTCGGGCGAAATATCGTAAAGGGCTTCAAATTCAGGCGCTGCGGGCATTTGCTCGGGATGATGATGAACGAGCAACGGAATGATCACAGGCAATTTTTTGGATTGGGGATGCTTTTCGATATAATCTTCCCAGGCGCGCACTTGATAAGCCAGCATGCGCAACGGCATCCAGGGATCTCCACTGCTCTGATGCTCGAATAGAATGTAGATCAGCGCGGCGCTGCCATCCTTAAGCTGGACGGAGTAGAGCAAATCCGAGTAGAGATTTTTGAGATGTTGATCGACAAAACT
>CAZICM010000079.1:0-38414 GCA_964537685.1 uncultured Polyangiaceae bacterium
TCTCCGCGGCTTCCCGCGCTAGACGCTCAGCCTCTTCTCGCGCTGCTTTCTCCGCTGCTTCCCGCGCTAGACGCTCAGCCTCTTCTCGCGCAAGCCTCTCGGCTTCTTCACGAGCCAATCGTTCGGCTTCCTCGCGAGCCAAGCGTTCGGCTTCTTCTCGCGCAAGCCTCTCGGCTTCTTCGCGAGCCAATCGTTCGGCTTCTTCGCGAGCCAAGCGTTCGGCTTCTTCTCGCGCAAGCCTCTCAGCCTCTTCCCGAGCCAAGCGTTCGGCTTCTTCACGAGCTGCTTTCTCCGCTGCTTCCCGCGCAAGCCTCTCGGCTTCTTCTCGCGCAAGCCTCTCGGCCTCTTCACGAGCCAAGCGTTCGGCTTCTTCACGAGCTGCTTTCTCCGCTGCTTCTCGCGCAAGCCTCTCGGCTTCTTCGCGAGCTGCTTTCTCCGCTGCTTCTCGCGCAAGCCTCTCGGCCTCTTCTCGCGCCGCTCGCTCCGCAGCTTCGCGCGCTACCCGCTCGGCTTCCGCTCGCTCCGCTTCCTCTCGCGCCGCTCGCTCCGCTTCTTCCTGCTCACGCGCAAGCCTCGCCGCCTCTTCCCGCGCTAAACGCTCGGCTTCCGCTCGCTTCTCCGCCTCGCGCTTCACTCGCTCGGCTTCCGCCCGCTCCGCTTCCTCCCGCGCAGCTCGCTCCGCTTCCTCTTGCTTCTCCGCTTCCAGGGTCAGCCGCCGCGCCCGCTCGTCCGACGTCTCTATCGCTTCTTCTACGCCCGCTGTCTTGCGCGTAACCTCAAACTCCGCGCGTAAATCTTCTTCGCCTTCCAGCGCCGCGTCATCAAACTCAATCTCGGATGTCTCTACAGCCAATGGCGGTGACGCCGCTTCAAGCGCCTGCTGCTCGGCAAGTACAGCCCGCGCCGCTTCCTCCGCAGCTTCACCCGCGATCGTCGGAATCTCTTCGTCGTCAAAGGTCAGCACCGGAATAATCGGCGCCGCAGGCGGCCTAAGCGCCGGCTGCACACCCGGCTTGGCCTTCGGCGCAGGCGCGGGAACCGTCTTGATTTGAGCCGCCGCATCCGCAGGCGGAGGAGCCGTCTTCTTGACCAACAGCAAAGGCTGGCTCGGCGCCGCTTCCTCGGCGTCGATGTATTCCGCCGAAACAGGAACGCTTTCTTCCAGCGGCTCTTCGAAAATGATCTGATCCGGAGAAACCCGCTGCGTTGCCTCGAATTCCGAAGGCGGCGACAATTCCAAACTCAGGGGAGGCGGCGGTGATTCAGGTGTCTTTGCCTTGGAGAGCTCCGCGCGAAAAGGTTCGCTCTTTTCCGCCGACGGCGCAGAAGCCTGAAGCAAGGCCGCAAGCACCGAGGGCCCCGGCGCGGGCCTGAGTTTCGCGTTCTTCTGAACCCGCGCCAGCAGGTTCTCGAGCGCGCTGATCCGATCTGAATCGCTCACGCTTCACCTCGCTCCGCCGTGGAACGGCTGTGAAGCCTCGCCAGCACTTCACCCCAGCCGATGCCATCGGCGAGCCATGCCCGCACTTTGCCAGCCGCTTTTTCACCGGCAATCAGGAAGCGGGCCCGCGAGTTGTCCCGGCCCAGCCGTACCGCATGCGCATCGCGTCCCGTCGCCGCTTTAAGCGCGCCCGACAATACAGCCTCCAGCAGCGCATCCCCTTCCCCGCCGAGCGGAGAGTGATCGACCAGCATGAGCAGCGCGTGACCCCAGCGCTCGAGCGATAGCGCGCCCAAACCAACGAGAGAGAACTCACCGCCCAGGTGATCGACCATGGCCTCCAGGCTCGCGCCCCGGACAGCCAGCTCGCCTTCGCTTTGTTCCTGTTCGGCAAATCGCGCGCACACCCGTTTTCCCATGGGTTCGCCGAGCGCTTGCCCAAACGCGGCAACCGCTTCCGGACCCGCCGATGAAAGCAGCGAAAGCAGCGCCTTGGCTGGAACGAGCAAACGAAATGGCGCCCCCTCCAAATGAACGAGCCCGCTTCCAAAATCGAAGGTAACCGCTTTCGATGGGTCGAATCGCAGCTCAGGCATAGCGCCTCGCACTAGAGGGTGACGGCATTCGTAGAATGAAGAAACAGCCTCGCCAAAGCCTTGCGCGTTGGGCCGTGAAACAGTGACAAAGGGGCAACGCGGAAATTCAACAGCGAATACTGCTCATCAACAACAAAAAAGGTTTTAGGGCCGCCCATGCGATGGTGTCAAATTGGCTGTGCGTTTTCCCGGAGGGCAGGCCCATTGCTTCGTTTTCATTGGCTGGGGGTCCTCGCGGCGGCGATTTGTTCAGGAGCTCTTGTGTCCTTGGCCCGCGCCGAGCCGTCTCCACCGTTAACGAATGATAAAGGCGGCACGGTGATTCCGGCGCGCATCAGGCCCGCACCCCATGCAAACACGCAAAGGGCCTGCTCGTTTGAGGAAGCGGTGTGTGTCCACGCGGACCCCGCGCCGGAACGGGGCGTGAGCAGCGCCGCCGTGGCGTGGACACTGAGCGCAGCGGAGCGGACACTCCGGGAATTGAAGCGTTTGGGCCTTGCGGTGCCGCTTGCCGATGGACTCGCCGGAGGCAGTCCTGCCCTGGATATTTACGTAGATCCCGCGTCCGGCGAGCCACCTTGGGCATATCCCGAGATCGATCTCTGCGATTCTTTCTTCGATCGCTGCCCCGCCTACATTGAGCTTCCCCCTCCCCTGCCCGCGCCGACACAAGCGTGCGCGCATCAACAACATGTGGCCCGCGCGATCGCCCACGCCGCGCTCCTGGGCCTGGACGCAGGCGCCGAGACCGGAACGCTGGCCATGGCCTCGGGTTATCTCGCTTCGCTGATTTCGCCTTGCACTCCGATCGAAGTGGACGCCGTCAATCGCTTTCAACTCCATCCCGAGCGAACACTGTTGCCCTCGGAACCCGGCGAGCTCGATGGCTCATTTCTCTTTCCCGCCTATCTCGATCAGAGGTTTGGAGCGGGCTATCCGGGACGCCTCGTCACAGCTCTAATCGCCGTCGGGATTCAGCGTACCGAACCTCGTTCGATGCACTGGCAAAACGAACCCGACATCTTCGATACCCTGCGCGGCGCAATGCGCGACCGGGGCGACACCATCGACGAACTGATGCTGGATTTTTCGGTGGCGCGGGCTTTTATCGGAAATCGAAGCGACGAAGATCATCTGCGCGATACGGCCCGCTTTGGAGATGCCGGCCGGGTGCGCTTTGAGTGGTCTGTGCCTTATGCCTCGCTGCCCCGGAGACTCGCGCCCCTGCGGCCCATTGAAGCCCTGGGCTCGACGTATGTATGGCTCGATCTCAGCTCGGCAAAGCCAGACGCCGAACTCGTATTTGTTGCGGACTGGGAACTCGATGTGCTGTTTCGCTGGGCGCTCATCAAAGTCGATAAAATGGGGCGCGAAGCAGGCCGCATCGATGTGGCTGGCGTCTATGGAAGCAGGCGGGCCGAGCGAACCGTGCGCGAGCTTTCGGGCCTCGCGGGCATTTTGATCGTGGGCACCAATACGGGCAGCGTAGATGCCGGCCATCCTTTCGATCCAGACGACACGCCCGTTCCTGTCCGCTCCTACACCATCACTTTGTATCAATAGGGCTTGAACTAAGGGCTGCGCTCTGCGACAAGGCGCACCCCTATGAGCCGGCATCCCATTCAGTCCGTGGTGCTCGCCTATTCGGGCGGCCTCGACACCAGCGTGATTTTACGCTGGATCAAAGAAACCTATGCATGTGAAGTCATCGCCTGGTGCGCCGATTTAGGCCAAGGCGAAGAGCTCTCGCCGCTGCAGGAAAAAGCCTTTGCTACAGGCGCTTCCGATTATGTGCAGGTCGATCTGCGCGAAACCTTCGTGCGCGATTTCGTATTCCCAGCGCTGCGCGCAAACGCTCTGTACGAAGGCGATTATCTGCTCGGCACCTCGCTCGCGCGGCCGTGCATCATTCAAGGATTGATGCGCACGGTCAAAGAACGAAAGGCCGACGCCTTAGCCCATGGAGCGACAGGAAAGGGAAATGATCAGGTCCGCTTTGAGCTCGGCGCCTTTCATTTCGATCCGCATATCCGCATCATCGCGCCGTGGCGGGAATGGACGCTGCGTTCGCGCAGCGACTGCATTGCTTATGCGAAAGAACACGGAATCCCCATCACCGTAACGGCTGAAAAGCCCTATTCGATGGATCGCAATCTCTTTCACATTTCCTACGAGGGCGGGATTTTAGAAGACCCTTGGCGTGAGCCCGATCGGGAGATGTTTTTGCTCACGCGCGATCCGGGCGATGCGCCTGATGCGCCTTGTTATGTGGAAATCGAGTTCGAGGCGGGAACCCCCGTGGCCGTAAACGGCGAACGGCTTGGTCCGGCGGCGCTGTTGACTGCCCTCAATCAAATCGCGGGCCTGCATGGAGTGGGCCGCGTCGACATTGTTGAAAATCGTTTCGTCGGAATGAAGTCGCGGGGCGTCTACGAAACCCCGGGCGGAACGCTGCTGTGGAAGGCTCACAGGGCCGTGGAATCGATTACGCTCGACCGCGAAGTGATGCGTATCCGGGATAGCTTGGTGCCTGAATACGCGTCGCTTGTGTACCGGGGTTTTTGGTTCTCGCCCGAACGCGAAATGCTTCAGGCGATGATCGACGCGACCCAAGAGCACGTCACGGGCACGGCGAGGCTCAAGCTGTTTAAGGGCAGCGCTCAAGTCGTCGGCCGCAAGAGCATCAAAACCCTGTACCGCCAGGACTTTGTCACCTTTGAACAAGACGACGTGTACGACCAGGCCGACGCGGCAGGCTTTATCCGCCTGAATGCGCTAAGGCTGCGGCTTCGCTCCATGCGGGAGTGATTTCGGTTTAGCTTTTGGCTTTTGCTTTTTTGGCGGCACTTTTCTTGGGCTTGACCGCCTTGTCCACCGAGGCCGCCTTCGCCGCCCCAACACCCGCGGGCGTCCTCACCGATGGAGGCCCCTCCAGCGCCTGCCACTCATCCTCCAGCGAAAACAGCACTCCAATCAGCTCAATCGCGCGATCCCGCGGCAGCCATTGCTCTTCGGGCGGGGCAACCACGGAAGCCGCCTTGGGCGTCTTCTTCGCGGCCACCAAGGGCTTGAGTCCCTGCGCCAGCTCCTCGAGCTTCTTGCCCGTCGCCTGTAAACGGTCGACCCATTCTGTGCCCCGGTAGGCGTATTCCGCCTGATGTACAAGCGCCTGACCCAAATCCAAGAGCCGGTTCGCCGTCACCGACGCAGGCTCGGCCCGGGATTCCACGGCTTCGCGCAGCGAAAGCAGCTCCCTCAGCACGAGCCCAACCGGCGACGTCGGCCGGAACGATGGAAGCGCGGCGTCAAATTGAAGATCGCGCAGCCCCAGAAAATACCAGGCATGCGGAGTGGTCACCCGGTACAGGTATTCAGCGCCCGATAGCTCGGCCGCCTCCATCGCGAGCGTCCACGCCTTCTCTTCATTGATGTTGTCGTGCTCGTCCTCCAAACCCTCGATCCGGCGGCAGCTCGCATAGCGCACGAGCGGATCGGCCCAGGCCATCACCAGCACTTGGGTGCTCTTCGACCAGCTACAAAGCACAAAAGCCTTGGCCTCCACCGACACATAGCCTTCGGGCGCAATCCACACGAAACGGCCTTCTTTTAAGTCGGCCCGGTACTCATGCTTCTCGGCGCCGTGCTCCGCGAGAAGCCTTCCGAGCGCTTGGCCCTTGCGCATCCAGCGATTCACCAGCCCGGCCGAATCCAAAGGCGCCGGTGAGTGCGCTTCAGGCGAAGGACGGCTTTTACCCTGCCCCTCGGATTTTTTGGTCCGTTTCGCTTGAGCAGCGGGCACACTGCCGCCCGTTTGCTTCTTCGATCCCGTCGAAACTTTGCTTGTCCGCCCTTTCGACATGGGGGCCGACTTTACACGAATCGCGGATTACAAGATGCCTCTCCGTTGAGCAGGGCATGGCCCGGGCGCATGCACAAACACCCCATGGAGCGAACCGCGAAAAACGCGGCGGCTCAATAGCAGGCCGTGATACGCTCTCAAGCTCAGCGATTCATCGCTTGTGGGCGGTGCGGACAATTGCTTATTTGAAGATTCAAGTCTTGAGTGACGAGCGAATGCGAAGCGCGGAACGGCATTCAGTTAGCAAGGACGCGGGATGAACTCTCTTTACCAGCAGCTCATCGCGATCCTGACCCGATATATGTCGGGAGTGAACGCGCACAGCGTGCTGGGGCGCGCAGTCCGGCATTCGCTTTTGGATCCCGAACAATTGTCCCCGCGGGATCTCGCCACGCTCATGCCAACGCTCGACCGGGGAATACGGCTTTTTGTGGACCCCAGCCGGCAATCGCATGTGCTCGCGGAAATCGAGGCGCTCAGCGGGCGCCGGGAAACGCCGTCTCATACGGTAAATATCCGCAGCGAGCAGGACATCAGCCAAGCGCGCGTCCTGGCCAAGGCCATGTGCGAAAACGCCAACGCGCGAAGCTTCGTCACCCAAAAAGTCGCAACCGTCGTCAGCGAGCTGGCTCGCAATATTGTGAGCTACACGCCCGGCGGCTCGATTGAATTGATCATGAGCAACGAAGGACAATCGCGCATTATGGTGCGCGCCGTGGACACAGGCAGCGGCATCAACAATCTCGACGAAGTTCTGTCGGGACGCTACCGAAGCACAACCGGCCTTGGCCGCGGGCTTCTGGGCGTGAAACGCCTCTCTGACCGCTTCAACATTCGAACAGGCAAAAACGGAACGCACATCGAGGCCGAGGTGCATCTATGAGCCTTTATCAACAAGTTCCCTTTCCGACACCCTTACAATCACGAGCGGAGGCTTGACGATGGCGGAGCATGAGATCAGCAGGCTTCCGATCATTAAAATCTGGGATCAGATTCTGGTGCCTCTCCAAGGAGAAGTCACCGATCGGTTGGCCGAGCGCCTGAGCCAGGAAGTGCTCGACGCGGTGCATGAGCACGGCGCGGCGGGCCTGGTCATCGATGTAACCGGCGTATGGATGATCGACAGTCATCTCTGCGCGGTTTTAAGCCATTTGGCTTCTTGCGCGCGGCTGATGGGCACCCGCACCATCATCAGCGGACTGAGCCCCGAAATCGCCTTAACGCTTCAAACCATGGGGGTTGAGCTGCAATCCATGCAGACGGCGCTCACGGTGGAGCAGGCCCTCGAGATGCTCGGGCTTCGGGTAACGAGGGTCACTGGCAAAAAACAGTCGCAGAAGTCCGCTGAATCCAAGGCATCGCGGGCCTCAGGCGATGGGGCGGACGATGGACAGGATCCTCGCGAGCTTGGCGATCTTTCTTCGTACGGTGGCAGCGCGCGATCGGCGCGAAGGTAGTGCAGATGGATCCATGGCTTCTGAGATAATCCCCGAATACCCGCACTTTCCCAAAGGAACGCGCTATGCCGGCTGACGACCTGCTCGAGCAAAACAATTCCCGGATCGGGGATATTTTGGCCGTTCTCGCGAAAGTCGGGCGGGGCGATTACGACAGCCGCCTCGCGATTGACATGCCAGACGATCATCCTGCGGCGGCGCTGTACCGCGGCATCAATGAGATGATCGAATCGCTGTCGATCGCCCAGCAAAGAAGCGCTGCCTTCCGCAAAGAGCTCGAGGAAAAGCTGGCCACCATCGAAGCTCAAAGAGCGGCCATCCGCGAACTTTCAACGCCCATCATCGAAGTGTGGGAAGGCGTTTTATGCATGCCGATCGTGGGGGTCATGGATAGCAGCCGCAGTGCCGACATGATGAACGCGCTGCTTCAAAGTGTGTCGGATAAAGGCGCCGAATACGTCATCATCGATGTCACGGGCATCGAGGTCATGGATACCCGCACGGCCGATCAATTTATCCGAACGGCACGGGCGGTTCAGCTCTTGGGCGCCGAATGCGTGCTCACGGGCATCAACCCGAGGATTGCTCAAACCATCGTTCACATGGGACTCGATCTCGAATCGGTCACAACGCTGCGAAGCCTGCGAAGCGCGCTTCAGCAATTCATCAACCGCCAAGAAGACGGCGAGGGCGACGCCGGAACAGACGACGACGCCCAAAGTGAGTCAATCTGAGTACCGCAACGGCGCCGGAACCAACCGAGGGTAGTCCGCGATGAGCGCGTTCTATCAGCAAATTATCACGCTCCTTACGCGCTACATGTCGAGCGTGAACGCGCACAATGTGCTGGGCCGCGCGGTGCGCCACGCCTTGTGCAATCCCGAAACGCTTGCGCCGCGCGACTTGGAAGCGCTGATTCCGACGATCGACCGGGGCATCAGGCTTTTCGTTGAACCCGAAAAGCAGCGCGAGCTCATTGAATCGATTGAAGGACTCGGCGACCGCGTTCCCAAGGCTTCCCATTCCGTCAACATCCGCAGCGAGTCCGACATCAGCCATGCGCGCGTTCTGGCCAAGGCCATGTGTGAAAACGCCCGCGCCAAAACCTTTGTCACGCAGAAAGTCGCCACAATCGTCAGCGAGCTGGCCCGCAATATCGTGAGCTACACCAGCGGCGGCACAATCGAGCTTTCTATCTCGGCCGAACTCCCCACCCGCATCGCCATCCGGGCCGTCGACACAGGACGGGGAATCGAAAACCTCGATGAAGTTTTGTCGGGCCGCTACAAAAGCAGCACCGGCCTTGGGCGCGGCCTGCTCGGCGTAAAACGGCTTTCAGACCGGTTCAATGTCCATACGGGCAAGGGCGGAACGCGCGTCGATGCCGAGGTGAATTTGTGAGGCTTGTCGCGAGCCATCTCAGCATCCCCAAAGTGGGCGAAGAGGTAAACGGCGACGCGGTGGTTGTCCGGGAAGACGGAGCGACGACGCTCGTTGCGGTCATCGATGCGCTGGGCCACGGGCCGGGCGCGTTTGCCGCGGCGAAAGTGGCGGTGGAAGAGCTGGCGGTGGTCGCGCTCAACCGCGGCGTTCAATACGTCATCGAAAGGGTTCACGACAAACTGCACGGGACGCGGGGAGCCGCGGCCATGGTGTGTTTATGGACGGGGCAGCGGCTCTCTGGCTGTTCGGTTGGCAACGTGGACATGCGTATTTTGGGAAGCCGCATTCCCATCATGCTTACGCCTGGAATACTGGGCTCGCGGGTACGCAGCTACCGCATCTTCGAAGGCTCCCTGGCGCCGCGCGACCGGCTAATTATTTTCTCCGACGGCATTTCGTCGCATTTATCGGTCGACGAAACGGCCCGCCTCCCGCGCGAAGAAGCCTGCAAGAGCATTATGGAGAGGCATCGCCGCACCCACGACGACGCAACCGTGGTCGTGGCTGAAATCGTCAACGATTCCAAACCAACGAACGGACTTACCGGCTGAGCATCTCCATGCGCTCCTGCGAGATTCGGGACGAACTAGACACTTTCACCGCCCGCAGACTTTCACGGGAAGTGGCGGAAGAAATCGGTTTTGAAAAAATCGAGCGCGAAGAAATTGCCATCGTCGCGTCCGAACTCTCATCCAACATCGTGAAATACGGCATCCGTGGGCGAATCGAGGTCGGCGAGATACGCGATCGCGTATTTGGCCGGGGCATCGTCATCCGCGCCGTTGATCACGGCCCGCCCTTTCATGATGTGGCCATGGCTATCCAAGACGGATGCGATGACCGGGGACCTCTCGATCCGGCCACGCTGTTTACGAGGCGAGGCATTGGAGGCGGTCTGGGTGCGGTCGTGCGCTTCACCGATTCATTTCAATGCGAGATGGGCGAGGGAGAAAAAACGGTGACGGTGATTCGCTATAGAAACCGGCCAAAGAAGCGTTAGGCTTTGCGGTCTATGGGCGCAGAAGCCCCGCATATTGCCATCGCAAAACTTCGCGCTGCCTGGGATGAACAGATTCGGCCCTCTTCGCGGAGAGCTATCGCTGCCCTATCCTTTGCGGCTTTTTTTGCGGCCGCACTGATTGGCCGTATGGGCACCGAACGTTCCCGCATGGTTTCGTTTGGCCTTGTTTGTGCGGTTGTTTTGCTGTTCTTGCTAAGAGCGATCGTCATCCGAAAGAGGCAAAAAAACGCCCGCCACACCATCCGGAGCATCCTGGTCAAGACCGATGCCGAACTGGGATCGGCCACGCTCCGGGCGCTCACGCTTTCAGAACGCGCCAAGACCGACGAAACGGTTGGCTCCAGCGCCCTTGCCGATCTTCATATTTCCCGCCTGCTGGAGCGGGCTCCTACAGACCGCGTACAAATCCGCGCGGCAAAAAGCGCAAGATTCTGGTCGCTCGCGGCGCTTGGGCTTGCGATGGGTTCAGCCATTGTCGTGCTGGCCGAGCCTTTTCGCGTCGTCGAGGGATTGGATGTGCTGGCCGCAAAAGACGGCGTTGCACCGCTGCCCGTGCCCTGGCTCGACGATGTGGAAATGATTGCTGCGCCTCCTGAATATTTAAGGCGCAAGACCACGGTTTTATTACCTTTTTCGCCAACGGACGAAGCCCGTGGAACGGTGATCAGCGTAAGGGGGCGGCCGACGCATTCAGGCCGGACGCTGGTGCTCACCGATGGAGTGCAAGAGGTGCCTTTTGTGGACGACGGCGCAGAGGGGCTCATCGCGCGCTGGACGCTCAAAGAAACGGCGAGCCTCTCCATTGCCGCGGTATTTGGCTCGGTACGCATTCCTCAGTCGGATATCCAAGTGGTCAACTCCATTGCGGACGAGGCGCCTTCGGTAACGCTGAAAGGCGCGCCGCGCACCGTGCAATTGCTCGATGAGCCAAGCGTGCCCATTCACTACGAAGCGACGGACGATCATGGCCTGCGCGAAGTGAATTTGGTGCTCCGGTCGGGGGCGCGCGAAGAACGCAGGGTGCTGTCCAAACCGGTTGGAGAAACAAAAAGCGATCGGGGCGGCTACGAGATTAAGGCGAGCGATCCATTTTTGAAGCGCACCTACGCGCCTGTGGAAGTGACGGTGCAGGCCCGGGATAACGACCCGGTGAGCGGCCCGAAATGGGGCAAAAGCGAGGCGATTGTGCTTGTTCCGCCTCAGGTGGGAGAGCCGGAAGCCCTGCGTTATGCGGCACTTCGGCGGATTCGCGATGCGCTGACAGATCTGCTGGCCGAGCGGATGGACATCAAAGCGCCGGGCACAAAAGACAAAACCGAACACAAACAGCTCGAGCAGGCGGCGCAGGACAAGGTGTTTTCCGTTGTGGAATCGGTGATGTCGGAAAGCTTTGGCGGCCTGCGCGTGCGGGGCCGGAGCGCGATGCTGTTGCGCGGCCAATTAGAGCGGCTGAAAAAAGCGCTCGATGAAGAGCAGAAATCGCCCACGCGCGAAAAGCACGAGGCCCTGGTTCTTGCGACGGAAAGCGTGCTTTTGGCCGTGGATTCGGGACTGCGGGGATTGGGTTTTGCCGATGCGCGCACGGTGGCGCGAAGGCTCGGTGATGCGGCGGAAGAGCTTGGTACGGCTTTTTTGGAAAGGGCTTCGGCCGAAGATCCAAAGAGCGCGAATGCGCGTATCGATGCCGCAACCAGTGTTCTTTCAGGCGGCGGACGGCAACTGCTAAAGCTCGGCGAACTGGGAAGCGATTTGGGTGAAATCGTCGAAAACGACCTGCGCCGCGTAGCCCGGGCCCGGAGCGCGGGCGATTTTTTTCATGCCGAACTGGCCGCGCGCGATTTGGCCGCCCGCCTTCGCAAGCCCGATCCTTCGTTTGGAGGAGGAGGCCGGGGCGGCGTGGAATCCGGCGGCTCACCTTCTCCAAATCCCGGCGAGGCATCGGATGCCGATTCGGAGATGGGCGCGGGCGAACAGGAATTGGAAGAGCTTGCGCGCGATCATGCGGCCGAAATGAATGAAGTCGCCGATGCGCTTGAAAAGGCCATTTCTAAAGAGGAAATGGAAGCGCTCAAGGAAGAGGCCAAAAAGCATGCCGACGCCATCCGGGAAGCGATAAAAAACCTTCCCCGCTCCGGCGACGATTCTCCTTCGGCCCGGGACGCGGCGGCCGCGGGCCGTCAGCAGGCCGAATCGATGGCGGGCGCGCTCGAGCAAGGCAACCCCAAAGACGCGGTTCAGAATGGCAAGAACGCGGCGGACTCGCTGAAAGAAGCCAGGCGAAGAGCCAACGAAAGCAATGGTTTCTTCTCGGAAGAAGGCATTGGCCGCGAAGCCGACAAAGCCCGTGAAACGATTGAGCGGGAGCTGGCTTGGGCCGAGCAGGCGCTGGAACAATTAAGGCGGGCGGCATCTGAACGAGCCAAAGAAGAGCTCGAGCGCTCGAGCAAAGACGAACAATCTCTAGCCGATCGGGGACGGCGCCTGATGGAGAAGGGGCAATCGGGGGAGCGCAGCCTGCCTCAAGACATGGTGGACAAGCTGAGCGAGGCCGAGCAGGCGATGCGGGAAGCCGAAAAGGCGCTGAAAGAAGGCAAAGGCGAAGACGGACTCCGGCATCAGCAGAATGCGCAGCGGCTGCTCGAGATGGCCAAAGGCGAACGAAGCGAAGAACGCAACCGCGATGGGAATCAAGAGTCGCCGGATGGAAGAATGTCAAAGGACACGGAAATTCCCGGCAAAGAGAAGCACAAAGGGCCTGAGGATTTTCGCCGGCGCGTGATGAAGGGGCTTGGAAAAGCTTCCGATCCTGTTCTGAAAGAAGCCGTAAAACGCTATGCGGAGGGCCTTTTGCGATGAAGATCCCGCACCGCGCCGGCCTGTTGTTGATGGCTTTGCTGGGATATGTGGGCTCGCCCTCGGAGGCTCAGGGAAGGCTTCCCCTGATTGGCGATCTCGATCGCTCCAGACGCGCCAGAGCTGCCATTTTAGAAATCGAGCTCGAGGAAGCCGGGCGTATTTTGCAGGACGCCAATCCAAACGACACGGCGCTCGCCGTGGAACGGGGGCGCCTTTTCATTTATCAAGGCAATTGCGATGGAGCGGCACAGCTCTTGTCGAGGCCCGATCTCGCGGCGACCGCGGAAGGAGCGGACCTGGGAGACATTGCCCGGGGATGCGCGCGCGCCACGGCCGCCACGGAAATTGTGCGCGACGAGGAAAATGGCATCACCGTCCGGCTTCAAGACGATGAAGACCGGGCTCTTGTGCCTTTGCTTGCAAGCACGGCCGCGCTGGTGCGGGAAAACCTGGCCCAAGAACTCGGGGTCCTGCTCCCTAAGCCGCTGTGGATCGATTTGGTGCGCGATCAGTTCACTTTGGCCGCGATGACCGGCCTTCCCCTCGAGGCCGCGCAGACAACGGGAACGGTTGCCGTCGCCAAATGGGGAAGGGTCACGATGATTTCGCCCCGCGCCACCGGCGATGGATATCCATGGCTGGACACCTTGGCGCATGAAATGACGCATCTTGCGCTGTCCCGGGGCACCCGCGATAAAGCCCCGCTCTGGCTTCAAGAAGGCGTCGCCAAACGCCAAGAAACCCGCTGGCGAACGCCGATTGCACTCGATAATGTGCCTTCCGTGGATTCCGTCGCCGCCATTGGTATCGCCAAAGGTCTGGGACGCCCTCTCGATAAGCTTGGACCTTCAATTGCCATGCTACCCAGTCCCGAGGAAGCCTCGGTGGCCTTTGCAGAAGTTTCAAGTTTTATTCGATTTTGGGCGAATGAGGTTGGTCCCAAAGGTTTGCCCGACCTCGTGATACGCATGAAACAAGCAGAGGACCCTGCGGCCCTCGAGCGAGCCATCGCGGACGTATCTGGATCTGACCTCGCCGCATGGGATAAGCGTTGGAGAGCCTTTCTTGCCACCGTCCCTCAAGACTTGCCTCCCGACCTCATGCCCAGCGCGGAAATCCCTCATCTCAAAGAAGTATCCCGGCGCGTCCGGCTCGGACAGCTTTTGCAGAATCGCGGACATGCCCGTCATGCCGCAATACAACATGCCCGAGCCCACAGCTTAATGCCCGCGGAATCCTCTGTGCGGTGTTATCTCGCCGCGGCCCTTATTGCCTCGGGCGACCAGGCCAATGCCGCGCCTCTGGTTGAAAAGACCGACGATATTCACAACAGGACCGGGCGCTGGTTTTCGCTGAATGGCTTGCTTCACCCCGGATCGGACAATGGTGCCCAGGCTTTTGGGATTGGACTTTCCTTTGATCCCCTCAGCCCCCCTGTCGCATGTGAGGAAAAGACATCGCCGGGGCTTCCTTCCGATCCAATACGAGCCGCTATCTGTGAAGCTGCCCGAAGAAAGCCCCAGCCTGAGGATTGAGTGGCTAAGATATTTACTTGGGCGGCGCTAAAATCCCAAGCACTTCCTTGAACTTCCACCCCTCAGCCGTCTTCTCATACTTCTCCATATACTCTCCAAACAACGTTATAGGCGGAGAACCCGCTGTGCCTGCGGGCTGTGTGTACACGAGAAAATACCATCTCCCCGTGGCTTGACTTCCATCTACAGCGATTTGTGGATTGATCATGTAATGCATCGACCAAATCGTGGCCGCCGGAAAGATCGTCGTGGCCGCGGCCAAGATCGTGCTCTTGCCCTCATAGCGGCCAAAAGCACCTAAATCCAGCACGCCATCATCCGTATACAGATCGGCAAAAGCCTGAGCCGCCGCCGGCGAAGGCGTCCGGTGCACCGTATCGATGCCTACCGCATATCGCGCCTTGAGCGCATGAATCTCATCCACATCCTCCAAACGCTCCACCCGCTCTGCAAGACCACCATGATGAGGCATAACTTTCTTCCTTCCTGTTTCGATCCAAACAACCGCTGATCTATGCTTGGCAGCGAATGCCAAACTAGAGCCCATTCCAGCGTACCCCATCCATCGCGCCTTTATCCATTAAAGAATCGCTTCACGCCTTCACCCTTCTTTTTCCCTCTCGCCTCGCCTAGACTGCCTCTGCTCGCTCTCTTACCGCGCCAACTCTCGTGCACAACCTCCCTACGCTCCTCCTCGACACTTGCCCCGATGCGCTCTGCTGCCTGGCTAAAACGGGGGAGATCATCGCCGCTTCCAAAGCTTTTCAAGCGCTGTTTGAAACGGCGCCCAACACCTACGAGCAGACGCGCCTCCAGGCTTGGATGGACCCATCCGATGCCGATCGCTTTCAAGAGGCTCTTGGCGGTTCGGCCTCGCTGGACCATGATCTGGTGTTTACCTTTCACCCGCGATGTGATTCGCCGGACATTCAACGCACATTTGAGGCGATCCTGCGCCTATTGCCCACGCCTCCCGATCAGAGTCTGCCCGGCGACGTTTATTTTGCTTGCACCATCCGAGACATTACGAAACGCGCAATCGATCACAGCGCCCTGCTGAACCGGCTAAGCCGTGTAGAGTTTGATTCCACGCATCTCCGCACGCTGATTGACATGATTCCAGGCGTTGTCTGGCATGGCCCGGTCGATCCCGACAACCCTTCCGTCTACCGATCGACCCATATGAGCGACTATTTGGAGCGCGTGACGGGCTATTCCCCCAAACAATGGCTGGAAACCCCTAATTTTTGGCGAAATATCCTGCATCCCGAAGACCGGGACCGCGTCCTTCAGCGAACCTCTCAAGCCCTTCAAGAAGGAAAACCCATGCCCCCTTATCGCGTCTTCGCTAAAGATGGGGGAATTATGTGGTTTCAAAGTTTTGTGCGCACCCTAAGAAACAGCGAGGGGAAACCGTGCCATATGTTTGGGCTAACCTTGGACGTCACAGAATTCAAAGAGACCGAATTGGCGATGGCCGAGGTGCTGGAGCACGCTCAAACCCTTCAAAACCGGCTAAATGATGTGATTGGGGGTATCCCTGGCATTGTATGGGAATCCTGGTTTGAGGAAGATCCCAACCGGGATCGCATTAATTTTTGCAGCGATCAGATTCACCGAATTACGCCGCACAGCATAGCCGACTGGTCCTGGGAGCCGAGAGCCTGGCTAAAGCTTGTTTTACCGGGCGGCCGGGCGCTGGCCCAGCGGGAGCTTGAACGCATCGAAAGCCAAGGGCAGGGATATTTGGAGTTTCAAGTCGATGGCAAAGACGGACTGCCGATATGGCTGGAAAACCATGTGGTTTGTATTCGGGACGAGGAAGGGAAGCTGGAAGGATTTAGGGGGATAGCGCTGGATATTACCGAACGAAAGCTGGCCGATTTGGAGCGGAACAGGCTGGAAAGGGAAGTCCGGGAGCAAGATGAGCGCATTAACGAGCTTTCGGCTCCGCTTATTCCCTTGGGTCATCAGATCATTGTCATGCCCTTGGTGGGCGGACTGGACGAAAAACGCTCGAGAAAAATACTGCAAGCCCTGCTGAAGGGAGTATCCAGCATGCGGGCGCGGCTGGCGATGCTGGATGTAACGGGCCTCTATTGTGTAACCCAGGAGAATGCAAACGATCTTATCCGGGCCATTCACGCCGTTGGAATGCTGGGGGCGGAGGTGGTACTGACGGGGGTGAGGCCGGATCTTGCGCAGGCCCTGGTGGAGATGGACGTGGATTTAAGCCGAATTCGTGTATATCGAACGCTGGCGAAGGCTCTGGTGGAGTTATTTAGGTCGTAGCGGCCATCTATTGCTTGCCTAAATCTTAGTCCTCTCCATCCCTCTTTCTACTCAATGCTCTTGCAATCGTATTTCTCCCCACTTCCAGCCGCCTGGCCGCTTCGGTTTTATTGCCATCGCAGGCCGCGACCGTCGCCTCCACATATCTCCGTATGGCTTCGTCCAATGGCAATCCGACGGGAAGCGCACATAATCCGCCGCTTTGTACCGGCATCACTGGCACTTGCATCGTCACTTCACTCAAGGGTGCATCGTCATGCGCCAACCGATGCTTGAGCGGCGCCGGTTCCACAACGACCGCAGGCGGCCCTAAAACCGGGTTTATTGGAGGCGCGGCGGGTTTCGGTCCAGCCGTCAGCACCGTGCTTGCCGGCGAGCTTCCTGAATGTTCTATCTCCCGTCTTTTAGCAGGCAAATGCCCCACTGTAATACGTCCATCGGCCGCCAATGCAATCGCGCTTTCGACCCAGTGCTCTAGTTCTCTAACATTGCCTGGAAATCCATGCGACCGGATCGCCCGAAGCGCTTCTGGATCAAAACGAGGCTCGGGCCGTTCGTAACGCTGCGCATACATATTCGCAAAATGACGCGCCAATCTTTCAATTTCCTCCGGTCCCCGATCCCGGAGCGGTGGCAATTCAATTTCCACCACATTCACCCGATAATATAAATCTTCCCGAAAACGTCCTGCTTCGACCGCCTGCTCGAGATTGCGGTGCGTGGCGCACACCACCCGCACATCGGCGCGCAAGGTCTGACGGCCTCCAACGCGCTCAAAGGTGCGATCCTGTAAAAATCGGAGCAGTTTGCCCTGAATGTCCAAGGGTAAATCGCCAAGCTCATCCAAAAATAAAGTTCCGCCCTCGGACAACTCCACTTTGCCAGGCACCCGCCGATCGGCGCCCGTAAACGCCCCTCGCTCGTGTCCAAACAATTCGCTCTCCACCAATTGCGCGGGCAGCGTTGTGCAGTCCACCGTCACAAAAGGACGCGCCTGCCGCCTCGAGTTCACATGAATCGCCCGTGCAAATAAACCTTTGCCTGTGCCCGTTTCGCCCCGCAACAGCACCGTCGCGTCGGTCTGGGCCGCAAGCTGAATCTTTTCGTAGACCGATCCAAGCGGAGCGCTCAGGCCAACAATGCCATTGAACTGCCCTTGAATGACAACGCCTGGACCTGTTCCTCCCGAGCGCAGCGTCGTGAGCGTAAGCGCCCGCCCAAGCTGCATCGCCAGCGCTTCAAGATACTTTTCTTCTTCCTCGTCAAATGCGCCGCCCTCGCGGTTGAGCAATTGAACGACGCCTAAGATGGGCGCGCGCAGGTCTTCGCGTATGGGCGCGACCAGCATCGAGCGCGTTGTGTAGCCCGTCGCGCGATCCGCCGATGGATCGAAGCGCTTGTCGGTCGAGGCATCGTCGACGCGCACCACTTCTCCCGTGCGCGCCACATATCCCGCGATACCCCGTTCAATCGGCTGTCTTAGCGCGGGCAGCTCGGGCAGCACGGCCACCCTCGTCACCAAATCGCCGCGCTCGGCATCCACCAGCCAAATCGATGCGCGATCGGCTCTTAAAGCCTTGGCCAGCCGCTCACAAGCCGTCCGGAGAAGCGCATCAAAATCAACTTCGCGCGCGAGCAGCGACGCTAGATCTACAAGCAGGGACAAGCGTGACATGGAGATTGGTGCCACGCTGAGCATAGGCGTGAGATACGCCTGCGTCACCTGCATCATGCAGCTTGGGCGAGTGCATCGAGCGCGATCTCCATGCCCTCTCGCGCCGCAACCGTGGATGAAAAGAGTTCGCGCGTCTTGCGTTCCAACTCGAGCACCGCGGCATCGCTGCGCTGGGGATCGTGATGGAACATGATGAACTGGCCAACGCCCGATGCCCTCGCCAGCTCCGCACCTGCAACATAGGTCGAATGGCCCCACCCGACCCTCGAGCGCCCTGTGTCGCCCCGGTATTCTTCAGGCGTGTATTGCGCGTCGTAAATCATCACATCGGCGCCTTCGCACAGCGCCCGCAGCATGGGATCGACACAAGCGTAGTGTTCGGTATCCGTCGCGTACACGACGCTCCGCCCGTTGTAATCGATGCGATAGGCGTAGGAACCGCCGGGATGGTTGAGCTTGGCAACGCGCACCTGGGCATCGCCGATCCTCAGTTTCTCGCCCGCCCGCACTTCGCGCATCGAAAACTGCGCGCCCAGCTCGTCCAGCCTCACCGGAAAGACCGGCGCCGTCATTTGATGCGCGAGCACATCGCCCAGAGACATCACGCCATTGTGGCCGCTCACCACCGAAAGCTTGGTGGTTGGAATGTATGCGGGCACAAAGAAGGGAATGCCCTGAATATGATCCCAATGCAGATGGGACAGAAGCAGCGTCGCATCCAGGGGTTTTCCCTCCATCATCATGGCATCGCCCAGTTTCCGAAGGCCGGTGCCCGCGTCGAGAATGATGCGGGAAGAGCCGCAGCGAACTTCAACGCAGCTCGTGTTGCCGCCGATGCCCGCGGTATCCGGACCGGGTGATGCGATGCTGCCCCGAACGCCCCAAAACTTGATGTACATGATGATTCTCCGAAGCTTTTGTTGGTTGTTGGTCCGGGCGCCCGCCGCCCGCGCATGTACGCCATTGCGACTTGTGTGCCAGCTTCGCTCGAGAGCAAAATCGGCGGGATTTCCGCAGAGACCACGCGCTTCCCCCAGAATGCCCGAGCCCAAATCAGCCAGAGCCATCCAGAATGGATCGGAACACCGCGCCAAATCAGAGCACCCCCCGCCCGATTTCAGACCGGCCCTCATCCAGACAAACAGACAAACAGCCTCAAAAAACTCTTCCGCAATAACTGAACCGCACCCGCTCAAATCCCCCGCACTCCCGGCGGGCCCCACGCGGATCTTCAAACGGCCGGAACACTTCAGTCACCCAAACATTGACCCGAATCCAAACCGCGGCCTAGCATCCTGAACTTCTTTCTCGAAAGATCCGATGAGCGCAGCCACTTTCGCCGCCGCCCAGCTTTTGCGCGTTCTACCGCGCACGCGCATCACCAGAGCCGTTGGCCGCCTCTGCGAGGCCAAACTCTCGCCTGCGCTCTCCACAGCCGTCGTTTCTGTGTATGCGAAGGCGTACAACGTCGCGCTGGATGAAGCGATCGCACCTGACGGCGCATACGACAGCTTCGACGCATTCTTCACGCGAAGGCTCCGCGAAGGCGCGCGAAGCATGCCTGAAGATGAAAATGTGTTTATTAGTCCCGCCGACGGAAAGATTGCTGATATCGGCCCCGTCGATGATGCGGGCTCGCTCAAGATCAAAGGCCGCGATTACAGCGTCGCTGATTTAACCGGCGACCCCGACGAAGCAAAACGCTATGCGGGAGGACAATTCACGGTCGTCTATTTATCGCCCCGCGACTACCACCGCGTTCACGCGCCCATTGGCGGACAGGTCACGCTGATTCGTTCCTTGCCCGGCGAGCTGTTTCCTGTCAACGCCATCGGCGAGCGCCACATCCCTTCACTTTTTGCGACGAACCGGCGCGTCGCCGTCGTCATCGATACCCCGTCAAAAGGCCGCGTCACCGTCGTTTTGGTGGGCGCGATCATCGTTGGACGGATCACGGTAAGCGTCATCGATGCGCGCGATGTTCCGCTGGGAACGCATGTGATCGATCCGGGCAAGCCTGTGCTGCGCGGCGATGAAATTGGCATTTTTCATTTGGGATCGACGGCGGTTGTGTTTGCCGAAAAAGACGCATCGCCACCGTGGACGCGCGCCGCGGGCCCCATTCGTTTCGGAGAGCCGCTCTGTATTTCGCACGAGGGGAAGGAAGCCCGATGAGCGACGATTCGCCGAAGAATACGGGCACGAAGGCCGAAGCGTCCGACACGCCAAAGCCTTTGTCTCCTCCTGCACCGGGCACGCGCAAACGCACGGCGACCATGCAAGGCACGGGCGCGCCGCCTCCTCCGATGTCGTCGCCTTCGCCCGCCTCGTCGCCCCAGCCCGCGCAGAGTTCGCCTGCAGCGCCGAGACCGACGCGCCCGTCGACACCGCCTAGGCCCGCAGCGCCTCCGCGTCCTCTGTCAACCCAGGCATTCAAAGCCGTTTCGGACACATCCATCGCCACTCCGGCTCGAGCGGAAAGCGTCAAACCCGCGAGCATTCCTCGCCCCGCCGCAGCCGCGGCGCCTCAAAGCGCCGCCCCGGAAAACAAAGACGTTGGTACAGAAACCAAAGACGCCTCGCGGCCTTCAGAAAGCCAAGCACAAGAAATGAAATCGATGGATCCAGCGGCCGTCTCCCCTGCCCCTCAGCGACGGCGTTCGAGGCGAACGGTTCGCATTCCTGATGACGCTGTTCCGGCGGCTCCTGGCTTGGAAACAGCCGCTCCCGAGGTATCTGCCGCGCCCGCTCCCGAAAAGGCGCCCGCTCCCGAAAAGGCGCCCGCTCCCGAACGTATTTCAACACCACCGAGGCCCGCTCCTGCAGCACCGCCGCGTCCAACACCGGCAGCCGCAGCTCAGCCTCCTCCCGCGCCTCCCGCGCCTGCGGCAGCGGCCGCAACGGAAGACGTGCTTCAGCCGATGCGAATTATCACCATCGGCAGTCCAGAACCTTCCAAGACCGAACCCATCGCCGCAGCGCCTGGGCTTCCTTCAGCTCCCGGCTCGGCGCCCGAATTGATTGCCGCGGAAGAGTCCGCCGATGAAATCGACAGCAGTTGGACTCCGCTTCCTCCGCCCGTGTCGAAACTCGAGGTCAAAGCGATAAAACCGGTGTCGGTGCCCCCGCCCGCCCTTGCCGTAAAAGCGGCGGACACCCAGGCGATCGACGAAGGCGGCTGGACGCCGGTGGTCTCCAAAGCTGAAGTCGTGGAGGCCGAAGAGCGCGCGCAGACGCTTTCTGAAGAAGCAGAGGCGGCAGCTCCCGAAGCAGAGGCGGCGGCTCCCGAAGAAGAAGCGGCTGCCGGTGCCGAAGAAGGCAGGCCCAGCGGCGAAGGGCTCGATGTCGATGTCGATGCCGAGGTTGAACTTCCCGAAGCGGAAGCCGCGCCCAAAGAAGCCGAAGAGAGCGCGGGCGAAGCGGTTGCGGCCAAAGCGGAATCCAAACCTGAAGAAGCCGAGAGCGTCGAAGAACTGCTCGAAGCGCCGGAAGAAATTGCCGAAGCGGTCGCAGAGCAACCTGTATCGCTGCCCAAAAAACCGCCTCCGCCTCCGCCTCCGCCCAAGCGTCCGCCCGCGCCTCCGCCTCCGCCTCCTCCACCTGCGGCAGCGCCCGCGGCAGCAGCGGCTCCACCGCCTTTATCGACCGATCCAAAGCGCAAGCGCCAAAAGCCTTGGTGGGAAGAGCTATTCGGCGACGATTTTATCCGCACGCTGGACAAGCCCATTCGCAAGGTGGTCCGCCGCGAAGTGGACTTCATCGAAGAGTCGCTCGGCGTTGAAAAGGGCGCGGTGATTCTGGATCTCGCGTGCGGCCCAGGCTGTCACGCGGTCGAACTTGCGAGCCGCGGCTACAGCGTCGTGGGATACGATTTATCGCTGGCGATGCTCGCGCGCGCGGCAGACGAAGCCCAAGAGCGAAATCAAAAACTCAACTTCCTCCAGGGCGACATGCGCGAAATGGCCTTTGAGGAAATGTTCGACGGCGTCTACTGCTGGTCGACGAGCTTTGGCTTCTTCGATGAAGAGAAAAATTTCAACGTCCTACAGCGCACAAACAGGGCACTTCGGCAAGGCGGACTGCTTTTACTTGACATTCTCAACCGAGACTATGTAGCGAGCCGCCAGCCCAGCCTCGTGTGGTTTGAAGGCGATGGCTGCGTATGCATCGACGAAATGCATCTCGACTTTTATACGAGCCGCCTTCGCATCAAACGCACGGCCATGTTCGACGATGGCCGCTCGCGCGAAGTGGACTATTCCATCCGCCTGTACGCGCTTCATGAAGTCGGCAAACTCCTTCATGACTCGGGTTTCAAGGTGATCGAAGTCACGGGCAATCTCGCCCACCGGGGCGTGTTCTTCGGCGCCGACTCACCGCGCATCATCGTTCTCGCCGAACGCACATGAGCCTGACAGCCGATATCGGCAAGGCCCTGCCCGCGCTGATTCACAGCACATCGCCCGCCGACCGCATTTGCTATGCGCGCGATTTATGGCCTCGCCATCATTTGGCCGTCATGGCGGGCCGCATTGCCGACCACGCACCGGCCGGCGTCGTATGGCCAAATACGCCTGAAGAAGCCGCTCAAACCATTCGTTTTTGCGCCGATGCGGGCATTCCTCTGGTTCCCTTTGGCGCGGGCTCGGGCGTCTGCGGCGCCATACTTCCCAGCGACAAAACCCTTGTTGTCGATCTCAAACGCATGCGGCGCATCCGCTCCATCGATCGCGAACGCGGCTCGGCCTGCATCGAAGCCGGCGCGCTGGGCATCAGGCTCGAAGAAGACTTAAACGCTCAAGGTTTTACCCTGGGACATTTTCCGTCCTCCATTCTCTGCTCCACCGTAGGCGGCTGGCTCGCCGCCCGAAGCGCAGGCCAGTGCTCGGGCCGCTATGGCAAAATCGAAGACATGGCCATCTCGCTCGAATGCATCGATGGCAGAGGCGAATTGCACACCCTTCACCGGCGCACCCGAGGCCCCGACCTCACACCGCTCTTGATCGGCAGCGAAGGCATTCTAGGCGTGCTCACGGCGGCCACCCTGCGCCTTCACCCCAATCCAAAAGCCCGGGCTTTTGGCGCATTTTCCTTTCCCAGCATCGAAGCCGGCTGGACGGCCATGCGCGATATCTTTCAAGCCGGCCTTCGCCCCGCCGTCGCCCGGCTCTACGATCCCTTCGATTCCTTTATTGCCAAAGGTCATTCCTCTTCTTCCTCTTCTTCCAAAACAAGCAAAAAATCTCAAGGTCCCCATTCCCCAGGCACCGGTTCTGCCGCATTGCGCCATATCCTTCGGACCCCAGAACGCCTAAATCATCTGGTCGATCGGCTGGCCAACCGGGTACTCAAAGGATGCACACTGGTTCTGTTATGGGAGAATGACACTCAACAACAAGCGGATGACGAACAAACAGCGGCATCCGTGATTGCGGCCCGGCTTCAAGCCCGCTCCCTGGGCGAAGGTCCTGCCCGGCGATGGCTTAAACGCCGCTACAGCGTGAGCTATCGCCAATCCCCCATGCTGATGGCGGGCACCTTTGCGGACACCATGGAAGTCGCGGCCCGCTGGTCGGACTTGGAAAACCTCTACAACAAGGTGCGCAAAGCCATTGGCCGCCGGGCGTTTATTATGGCCCACCTTTCTCATGTGTATCCCGACGGCTGCAGCATTTATTTTACCTTTGCGGCCAGCGCCAAGACCCCCGCGGACATGGAACAACTGTACGATGCCATCTGGAAAGATGCGCTCGATGCCGCGCTTGCCTCAGGTGGAACCATTGCGCATCATCATGGAGTAGGCCGGAGCAAAGCCCCTAAAATGGGCGAAGAACTGGGATTGGGCGTAGATATGGTGCGAGCCCTTCAGCAAGCCTTTGATCCAGCAGGAATCTTAAATCCTGGCAATTTACTGCCTCCGCATTCTCCTGCCCGCACGCCCTTGCCACCCCCGCCTGCAGGCCCCGAACTCGATGTGGAATCTCAACTGGTTCATGCCCCTGGCCATGCGACCCTGGGCCAAATTCAGCATATCTTAAGCCCCCATCATCTCACGCTAAAACTAAGCCCAGAAGCGAGTCCCCTGAACACAACCCTGAGCAACTACATTGCACAAGGAGCGCCTGGAGCACCCGATCCCTGGCACGATCCAGCCGATCATTTTGTGGCGGGATTTACCGCGCGTCTTAAAAACGGGGCCGAATTGCGGGTACGCCCCGCGCCGCGCCGCTCTGTAGGGCCAGATCTCTTTGCGCTCTTTTTGGGCACTGGACAGCGCATCGGCCAAATCACATCGGCCTATGTGCGTGTTCATGGTCCAAATTCGCCCCCACGCCTTGCATATACGGGCGAGCGCAATCCTGCGATGACAGCCGGAGAAGAGACTGTATGGGATCGTATTGAAGAACGAATGGGCGAGATATAGCCCAGCAAAGCCCGATGACAGGCTATCCCGGAGGCCAGGCGAGCGCCCTCCCGCCGATTACATGCACATGCAAATGAAACACACTCTGGCCCGCATTCGGACCATTGTTGATCACCGTCCTAAATCCCGATTCCGCTATCCCCAACTGCTCCGCCACCCGCTTGGCCGCCAACAACAATTTCCCCAGCATCGCTTCATCGGATGCATTAACTTGCCCCATCCCTTGCACATGCCGCTTGGGCACCACCAGCACATGCACCGGCGCCCCAGGATTGATGTCGTGGAATGCATACACATCCTCGTCTTCCAACACCATCTTCGAGGGGATCTCTTTATTTGCAATCTTACAAAACAAACACATTCCTCAGCCTCCCTGGCCAGCGGCCATCTGCATAGGCAAAAGTGCCGAAAGCGCCCGCTCTACCTCGATCTGATCCACAACCCTATCACCCCCCATGCTCGCCACCACCGTCTCCAGAAGCGCCCCGGGGATCTCTTGCACCCCCCGCCCACCCCGCCACAGTGCAAAGCGAAATACCGATGCTTCCATCTTGTCTAAATGCGCCGTCCGCTTGAGTCCAAGCTTGGGCACCCGAAAGGATAGCCAAAGTTCGCCCGTCCCCTCTATCTTCGCCGATATCTCTGCTTTATCCCCATCCGACGATAGAATCCCAAGAATTTGCACCACCATCATTCTTAATTGAAGAGCTCGGCGATGCACCCTTCTTGCTTGAGGATGGGAATACATCTCGAAAAAGCGATTTCTAGAATAGGCGGCGGGCGCAACAACCAAAGCCGCCAGCAATCCTTCTACATTGGGAAGATTTGGGGAAACCCCCACTGCAGAAGCAGCCATCACGCACCCATTTCAGCCCTTAATGGCTCCCGCCCTGGACCGCTCATCCCGCCTTGCCTTAAGAGTTCCGCCTGACGATGGGTGCGCAGCGCCGAAATCAATTCTTCCAAGTCGCCTTCCATCACCCGCTCCAGTTTATGCAAGGTTAAACCAATGCGATGGTCGGTCACCCGGTTCTGCGGATAATTGTAGGTCCGGATTTTCTGCGCCCGCTCGGCTGTTCCCACCATATTGCGCCGCTCCGCCGATATCGCCTCGTCGTGCCTGCGCTGTTCCAGTTCCAAGAGGCGGCTCTTCAGCACTTTCATCGCCTTTGCCTTGTTTTTAAGCTGAGAGCGCTCGTCCTGGCATTTAACAATAATACCCGTTGGTATATGGCGAATCTGCACGGCGCTGTTGGTGGTATTCACGCCCTGACCGCCTGGACCGCCCGAAGCCGCGATCGAAATTTCTAAATCTTTCTCATCCACATGCACATCCACATCGTCCGCTTCGGGCAGCACCGCCACCGTCGCCGTCGATGTATGAATACGCCCCTGAGCCTCGGTCGCGGGCACGCGCTGCACGCGGTGAACGCCGCCTTCATAGCGCAAATGCGAATAGACATCCTGGCCGCTTACCAAGGCGATGACTTCTTTAATGCCGCCCGCCTGAGCCTCGCTCATGCTTAGGATCTCGACCTTCCACTTTTTGCCCTCGGCATAGCGGCACAGCATCCTAAACACATCCGCCGCAAAGAGCGCCGCTTCTTCGCCGCCTTCACCGCTCCGAATTTCAAGCACGGTGTTGCGGGCATCGTTGGGATCTTTGGGCAACAATAAAATCTCGAGCTCGCCCGAGAGTTTTTCATGCTCGATTTCAAGTTCGGGAAGCTCTGCAGCCACCAGTTCCGCAAGCTCGGGGTCGGATAGCGCTTCTTTATCCTCGGCGATTCTTTTTTCGAGTTCCCGAAGCTTGTTAAAGGCCAGCACCACCGGCTCAAGCTCGGTGCGTTCTTTGTTCAGACGCTGGAGCTCCGTGTGATTGCCCAACACGGCAGGCGAGCACAAGAGATGCTCGAGCTCGTGATAACGGCGGGCCACAGTCTCAAGTTTTTGGATCGGCAGCATAAACACCCAAACGCAGCGAACGAACGCTGAACAATCAATCCATCAGACGCCCGCGGCGCTCTCCGCAAGCATTTTGTCGTAATCGGCAAACACGCGATCGGCAGGTGCGCTTTCGGTGCTAAGCGCATCTTTTTGCTCGTAGGCGAGCGCGGCCAAGAGCGATCCGAGCGCGACTTCCAACTGTTTGTCATCCGGTTCGGCCGTTGTGATTTTCTGCACGAGGAAGCCCGGCCATAGCAGTGCGCGAAGCGGTCCGACCGTGCAATAGCGTGCGAATACGCGCTGAATTTCAAAGGTAATCGCCGCGACGACGGGTAAGAAGGGCAGCTTCATCAAGAAGAACGCGACGCTTTCCACAAAGCGGTTGACGCCAATTTTGGGAAAGAGCGTGCCAGCCGCCGAGAAGATCAGGATCGATACCAGTGCGACCATCACCAAAAAGGTCGTTCCACAGCGGGGATGCATCGTGGTTTTGGCCCGCGCATGTTCGACTTTTAAGGGCTCTTGGGCTTCGTAGGTGGAAATCGCTTTGTGTTCGGCGCCGTGATACTGAAACACCCTATAAATTTCGGTAACCTGACGGATCGCGAGCAAATAGCCGACGACGATGATGAGCTTGGATGCGCCTGTGATGACTTGAAATCCAGGCGAATTGACTTCCAAACCCAGGTTAAACAGTTTGTTGATGCCTTCCGCGCCGAGTTGAGGAAGCGCAACAAACAAGCCTATTGCAAAGATGATCGATATCCATCCAAGCCCAGCGTTTTTTGATTTGTCGTGGGCCTTGTCTTCAGGATCGCCCGGCGATTGAGCGGGTTCCGGGCCTTGAGCCGCAACAGCCGCGATGCTCAGCGAGAGGGCCGCGAGGATGTTCATCCCGCTTTTCTGCGCCGCCGCGCTGGTTTTTGCGGTGGTCTCAGCGGCCGATTTCGCAGCCAATTTCGCCTGTTCTTCGGCCTGTTCTTGCTTGATTAGATCTTCTTCGAAAATAGAAGCCGACCATTTCAGGGCTTGCGATCCGAGTTTAAGCGACTCCACAAGTGTCGCCACGCCTCGCAAGAAAGGCCATGTTCTCGGCCCTTTTGAAGCAGGCGGCATCGGCCGTTCGCGCACGACAAGCTCGCCGGACTGCCTCCTGCACACGACCGTCAGCGCATGAGGCGAACGCATCATGACGCCTTCAATGACCGCTTGGCCGCCGATATAAGGACGCTTTTGAGCTGCAGATGTTGAGGCTTCGGACATAACGATCCCACAAGCATATAGGGCGCACGGGCATTGCGCATGCGCGGATGGCGTAAAAGAAGGGCGGGGATGGCCGCGCCGTGGAACAGAAAGCGCGGACGGGAAGATCGGCGGTCGCTAAGCGGAGGGTTTGGTCGTCGCGGCGTACTTCTTGCGGAAGCGATCGACGCGGCCGGCGACATCAACAATCTTGTGTTTGCCGGTGTAGAAAGGATGGCAGGCGGAGCAGACATCGGTTGTGAAGCTGCCGCGCGTGGAGCGGGTGACCACAACGGATCCGCAGGCACAGGTGATGGTTGCGTCTTTGTAATCGGGATGGATGCCGGATTTCATGGCTTTTCTCGAGGGTTGCGTCGTTCGTTTACGTCGTTTTCTGAACGAGGGGCGGGCAGTTTACACATGGGATTTTTTTTGGCAAGGGGTGCGCTTGATTTTGTTTTGGGTTGTTTATGCGGGCCAGGCGCGTTGTGTCTTTAGGTGCTGTTTGAGTTGGCGGAGTTCGTTTGGGTTCATCGTTTGGAGTTTGGATGTTTGTTCGCCGGTGAGTTCTATCCCGATCAGTGCGGCGATGTCCGAGATGGCTTCACGCAGGGCTTCGCATTGGCCTTCTTGTCTCCCTTTTTCTCTCCCTTCTTGTCTCCCTTCTTCTCTCCCCTCTTGTCTCCCTTCTTGTCTCCCTTCTTCTCTCCCCTCTTGTCTCCCCTCTTCCAGCACCGCATCCAAATTCTCATAGCCCTTGGATTGAAGCAGATTTCTTAGGGTCGCCTCGTGCGCGGCATTGCGATCGTAGAGGGCCTCCACCAAAACCGGATTCTTCAGGATGCCCGCCGCCTCGAGATAATGCCCAGGAAATACAGTGTACATGGTTCTGCCGCGTTCATATACGTCAACACGCCTTGGCCCGGTGAGACGCACAACCCAAATGAAGCGTGTGCCTCCTCTTAAAAAGTCCCGGATTTTTTCTTGAAGGCCGTCTTCGTCTTGACCAATATCCGCGTATTCAACAGCCAGCGGCGGAACCCCGTGAATCCAGCCGGGTTGATTGGGTACCAGTCCAACGCCGATGTCCGGCGCGCGAAGGGTGCGCTCATTGGGCGAGTAGCCGGGATCAACGCCTATTTCCACGACGTTCGGATCGCTTCCCAATGCGGCCGCGCCCAATGCATTCGGTCCTGCGCCCCGGCCGCCTGTTGGCATGCATTCGATGCGATGGCCATTCGATACTTCATAGGGGTCGCCGGGTGCGATGTCCGAGGCCCGATAAGGTCCCGGTGCTTGAAAGCCTTTTGGAGGTGATGTCGCCATAACGAAAAGCCATCTAGCCTATGCGGATGAGAAGGTCAAGGTGTCAAGATTAAAAATTTGAAAAATCTTGAGGCGGCCCATGCTTCGCTCGTTGGTGCTGTCTTTCTCGATCTCTATCGTCCTGTTGAGCTGTAATCCCTCCCCCGAGATTAAGCCCGATGTACTTTTGATCAACGCGAAAAGCGAGCCATCCGGTACCGTGCCCGATCCCGAGCCCGCCGGGTCTTGATCGCCGATGTCCCAAGCCCGGGCGATGGGCGGGTTGTTGTCGCTTCAGGCCGCGTCACCAAGAAAATCGAGGTGTTCGACCCAAAGATCAACCGGTGGTCAAATGTGGGGGCATTTAAAAATGAAGTGGTCCATCCTGTGGGGGCATCGCTTCCCAGTGGGAATGTCTTGGTGGCTGGGGGAGATCTTTTGTGTGGCGATCGAGTGCGGGGCATGATTATGAATGGAAAACAATCGCGAAGTTGGCGCTGAGGCAACTGGGGGCGACTGCGACGATGTTGGATGAGACGACGGTATTGGTGGCGGGAGGGCCGGACGAGGAGCATTCGGTGGTGGAGATGTGTACGATTCGCTGACGTGTTTGTTTGATTGACACATCGATTCGCTGGTGAGATAAAGGGGGCTGACGCCCAAAGGGTGTCGATTTGGAGCAGTGATGAGCCAAAACATGCCCAGCAAAGGCAAGCTCACCTTCGACGCCGAGGGAAATGACGATCCCGCCTCGCCTTGGTATACGCGCAAGCTGCACTGGCCAGGCGGCGCCTCAGGCGTAACCATCGGCCGCGGCTACGACATGAAAACCAAGTCGGAGGCCAAAATCAAAGGCGACCTCGTCGCCGCCGGCTTGTCCGATACCCTGGCCGCTAAATATGCCAAGGGCGCTAAGCTCGAGGGCGCCGATGCTAAAAAGTTCGTCGCCGACAATAAAAATACCCTGACCGAGCTCACTTGGGACCAACAGCTTTCTCTGTTCGAGACCACCTACAACGAACATCTCGCCGATGCAAAATGGCGCGCTTCCGCCGATAAAGCCGCCGGCGGCTGCAAAGAGTTCGGCACCGTCAATTGGGATGCCCTCGATTCGCGTATCCGCGATGTCGTCGTCGATCTCCGCTACCGCGGCGACTATAAAACCTCGACCTATCCTAAAATCCAGCCCCATGTTGTCGCCAATGATTATGCCGCCTTTCGCGAGGCCATGCTCGACGCGGCTTTCTGGAAAACCGACAAGGGTGTCCCCTCCGACCGTTTCGATCGCCGCGTCGCCTATCTCCCAGACGAAGGCGGCGGCGACGAAAGCGACGGCGACGGCGATTGGAATGAAATCGTTCCTGAAAAACTGCGGTACGAATCCCCATGCAAAGGCGCCCGGCCCTCGGATATTTCCAAACCCACCCATATCGTCATTCATATCACCGGCACCAACGACTTTAAATCGGTCTACAACCGATTCATGACCCCAAAACAGGCATCGGCTCACTATTTGGTCGATCGCGACGGCAATATTCACCAATTTGTGCGCGACGCCGACCGCGCCTGGCACGCCGGTATTCAAAGCGCCAGGGTAAAGCTCTATGCAAAAAACGATGGCTCATGGCGCAAATATAAAGTGTACTTTAGCTGGTCCTCGTATCCGGCGGGCAGCAAATATCTCGATGCTTCCTTCAACGAAGTGAGCGACAAAGCCACGGCCCAGTTTGTGGCCAAGGCCGATGGAAGCCATTGGTCCGACTACGACTACTTCGAAAAACGCTGGGGAACCACCGACGAACCTTATTATTTTAGCCAAAACAAAGATCCCAACAATTACTCCATCGGCATAGAACTGCTCAGCGTAGGCGCGGCAAAAGCGGGCGCCGATGTCTATCCCGAAGCGCTCTATACCGGCCTCGACAAACTGCTCACCAACCTCTGCAAAAAATATAAAATCCCGCGCGACCGGCAGCATATCATCGGCCATGAAGACGTAGATCCCTGCGCCCGCTGGGGCTGGGACCCCAATCAGGGCTTCGATTGGGAGCGGGTTCTTCAACAATCCGAGCCCACGTCCACCGAGGCCGAGCCTGAAATCGATCATGGCAATACCACGGCCTTTGAACTCTCGACAATGACCGAAGACCAGCGTTACGATCATTTGAAATCGGTCTGGGCAGCCGCGCAAAAACGCTTTGGCTTTGAAGGCAACGCGGAATACGACTTCCAAGAAGCCAACGGCCGCATCAATCTGCTCTCCGCACGGGGACTCCTCTGTAGCAATCTATCCCCGGTCGCCAATACCCGCGACGCTTGGGACGATACTCTTTTTGTTATCTTTAAAGACAAAAACGGCCGCAAAAACGTTAAAACCTTTACGATTTCAACCGAACCCAACGACCCCAAAAATACAAGCCATAGCTCAACCCTCAAAGCCGGCATGCACAAATATGTGCTCGGCATCCACCATAAAAACAAACCCTACGCCAGCCTTAAAGACTATTTAGCTTCCTATCCATCCGGCTATGGCTACCGCGCCCTCAATCCTTCAGGCAGCGGCGTCATCACCTATATCGACTCCAACCGCAACCTCACCGAAGACCCAGGCGAAAACAATATCAATGACGCAGCCATCAATATCCACTATGGCGGCGATGCCGGGACATCCAACTGGTCTTGGGGCTGTCAGGTGATTAAAGGCTGGGCTAATTATATCGCGCTCTATCGTTTAATCGAAGCCGATACCAGCATCAAGGGTTCCATTAAAAACGAACTCGCCGATAAACCCGCATCCGATGGCACCCGCTCCGTCATCTATCTGCTTATCGAGGGTACCCAGCTCCGCCCCGCAGCCACCGGTTATCCCCTCCTGGGCGCCACCCCAGAATCGCTCTATTCGCTCAACGAAAAGGGCGATGGCGGCTATTTCCCCATCGGTGTCAATAACTTCTGGCACGGAGGAATCCACCTCGACACCGACTCTCCCCTGGTCGCCGTCGCCGATGGCGAAGTCGTCGCCTATCGCATTTCCCAGCAGCCCCTCAGCGTCCAACTGGGCGGCAGCTCCATGCCCCTATCCAATAGCTTTGTCCTCTTGCGCCATAAACGAAAGACCCCCAAAGGCCAGGCTATCGATTTCTTTTCGCTCTATATGCATACCCGGCCTCTAGGCACCTATACCGACGCCCAGAAATCCGCGGCCCCCTCCCCCTTTAAAAAACGCACTTTTATTGTTCGGACCGCGGAGGATGGCAAGGGATTAAATATACGCGATGGCAACGACGGCAAAACCATCCTAGGCGTTATCCCCAAAGATATGCACTTCAAGGCCATGCCCGATGAAGCCGCGGCCTGGAACAGCGCCTATAAAAAGGTATCCTACGAGAATATCGAAGGATATGCCTACCTCAAGGACCGCGCCGTCAAGGTCGCCGATAAAACCTATCAATGCATCACGGCCGAGGATACCCCCAAAGATACCAGCAAAATGGGCCTGAATGTCCGCGAAACAGGAAGCGGCTCCAAGGTGCTCCGCGTTCTCCCCAAAGGCACCCCCCTAAAGTTTAAGCTGCCTCATACCGTCGCTCCAGGCAATCAACTCGTCGCCGGATGGTTCGAACTCGAAGACGGCGGATGGGTCTACGTCCGCGCAGGCTCCAATCCCACCATCGAATTCTCCTTTGTTCTTCAGCCCGCCGCGTTGGATAGCGTCGTCGCTCCCGATCCTCCCATTCCTATTACGGCCGGGTCTATCGTCGGCTACCCCGGACCTTATCTGATCCGCGCGGAAACCGTTCATTTTGAAATCATTACCCCGGATATCGCCTTCATGGATAACCCCAAGAAGGACGAAGGCGGGCCGCAAATGCTGGAGATCCCCGCGGGCACCGTGTTTAAGAAACGCACGCCCCCGGATGTCGAATCCATCACCGTCAATCTCCCCAAGGGGACGCGCCTCGCCCTCAATAGCCGCCATGGAACCCACCGCGAAGTCAGCGCCCACGAAATCTCAGGATGGACGGCCCGATCCAAACTCGGAAGCTATGACGCGGCCACCAAATCATACACCCTGGATGCCCCGCTCGCATCGCTGACCACCCAGGCAGGCGGGGGAGATTCTGTCTCTATTGCGGCGCCCAAAGGTGCAACGCTTCGCTTCCTCGAACAATCGGGCGATCAACGCAGGGTCCACTACGAACTTCCCGAGGCCGAGCAAACCAAGAAAACAGGTTGGGCCCCGCTGTCCGCGCTGGGCAAATGGGGCGAAGCCGATCAAGTGTTCGAGCTGGAGGCGCCTCTGCCAAAACTCTTTAAAACAGCGCCACCCGAGACCTTTGAGTTCAAAGAAGACGCCGGCAAAAACGAAGAAGAACTCTTTCCCCTCGTTCCCCCGGCCGGCAGCCCAAGCATCGCATGGGACAAAGGTGGCCATGCCTGGTATGAAATCGAATTTGCACCCGGACAAATGGGCTGGGCCGATCCCGATCAGCCAGGCATCCAGAAAAAGGGCGTGTACGATTGGCCCCGCTGGAAAAAAGTCGAGGAACAGGGCCAATATAGCCATGATGGGATCTGCGATGCCACCGAAATTCTATCCCTAATCGATGCCGATAAAGACGGCAATGTAACTTCCGCCGAGCTAAAAAACGCCCTCGCCGTCCCCGCCGTCGCCGCCAAATTAAGACGAATCGCCTGCAAACATCCCACCGAATGGAGCGGCACGGTCGAAGGACTCGATCGATTGGCGGAAGCCCCGTGGTATATGTCCAAAGCCGATCTCGAAATCACCAAGGGCTATATCCGCAAGCTTGGCTTCTGGGATGATGTAAAAAAGGCCGGTTTGCCCCCGAAAGAAGGCGTGTGGAACCTGCATCCCGTCGGCTTTTTAGAACATCTGCAGTGGCTCACCCGCGCGCCCGCCGTCGCCTGCAATGGATGCAAGATCAATATTTGGCAGAAGTTTAAAGAAGAGGCCCTGGAGGAAAGCAATACCCATTTGATTCAGCTTGTGGCCGAGGCCCCCTTCAAGAGCAGCTTCCCCATGACGGGAACCGACAAGGCGGTCAAAAAAGCCCAAACCAACTACGAAATGCTCCGCAATTGGAAGCGCCATGGCTGGGAAGATTTTATTAAGGCGTACCGCAAGAAAGACAAAAAAGACGCCGAAAACAAGACGCCCACCCCCGAAGAAGCCGAGAAATCCTTTGAATTGGGAATCACCGGGGCGAGCGGCGAGATCGGCCTCAATGCCGAACTGGTAAGCGCGGTCGATTGCCGAGCTTCCACCCATAGCCTCAAAGTTCGCGATTCCAAGGGAAAAGAAACCGTTCTCGACCCCTTGGGCGCTAAATTTTCCTTAAGGTATGACGGCCCCGCCGCAGGTCCCGATACCGTCGTCCCCGCCCGGTATAACTTGGAAGGCGCCGTCTGCGGTGGCGATCGCGCCGCCACAACCATCGAAGTCTTCCCTGCCAGCTCCCTCGTTTGGGAGTTTGAAATCGCCAAGAAACTCGAACCTTGGCAGAAGATCACCGATGGCTTAAAGACCGTGACCAAACTGGTCGGGGGAGAGTTTGAACTCACGGCCAGCGGAAGCGTCGCGGGATTCTTTGGATGGAGAACCGAAGGATTCCGCGCCTATTATGCCTATGAAATCGCCGGCAAAGGCGGCATCAAGATCGCCTACACCTATAAACTCTCCTTCCTTCAATTCTTCACCGGCGGCGTCCCCATACCAGAAAGCTTCCGCAAATATGTCGGCGATATCGGGCTATCCTTTGAAATCGCCGGGAGCATTAGCCTAGCGCTCAAGGTCGAACTCCGGGAATTTGCCAAAGGCGCGACCGACCTGGGCTGGGAACCCAATCTTTCCCTCACCTTAAAGCTCGGCATCGACGTAGCCGTGGGCCTCTATGCCATGCTCAACGCGGTCATCTTCTCGGCCGAGGCCACGGGCAAAGTAAAATGCGGCGTCTCCGGCGGCGGCAAATTGGGCTGGAAGAAAAAGAAGATTACACTCACCCCCTTTGCCACCCTCGAAGAGGGGGATATTGTCGTCTCCGTCACGTTAAAATCGATGATCTCCAAACACGAAAAAGAGTGGGTCTTCCCGCTATGGCCCGCAAAAGAGCTGCTCAAAGACGATTCCGGAAAGGATAAATATCAATGGGTGATATACGATTACTCGAAGAAGTAACGCTTAAGCTGAAAGGGCATCGGCTGTGACCCCTTATCTTGAACTCTCGGCATGTCTGCGCGGGGTAAAAGCGATTGCGGGCGTAAACGATGCTCCCCTCATTCAAAGCGATTCGCTTGGCCGTGTAAAGCAGACCCGTTATCCCCTCAACTTATGGCTGATGCCCGGACAAAACCTGCTTACGGTGCGGGTCGAACCTCATCCCGCGGCGGAAAGTCCGCCCCTTGTCGACGTGGCCATTGCCTTTCCGGGCGATGCCGAGCCTCCCCCCTGCCGCCTGGGATGGGCGCTGCCCCTGGAGGCGAATTTCAAAGCGTTTAATATCTCTCTGCCCTTTCATCCACCCAAACCAACGGGATCGCGGGTATGGAGAGATGCCGCTCAAATCGAAAAGCCGGCGGAAGAGCATCTAAAGGACGCGCGGGCCTTGGGGATAAGCCTATATCAAGGATTTGCCGCGGCCGACATCGATGCGATTATGAGCCTGCTTCAATACCGCTTGGAAGAGATGTGTTTGGCCTTTGAGATGAACCTTTCGGCCCATCGGGGGGAAGTGCAGGGGGATATTACGGAGCTGGTGAGTGGAGCCGGATTTGGCATGACCCCGCTCGAAGCGGAAGCGATTCAAGTGAACCCTTGCTGTGGAGGGCGGGTCTTTGAGCTGGCCCGGGAAGATGGAAGTCCGCTCATTAAGACACTGGAAACCGAGACATCGGCGCCATCGACGATGCAGGTCTTTGCGGCCTTGGTCGATGGGAAGTGGCGAATCGTGCGCTAGGTGATGGGAATGACCTTTTCTATATAGGTCTAGGGACCTCACCTTGATGAGAATGCCAGATCGAGGCAGGGCGGGGCCGTTCGCGGCGGCGTGGACGGCTTGGGCATCGAAGAAATGCTGATCCACAGCGAAGTGAACGGCGCATTCCGAACAGCCGGCCCCATCCACAGCGAAGTGAACGGGATCGTTCAAGCCAGGAAGGCCGATTCAAGGTGATGTGGATGGGACCTTTCTAAGAAGGAAGAGCCATTCACGGCGAAGTGAACCCGGAAAGCCTTGAAGCGAGGCGCGGCCCCAGCGATGTGAACGGGCCAAGCTTGCAAGGAAGAGGCGGCCGGAGCCAGGTGAGTTCTTCAAGCTTCGCTCGTCCCTATCCCACCCATGCACAGGCATGCAGCACAGAAAGCGTTTCCAGAAAAATCCCCGCACATAGTTTGCCAGGCGTTCGAGGTTCCCTTAAGCTCGGCGGCCATGAAGAACTATCGATCTACATCGGCGTTTTTGGTTGGAATCTTGGCATTGCTGGGCACGAGCGGATGTGCCACGCAATTTTTTGGCGACCCTTATGTCATGGGAGGAAAAGCCGGCTGTCTGAAAAAATGCGCGGGTGAAGGGCTTGAATTTGGAGGGATGGTTTATATGGGAGAATACTCAAGCGCCTGCATCTGTTGTCCACCTGGAAGCGGGGAGAAAGGTGTAGTCACAGGTGCGGCTGCCGCGGCGGGCGGTGCGGCTGCCGGGGTGATGATGCAGATGCAGCGTAGCCAAGAGCAAACCATGGCGGGAAGGTAAGATTTAGTTACACACCCTCACCCTCACCACCTCCAAATTCGCCCCACCCACCCGAGCCCACGCCACTTCTCCATCGTCCCGGCTTTCGATATCGGCATCCGGCAGGCCCGCGCTTACCGTCGCCGTTTCTCCTGTCTCTTGCCCCATCCCATCCAACACCTGAAGCTGCGTACCCCCTTGTCCATTGGCCACCAATAACATCCCCATCCCATAATGCCCCAGCCGGCTATCCCCAGAGACCGTCAGCGTCCGATCCGAGAGCATTTGCCCGCCCATGTCGTAAGAACCTAAATGCGCGCCTCCCGATGCATCTTGGTAGACCAGGTAGAATCCATTGTCGCTCGCCGCCAAGCCGCCTAGTTTGGTCGAGTATCCCCCTGCGCAGTTCGCCCCAGGATCATCGGTGATCTTCGCTTGATCGTGATTATAATAGATCCCCTTTCCAGGATAACAATCCGCTATGCAAATCGGCACCAGGTTCTTGGTCGGTCCCACCGCCAAGCGCTGATCCATGCTGTGGCTGCATCCCCAGCCCCATCCTCCGCCTATCGCTCCCCCATTGGCGTCCAATAGCCTTAAGGTGTCCCCCTGATGGCCTATCATGTCCGGCCAGCGCCGATGCAACGCATGATAGGCCGCGTAGCTCCCGTCCGCCTGCGCGACCAGTCGTCCCGTTTGGGCGAATTCTCCAAACCATTCCACGCCCACGGTGTTGTGGTTCCCGCCTCCTACCAGATTCGCCGTCGCCAAGACCGCTCCTTTGGTGTCGACTTTTACAAAGGTCATGTAGTCGGGTTGTCTCGATACCAGTAACGCTATGTCCGCCGCCGTCGCCGCTACTCCAAATACTTTGGTCCCTTCAACCGCTAGGTCTTCGCCCGCCCGCTGATCGTTGGCATCCAAGGGTGTGATGTGAATCTGTCCGTCCGATGAGGACCATGCGACCACCGAACCCGAACCCTGCTGAGCCGTGATGGCCAGCGATCCCGATGCTCCAGGAATTGAAACCGAGGTGATCCGAACGGCCTCGGCCAATGTCTTGGCCGTGCAAGGAGCGGCGCCTCCACTGCCACTGCCCGAGCCTCCCATCCCTCCGCTTGCGCTTCCGCTGGTCGAGGTCGAGGTCGAACCCGAACCCGAGGAGGACGATGTAGTCCCGCTTGCACCAGAACCCCCGGAGCCTTCCGAGGAAGAAGCGCCGTTATCGCCGCAGCCCCAGAAGACCGAAGCGCAAAACAACGCAGAAAGAACCAGCCCATATCTCATTCCAAATTGAAAAGTATGCATAAGCCCAAGGCTAAACGGCTTCGCGCCCAGCCAGAAACAGAATCTCTCGAGCCGGCTCAAAGGGAGCCGGGCAAAAAATTCAACGAATTTCCTTCACCACCGTTGACGCCCGAAAGCATGTGATTAGGTTCGCGCTCGGCACTGCTGGGCTCAAATCTTCAAAACAATAGCGGTGGCCCTGCGAAAACCGGAGGACGAAAGCGTCATGGGTAAGATTATTGGTATCGACCTCGGCACGACCAACAGCGTTGTCGCCATCATGGAG
>CAZICM010000080.1:0-36269 GCA_964537685.1 uncultured Polyangiaceae bacterium
AAGAGATATTGATCTTGAGGCAGGACACGCATCTGGACAGCTTGGCCGAGAGGCTAAGGGAGCCGCGGATTCGGGCGATCATTGAACCGATGCTGATTGGGGAAACGATGGGCATTGTTCCCGAGGACGACCGGCGTTTTGCGATAGATCTAGGCTTGCTCCGGCGTTCCAAAGCAGGAGGATTGGAGGCATCGAATCCCATCTACCGGGAGATTATCGTTCGAACGCTGGCCAGCGACCCCAGCGATGCAATGCCGCCCTATATGCCTTCATGGATGACGCCCGGCGGGAAACTGAACAAAGATGCCTTGTTGTCGTCGTTTATGCAGTTCTGGAGGCAGCATGGCGAGGCGCTGATGGGAGTATCGCCTTATCACGAGGCTGCGCCTCATTTGGTGCTAATGGCCTTTTTGCATCGGGTGGTGAATGGGGGCGGTTCGATTGAGCGGGAATATGCGACGGGGATGGGGCGCATGGATTTGTGTGTGCGTTATGGGGGCGAGGTGTTGGGCATTGAGGTAAAGGTGTGGCGCGATGGGCGTAAAGATCCGGAACCCGAGGGCTTGGCTCAATTGGATGCGTATTTGGCGGGGATTGGACAAGAGAGCGGATGGCTGTTGGTCTTCGATAGAAGGACGGGGGTGAGCCCGGTGGAAGATCGGTTGAGCTCGCATGAGGGCCTGACGCCATGGGGGAAGAAGGTGGTGGTGGTGAGGGCGTAGGGGGCTTATTGTTGTCCCAGCGCAGCGCGAGCCCGCTCCACCCACCGGAGCAGCGAACCGGCATCGCAGGGGATTTGGTTTAGGCCAGTGCGCTCGACCATGTTGGCCATGGCTCGGCTGTCTTTGCGATCGATCCCGTGCTGCTCGGTTAATCTTTGGGTTGCCCGCGTGGTCGAGAGCTCTTCGGTACGATGTTCGCCCAACATCGCCAAGACCCAGCCTTCCAGCGCGGGCTTGGCTACGCCCCCAACGATGGCCAAGTTGGAGACTTCTGAAAGGGCCTTTTGAATTCCTCGCTCGACGGCGCTTTCCCGCTCCTCGTCGGAGTCCTTATCCCTTGAGAATACAAGCATATCGCAGCCATGTTCGCGGGCATCCAGGGCCGCGGCCCTCACATTGTGCATGTCGCGGTGCTCTGAGCGGCCCACCTGAAATTTGCGCACGCCTTTCCAATCCCGGGCGGCATGGATGGTCCATCCCTCGGGTTGAACATGCTCTAACATACAGTGCAGCACGCCCGGCTCTTTGTCGTGTTGATACGTGGGATGTCCAAAGCGGCTTCCGAGTTCACAGGGACCCTCGCCGCATAAAAACACCCGAAGGGCCTCTTTGCTCATGGCCTAGGTCCACCCTGGAGCAGGGCTTTTTCCTCTTGTCCATCGGCATAGCTGAGCCACAGTTCGCCCAGGGCATAGACTTTGGAACGTTCTTCGAAGTTGGGGGTATCTTTTAAGAGGACGCCTTTGGTGCCATGTTCGCGGGAGCGGGTGACAACGGTGACCTCGTCGGGCTGGAGTTCATTGACGACCAAGGGGCTGTGGGTAGCGAGAATAATCTGCATGGATTCGGATAGTTTACGGAGGACGCGCATGACTTCGGCGATACGGGCGGGATGGAGGCCGTTTTCGGGCTCTTCAATAAGCAGGATGGCGGGAGGATCGGGATAGCGGAGTGTTGCAAAGCCTAAGTAATACAATAGTCCTTCGCTCATCAGTTCGGCGGGCACAAGGGTGCCGTCGTGGAGTTTGACGCCGATGGCTTTATTACCTCCGCCGGGATTAAGGGTGGCAATACTTTTGACGTCGGGGAAGAGCCGCTGGATTTCGGCATTGAGTTCAAGATAGGCTTGAACATCTCGGCCAATGATGGCGTCATAAATGGCTGGAAGCCCTGTGCCGTGCTCATCCAGGAATCGAAGGGGCTGACCATCGGAAATAAGAGGGCAGGGGATTCGAAGCTTATCGGGATCAAGCCTGAGGACTTGCATGGGCGCAATGATACGTGCGAGCAGATCATAATGGAGAAGTGGAGTCGCGGGTTTAACACTACTCAAATCCCAATCGAGGGGGAACGAGCTTTTTTTCTCGCATAAGGTTTGCCATTTGTTGCCCCGAAGAAAAATGAAGCCGATGCGGAGCGGCTCTCCGAGAGTGGGCAGGCTTGAATGCGAGGTCGTCGTTAATGTTAGTCGGACTGGATTATGTTTGGCGCTTTCGCTGCAAGCTCGCATGAGCGCGTCCGGTATGTTTCTCTGCCAAGGAAACTCCATCGTCTTGAGCGCCCTCAGCACCGTCGACTTCCCGCTGTCATTGGGTCCAATCAGCGCATGCAGCGGCGTAAACCTAAACTCCGCGTCCCGCACGCAGCCGTAATTCTGAATCCTTAACTCTTCTACCCAAGGCCGATCCATTTGCCCGCACCCTACACCAAAGCCCGGCTTCATGGCCAATAGCTTTCGCAATACATTCCTACAAAAAGATCGTTGCTCATCGGCCGCCTCCCCGACTAAGGTGCGCCCCCCATGTTGACCCTTCACCGCTATCAGGTCCTTCCCTACATCCCCGAACCCCTCAAACCCTTGATTCGCCTCGCGAAAAATCTCTGGTGGGCGTGGAGCGAGGAAGCCCGCGCTCTCTTTTCGCGTATCGATCCTGTCGTCTATGAGCGCGTCGGCCATAATCCTATGGCGCTTATCGCAAAAGTCCCTCAGCGTAGGCTCGATGAACTCGCCCACGATCGCGCTTATCTCGATGAATTAAGCCGTGTCAATGCGTTGCTCGATGCTTATCTCAATCGCTCCACTTGGTTCGATCGCTCTTTCCGCGCCTCCGCCGATCAAAATGCAAGCCTGGGTACCGTCGCTTACTTCTCAATGGAGTTCGGTATCCATGAGTGTTTGCCTGTGTACTCGGGCGGTTTGGGTGTGCTCGCGGGCGATCATCTCAAAAGCGCGTCCGACTTGGGGGTGCCTCTGATCGGTATCGGAATCGCTTTCTCTCAAGGTTACTTCCGCCAAAGCCTCGATGAAGAAGGTTGGCAGCACGAACGCTATCCGCCCAACGATTGGCATGACTTGCCGGTGTCGCTCGTGACAGATCAACACGGCTCAACGTTGATTGTGAATGTTGAGCTTCCTGATACTGGCTCCGCCGAGCCCGCTCAGAACTCTCGGAATGTCGCCCTCTGTGCCTGGCGTGTCGATGTGGGCCGCGTTCCTCTGTATTTGCTCGATGCAACGCTCGATCAAAACGCGCCCGAGGACCGCGTTCTCACCAATACGCTGTACGGCGGCGATCGGGCTCATCGTATTAAGCAAGAGATTTTGCTCGGCGTGGGCGGTATGCGCCTCCTTCAAGCCTTGGGGGTGAAGCCTTCTGTTTGTCATATGAATGAAGGGCATTCGGCCTTTTTGGCTATCGAGCGGGTGCGGCAGATGATGCAGGAGAGCGGTGTGCCTTTTAAGGTGGCCCAGCAGTCCGCGGCCGCGGGGAATCTTTTTACGACGCATACGCCTGTTCCCGCGGGGAACGATGCCTTCGCCGAAGATTTGGTGTTGCCCTATTTGGGTGTGCTCGGAAAAGGCTTGGGGATGAGCGCCGATGATGTCATGCGCTTGGGCCGTGTCGAAAACAGCCCCGCAAAAGGGGAATTTGTGATGCCGGTGCTCGCGGTGCGCATGACCGACCATTATAACGGCGTCAGTATGCTGCATGGACGGGAAGCCCGGTCGATGTGGAAGTCGCTATGGCCGCGTATCCATGCGGATGAAGTCCCCATCGCTTCGATTACCAATGGTATTCATATCAGTACATGGATCGGTCATGAAATGGCCGAGCTGTACACGCGCCATTTGGGTCAAGACTTCCGCGAGACGGAAGGCGATGCGGCGGCTTGGGCAAAAGTCAATCAAATTCCCGATGATGAGCTGTGGATGGCGCGGGAACGAAGCCGGGCGCGTATGGTGAAGCATGTGAGGGGGCGCATTGCGGCGATGGCCGAGCAGAAGGGGAAGCGTCTGCGTCCGGGCCAGCTCGATGGGTTGCTCGATCCCAAGGCGCTGACGATCGGTTTTGCAAGGAGATTTGCGACGTATAAGCGGGCGACGCTGCTGTTGCGCGATCCCAAGCGTTTGGAGGCGATTCTTCATAAGCCTGGGCGGCCGGTGCAGCTTGTGTTTGCGGGGAAGGCTCATCCTCAGGACTTTGGAGGTAAGGAGCTTATCCGGGAAATTGTGCGGGCAGGCAATCGGGAGGAGTTCAGGGGCCGTATTGTCTTTGTAGAAGACTACGACATGAATGTGGCCCATGCGCTGGTCAGCGGGGTGGATGTGTGGCTGAATACCCCTCGGCGGCCGATGGAGGCGAGTGGCACAAGCGGGATGAAGGCGGGATTAAACGGCGTCTTGCATGCGAGTGTGCTGGATGGGTGGTGGTGTGAGGCGTACGCGGGCGATAATGGCTTTGCGATTGGGTGGGGCGAAGAGCATCAGGACATGGATTATGGCGATCGGGTGGAGGCTCAATCGCTCTACCGGCTATTGGAGGACGATATTGTGCCCTTGTTTTATCAGCGGGATGAACGGGGCCTGCCTCGGGGGTGGATTACATGCATGAAGCGCAGCATAGCGACGATAGCTCCATACTTTAATACGAGCCGGATGGTCGAGGAGTACACGCAGCGGTACTATGTCCCGGCGATGCGGCGTTTTCAGCGATTGCGGGCGGAAGGGTTAAGCCAAGCGTGGTCGATATCGGCGTGGAAAGAGCGGATTGAGCAAGCCTGGCCGCATGTGCGGGTCGAGCATGTGAATTGCCAAGGCGAGGCGCGGGTGGTAGCGGGCGATCCGTTGGTGGTGACGGCGGATGTACATTTGGGGACCTTGCATCCAGCGGATGTGGAGGTGGATTTGTATTATGGGAAGCTGAGGCAGGATCGGGTGTTGGCGCGAGAAGGGAGTGTTGCGCTGAAATGCGTGGCGGAGCTTGGGGGCGGGCGTTTTAGGTTTGAGGGAGCATTACCTGCCAAGGAAGCGGGAGAGCATGCATTTGCGGTGCGGGTATTGCCGAATCACGAGCTATTGGCCAACAAGTTCGCGACGCGCTTGGTCGCGTGGCAATAAAGCAATAGCTAAAAGAAAACACTTGCGCAAAAAAGAATAAAAGGCTAGTCTTAAAAATGCTGTTGCATATTGATCAACTGGAAGCCGGGGCCCTCGCTCTACCCCCTATCGAACGGGCTCACTTGGTCGAACGGCTTATCGCCAGCTTTGGTGTCCAACCTGATGTTGAAAAAGAATGGATGGCCGAAGTAGAACGGCGCGATGCCGAACTAGAAACAGGAGCCGTTCAAGCCTTGCCCGGCCCTGAGACGCTCGCTGCCCTTCGCGCCGAATTTACGTGAAATACGCGCTACATCCCGAAGCTGCTCAGGATCTTCGGGATGCAGCGGCGTTTTATAAAGTGCGCGGCGGTCTTCCTCTAGCTTAATCCCTATTCGATGAGTTCGAACGCGTAATGGATATGCTGCTGCATCATCCGATGATCGGCCCGGTGAATCTCCATGGAAAACGCTGCTTTGAGATGAAACGCTTTCCCTATCCGGTTGTGTATACGATTGTGGGAAAGGAGATTCGCATGCTTGCCGTGGCGCATCATCGTCGCCGGCCCGGCTATTGGAGACAACGAAAGTAGGGATTTATCCGTTGCGCCGCTTAAACTCAGCCATAAACGAAGCCAGTGCCGAGGCCGATTCAAGGCTGACCGCGTTGTAGGTCGATGCCCGAATCCCTCCCGTCGAACGATGTCCGGCCAAGCCAACCATCCCTTCCTTGGCCGCTTCAGATACAAACTTCTTCTCCAAATCCTCCGTCGGCAGCCGAAAGACAATGTTCATCAGCGAACGGCTGTCCTTCTCCACCGGTCCCCGGTAATAGCCAGGCTCCGCGTCGATAGCGCCGTATACAATCGCCGCCTTCTTGCGATTGTGCTCCTCCATCGCGCTAAGTCCGCCTATCTCTTTGGTGTACGCAAGCACGTTGCGCATCAGGTAAATGCCAAAGGTCGGCGGTGTGTTGTACAGCGAATCATTGGCCGCATGGGTCGAATACTTGAAGATGGTCGGGATATCTTTGCGCCCGCTTTCAACAAAATCCTTGCGCGCAATCACCAAAACTACGCCCGATGGCCCAATGTTTTTCTGGGCCCCTGCGTAAATCAAGGCAAATTTCGAGATATCTATCTTCTTCCACATGATGTCCGATGACATGTCGGCCACCAAAGGAACGCTGCCCACCTCCGGCCACCAATGCCACTGCGTGCCAAATAGCGTGTTGTTGCTCGTCATGTGAACGTAGGCCGCATTGGGATCGAGATTGAGCTCGTCCTGCTTGGGAATGCGGGTATAGCGCTTGTCTTTTTCCGTCGTCCCGGCGACCCGCACCGTTCCCAAGCGGCCCGCCTCTTGATAGGCTTTCTCGGACCAGCCGCCTGTCAAGATGTAGTCGGCGCTCTTGCCAGCAGGCAAAAAATTCATCGGAACCGTCGCGAACTGCTGACTCGCTCCGCCTTGCAGCAGAAGGACATGATAACTATCGGGCACTTCGCACAGTTCCCGCACAAGGGAAATCGCCTCTTGATGCACCGCTTCATAGGCTTTGCCGCGGTGGCTGTGCTCCATGATCGACATCCCCGTGCCTTCAAAGTCGCAGAGTTCGCGCTGTGCGCGAAGAAGTGCTTCAAGGGGAAGGCCGGCGGGACCGGCATTGAAGTTATGAACTCGTGCCATATAACCAAAAATCTCCTTTAGAAATCGGGTGCGGGACTCATAGCACAGAAGTGCTCAGTCCGCGGAAGAACTTTTGTTGTTGTTGTTGATGGATGGGGTGTGATGTTGCGTGAGGCAACGCTAGGGTAGTGGAGGCGGATAGGGCGGACCAAAATCTAGCTCGGCCGCGCTGGCAAAGGTGAAAAATGGTGTCTTTGCTACCGGATCGGAATAGATGGGCTTAACAATGCATCCCGTTCCGCCGCACATATCCTGTCTGAACGCTACATCGGCCACCATCCAAAACCTGTTCTCCGAGGCGCCGCCGGAACCATCGTAAGGGGCGAATGTTACCGGGGATTCTGGATCGTAGTAGGCCGTTGGGCCGAGTTCCGCCGTCAGGGCTCCATCGCAGAACACTTTGATGACAGGATGCACATCATAGTCTTTTGCGTGGTTGGAATAGTAGTGAACGGCGATGCGGGTCCATTCTTTTTGAGGCGGGAAATCGATGTTGACGTTTTCTGGCGCGCAGAAATCAAAGCTGTTGACATCGCTTTCGGCCGGATCGCAGGTGATATTGTCTAAATCGAGCCTGGGATTGTGGCATCCTTGACCGTAGCCTTGCCACTCGGACCCCACGCCGCGGGGCGCGAAGTAACAGGTGTTCATTTCAAAAACAGGATCGAGATACCAATTGACAGGATCGGGAGGCATGGCATTGGCTTGGAACCAGTCGGGGGCGTTAAATCCAAACCCGGTGAAATCATCGAAAACGCAGTTGGACCAGGTGCAATCCTCGGGTACTCCATCGATGCCCCAAGGTGCGGTGTTGTTGGGCTGGTGCACATGGAGATCTAAATCCAAGCCGTCGCCGCCTAAATCATGCTCCCATTGAAGCTCGACGCGAAGTCCCCGCGCGCCAACAAAGAGGGGGTATGTGCAGGATTCCATGCCGCCTCCCTGCGCTTGTTTGGTGTAGGTGACGGTGTATTCTCCCGACTGAAGCGGTTTGAAGTCGTCCGGTGGGTTCATTCCCGAGACCGCAGGACAAGGATTTACTCCTTGGGGGCAAGAAACAGTCCACACCTCGCTGCCCGGTACGGCGTTGAGGCTGAAGTTGCCTGTGCCGGTTTTTAGATCGACATCTTGGAAAGGGGTGGCGGTGATGGGATGGCAAAGGGTGGTGTCGTTTGCAAAGCAGTTTTCGGTGGCATGAACGCCGCCAAAACAATCGCCCCACATGCCATTTTCGGTGCATTTTTCGGTGCCATCGAAGCAACCTTGGGCGCCGTGATAGGAAGGATCGCCCCGGAAGCACCAATGGACTTGGCCCGCGTTGCAGGAGCAATCTTCGTCGACAAGGCCGTCGCAATCGTCGTCAAGACCCAGGTTCTGCTCGTCGCATAGCTCTTTGGGACCGCATTGGGAACCACAGGGATTGATAAATACATCGGGGGAGGCATCGTCGCTGCCCGCATCGGGGATAATGAGCCCGCCTGCAAAGCCCGAGCTTGAGTTTCCACCGGCGCCTGCGTTTCCACCGGCGCCTCCCATGCCACTCGAGCCTGTGTTGGGTTTATCGGGGAATTCCCTGCGATCGCTGGTTGCGCTGCAAGCGGCGGCGGCGACGGTCGCCGAGCCAAAGGCTAACGCGATTAAAATCCATGGTGTTTTTCGGTGGAAACGCTTTCTTCGAAGACCCGTTGCCGTTTGCGGCTTTGTGACGCTGACCATACGCAGACCCCTTTTTCTGTCGATAGGTTATTTGGCGCGAATGGATTCGACGAGCTTATCAAAATCGGGCTTGGCGGCCTTCACGGTCTTTTCTGGTCCGGTGAGTTTAAAGAACCACGAGCCTTGAGCGGTTTCGACGATGGCGCCAAGCATGGAGAAGCTGGGTTTTGGGGCACCAGGAGCGGCGCCGGGCATGCCTGAACCCATAAAGGTACCCGACATTTCGACGGTGGTGATTTTCAGGTCGCCATTCTTGCGTTCGGCGCGTTTTACGGCGTCATCGGCGAGCTTTTCAAATTGGCCTTGCCATCGCTTGATATTCATGTCGGTGGAGCCGCCGGCTTGGGATACGCTGAGCTCGGCATCTTCGGAATCGCCTTCTGCGCGTGGGATTTTATAGGTGGCTTTGCGCATGGGGTTGGGATTTTCGGCTTTTTGAAAGGAGGCCGGTGCATCCCATGCGATTTCGGTCGGGCCGGAGGGCTGGGCGGGTTTGGCGGCGGCTGTGCTTGTGCCTTCGGGCTTTGAGGCTGCGGTGGAAGCGCCTTGAGGCGGCTGTGAATTTTGAGAGGGCTCCGGTGTTTTGGAGCAGGCTAGAGGCAGCAGGGCGAACGAGAAAACAAGTAGCTTTAGTGCGTTTGTGTGTTTCATGGTTGGAACGTCCATAGCATGGTTGTCGGTTAATAGCCTTCTGTTTTGCAGATAATTTCATTCATAATTTCCCGGGTGCCACCGCCTATCGGGTACAGCCGGGCATCGCGGAACAGCCTTTCGACGACGGTTTCCCGCATATAGCCATAGCCGCCGTGAATTTGCACAGCTTCGTTGCATACAAAGGTGACCATATCGGTTGCCGTATTTTTGGTCATCGCTGCGAGGCCGGCGATCATTTCACCGCGTGTTTGCCGAATAATGGCCTCGCTGAGCAAGGCTCTGGATGCGGCGATACGGCTGGCCATATCGGCGAGTTTATGGCGGAGAACCTGAAAGCCCATAATCGGTTTTCCAAAAGCCGTCCGCTGTTTGGCATAGGCGATGGATTCGCGGTAGGCGAGCTCGGCGATCGCAATACAATTGCTTGCGAGCATCAGCCGTTCACCCGCGAAGTTCATCATGATGGGTATAAAGCCTGAGTTTTCTTCGCCGATCAAGTTTGTGGCGGGAACGCGGCAATTTTCAAAGGCAAGTTCCGCGGTATCGCTCGCCCACCAGCCCATCTTTTCGAGTTTTTTGCTTACGCTGAATCCGGGTGTGCCTTTTTCGACAATCAGCAGTGAAATGCCTGAATGACCGGGGCCGCCTGTGCGGACGGCCGCGACGACAAAATCGGCCCGGCAGCCCGAGGTGATAAACATTTTTGACCCGTTGACAATATAAAAATCGCCGTCGCGGGTGGCTTTGGTAGACAGCGAGGCGACATCGCTTCCGCCGCCGGGTTCGGTGATGGCGAGGGCGCAGATCTGTTCGCCGCGTACAACAGGCGGGATAAAACGCTGCCGCTGAGCTTCGCTTCCAAAGCCTAAAATGGGCGGGATAGCAATTCCATGGCTGCCCAATCCGACCACAGTGCCCACGCTTTTGCCTTCGAGAACCAATTCTTCGCCGACGGCAAGGCCATAAGAAATATCGCCGCCTCCGCCTCCATAGCTTTCTGGATACGAAGCGCCCAAGAGCCCCGCTTCGGCAAAGGTGCGGTAGAGCTCTTTGGGAAATTCATTGGCTTCTTCCCAGGCACGGGCAAAAGGCGCGATATGGGTTCGGGCAAAGCGCCGCGCTTGTTCGCGCAGCGATGCGTGGGTTTCGTTTTCGTGAATCGGGGCGGGGAAGCTCATGAGGCGGGGACGATAACACGTCAGGCGCGGACGGGATCTATTGTTTTTTTTGACACCTTAAGGAAATTCAAAACCGTCCGATGAACCCCAATTGCGTCCTATCTTCTCCGATAAAGATACCCGGTTCTGCTCTTTGCCATGCTTTAGGCTCCTTTCGAACCTTCTCCCCGCCATAATAGATCATAAGGGAACCGATGCCTCCGCCCAAAAGGCCCAAGGCAAAAAACATCCCTAGTTTACCTGTGCTTGGCTTGGGGTCGTAGGGTGCGCCCGCAAAGCCCGCGATACAAAAGCCCACGACAATAGAGCTGACCACCACCGTCGCAATGCCCGCAGCGAAGGCGTTGGGGCTGCGCATCACTTTTTCTTCGGGTTTATTCGCTGGATCGGGAGGCGGCGCGGAATGGGTGCTCCATGTTTCTTTGGATTTTTTGGTTGCTTCTACGGGCTTTTGGGTATCTGCCGGCTTATTTTCCGATGGCTCTTCTTCGTAGCTATCCAGCAGGCGTTTTGGCGTGGGCGATGGAGCCGGCGCAGATGTGGGCGGAGGCAGCGGCTCCAGTTCTTCGCCGCTATGGGCTGGAGGCGGATCTGCCAGGGCGATCATAGGGGAAAGACCGAGTACCGCCGCGATGCAGAAAATACCGGGTTGAGCAAGGCGCGATTTCATTTGAATAGCGATAGTTCAGCGAAGATCGAAGCCTTTGTCAATGGCTTTTATAAAGCTTTTATGGACTAGAGCGCTGGCAAAAACTTTGCAAACCCACGCTGAGATCGTGATAGCGTTCACGAAAAGGAGATCAACATGAGTTCAGCGCGCAATTTTCGGATTCGTTTAGCTCAGCGTATTGCCGCCTTTATTGCGTTGTCGGCGACTTCTGCCGGAATGGCCACGGGGGGAAGCGGATGTTTTAACGGTACGGGTTGTGATGCGGGGGAATATGATACCAATGATTGTTTTCAATGGCCTGCAATGGCGGGCGGCACTGCGGGTTTTGGTGGGATGGGCGGCAGCGGCAGTGGCGGTGGAGCTGTCGCGGGGATGGGAGGTATGGGTGGCTCGGGAGGAAGCGACCCGGTGGCGTGTCCAGCTCAAGAAGAAGCAAAATCGCATTTTCAATATCAAATACCTCTCCGTGTAAATGGTCCAGGCACCTTTAATGCCGAAACGGGTCAATGCTGTTATCCTGTCACCTATCAGCAAATTTGCGGCGAAGGCCGGCCTTTTTTGGTGGATCAACAGCTTCGTACCGCCGAACTTGCCCGCTCCGCGCAAAACAATGGATGGATAGATTCTACCATTCAACCGGATCTGTCTGCGCTTTCCGCCGATGAACGGGCGCTGCTATCGACGATGTGGAGCCGCGCCGCCTTGATGGAGCACGCTTCCGTGGCTTCGTTTGGACGTTTTGCGCTCGAGTTGATGGCCTTAGGGGCGCCTTCGGATTTGATCGAAGGGGCTCATCAAGCGGCGCTGGACGAAGTGAAGCATGCCAAGCTCTGTTTTGCGCTGGCGAGCGCATATGCCGGCGAAACGGTGGCGCCGGGACTGTTTCCGATGGGCGGAGCGATGAACTTGGCTTCGGATTTGGCCGATATGGCACGAAGCACCTTCTTGGAGGGCTGTGTGGGCGAAACGATATCGGCTTGTATTGCCGCAGAGCAATTGGCGCACGCCGAGGATTCCGCAGTGAGAGCCGTGCTTTCGGCCGTGCTCGAAGAGGAGGCAAGGCATGCAGAGTTGGCCTTTAGGACGGTGGCATGGGCGATTCGGGTGGGTGGAGATCGGGTAAGGACTGCGATATCGGAAGCGATGGCGGGACTTGAGATTGAGGCCGATGAGCATGCACAAGCCATTGAAAATCCAAGACTTTCGATGCATGGAAAGCTGGGAGGCGCTCATCTTCGCGCGGCCCGGACCCAAGCTTTTCGGGAAGTTGTAGGGCCCGCGGCCCGAATGCTTGTCCGGCAAGCCCAACGGGATGGCAATGCAGGCATCGCCCAAGAACATTCGTTTGAAAGTTGCCCCGCACCGTGAACTTGCCGTACGGATGACAATCTCATGTCCTGCGAAGGACATGTGTGTCGCGGCATTATGGAAAACTCCTCAGCCAAAGCCTTAGCCGAGCCTTTTATTTTGCGGAAAGCGGCTCGGGCGGGCCTGCTTGGTGCGCTCGTTGGAATCCTTGTGAGCGTTGTGCGGCAGGTTGTGGTGGCCGTGAATGGAGGAATGCCATCTTTAAGCTTGTTTCAAAGGGCGGCGGGCACACTCATCACGATTTCGCTATTTGGAGCCGCTGCATTTCTCGCTGCGCTGGTATCGCTTTTTATTGTTCGAATATTATCGCGCCGGGGTGGAGCGCGTTTGGTCGTTATCTTTGTAACCGCCGTAACCATGTGCGGGGTTTTATTTCATTCGATAGCGATAGGACTTAGGCTGCTCACAGGTTCTGGGCTTACCCATAGCGGGCTTGCATTTTTTTTAAATGAAGCCGGGGCGATTACGCTGGCGGCGACCCGTCAATACCGGGAATATTTGGGCGCCGTTTTGCTGGCGGTGGCGGTGATGGGTTATGGAATTGCCCGCGCGCTCAAGCGAATGCTGCATAAGGATATTTCCCGGGCGGGCCGGGCGGAGGCGCTGGGCTGTACCCTCATGTCTGGGCTTTCGCTGATAACGCTGGCCATACCTTTTCCCGAATCGTATCAGCGCAATTTAGAGCTGATTTCCCCTGAACTCGTTGTATTTGGCGCGGCGAGAAAGGCGGCTGTTTCCAGCGTCGAGCCCAAAGAGCCTCTGAATCCGCTGACAGAGCGCGCGCTTTCAAGCATGTCCCGCTGGATGGAAAAGGGCTGGGAGATCAGCGCTCAGAATCTAAAGCAGAAGCCGAATATCATCTATGTCATGCTCGAATCCGTGGCGTGGAAGCATGTGGGCTTTTGGGGCTATCCCAAGAATACAACGCCCAATCTCGATAAAATTGCCGCTCAAAGCCTTGTGATGACGCGCGCGTATACGACGGCAACGCACTCGAATTATGCTCAAATGGCGGTGATTTCGTCTCTTTTTCCCCGGCGGGGAACGACGCTGGATATGTATCACCGGCTCGATTATCCGAGAGTTCTATTGCACGATATTATGCATGGTTTGGGCTATGCGACCGCAACCATATCGAGCCAAGATGAGACCTGGCAAGGAATGAAGCGGTTTCAGGATACGGGAACACCGACATTTTATCGGCACTCACCCGATCACCAGGGAGAGCATATCAACATTATCACCGAGGAAATCGTTCCAGATCACGAGACTGTCCGCTATGCCGTCGATTGGATATCGGCGCATTCGGGTGAACCATTTTCGTTATATGTGAATCTTCAGTCCGTGCATTTTCCCTACCGCATTCCAGAAGGCGCCGAGCGGCCTTTTCTGCCGGATGAGCCCAAGGGCACCTTTAATTTTGTGAAATGGGAGCCCGAAGATAGGGAGGCCATTTTCAATCGCTATGACAACGCTCTGTTTTATGTAGATCAGCAAGTGGGCGCTCTCTATGAGGCGCTTTCCCGCCTAGGTATCTTGGATAAGACCATACTGGTCTTTGCGGCGGATCATGGAGAGCTATTTTTTGAGCACGATCTGGTTACGCATGGCCGCTCGCTCTTTGACGCCGAAGCCCGGGTGCCTCTTGTGATTCACTATCCCCGCGAGATTGCTCCCGGCCGGCTGGATATGCCTGTTTCTACGCTGGATGTTCTGCCCACACTGCTGGATGTGCTGGGGCTGGGGCCGCATCCGGCACTTCAAGGCGAAAGCTTATTGCGCCTTACCAAAGGCCATACCCGCAAGAGCGGCGTGTTTATGAATATTCAGGGATGGAAGCACTTAGAAGCGCTGGTTTGCACGCCCTATAAAATTGTGTTCGACCCCGGGACAGAAGAAGTCTGGCTTTACGATGTTATGGCCGATCCGGATGAACTGACCGATATCGCCGATCAAGATGCAGAGCGGACCTTAAAGCTTTTATCGGTATTGAAGGCGCAAATCGACGCACAGGAGCGCTATCACGAAAACAGCGCGGAGGGACGGGCCTTCAGGGAAGAAAGGTTTGCGCCGCGAATATTGGAATGCCCGGCGCTTTAGATAGATATCGGAGGGAATCGGCTCCAGACCGGAGCCTTGCCTAGTGGCTGCCTCAGCCACCTCCGCCTGGAGCGGCGGCCGCGGGAAGCTGCTGGGCAATCTTTTGAGCGAGAGGTTCGGGGATATTGTTTTGAGCCCCGGCCGGTGAGCCTTTGGAAGGAAGAGGTTCCGCGACAATGGCGATTTCCTCCGGGCGGGACAGGCTGGAGCAGGCCGTTTGAGCGAGAGCGCAAACCGCGAGCCCGATGACGGCAAGTCTTGAGCGATTTTCAAAGCGCATGCGCCGAGCCTAACACACAACGCTTCAAAGCGGGAGGCCGTAGGTGTAACAAGGCGCCCATGGAGCCGACGTTTCGAAAAGCCTTTAATGAAGCCTTTGGTCCGAATACGTATCCCGATTTTGTGCGGCGCCTGGAGCAGCGCGTTGGGTGCTCGATTCCTTTTCGGGTGGCGGAAACGCCTCTGTTTGTGCCGCTCTCGCTGAAGAACAAGCTGGAGCGCGCGGCGACCGAAATCGTCGAGCAGATCTCGAAGCCTGCCTTGATTGAAACGATGAAAAAGTCGATTCCGGCGCGCTTTGATGTGCCAGGGATGGATGCGCTGCCGAATTGTCTGCAAGTGGATTTAGCGATTGTGCGCGGCAAAGACGGCGAGCTCGAGGGAAGGCTCGTTGAGCTTCAGGCTTTTCCTTCGCTCTATGCGCTCGAGGTGCTGCATCTCGAGATATTGACGGAGCAGTTGCACGCGATTGAAGGGCTGAAGAAGCCATGGACGCTGTTTTTCGGCGGCCTTTCACGCGACGCTTTTGTGGCGCGATTGCGGAAGACAGTGCTCGGCAAGGAAGACCCGCGGGAAGTCATTCTGATGGACCTGAAGCCTGAAGAGCAGAAGACCTATCCCGATTTCCGGGCGACCAAGGAGCTACTGGGCATCGATTCGGTCTGTCCGACGACGCTGACGGTGGAAGGCAAAAAGCTGTTCCGGCGCGATGCGGATGGAAAACGCATTCAGGTCAAGCGCATCTACAACCGCGTCGTGTACGACGAGCTCGAGGCCAAGCAAATTACGCTGCCTTTTGCCTATACCGATGAACTCGATGTTTCGTGGTGCCCTCATCCCAATTGGTATTGGGTTTGGTCGAAGTACACCATTCCGCATATCGATCATCCGGCTGTTCCCAGGGCCCGCTACGTGTCCGAGCTCGATCGCTTGCCCGACGATCTGTCGAACTATGTGCTCAAGCCGTTGTTTTCGTTTGCGGGCACGGGCGTGAAGGTGGAAGTGACGCCCGAGGATGTGCACGCGATTCCGGCCGAGCAGCGCGAAGGCTTTATTTTGCAGGAAAAAATTACGTACCACCCCGGGCTGGTGATGCCCGATGGAAGCGGCGTGAAGGCCGAGATGAGGATTATGTTTTTGCGCGCCGACGATGAATCAAAACCTGTGCCCGTGATCAATCTGGTGAGGTTATCGCGCGGGATTATGCATGGCGTCGATCATAACCGCGATTTGACGTGGGTTGGCGGAACCGTCGGCGTGTGGCCCGCGGAATAGTTGGTACTAAAACAGTTTCCGGATCGGCAGGCCAAGCGCCAGTTGCCACGAGCCCGCGATAATCAGCATCGAGAGAGCGGTCATCAGCACCTGCACCCAGGTCCGCGTTTTGGGGTTCTTGATTCGCAGATACAGAGCCGCCGGAAGGCCGAAGAGTCCACCCGACAAGAATCCAAAGAGATGCGCGCCCAAATCGGAATTGGGACTCGCTCCAAGCGCTCCCAGAAGCGCAAGTCCACCGACCACAGGCGACAGCGTTTCCGTCCAAGGCCGCGCTTTTCCTGCCGACGCGCTTCGATCGACCGCAAGCTGCGTCGCCGCCAATAGCCCAACCGCTCCAAACACAGCCGTCGATGCGCCAATGGATGCGTGGCCGGGGTTGCCCTGCGATTGATGCCAGATCGCGTTGGCCACGTTTCCAAGCGTTCCCGATGCAAGGGTGCCCAAAATAGCGCCGCCTGTTCCAATCCGGCTCGCGACCGCCGATGCGAAGATCGCTCCAGAAACGACGTTGCCGAGCACATGTGCCGCGTCCGCGTGCAGGGTAAGCGCTGTCACCGCGCGCCAGGGCTGAGCATGCAGCACAAGCTCGGTGACAGATGTTCCGCGCGCAAACCAATACGAGCCTCCGCTCACAGGCCCGGTCACCAGGAAAAAGAGGGCGAGCGCTATAAACACATAAGGGATGAACTTGGTTTCGCCTGTGCTGTGGCGGGGTTTTTCACGCACGGGACGCGGTGGCCAATCACGATTTTCGGCTTCATAGCGATCGATCGATTCCGATGCGCGCTCATAGTCTTGATCGCGTACCAAAAGCACGAAGCCCGCCATGGTGCGGTGAGTGATGTGCCAAATACCGGCCGATTGCAGAACGAGCGACCAATCGCGGGTTTTTCGTTCGCCCGCGATCGGGCCGATGGCTGTGAAGCCCTGAGGCGAAAAGGCCCAGCGTTCTATGGCTGTTGATGGATGTTCTGCGTGCATCATAGGTGTGTTGTCCGGGGCTTCTGGGCTGTCGCCGTCGTGTTTATTCACGGAACTTTTCGCAACGTGAGGACGATGTGCGTTTCTGTCAACGGGCGGAGAGAAGAAGTTTTCAAGGGTGTTTTCGAGTGTTTCTCCTGGCCGATTGAGGTTTTCCGATCTCGGCGCTTGTGCGCGGTCGCAAAGGGTGGCACTGGCATTCGTGTGTCGACGGCCATTACACAGGGTATCCGGGTTACGGTTTCAACCGTTTACGTTCCGTCCCAATCCAATCCGAAGGAACGCCGCTATGTGTTCGCGTACACGGTGAGGATCAGCAACGAAGGCAAAGACAGGGTTCAGTTGCGCAGCCGGCATTGGATCATTACGGATGGTGCGGGAAAAGTAGAGGAAGTGCGGGGTCCGGGCGTTGTGGGGCAGCAGCCGGTGCTGGCCGCGGGCGAGCATTTTGAATACACGAGCGGATGTGTGCTGCAGACGCCGCGGGGAACGATGCGCGGCACGTATCAGATGTATTTGGATGGGGGGCAGAGCTTTGATGCGGAGATCGCGCAGTTCGCGCTGTCGATGCCGCATTCTTTGAACTAGGCGGGCGCGCTGTTTTCGTCGCCGGATTCAGCCGTTTTCGCGGGTTCAAACTGAATTTTGATTTCGCCGTCGTAATCGACGATCGCCTTGCCGCCGTGTTCCAGGGCGCCAAACAGAATTTCATCCGAGAGCCGGCGCTTTACTTCTTGATCGATGACGCGGCCCAGCGGCCTTGCGCCATTGGCCGGATCGTAGCCCTTTTCCGCCAGGTATTTGCGGGCCTGTTCGGTCACTTCCACTGTCACTTTGCGGTCGGACAAAAGCTCTGAAAGCTCGCGGATAAACTTTTCAACGATGCTTCCCATGATGGAAGGATCGAGCGCTTTAAACATGATGCGTGCATCGAGGCGGTTTCGGAATTCGGGGCTAAAGGTGTTTTTGTAGGCTTTGTCGTCATCGCCCGCCGTGCCCCGCTCGCCGAATCCAACCCGGACCTGGGCCAAATCGCGCGCGCCCACGTTGCTCGTCATGATGAGCACAACATGTCGGAAATCGCTCTTTTTGCCGTTGTTGTCCGTAAGCGTGCCGTGATCCATCACCTGTAGAAGCACTTGAAACACATCGGAATGGGCTTTTTCAATTTCATCGAGCAGCAGGACCGCGTGAGGCGTTTTTGCGATCGCTTCGGTTAAGAGGCCGCCCCGATCGAAACCCACATAACCGGGAGGCGCGCCGATGAGCCGTGAAACCGTGTGGCGCTCTTGATATTCGCTCATGTCGATGCGGATAAATTCGATGCCGAGCACTTTGGCCAATTGCTTGGCGAGCTCGGTTTTGCCGACGCCCGTGGGGCCGGTGAACAAGAATGAGCCAATCGGTTTTTCAGGCGCGCGGAGCCCAGCCCTCGACATTTTTATCGCGCTCGCGAGTTGTTTGACCGCTTCGTCTTGGCCGTAAATTACGCCCCGGAGCGAGCCTTCCAAATCCTTAAGCTGGGATTTGTCGTTGGAGCTGATTTGCCTCGGCGGGATCTGCGCCATCTTCGCCACGACCAGCTCGATGTCTTTTACGTCGACTTTTGCGCCTTCGCCGTGAGCCAATTTTGCCGATGCGCCAGCTTCATCCAGCAGATCGATCGCCTTGTCAGGCAGCCTTCTGTCGCGGAGATAGCGCGACGATAGCTTGGCTGCGGCATCGATGGCTTCCGCCGTGAAAATGACTTTGTGGAACTCTTCATAGCGTTTTTGAAGGCCGCGGAGAATTTGCGCCGCCTCCGATTCGCTGGGCTCGCCGATCTCAATGCGCTGAAAACGCCGGGCAAGTGCGCTGTCCCGCTCTAAATGGCTGCGGTATTCCTGGAAGGTGGTTGCGCCGATACAGCGGAGTTTCCCCGATGCCAGTGCGGGTTTCAGCAGGTTTGACGCGTCCAGCGTTCCTCCGCTCGCCGAGCCCGCGCCAATGATGGTGTGAATCTCGTCAATGAACAGAATCGCGCCTTCTTGCTTGTCGAGCGCCTTTAAAACGGCCTTCACCCGGTTTTCAAAATCGCCCCGGTAACGCGTACCCGCCAAAAGCGCGCCCATGTCAAGCGAATAAATCGTGCAGCCCAACAGCGCCGCAGGTACCTCGGCTTTGATGATTCTTTGCGCCAATCCCTCGACAATGGCTGTCTTTCCAACACCTGCATCGCCGATGAGCAGGGGATTGTTTTTGCGGCGCCGCGCTAGCACCTGAATCGCCCTCGCGAGCTCGTTTTCACGGCCCACCAAGGGATCGATACGGCCCTCCGCCGCTTCTTTGTTGAGGTTCAGCGTAAAGGCCGTGAGCGGATCTTTCACCGGCTGCTCTCCGCCCGGCTCGCCGTCGCCCTCGGCATCCAAGCCTTCGTTTTCGGGCCTGCCCACGTCGTCGTCGCCCAGTTTGGATACGCCGTGCGAGATGTAGCTCACGACGTCATAGCGCGTGACTCCCTGATCCGAGAGCATTCCTACGGCCGGACAATCGCTCTCGGCGAAAATCGCCACCAGCACATTCGGGCCTTTTAGCTCTTCTTTTCCGCTGGTTTTCACATGCATCGCCGCCCTGCCCACCACGCGCTGAAACCCGCGCGAAAGCTGAGGCACGACATCCGTGTCGTCGGGTACGGCTTCGATTTCCGTCTCGAGAAAGTGCTGAAGCTTCTTCTTCAGCTTGTCAGGATCGCCGCCTGCATGCTTGATCACCTTGGCGGTCTCGTCGTCAAAGAGCAGCGCAAAGAGCAGATGCTCGACGGTCACAAACTCGTGCCTTCGCCGCGCGGCCTCGTGGGTCGCTAAGGAAAAGGCTATTTCGACCTCTGGGCTGATTCGCATAAAACTGTCGTCGTCGGGGTTCACTTTGGGGGTCTTGGTTGGGGGAAGTCGTTGGTCGGTTGCGCTTATGCGGGCTCGGCCGTCAGCCGCAGAGGCATCCCGTGCTGCTTCGCGAAATCCTGTACCTGAGCCACTTTGGTTTCGGCGACGTCGCGGGTGTAAATGCCCGCTACGCCCTGCCCTTTGTGATGCACGCTCAGCATGATGTGCGTCGCTTCGGTTTCGGATTTGTGGAAGAACTTCACGAGAATAAGCACGACAAATTCCATCGTCGTGAAGTCGTCGTTGTGCAGGATGACTTTGTAGGGCCGAACGCGCTCCGTCTTGCGCTTCTGCAAAGTCTGAAGGTCGTCTTGCCGATCTTCTTTTTCCTTTGGTTCGCTGGGTTTTTTGGGTTTGTCGGCCATGGCTCGCTTCTAACCTAACATGGTCAAGGGCTGGTTTTTGGCGCTTCGGAATGCGGCGGAACATCGACATGTACAGGCTCGATCCGCCAGATCTGAGACGCGTATTCCGCAACAACCCGGTCGGATGAAAAACCTCCCACGCGGGCGATGTTGAGCGCGGCCTTTTTCGACCAGCCGCGCTCGTCTGTATAGGCTTCGGCCACGCTTCGCTGGGCTTCGGCGTATGAAGCAAAGTCCGACATCACCTTGTAATCATCACGCCCAAGCAAGTCGTCAAGGAGGGGGGCGAAGAGATTTCGATCTTCGGGGCAGAAAAATCCGCTTGCGAGTAGATCGATGACGCGGGCGAGTTCGGGATTGGATTCGTAGGCCGCGCGTCCAGAAATTCCGGCGGCCCGGTGGCGCTGTACTTCATCGGCCGTCATGCCGCAGAGAAAGAAGTTCTCGGGGCCGACGGCTTGGCGAATTTCGATGTTGGCGCCGTCGAGCGTGCCGATGGTGAGGGCTCCGTTCATGGCGAGTTTCATGTTGCCGGTGCCCGAGGCTTCCATGCCGGCTGTGGAAATCTGTTCGGATACATCGGCGGCGGGGATAATCATTTCGGCGAGAGAAACGCGGTAGTTGGGCAAAAAGGCGACGCGCAGCACGTCTTGGCGCTTGTCGCCGTTAATCACATAGGCAATCGAGTGGATGAGCTTGATGATGAGCTTGGCCGCGCGATAGCCCGGAGCGGCTTTGGCACCAAAGATAAAGGTGCGCGGTGTCACGTCCTCTCCCTTCTTTACGCGCAGGTAGAGCGACACGACATGCAGGGCATTTAAGAGCTGGCGCTTGTATTCGTGCAGCCGTTTGATCTGCACATCGAAGATGCTTTTGATGTTGACGCTGAGCCCGATTTCCCTGGTGATAAGCTTGGCCAGCGTGTCTTTGTTGTGCTGTTTGATCCAATGAAGCCTGGTGAGAAAAGGCGTGTCGTCGGCCCAGGCTTCGAGTTCGCGCAGGCGATCGAGCTGGGTAAGCCAGCCCGGTCCGAGCTTTTCGGTGATGAGGGTTGAAAGCGCTGGATTGCAGGCATGGAGCCATCGCCTGGGGGTGACGCCGTTGGTCTTGTTGTTGAAGCGCTGGGGATACAGTTCATAGAAATCCCGCAGCAACTGCGTCTTGATGAGTTCGGTGTGGAGCTGGGCCACGCCGTTGATGGAATGCGCTCCAACCACGGCCAGGTGGGCCATGCGCACCCGCGGTTCCGGGCCTTCTTCAAAGATGGACATGCGGCTGAGCCGGCCGGCGTCGTTGCCGAATGCATCGAGGACTTCGCGCAAAAAGCGCCGGTTGATCTCGCGGATGATTTCGAGATGGCGCGGCAAAAGACGTTCAAACAAGGAGACAGGCCAGCGTTCAAGCGCTTCGGGAAGAAGGGTGTGGTTGGTGTAGCCGGTCGCCAAAATGGTCTGCTGCCAGGCGAGATCCCAATCCACGGCGTATTCATCGACGAGAATGCGCATCAGTTCGGCGACGGCGAGGGCTGGATGGGTGTCGTTGAGCTGAATCGCCACTTTGTTGGAAAAGAGCGTCCAATCTGCATGATTTTTGCGGAAGCGGCGGACGATGTCTTGAATGGAGCAGGTGACGAAGAAGTATTCCTGGCGAAGCCTGAGCTCTTTTCCGCTTTCGAAATTGTCGTTGGGATAGAGCACTTTTGCGATGACTTCTGAATCGTTTTTGGCTTGAACGGCGCGCACGTAGTCGCCTTCGTTGAACAGCATGAAGTTGAATTCGTCGCCGGCGCGTGCTGACCAGAGCCTGAGCGAATTCACGGTATTGGAGCCGAATCCGGCAATCGGTGTGTCGTAGGGGAGGCCCAGGATCTTTTCTGCGGCGTTCCAGACAACGCGAAAACCGCCTTTTCCATCGGGGATCTGCTGCGTATAGCCACCGAAGGAAGCCATGACCGAAAATTCAGGGCGGGCGATTTCCCAAGGGTTTCCAAAGCGAAGCCATGCATCGGCGCGCTCGACTTGGTGTCCGTCGCGGATGACTTGTTCAAAAATGCCGAATTCATAGCGGATTCCATAGCCTCCGCCGGGCAGCGAGAGCGCCGCGAGCGAATCCAAAATACAGGCGGCTAAGCGTCCTAAACCGCCATTTCCAAGCCCCGCGTCGGGCTCTTGTTCCAGTATCTTGTCGAGGCTGATGCCCAGTCCCGCGAGAACACCCCGGTATTGATCGTAAATACCAAGGGCTTGCAGGTTGTTTTGAAGGATGCGGCCCAGGAGAAATTCGGCCGATAGGTAATAAGCCCGTTTTACGTCGTGTTCGGCATGGGCTTGGGCCGTCTTGAACCAGCGCTGCACCAGCCGATCCCGCACTGCGAGCGAGAGCGCGATGTAGCGATCAAACGACGTCGAGGATTGAAGGTCGCGGGCCCGCGAGAACTGAAGATGATCGGTGAATGCCCGGCGAAGGACGACGGGATCCATGCCGGTGCGGTCATCTTCGACTTGGATGCGCGTTTCCGGTGCGCCCGGGTTTGCTTGGGTTTGCGTGCCGTGCGCAAGCGAGGGGACGACGGGACGGGATGAAGACGGAGGAGGCGCGTCGGAACTCATGGCCGGAGAAGATAAGGCAGGAGCGCGGGAGATGCATGAGGGCCGTTCGCGCCGGGCCCACCCCTTAAGGCGGGCTTGTGTTGGGAGCCGGCCCCGGGGTAGCGTTGTCCGGCGTTAGGCGCGCAAGGCCGCAAGATTGGCTGATGATGTGCGGCGGAAGAAAGGATCGTTCGGAAATATGAGCAAGCAGCGGCTTTCGGCGAGGATCGGGGCGCTTTCGGTGATGACGGCGCTTGTGGCGCTTTTTTCGGTGGGTTCGGGCTGTGACATGCTCAAGGGCAAGGCCGAAAAGAAGGCGTTCGCTGAGGCATGCGCGCAGGCGGCCGATTGTGAGTCAGGCGAGTGCGCCACGTATGGAAGTATTTGCACGAAGAGCTGCACCTTCGACAAGGACTGCGGTTCTGGGCTTGTATGCAGGGCGAAGGACACTGGAAATGGCAATGAATGCAGCAAGCCTTATGGCATTGCTCCAGGGCCGGCCGCGACGTGCAATCAGCCTTCGGAATGTCAGCATGCGCAGTGCTTGAAGAAATCCGGCGATACGACGGCTTCGGGCATTTGTTCGAAGTATTGCCAAGATGCCAGTGAGTGCCCGGATGGCATGAAGATTTGCGAGGCCATTTCAGACAGCGGCGCACTTAAGTTCTGTTTGCCGGGCGATCCGGCGGCGCCTCCTGCCGAAAAGCCGAAATTCGTTGTGCCGAAGCCGAAGCCGATTACCGATGGCGGTGTGCCGGAGGCGGGTGTGCCGGATGCGGGCGGCGGAACGGCAACGCCTGACGCGGGCGGCGGAACAGGAACGCCGGATGCGGGCGGCGGAACGGCAACGCCGGATGCGGGCGGCGGAACGGCAACGCCTGACGCGGGCGGCGGAACGGCAACGCCTGACGCGGGCGGCGGAACAGGAACGCCTGACGCGGGTGGCGGAACAGGAACGCCGGATGGTGGTGTTCGCGTTATTCCTAAGTTCAATCTCCCGAAAAAGAACTGATGCGTTTGCCCACTGAGCTTGCCAAAGACTTAAGGCAAGCGCTTTCCGCGGACTCGGCGATGTGGCGCAAGACCATGATCGCCGGGATACAAAGCGGGCCGGACGCCTTGATTCGTTACGGCCCGCCTTTGTTCGGCATCACCTTTGGCGCGCTGCTCCCAGAGATGCGCGAGCGCGTTCGGCAAAACCTGCGGCTCGTTTATGGCGAGCGGCCTGCGTTCATTGAATTGCGGGATATCGCCGCTGTTTTTTCCAATTACGCCTATTGCATGACGGAAGCGCTCGTATTGGGGAGCCGCAACGACTACGCGATCCATGCGCAAATGCACGGCGCCGAGAACTATTTTGAATGTGCGGCGCAGGGCAAGGGCATCATCATGGCGAGCGCACATGCGGGGGGCTGGGAAGTCGCTGGAGCATCGCTGGGCGCGCTGCGGGCCGCGGATGTTGTGGTGGTGATGCGCAAGGAACGCGATGAACAGGCACGCAGGATGCAGGACGAGGTTCGCCGCAAAGCGGGCGTGAAGATTGTGCATATCGGCGATGAGCCGCTCGATGCGCTGCCCTTGCTTCGCTACTTAAAACAAAAGGCGGTTGTGGCGTTTCAGGTCGATCGCACTTTTCCCGGGATGCGCACGCGAAAGGTGCAGTTTTTTGGCCGGCCCTGGGAAATTCCCGAGGGGCCTCTTGTGCTTTCGGCGCTGAGCGGCGCGCCTATTTTGACGGTGCTCACCAGGCGCCTTGGTTTTATGAACTATGAAGGCACGGTATCGGCACCGGTGCGGCTTCCCCGAAAGCCTTCCGAGCAAGAACTGGATAGCGCCGCGCAGCGTATTGCGGATTCTGTCGAGCGTTTTGTGCGCGAGAATCCGACGCAGTGGTTTCACTTTTCTGGCTAGGGATAGGCTTTACAAAGGGCCTTGTGTCAGCCCGTGCACAAACTGGCGAACATAAGGATCGCGGCTCGATTGAGCTTCTTCTGTTGTGCCATCGAAGATGAGCCGCCCCCTGTACAGCATGCCAACCCGATCCGTCACGGTGAGCAGGCGATCGAGATCGCTGGACACCATGACAACCGTTGCTCCGATGGCGCGCTGTTCTGTGCGCAACAACTCGAAAATACGCTGTGAAGTTACGGGATCGAGCCCTGCGGCCGGCTCGTCGTAGAACACAATTTCGGCTTGTGAAACCGTTGCGCGCGCTACACCGACCCGTTTTTTCTGGCCGCCTGAAAGCCCGGCAGGCATCCGATCCTCAAAGCCCGGCATCGAGACGACCCGCAGCCGTTCCTCAATGCGCTCGTGAATTTCATCCTCCGACAAATCGAACAGCCGTCGCAGGGGAAACGCGATGTTTTCGGCCACAGTCATGTAATCGAAGAGCGCGTTGTTCTGAAACAGCATCCCCACCTTCAGCCGGAACGCCGCCAGCTCGAGTTCGTTCAAGCTCGTAACTTCTTGACCACCCACGAAAATTCGCCCCGTATCGGGTTTCATCAAGCCAGTCAGCATCTTGAGCAACACGCTCTTTCCAGACGCTCCTGGACCGATAAGGCCATACAGGCAGCCTTTGGGGACATTGAGGTGAACGCCGCGCAGAACAGGCATCCCGCCAAAGGTTTTGCTGATGCCTTCGACGCGGATGAGCGCTTCGTTCATTTCATCGCGGAAAAAGTGGTCGTTGCGACGTCGAGGCGAGGATGGGATGGGAAGCCCATCGCCCGGATTTGTCCGGCCACGCAAGACGAAACGCCGCCGTTGGGAGGGTTGGTGGTGACGGTGACGCCGACCGCGCGGCCATTTTGAACGGCAGCGCATACGGTGACTTCCATGCTGGAAGGCACATTGCACGCATTGAGATAGCTGCCGTTGTTCAGCACTTTTGCGTAGGCGCCCGCCGTTAAATCGGGCGGACCGTTGTTGCCGAGCTTGAATTCTTCAACGTACTTCGCGCGGGCCGACTCACAGCTCATTCCGCCTCCGAGCACGGGATAATTTCCGCCGCCGGGTGCTGCGACGCCGCCCGGACCGCCCACACCGCCGGGGCCGCTTTTACCTGCTGCAAGCGCTCCGGACACATCGATATTCGGCGTCACTTCTTGGCCTTGCACGACCGCGACGCGATCTTTGTTGCTGCGCTTTCTAGCGAGCCACCCCGCGCCGCCCGCCAAGAACACCCCGACAATGGCTAAGCCGATAAGCGCTTTGTATTGCGTTTGCTTCTTTTCAGCCGTGACAACCGCATCGAGAGCCTTCTTTTCCTGCTTGATGTCGCGGTTGAGCCGGGCGTGTTCTGCAAAGGGCGCGAATTCGTCCCAGTCCTTGATGAGCTTTTCATCGTTGACAAGCACATCGCGCAGCGGATGCTCGCCGACGAAGGAGCCCGATGCGATTTGCTGAAGGAGCTCGACCGCATTAAACGGGCCGTGATCCATGCCGTCTTTTACGACGACATAACGAGGCCGCGGATCGGACTCCAGGCGAGCCTTCATGTTGGCGAGGCGGCTTGTGGGATCGTTGGCCGCGTTGGGATCGACCGTGGGATGCCGGATGGCGACAGCATAGGCGCCGTCGGTGGTAATCGATTTGAGTCCTGGGGCGAGCGGCGCGGGCGGCGGAAGCATGGAGCTTCGGATGTCGACGCTGTCATCGTCGCGCACGTAACGTGCTGCCGCCGCGGAAGGAGGCGGAGCCTCTCCATCGGTTGGCGCAAGCTGGAACAACGCCGAGGCCAGCGCACCCAAATCGGCCGGACGCTGCATTGGGTCTGAAATCAGCGCTTTACCGAGAATGACTTCCAGCGAGGCCGGCAGATCGGGAACGATTTCCGTTGGCCTGCGCATGCCGGGCCCGATGCTTTCGCCGGTGATGAGCTCATAAAAAATTGCTCCCACCGAGAACACGCTCGCCCTTGGATCGCCGGCCGCGCCCTTGCGCTGTTCCGGAGAAAGACAGGCTTTATCGTGGGGATGCGCGGGAGGTCCGGCCTTCGCTTCGAGCAATTCAATGCCGTTATCGGTGTAGAACAGCGAAGACGGATGAACAAAAAAGCTTTTCCCCTGCGTGTGAAGCTTGTGAAGCTGCATGCACAGGGGGACTACGATGCTCAGCGCTTCGGCGAGAGGAAAGCGATCGCCGCTTTCACGCCTCGCCTCAATTTCAGCGCGCAAAGAGTCCTCGGGAATCGGGGCAGAGGAGGAAGTTGCCTCGGTCATTGCGGTCGCCATTATGTTGAAAAGGGGTCTAAAAACAACGCCTCTAAAGGGTTTTCAAGGCGTATTCCAAATATGCGGGGAGGCGTCCCTAGCTCTTTAAATGCGTTCCGGCTTCGCGTTCGGCCCGCTCGTCGTCTTGAAGGATGGTGAACACGAGTCCGGCTCCAAGAATAGGGACCAGCCAAATCAACTGAGTTTGCCAGACTTTTTGGCGGTGTTCGTAGATGCGGCTCTTAAAGACGCGGACGGTGAGCCAGGTTTGAAAAGCGACCATGGCCAGAACGAGAGCCCCTACGACAATTTCGAATGTTCCCATGACAACTGGGCCGCAAGGTAGCCATTCGGTTTGGCCGCGCAAGCCCGCCCGCGGCAAATTGTTTGGGTTCAAATGAAAAGAAGGGTGGTTCGCGGGAAACCCATACTACAGTCGTGACCGCATGTCTGCCGGTGTGCCGCCGCTGGATGGAAGAATGGGCCGCTGGGCCACCGCGATCGCCCTGGGGCTGAGCGCTGCGGCACTGTGTTTTGGCTTTGCGTCGTGTTCGACGTCTCCATCGGCATCGGTGGATGCGGGCGATTTGTTAGGGGTATTCGAGCCCCGCGATGCTTCTGCGGATGCCCGTTTGGATGCGTCCAAACCCGCTAAAAAAGCGCTTCGGGATGCCGGCGCCCCTGGACCGGATGCTGCGCCGGCAGAGCCCAAAACCCAAGCCCGCGAGCCTTCGGCTTCTTCATGCGTGGAGCCGGCTGGAATGCCCAACCGCGATTTAAAAAGGGTCGTCGGAAGACCGGCCTGCAGGGATGCCCAGGTTCTTGAATGGCGCGATGCGGAAGGGTCACCCCGTTATGCCTGCGTCATCGCGCCCAAGAATGTGGAGACCCGCGCTCCCCTGCCCCTGCTCATCTTTTTTCACGGGGCTTATGACGATCCCACCATTGTCGATAAAGAGACGACACTGCGCAAACACGGAGCGCGCTTTGCGATGGCTCAAGATCCGGCGCATACAGGCTTTATCGTGCTCGCCGTCCAGGGAAGAGCCATACGGGGCGGCCGCTATGGAACAACCTTCGATACGGAATACACAGGCAACGACAATGTGGATATCGCGGCCGCCGATTATTTTTTAGATGCGCTTATCGAAAAGAAGCTCGTAGACAAACGCCGTATTTATGCGGTGGGCAATTCGTGGGGAGGCCAAATGGCCGCCACCTATGCGATGATGCGGGCCGATCGCGTCGCGGCATTTGCCGTGTATGGAAGCGATGCGCCGCCCGCCAAATGGATTTGCCCAGGCCCTCCGCCGCCCGCGATGGTGGTCTATCGGGCCTGCGATTCTTTCTTTTCATGCGAATCGGTCGAACGCTGGGTCAGCGCGCGCGAAAGCTTGAGCGCAGAAACCCGCCCGCTTAGGCTGGGCTCCTATAACGACGAAGAACCCAACTGCTCCCTCCGCAACAAATGCCCTGAAATTAAAGGCGCAGCCAATCATCGCCGCTGGCCCAAAAACCGCGAGCAGGACATTCTGCGCGAGTTATCGCGGCATGTGCTTTCCGTCGTGCCTCAATAAGAAAGAGGGCTGCCCTAAAGGTCTCGTCCGCGCTATCGTCGCGCCATCATGGACGACGCAAGAACCCGCGCCGATGAAAGCATTTCGAGCCGCTTTACACGTGTGATGAACGCGGCCGTTTCGCGCTACGGCGTTCTCACGGAACCCGCTCCGCTCGCGCTATTTACCGGTGTTTTCTTCTTAATTGCGCTCGGAGTCGCTCAAAGCGGCGCGTCCAGCGGCCTGGTGTATGTATTTGGCGCGCTGGCCGCCGCGCCTTTGACCATCGGCATTCTTTCAAGCCTGGCCTTGATGGGTTCGAGGCGCCGGGTTGTCGACTGGCTCGCATCGCTGCCATTTCCGTTGGAGAACATGAACGCGGTTCTGAACGGCGTGGGCGAAGTGCTTGAAATCACCTTGAAACAAGGCGGACCCCCGACCGCCGAGTTCAATAACGAGCTCGATAAAGTTCATCCCGATTGCTTTGTCGCCAAAGTGAACCCCGAAGAAGGCCCTGCCGAAACCATTGAAATTCGCATCGGCATTGTGGATTCCAAATACCTGCCCTCGGTCTCCAGCCATAAGCGCTATCAGCGCGTGCAAGACCTGATGCGCGTCGTGCTTATCCCCTTGTCCGAGCGTTTTCCTATTGTCTCCGTGCGTGTGAAATAGAGGTCCTCATTCCTTAGGACCGCCCAAAGTGATAGCGTCGCCGCTCATGAACGAATCGGATATTTCCAAGCTCATTTCCGATCTCGAAGCGCGCAATGTCACACGGGTAAAACTCGGCGGCTTCGATGTCGACGGCGTGCTCCGGGGCAAATACATTTCCCTCGATAAGCTAAAAAGCGCTCTCGCCGGAGGATTCGGCTTCTGCGATGTCATCTTCGGCTGGGACATCGGCGATGTCTGTTACGACAATTCAAAAGTAACGGGCGCTCACACAGGCTATCCCGATACCTTGGCAGAAATCGATGCGGCGACGCTTCGGATGATACCCTGGGAGCCCAACACAGCCGCTTTTATTGCTGATTTTCGCGATGAACAGGGTGGCTCCCATCCGGCCTGTCCCCGATCGCTGCTCCGCACGGTCATCGACCGGGCCAAAACAATGGGTTTTGAAGCAAAATTTGCCTGTGAATTTGAGTTTTGGCTCTTTCAGGAAAGCCCTCAAACCCTCTATCAAAAAAACTTTAACGGATTGACGCCATTATCTCCGGGCATGTTTGGCTATTCTTGGGTGCGCGAGGGCCAGCAGAAAAAGCTAATGGCCGCTATTTTCGAGGAAATGAAGGCTTTTGATATAGAAATCGAGGGCCTGCATACCGAGACAGGGCCGGGCGTCTGCGAAGTCGCGATTCGTTATGATGATATCCTTCGCGCCGCCGACAAAGCCGCGCTGTTTAAAACCGCCATGAAACAGATCGCCTATGAACACGGCCTTTCTGTTACATTCATGGCCAAATGGAACGAAAAACTCCCCGGCTCCAGCGGCCATCTCCATCAAAGCCTATGGAAAAACGGCGAAAATGTATTTATGGACTCGTCCTCGCCCAAGGCGATGACCAAAACCCTGCGGCACTATATCGGCGGCCAGCTTAAGCTGATGCGCGAGTTAACAGCGATTTATTCGCCCACCATCAATAGCTATAAACGCTATGTTCCGGGTGTATGGGCTCCGCTTACGCCTTCCTATGGAATTGAAAACCGGACCACAGCCATCCGTTTGATTGGATTGGGCACCAAGAGCGCCCGCGTCGAATACCGCCAAACCGCCGCGGATATCAATCCCTATTCGGCGATGGCGGCATGCCTGGCTTCGGGCCTGTATGGAATTCAAAACGAAATCGAGCCTCCCGATGCGGTAACGGGCGATCGGGGCGACGAGAACGATCCCAAAGCCCGGCTCCCCAGGACGCTTGCAGAAGCGACGGAATTGCTTGAACAGAGCAAGGCGGCCCGCGACATTCTCGGTGAAGGATTTGTCGATCACTACGTTCGGACCAGGCAATGGGAAGTGCGGCAATATGGCCGCGCCGTTAGTGATTGGGAATTAAAACGATATTTTGAGGCGGTGTAGGCCATGGCGATTTGGAGTTTTCCCACGAGAATTGTGTTTGGCGCGGGCGTGGTCAGCACCACGGGCGCCGAAGTAAAAAGGCTCTCAGCCAAACAAGCGCTGATTGTCGCCGATAAAGGCGTTGTGAAGGCTGGACTTCTTGCCCCCGTGCAGGATGCTCTTCGCAAAGAAGGCATTGGATTTGCCGTTTTTGATGATGTTCTGCCCAATCCCGTCGAGAAAAATGTCACAGACGGCGTTCTCGCCTTTAAACAGAGCGGCGCGGATGTGGTGGTTGCGGTCGGAGGCGGTTCTCCGCTCGATATCGGCAAACTGATTCGGCTCTGTATTCATCATACCCGCCCCTTGGTGGACTATGACGATGCCACAGGAGGCGATCAGTATATTACCCCCAATGTTCCTCCCATGATCGCCATCCCCACAACGGCCGGAACAGGAAGCGAAGTCGGCCGTTCAGGTGTCGTGACGCTCGATGCCAATCATCGCAAAACCGTTATTTTCTCGCCCTATCTCTTGGCCAATGCCGCCCTGCTCGATCCTGAAATGACGCGCACCATGCCTCCTTTCCTGACGGCGGCCACCGGCTTCGATGCCTTTACGCATTGTGTGGAAGCCTTTGTGTCCAAGGGCGATCATCCCATGGCCGACGGAATCGCTCAGGAGGGCATTCGCATCGTGGCCGGATGCCTGGAAAAAGCCGTGCATAACGGAGCCGATCTCGAGGCACGCGGGGGAATGATGAAGGCTGCCATGATGGGCGCCGTGGCCTTCCAAAAAGGGTTAGGGGCATGTCATTCTCTAGCCCATCCCCTATCGAGCGAATGCGGTCTTCACCATGGCTTTGCCAACGCGCTTGGCCTGCCTGCGGTCTTGGCGTACAACGCTTCCGTTGTGGGCGATAAATTGGCTCGTATATCGGCGCTGCTCGGGGGTGAACCCAGCGCTCAAGGCTGTGGGGAAGCGGTTCGGGGACTTCTCGACCGAATTGGGTTAAAGGGCGGGCTTTCCAATGCGGGCGTACCTCGGGAAAAGCTTAATATACTCGCGGACCTGGCCTTCCAGGACGCTTGCCATCAGAGCAATCCCCGCGCTTGCACCCGCGACGATTTGCTAGGCTTGTACGAAGCTTGTTTTTAGCGCCCAATCCCACGAAATCACCAAGGTATTTCCTTCTTCACCTGCTCGGGGACATGACAGAAAACCCGCGCCTTCATCTTGGGATTCGCGTCTTCAAATGCTTTGACAATCGCCTGCGCCTGCTCCACACTCGCCGCCTGCGCCCCCACAAATAAATTCCTCCCGTCGTCCTCTACCCCAAGCTTGGCGCCCTCAAAACGCTTGCCCTCAAAAGCCTTCTTCAGCGCCGGAAACTCAGGCGGAATGGGCGTTGCACTCGGCCCCACCGCAAACAAATGCGCATAAGGCTTGGCGCACAAAGGCGTCGCCAGCCACCGGAGATTCGACATCATGGTGTCCGTTATCTCCTTTGCACTGGGCATCTCCGCCGCTTTGTCGGCCTTGGCCGAGCGCAGCAAATAATATTTCCCATCCGAACGCCCGCTTACCCATATATCCGACGGAGTTCGAGCATATACCCCCGTCGCCTCAAAGCCCGAAAGAGGCTTCGGCATCGGCACGCTATCCCATGCTCCCCCTGCCTTTTTCATATACAACCCATCCCCCGTCGCCGCATACACCGTCCCATCCTCCGCCGCCGCCATTCCCTCCACCACCCGCTTAAACGCAGGCTGTTCCAAGATCCACGCCTTCCCATCAAAATGCGCCACATAGGCCAATCCAGCCGCCCCTCCCCACACATACACATCCGTCTCCGAAACCGCCAAAATACCCCCAATCGCCAGCGACCCCGAAGCCGGAGGAGGAAGACTTTCCAACGTCCCTCGCTGTTTTTTAGGCTCCCAGCGCTCTATCAGCGGCGCGCCCGAACCTCCTCCATCCTGACATTCAAAACCCGCCGCAAATCCATGCCCCGAGGCCGTTCCCGTCAGCTTAAATGCCGCCGCCGGACTCATCTTTACCTTGCAGCTTCTATCTTCCTCAGGAGCCGCCTCCGCCGCACCCTCCGCTCCATCGGCCTTGGCTTCTTTCTTCACCGGAGCGGGCGCCGCAATAACCCCACCCTTCCCACCGGCCAACGCAAAACGAATATCATTGGATGGCATGGCAATCGCCGCAATCACACTCTCTCCAATCACCCCCATATCCAGCAAATTCTCTCCATCCCTCAAGAGTTGCTGCTCCGCCCATCGCCCACCCAAGGTATCAAACCATTTATATAACTTACCCTTTCCTTCCGGGTCCCGCGCCTCCAAAAAAGCCGCGGAAGGCCATGCCCCTCCAATCGGCGCCGCCCAATCCTGCTTCTTAATCCCTCGAGTAAATCCCGGCTCCTGAACCAACGCTCCTTCCGTCAGCGAAAAGAGCACATTGGACAGCGTAGCAATCGCTCCTCCCTTCATCAGCACAAGACCAATCGCATCCGGCGTCTGCGCGACCACCGAATACACACTTGGATCGACCGCGGGCGCCGCGTTCGCCCCCGCACCGCTCGCCGATCCCGAAGCCCGGGGCGCCGCCGCGCTTGGAGCCGCACTCGCCGAAACCGCTTCTTTGGGCGCCTCATTGGAAGGCTTGCTGCAACCGATGACGACAATACCCAACAAACATGCCGAACCCAGATATTTCATAGCTCTGGCTCCATACACCCAATACCGCCTCCCGCACAAGCCTCCCGCATTCGCCTCTATATTTTTTAGTGGACCTCGATACGCCTCTTGACAAGGATATTTGCATGGGGCAGCATGGTCGATTGTGAAAACCATCTCGCTTTTATTCGCCTGTTCAGCGCTTTCTTCGTTCGTTTTCTTTTCGGGCTGCGGCCTCGATTCATCAGGCGACAAGGCTTCCTACCCAGCGGGCTCATCCGGCACTCCATCCGGCTCGTCCAACTCGTCCAGCTCGGGCGGAGGAGCGGCTCCCGCCGATTGTACCGCCGGCGAAAGTTTCGCTTGTTATGCCGGGCCTGCAGGCACTGAAGGCGTTGGCGTATGCATAGCGGGCACCCAACTGTGCGGCTCCGATGGCAAACCCAGCGGTGAATGCATGGATCAAGTGCTTCCCGCGCCCGCCGACGATTGTGTGAGCGGCATCGACGCAAACTGCGACGGCACAAAACCATCGGCATGCACAGGGGACAGCCTTTGGGGAATCCAGTTTGGAAGCACAAACAGCGATAGAGGCTTCAATGTAGACACCGATAGCGAGAACAATGTCGTTATGGCCGGTTTTATGGGCTACGATGCCGATATCTTCGGAACGGTCTATGAAACCAAGGGCGGGGAAGATATCGTCATCTTAAAACTGTCTTCGGCGGGCGACCTCTTGTGGGCAAAAACCTTTGGAGGCACTTATATCGATCGGGCCTATGATATCAGCGTCGACAGCACCAACCATATCTGGGTCGTGGGCGCATTTTCCAACATCGTCGATTTTGGATTTGGACCATTTATTAGCGCGGGGGCTTCGGATATCTTCTTGCTCAAACTCAGCCCCGAAGGAGAACCGCTCATGGCGAGGCGCTTTGGAGGTCCAAATGAAGATTATGGATTTGCCGTTTCCGCGGGCAGCGATCGGGTAGCCATCACGGGCAGTTTTTACAGCCAAGGGATTAACTTTGATAGCAGCGCGCCTTCCTTTTCGGCCAAGGGCGAAGATGTATTCGTGGCCAGCTTTACACTGGATGGGCAATATGTCTGGAGCAAGGCATTTGGCGATGGAAGTCCTCAGACCGCATGGGATATCGACGTAAACGCCCAGGGCGATGTATTTGTGGCTGGAGAAATGTATGGCAAAGTAGATATTGGAGGGGGCGAGCTTACAGCCAATGGGCGGGATGCCTTTGTATTCTCGCTGGATCGGGATGGTCAGCACCGGTACAGCGGGGCATTTGGAGGAAGCAACGACCAAGTAGCTTGGGCTTTGACCGCCGATGATGAAGGGCACGCCTATGCCGTGGGGAGTTTTTATTCGACCATGGAACTGGACAAGCCATTAAATGCCCCAGGAGGATGGGATGCCTTTATAACCCGGCTCGATACAGGAGGCAAGCCTGAGTGGAGCTTTAGCTTTGAGAGTTCGACCCTCGAGAAAGTGATCTACAATATCGATTTGGATAGATTTGGAAACATCCTATTTGCAGGGGCATACTATGGAAAGGGCACATGGGAAGGGATGGATCGGGAAACGTCTTCGCGGGACATTATGGTTGGCAAGTTAAGTCCCGCGGGCAAACCTGTATGGCTTAAGCTATTTGGCGACAATGGCAACGAGCAAAAGGGATGGGGGATAACTTCAGATAGCGAAGGCTTTGTCTATGCAGCAGGGGCATTTGATTTCTCGGCGACCTTTGTGAATGGAATGGAACTCAAGTCCGTAGGAGCGGCCGATGGCTTTGTTGTAAAGCTCAATCCATGAAAGATCGTGGCTAAGGCCCAAAACCCAGCAGCATCGGCTCCACAAACAGCGGAGCCGTACACAACAAACAAATCACCGTCCACATCCTCGCGGGCAAGGCATTCCACGACAGCACCCCAATTCTCCGCTCCAACAGCGTAAGCACGCCCTGAACCACAAAAAAAGCGCCCATCCAAAGAGCTGGCCACAGTCCCGCAACCACAAAGGCCAGCCAAATATGAAGCAGCGTGCTCGCCCCAAAGGCCGCCGCAACCCCCAGCGTCTTCATTCGGCGCCGCGCCAAGGGCATAAAACAGTGGCGATAAAACCAGCCCCTCATCGTCAGATTCCACCGTTCGCCCCAAAATTCTTGTAGGCTCTTGGCCAGGATAGGCGTCTTATGGACAGGGGGAAAGGTGATACCTATGGCTCGATAGAGAGCGACAAAGAAGCCGATCACCGCATCGACCGTGCAATAGATAAAGACAGTGCCGCCCAGCCAGCGAAGGAGCCAGCGGGCGGGGGATTGGAAGCTAGGCGCGATTCGAAAAGCGAGCACATATCCCAAGGCAGCGAGAACAAAATAAAAAGCGGTAAGAGCGATAGAAGACAGGTCCAACGAAGGCGGCACCCTGGAGATGGCACGGGTTTCAAAAGGAGCGGTAGCGGCCCAGAGGCGATGAGCGAAAGAGAGCGGTTGTTTTTCGCGGGCTCGGTCAAAGGCGCGGATAACGGGGAGCAGCGCGAGGAGGCAGAGAAAGAAGCGATAGATACCATGATGGCTAGGAATAAGCCAAGGTAGAAAGACGGCAGGGAGGGCGGCGGCGAGAGCCAGTGCCGCTCGAACAGGGCCTGGACCCGAGAGGGCGGCGGATAGGGCGCCGGCCGCGAGAGCCATGGGGACCGCGAGCCATGGGGAATCTTGAAACAGGAGTTCGGGTATCACGTCGCTTTGTCGTTTTGAGTGTGTTGTTTAAGCCCTCACCACCACGACCTTCTTCCCCGATGGCGTCAGGCCCTCATGCGAGCTCAACCGATCTTCCACCGGGCTCACCCCCGT
>CAZICM010000081.1:0-36025 GCA_964537685.1 uncultured Polyangiaceae bacterium
CATCGTCCCGAACCGGATCGATCTCTCCATCATCCGCTAAATTCTTCGGGCATCGGGTGATGGACGAAAAGCCGCTCAGCGAAAATCCAAGCCCCAAATACCCTTCATCGCCCGCGCTCGAATAGGTGACGGAAATGGCTGGCTCCATCCCAGCCCGCCCGGGTGGCACCGCAATCGACACGCTTAGATTGGCCTCACCAACACTGGACACCGAGAACGAGAAATGGCTGGCACCTCCCTCGGCCGTCGCTCCATTCGCTGCCTCTGGCAGTGCTTTCGTATCATCCAGCTTTGGGCATCCTATGAAAAGATCGCCCTCGGGCAGCGGCACCTGACCTACAAAAAACGACCCGCCCGCATCGCTGCACGCGCCGAGCACCACCAGCAACAAAAGCGTTGCCCACACGAAAACAAAACGTATTCGCGCCGCGATGACCATGGCCACCTGCCTTCGCAACGGCCAGCGGCGAGTGTCACCCGCTTTGGGGATTGGATGCAATCGCGGACACCTTCCGCCGGCTCCGAATCCCAAGCCCAAACGCTCATCTTGTCCCTTGCCAACCCCGCGTGCACCGAGATGTGCGCTGATCTGGGTGAATACTCTCCCCGTATGGATATGGATGAGCGTCGATCTGGGTGTCCACTGCGGGTGTTGCCAGCCAGATGAGCGCTGATCTGGTGCTCTGCGCCGGGCGTGTGCGCATGGATGAACGCTCATTTGTGTGCATGCGGCGGGTGTGCGGGGATGGATGTGCGTCGATCTACATGCTTGCGGCGTCGGCAAGGACATGGATAAGCGTTGGCCTTTGGCTTGTGGCCGATGTGCCCCCCTACGCCGATGCCGCCCTCACGCCCTCCGCCCCCTTCGCTTCCGGCTTTTTCCTCATCACAAACCACAAAATCAACAGCGCGCCTATCAGCGGCCCTATTCCAAGGGCCAGCTTGCTCCCCAAGGGCATCGCTATCGCCCTGTCCGGCCCTGCTACGCTCTCTATCTCCAGCTCCAATCCTTGGGGCCCTATCGATAGTTTATTGATCGCTAAACCGCTCTGCTCTCCGCCCGTCCATATTTGCCGCGTGTCTTGGATGTCTCGCTCGCCATCCGGGCATTTTAGTTTGCCTTTTACGTCTTCCACCGTTATCGATGCAGGGCCTATTTCTTTTCCCGTGATAAATCCTTCGCCCACCATCATCGATGTATTGGGGTCTTTACGCTCGACTTTTATCGTCCGGCTCGGCCCCGCCCATACCAATTCGCATACCTTGCTTTCGCATTCCGGAAAACCATTGAGCTTGCCTTGAAAGGTTCCATTGCCGCCTCCCATTAACACATGCGCCGTCAGGAGTTCCCCGTCCGCCTTATAGCTGATTTGATATGGCGCTCCCGCCGGATGTTCGCCAATCGGATCGAGGCGTTGAGGTTCGCTAAAGTCCAGGTTGTGCTTTCCTGTCGTGCCAATCTGGGCGCCAACCAGGATGACCCGCTTGGCATGGCCCTGTTCATACAAAGACCGGTTGAGCAAGATGGCCGCGCCTTGGCCGCGAAGATGGAGCGCTCCGGCTGTGCCTTGAAATGTGCAGGTTTGGTTGGTCATGTTTTCCGCGCGCTGTTTAGGTGATGTGAAGGTGGATGTAAACGATAAAATGCGGCGCCGGGTTGTTTCTTTAGGTTCTAGGGAGGGTGAGGGTGCGATAGCGTTCAATCATGAGGTCCACGCTAAAGTGCGTTTTGGCCCGTTCATAGGCGGCTTGGCCCAGGCGCTCCCGTAGCTTGGCGTCCCGCGCGCTTTGAATCATGGCCTCGGCTAGGGCGGCGCTGTCCCCTCGGTGGACCAAGAGGCCCGAGCGATGGGTTTCTATCTGTTCGCGTACGCCTCCATGATCGGTGGCGATGATGGGAAGGCCCTGGGCCATGGCTTCCAAGGATGCATTGGGACAGCCGGCCGGTTCGGAAATCATGACGAATAAATCGAGTTCATTTAAAAAGGTTTGGGATTCGGCTTCGCCCATCCAGCGCACGGGTAAATGAGAGGCGCGCTCGCGAAGGCGCCGGGCATAGTCTTCTTCGCCCAATTCCGGCGAGCCTCCAATGCGGAGTTCCCAGGCGGGCATCGAGGGATGTGCCTGTTCGGCGGCGTCGAGAAGCTGTTCTAGTTTTTTATCGGGCGAAATGCGGGCGAGCGTTCCGGCGATCAAGGGTTCTTCGCGGCTTTTGCGCCGGAGGCGCGTTGGACATTCGGCAGGGATGGGCAGGCCATTGGGGATGACGGAAACAGGCGTGCCTAGAAGCTGTTCGGCTCTTTGGGCTTCGCCTTGATATTTAACGACCGCGCCCGCGAGAAGCCGGCCATAGTCCTTGGGCTGGAGATAGGGAAGGGCGGTGCGGGGTCTTTGGAAATAGCGCTCCAGCGAGGCGAAGTACATCTCGCCGGGGCTGATATCGAAGATGGATAGGCCGAGAAGCATATCGGCGAGAAGGATTTTATGTTCGGGAATGACATTCCAAAAGAGAAGGGCGGAAGGGGGAGATTCATCGATCCAGGCGGCAATGGCGCGGGCGCTGAGCAATGGATCGTGATCTTCGGCTCTGGGCGCGGCAAAGACGGGGATTCCATGGCGTTCGAGGGAGGCGCGGCCGGGGGTGGGGAACTGAGGCTGTTCTTGAAGGACGGCGGCTTTGACGGCGATGCCTTGGGCATGGAGGCCGATAAGGAGTCTTCGGGCGCTGGTTTGGGCGCCGCCGGTGCTGAAATTGTTGGTGATAAGGGTAAGAGAGGGGCGTGGGCTGGACGAAGAGCCGCGTTTGCTTCGAAGGATGCGTTTGTAGAGCAGGGCGTGGCGTTCGCCGAGTTTTGAAGGATGAAAGTCGGGGGCGAGGGATGGTGATTGAGGGGTGCGGGAAGGGAGCTGGAGCTGTTCCCGGACGCGCTGTGCAACATGGGAGATAGGTTTATCCTGAGGGACGACGCTGACCCGGTTTGGATGTTTTTGAGCCAATTCAAGGGTGCCACCCACTTCCCGGACGACGAGGGGAAGGCCAAAGGAGAGGGCTTCTAAAAAGGCCATGCTCAATCCTTCGTATGCGCTTTGGGATATCAATAGGTCGGCTGCCGCATAAAAGCGTTCGAGCCGGTGTTCCGAGCCGGTTTCAATGATTTGGCGAGAGACGCCCAAGGCTTGGGCTTTGTCGCGGAGTTCTTGGGAGATGCCCGCGGCTTGAGCGTTTTTTTGGTTTTCGCCGACGATAAGGGCATATACGGGAGGGCCGTTTTGGTTGAGTTCGGCGAGCAGTTCGGGAATGTCGGGGAGCCTTTTTTGGGGGCGGTAATTGGCGACCGATAAGAGCAGCGGGGCGCCGCTGGGAATGCCGTACTGAGCGCGGATTCCGGCGCGGATGGGCTCTTTGTCGAGCTGGGTGGAGGCGGAGGGTTCGACGGCATTCCAGACGGTGCGAATCCAGTGGCCGGAGGAAAATGTGCTTCGGGCATCTTGTTCTACTTGAAGGGAGCAGCTTATCCACAGCGCGCAGGCTTGGGGGGATAGGGCGCTCATACCTTGAGGCCAGCCCATTTTTTCATTGTGGAGGGTGTGGACGATCAAAGCGGGGGTGTGGGTGGATAGGGCCGAGAGTTCTTCGCCTTCCAAGAGATGGGTGTGAAGGATATCGGCTCCAAAATCGCGGGCGAGGCTAATTAAGGCTTGAAAGCGTTCGTTGCGGTTGGAGCCGTGCTGGGAGAGAAAGATGGTGGAGGGTGGGGCATCAAAGCTATCGCGCGAGGCTTTATCGAGGACGCATAGCAAGCTGTCGATGCCTTGGTGCTGGAGTTGTTGATGGAGATACAAGGCGAGTTGTTCGGCGCCTCCCCGGTGCAGGGTGGTGATGATTTGCATGATTCTGGGGCGGTCGCCGTTGCGGACATCGAGTTCGTGGGCGCGGATGGCGCGGAAGCGCTTGGTTTTTATGAGGTCCATCAGCGCTTGTTCGAGGGTATGGCCATATTTCATGGCGCTGTAGAGCTGGGCGGGCTGGTCTACCCATAGGCTGTCGATGGAGACGGCGAGCCGGGATGGCCAGCGTTTGAGATCGCCTCCTGTTTTGGCGAGCAGGGTATCGAAGCCGCCTTCGAGGGTTTCGTCGCCAAAGCGGCGGGTTGCGCCCAAGGCCAAGAGAGGTTTTTGGGTATGGCTCGGTGGGGGCGGGGCTTGAAAGGCAATGGGAAAGGCGCCTGCGCGGAGCAGCCATAGGGGTTCGCGGGCCGAGTCGAGAACGGCGAGGAGTTCGGCGGTGTTTTTGGTGTGAATCGGATGGAGATTGGGTTGTTGGAGGCAGGATAGGGCGCGGAGGGTGCGCTGGGTCCTAAAGCTTTGGGCTGGAGCGCCGAAGACCAGGGCGAGGGGCATGAAGATATAGGCTAATAGGCGCGCGGATTGCCGAAAAATGATGATGTGTTGGAGCTGTTGTAGGACGAGGGGCCGTAGTCGTCGCTATCGCGGTCATGGTGGGCGTGGGAGCGGGAACTGGAACTGGGTTGGGCCGATGGAGTCCAGCCTTCGCCGGGGCGTATGACGTTATGAAGGTGGATATTGCTGGGCAATCCGCCGGTGTAGACAAAGACGCGATTGCCAAAGATAATGGCGCTTTGTTGAATGCGGCGGCCGGCGACGATGCAGGAGTAGCCGACGCTGGTGCCATTGGGATAATCGGGGGCTTGAATCCAGAAGCCGTCGGTTTGGGGGTAGTAGGTCATTCCTGGGGGGCCGGATGTTTGAGATGTGTTCCAGCTTTGGCCATTCCAGTTGACTTGGTTGGGAGTGCCGCTGCCTTTGCCCATGGATTTGCGGATGAGTTTGATGAAGAAGTAGATAACAAGCCCGATGATGCCCAGGGGAAGGACGAGGATAATAAAGAGGCCGACCAGCAGTTCGGTGATTCCGCCCGATGACTTGGATGTGCCGGGGGATGTGGAGGATGGGGGAGTGCCTGGGGTGGCGGGTGGAGGGGAGAAGGTGGGGGCCTGTTGGGCGGCGGTGGCGCCGATATCCCAAGCGACGCGGAAACCGTTATCGGCATTGCGGCTGCCGGGTGTGTTGCGGTAGCGGGCCGCGGAACGGCCCCGGTGGGGATCTTTGAGATAAGAGCCGCCCCGGAGTACATTGCGCGCGGGTTCGCCGGCTGGAGGGACGGTATTTTTGGGGTCGCTGATATCGCCCGATGGATATGGAGCATAGATATCCGAGCACCATTGATAGATATTGCCGGACATATCGTAGAGGCCAAAGAGATTGGGCTGTTTTTTCCCTACGGAATGGGTGCCCTTGCCTTCGCTGTTGGATTTAAACCAGCCAATCTGATAGGCGTTTGCATCGTTGGCGCCCGAGTACCATGGGGTTTGGGTATTGGCCCGGGCGGCGTATTCAAATTCGGCCTCGGTGGGAAGGCGAAGGCGGTGGCCTGTTTTTTTCGAGGCCCAATCCATGAAGGCTTCGGCGTCGCCGACGGTGATAATGACCGCGGGATGATCGCCTTCTTGAGCGAAACCAGGGTTTTTCCAGTTGTATTCGGGTTTTTGGACGAGTCCTGTTCCATCGAAGCCAAAGCCGCCGCTCTTGCCTTTTTCGGCTTCGGTGCGGTGTCCGGTATCGCTGACAAAGCGCTGGAATTGATCGCGTGTGATAGGGAATTTTCCGATATAAAAATCTTTGGTCAGCGTGACTTTGCGCTGGGCTTCGTCGGCTTCGCGGCCAGGTTCGGAGGCGGGCGAGCCTTGTACAAATGAGCCTTTGGGAATGAGTTTGAGGACGAGAGGCTGTCCTCCCAAATCGAGGCTGAGTTCGGGTGTTTGTCCTTGGGCGTTCGCGCTGTTGGCGCTGAGCAGCAGGGCAAGCGATGCCGGAGCCGCAATCGAAATAAGCAGGGGCCGCGCGCGCATCGGGCGATGGTGCGTGAAAGAAGAGGTCGTCCGCATGTCGAAGCGAAGGTACATCATGCGGCGGGTCTCGGGCTAGTTTTGTTGATCGGCGAAGGCCAGATTTTGATATACAGCGGGTATGCTTCGAGCTGGGTTGCGCTGTGCTTCTGTTCTTGCTTTCGCTGCGTTCTTATGTCCGGGAAAGGCTTGGGCCGATGCGCCTGAGCCCGAGGCTCAGCCTCCCGCCGACGAGCCGCTTCCTTCGCTGCCGCCTGCGTCGTCGTCGCCGGAGCCTTTGCCTTCCGCGCCGCCTCCTCCCGCGCTGCCTCCGCCTCCGCCGCCCGCGGAGGATGGCCCGGAACCAGAGGCCGACGAGAGCGATGAGGCCGATCCGGGACCTGCCTTGCCCGCGAAGAAACCCAAGAAAAAGAAGGGGAAACCTGTTCTCTTCGATCTGGGCGTGGGCACCTATGTGCCGCTGATGATGGGTATTTCGGGCACGCTGCAAATACCCTATCGGATTGTGCTTCAGGCCGAGCTTGGTTTTATGCCGAGGGCCTACACCAGCATGATCAACAATATTCTGGTGGGTGTTTCGGCCTATGATGAGACGACGGCTTCGATTATCGATGCGGCGCTGGGCAATTCGATGGTGGTGAGGCTGTCGGCGGGCGTAAAGCCTTTTCGGAAGGCGGGTTTAGAGATTTTCGCGGGCTATACCTTGGCTGCGCTGGGCGGGGGGCTCTCCGGCGCCGAGGCGCTGGAAGCGGTGACGGGAAAGGATTTGCCCGATGATTTAGGTCAGGAGATTCCTATGCATACGGTGCTTCACAGCTTGCATGTGGGTGTGGGATGGCGCGCACCAGGCCGGGGCAGCAGGCGCTCGATCAAGTCAATACGGGTGTGAATAGCTATTTAAATGGGATTTATACCGATTATGTGAAAGTGCCTTTGATAGGTATTTGGGGCGCGTATCGCTTTTAGCGTATTCAGCGCGAGGGCGCGGTCACGCGGCCAAATTCAAGATCGCCCCATTCAAAGCTGGGTTCGATGCCTTTGAAGAGCCACCAATGGGTGAATTCCGAAGAGGGCAGGGTATTATAAAAATCGCCGTTTCTAGCATTGGGGCCGGCGATTTCTTTCTCCATAACCATCGAAATATATTGTTCGACGCTGCTTTCCTGGGTATTGCCGTTCAATACAATCTCGACGCCGACGCGCTGGGCATATTTGCGGACGGCATTGATTCGGGAGCGTTCGGGGGCGTAGTTATCGACGCTCACGCCGTTTTCGCTGGTCACAAAGACGCCTTCGGGCGTGCGGGCCACCAAGGAATGATTTCCCATGGTATGGCCTGGGGTTTGAATCAAGGCGACGCCATCGCCCAGCATTACGTCGTTTTCGAGGAGGATGATTTTATCGGGATCGATACCTTGGACGGCGTTGGGGCAATACCAATCGGCTTGAGAAGGCAATAAACCTGAAACGCTTTCCCATTCGCGCCGGGTGATAAGGAGTTTTGCATTGGGAAATAGAGGTGTCCGGCCATCGCCGCCCAGCCAGTTGCGCACATCTTGGGTATGCAGGTGGTCGTAGGATAAATAGTCGATATCTTCGGGGCGGAGTCCAACCTGTTCGAGCCATTCGGTGACGCTCGGGCTTTGAGGCGCGACGAGTTTTTGGGCGAGGGTTTTGATGATTCCCTGGGGCGAAAAGTCGCCGACTTTGCCCTCCATTTTGGCGAGTTCGCCGGCGCCCAGGCGTTTGAAATAGCGGGTTTCGGCGTTGGCGAGGACATCGCTGGGCGAGAACAAGAGGGTTTTTAGGCCGGATGCGCTGTTAAATTGAACGATGAAGAGCCGGTTGGTGATATGCAAAACGGGGGATGTTAAGGGAAGCTGTGTATAGACATTGGCGAAGGCAAAGCGCACAGGATAGGGAATGCGTACCAGTTCGCAGGTTTTATAGAAGCGGACGCTGGGTCCGGAGAGCAGTTGATCGCGGAACTTTTGGGCTCGTTTGCGGGTTTCTTCGAGGCGCGTCAAAGGTACGCTTGAAGCGCGCGCGCCTTCGAAGGTATCCAATACGAAAATGCCTTGTTCGATAGCGTTGGATGTAGACATGATTTAATCCCCGATCAGCACGGTTCCCGAGGCGATGACCGTTCCTACCGGTGCATCCTGGGGATCGTTGCAGGTTATGGCTGGATCGCCCATGCGGGCCGCGGCTTTATCTTCTAAAAAAACCGAGCCGCTTCCTTGATGGACGGAGCCTTCGTTGGAAGGCGGTTTTTGAAATGGGCCTCCCGCTGGGATATGCGCGGGCGAGTTATTGGCTTTGCTGCCTTTTATGGCGGCCGCTTTATCTTCAATCATCACGGATGAACAAAGTTCGCCCGAAAGCTGGCCTGAAAAAGGCGTGGGCGTGGGGGTGGGCACGGGGCCGCCCGGCGATGAAACCATTACAATATGGGTATCGGTGGCAGTGATTTGATCGCCTTGTTTTGCGGCTGGTTTGCTCATCGGAAGTTCCCAGGTTTAGCCTTTGAGGATCAGCGGAGCGCGCTTTCCTTCGTGATTAAAACTCCACGCATAGAGCACGCCGGCCAGCGCTGAAATCATATTGACGGCGCCAATGAGATACATCAATAAAAAATTGGGCAGGATGGCGCATATCAGCACATATACGGCGATAACGGGAAGGGCTTCTTTCATGGGAGCCGCATAAAGAAAGCCCAGGGGACCAAAGAAGAAAGACAGCAATCCCGAGGCGATGAGCGATTTGCGGTTTTCGCGGGTGACTTTTTCTGGTGAAGCTTGGATGCCTGCGGCTTTCATCGCCGTCTTGGCGCCCGATTTGATTTTATCGATTTCGCGCGATAGTTCGCTCATGGTTTCAGTCTCCGCTTTGGTTGAGCCCTGCCGGGTCCCGCGTCACCGGGCGCCGATGTTGGCAAGAACCGGTTCGGCCGTCAAGGCTGATTTTGTGCCGAGGTTGTTCAAAGGTATTGAGTCCGGCCTTGCTTTTACCTATACCAAGCCTTGGTTATGCCGGCTTTTCTGTCCGCTCAGCCAGAAAATACCCTGTTCAGCAATGCATATGCGCTGCTCCGCCACTTTCCCAAGCTTAACCTGTTTGTGTTTCTGAGGCGCGGCGAGCCTTTTCCCGATACCGATGCGCTTCATTCGACAATGGCGCTGTTTGCGCATGCCCTGTCGTCGATTCCTCATGCGGACAGTGCGATTCTGGTGGATCTTCGAAATACTCCAGGGCGCAATGATCCGGCGTTTGAAACGGCGATGGCGTATTGGCGTCCCCGGATGTTCGCGGGCTTTCCAAAGATCGCAATCCTTGTCAAGACCGTTTTGGGGAAGCTTCAGGTGGCTAGGCATGCGCAGACGGACAGGCTGCCCTTTTTTGTTTGTTATACCTTGGAAGAGGCAGCTTCATATGTTGGTGTCTGGCTTCCCGAGAATGTGCTGGCCGATACAGAGGAGCGGGGCTTGCCTTAATGGACCTCGCCCGCCGGCGTTGCGCGGAAAATACTTTTCAATGCAAATACTTTGATCTACAGTGCCCGCGCCATGGAGCAATCGTACGATTTTGTGATTATTGGTTCGGGGTTTGGCGGCAGTGTGAGCGCGCTGAGGCTCGCCGAAAAAGGCTATCGGGTCTTGGTGATTGAAAAGGGGAAGCGCTGGAAGCCCGAGGATTTTCCAAAGAGCAATTGGGATTTGAAACGCTGGATGTGGAATCCGGCCTTGGGTCTTCGGGGTATTTTTCAAATGAGTTTTCTGGAGCATATTACGGTGCTTCATGGTGTGGGTGTGGGCGGTGGCTCGCTGGTCTATGCCAATACGCTTCCTATGCCTAAAGATCCTTTCTTTCAGGCGCCGTCATGGGGTCATTTGGCCGATTGGAAGAACGAGCTTTTGCCTCATTATCAAACCGCGAGGCGAATGCTGGGTGCGACGCCCAATCCCCGGATGTACCGGGGGGATGATGTGTTAAAGGAAATTGGTGAGGAGATAGGCCGGGGGGATGGTTTTCAAGCGACGGATGTGGCGGTATTTTTTGGGGAATCCGGGCGGCGGGTGAGCGATCCTTATTTTGGAGGGAAGGGGCCTGATCGGGTCGGGTGCACGCATTGCGGGGCGTGTATGACGGGCTGCCGGGTGGGGGCGAAGAACACGCTGGATCAGAATTATTTATATTTGGCCGAGAGGCTTGGGGCGGAAGTGCGGGCGGAAACGGAAGTGAGGGCGGTGAAGCCCAATGTAGGCGGGGGCTATTGGGTCGAGACAAAACCGGCATTTTCCAAGGGTCCATCCGAGAAGATTGCGGCGGAGAAGGTGATCTTTGCTGGGGGTGTGATGGGGACATTGCCTTTGTTGTTGGAGATGAAAAACGATCGGGAAGGGTTGCCTCTTTTGTCGGATAAGCTGGGCAAATGCGTGCGTACGAACAGCGAGGCGCTATTTGGGGTGGTGGTGCCCGAAAAAGATGCGAATTTCGCGGAAGGGGTTGCGATTACGTCGATTTTGCACACGGACGAGCATAGTCATATCGAACCTTGCCGCTATGCCGAAGGGTCTGGTTTTTTCCGGAGCTTGGCGATGCCTCATAGCAGCGGGACGGATTTATTTTCGCGGCTTGCTGGGGCGGTGCGGGCATTTGCGAGCGATCCTTTGACTTGTTTAAAGGCGCTTGGGGTTCAAGATTTTGGAAGGCAGACGCAGATTCTTTTGTATATGCGTACCTTGGATGGGACGCTGACCTTTGAATTGGGAAAGGGTCTTCGGACGGGATTTCAGCAGGGGCTTTTATCGAAGCTGGATCCGGGGTCGCCTGCGCCCGCGGCGTCGATGCCGGAGGCGACGGAGCTGGCGGAGCGGTTTGCGAAGAAGACCGGTGGTTTTGTGATGAGCATGGCTACGGAGACGGTGCTTGGGGTGCCGTCGACGGCGCATATTCTAGGGGGATGCTGTATGGGGAAAGACCGGGATGAGGGGGTGATCGATAAGGATCATCAAGTGCATGGTTATGACGGTTTATATGTGATTGACGGGTCGGCGATGAGCGCAAATCCTGGGGTGAATCCATCGCTGACGATTACGGCGCTGGCTGAAAGGGCGATGAGCAAGATTGCGATGAAATATCCGTATCACGGGGGATCTTAATAGATATTTACGTTATCGAAATGAGCTGCGCCGGGGTTGGAGCCGGTGTTGTTACTTCCGGCGCCGATATTGATGGTCACGGAGTTGAGGAAAGGTGGAGCTGGGGTGTTGTCCCGTTCTTGCCAGGATAGGCCGTCGGGCGAGGTTTCAAAGTATAAAGTGCCTTGGGTTTCGCGTATTTGCCAATAGGCCATCGTGGGCATGTCCAGCGAGTCGTTGCCCATGAAGATTTCATTTTCGTCTTGGATCACCGAGTAATAAATGTTTTGGGATGTGGCGAGCATGGTGATTTTATTGGTTTTGTTCCCCTGCGAATCGGGTCCGATCGCTTCAAAATAGGCTATGCCTGCCGCGGATGAGTTAAGCATTTGTTTAACGTTTATGCTCATGGAGCAATTGAAGAGGTTTTTGCCTGATTTGGCGATGTATCCTCCGTAGGCTTTGACATAGGGCAGGGGGCTTACGGTCAGGAGGCCATTGCTTTGAATTTGCGGGCCGCCCATATAAGGCCACCAAAGGCTTTGGCTGTAGACAAAGTCTCCGAAGTCGTCCTTGATATCGCGTACGCTTCCGGCTGGGCAATCGACGGAGCCGCCGCCGCTGGATGAGCTGCCTGTTCCTGATGACGAGGAGCTGGACGAGCTGGTGCTCGAGGATGACGAGGAGCTGCCGACGGTTCCGGATGAGCTGCTGCCTGTTGTGGAGGAGCCACTCGAGGACGTGGAGGATGAGCCGCTGGAGGCCGACGATGAGGTGGAGGAGTTTGCGGACGAGCCGCCGTCTCCTCCGGTTTGCGTTGTTTGCGTTGAATGAGCCGACGTTCCTTCGCTGTTGAGGGCGCAGTGAAGGCCGGTGAATGAGAACAGGGCGCCTGATATCAGGCACCATCGGTGAAGAGGGGAGATTTGGTTCATGGATGAATACTATATTCACGGCGGAGAGGAATCAAGCGATCGAATTGAGCAAATGTTGCTGAAAAAAACTGGACAAGGCCATCTCTTTTATGCGACAAGTGCGTGGCCATGAGCAAGCCCGCGGCCAAAAAAGGCGATAAAATCTTTGCGATCGATACCCATATCGTGATGTTTCCGTCTCCGGGCGGGCCGGTGCCTACCCCGCTGCCTATGCCCTTTTGCGGTTCGATATCGGGAAATCTAAGCGCCGACGTGATCATCGAGAAAAAAAACGCGGCGACCAAGGGAAGTACGGCCGATAATATGCCTATGCATATTCCCAGCGGCGGGCCGTTCCAAAAGCCTCCGTCCAATAAGGCGACCATTAAACAAGGCAGCGCCAAGGTGTTGATCAATAATAAAGAAGCGGCTCATTTGGGCGATCCAGCCGATACCTGTAACGACCCCCAGGATAGGCCGGCGGGGACGGTGATCGGTTCGGGGACGGTCTTGATCGGGGATTAAAGAGGGAAAGGCACCGAGGCCATGGCGAAGAAAAAGAAGGTCCAAAAAGAGGAAGCGCCTGAGCTGGTCTTCGGTATTTCACTGGCTCAATATGCGGCGGTGAATGCGGCTCTGGCCGAAGGATTGAGTCTTTCGGAAGTCTTGGAAATTGAAGGCTTGGATGCCCGTAGCTATCCAAAGGCCGATATACAGTGGAAGCAGCGTTTGGTTGCCGCCGCTTCGCTGACGGGTGGGCTGTTTGAGCAGTATCAGAAGGAGTTGTCCGATGCCGAAGATTGGTTGAGCCGCTCTATCGTTCCTCTGGAGAGCAATCCATTGGCCTGGACGGCTTTTCTTCAAGCCTATTCGAGTTCCCCAGATCCGGGGGCATGGCTTAAGTCGCTAAAATTAGGTCCAAACGATGTTTCGAGGCTTTCGCGGGCTTGGGCTAAGCGGGCGGATAAAGATCCTGCCTTGGCTAAACAGTTGGGAGAGTTGTCAAAATCGCCGTCTGGTGTGCTTCCCGCGCTGTCCCTTGGGCCGATTGCGAGAAAACGATCGAGGGCCGCGGGTGGAGCGGGGGGAAGTGTAATCAAGGACGAGCCGTCCAAAGGCGGGGCTTCTTCGGTGGAGTCTCGGCTCGAGGAGATTGGTCTCGATAGGTGGGCTGCGATTCAAGCGGATCTTGCGGCATTCCCAGAGTTGCGCCAGCGTGTCTTGCTTAAATATGGTCTAACCGATCCAGGCTTGTTCAACGCCTTGTCCGAGCGCTGGACGGCTCAGTTGGCAAAAGATCCCGAGCTAAACCGGGATTATCGCACGCTGTTTTCGCATTATTCCAATCAGGCGAGGCGGGAAGGGCCCGCGTCGGTGATGGAGCCAAAGCCCGCGCCTGCCGCTCCTGTTTCACCACCCGCCGAGGAGGCAAGGTTCATTTTTGCGCCTCGGCCTGATGTGATTGAAGCTCCCGCCCTGAGGGGTGTAGTGGCCGCTCCCGAGCCAAAAGCAAAAAGTGATGCGACCCAGGATGTGAGCGCGCTCTTTGCCACAGGCGCACCTTTGCCTTTTCAGCAAGCTGCTTCGGTGCCGGCTCAAGAAGGGGTGCAGAAAGCCGAAAAGCCCGTTCATATCGCTTCGGGGACGCAAGATGTGAGCGCTTTTTTTCAGTCGGAGGCGTCTCTTCCTTTTGGCGATAGAAGTTCGGGGCCTCCTCCCGAGCCCAAGGCCGAGCCACAAAAGCCTGTGCAACAAGCCGCGGGAACCCAGGATGTGAGCGCTTTATTTAGCACCGGCGCGGCTCTTCCCTTTGGCGATCGGCCGTCCAGTTTGCCGGCGGAGCCCGAAAAACCCAAGGCGCCCGCCGCCGTGCATCAAGCTTCGGGTACGCAGGATGTGGGGGCCCTGTTTCAAACGGGCGCGGCGCTTCCTTTTGGGCCTCAAGAGCCTATGAAGCCCTCGCCGAGCCGCCCAGAGCTGCCCAATTTATCGCTCGAGCAATATGCATCGCTCTGTGTCGAGCTTCATCTTGCCCCAGATCGATCGGACGAGATCTTTAGGCGTTATGGAATTCCCCAGGATGTCCGGGCTTCGGTGGATGCCTATTGGCAGCGCCGGCTGTCCGCCGAGCCTCCGCTGTATCAAGCCTATGCGCAGGCGTACAATGCCTACAAAACATGGCTCTTGCAGAATCGGCGGCGCTAGGCGGCGCGGCCTTCGAGCTTGGTGAGCAGAGGCTCTCCTCCATGGGCTGTCGCGTACATGCCCACCTGCCTGCCCTGCCAGCGAAGCGCTCCGGTGATTAGCGACAGATATCGAAACGTTTCGCCGAAAGCTTTTCTCCAGGGCTTGAACTGAGCTTTTTGTTCGCGCAGGGCCAGGAAGGCCAGCGGCGGTTCTTCAGGAAAAATAGAGCGATACGCCATGCTCCCATCCGCGAGCCATACGCCTTCGCGCTCAAAAGCATTGGCGCCGAGCACCGAACGGCGAGCCTTGGGAAGCCGAAGAAAACGTGTGATGGCTTCCCGGCTTTTGGTGTTCATCACCTTGGAAAGCCAGTGCCCGCTTAGCGCTTCTTCGCTGATTTCGGTGAGGATCTCGGGGGCGATAAAGGCCGCCCGCCCCGAACCTTGAAATACACAACGATATCCTGTCCATAGCTCCCAGAGCGGGCCCAGGACAATGATTTGGATTGGCAAGCTTAAACGGGTAATTCTATCGAGGAGTTTGCAGAAGTCGGTGGCGCATTCGCGGTGAGATTCGGCCATTAAGTAGAACCAATCGCTGGGATTGCGCGAAAGCAGGGCGCCCACGGCCCGGTAGCGGGAAGGCGCCTCGGGGGTGCCATATAGCATGCGGGTGACGACTGGGCCATGACAAGGGCAATTGGCTCGGGTGGGGTCGGGAATAAGCTCCGGGTTTAGATCGGGCATGGGGGTGACGAGGGGAAGCCTAGGTCCGGGAAGGAGGAGGTATACGTGCCGATCGGGGGTTGGATGTTGGGTTGGAATGGATTCCCAGGCATGAAGGGTGATATCCAAGCGCATGGGTCCGGCCAGCGCCAGGAGCACTTTGTTGAGGGCGTCCCTTTCTTCGGGGGGGCCGATATGGCCGAGAGGCGTGAAGGGTTTGGTGCCAAAAAAAGAGCAAAGTACGGCGATCTGTCCGCAGATAAGCGCAAAAGAGCGCTGTTTGGGGGCACTTTGGCCATCGCCGGTGAAGGCTCCGCAGTCGAGGAAGAGGGGGAATGCAGGCTCGCTGGACATTAGCCGTTGTTCAGAGGAATGCTGTGGATTGAGGCATCTGTTCCGGCCGCGATCGCATAGCGCCGATCCGGGGAAAGGGATAAGAGGTGGAGGGGGGCTTGTAAATTTAGAGAAGCGGAAGGGGTTGTGCCAGCGCTGGTAAGCTCATAAAGCCGCAGTTGTCCATCGAGGCTGGAGCTGAGCAGGGCTTTGCCCTCCTGTAAGAACTCGAGTCCGCTCACCCTGCGCGTGGGTCCTAAAAGGGCGGCATGGGGAGCGCTACGGAGATTTCCAAAGGCAAAGCTCCACAAGACCGCGCTCGATCCGGATGCGGTCGCGAGGATAAGCGTTTCACCGCTGAAGACAACGATGGGCGTTTTTCCTGAATAACCTTCTAGGTTTACGGCCTCCGCATCACAGCACCAGTCCCAAATCCGCACCAGGGGATCTTGGGTGCCCGCGGCAATGTAGCGCCCGCATGGGCTGGGAGCTAGGCTTAGGATAGATGTTCGAAACCAGAGTTCCCGCTCAATCTCGAGGCTGGCGCGCGCGGTAAAGCGAACCGAGCCATAAGAAGCCGAAAAAAAGCCTCCAAATGCCTCGCTAAAGCAAAGCGCCGTCACGGTGCTGGGATGTTCGGGCAATTCAGATAAAAGCTCGCCTTGGGGCGACCAGAAACGCACCATACGGCCGCAGGCGGATGCCAAGACTTGGCCATCGCTGGACCAGCTTAGCATGGAAACGGGGGAGCGCTTGGGATCGTCGGGATTTGCCTTAAAACGAAGGGATTGGCTTTGGCTGGGGGAGAAGATCTCAATCTCGCCGTCCTGTCCTGCCGTGGCTAGATATACCCCCTGAGCTTGAAAGGCCAGGGCGAGGGCTCCTTGGGCATGGCCTTGAAGGGAGTGCAGCAGATGGCCCGTTTCGCGTTCCAACAGATGCACATGGCCCGAAAATGTGGCTACACCCAAGCAAGGCAGGCCAAAATCCGGCGGAGCCCATGCGATCATCGCCGCCGAATCTTCAAGCGTGCGCCGCCATCCAAGCTGGAGATAGGCTGGTCTGGACGGCGTTTGAAATGCAGGCGTATTACTTTTTCCCATGGGGCTGTGGCCTCTTCACGGAAAAGGAAGCCGAGCCCATCGGTTCGCCTTGTTCCGAAAATGCGCTGATGGTCCAATCTCCAACAGGTTGTTTGTTGGGTTCTGTTAAATCCCAATGTTTGGGATGAAGGCGGCTAATACAAATACGCCCCCACATTGGAAGGAACGAGGGTTTTTGATCGGGACGAACCCATCCGGCGAAACCTCCTGCCTGCTGGGTATTTTGGCCACTGATTTGCAGGGAAAAGCGCATATTGTGGTCCAAGAATCGATGAACAGGGTGGGGGACGGGTGCCCTTCGCAGCGCTCGAAAATCCGCGGACCCTGAACGGTGAAGCGCAAACCACGCATTTTGCTGGTCATTGTTCTGGGGGTAATAGGCAAAGCGAAGGAAAATCGGCCGTGAAAATCCCTTTGCCGGGTCAAAGTAAAACACAAAGGGTTGTTCCTCGTTTGCGGCTTCCTCGATGGAAATTCCACAGACGGCCAGCCGTTTACACACAGGAATGTTGTTTGACCAGAGGGAGGTGTCAAGCATCGAACTCTTTCGGAAGGGGCCCCGGACCAAATCGAGGGAGAGCCTCGCTTCATAGACGCCGGGCGGCACATTCTTCATGGATAATCCCCCAAAATCCTTTCGGCCCGTGGGGCCTCTCAGGTTTTCGGGTACTTCCTCGGGGCTTTTGGCAGGGGGTTTGTAGAGATCCTCGAGAGCAGCCCATTCCGAACCAATGGTGGATGCTCCCCACCAATAGAGCTCGATCGAGGGCATGGGCGTGTATCCTTCCCGCAGCACAAAGACATCGCCTTCCTGGGCACCCAAGTTATCTTCTTCGTATACAATGACTTGCCCCTCACTGCTCGGTGTCCGGATCGCCACGCGAATCCTCGAGTTATTTCGCTCTTTTTGGACGAACTTGCGCACTTCTTCTTCGTGACCCGAGGAGACAATCACCCGGGTGAGGCAAGCGCTGTGGGTATGACCCATGACATAACAATAGAAATCCCCGGACTGCCGCCAATAGCGAACAGCGGAGCCAATAATTTGATCCATGCGCTGACCAAAGGTGCCGCTCATTTGAGCCACCAGGCCGGCGGCCTTGCCTTCAAATTGGCGAATGGGTCCCGGGCGTATAAAGGCAGCCTGCGTTACCCAAGCACCCAAGGGACAGAGCGTGCCGGCTAGGGGCAAAAATGCGCTCGCATTGTCGGCATTAGAGGATTCCCATTGATGACCATGCTCCATAAATACGCCGAAGTTACTATAAAAGGCTTCGCGCTGGGGGAGATCGACAGTAATGCCATCGCCGTTGATATAGCTGAGTTTACCCGATCCTCCCAGGTAATTGTCGTGATTGCCGTAGAGGAAGGTGGGATAAAAGCCTTTAAGATTCAGGGTATCGACAGCATCGGCGACTCTTCGGCCCTGCTTGGTGTTCTGGAACAGATTGGCCGTCCACGCCTGGAGCATTCGCCGGCCCTGTTCATCCGCCGTCTGGACCGGGAGATCGGGATGATCTGAAGGCTTGTAATGACAAGTGAAGCCCACCCAAAAGTCCATCATGTCACCGAGCTGAAGGAACTTAACCGACAAGAGCGAGCCCTCTTTCCTAGGCTTCTCATAGTTCTCCAGGCGCGCTACAAAGTGGAACAGGTGCTCGCCGGCTTCTTCGAAGATATCCGCGGGCCTTCCATTATCGACACCCTCGCGATAATATTTATACCATTGCTTGGCCTCTTGAAGGGTCATCAAGCCTTTGGCTACATCGGGATTGCCGTGTAGATATGCCGGGATAGCCGTTCCCGCGACCACGGGCAAGGTGACGGGAAGTGAAGCAATTCCTGTGATGGGATCGATGGTTTTGGCAAATTCAATGACTTTTTTCGGCCCATCGGTGCCATGTTCCTCGTCGGGGCCCACAAGCTTCTTAACCAAACCTTCCATGGTGCCTAAATCCAGCCGGCCCAGCCGAGGCACAAGCCCAGGCTTTTCATGCACAGGCTCAAAGGCATTGCGGACAGGTACAGGAGGCTTTAGGGTCTTGTCTCCATCGGGGGTATGAAGCACAAATGGTTGAGCTTGCCCTTGGCCAAAGGAAGAGGGAAGGGGAGGTGTGGGGTCGTTCACCTGCCTCGATCCTCCGTAGGTTTGAATTTCTTCATCCAGCACGGGGATATGCATATCCCCCATAATCACATGGATGATGCATTGCTCTGGGTGCCGGATCCAGCGCGAACTGCCTTGAGCCAGCATCGCTTCGCGCACGATGGCTTCGCCCAATTCTTGATCGTCGCCTCCCGACGATTTGGACAGAGCTTCAATCAGCGCGGCCACGCTCTTCCAAGGTTCTTGCTGAAGCGTCCGGTTTTTCTTCCACAACTCGCAGTGATCACCCGAAAAGGCATATCGGAAGGTACAAAGCGCCACCAGCGGCCCGCACACGATACCAAAATCGCGCATGGGATAGCCAGTCTGATTGCCCCAATTCTTAGGCTTGTTTGGATCTTTGGTGCCAACCCACGCTCCCACGTCTAAATAGACAAAGGAAGCCTGGTAGGGGGAGAGGGATCCATTGTTGCCCTGCAAAGAATCGGGGTTCTTGGTGTGAAGCGGCCAATCCACGGGGAATTTATAATAGACCGCGCTTGCAAAATCCTCATTGGACAAATGCTTCTCGAAGAGTTCTTTTTCAATCCATGCCTTGGTGGCATCTCTATCCAGCTTGGTCGCGCCCTTCTTCAGGATGACTTTCTCAAATAGACCCTTGGGCAAGCGCTTAAGCAAATCCTCGTTGACGATCTTATCCTTACTGTCCGCCATGGTTGTTTCCCCCTCTCGCCTAGGGATGCACTTCGCTGAATTTTAGAGCCGTCGGGCCGTCCAGATCGCCCGTCACACTCAGCCCGTGATCTTCCTGAAATTGCACCAATGCCTGCTGCATCTCCGGGTTGATCTCATCCGATTCCTCGCCCAGATAATAGCCAAGATTTTTCAGCCGGATCTGAGCGCCATACACCGTCGAGGCCGGGGGTAAATCACCCAAGCGTATGGTATAACTCCTCCGCTCTCCCTGGGGATAATCCTCAATCCACAGCATGATCTGAACAATAAAGGCATCGGTGGGCAGCTCTTCCTCGATATAACCTTCATCATCCGTCGTCCCCTTGGCTTTAAAGCCCTGCGTCACCAGCGTATAGGTTTTGTTCTTATAGGGCTCTAAATCGGCATCTAAACATTTCCACTTAAAGGTCCGCGTCTCTTCCTCTTCGCTCTCTTCTTCAAGCTCTGGACGGCTCCCCGCACCGCAATTCAGCTTGACCAGCGGCCCATCCACATGCGCCGCTTCTGAATCCAGCTCCACCGAACCCCCCTTGGAAAAAAGCTTAATGGTATCGGCGAGAATATGCGCTTCATCGCTCAATTCAATGCCAGGACCATCTCCCAGCAGCGTGAGACTCTCCTTCCCTTTGATGACAATCTTCTTGGCCGTCAACTGAATGCCTTCAGGCGTGAGCAGAAGCGATGACTCTCCCACATGCAGCATCAGGCTCTTCTCCGACCGAAGCGTGATAGAACCAGAGGCATCATGGGCTTCATTGCCATACACCAGCACGCTTCGCCCCGTCGGATGATTCTCGGTTCCCACATTAAGCACCGAATAGCCTTGCACCGTCTCGCTGTGCATCCCCTTGTTTTGCAGGTTATGCCCATGAACATGAAGCTCGCTCCCTCCCCCAATCCGCTCTGTTTTGCGGCCCCCAATGCTTACGTCTTGATCGGCCGCGATACTCCAGCGCTGATGCCCTTGCACCGAACGGGCTTCCACGCCATTGACACTATCATGCCTTCCGCCTCCCACATCGATGCTCTGCGCTCCCCCGATCCTCAGCGATTGCGCTCCCCCAACATGCGTGGTGTGATCGCGGCCCACACTCTCTTGCCAATCGCGCTCCGCCTTTAGAAAAACCTGCTCGCCCCCCGCCGTATCATCGAAAGAAAACTCGTTACTTCCCTGGCCCCCAATACTCCTCGTCACAATTCCGCTCTTGTTTTTACCCTGGGGCAAGGCAAATGCCGGAGGATGCGTGGCATTGTATACACTCCCCATCACCACCGGCTTATCACAATCCCCACCCAAAAAAGTCACCAACACTTCCATACCCACCCGGGGAATAAACTGCGTACCCCATGACGCTCCCGCCCAAGGCTGCATCACCCTCATCCAGCAAGAGCTATTCTCATTCTTCTCCCCATCCAAATCCCACTGGAACTGAACCTTGATGCGTCCGTAGCCGTCGGTATGCACCTCTTGTCCCACGGGACCCACCACCACCGCGGATTCCATCACTTGATTCAGCCTGCGCTTGGAACATTTAGGCCGGTAGGGAATATGCGCCGTCACCACCTCAAATTCATTCTCATAAATCTGAGCGCCCGCCGCAGCCTTTACAAAAGCCGGATTTGCCCCTTGATGCCTCACGGAAATCACCGCCAGGTCCTGCGCATTCAAATCCGGCGCGTCCTCCAGCAGAAAGCGATGCCCGGCCGAAATCCGCCGGCAATTGCTCTTCCCCTTCGAAAGCCTCGCCCGCCGCTGATGCTGCTCCAGCCGCGTCATCGCCCTAAGCGCGGATGCATCGGGATCGGCCAGTTCTCCCCCGTGATCGTACTCCTCCAAATGATAACCCGCGCTTTGTCCCGGCAGATCGGCCGCATTCATCTCGGCTTTTAGATCCACATGCGGCCGCTCAAAATCATAATCCCGCAAGTGAACGCTCTGCGTCTGAACCGACAACCGGGCATCAAAGGCATACACATATTCCCCACCCGAAGACCCAGGCTCGAGCGCATGAAAAGCGAGCTTGGGCGTTATTTGTTTCCCGGGCGATGGCGAAGGCGAAGACAGCGCCCCCCACTCATCCTGCATCACCGGATAGCGCTCGGGATGATCGCACAAAAGCATCTGTTCAGAAAACTTGCTCATGTCCCCGCCCGATTCCACCGCCTGCTCAAGATCGGCCACGCTCAGCGGCTCAAAACAATACCAAATCCCTTCCTCCGCCAAAAGCCGGCTCACAAACTGAAAATCACTCTCTTGGTATTGAACACAATACGAGCGCTTCCTATGCTCCAAGCTCAAATCCCAGCGCGCCGCGATACCATGCTCCGCAAGCACCCGATCCACAATCTGCTTCGGCGCCAAATCTTGAAATATCCTCGATGTACGCCTCTTCTTCAGCAACCACAACCTGGGCACCAGCCTAAGCCGCATTTGCCTCCGCCTATCGAGCGAAACTCCAGACGCCCCCACATTGGCAGCTATCCCCTGAACAAAACGGGGAGCCCCTTCGCCCGCCCGCATCGCCAAGACCGCCGGCGCCCCCAAAAGCATCGCCTCCAGATCCGGGATATCCCCATTCACCAAAAAGCGAATCTCAAACGAAAAGAGCTTGGAGACCCACTCCCGCCCCTCAAAGGACACCACGGTCAGCTCTCGCCTCCCCAGCGTCCCCGAATACAGCTCAAACGCCGAAGCCTGGGCATTCATCGCCGCCCTCACGAAAGACAGGCCATAAAGCCCGACGAAAGCTCTGCCCTGTCCAAATTCCGCCCAATAAAGACCAGTTTATTCGAACGCCGCGCATCCTTCCACGGCCTGCCCAGCGCCCCATCCAAGAGCATATGCACCCCTTGCATTACCAATTGCTCTTCCTTGCCCCTAACGCTTAAAATCCCCTTCATCCTAAAAATATCCACGCCCCTCTCCCGAAGAAGCTTTCGCATCCACGCCTCCAGTTTTTCTTCATCCATATCACCCTGGATCTCAAACCCCACCGAACCGACCGTCGAATCGTGCTCATGCGCCGTTTCCTCCAAAAAATTGGGGTCCAGGCTTAAAGCCCGGTTTAAATCAAAGGCACCTATATTCACCACCGAATCAATCGGCACATCACAGCGCTCGCTGTACATCAGCTTCGCAAAGCGATTGATCCCCCGAATGCGCTTCTCCAGCGATAAAAGCTCCTCTTCGCTTACCAAATCGGTCTTATTGAGCAAAATCACATCCGCAAAAGCCACCTGCTCCTGACACTCGGTGCTCTCATCCAAATGCAGCGCCAAATGCTTGGCATCCACCACCGTAATCAGCGCATCCAGCGCCGTGCACTCCTTCATCTCATCATCCGCGAAAAACGTCTGAATCACCGGCGCCGGATCGGCCAGACCCGTCGTCTCGATCAAAATAAAATCAAAGCGATCCTTGCGGCGCATTAAATTGCCCAAAATACGCAGCAAATCCCCGCGTACCGTGCAGCAAATACAGCCGTTGTTCATCTCAAAAATTTCTTCATCCGCATTCAACACCAGCTCATTGTCAATCCCCACCTCCCCAAACTCATTCTCGATCACCGCGATACGCTTCCCATGCTGCTCGCTTAAAATCCGGTTCAGCAAGGTCGTCTTGCCCGCCCCCAAATACCCCGTCAGCACCGTCACCGGAATCTTCCCGCTCTGTGTCTCGCCGCCGCTATTCATCGTCCAAACCCTTCCTCATTCATGCCCCAGAAGCCCCGCCACATCGTCCCGCGTAATCTCCGCCTGCGCCTTGTGAATCTTGTAGCGCCGCGTATCGCTCGGCCCCCTAAAAATCGCGATCACCGTCTCAATCGGAGAACATCCAGGCTCGCTGCACGACAGCTCCGAAACAACAATCGTCGCCTCCTTGTCCCCATTGTCTCTTCCCTCAAGCAACTCCCTCACAAAACCCTTTACCTTGCTCCCACCACCCGATGGCTTAGGCCCGAACATCCCGCACCTCCTTCTCGCGCTTCAGAAGCGCCTTGCGACCGCCCACCCGCACCCAATCCCTATCCTCCATCGCCCTCAAAAAAGCCGGCTCCGCCTCTACCCCCGCCTCGCCCTCAAAACGCCGGTACAGCTCAAACACAGGCTCAATCAAATCAAAACGCGCCAGCCCCTGCTCATCGTAAGGCTTATTGAGCGTCACCGAAAAATATGCCCCTCGCCGATAAGGATTACCACAATCCCCCTCCACCATAAACCACACCGTATAATTCAGCTTTCCACCCTGGCAACTCACCGGCTCCGCCCCAAACACCACTCGAGTGCACGCCCCCACATCCAAATGACAGTGATGATCTTCCGCATCCCCAAATTGCCAGCTTGAAAAACCCTGCTCCTCATACAGCGAAAGCCCAGGAACCAGCCTTTCCGTCTTAAACTCAATCAGCGTCCTATGCCGGTAAATCACCAGCGACGCCCCCTTCAGCGACAGCGCCCCCTCCACCAATTCCACCACCTTGGGCATCAGCAACACAGGCTTAGGCATGACACACCCCCATAGGCTCCCTCAACAACGACGCCAGCACCCGCTCCACATCCCCCGGCTCCTCCAAAGCCCGGCTCAACTCCATCGGATAGCCACACGCCTCCAATAAACAAGCATAACTCTCCCTCCACCCCGAAAGCGTCGCTTCCCCCGCATCCTTGGGCCTATCGATCCAAAAGCGCGTCACCTCGGGAAAACGCCTGTGATGCGAAAGCATCCGCTGAAAATAGGCAATCAGCGCATTCCGGTTCGCCTTCTGCCCCCGGTAGGGCTCCCGCACCCCCAGCGCAAACGAAAAATGCACCGGACTATCCAGCTCCACCGTCGAAAAACGCACCTCAAACGAAGGCCGGTATCCATAGCAAACACAAGGCGAAAGCGAGTACACCGCCGAACCAAGCTTCTCCAAATCCAAATGCAGATGATGACCCTGATCTTGAAGATGCAGATCCCGAAGCCCAGAAAAAGGCTCTGGATAACGCTCATGGCTCAAATAAGCCCGGCCATTGGGGAACAGCTCCATCATCGAGCCATTCATCCAATTCCCGCAAATAATAGCGATATCCGGATCGCTCAGCCATTCGCGGATCACATATTCAATTTGCTCGGCGCGCCGCTTGGATTTCAGCATGCTTCTCGCTCCGCGGCCTATATACAGACGCGGATTGAGCATGGCCAAAAAAGCCGCGCATTTTTTCTAAAACCCTATAAAAACTACCATTTCGTGTGCGTCTTCAGCGCGCAGCTCTTCCCATCCACAATCACCATCTGATTCGGCGCATTCAGCAACCAAGCCGCCGCTCCATCCGTTGGATCCGCCGTATACGTCAGCGAACGCCCCGCACCCTTTGAAGGAAAGCCATCCTTCACCGCCGCCGCAAACGCCGCCTTCTGCCCGCATTTTGGCTCATCCACCGCAAAGCCCACCGAAAGCCCGGGCCCCGTTCGCACAATCGCCTGGCCGCTCCGAAGCGAAATCGTCACGCTTTGATCGGGCGTTCCATACTGAAACTGAATAGGCAAATCGCCTGTAATATCCGCCAGCCCCTCGCTATTCGGCCCCGCGATGCTAATCCGGATCAACTGCGCCTTGCTGTTTTCCTTTTGAGCAATCGCCTTCATTTGAGCCAGCATCGCGCCCGCATCCAGCGCCTTTGGATTCGGCGTATTCACATTTGCGCACACCGCATCCGAAGGACAAGCCGCATTTTGCCCCGCATTATTGGTCTGAACATTTTGATTCGCCTGCGTGGCATCATTCGCCGCCTTCGAATCCCCGCCTCCCGCAATCGCCACAATCCCCACAATCAGCGCCAGCGTTGCAATCCCCCCCACTGCGAACAGCGCCACGGGCGGCGAAGATTTTTTTGGTTGCTGCGAAACTTGGGGAACGTGAGGAACTTGAGGCGCCGCCGTTTGAGCCGCTGCCCAAGCCGGAGCCTGCGCTGCTTGAGCCGTCTGCGCATATTGCAGCGCATGAGCGGCATGCGCGTGATGCGCGTGATAAGCCTGATGAGCCTGATGAGCCTGATAAGCGTGATGCGCATGATGATCATGAACAGCCTGCGCCGGAGCGCTCAACGCCTGAGCCAGCGCCGCAATCGCATCGCCCGCCTTCTCAAAGCGCTGATCGGGATTCAGCGCCGTCGCCCTATAAAACCAAGCATCGAAAGCAGGGGAAAGCTCTTTATGTTTTCGCCGTTTCGCCCTAGCCGAAGGCGCCTCGCCAAACTGCCCCGACACCACCTTCATCAACAGCGTCACAATCGAATCATGCTGCTCGGATTCTTCATGCCAATAAGGTTCCCCCACCAACAGCGCATAAGCGACATGGGCCAGGGCATAGACATCGGCGGTTCTGCGCAGATTTCCCTCGCCGCGAATTTGCTCGGGCGCCATATAGAGCGGCGTACCCAGCGCCCTTGTTTTATTGGCCTCGCTCTGAGCGCTCACCTTAGCGATACCAAAATCCAGAATTTTAACACAAGGCGAACCATCATCCCGATGCGTCAAAAACAGATTTGAAGGTTTAAGATCCCTGTGAACAATCCCCGCCTCATGGGTTTTATCGAGAGCGCGGGCGGCCTGATTGAGATAGAGCACCACATCCTGTGCGGGCAGCCCGCCCTTAGATTCCAGAATATCGCCCAGCTCTTGACCCCTTAACAGCTCCATCACCAAAAAAGGCGAACCCGAGGCATCATCGACACCTGAATCTGACACCTTGACAATATGATCGCTTTCGATATTGCCCGTCAGCTTAGCCTCGCGCATAAAGCGAGCCCGCTGATCGGCATCATTCAGCACGCTGGGCAGCATCACCTTTAGCGCGCGGGGCGAGGCCGTATTTTCATCGCGCACTTCATAGACAGTGCCCATACCGCCTGATTTGATGCATTTCACGATGCGATAGCGGTTATGGAAGAGAGCGCCTGGGCTAAGATTTTGGGCATCGATATCGGGCATGGCGGTTCATAAGGAAAGGAGATGTGGGCCGGCGTGTCAAGTATTTTCAATCGCATATCCAGCGTGAGCCGGGAAATTGTCCCGCGCAGTCCAACGCGATCGCGCGCGAGGCATAAAAACATCGCCTATCGACGATCCAGACTAAACGAGAGGATGAGCCGAGTAGGTTTTCGTCCGATCGCGATCGCGCGCGAGGCATAAAAACATCGCTTATCGACGATCCAGACTAAACGAGAGGATGGGCCGAGTAGGTTTTTGTCCGATCGCGACCGCGCCGAAGGGATAATTTTAATGCTTTCGGGCGATCCCCATCGGCCCAAAGCCTCACCGGCCACCCTAAAAGGCAGTCCCCATCATCGATAAGCGATGTTTTTATCCCTTCGCCCCAATCCCCACAAAGCCCTCCAGCCCCATCGAATTCCTATTGAACAACCCTATAACTTATGCCATATAAAATCTATGCGCCGCTCCCACCTCCACCTCGCCCTCATTTCCCTCTCATGCTCCGCTCTCCCCGCCGCGTGCGGCCTCGATTCCCAAGGCTCCCTCTTTGGCCAGCCCGGCCTCCCTCCCGTCGAAGTCGGGCCAGGTCAAGGCGGCGCCGGCGGCAATGGAGGCAGCGCCGGAAGCATGGCTTCTGGAATGGCAGGCGCCGCAGGGCAAATGTCCGGGGCAGGGGGCTTGGGCGGTATGACAGGCACCGGAGGCTCTATCGGAAATGGCGGCAATGGCGGCGCTGGAGGCGGACCCGTATCTTGCACAGGCGCAGGCGAGTTTCTCAATGCCGCTTCCCAACATTGCTATCGCTGGGTCGATGCCGCCGTCAATTGGACCACCGCCAGAGCCGACTGCCTCAACTGGGGAGGCGACCTCGCGGGAATCAGCTCCAAGCCCGAATTCGAATTCCTCGCCGCCAATGCCAACCCGCCCATTGCCAAAGATACCTGGCTCGGGGGCAAGGCGATTACGCCTATGTGTACCTATGAATGGGTCAATGGAGAACCCTGGCGTTCTCAATGGCAGGATAACGAACCTAGCGCTGATGCCCCCTTCTGTGTGCAGATGTGGGTGGCCATGGGAAAGAAATTTGATGACGACAATTGCGATACCCCCAAAGCCTATCTCTGCGAACGGGCGCCCAAGGTCGTCTGTGGAGATGGCGCCATCGAAGTGGGGGAGGCATGCGATGATGGAAACACGCAGGGCGGAGATGGCTGCAGTCCCCAATGTCAGCTTGAAAGCCTCTGTTCCAATATCCCCAATTCCTTTGTCGATGCGGCAGGCAAGCACTGTTATTGGCTCCATATGGATGAACAATCCTGGGCGTCCGCCAAAGATACCTGCGAAAAAGAAGGGGGCTATTTGGTGGTCGTCGACACACCCGCGGAAAACGCGCTGATTCAGGCGCAAATTGTGGGTGAAACCTATATCGGCGCCTGGGAGGGCAATAGCAACGGGGACAAAATCATTTGGGAAAAGCCCACCACCGACTGCGGCTATAAAAACTTTGAAAGCCAGGGGCAAAGCAATGAAGATTGTCTAAGGATGATCAAATCCAATGGGCAGTGGCGCGATGCTACTTGCTCGCTTGCCTTTGATTTCGTCTGCGAGCGCGACGACGGCTAAGGCATCACGGTCACGGGCATCGTTTCGGTCGCTTGCTTGCACACGGGAGGACAGCCCGCGCCATTGGGGGCAAAGTCTTGATACATCGGCGTCGCCGTCACCGTACCCGTGGTCTTACCATCGGCCGAAGCGATCGACACCGTGGCCGTCGCCGGAGCAATCATCAGCGTCACCCCATTACCTTCGCACATCACCGAGCCTTCCACGCCACCCGTCAGATTGGCCAGCGCGGGCTGGGCCGCATCGGGAAAGGTCGCGACGGTGCAGTCGGCGGTCGCCATTTGATTGTTGACATTCACCGTGACCGTATAATCGCGGGCAATCATTTTATCGAAATCGATTCTCAATTGGTCATTGCAGCCGATTTCGGTGCAAGCCATCTGCCCGCCCTGCCCATTGCCGCCCTGGCCTCCCCCCGCCGAACCGCCTCCATCGCCGTCGCCTCCACAGGCCGCCGCGGCGATAAGCATGCCACATGAAAGAGCGAATCCAAGATAACGAGATACATTGCGCATAATCAAAACCTCCAAAGAGCCGCCGTTGTAACATCCGCGTTTGACGATGTCGATTGATTTTGTGAGGAGGCGTATGTTAATTAAGCTTGCCAAACGAACGGCGCATCGTTTATACATGGAACCCACGCATGAACATCGCCCTTCCCGAATGCCTAGGCCATTACCTAAGCCGCCTCGCGCCGACCCCCTTGGTTTCCGTGCGCCTCTCGCCCGGCTCGCCCGCGATATGGTGCAAACTCGAATTTCTCCAGCCCAGCGGCTCCACCAAAGATCGCATTGCCCGCTTTATCTTGGAAAGAGCCTTCCGCAAAGGCACCCTCAGCCCCAAAAGTACCGTCGTCGAAGCCTCCAGCGGCTCCACCAGCATCGCCATGGCCTTAACCTGCGCCCAGCTTGGCCTAGGCTTTATTGCCGTTATGCCCGAGGGGGTAAGCAATGAAAGAGTGCTGATGATACGAGGCTATGGCGGACACGTACGCTTTTCGCCCAAGGCGCTGGGCATACGGGGCGCCTTGGAAGAAGCCGAACGCATCGCCCAAGGCCCGGGCTACTTTTTACCGCGCCAATTTAAAAACCCCGAAAACGCCCTTGCGCATCGCATGGGCACCGCTCGGGAAATCATCGATCAAATTCCTGGAGGCGCGGTGGATGCGGTTGTCAGCGGAGTAGGGACGGGAGGCACCTTGGTTGGTCTTTACGAAGGCTTTTGCGATGCCGGCTGTACCATAACCCCAGTATATGCCCGTCCCGTTCACATCACAGAAGAATCCGACGTAGAATGCTGCAGCTTTTCGGCCTGCATCCCCGGCGTTGTAGAATCGGTCTCAGAAATCTTCAAACCCACGCGCTTTGAACAGCTTCGCACGCTGGAAGTACCGGATGACGAAGCCTTTGAGACCACGCGCAAGCTCATACGGGCGGGTTTCCCAGTAGGACCGAGTTCGGGCTTAAACTTTAGAGCGGCCGAACTATACGCCTTGGAACAAGGAAATTCCCCTAGAGTAGTGACCGTATTTCCAGATCGGATGGAGCGATATTTTACGACGGAGCTCTTCGCGCCCTATCGCTAAAAAAGATTGAAATTGGGGCGGCAATTGCATATAAATCGAGCGTCGGCTGGGCAATAAGACAGCCGCGGAACGAACCTACAAGGAGATGGGTCTTATGCGCAAGATGCTTGCATTCGTGGGAGTTGCTTCGGTATTTGCATTGGCCGGCTGCGCGGGCGAACCCGTGGAAGAAGACGTAGAAGCGGTGGGCGAAGGCGTGTTGGATGAACCTATAGACGAAGAGCGCGATCCATCGGCGCTGGTTGGTCCAGGCGATGCGGAATTGATACAGGGATGGTGTGATTTTCAAAACACCTGGCCCGCGGGCTCGACGACCTTCGAGAACGAAGTGTTAACGCTTGTCAACCAAAAAAGGGCGGCGGGCGCGGTATGCGGCGGCGTATCCAAACCGCCAGTTGCTGCGCTGACGATGGACACCAAACTACGGTGTGCGGGCCGTTTTCACTCGAAGGACATGGGTGACAAAAACTTCTTTAGCCATACCGGTTCCAACGGCTCGAGCTTTTCGACGCGCATCAACAACGCGGGCTATGTATGGACGGCGGCGGCTGAAAATATCGGCGCGGGCTACAGCACGGCTGCGGCGGCGGTGAATGGATGGATGGCCAGCACGGGGCACTGCAACAACATTATGAACGGCAATTACAAACACCTGGGCGTGGGGTATTATTACAAAGGCACGGCCACGTATAAACACTATTGGACAACGGACTTTGGCAAGCCCTAATTGCTATTGGCCTGAGGCGAAAGCTTTTCCACCTTATCGAGTTCCCCCAGCACTTCAATCTTAAGCAGCGCATTTTCCTTGACTGCGGCATCGAGGGCGACCTTGGCCTGCAGGGCCAAATCGCCACGGACGCGGGCTTCTTTTTCTTCTTGGGCTTGCAGCGCGAGCAATCTACCCTTCACCAAAAAGGCCGTGGCCATGCCTGGATTGATATGGAGGGCTTTATTGGCCATCGCGAGACCTTGTTTTAGCTCCTCGGCATGAGGCTTCAGGTCTGAAACCAGCCAAGAAGCCTTTAGAAAATAGAGTTCGGCGAGGGCTTGATAGAGATCGGGAAAAACGCGCTCGCGGTCGAGCAGGGGTGTGAGCAAGGAAAACGCCTCGTCGAACATGGCTATGTTGGCTTTCTTTTGATGGAGAGCCCAGCGGATGCCGAGGATATGGGTGCGGGTGAGGAGATTTAAATAATAAACATCCCAGGGGGATTCTTTAGAAGCCAACTCAAACATCTTCTTTGCATTGCCTAGAAAAGGCTCGGGATCGCGCTCCTCGCGGACGAGGCGGGTGGCTTTAAGAAGGGCGACATTGCCTTCATGGCCTCGCACCATCTGAGTGTCTGGAATAATCTTCTTAAGTTCGTTGATATTTTTTTCGGCGAGCGCGAGTGTGGCGCTGGTGTCATTTCCTGCCCTGTCTTCGTACCCAGCCTGCAACAGATAGGTGATCGTTGCGATATCCAGAGGCCCCGGTGAATTCGGGCTTTGAGCGATGGCAGGAGCTAGAATTCGAAGGGCATCTTGGATCGCTTGCATAGGAGATTGTCCTATCTCGGTTTGGTAAATCGCCATTCGTGTATAGGATAGGGCGTGATTGATATAGGTGTACAAGAATGTGGGATCGAGATCGGCGGCCTTTCTGCAAACGGCAACGCCGCGATTAACGGATGGCGAGGGATCTTTTCCCTTCCAAATTTCTTGTGTGGCACTGAAGACATAGGTGGAACATAGTTCGTTGTGAGCCCAGAGAAGCGTGGGATCGAGCTCGATGCTTTTGTTGTAGGCAGCGATAGCTTTTTCTATAGCCTGATTGGCATCGAGTCCGCGATCGTATTGATATAAGATCTTATTCCTTGAGGCAGCCGCCGAAACATAGTGAGCCATGGGGTCATTGGATGCCGTTTGGGCGGCATCCTCTCCTCGTGCGATGGCATTTTCGAGCAGTTCTTCGATCTCTTGGGAACCGGGCTGCCAATTGATCATTTGCCAGGCGAAGGTGATGTAGGCGAAGGCTGTCTTGTTGCGCGGAGCGCCTGCGTTTGGGTTTGCGATTACGGCGCTGTTGCACGATGCATTCGCCCTCTCAAAGTTCGGTTTCAGCGCTTCAGGTTTGAGATGGGATGCGAACATTACCTGGATCCACAATTCACAGGCCGCCTCATACACGCCCGGATTGCTCCTAGCAATCGCCGAGCTCTCTTCGTAAGCTTTGGCAGCCTGCTCAAACAAGCCCGTCATCTTCTCATAATCAAAGGCCGCATCATGCCTATATTTGCTCCCTTCCGCAAAGAAAGCATCTCCCTCCAGCTTTTTAGCTTCATAAAGCCAAGGTATCTTTGCAAAAGCCTCGTTAGCCAGGCGCTTGGCTTCATCGTTTCGCCCTTCATATAAGGCGATCAGCCCCTCCACATAAGCCGGAGCCTCAAGCTTTGCCCCCAAGGCCGCCTTTAGATGCTTAAGCGCGGGCGCTTTGTACTCCGCCTCAACGGCTTCAATGCGGGCCTTTTTCTTCTCGGCATTCTCAATGCGCTTGGTCTCTTCCAAAGCTGCTTTATACAGATCCCCCAAAAGCAGCCCCATCGCATAATCCAGTTCGGGAGGCGAATAGCCCGCCGCCTGCGCCTTCCTTAAGTGTTCAAGCGCTCTGTCCCGCTGCTCCAGCACCGCATAGCCCCGCCCCAAGGCATAATGCCCAGGTCCTTCCGCCGCCGGCCCCGCTTCGTTCATCCTCGTTTCAATATGCTCGAGCTCCGTTCTCACCATCGCCCTCTCCCGCTCGATATCGTGCAGCGGAAGCGAATAGGCATGGCGCATCAAAAGCTCCATTTCCTTAATATTTTCTCCTAGTTCCCTGGCGAGAACTTCCCTGGCTGCCGCCAGCCTCTGCTGACGAAACCAGGCAAAGGCAAAGACCAGCCCCGCCAGCAAGGCCACCCCCATCAAGGCCGCCTTTCCCTTATGCCTCCTCAGTTTTTTAACGGCGATATAGCTAAGCGAAGCATGCCTGGCCGTGACAGGCTCCCCATCCAAAAAACGCTGCAAATCATCGCTAAACGCCTTGGCCGAATCATAGCGCCGGGGAGGCTCTTTCTCCAGGCACTTCATCACAATCGCATCCAGATCCCGGGGGATATCCGGCATCACTTTGGAGAGCGGCGTCACGTCTTCCTTGGTCAGCCGCTGAAGCAGCCTAAACACACTCTCATCCACAAAGGGCGGCCTATCGCAAAGCAAATCATATAAGGTCGCCCCCAGGCTATAGACATCCGTGCGCCTATCCAAAGAACGCACTTTTCCAAGCGCCTGTTCGGGCGACATAAAGGCCGGCGTTCCCGCAATCACCCCCGAACGGGTCGCCGTATGATCGGCTCCCACATCCCTCGCCAGCCCAAAGTCCATAATAAAAGGCTTGTACAACCCATCCTCGGTCTGCTCCACCATAATATTGCTGGGCTTTACATCCCGGTGCACCAGCCCCATCCGGTGCGCTTCCTGAAGCGCCAGCGCCACCCGCCGAATCACATCCACCTTTTGCTCCAGCGTCATCTGAACCTTGGCCTTGTCCAAGGTTTCCCCATGAATAAGCTGCATCAGAATATAGCGATGCCCATCCGCCACGCCCACTTCATAAACCTTGCAGGCGTTTTCATGCTCCAGTCTCGCTTGAGAGCGCGCCTCCCGGAGCATCTGGGTCGTCATCTCGGCCCCGCCTCCAAACAAAAGCTTAATGGCCACATCCCGGCCCAGCCTCTTATCGGTGGCTTTATAGACCGAACCCATGCCTCCCTGCCCCAGGAATTGCACCGAAATAAAACGCTCCTTCAAGGTTGGCGGAAGCTCCATGGGCGCACTGCCCGCGCTCTCCACATCGCTTTCCACCAAACCCAATGGCGTCGCATCCACCGCCCGGTGAAAGCTCAGCGTTGCCGCCGCATCCGAGGGAGGAGGTCTAGAAATCGGGGGTAGGGGGGAGTGATGCCCATCCAAGGTATCGGCCACCCCCAGAGCGGTTTGAGGGTCCAAGGTCAAGGCCGTTCCCAGAGGCTCCTGCTCAGGGATACCCCTCCCACTTTCCAGAAAACGTCCCAGCCGAACGCCTGAAGGCCCAGCGTCCAGCGTTTCCAAAGACGCGGGCGGCACGGATTCTATAGGATGAGCGTCCCCTTCATCCGGTGCTTGATTTATGGTCTTCCCCCGACTGGACATGAAACCCTACCCTCCGGCGCGACGCGGGATGATGCGCAATCCTGATGCCATGCCCGATCTATGTTGCGAATGCAACAAGATTGATGAAAAAGTGATGGTGTGATCTCCTCATCACGAGTGTCACGCGGCCATTACACTGACACGCGGGCGCACCAGTGTGATCGCGGCGTACCAGTTGGGACGAGGCAAAGCTCGGGTTTTTATGGTTAAAACTTGAAGTTCAAGCAAAGGGTGGGCTTTAGAGCTTGGCCCGCAGCTTGCTTTAAACCTCTATCACTGGACATCGGGCACGCTAACAACACAGAAAGGTTGGTCTTCCATGGCACATATCAAATTTCTTCCCTTGGTGGTCTGCGCTCTTTCGGCTCTTTCAATCGGCTGCGCCGATGTGTCGGACACCGAGATGGAAGCCGACGCCATCGATGAAATTCCCCAGGAGACCATGGGTGGCGGGTTGGGATCGGGAGGATTAAATCACCTCGACGCCGACGACTTCCACGCCAACGCGTACTATCTCTACAACTCGGCCCGCGACAACCTCGCCGCGTTCAACTTTGTGACTTTTAAGTGGAATCTAAAGAACAACGCATCCAACACCAACCTCAAGGGCAGCGCGGGCGGCCGTTCCATGATCGACTACGCCGTTCGCTGCGGTGTCCCCGCCGGCCATAACATTTGGTACACCGCGGGTATGTTTAGCCTTTCCGAGACCGGCGAAGGCCATATGGATACGGCCATGGGCTGGAAGACCACCGGCCTTACCATGACGGAAACCGAAGATCTCTTTGCCTGTGTCATCGCCCATATGAACGGTTTTGGCGAGGTCGTGCCGATACATCTCTCAGGCCCCAATGTGGCGGAAATCAGCGATGCGGCGGCCGATGGCTTCAATTGGGAAGAGGCCCTCTTTGCGGTGGATATCAAGATCAATCCGCTCAACGGCGGACCCGATATGCACTACCATGCCTATCCCTTCCCGCATGCCGGTTGCCCCACCATCGTAACGGGCATCAATTCGCGCGTCTGTGGCAGCACGCCCGCCTGCGGGCTCACCATTCACCCGAGCACGGACATTAGCACCTATTGCGTGACCGCGCCCGATGGCACCTATTGCGATCTGGACGGCGCCGGTCCCGGCGGCTATGTGCCCATGGTCAAGACCCGCCTGAAGAGCACCGATGTGAGCAAGCTCTACCGGACCTGCGGCGATTGATTGGTTCTTATCTTCTCGTGTAGCGTATCCGTTCTCCGCGCCTATTGCCTTCCCCGCCTCTCTCTTTTCCCCTTGACACCCGCCTGTTCCCCTGCGATCCTCGCCCGCCGGATCGCCCGCGCGCTCCGCCCAGTCTCATCGCTTTCTTATCAAGAAAGGTTCGGACACCATGCGCACCCTTCCCAGCTCTCTCATCTTCTCCGCCCTCGCTCTCGTTGCCCTCTCCGGATGCAGCACCAAAGACCCTGAATGGGTTGGCACCTACAACCTCTCGGGCCAATGGAACCTAAGCGGCCCCTTGGTCAATGGCCGGACCGTAGGTGATGCCGTATCGGATTTGCTTGTCGAAGAAATCGTCAATGTCACAGGCGTCCCCTCCTTTGCCGAAGATGATGTCGCCCAATTTGTCTCCTCCGCCGTTCGCAATCCCGTTAAAAACACCGTAGATGCCAACGCCCCCGCTCCCTTGGCGCCCGATGGCATGCTCACCGCCGCCCTTGCATCATCCCTGGCCAATGTTCGCATCAAAAGCGTCCTCACCCTGGACACCGGCCTCTTTCCCGGCAGCATGGAAGGCCATGAAGTCATGAGCAATATTGAATTTGACAGCAATGGCACAAGCACCCAAGTTCCACCTCAAGATCTTCTTTCAGGCGTCACCATGGAAGCCGAATGGTCGGGTTCCGAAGGGGACGACGGCATTCTCGAGGAAGAGCCCCACACCGTTAAGATTCAATTTGGGGAACTCGTCCGCCGCGTTGCGGCCACGGTCATCAGCGACGCCGAACAGCAGAATATGCAAGATCAAGTCGTTACATCGGTCGATTGCCCCCAGATTGTCAATGATATTCTGGGCGGAGGCGTCACCTTTGAAATTTCGGTTTCCAAATGGAGTTATTCGGTCAGCAATGCCGAACTAGAAACGGCTTGTGAACAGACCAAAAATGGCGTCCACAGCAATGTGCTTGGATTATTTGCCTCCGCGAGTTTTTTGGAAGTGGGGGGCAATGTTCAATATAAAGACAGCGACTACAACGGCCAAGCGGACGAGCTAAGCACCAGCGGACCTTTTGGAGGCTTGGTCAGTCTGGCCCCCGAGGCGATTGCGCCAAAGGTATTTTTATCGTTTCAGGGCACGAGACAATAGCGAGTCCTCCACTAAACCGGGGTCTCTCCCTCGGTAATATCTTGAGCGACTTCATTACCCTGCGCGGCCCGAATCGTCGGCTTCACCTTATCGGCCAAAT
>CAZICM010000082.1:0-35538 GCA_964537685.1 uncultured Polyangiaceae bacterium
GAAGGATGGCAAAGGCTCGGCGATGTATGCCGAAAAGCCCAAGAGCGGCAAGGAGCGAACGATTCCGCTTCATGCGTTGCTTCATCGGGAGCTCTCGGCGGTGGAAGGGCGTGCGCTCGGCGCGCTGGTGTGTGCGTCTCCTGATGGGAAACCCTATGGAGCGGCGGGCATCTATGACGTGTGGGATCGCATTCGAGAGCGGGCGAACGTGCGGCGAATTCCTTGGATGGTGCATGCGGGGCGGCACTATTTCGGGACGGCGCTATGCAGGGCGCGCGTGAATGTGCGGGCGGTTCAAAAGCTGCTCGGGCATGCGGATCTGAAGATGACGATGCGCTATGTGCACGCGGTTTCGAAGGATCTCGAAGATGCGATCGGAGATTTGGAAGCCTTGACGATGAGAGCACCGAAGGAAGACGATTGAGGGGTGCCATGAAGCATCCCGATCTCGTTTTACGCGGTTTGGGTAACTAGAGGGAAACGGGCAAAATCGGCGCATCTGGGGGCGAGTGAATTTAGGGGAGATTCACTTGGGATTTTGAGGGGTTGGCGGTTCGGGTCGTTGGGTGGTATGGATGAGAGGGCAACCTGCCGGAAACGGTCGTGGCCATGGTCCAGTCGAGGCTATCCGCGCTGGACGATCTCTCCAGGCGGGTGCTTCGGGCAGCCAGCATCTTTGGCGAGATATCGTGGACGGGTGGCGTAGCCGCATTGCTGGGGGAAACAGAAAGGCACCTATCGATGTTAGAGCAGCTCGACAAGCTGGTGGAGCGCGAATTGTTGCTTGAAAGGCGGGACAGCCGATTTCCCGGGGATGAAGAATTTGCATTCCGGCATGCGCTGTTGCGGGAGGGGGCCTATGGAATGCTCACCGAAGAGGATCGAACCCTGGGGCATAAATTGGCAGGAACATGGCTAGAGCAGCGTGGCGAGGACGATTCGCTTTTATTGGCGGAGCATTTTGAAAAGGGGCTGGACGCATCCAAAGCGGGAGCCTATTACCTCAAGGCTTCTGAGCGGGCCTATTGGTCCGGCGATTCCATGGCCTCGGTGGCCCATGCGCGGCGGGGATTGGCGCTCAATACATCGAAAGAGTTGAGAATTGCCTTGCTCGGAGCCTTTTGCGAAGGCCATTTTTGGCATTTGGATCTGGTCTTTAGCGCCTATCCCCATGCGGAAGAACTCTTGGGGATGGCGCACCCTGGAACGCCTCCTTGGTCCCAGGCGATGGTTATCCGGCTCAACCATTCGATTTTGAGCGGCCAGCAGGACAAAGTTGAGCAGACCGTGAATGAGCTGATGAAGGCGGAGCCCACGCTGGATGGCATTTTTCCATTATTGTTGTCTCTATCCACCGCGGCTATTGGCTATGACTTTCAAGGCTATGTACACAAGGGGAGCGAGGTCATGGTCAGGTTAACCGAAATTGCCAATGCCGCAAAAGATCGTCTTCCCGGCGTGGAAACCTATTCGATTGGCATGCGGGGAACACGGGCTCCCTTAGCCACCCGAAACCCCGAAAGCGGCGCCAAGGACATGGAGTATTCCAGAAACGTGGCTATCTCGCTGGTGAATCGACGCTTTCAAGAATTATTTGAGTTGATCGGTGGCATGAATCTTTGGTATCTGGGGGTATATAAAGAGGCAGAACAAAAATTTCTCGGTCTCCGCCTACCCGATGAGGAATTTGCTTACATGGCCGCCGGTAGGCGTTTTTGCTATGGCTGGATGCTTGCCGACCGAAATGAACTGGAACCGGCGAAGACATTGGCCACCCAACTTGTGGAATCGGGCAAGGCCCGCAAACACCTGCTCGATCAGGGCCGGGGGCATTGGATTCTCGCCGAAGTGCTTCGGCGCGGGCGCGAATTTGATGCCGCTCACACCGAAATCGAAAGCGCGCTTCAAATTCTTCGTATGGCATGCCCCCTTGATGTACCAGGCGCCCTCGCCACCCGTGCCGCCATGTATTTATCTTGGAATAAGCTGGATGAAGCCCTGGCCTCGGCAGAAGAAGGAATGAACCACTATAAACGTATGGGGGCATGCAGCCAATTCTTTCGTGGGGCCTTCTTAAGCCTTGTGCACGCCGAATGCTTGGATGCCCTGGGACGACGCGAAGATGCCAAGGCCGCCATTGACGAAGCCCGGGCCGATATTTTGGCCAATGCCCAAAAGATTCAAAATCCAGAATACCGCAGGGCTTTTCTCGAGGATGTGCCCGAAAACAAGCGAACCTTTGAGCTATGGACGCGCTGGGGAGATCTCTCACCCTAATTGGCAGCGCGGCGCCCAGGATTACACGATCATGCTTCATCGCCTCCGTTTTTTCGTCTCCTGTCTCGCCCTCGCTGCCCTCCCAGCATGCGACAAAAACCGCACCGAACCCTCCCTCCTCGATTGGGTCGATTCCCCCGTCCACGTCGAAATCGTTTTTCGAACCACCAGCGAACCCAATCCCATCAAGGTCTTCGACCCCGAGTACCAGCCTTTTTTCAGTAAACTTGAAAGGTACCTGCTTGTTCTGGACACCAACCCCAGAACCGAGGTCCGATTATCCTGTGAGCCCAAGAAAGTTCAGGTGGCCGTCGCAACATCGCTCGATCGCTTTGCCTACCGCTGCGATATCACGGATACATGGCATATCCAATGGATTATCCCTCTGCACTCTACGGAGAGTCCCATCCAAGCCGAGCTGTCGGACTTGGGGGCAAAAGCACCAAAGCTCAGCTCCGATGGATTGTCCCGTATCGATCCCAATACCATTCCGGCCTTTCAAGATGCTATGCCCGAATACCTCTTTCACCACGAGAAACACTTCTCTCGCGTTCTAAAAAGGCTCGAACGCATTGGGGGAGAGTCAGCCGTCGCCGCCACACTGGAACAGATGGCCACTTTGCCACCCCATCCTTCCTATTTGCCTGGAAACTCGGATTTACACGATAATTGGCTTGACTACCGGGCCAAGCTCCCAGCGCCTCAGCAGGCGGAAATGGATAATTCTTTAAGACGATTGCTCAGCCAAAAAACACCGAGCGTGGGAACGCTCTTCCGCTCGCTGATTGCGTTCGATCCGGCCGATAAATCCCTGGTGGATACCTGGGTTGAACGGGGCTGGGAGATCACACGTCAAACAAAGCCCGAGAGTCCCAGGTGGAGCTCCTGGATTTTTGATGGGATCTTGCATCGGCTTCTTCCTTTCAAACCCGAAGAGAGCGCCAAGATCGCCTGCGCCAAGCTGGCCCAGCCTTATGGTAAAGTGACTGGGGCATGGTTAACAATTGCACATGCCCGCGCAGAATGCCCAACCCTGGAAAAGTGGCTGGTGGAGATGGAGAGCATGCCACCCTGTAAATTGGATTTGGGATGTGGTGGACCTCCCAACAATAGGCGGACATGCACCATGAAAGAGCTACAAGAGGCGCCCTCGCAATTTGCAACGTCGGCTTTTTCCGTGACGTACAGGGAAATGAGCAGCGATGCGGCAGCATTGGCCGTCGCGAAAGTGCTGAATCGTATGCCTCCAGGTCTGGCCTTGAGGATAGAGCGGGCCCATTATACGGTGGATATGCCTGAGCAACCCGAATGTGCGGCCGTGAAAAAAACCGGTCAGCCCTGTGCCTGTTTGCCGCTGCGCGAGAATCTGGGGATGGCTCTCTGCGAAGTGCCGGCCACGCAAAAGAAGGGTTCTATTTTCCTATGCAACTTCGAGATCGACGACCGTAAAAAGCGGATTTTTAATGTGAAGCATCAATGCCGGAAGCCGGGGAGCGAGTGCACAACCGATCGGGATTGTTGTGCGGGATTGCTCTGTCCGGCCACCGATGCGGGGCATTCTCTGTGTGTGGAAAATTGACTCCCCCGCCCATGGGCAAAGCGTCCAAGCTCTATAAAACAACAAAACCTACACTTCTTTTCTGCTATACTCCGCGCCGCTTACCTCTTTCCACAGGAGATCATTGATATGTCCATACGTATACCGTTCGCTGTTCTGGCCGCCTCTCTCGCCTGTTTATGCGCGGGCTGCGATCTCGATCCAACCGATATTCTCAATGATGTCAATGCGCCCCAAGTCGACATCGACGCCACCGCCGACGATAGCGGCAATACCCATGTTCAAGTGTGCGTCACCACCACCCTCTCCCCAAGCTGCGGACGCCAGCAAGGAGGCGGCGATACGGCCTCGGCCAATTTCACGGGAGGCGCGGGCGCTTCGCTCGAGTTTAAGCTGGAATTTCAAGGGATGAGCGGCTTTGAAGCGGGTTCCTATCTAGGCGACGTGAAGGGCAATGGCCCCGACGAGCTCAATGTCTCGTTCAATAGCTTTGCCAGCAAGGTAACGCTGCCCAAACCGATGGTATTTAAAACGCCGATGGAGAGTGGCATGCATTCGCTGGCCTCGGGGGATATTCAGCTCACATGGGATAAACTGGGCGAGGCCGATGTGAAGATGGAATGGAGCCATCAGGGCAAATGCGCGGTGGCTTCCAACGATTGGAATGAAGCAGGCGGTACGCTGGATGACACGGGAAGTTTCAGCGTCCCTAAAAGCGCGTTTCCCAGCATTCCCGCCGAAGGTTGCGAGGTGAGCATCGTCGTTAACCGGTCTCGCACCGGAACCATGCATGAGAAACTATCCGAGGATGGAAGCATTACCGGCACCCAGTCCAGAAAAGTCACGCTAACTGTCACGCCTTAAGCAAATTAAATCGTTGCATCGCCTTTCCATTTGTGCCTAGGCTCCTGCCGCCATGAGCCGAGTCTCCCCTTGTTTGCCCTTTATTTCCCTATGTTTTACGTTGATCGCCTGCGGCGGACCTACGCAGGAATCCCCAAAGACGAGCTCCGGGGTTTCGCCCCAGCCGGACACGCCGCTCGATGCGGTAAAGCGCTTAAAAGTCTACGATAGTTCCGGCGAGGAACATGCCTGCGCCCCGCCTGAATCGACGTGTGGACAGCCCGCTCCAGAGCGGGCATTTGCCGATAAATGCGCACTCGCGGGCTACCGGATGATGCAATGCGGCTGCAGCAGCCTATGCACGGGCAATGTCAATAGCACCGAACAAAAATACTATGATGCCGAGGGCAATCCCCATATCTGCGAACCTGAAAAATCCGATTGCACGCCTGAACCGGCCAAGGCTTCCTTTCAAGACGCTTGCAATGATAAAGGTTTTCAGCTTAAAGTCTGCGGTTGTACTTGGATGTGCTCCAATAATTTTATGCAATAGACGCGCGCTTTTTGCCAAGCGTCCAAAGGATAGGTATCCATGGGTCGACTGAGCTGGGACGAGAAGGATTGGCCTATTATCACCGTGCAATTTCCAGATGGCACGCTGAACAGGCCCGTCATGGAGGAATACCAAGCCTATATCCTCCAATTGTTTGAGCGGAAGACCCCTTTTGTGGTGGTGGGTTTTCATGAAGCCACAGGCAACGCGATGGATTCGGAAACCCAAGTATTTGCCGCCGCCTTCAATAAAAAGCACAATGCGGCGTTCCGCGCCTATTTCAAGGGATTGGCCATCGTCTGCAGCTCCATGATCGCCCGCACCGCCATCCTGATCATCAACTGGATTGCTCCTTTTCCTTACCCTAACAAAGCCTTTAAAACACGGGCTGAAGCCTTTACATGGGCCAAAAACCGCCTTGCCCCCTAATATCGCCGGCCCTATACCTGCAGAATCCGCGATTTTTGCAAGTCTACAGGGAGAATGTCTTGTGGCTGACGAACTAGAATGGGATGAAAGTCAACTGCCCATCGCGATCATGCGATTCCCCGACGGTACAATCACAAAAGCTCTCATGGAGGCTTGCCTTAACCACCTTATCGACATGGTGACACGGGAAAAACCATTTGTGGTCATCATCTTCCATGAAGCTACGGGCGCCGCGCTCAACAACGAGGCGCTCGCCGCCGCATCGGCTTTTAATAAAAAATACAAAGACTTGACTCGAAAATACTTGAAAGGTTTTTGTGTTGTCTGCAGCTCGATGGTGGCCCGCACCGCGATTATGGCCATCGACTGGTTCAGCCCTTTTCCTTATCCCGCCAAGGCGTTTAAATCCGAGAAAGATGCGCTCGCCTGGGCCAGGACCCGACTCGAAGGATGAGCCGCGTCTTTTTATATTACCACTTCAGCCACACCACCGTTACCCCATCTCCACCTTCCGATGGTCCCCCCGCCCGGGTCTTGGCCACACATGCCAGATTCTTTAGCGCATTCCGCACGCTGTCCCTCAACGCTCCCGTCCCATGACCGTGAATAATAAAGGCCACCCTCCGACCAGCCCCCAAACTTCGATCTAAAAATTGTTCGGTCATCGCCTCGGCTTCATGCGCCCGAAGTCCCCGAACATCCAGCGTATTATCCGATGTTTGGATGGGAATATCAGGGTCGGCCGCCGCATCAAATTCTACCCGCCCGCCCTTTTTAGAGGATTTTTTGCTTCCACCTTTTTGAGGATGACTCGGCTCCGCACTCTCCCCCACCGCGCGGATCTCGGCCGCCGTGGTCGATAATTTTAGAGACCCCGCCGCCACCCGTATCGCTCCAGAAGGCGATATTTCTACGATATCTGCCTCGGCCCTTAGTTTCGGCACATAGACCCGCATGCCCACCTTCAGGGTTTGAGCGGGAATCATCGGACGCTCGGCCAGTGCAATGCTTTCCCCCGAAAAATCGCCCAAGAGCGCCGACTGTTGACTGACTTCTTCGATCATCCGCTGAGCCACCCGGAGCTCATCGATCGGGCGCGCCCCCATTTGAGCCCCTTGCCCCCGAATCTTCGCCTGCGCCGCCCGAAGATCTTCCCTCGCCTTCTTCAGGCTTGCCGCCAGAGCCTCCCCTTCCTTGCTAATAAACTCTTGCTCCCGCTTTCTCAAGCGCGAAAGCTCTTCCTCCAAGGCCCGCCCCCTCGCATCCGCCGCTTCCTTGGCCCGCTCCGCCTCCGCCCGGGCCAATTCCAATGCCCTTCGTTCGGCATCCAGCTTTTCCACCGTGCGCTCAAAGGACAGCGCTTCCTTCGATAAAAAGCGCTCGGCCCGCTCGAGCACCGAGGCCGGGATACCAAAACGCCTGGCTACATAAAGAGCACTCGATGCCCCTGGTAATCCCGTATGCAAATGAAAGGTTGGACTCATCGCCACGGGATCAAATCCCACGCTGGCATTCACAAAACGGCTGTCCGACAAGGCCAGCGCCTTTAAGCCTTCGTAGTGGGTTGTACATGCCACCGCTCCACCCCTGGCACAGAGCGAATCCAGCACCGCCGCGGCCAGCGCCTCGCCTTCGCGGGGATCGGTCCCCGTCGCGACTTCATCCAGCAAGATCAGCACACCCGGATAGCTTGCGTCCAAAATACGCGCTAAATTCTGAACATGAGCCGAAAATGTCGATAGATTCGCATGCAAATTCTGATCGTCGCCCACATCGCTGAGCACACCTTGCACCAGCGACATACGCGAACCTTCCGCCGCCGCCACAGGCAAACCCGCCCGAATCATCAGGGCCGACAATCCCAGGGTTTTTAGCACAATGGTCTTTCCACCCGCATTTGGCCCGGAAATAACCATCGCATGCCCCTGCTTTAGATGCATATCGCTGGGCACCACATCGACGCCGTCCAGCAAAAGCAAAGGATGCCGCGCCGATAGAAGTTCTATGTGCAGGCTTGGACCACCCTTGGATTTCCCGGCGAATTCTTCTTCCTGATCGATGAGAAGCGGAAATTCCAGCTTTAGATCATGCGCCAATATCGCAATCCCTCGCTTGACATCGGCATGGCACAGCCCCGCCGCCGCCGCGGACAATTGAGGCAAAAATTCCACCAAACGCGCGGTCATCGCCGCATAAATCGCCTCTTCTTCGCGCGCCACCTGAGCATCCAGCATCTTGAGCCGGTTGCCCGTTTCCACCAGCGCCCTCGGCTCCACAAACACCGTCGCTCCGCTTCCACTGGTGGTATGAACAATCCCGGCAAATCGCTCGTGGGCATCCGCGCGCACCGGAAGCACATAACGCCCATCCCGCTCGGTCCAGTATAAATCCTGAAGAATATCCGCGTGTTTTTTGATGAGTTCTTCCAGCTTTCGCACCAGCCGATCTCGAGTGCTGCGGCGCTCGGTGCGCAATTGAAAGAGCCTGGGCGAGGCCCGATCCGAAAGCGTTCCATCGGGATCGAAGGATTTTTGTAATTCTCTCTCCACCTCATCCAGGCCGGGATCGGAAGCACAAGCCGCCCAAAGATGGGGAAACTTTAGCTTTTTAAGCTGCAAAAACCTGCGGAGAAGCCTGGCACTGGCCATCATCGACAGCACCGCCCGAATCTCTTCATTGGCCAGCACCGAACCCACCTGCGCCCTCGCCAGCGAGGCCGCGATATCCGGCACATCCGCCCCGGGCAAAGGCTCGCCCATACGAAAGAGCTCTACAGCCTCGCGGGCTTCCGCAATCGCTTGAAATACAGCCTCTTTTGAAGACGCAAAGGGCAAGGCCAGCGCGGCCCGCTTACCCGCAGGAGAAACACAGCGCTCCGAAAGCGCCGTCAGCAAACGATCCCACTCGAGATCGGCCCTTGTCTTTTCGGGACATGGATCGGACAGCCCGGCCCCGGAGGGCGCTGATAATTCGCGCGGATTCATGCGTTATTCATCGGATTTTAACGGCGCCGTCCCCGGCATCACATCGTGCTCTTTCTCGAGGTAGCGAAAGATCGTACGGGGATCGACACCCAAATCGCGCGCGGTCTGCGTGCGGTTTCCATTGTTTCTCTCGAGCGCCGCCAGCACATAGCGCCGCTGAAATTCTTCCTTGGCCTTCTCCAGGGGCAACAAAGGCTCTTTGGGAGCCGCTCCAAAATTTAAATCCTCCGGCGAAAGCAGCGCCTGATCGCAAAGCACCAGCGCTCTTTTGATGCTGTTTTCCAATTGCCTGATATTGCCCGGCCAATTGTATTTTTTAATGGACGCCAGGGCCGCCGGACTAAATCCCCTCACGGGCGACTTCATTTCATCGGCGTATTTGGTCAGAAGCGCCTTCGCAATAATCAGCACATCGTCGCCCCGGTCGCGAAGCGGAGGCAGCCAAATATTCACCACATTCAATCGGTAATACAAATCCTCCCGAAAACGTCCCGCCCTTGTCTCTTCATCGAGATTGCGGTTGGTCGCCGCGACCACGCGAATATCGACCTTTTCGGGCTTGGAATCGCCCACCCGGTACACCACCCGCTCTTGAAGCGCCCTCAAGAGCTTCACCTGCAAATTCAAGGGCAGCTCGCCGATTTCATCCAAAAACAGCGTGCCTTTATCCGCCGCTTGAAACTTCCCCGCCCTGCTCGCAATCGCCCCGGTAAAGGCGCCCTTCACATGCCCAAACAGCTCGCTCTCAATCAGGTTTTCAGGAATGGCGCCGCAGTTAATCGTCACAAACGGCCCGCCCTCCCGGTTGCTCCGCCGGTGAATTTCCTTGGCGATCAGCTCCTTGCCCGTTCCCGTCTCGCCCGTAATCAGCACGCTGATATCGGTTGCGGCCACTTTTTGAAGCTTGCGGAACACATCCAGCATCGAAGGACAAGACCCGATGATCTCACCAAAACGCTTGTCCCGAAGCTCGGCGCTTAATTTTTCTTTATCGGCCCGAAGCGCCGAGAGCAGCATTGCATTCTGCAAAATCAGCGAAGCCTGCGAGGCGAATACCGATAAAAGCTCGAGCTGGGTGCGGTCAAACAGATGTTTGATTTGATCGTTGCCGACATACAGCACACCGATCACCTCTCCCTGAGACAGCAAAGGCGCGCACATCACGCTGGACAGCTTCATCGCAATCACGCTCTCGCTTCGCCCAAAGGTCGTATCCGAAAGCGCATCCGAAACGATAACCGGCCTATTTTGCTCGACGACTTGACGCACGATGCTGTCTGAAATCGCACCATGCACATCGGTGATCGCCTCTTTGCGCACATTGCGCGAAGCCCTTACAAAAAGCCTGCGGTCGGCGATTCCATGCGTCTTCTCCTTTGCGCCCGGACCTCCCTGCGCCGCCTCGGCATCTTCAAACAGCAACAAAAAGCCTTTATCCGCGCTCGTCAGCTCGATCACATCATCGAGCATCGCCTCCAGCAGTTCATTCACCGAACCCCGGCCCATCAGCTTTTCGCTGAATGCAAAGAGCTTGCGCACACCCAAAATCCCTGCGGCAAAGTCTTTGGCTGTGACCGACGGCGCGTCATCGGCATCTTGAGCCCGCGCCGAACGGACGGACTCCGAGAACATCGAAAAGCCAAACTCGGCATCGCCCAATTTCAGACGATCGCCCTGGGTCAGGCGCACCCGCCGCTTCTTCTTGCCATTGATGGTGATATCGGCGTTTTTATCGATCTCCTCCAGCAAGAAATCCCGCCCATCGAACACAATCTGGGCATGATGCTCGGCCAAATTCGGGGCTTGCACACAGATATCGTTTCCCTGCGCCTTGCCCATGGTCATGATGGGTTTGTGAATCGGAAACAGGCGCGGCGGACCCTCTTTTGCAAAGTATTTCAGGGTGGGCATGTTGGGGCGCGCAGCATATCAGAGGGTGATCAAATCCGCAGGAGATCGACGCGAGAACAAAATATTGAAGATTGCAGAGCCGGAACAAAACATGCCATCGTACTCCGAAAGAACTTTTTGGAGTTGACTCACAGCCATGACAACTGAAGTTGCGATTCTCAACAAGCATGCAGTTGCGCTTGCCGCCGACAGTGCCGTCACTGTTCGCTACGGAAAGGGTCAACACCGAGCTGACAAGATTTTCACTTCCGCGAACAAAGTGTTTGCGCTTTCCCGGCATCATCCCGTCGGGATCATGATCTACGGAACGGCCGATTTTATGCACGTTCCATGGGAAACAATCATCAAGGACTTTCGCCACTCACTCGGACAACAGGCTTGCCGCACACTTAACGACTATGTCGATTTGTTTATCCAATACATTCTGCAACGCGCAGATTACTTTCCAGAAACCAGCCGCGCCGAATATGTGCATCACAGCATTTCTCATCTGTTTTTAGACTTGGAAGAAACCCTTCGCGAAAGGATTAAGGCTGAATTTAGTGCTCCCTCCGTATCCGTACGACAGGTGCGTTCCATCGGGCGCCGCGTTCTAAACAGCTTTAGCCACAAATGGATGAACGCTCCTCTCGTACCGGGCATGCAGCCCAATGCAAAAGACAAACTGCATCAACACGAGCGTGAGATCGGCGAGATTTTTGATCAAGTCTTCGAAGCGTTTCCTTTTTCGCGAGCGCAAAAACAACTTGCTATCGCGACGGCTCACGATTTCATGATCCGGTGGATACCGGGACATCTCTCCCCGCACACTTCAGGGATTGTCATTGCTGGTTTCGGAACAGATGAGCACTATCCCGCCGCGACATCTCTCCATTTCGATGGCATCAGTGACGCTGGATTGCGTTATTTTCGGGAAGAAACCGTCGCGGTGAGCGCTACCCAGGATGCGATTATGAGGCCGTTCGCCCAGGGCGATATGGTTGAGTTGTTCTTGAATGGCGTCGATCGTCGATATTTTGACGCAATTACAAGAGATATTGCCCGGCTGCTCGCCGAGTATCCGCAAACAATACTGGATGCTGTGCCAGGACTTCCCCAACAGACAAAGAAGACCGTATTGCGACGTGTGAAGAAGATCGCACAAGCAACCTTCAACGACTCAATGAAGGCCCTATTTGAATACGGCGAACATCGGTTTTCTAAGCCTGTGCTCGAGATCGTCGCTATTCTGCCCAAAGACGAACTGGCATCCATGGCCGAAACGCTTGTCGCACTGACTTCATTCAAACGCCGGATGTCTTGGGAAGCGGAAACCGTGGGCGGCCCAGTTGATGTTGCCGTCATCTCCAAAGGTGATGGCCTTATTTGGATCAAGAGAAAGCACTATTTTGACCCTCAGCTCAATCAACATTTCTTCACCAAACTTCGCGGAGAAGCTCAATGAAACGAACAGGCGCAAGCACAAACGAGGCCGTGTATACAAGCTTTGAGGAGCTGGAGAGAAAACTCTTTCCTTTATCAACAGCACGCCGCAACAAGAAGCCCTCGCAGGACACTGGCTTTGCGGCGGAGTTTCTGCGAAAGCTGCGGGCTGAGCTCCATCTCAATCAGCGTGAAGCCTCAAAAACGAAGCGTTGACCAGCCCGTCCCTCACCACAAATCCCCGGCCACCTGTACCCCCAGCCCGTGATCCAAGGCCATCGGGCTCACACCCAAAACCCTTGCAAATGAAGGCTTTTCCACCACCTCTTCATAACCATGGCCGCCCTTCTCCGGGTCTCCGATAAACGCGCCCACGCCCACGCCCAGTGCCGCCGCAACACCCTGAAAAATAAGCCCGCCACGGGGATCTTTGTCGCTTCCAGCATAAAAAATATACACAGGCAGCGACGCCGCCGTGCCTATCCCAAAGCCCAGCCATAACCATAAAAGCTGGTTCCACGAGGGCTCCCACACCACAGATGTGCCTATGCCCGCAAGTACACCCGCGTTAAATCCAATCATACCGCCTATGCCTACCGTGTCATTGGCCTGTCCCCATTGGCCTTCGCTGATGCCGCCCCCTATAAAATTGCCTATCGCCGTTCCCCATACCGCCGACGAAAATACAAATAAATTCGATTGAGGTGTCACTCTTAAATAGCGCGAGGCCAAATATCCGCCCGCTCCGCCCAATAGGCCGCCTATCACTTCAGAGCGCGCAAACCCCTTGAATGTCCATTCGTTTTCTTTGTCCGCCGTAACGTATTGAAGCGCCGTAATGCCTAATCCTTCGCCCGCGCCGATGAGCATGCCTACCGAAATGGCCGACGGCATGCCTCGAGGCATGGGCGGACTGTCCGTTAAAAACACAACCAAAGGCGCCGCCAATCCCAGCACCACCGGCGGAATAAATCGAATGCCCGGGTCTTCAATCTCGGCCTCCGCATCGACCCAAATGCCCGTGCCCACGCCGTAGGTCGTCGCCGTCACATACAGCATCCCAATCTCAAGCGCGCTCGACTTGGGCTTGGATGAACTGCCCGGCGTGTAGCCGTAATAGGCCGGCTGAGGCTGGCCGTAATAGTTGTAGTTGTACGTCGTCGGCCCGGGCGGTGCAGGCTGCGGCCACTGCGCAAATGCTTGCGTCGAAGCCAGTGTTATCAGCGCCGATGAAAATAGCCCTAGCGTTAAGCGTCCTAGCATCGGCGCGATTCTACACCGCATTCGGCGCCCGTTAAGAGCAGAGCAAGAAGTTGATCGGCTTCCTTCACCATCTACGCCCAACGCGGCGCGTGATATGTGTGCCAAAGCGCTCCGCCATGCCTACATCCCGCCTTTGTTCCACGCTGTTCAGCGCCCTCGCGCTGTTGTCGATCGCCGGCCTTTCATGCCGGACCCGCTTCGCGCCCGAACATCAGAATCCCAAGAGTTCGCTGTTGCCCTGCGAAAGCGATATGGGCTGCCCGCCCGCACCCGATAGTTGCACCATCTCCGCCTGCAATGATCGGCGCTGCATGCTGATTAACGCCGCGGCAAATACCATCGTCCCCGATGCCGAGCAGAAGAAAGGCGACTGCGGGATTTTTGTGTGCGATGGCAGCGGTAACAAAAGCGCGCTGCCCGATGCCCAGGATTTTCCGGACGACGACGAAAACCCTTGCACCGATGATGTATGCGACGACGGCAAACCCGCGCATCCTCCGCTCTCGATGGGTGAAGCCTGCTCGACCGCCGAGAACCCTGAAGGCGTGTGCAACGGCGCGGGCAAATGCGGCGTTTGCCTGCCTGAAAACAAACAATGTTCAGGCCATGCAACGCAAACCTGCAACGCCGACGGCCAATGGGACGAACCTGTTCCTTGCCCTGAAAGCAGTCCGCTCTGCATTGCGGCGAGCGCTTCTTGTCTCCCGCTCACGCCTCGGCATTTGGCTCAAGGCCATGTGAGCTGCGGCCGATTTACCGATGGAACCATGCGCTGCCGAGGCGAAAGCGCAGCGCTGGAATCAAGCTCGCCCGTCAGCACCAAAATCTCCGGCGCCGTTGCCATCGCGCCCGGCGGACTTCATGTCTGCGCGCTTCTCCGGGACGGACATGTGGCCTGCACAGGCGAAAACACCGACGGCGAACTGGGCACAGGCGATCAAAAAGCGCCTGAAAGCCTGCCTGTGATTGCGGCAGGCATCGAAAACGCCGAACAAGTGGTTTCAGGCGACGGCTTTTCCTGTGCCCGGATCAAAGGCGGTCAAGTGCAATGCTGGGGCCGCAACGATCTGGGCCAGCTCGGCATAGGCAGCTTTGGCAAACGCCCTAAAAACGCGGCATCCCGTGAATTTGAATCGGCCGCGCCGGGCGAAGGATCGGGATCTCCGCCCGCCATTTTCGATGTGGCAAAAGGTGCGGCTCAAGTCGCTTTTGGCCCCGCTTATGGCTGCGTTCTGCGCTCGGGCAATGTGCTGTGTTTTGGTGAGCGAAGTTCTGTGATCGCCCCCGATATCGAACCCCCGCCTTCCAAAGGCCCCAAAAAACCCGCCGTCAAAGCGCCCGCCAAAGCGCCGCCTTTCGTAAAAGATATAAAAGACGCCATTGAAATCGCCGCCGGAGCCACCCATGCCTGTGCAATTCTTTCGAATGGATCTGTCAAATGCTGGGGCGATAATTCCAATGGTCAATTGGGCGATGGAAGCACCGTCAATAAAAACGCGCCCATTGAAATAAAATCCCTTCCCCCTGTCAATTCGATTGTATTGGGCGCCGGCCACACCTGCGCGCTCACCCAAAGCAATACCGTTCAATGCTGGGGCGACGGAAGCCGGGGCCAGCTCGGCGATGGCACATCCGAAAATCGAAATGCGCCCACTGAAATCGCCGGAATGATTCATATCCAATCCATTCACGCCGGACGCAGGCACACCTGCATCGGACTCGATAGCAATGCCCTGTATTGCTTTGGAGAAAACGGCTCTTCCCAGCAGTCCGACGGCTCGGGCGCCGCGCACGACAAACCCAGCAGCATCGCCTGGTAGCCCCAACACATAGGCTGCCTGTTAAGCTCCGCTCTGTGAAAGAACGCACGCGCGTATTGATTGCCATGAGCGGAGGCGTGGACTCCTCGGTCGCCGCCGCCCTCCTCTGTGAACAAGGCTATGACGTGGTCGGGGTCACGCTGCATTTGTGGGACTACCCCGACGATGGAAGCGAAAAAGGCCGCTGCTGCGCGCCCGAGGATCAGCACGATGCCCGCCGTGTCGCCGATGCGCTGAACATCCCGCATTTTACCTTCGATCGGCGCGAACTCTTCCGCATGCAGGTCGTCGAGCCTTTTGTAAATGCCTACACCGAAGGCCAAACCCCAAGCCCCTGCGTGGCCTGCAACCGAACGGTGAAAATGCGTGAACTGCTCGCTCTCGCGCCCCGTTTGGGCGCGTCCTTCGTGGCCACCGGACACTATGCCCGCGTCGTGTGGGAACACGGAAAAGCCAGGCTCTACAGCGGCATCGACCGCACCAAAGACCAAGCCTATTTCCTTCACATGCTGCGCGGCGACGAACTCGCCCGCATTCTCTTTCCCTTGGGCGAATCGCTCAAAGAACAAGTGCGCGCCGAAGCGCTCAAGCGAGCCCTCCCAGGCGCGGCCAAAGGCGAAAGCCAAGAACTCTGCTTCGTGCCCACCGGCCACTACGGCGATTTCGTCAACGAACGGGTCGACCCAACCCGCATCCGCCCAGGCCCGATCGTCGACAGTGAAGGCCGCGAGATCGGCCGGCACGAAGGTGTGCATGCCTTTACGATTGGCCAGCGCAAAGGGCTTGGCGTCGCGCTTGGAAAACCGGCCTATGTGCTCGATATCGATGCGGCTTCGGCCACCGTGCGCGTCGGCGCTCAAGAAGGTCTCTTGGCCACGGGCGCGCTGCTCTCGGGCGAAGGCCATATCCACGATTTTTCGGACGATGTGAGCTTTCCCCTCGAAGGCGTAAGCGTGCGCGTGAGAGCGAGACACGAAGGCGAAGCGGCTTCCATTGAAAAACGCCCCGATGGCAAGCTTCTTGTGCGCTTTATCACGCCTGTGCGCGCGGTATCGCCGGGTCAAATGGCCGTCGTGTACCGGGGCGATCGCGTCCTGGGAGGAGCGCTCATCGAACGCCCGCTCTTCTCACCCGACCCAAAGCTCAGCGAAGACAACGACAACCCCGCCCGGACGGCAGCCCCGGGCCCAGCCCAAGGAAGGGCCTCTCCATGAAGAACGCCCGCAGCCCAAACCCGTGGCTCATTGCAATTGCCGCCCTCCTCTCCACGGCCTGTTCCGTAGGCCAGGGCGAAGGCGGTGTCGCCAGCGATCGGCTCCTCGCCAAAGACTGCTGGTGCTCGGGCTACAGTCTAAGCCCCAACTTCTTCGCCGCCGTTCCCTACCGCGACACCGTGCAAATGCGCGTCCAGCGCGGCACCGACCTGACCGAAACCTCCGACGGCCTTTCGGTGCTTGTCAACGATGTCAAACGAATACGCGGCGAACGGGGCGGCGACAGCCTGCTGGGCAAACCCGTTGCCGTCACCGTTCCCCAGCACATTGAAATCTTGGGCGGAGAACGAACGTGGGACCCTGGCCTAGGCTGCGCCCCCGTCCCCGAAGCCGACCCCGATGGAGGCCCTGGAAGCGGCATTGTTCAAAGCGAATGGCCCGAACCCTGCGACACCTCCAAACTGCCTCCCGAACAGCCGGGCGAAGTCATCTACGACGATCCCGACCATCCCCTGGTTCACCTTTCCCTCTATCTCCAGCAGTCGTGCCACAACCAAAACGTCGTGCTTCAAGCGCTGCGCGGCCGCATCCTCTTCACCTCGCTCTATTCGGCCAATCCCAACGAACCGGTCGGCAGCGAACGCTACTCCCAGGCCGTCTTCGATGTCGAAGTGGGCGATCTCAACGACACCCCCCTCGGCATGACGCCCAAAGACATTCCCCCCGAAAAGCGAAGCAATGTAAAAGGCTGTTTTCAGTTCTATTACGAACGGGGACAACCGGGACAGCCCTTCCCATGAGCACCACCGCCCCCGCTCCATCCCTGCATCTCGAGCGGCCAAGCTCGGGCCAAGAATTCTTGATTCGCGCCCGCGGCTTTCTGCTCGAAAACGAAGCCCTCTACAACATCACCCTAGGCAGCGCCGAAGCCCCGCCCGGCTCCCCTTCCGCCCCCATCGATCCCTACTGGGCCATCGTCGGCGAAGTCCCCGGTGGCACCGTTCAACTCACCGCCCTCCACACCGCACCCCGCCCCGCCGTCCTCTCGGGAAACCATGAAGAAGCCGCCCGCCTTATTGCCGGCGACATCCTCCAGCACCAACGCGAACGGGTCATCACCACCGTCTTGGGACTACCCGCCTCGGCCCATACCTTTGCCAGCATCATCGCCCAAGCCCGCTCCAAACAGGTGCGGACCCGCATGCGCCAAGGCGCCTATCAGCTTACCCAGGTGCACATCCCCCAAGACGTAGAAGGCCACTTCCGGGCGGCCCGCATCGAAGAAGCGCCTCAACTGGCAGAATGGGCCGCTCAATTTAGCCATGACGCGGGCCACGGCGAGGAAGCCGACATGTTCCGGCAAAGCGTTCGGCCCCGGATCGAAGCTCAATTCCTATATCTGTGGGAAGTCCACGGAGAACCCGTATCCATGGCGAGCCTAGGCCGCTTCACCCCCAACGGCGCGGTCATTTCCCTGGTGTACACCCCCCAAAGCTTCCGGGGCCGGGGCTATGGCGCAAGCGTCACGGCGGCCCTCTCCCAACACTGCTTAAACGAAGGGTGGCGCTACTGTTTCCTCTACACCGACCTCGATAACCCAGCCTCCAACAAAATCTACCGTTCCATCGGCTATGAATTCCGGGCCGAGAGCGTGCTCCTCGCGCTGGACTAACACCGATCAACACCCCTTGACGCGGCATCCAAACTGCGCCTTGATGCGCGGATTCGCCGTCAGGGAATACATCGGGGCCACAGTGGCCCCCCACGAAAGGATCGCAGAACAGTCATGAACCGCGCCATTTGCCTGCTCATCGCCAGCACCGCCCTTGCCCTCGCCGGCTGCGGGCCCAGCAAAGTCGACCAATGCAACGCCCTCATCGACGCGGGAAACAAGTCTCAGAACGGCTTTGTCGCGCTCGAGGCGGCCATGCTCAACCCTGACTCCCTCCAGAAGCGCATCGATCAAATCAACACGGATGCCAAAGGCGTATCGGGCGTCAAGCTTGAAGATCCAAAGCTTGTCGAATTCCGGGACAAGTACGCGGCGGGCTTGACGGAGTGCACGGGCCTCCTGTCCAAGATGAAGCCCATCCTCAAGGATGAGGCAAAGACCGACGAATTGAATAAATTCATCGATCAGTGGAATGCGCTTTCGGACAAGGAAGGCAAGCTCATCGACGATATCAACGGCTACTGCGGCGGCAAGCCTTAGAGAGCGTTTACAGGGCTACTCCGCACCTCAAATCGCCGGTCGCCCTTCGTCACCGTACAATGTGACGCTCCTCGCAAATCTATAAAACCCCCCATCTCAACCATCTCCAAGGTCCCCATGAGCACATCCCTCACGATCGTCGCCGTCTACGCCCACCCCGACGACATGGAATTTCACGCCGCTGGCAGCATGGCCAAATGGGCCGCCCAAGGCCACACCATCCATGCCATCTGCGCCACCGACGGCGCCCTCGGCACCTTGGTTAGCGGCCAAAGCCCCCAGCAAATCGCCCAAACCCGCGCAAAAGAACTCACCTCCGCCATGGAAATCATAGGAGGCCATCCCCCCATCTTGCTTGGATTCCCCGACGGCTTTTTGAGAGACCATGCCAAAGCCCTGCGCGAACGGCTTATCTATCATTTCCGCCGGCTCAAGGCCGACCGCGTGCTCACCTTCGACCCCTTTAAACACTACGAAATTCACCCCGACCATATTGAAGTAGGCCGGATGGCCTCCGAAGCCGCGGTGTTCTCATGCTTTCCCCTGCTCCATCCCGACCACCTCGCCCCTGGAGAACACCCAAGCCAGCCCAGCGAAGTCTGGTACATGGGTCCGCTTGAACATAAACCCAACCGGGTGGTCGAAATTGCGTCCACACTCAAACAAAAGATAGACGCCACCCTATGCCACGGCTCCCAAATAGAAATGCTCGCCGACTGGTTTGTAAAAGGAGCCGATCCCCGCAACTTAACAACCCAACAAAAAGCCCAACTGAGAAGCGGAGCGGAAAGCTTTTTAGAAGGCATGGGCCGGGGCATGGCGATGGCCTATGGAGGCAAAGTAGAAATCGCCGAATGCTTTTACGCCTTAAAGACCGCGCCTGGCCACTTTGACAACTACCAGCAAATGGCCATGGAACAGATGGGCGCACCGCCTGAAGAAGCCCAATTCCACTAGAAAGCCTAAGACGCATGCTCCCTCCCTATCAAGGCTTTCGATTTATCTTTTCGCTGGTGAATGGCCTGATTTGGTTTGGCATAGCCTATGGGGTAAGCAGCGCGATATCCCCGCGCATCGAAGCGGCGGGCCGCTTTCACACAGAAAGCGCGCTTATTTTTGGCGCGGTCATTTCATTTTTCGCGTGTTTTTTTGGACTCCCCGACGCTTATGGAGGCTTTTTAAAACAAGCGCACGCGGGCCGTTTTAAAAAACCCAAGACAGAGCCTTCCCCCAACGCAACGGGCCGGCTATCGCGGATAATATTTCTTGCGGGCCTGCGGGGCCTGGTCAGCGCCTTTGCGGGCGTTCTTTTGATACGTTTTTATATAGCGCGCTGGGGCATGCCGGAACGGAGCACTTTATGCATAAACTTGGGCATATGGGCAGGCTTTGTATCGCTGGTGAACAACTGGAGTTTAACGAGTCCTGCATCGCTCTTGGACCTAAAGCCCCCTAAAAACGCGCCGCAAGCGGCGGATCTGCGTTATTTGCTCTATCGTTTTGGACTCCCCCAAGGCTTTGGCAACGGCCTCATCACAGCCTTGGTGGGATGGGGATCGTATCCGGCGGAAGGGAGCATGAATGCCCAAGCGGTTGGTATTGACGCGCTGATCACGGCGCTGATCATTGTATTATTCATGATCTTCATGGCTGGGACCCTGGCGCCGGTGGACACGCTGCTTGGGCGCATAGAAAAACCTGCGGGACCAGCTTTGGGATGGGGAAAGCGGCTGGCATGGATAGCCTTTTCGGTCGTAGCGAGCGGGGTTTTGGGCTATGGGCTGACGCTCCTGATGGGCCGGGGAGGGATGGATAGAGAGATATTTAGCGCGTGGAAGTTTGGGATAACTTTTGTATTGGCCTGTGGCTTTGCGATGGAGACGGGGAGGCGGAAGTTGCATGAATAACCCACAAGCGAAAGATTTCTCATGAACCCAACCTCAAAAAACGCCATTGATGCGTGGGCCCAGCCAGCCTTATCTTGCCTAGGGGAAAACCTGCCTGAAGTGGTGCGGCTCTTCGAAAAATCGGGCAGCGCACATCTCTTAAACCAGGGCAATGCCGAGATTTCCCGCTACACCGAAGCGTTTCCCGATCGATTTGCAGGCGTTGCCAGCGTCGATCTATCCGATCCCGTCAAAGCCGTGCGCGAACTCGGCGAATGCATAACACACCGTGGATTTAAGGCGCTCCGCATTGTCCCCTGGCTATGGAAGCTCCCCCCGAATGACAAACTCTATTACCCGCTCTATGTAAAATGCATTGAGCTTGGGATTCCATTTTGCACCCAGGTAGGTCATACCGGACCTTTAATGCCCTCGGAGCCTGGTCGACCGATTCCCTATTTAGACGAAGTGGCGCTCACCTTTCCGGACCTGGTCATTGTGGGCGGCCATATTGGCCATCCATGGACGGAAGAGATGATAGGGCTGGCATGGAAGCATGATAACATCTACATTGACACATCGGCGTATTTACCGCGTTACTATCCCCCGGCGCTTATACAATATATGAGCACATACGGGAAGAAGAAGGTACTATTTGGCACGAATTTCCCGCAGCTTTCGTTAGAGCGGTGCATGGCGCAGGTGGAACAGCTTGGGCTTGCGGAAGATGTGAAGCGGCTTTTCTTGCGGGAGAATGCGGCGAGGGTGTTTGGGGTGGGATAGGCTTAGATTGCTGATTTCGCAGATCTAGCTCTTTTCTTCTTCGCGGATGCGCGCGCCGGCTCAGCCGCGCGATCCGCCCCGGATAGATCGACATCTTTAGCCCTTGGGAGCGGCTTTGGAATAGGCTCCTCCGATATCAAAACCCGTTTGGGCACATCACCGGACACCACCACAGGAAGCACCAGCGCAGGAAAACCCAGCTTCGTTGTCAGGTATTGAATATCCGCGCGAAAATATGGCCAGGTATGCATGTACCCCATAACGCCTGCATAATGGGCGATATCGATATTGGACGGAACGCTCTCACTCACCAGCATATAACTAACGCGCATAACGACTTCAAACAGAGCGATAGGCTTCTTATCCGCGTCATCATTGCCAAAAACTTCCATCTTGAATGGCAGCACGACAGCCAGCTCACGCGCATCCATCAGCCATCCAACGGGTATTTGCGGCAAATCATAGCTTAGCCGGCTTACCTCTGATCCAGGCGTGCTGGTTGCGCGCAGCGAAACGCAGAGGATATCATTGAGCGCGAAACTTGCCGTAAGTTTTGCTGCGATACCTGGATCCGGCGCAATCATCGTAGGGTTTGTCATTATGCCGCTACCTGCCCGCTCGCGCTGCAATCCCTCACACTATCGCTTCTTCTATCGACATTCCATGTGGAATTCGAAAAAGACTTCTTAGGATCTTTATCCCACGACATCATCCGGCTCGTTGAGCGCAACGGTGGGAAAACCAGCGAGTCTTCCCACGGACGCCCATCCAAGTGACGGCGAAACTCGCGTCCATCTTTCACAAACGCCTCCAACAAGCGTGTCAGCGTAACGCTGGCCCTGCGCTTGCCCGCTAGAATATGAGATAAGTGGGATGCGGTAATGCCGCACGCTCTCACAATATCTATCTGAGTAACTTTATGAACATCCCTCAGCCGTTCAATGAGTTTCTTGTAATGCGCGGCCTGCTGCTTCAAGAATTCACGCTTTAGAATTGGGTCAAGTTTCTTGGCTGACTCCTCATCCAAATAAAATTCTCCGCAATGCGTGCATGTGGGCAGCAAGATATCGGCCGATATGGGTACGCGATAACCAGGATGATATTCGATTGTACGGCCTTGGATGGCCATCATCATCACCGGCGATCCACATTCATAGCATGAAAATAGCTTGTCATTCATGACGATTTACCTATTTGCCTCTAGGTCTGAGCGTTTTTCCGTCTGCCCTCAGCAGAGGATATTCTGGTTCATGGCAGGACACCACAACCATTTCGCCGCCTTCGATATAAAGCTTAACGTACCAAATCCCTTGTGCGTTTTTGACACCATAGACATCTGCGTAAATCTGCTTGCTGTCGCTGCCTACATAGTCCTGGCACTTTGTTTCCACAAAGGCTTCCGGGCAAAGATCCTGCTCAATCATTTTTCGGATCAATGGGATAGCTTTTGGAAACCTTATCTTGCTGTTCTCCCGGCACATACGCTCGGCAACCTTTGAACCAATTTTTGCGCTGGAGGCAAGAAGCTTCACCGAATCGATTGGATACTTGCTCTGTTTCAGCTTGCCCACCATTGGTGGCAGACATTATCCCGAGCGGATCGTTAAATCAAGACTTTCTGAACCCTGCGTCTGCTTGGCAAGACGGCAGCGTAAATTGTCTTCAGTACAATGTCAACAAATCGTCGGCCGGGGTCTTGCTACCTTAAAGCCATCGACGAGCCACGCCCAGGCGCACTCCATCCCACCAACATCCGCCGCCGCACTCTCACGCCCGCGCTCACGCACGTTCCAGCACTCCGGCATCGCTTCACGCCCGCGCTCACGCAGCTTCCAGCACTCCGGCATCGCTTCACGCCCGCGCCCACGCAGCTTCCAGCACTCCGGCATCGTCTCACGCCCGCGCTCACGCACGTTCCAGCACTCCGGCATCGCCTCACGCCCGCGCTCACGCACGTTCCAGCACTCCGGCATCGCCTCACGCCCGCGCTCACCCAGCTTCCAGCGCTCCGAAAACCCTTCTCTTCAAGCCTGTGCACGTCCCCGGAATACCGCATCCACATCCGGCGTACTTCACATCAAGCTCGGCGCTCCGAATGCTTCGTATCGCCGGCTCATCGTTCCTCACCAGGAGTCTCATCCATGGATAAACCTCACAAGTCCCAGTCCCTCCAGTCCATCCGCGAGCACGGCATCTTTACCGCCTCTTGTGTCGCCGCCGATCCAGACACCAAAGGCATGGAGACCGCTCTCGCCGCCGAAACCGATACCCTTAAAATTCAGTGCCGTCAGGCCGAAGACCTCTGCGAAGCCGTCCAGCGAAAACTCGCCGTTATCGTCTGTATCGATCAGGGTATCGATGCCTTCGTCACCTCTTTCGAACTCCGCCTCTTCGACCTCGTTGGCAAAAAACGTAAAGACCCCCTCTATAAGCGCTACTTCCCAAAGGGTCTGCGCTTCGTCACCCAGGCAGGTATGCGCTTCGTCCAGCCTGCTCTCGTCAATAGCTTGATCACCACCATGAACGAAGACCTCCTTCAACCAGGGATCGGCCCCATCGCCCAGGAATTCCATCCTAAGATCAGTGCCAAATTAATCGAACTCAATCAGGCCGAACTCGATATGGCCGCCGCAGAACAGGCCCTCGCCCATATGCGCAATAAAACCCTCCAAGCCTCTAGAGCCCGCTGGGAAGACGAATATGTGAAACTCCACGGCGCCCTTAAATCGAAATTCCCACGCGCCTCCTCTAGGGTCGAAAGCTACTTCCTCCGCTTCGGGAAAGAGCGAAAGCCCAAGACCTCCGCGAAAGACAGCTCCACCCATCCCGCTCGCCCCGCCTAAGCCAAGCACCACGCTTTCGCCTCCCCAAAGCTTCCCACCTAAATCCCACCCATTCAGATGATGGAAACGAGGGCCGCTTTCACGTAGCCTACCCCTCGAACCATGGCTCAACCCCCGCCTCGTCCTGTGGGCCCGCCGCGTGCGGGCGGCCCTCCCTCCATGGGCGCACCCGCGCCCTCGCCGGCCTCCTCTTCAGGCACGCGCCAAAAAGAACAAGATAATGCCGAATCTAAAACCTTCTTTTTAGGGCGTTATCGCGTCGTCGATGAAATTGGCGTCGGCGGTATGGCCAGCGTGCACCTAGGCCGTATGGATGGCCCGGGCGGCTTCCAAAAATGGGTCGCCATCAAGCGTATCCATCCGCATCTCGTCGAGGATGATCAGTTCGTCGATATGTTCCTCGATGAGGCGCGTATCGCCGCAGGTATCAATCACGCCAACGTGTCCCAGGTCTTCGATCTCGGGAAGGACGAGGGCACGTACTGGATCGCGATGGAGTATCTCCACGGCGAGCCTCTGCGCGAGATTATGCGGCGTATGGAAGAGCGTAATCTGCTCGTTCCTTTCGATATTTCTGCGCGTATCTGCGCCGATGCCGCAGAAGGTTTGCACGCCGCTCACGAGTTGCGCGGTAAAAATAATCAGCTCCTGGGGCTCGTTCACCGCGATGTGACGCCGCACAATCTGTTTGTGACCTACGACGGCTATACCAAGGTCGTCGATTTCGGCATCGCAAAGGTCGCCGATCGCTTGTCGTCCACCCGCGCAGGAACGCTTAAAGGCAAGCTCGCCTATATGTCGCCCGAACAGGTGCGGGGCGCAGAAGTCGATCGCACAACCGATATTTTTGCGCTGGGTGTGGTGCTCTGGGAACTCACAACCAATCAGCGCCTCTTCCGCATGGATACAGACCTCGACACGCTCGAGAAAGTGCAAGCCTGTATCGTCCCTCCGCCTTCAACCATCGTTCCGAATTATCCGGTCGAGCTCGAGAGCGTCGTGATGAAGGCGCTCGCCAAGCGCAAGCAAGACCGCTATCCGACCGCGCGCGATTTCTCCCGCGCGCTTCAGGCGTATCTGCTCCGCCGCGGCGCATTTGTCGGCCCGGAGGAAGTGGCCGCCTTCCTTAAAAGTATCTTCTCGGACCGTATTCAAAAGCGCGAGGCGCATCTCGCGTGGGCCGCCGAAGTCACGGGTACGGTGAATATCGGCCAGCTCAAGAACAAAGGCGGCGGTGCTCAGCTTCCGCCCAAGGACGAGATTTCGCTGGTCGAGGAAGAAGACAACCGGCCCACCCAAGGCCCGCCTCAGCCGATGGGGCCGCCGCCGCCTCAAATGCAGCACGGAAGGCCGCAGCAGCCCACGGTGCCTCAAGCGCAGCCCCCCGCGCAAAAGCATCAGCAGCAAGCCGCGATGGCCGCCGAGTCGCTGATGGATGACGATGAAGACATTCCGACGACGGTGGCCACGCGCGACCAGCTCGAGGGAATGGCGCCAAGCGCACGGCCGATGCAACCCATGGGCGGAATGCCCGCAGATCGGGCTTCAGGGCCCAGGCCCGCGGCTGGATTGCCCGCCGGGCCCGCATTTACAGCGCACAACGAGCGCACGGCCGCGCTTCCCGCGTACAGCGGAGGCGACGATTTAGGCCAGACCGTGGCGCTGCCCAGCTCGCTGAAGCAGCAGGAAGAAGCAAGTCAGCGCCGTCCCAATCCGGGCTTCGGACCCAATCCGGGCTTTGGTCAGCAACCGGGATTTGGACAGCCTCCGGGCGGTTATGGACAACCGCCTCCGCAGCAGCCGGGTTATGGACAGCAGCCGGGCGGCTATGGAGCGCCGCCTCAGCCGATGCATGGCTATGGAGCGCCTCAGCAGCCGGGCTTTGGACAGCCGCCGCCGGGGTATGGACAGCAGCCGGGCTTTGGACAGCCGCCTCAAGGTCTGCCTCCGCTGCATCCAGGCTTGGGCGGCAAACAATCCCAAATCGAGACGGCGGTATCGCTGCCCCGGCCCGATCCGGCGGCGGTGTGGCTGGCTCAGCAGGAACAGGGCATTCAAGGCCCGCGCCGGAGCGCCGCGTTTATCGTTGCCATCGTGGCCTTGGTGGCGCTGTGCGTGTTCGGCGTGAGCGCGCTTCTGTACTACAAATTCAAAATGCAGCCCGCGCAGCAAACGCCGCCTGCGGCAGGCGCGGAGGCCACTCCATCGGGCGCTGCGCAGGCGCCCACAGCGACGGCGGCGGCAGCGGCCACCACGGCGGCCTCACCCACAAGCACGGCAGCCCCGGCGGCGACCCAAGCCGCAGGAGCGCCCGCTGGAACAGCCGCCAAGACCACGGCCGCGACCCCCGCCAACCAGCCCGGCGGCACGGGCGCGGGAACACCCGCCGCTGCGGCCATTAGCGATCCCGGCTATCTCACGATCAGTTGCAGCCCCTCCTGCGACAGCGTCTCGGTAGACGGCAAAGCGCTCGGCGCGCCTCCCATTTTCAAATCGCCTGTTTCGCCCGGTTCTCACCGCATCACAGTCACCCGCGGCACCGACAAAAAAGTCGTGTCGGTGGTTGTGATCTCCGGTGAAACCGTGAGCACGCGCGTCACCATGTGAAAAGCTCTTCATCGCGTTCCGCCGTTCACACGCTGCGCATCGCCGAGCTCGCCGCCAAAGGCAGCGGTATCGCCAAATTGGAGGATGGCCGGGTGGTGTTTGTGCCCGGCGCCTGCACCGGCGACTTGATCCGCGCAAGCGTCGATCCCAGCAAGAAGCCCGCGCAAGGATCGATTCTTTCTCTTCTCGAGCCGAGCCCTTTAAGGAAAGAGCCCGAATGCCCTTATGTGCAGCGCTGCGGCGGCTGCGATTGGATGCACATCCGGCCCGAGGCTCAAGAAGAAGCGCACCGTCATATTGTGCAGAGCGCGCTGTTTCACGCCTGCGCGAATCAACAAACGCTTCCCGAAATCCGCATCCACAGGGCGCCCCGTTCTTTGGGCTACCGCACCCGCGCCCGTTTGTTTGTATCGGCAGGCCGGGCATCGCGCCCCAAAGGCTCGCGCGGGCCGCAAATCGGCTACCGGGCCCAGGGCTCTCACGAGCTTGTGCCGATTGAACATTGTGCCGTACTCGATGCGGCTCTCGCGGCGCTGTTGCCCGCATTGCCTTCGGTGCTCGAAGGCGCGGACGGCCAGGGTGAACTGGGGTTGGCCTTGGGCGCCGGACAAAAACCCTCCATTGAAATGCAGTGGGAAGGCTCGCTGCCCGCGGCCTTTTGGGCACGTATCGATAAACTTGTGGCCAATCGGGAATGGGCGGGAGCGCGGATATGGCTGGGCGATGTCAAAATACCGGCTTGTTTCGGCGATCCCCGCGCGCTGGGCCAAGGCGCCGATGGTCTGCCTTTATGGATTGCGGCGGGCGGTTTTGCGCAAAGTTCGGATGAGGGCGCAGCGCTTCTGGCCCGGTGTGTAAACGAGCTGGCCTGTAAATCGCCCCGAAGCGAAGTGAAGCCCGACGAGCCTGCGGGCCTTCACACGGTCGAGCTGTTTTCGGGAAGCGGAACGCTAAGTGTTTTATTGGCTCGGCGCGCCGCTTCATTTGCGGGGGTTGAACTCGATGCCGAAGCGACAGCCTGCGCGCGGGAAAACTTCGCCGCACGAAACCTAAGCGGCAAGCATGTATCGGCCGATGCAAATGCCTTTGAAATTCCGCCCCGCACCGAGCTTGTGGTGCTCGATCCGCCCCGCACCGGAGCGCCGGGCGCGGTCAAACATATCGCCTCGTCTCAAGCCCGCGTGGTTGTGTATGCGGCCTGCGATCCGGCGACGCTCGCGCGCGATATGGCCGTGCTGACAGGCTCCGGCTTTGCGGTGACGCATATTGAAACCCTCGAGCTCTTCCCTCAGACCAGCCATGTGGAAACGGTGGTCCGGCTGGCCAAGGGACGCCGCGCCAAAGCCTCGCCATGAGTTCGGGCCGTTCTCATCCGCCTTCGCTGCTGACGCTGGTGGAGCGGGCGGTGCGCGATCACGGGTTGTTTGGGCGAAACGATACGGTGCTCTGCGCATGTTCGGGCGGAGGCGATTCGACGGCCTTGCTGCATGCGCTTGCGCTGCTTCGAAAGAGGCTGGGCCACAGGCTGTTTGCGATGGGTGTCGATCATGGCTTGAGAAGCGAGGCAGGCGCGGAACTTGGGCTGGCAGGGGAGCTTGCGGCGCGGCTCGAGCTGCCTTTTGAGGTGGCGCGGGTGCAGGTGGCCAAAGGGTCAAACGTGCAGGCCCGGGCGAGAGAAGCCCGCTTTTTGGCGCTGTTGGAACATGCAAGGAAAATCGGCGCGGGGGCGATCGCGACGGGACACACCGCGGACGACAAAGCCGAAACGTTTTGTATTCGCTTGCTCTCGGGCGCGGGGCCTAAAGGATTGGCCGTATTGCCGCCCAAGGCGCCTTTTCCCCTGGAGACGGCCCAAGACCTTCCATCTTCGGCGCCGCGGCTTATACGCCCGCTGATCTTGGCCCGCCGAAGCGATGTGCATGCCCATCTGTCGAGGCACGGGCTGAACTTTGCGCGCGATCCCAGCAATGAAGACCCGCGCTTCTTAAGGGTGCGGGTCCGCAGGGAATTATTGCCGCTGATGGAAAGGCTGTCGCCGCGCATGGTCGAGCATCTATGCGCGCTCTCGGAAATGTTGGCCGATGTTCAAGAAAGGGGCGAAGAGGCGGCGGGACTTGGGCGGGCCCAGCGCATCGCCATTGAGCGGGCGAGGCAACTGGGACACAAGGCTCATGCATTTCTAGGTGATGGAGGACAAGCATGGCTCGCCACCTTCCCAGACGGAAAAGTCGTCCTTACAAAACAAGAACCGGCCCAGGTTCAAGGGCCGGACAAAAAGTTTGTTAAGTAATGTGTAGAGACAGGCACCAAAAAAAAGCCGACTTAGGTTCGCAAAATAATCCCAAGGTTCGACGTACCGGCCGGGTCGACGCCTGAAAACGACAATGGCATACTGGCCTGCCACCGTGACGAGGAAAGGGTCTTCGTGAAGCAATCACACAAAACGCTGCTGCTCTGGGTCCTGTTGATCATGATGTTTTTCGCGATCTATACGTTGTGGACCCCCGGCCCGCCCACAACCCAGGTGGCGTTTAGCGATTTCTTGGCTCAGGTTCAGGCAAAAAATAAGGAGACAGAGCCTCATGTCGAGTCTGTCTCGGTGAAGGATCGGGAATACACCTTTTGGATCAAGGATCCGAAAAGCAATTCCAAGATCAAAAAGGTGGCTATCGGTCCGAGCAGTACGGACGAGATCACCAAGATCCTGAACGAGAACAAGATCACCGTGACCTACGAGAAGGACGATGGTTCTCCGTTTTGGTCGGGCGCATTGGTGACGATTCTGCCGATGGTGCTCTTGCTGGTGATGTTCTACCTGTTTATGCGCCAATTGCAGGCGAGCGGCGGCAAGGCGATGAGCTTTGGCAAGTCGCGCGCGCGGCTGCTCAATGAGGCGCAGAACAAAGTCACCTTTGCGGATGTGGCGGGTATCGACGAAGCCAAGGACGAGCTCGAGGAGATCATCGCGTTCCTCAAAGATCCAAAGAAGTTTCAGAAGCTCGGCGGACGTATTCCGAAGGGCGTTTTGATGATGGGTCCTCCAGGAACGGGCAAGACACTGCTGGCGCGGGCGATCGCGGGTGAAGCGGGCGTGCCTTTCTTTTCGATTTCGGGTTCGGACTTTGTCGAGATGTTTGTGGGCGTTGGCGCGAGCCGGGTTCGCGATTTGTTTGAGCAGGGCAAGAAGCACGCGCCATGCATCATCTTTATCGACGAGATTGACGCTGTGGGCAGGCATCGCGGCGCGGGCTTGGGCGGAGGCCACGACGAGCGCGAGCAGACGCTGAATCAGTTGCTTGTCGAGATGGACGGGTTTGAATCGAACGAGGGCGTAATCATCGTCGCGGCGACAAACCGGCCCGATGTGCTCGATCCGGCGATTTTAAGGCCGGGCCGCTTTGACCGGCGCATCGTGGTGAACCGGCCCGATGTGCGCGGGCGCGAAGGCATTCTAAAAGTCCACACGAAGAAAGTGCCCTTGGGCGGCGATGTGGATTTGGAAGTGCTTGCGCGGGGCACGCCTGGAATGGTGGGCGCCGATTTAGAAAACCTCGTAAACGAGGCTTCGCTGCTTGCGGCCCGCCAAGACAAAGACGTCGTAACGATGGTCGACTTTGAAATGGCGAAGGACAAAGTGCTGATGGGCACCGAGCGGCGCAGCATGGTGATCAGCGAGTGGGAAAAGAAGACGACGGCGTACCACGAGGCTGGGCATGCGCTGGTGGCGAAGCTGCTCGAGAAGAATTCCGATCCGGTGCACAAGGTGACGATTATTCCCCGCGGGCCTGCGTTGGGCCTGACGCAGCAATTGCCGAAGGAAGACCGGCTTTCGATTTCGCGGGACTACGCGAAGGCGAGGCTGGCGGTGCTGATGGGCGGGCGCGTTGCGGAAGAGATTGTCTTTGGGCAATTCACGACGGGCGCCGGAAACGACATCAAACAGGCTTCAAACCTCGCTCGCCGCATGGTGACGGAGTTTGGGATGAGCGATGTGATCGGTCCGATTTCCTATGCTTCGGATGAAGAGTCGGTGTTTTTGGGGCGCGATTTTGTGAGCCGTCCGCGGAATTATTCGGAGACGGTGGCCAATCAAATCGACGATGAAGTAAGGAAGTTTGTGCTGGAGGGGCACACCGAGGCGCACAAGCTTTTGTCGGAGCGGCGCGAGGTGCTGGAGCGGCTGGCGCTGGCGCTGTTGGAGCGCGAGACCTTGGATGCGGAGGAAGTGGATGCGATTGTGGAAGGGCGTGAACTTCCGGCGCGTCAGAAGGTTGTGATTCCTTCGTATTCGGATCGGGAGCAGGCGGCGAAGGAGAAGCGGCGGGCGGCGAGTATTTTTGGCGCGCCCAAGCCGGCTCCGAGCACCTGATTCCGGCTTGTCGAAAGCAAACAGGCACGGGAGCCAAAAGCCCGTGCCTGTTTCGTTTTGTGCGTCCGTTGTTGCTTTAGGGGACGCGGACAAGCGTTTGAAAATAGACCCAGTGCTGCATATCGGCGGCGGCGGGGGTGTTGGCCAAGATGGCTTTGGCTTTGTCGCCATAGGCAAAGAGGCCGTAGCCGGTTTTAAACTCGACCACATCCCAGGGATTGAGCGTGAGGGCCACATCGATTTCATGGCCCAGGGTGCCCGCATCGGTTGTGGCGTCGGAGCCCAGCGATGTGAGGGACGCGGAGGTCCAGCGGCCTTTGGCGTTGGCGAGGGAGGCAAAGCGGTAGCCAGCCTGAGCGCTCACCCAATCGGCTGGCTTGACGTTGATAAATCCGCCTACCGAAAGGATATTTGACCACGCATAGAAACCCATGGGGCCCACGTTTTCATAGGCATCCGCGAGAAGGGGATCGAAGCGTTTTTGGGGGAGGGTGGTGTCGGGATTGCCATCGTCGCCGCTCGCATAGGCGCCCTGGGCTCCAAAAGTTAAATGCCAGGGAAGCGCGGTTTCGAGCGAGGCGCGGGCTGATATCGCAAAGGCGCTGATATCGCGGTTTACTCCATAGGAGGCGACGCGGCCGAGTTGGTAGGCGCCTTCGGCCGAATAGCGAAAACCCCTGTAATCGCCGAAGACGCGGCCATCGAGGGTGATGGTATCGCTGGGTGTGAGGGCGGGGGTTGGAGCGCTTAGAAGTCCGTTGGCGCTGATGGTGCGGGAGGCGCGGTAGAGCGCGCTGAGTTCGGCGTTGAGGAGCGGCATTCCATGCCAGACCAGATCGAGGCCGAAGAGCTGGGCGCCGCTGCCCCGTTTGATCGACGCATCGGAGGCGGAATTGGCGGGGGGTTCGATATAGGTGCCTGGAGGCGCGAGAAGTGCGGCCAGAAGCTCGAGATCGAAGTCGCCGAGTTCGACGCCGAAACGGGCGGCGTCGAGAGAACGGGGCGATAGGGTCCAATCGCTTTCGCCGAGCAGGCGGCCATCGCCCCACACCACGCGCTGGCGGCCAACGCGCAGAAACATCGCGCGGCCAGAGGTCGAATGGATATCGATGTAGGACTCAAAGACTGAAAATCCACCGGCGCCTGCGAAGCTTCCCAGACCTCCCAGACCCGAGCCGGCGGCCAGGGAAGGAGATATTTGGGTGGCGGGCAAATCGCCGAGCACACGGGCGTCTTGGAGGATGAGCGTGGCGGTCACTTGAGCGCGTTCGACAGAGAGGCCGAGGCGGGTTCGTTCGCTGACGGCCCAGGCGTTGTCGATATTGGGGTTCGCCGCGGCGCTTGCGGTGCCGCCGCCCGATGAAGGCGCAGGATCCCAGAGCACGGGAGCGGCCAGGCCCACGGAATCCAAGGGGTTGCGCCTGTATTCGCCGCGGACGCGGAGTTCGGCCTCGGGCTTGAAGGTCCATGCGCCGATGACGATGGAACCGGACTCGGGCGGGGCTTGGGCGAAGGCCGTGGCGGAAGAGCCCAGCGGCAAAAGGAAGGCCGCGAAGGCGGCGAAGCAAGCGAGCGTTTTGCGGCTCTTTATCCTTTGGATCATGGATATCGGCGGCCTCGCCCCAGTGGGCGAAGAGGGTTCGCAGCATACGCAGGCTGGGCTGAACTAGCGATTTTTTTATTTAAGGATCGAAATCGGAGGAGGGAGGCTTGCCTGCGGGTTTGGATGTGGCCGCGCCCGATGTGGAGGCGGGAGGAGGTTTGGAGCTGGGCGGTTTGCGGCCTGCTGGGGGCCGGACGGGGGGTTTGGCCGCATTGGAGGCGGTGCTTGGTTTAGAGGCGGCGGATATTCCGCTGGGCAGCTTTTCCAAGGCGCTCATCATGCCAACCACAAAGTAGGAAGCGCGGCCTCCTTGAGTGGCGGACAATTCGGAGGTCCGCTCGAGCACCGTGGTGGCTGCGCTGAGTTCGGTTTCGATGTCATCGGCCTTGGAGCCAAAGGTGACGCGCACCCGAGCCTTGAGTTCTTTGGCTTTGGCGCGCATGGCGGCGGCCCTGCGCTCGAGATCGCGCATTCGTTCGGCGAGCGATAGGGCGTCCTTGGCTGAAGCTTCGACGGCTTCGAGCACCGTGTCATCGGAAGCATCGCCCGAGGGTTTTCCCTGCTTCTCTACATTGGGCGCCGGCGTGAGCGAGAGGCTGGGTTTAAAGCCTGAATCACGCCATTTTTTGGCGCGTTCCGACAGAGGCAAGAGGGCATCGTCGCTATTGGCGGAGCCCGGTACGCCCAGGCTTTTGGCGAGGGGCGAAGAGAGGGAATCCGCTTCGGAAACGGCTTTGGACGAAGCTTGGCGAAGCGCGTCGACTTCCTTGAAGAAGGAATCGAAATCGGCATTGCCTGTGACAACCGGCTGGCCTTGTTCGATACGCGACTGAGACTCGCCGCCGCAGGCTGAAACGCACAGGGCGATCGCCGCGGCGGCGATGCACAGCATGCGTTTAAATCGATGTGGAGATTGAGCGACTAGGAGCACTGAAGCATCGCTCCCCAAAGTTCGTAACCGGCTTTGCCCTGCTGAAGAAACACCACGCTAACATATCCTTCTGTAACGCCCAAAACGCCCTGTCCAAAGTTTCCTGCGGGCGGGGAAAGCGCGATGGGATCGCCAAGGGGCGCGAGATCGGGCGCGAGGGTTTGGGCCCGGATGGCGCGGTTGCCTGGAGAGCCTTCGGTCCAAACCAAGAGCCATCGGCCATCGGCCAGGCCGGCGATATCGGGTGAAAACGCATCGCCGCCTGGGCCGCCTTTGGGCAGCGGAATGACGGTCGTGGTGCTGGGGATCGATCCTACGGGAGACAAGCCCACGCGCATCTCATAACTCGAGCCGGGTTCGGGCCTATCGGCGAAAATAACGGCGAATTCCTTGCCATTAAAGCCGCTCATCGGCTTACCCACGGCGCCTCCGCCCGAACCGACAATTTGGACAAGACCGCCGCTGGCTTTTTGATCGCGATCGACGATGCCGCCCCAAATGCTCATGCCTTTGCGGTAGACGATGGCATAGCCCTGATCGCCCAGGGAAATGGCCCGAATCGCGTTGGCATCGCCTTCGCCTTGCATGGGGAAGAGGGTTTTAGGTTCGGGATCGGGGACTTTGGTGCTCAAGGTGACAGAAGACCCGCCGGCGCCCACAACAAAGGGGCGTTCGGGATGAGGCACATAGGCAATGGGCGCGATTTGGCCGACTTGAGTTTCGGTGACGACCACAAAGCCGGCCGCATCGAGAGAAGGCGCGACCCGTTCGATGGGCGACTCGGTTTCTGAGGAGAGGCGTTCGCTCAAGCTGCCTGAAGCGGCATCGATTTCGACGCCCATCGCCGCATTTTCCGAGCGGGCATAGCCCAGGGCGAACACGCCGGGACGAGGCGAAAACAAATCAAAAGGAACCGATTTATCGGCGCGGTCGGCCCAGCGCACAGGCTGGCGCGATACCCAGCAGGGCTTTAGAGGTTTGGGGATGCCGGCGCGGGCGGCCAGGGCGGCCAGGGAAAGGGCGGCTTTGAGTTTGGGCGGGGCCTGAGCCGCGGATGAGCCCGAAGAGCCGATGGAGCAGCGGCCAACCAAAAAAGCGGCGACGGTCATGGCCACGAGTGCGCCGCCCAAGGTCATCAGCGAGGACATCGAGACCGGAACGGGTTCGGCAAAGGGGCGCTGGGACGAGGCGGGCCGCTGTTCGGGAACCGTATCGGCGTGGGGCCTGGGCCTGGTGCGAATGGTGCTGGTGGGCGGTAAAGGAAGACCTGTCAGGGCCGCGATGCGCTGGGCATCGGCGCTGGAATTGGAACGCCTGTCGGGCAGGCTTGGGTGCGATGGGTGCGAGGGGTGCGAGGGATGTGAGGGATGTTCTGCACCAAGACGGGGAAAGGCCGCTCTTTCCTGGCTGTTTGCGGGCGCGGGCGGGGATTCCGCGGAGGGAGCCGGCACAGTTTCGGCGACCGGAGCGAGTTTTTGCGTTTCGGTGTGAACAGCATCGCCTGGAGACGCGGGCGAATCGCTTTGGGATTGGGCGAGATCGGGTGAAGAGACGGCCGCCAAAGGAGCGGTGGGCGTGAAGCGCTGATGCTTGTCTTCCGGGGCGGCGGCGGCAGCGGGGACAGCGGGGACAGCGGCCGGTTGAGCCACGGGCTTAGGCTCGAGCGGCGCGGCCGTTTTCTCGGGCGCGGCTTTTAGGACGGCGGGGCTTTCCTTGGCTGGAGGAGCAGCCACTGGAAGCGCGGGAGAAGGCGCGGCGGGCGCAGGCGCAACGGGCGAGGCGGTGGTGGTGGACAACAAAGCCGTCGCGTTTGTCTTTTCGTGCGCGGGAAGCGGTGAAGCCGAACGAACGCCAAAGACCGCCGCCGCTTTCGATGCGCCGATGACCTGCTCGGGGCGCATGGGGGCAAATCGGGCGGTATTCTCTGCTTTTGCAGCGTTTGGCGCGGAGCCGGATGGCGCGGCGGGCGCAGGCGCGGCAGGCGCGGGTGCGCTGGGAAGCGTCATCGGCTTGGTCATCTCGGCCGCCGC
>CAZICM010000083.1:0-35303 GCA_964537685.1 uncultured Polyangiaceae bacterium
TCTATCCCTACTACTGCAATCCTCATGCGCTGGGCGGAATGAAGGGCGCCGTATTTGTTGTGCCCTAGCCTCATTATCCCCTTCTCCCGCGGTTTCGTCTCAGAGGGCGTTCTACAGGGCGTATACGAGGGTTTCATAGCTAGGGAAACCGACGGAGCCGTACATTGTACGGTGACGGAGGTTGACCGAAGACGGGGATTTGGGGGGTAGCGCAACTTGTTGCGCGCACCCCCATCGCTGACCGAAACCCGCAGTAGCCCTGTAGGACGCCCTCTCAAACAAAACCTTGAAACCCGCCCCCACCCCCGATACAACCACATCCACCATGCCCAAATTCTGGCCTATTTGTGCTTCTCTTGCCCCTCTGGCATTCACCTTGGCCTGCAATCCAAGCCAAAACACCAAAACCGAAGCTCCCGCCCCACCCATCGCATCTCAATCCTCCTCCCCTCCGCCTCCTCCTCAATCCACACTCGCCCCCTCTTCCACACCTCCCGCCCCCTCCGAAGCAATCGCCTCGCCCCCAGCTCCATCCTCATCTCCAAGCACCCAAGAAACGCCCCCTCCAACCTGTGCACCACTTTCCCCTCCCTTCCAGGATTGCAGCGCAGCCGAAATCACCGGCGCGCCTCCCTGTGAAACCCTATGCCAGCGCCCACGAAAAGCCGCCCCAAACCGGTGCTGCGAAGATCCCGTGGATATTGTCGTACAAAGCCAATCCCGCGAACTGTTGCGCGTTCCAGCCTGCAGCTTTGTCGCGCCCGAGTGTGCCCATGTTCATGGACATGGCTTTATGGATTCTCGATTGCGTATTTTAAAAGGCTCTCCCCCAGACCTGATCGTCGTCGAGGGGGGATGCGAGGATCGCGCCATCATGCATGGTTATGTCCCTCCAGGCGTGGCGGCATGGACGGGCTGCAAATATAGGCGTTATCGATGGAATGGGCAGGAAATAAAGCTTGTGGAGTCGAAATAAACTATCTCAACCCATCATGCCTATGCTCGGGTATAGGCGACCCCGCGCTCGGTTTTCTGGACGGTGGCAAAGTCCCAGGACGCCTCGCCGACTGCAAATCACCCGAAGCGCTCACTTCAAGCTGATCCACCAACTGCTCATTAAAATCCGACAAATTTGAAGCCCGAAGCGAGCCCACCAGCTTCTTCAGCGTTTTGTCCACTTTGTCGTGCGCAAGAACCTGCCGAATCGAAAGCGTCTCGTCCTCCAGCGAACGATTCACCGCCTTCATGCTCTGACGCCTCCACACAATCGCAAATCGCTTCCCCTCAGGCACCGGCTCGCCCACAAGCTCCCCGTCTTGAACCTTTGATGCCGCCGCCACGATCTCCGGCGATACCCGCACACCTGGGTCCGATGTCGTCCCGTCCGGCGCCACAAAACCCAAGTTTCCACCCCGCATCCCCGTTGCCTGATCGACCGACTTCTCCCGAGCCAAATCGCTCCATGCCTTGGTCGTCAAATCCTTTTTCAAGAGCTCGATCAGCGTTTTCGCATCGGCCTCCGAATCCACCAAAATACGCCAAATCGCCAGGCGCATCGGCGAATTAAACTTCGACCGGTTTTGTTCGTAATACGCCTTCACCTCTTCTTCGGTCACGGGCGAATCCTTCGCCGCCGAACCCCGCACCTGACCCAGCATCAAACTCCGGTATACCCCCCGGATACGCTCTTGAACCTCAACCTGTTCGGATAGCTTCTGCGCTGCCGCCCCCTGCGCGAACAAAATTTCCCGAACCAATACCCGCTCCAGCATATTGCGCCGAATCTCATCGGGTGTTTTGCCAAAAGTACGCAATTGCCAAGGTGGCACACCAGCCAGCCTCCGCTCCAAATCGCTCGCCCGAATTACTTCGCTGCCCACCCGCGCAATCACCGGATCGGCCGAATTTGGTTCCGAAGATGCCGGTTGCGCAAGGCTTTGAGAGCCCGAAAAGGCGGCTCCAAAAAGCGAAATCACCAATGCAAACCCTAGGCTTTTCCTTGAAATCGAGCGCATTGACCGTCCTTTAAGCCTGAATGCTTCGCCCCGTCAACCCCGCAATTTACGTTAAGGGCACCACAAGAGCTTCGCGCTCAGCAAAAGCAGCGCCCATAGAATCCACGTCGCCTTTACAAAACCCCAAAAATCTCCGCCCAATTGCCGAAAATAACGCCTCAGCGTTTCTTTTTTGCCGACCGTTCTCGCATGCTCCAGCTCAATTTCGGCCTGCTCTTCGGCATCGAGCGGATCAACCCCGGCCAATTGATGCAAATGATGCGTGAGCTCATGCTCGATGGTTTCGGCAATTTCATGGTCGATATCAAAAAAAGGATCGCATTGATATTCAGCTTCAAAGCTTTGATAATAAATTCGGATCTCGGGCCGCTTGTGAATTTCTAAATCGAGATTTGGAGGCGTTCCAGGCTGATACGAGCCCAGCAAAGGATGACCTCCATCATCGCAGGCCGGCACACCGTCGTCGATATAGAGATCCACCTTGCGAATGCCTAATTTCCGATAAATGCGATTCGCGGCCCTGCGCACCCGCGCCTCAAAATCATCGAGGCTGGGAAAGGGAGGCCGCTGTTTCATTCGCCGGTTCGGAATATTCAGATCGATTTCCAAATCGCCGCTGCCTCCAAATTCCCGCGCCCAGGGCAATTCGATTTCATTCTTTGCGCCGCATTCGCCGCAGCGGTAAATGCCGATTAAACGCCTTGAATAATGCGCCTCTAAAAATAAATTCACAATGGCATTCCACGCCGATGGAGTTGCATTGCATAGTGCATCGGTCATCGCGCTTAGGCGGTGCTCCCGATCCATCGCCCGTATTCCCATAGCAAGCACCATTGCCGGCGTGAGGGCCGGCAAATCTTTAGATTGAGCCAGCCCTGCCCACAAAGGCCACGCTTCTTCCACGCGGCGATCGGAAAAGCGAATTCGCCGCGCAACGCTTTTTCCCGCGCGCAAAGGCGGAATCGGATGCCATGCATCAAAGGCAAAAGGCGCATCCAATTCGCTATCGCCAAGCTCTCCATCGATAAAAGGCGCTATTTGCAGCAGCGAATCCGGCGAAGTCACAAACGTTTTTTTGCAATTCAAACAACTGTATTGCTCTTCAATTTCATCAGTAATGCCCGCCCAGCCCAAAAAGGCCCTCAGCACATTCGCATCCCGCAGCGAAAGACCCATCACATCCAGCGGTTTCCCATTCTCGGCGCAAAGCACACCCGGCGCCCTCAATACCGCCAACTGATCGAGCAGCACCTGTTCGCAACATCGATCGCCCACGCTCTTCGCGAGCGTTTGAGCGGCCATTCGCGCGGCGCGATCATCGAGACCCACGCGCATACCCGAAGGCAGCATCAGCCTAGCCGGGAGTTTTGGGCTTGGTTTATTCAGCGGCGGAAGCTTGCGTTGCCGCATGTTCGCGAGCCTTTGCGGCGGCGGCTTCGGCGGCGGCTTTTCGTTTGCGGGCCCGCTGCGAATAGCCAAAGCCCACCAAGAGCGAAGCGGCCAGCGGAGAAAACGCCATCAGGCTGGTGATACCCGGATGCGCAAGCAGCCAATCGTAAATGCCGCGCATATAGTGATCGAGCCCATCGGCATAAAAAATACCGAGAAAGAGCGCGACAGCGATAACTGCGGCAATGGCATTCAGGACAAGAAAGTAGCCCCAGCGCAGCACGCCTTTTGGAAATGTGCCCGCGGGGTTCACCACGTGAGACAGCTCGTCCGGCGCGGGTTTTTGTTGTGTGCTCGTTGAATGGGAAGCAGCGGCGTTCGCCATGGCGCGCGGAGTATAGGGATCGAGTTTGTTCGGGCCAACGGGTAAAAATGAAATCGTTCGCTTAACAGCCCGGCACCAAATCCACCCCCCCAAAAAACTCATCCCGGAGCAGCACCCACGCTTTGGCATTTTCCGGTGGCCCGCATTTAAATGCCTTTTTCCCCAAAGGCTTTTTCAATAAAGCCGCCCGCTGTTCCCGATAAAAGCGAAGCGCAAGCTCCGCCGCATATTCTCCAACCCCATTTTGAGGATGAAACGCATAATACGTCCCCCCGCGAATAACCGTTTCTGTCGGCGCATAAGGCGTTAAACAAGGAATTTTAGTTCCGCAGCGCCCAGCAATCCCATCGTATAGCGAGCTCAGCGCCTTCAGCGACCAGCGCCCGTGATGCTGATCGTTTAAATGAAAAACTTCGTGAAACATTGTTTCACGCACCGCATCGGCCGTTCTATGCAGCGACCCCGCGAGGTTATAGGCCACCGTCCACTCATGCGCGAAAGCCGAAGGCGTCCTCGCCGCCACCGAACGAAAATACCTGAGCAATAAGGGCTTGTGCCTATACCGAATAGGCTGCTTCGCCTGCGCCGATAAACCTTCAAAAAATCGATCAAAATCATAAGCGGAGCTGGCCACCCATTCGAGGTGTTTCCGCGTTCCATTCACAGGCGCCTCGGGAACCAAATGAAGCTTTCCCCGATAACCGCCATCCATCCATTGCTCCGGCAAAAGCCCAATGACATGCCCCGAGCGGGAAAATAATTCCTGCGCCTTCTCCGCCGCTTGTGGATCATTTTTAAGAAATTGGCCAAGCATACAATGAATACGATCGCCCTCGCCGGACTTCTCCTTGCAGGCGCTCACGGCCGGATCGCTCTTTTCTTGATCGCCCAAAAACATCGCCTCAAAGGCTTCATGAGAACCGATCGCATCATCCTTTGCCCGGCTTGGCTCGGCCGCCTCCGCATGCCCGCTTTCTTGAGGCGATGCCGCATCCTGCCCGCCCGCATCCTCTTCGGGGCCCGCGTCCCGCTCAGACACCGGCGAAACCGCGCTCACAGCGGGCCGCGAAGGCGAAACCGAACGCTCCTCCGTACCTCCGCACGAACAGCCGGAAAAAAATCCCAACGCAAAAGCCAGCGAAACAAAAACCCCGCGCATAGCCCAAACACCTTCAGTTTCCGAAAAAACGAAACGAAATCACTGCGCGCTTACCTTCGATTTCATCCAAGGCTAGTTTAGCGCCATGCCCCGCGGACATGTGCTCGTTGTCGATGATGAGCCGTCGATTCTCACCACACTTCAAAAAGCCCTATCGCTCGAAGGCTATTCGGCCGATGTGGCGGGAGGCGTCGGTATCGCCGAAGAAAAGCTTGCAAAGCGCAGCTACGACATCGCGCTCTTCGACGTCTCGCTGCCCGACGGCGACGGCGTGTCCTTGCTTCAAAGGCTTAGAGCCGCGGGAAACGACATCCCCGTTGTCATGATGAGCGGCCATGCCACGGTCGATGCGGCTGTGAAAGCGACGCGGCTCGGCGCCATCGATTTCCTTGAAAAACCCCTGTCCACCGATCGCCTCCTCCTCGTCATCGAAAACACCCTGCGCATGATCCGCGCGGAGGCCGAGGCCGATGCGCTGCGCGCTCAAACAGGCCAAATCGGCGACTTAATCGGCGACAGCCGGGCCATGGCCGAACTGCGCGATCAAATCGCCAAAGCCGCCCGCTCCAGCGCCACGGTGCTCATCAAAGGCGAACGGGGAACAGGAAAAGAACTGGTGGCCCGCGCCATCCACGCCGCGTCGAAACGCGCGCGCGGACCGCTTGAAAAGATGAACTGCGCCGCCGTCCCCAGCGAACTCATCGAAAGCGAAATGTTCGGCCATGAAGCGGGAGCCTTCACTGGAGCGACCAAACAGCGCCGCGGAAAATTCGAAAGAGCGAGCGGAGGCACACTCTTTCTCGACGAAGTGGGCGATATGCCCGCCGCCATGCAATCCAAGCTCTTGCGCGTGCTTCAAGAGCGCGAAATCGAGCGCGTGGGCGGCAACGAAGTTCTCAAAGTCGACGTCCGCGTCGTCGCCGCGACCAACCGCGACCTCGAGACCATGTGCAACGAAGGCCAATTCAGGCCCGATCTCTACGATCGGCTCAATGTCCTCCCGCTCAACCTCGCGCCGTTGCGCGGCCGCCGCGAAGACATCCCCGCGCTTGCGAGACACTTTCTAAAAGTCGCCACACACGCCAACGACCGGCCAGGCATGGTGATTTCAGAAGCCGGAATGAGAGCGCTCTGCGCCTACAGTTTCCCCGGAAACGTAAGAGAACTCCGCAACATCATCGAACGCCTCGTGATCCTCACCTCCGACGACACCATCGATGAAAACGACGTAAAAGTATGTCTGGGCATGTCCGGCGCACCCGTACCCAAAGGCTTATTTCGCCCCGGCGTACCCTTGCGCGTCTTGGCCGACGACGTAGAGCGCGCCATTGTCGAAGAGGCATTGGCTTATTTCGGCGGACAAATCGCGCCCACCGCCCGGAGCTTTGGGATGGATCGAAGCCATCTCTACCGGAAAATGAAATCGCTCGGATTGAGGGACGATAAAAGCGAGATAGACGAAAAAGAATAACGGGTGAATTTTTGTTGAATACGAAAGAATTGAAACAAGAAAAGCAAAAAATATTAAAATATCAAAATATTAAAACACGATCGGATTGAAAAAGATGGACCTAATATCAGCAGGACCGTTTCGCGCAGGATCGCTCGCATGGCGAACCCGACACGGCCATTCCATGCTCACCGTTATATGCAAATGCACCTACGTATTGCTCGAAGGCCAATCCCGCCTCGCCGAAGAACAAGAATACATCAACGAAGAAGATAACCATTGGAATGACGACCCAGCCCGCAGTGTATATTCCCCGAGTGACATGGCGCCCTACAAAACAAGGGCGGACATCATGGTTGTCGGCCACGCCTTCGCACCCCGCGGAGAAACAGTCCGCGCCCTCACCGCGCGCATTATCATAGGCGAAGTCGACAAATCGATCGACGTATACGGTGAACGAAGCTTCTCCCACGACGGAGCAATGCGAGAAGGCGCGCGCTTTTCAAAAATGCCCCTGCGCTACGAACGCGCCGCGGGAGGCCCCGACACCACCAACCCCGTCGGAATACGCATGGACGGCCGCATGGATGCCTATGGAAATATCATCCTGCCCAATCTCCAGCCCCCCGGCCGCCTGATTAGCAGCCTATCCGATATTATCGAACCCATCGGCTTTGGACCGATATCGGCGGCCTGGCCTTACCGCCTCGGCAAATTAGGCCGCTATGCCCCGCAGTGGACCGGCGATTATGCGGCATTGAATCCAATTCCCGACGATATCGACCCAACCTTTTTCAATGCAGCTCCCGCAGACCAGCAAGCGCATGAACTTCGCGATAACGAAAGAATTGTTCTCGATTATTTACATCCCGACCATCCCCATTTGGTCACCAGCCTTCCCGGCCAGCACCCCCAGGCTTTTGTCGTGCGCCCGGGAAAACCCGTCACAGAGCTCGCATTAAAAGCCGACACCTTATGGATTGACACCGACCGCTCGATTTGCACGCTGACCTACAGGGCTCAAATCGAACTCGAACATCCCGCGGAACAAGGCCAGATCATTATGGCCCTGGCTCAGCCCGGCCAGCGCCTGACCTGGGCCGCAGTCAATTCGATGGTTATGGCCAGCGAAGCCATCGGCGATTCAGAAGATCTCAATGAAATTACCGTCGATGCGATGCCCGAATCCGAACCGGGAACCGAGCAATTGCGCTTTAAACCCATTCCCGCCGCGGGCGCCCTGCCCTTTGTCAGCCAGGGTTCCGGGGCGCCCAAGGACCTAAAAGGACAGCGATTACAGCGTCAAACCGAACCGCCGCCCCCACCGCCTCCCCTGCATGCCGAAGGCGAATTTCATGTGGATACCGCGGTCGGAATGAAGAAATTCTCCGACGCTTCCCCGCCTTGGCTCAGCGGTGCAAACGCCGCCCCGGCAAGCGCCGCCCCCGTTCTCACCGCGCCGCTTCCTGCGCCCTCCAACCCAGGCTTCGCCGCGCCTTCCAACCCAGGCTTCGCCGCGCCGCCGATGATTCCCGCGCCCCCCCTTTCCTCGGCCGGGGTTCCTGTCCCGCCCCGCGTCGAAAGCCCCTGGGCATCAAAATCATCGAATTTACAAAATAAATCAACGGATTCACCAATCGGCCCTTCAGCCCAGGTTTTGCCGCCTCCGCCGCCTGTGCCCGTTGTTTCATCTCTCTCGGCACCTCCGTCGCGCATTTCATCGCCCGGCCTTCCGGCAATGACACCGGCCGCCATCGCCGCCGCCACCGCCATTGGGGTTCAGGGAGGCGCTACATCTGCATCAAATGCGGCGGCATCTGCATCAAATTGGTCTGTGCTGCCCGCCGACAGCCCCGCTCCATCGGCCTCGCCCGCGCCCGAAAAACGCTTTCAAGTCAGGCCGGGCGGCCGCGAAGTCGTCGATTTACTGTGGTTCGATTCCAAGGATGTCCCGCGCATCCGCGAACAAGAAGCGTGGAAGCCCATTATCGCCGCGGCCAAGGCGAAAAAACCCGCCAAAGATAAATCCAACGATTTTGATGATCCATTCGAAGATGCGCCTTCGCGATCGCCGGAACAAGAAAAAGAATACGACGAGAGGCGGGACGTATACAGCGTGCTCACCAAAGCGCCGACCATGGACATCGAAGGCATAAACGAAGCCATTGCCGACGCGGTCTCCGAAGACGGAACATTTATCAGGCCATTGGTCGCCGTATCAGGTGAATTGACATTTCCATTTGATGAATTGGAAATGCTCAAAGCGACCGTGACTGCCGTAACGCCCTTTATGGCGGGCGATAAAAAACTAAAAGACACGGTGGACACGGTGAATGAATTATTAAAAACGCCCTGGATTCAAAGCGGAACGGGCGTTGCTGAAGGATTAACGGTAAGGGTCCGCGAAGCCTTTTCCCAAGCCAATAGAAACCTTCCTCCAAACTACCTCGAAAGCCACACCGAACGAATTTTATTGGAGCAGCGCCATTATCAAAAGCGCACGGTATTCGGCGAACTCTGGATTCGCAGCCTCTTTTCGTTACCGGGAACATCGCAGACCCTTCCCGCTTATTTGCCCGAATCCCTCTCCAAAAAGCTTCCGATGTTTCAGACCATGCGCGTGCGCCTCATCGCCGAGGCCCACCTTCAGCAAGATCAATACGAAACCCAGCCGAGTGCCCTTAAAGTCATCGCGCTGGGCAGGGTAGCCTCCTTGTCCACGGGCATGACGCCTGGGCGCGGTGCCGCATCCAAGGGAACATAATCGTTATGACAACATATTATAAAGCATTGACCATCGCCGGCTCCGACAGCGGAGGAGGGGCCGGTATTCAAGCCGATCTAAAAACCTTTTCCGCCTTTGGCGTCTATGGAATGAGCGCCATTACGGCTTTAACGGCGCAGAATACAATTGGCGTGGATGCCGTTCATGAAGTTCCAATTGATTTTATTGCTAAGCAAATTGATGCAGTTGTAAGCGATATCGGCGTAGACGCTGTAAAAATCGGCATGCTCGGCACGGCTTCCATCGTAGAAATGGTCGCCTCAAAAATCCGCGAACATCGTTTGCAACAATTGGTTCTCGATCCCGTGATGATCTCCAAAAGCGGCCATGCCCTGCTCGCCGAGGATGCCCGGGCCGCGCTGCGCGAGCTTCTCCTGCCCATTTCGCTGGTATTGACGCCCAATTTGATGGAGGCCGCCGCCCTCACCAAAATGCCCATCGGCAATTTGGCCTCGATGAAAGAAGCCGCGCGGATATTTTCTCAATGGGGAGCGAAATGGATTGTCATGAAAGGCGGCCATTTAGAAGGCGATGAGGATGCGATCGATTTGCTCTACGACGGCCATGAATTCACCGAATTCCGGACGAAGCGCATTGCCACAAAAAACACGCATGGCACAGGATGCACTTTTTCGGCGGCCATTGCGGCCGGTCTGGCCAGAGGACATTCGCTCAAGGACGCCGTGGCCCTCGCCAAGCGCTATGTGACAAGAGCCATTGAATGCTCGCTTGCCATCGGTCACGGTCATGGTCCAACCCATCATGGTGTGGATGTCCAAAGCCCTTGGGCACAAGCTTCCTCGTAAAATGAAAAATGCTTTCAGTGATTTAATCAATTCGAATGTATTTTTATATTGCCGGCTCTTGAGCGGCCTTTCAATTGGTCTTGTGGCCTGCTCAACCTCGAGGGTGGACACGGCTTCCATTCCCGGGACAGATACTCCGCCCAATCCCCAAGCAACTCTCAGCCATTCTGTCGCATTGCCCACGAAAGAGCCCGGACCGAGCGCACAGCCGCCCGCGCCGCCCCCTTCATCCTCGCTTCCGCCTGTAACTCCAGTCCGAAGCGAACCCAATACCAAGCTCATCGAACACGGCTCCCGCGATATCAACAAAGTCGCGCTCACCTTCGATGCCGATATGACCCGCGGAATGCAAAAAATGATTCGCAATGGGGAGATGCGCGATCAATACGATAAAAATATCCTCGAAATTCTCCGGGCCGAACAAGTTCCAGCCACATTTTTCGTAACGGGATTATGGGCCGAAACCTATCCCAGCCTCGTCCGCTCCCTGGCCGCGGATAAATTATTTGAGATTGAAAATCATTCCTATGATCATGCAGCTTTTTCAGGTCCCTGCTATGGATTAAGGGTGCTCTTCCGCGCCGATCAAAAGACAAATTCGATTCAATTGGCGGCAAATGCGATAGAAAAACACGCGGGCGTGCGCACATCCTTTTTCCGCTTCCCAGGAGGCTGCCACCGCGCGGGCGATATCGCCATTGTCGCGCAGGCTGGACATCAGGCCGTGCAGTGGGATGTCGTCTCCGGCGATGTAATGCATCGTGATCCAAAGAAAATCGTTGAAGATGTTATGGAGTCGGCCAAAGGCGGCTCGATTATTGTCATGCATCTCAATGGAGCGCCCAATACGCCCGCGACCGCCGCCGCCCTGCTTCAAATTATTCCCGGGCTGCGCAAAAAAGGATTGAGTTTTGCCCTGCTGCGCGAGCTCTTAAAATGAAATCCGAGCGAAGACCCGAGCATTCACGGGAATTCTTTCGCGGCTGATTTCTTCGGTGTACCATCGCCGGCTTCAAACCATAGGAGGACATGGATCATGCATCGCCTTTCGAATCGAAAAAGCGCCGTCCGAACAGCCGCGGGAATGCCGACAAAGCCCTTGATTTGGGCGGTATTGACCATGGGTACGCTTTCCGCGGGCCTGGGCTGCTCCGGTATTTTCGGCGATTCGGATGAGCGGCGCCATTTTGGCGGTGAGGAAGAAGAGACAAGCAGCGGCGGAACAGGCGGTGCCAGTTCTTCAACCAGCTCGGGCGGCACGGGCGGCACAATGAGCGGGTCTTCGTCCTCCACATCTTCATCCTCGTCCTCCACATCGGGCAGCAGCTCAAGCTCCGGCAATCCTCAGCAGAATAGCCTGGCCCAGCTCTGTGTAGATACAATCAATATGCATCGCGCTTCGATCGGATTGCCTCCCTATCAGCGCTGGCAGGGCGCCGAAGCCTGCACTTCAGATCAATGCATGAAAGATTCTCAAACAGGCCAAGCTCATGGTGCTTTTGGCCAATGCGGTGAATTTGCCCAAAATGAATGTCCCGGCTGGCCTGGGCCTCCCGAGTCGATGATTGTCGATTGTCTGCAAATGATGTGGGATGAAGGTCCTGGGCAGGATTTTAACAAGCATGGCCATTACATCAATATGAGCAGCACCAACTATGCGGAAGTATCCTGCGGCTTTTATCAAACGCCGAATGGAAGCTGGTGGGCAATTCAAAACTTTAAATGATGGCTTCGGCCGGAGTCTGGCCTAAAGGCGCGTTTTGAGCGGGTGCAATTCGATGGATTATGTTAATTCAACGTATGTATTGATTGTCGGCGCGGGCCCCATTGGGCTGATGATGGGCTGCGAGCTCTTAAGGCACGGCGTGCGCTGCCGGGTCATCGATATGAACGACGGCCCATCCCTATGGTCGAAGGCGGCCGCGCTTCAGGCCCGGACACTCGAAATTTTTGAGTCCATCGGGCTATTGGACCGCATTCTGCCCAAGGGACGTCCATTCTATGGGATGAATGTGTATGACGGTAGATTGCGTGTCGCCCATCTCGATATCGATATTTCGGGAACCGATTACGGCTATATGCTCGGCATTTCTCAGCACGATACCGAGCTCGCCCTGGCGGAACATTTTGAACGATTGGGCGGTAAAATCGAACGAAATGTAAAACTGGAACGATTTGTTCAGGATGATGATGGTATTGATGCCGAGCTTCTGCACCGGGATGGAACGCAAGAAGCCGTTCGTGTTCCTTGGTTAATCGGCTGTGATGGATCGCACAGCACGGTCCGCAAGCAGTTGGGGCTTCCCTTTGAAGGCACGAGCTTTGAAGAAAAGCTAATTCAGGCCGATATCAAGGTGAAATTCCCATTTCATGTGCCCGACGATGAAGCCATCGTTTTTGTGTCCCCGCATGGCGTGGGCGGCTTTTTGCCAGTCCTTCAAGAGAAGCGTTACAGGCTTATTTTAATGGCGCCTCCCGAGGAAGCCCTGCATCCCGGCCCCACGCTTGCCCATTTTCAAGAGATTGTTAACCAACGCTGTCCAGAAGGCATTGTACTCAGCGAACCGGCTTGGATGATCGGCTTCCGGATTCATAGCCGCGTCGTTCCAAGCTATCGCACCGGGCGCGTGTTTTTGGCGGGTGATGCCGCGCATATTCATAGTCCGGCAGGCGCCCAGGGATTGAATTTGGGTATTTCCGATGCGTTTAATTTGGCGTGGAAACTCGGGCTCGTCATCCGGGGGGCCGCCTATCCTTCGCTCCTCGATTCCTATCATGCGGAACGCCATCCCGTCGCCAATACGATCGTGCGCAGCACCGATCTGGCCACGCGCGGAATGCTTCATGTGCTTTCGCTCCGGAGTCCCCTCGCTCAATCGATCCGCAATGAATTGGTGGCGTTTTTGGTGAGCCAGCCTGTCTTCCACGAAAAGGCGCTCAAGGCCATCGGAGGATTAACAGCCGATTATCATCAAAGTCCGATCGTGGGTGAGCATCAAGTGGCGCTGTGGAGAGCCGGCCTGATGAAAGACAATTCGACGGAAAGGCCCGCATTAGCCGATTGGATTGATTTCGGACAAGGTCCAAAACCGGGTGCCCGCGTTGCGCCGGTGGTGCTGCCCGAGCCTTTCGAGGGGAAGAAAACGCTGTTTGAATTGATGCGGGGAACGCAGCACACGCTGATGCTCTTTGACGGTACGGCGCAGACACAGGCTGGGTACCGGGCTTTTGAGCGGATTTATAAAAAAGTGAACGAGCGTTTTGGAAGCTATATCCGCACCTACGTGATCACGCCTTGCCGTGTGCGCCCGGCCGCGCTTTCGGCGTTTGAAGGCCCTGTTCTTTTGGATACGGATGCGATGCTGCACAGGCGCTTTGGCGCCGGTTCGGAAAGCCTCTATTTGCTGAGGCCCGATGGCTATGTGGGCTACCGGAGTCAGCCGGCCGATGAAAGCAAGCTGTTTGAGTATCTCGAGGTGATCTTCGCGGGTCTCTAAAAAAGGCCGTTTCGCTTGGCGGCCGTTTCAGCCGTGTTGTTGAGCAATTGCACGAATATCATCTTTCTTTTGACGCGCGGACACGCTTTTTGTAGGCTTCGCGGCGTTGGCAATCCTTAACGTTGCGTTGGAACTCCAACACAAATCCAATGTCCGGCGATTGCATTGGGTTTGAGTCCATGCGGTATTTTCGCGAAAGATCTTTGAGCGAATAACATTAAAATTACCCTCCAAAACTAGAGCGAGCGCTTGTCCCGCCGATTTTTGGAGACAGCTCTGAACAACTTATAGAAAAGGCGTGGAGAAAAAGACGACGTGAGCGATCCCAAGCGGAAAGACGAAAGCCCGCCCTCCGATGGTGCGAAGCAGAAAGCGGAAAAACTTTTAGGCGTCGTGATTTCCGGGCGCTATCGCGTGGACGAAATCCTGGCGCTCGGGGGGATGGGCGTTGTCTATCGCGGCACGCATGTGCACATGCGCAAGCGCGTGGCGATTAAGCTGCTTTTGCCTGAAACCAAGGGCCTTCCTAATCTGGTTGCGCGCTTTGAGCGCGAGGCGATCGCCGGAGCGCATATTCATCATCCGAATATCGCTTCCGCGACGGACTTCGGCCGTCTCGATGATGGTTCGTACTTTTTGATTCAAGAGTACGTGCGCGGCATCACGCTGAGCCACCTCATCAAGCAGGGGCCGCTGGCTCAGGATCGGGCCGTCCGCATGATGAGGCAGCTCGCGCTGGCTTTGGGCGCCGCTCATAAAATGGGCGTGATTCACCGCGATTTAAAGCCCCGCAATGTGATGGTCGATGAAGAGCGCGGCGATTTGATAAAGCTCATCGACTTTGGTTTGTCGAAAGTTCCCGTCGATCAGATCGCCGAGGAAGAAGACGACGATGATGACGGCGAGAAGCGGGAGCTGACAACTGTTGGCGTTGTATTTGGCACGGTAGCCTACATGGCGCCCGAGGCGGGCCTTGGAATGTGGGCCGTGGATGAGCGCTCGGATTTGTATGCGCTGGGCATCATGACCTATGAGCTTTTGGCCGGAAAACATCCCTTTGATGGCACGGAGCCCGGCGAGCTGTTTTATCAGCAGCGTTCGGTGATGCCTGTGCCCATCGGTACGCGCGTGCCGGGGGTTGTTGTTAAGCCTGAAATCGAAGCGATTGTTTTTAAGCTGATTCAGAAGGATCCGACGGCGCGCTATCAAAACGCCGACGAGCTCGTTGCGGCGATTGACGTAGCCATGCCAGGCGCGGCTGAAATTGTGATTCCGCCTGAGCGGGGCTCTTCTTCGGCGACATCGGGGCCTGGTTCGATGCGCTCCTCGAAGCCAAAGCCGGTGGCCGGCGCCGACAAAAGCACGGCCACGCTGCCCATGCTTTCGGGCGTGCCCGCGTCCAACGTGCCCGTTGAAATTCGCGATTCGGAGCTGCTTAGCGACTCGGCACCCGTGACACAGCGTTCGGCCTCTTCGCCAAGCGCCGAGCTTCAAGAAAAGGCAAAGGGAGCCGAACAGGTCGCTGTGGCGGCGGCCGCGCCGGAAAAGCCCTCCGCGCCGGAAAAGCCCGGTGCCGACGATCCTTCCAAGGCCGCGCGCAAGATCGCGTCGACCACCTTGGTTTCAGGTGAAGTTCCGGCCGAAGTTGTGGCCGGCGCCAATGCATCGGGAGACCGAAAATCGGTGCCGCCCAAGTCGGGCGGAAGGCAGCCGATGCCTTCAAAACCGGCCTTTTCAAAGTCTTCTTCGGGCAAGTTTGCTCCTGCGCGCCCGCCCGCGCCGAAGCCTTCCTCATCGCCGGACAGCGGACCCAGGGCCGCGGATGCGAAATCGATTTCGTCCACGTCGTCGCCCGCGCTGGTTCAGTCGAATCCATCGGCCAATCCGGCCTATGTGCCCGTGGTGCCCGTGCGCGAGCGGCGCAGCAAAAGTTCGCTCGAGTGGGTGGTGCGCATTGCCGCCGTGCTGGTGATTCTCGGCGTGGGCGGTGTGTTTTTGTGGCGCAGCAAGTTTTCAAAGACCGCGGCGCCCAATGCACCGGCGACCGCGGCTGAATCGGCGAAGAATGTCGTGGCGCCCGCGGCTTCGTCCGCATCGCCTTCGGGTGTGGGCAGCGCCGCGCCTTCTGCGGGTGCGCAGGGAGCGCGCGGAGCCTTAGAAAAAGCCGTTGCGCAGAAGCAGTGGGATGAGGGCGCGCGGGCGTTTTCAGAGCTTGTCAAGGCAGAGCCCGGCGCGCTCAAAGAAGCGGCGGTGCGCGATGCGGTAACGCAATTGGCCTTGGGCATGGATCCTTCGAAGACCGAGGCTTTGTTCACTGCGTTGTCGAAAGACACGGGCACCGAGGGGCTCGATGTTTTGTATGAGATCGGCGTCAAGGGAGGCGCGTCGGACACGGGCAAAAAAGCCTTGGAATTGATCGAATCCAAAGAGGCCGCGGAGCACGCTTCCAAAGAGCTTCGGATTACGATCGATTTGCGCAGGGCTGCCTGCATGAAGAAAGTGCTTCTATTCGATAAGGCCAAAAAGTACGGCGATCAGCGCACGGTCGATTTCTTGGAGGTATTGCGCGCTCCTTCCTGCAACCGCAAAAAGGGCGATTGCTGTTTCCAGGGCAATAATCTGGTGGACGACACGGTGCGCGGCATTAAAGAACGCCTGAAGAAGGGCGCGAATTAATACAATTTAATTATATATCAATTCGATTGTTATAAAATTCGGCTGAATATTTTCCCCAATCGAATTTATTTGTTTTCATTTTCATTTCTATCCTCTGAAGGCGGCTGTTCCTGGGGAGCGGAGCTGGGCGTTGTGAGCAATGTTTCCAGCGTCATTCCGCGGGCTTGTGCGACCCCTTGGGCAAAGCGCATTCCGGGAAATTGCGCTCCGCTCAGCACGGCCGAGACCGTTTGCTGCGAGACACCCAAGGCAGAGGCCAGCAAAGACTGCGAGGGAAATTGATTGCGGAGCGGAATCAAAGCCCTTCGCACGCGTCCGACTTCTTTTAATGTGAGTGGGCGTTTCATAAAAGAACCCAAAAATCCAAAAGAAATAAAAGAATCCTGACGATAGATTTTCGCGTCTGCGTCCTTTGTCTCAAGCGCTGGATGTGCTGCTTGTCCGCACGATGTTCGAAACTCGAGTGAACCGTGCATAATGGCCTGTGGCCGCGCGTGGGATTGCGATATTTTCGCAAGATCAATGAATATCGATGAGGGATGGACAAATGCATAAAGAGATGGCGCGCGGGGCTTTTTCGTTATGGATGCTGGTGTTTGGCACCGTGTGTTCGGCTGTGGCGTGCACGGGCGTTTTAGGCGAGCCGGGGGAGGAGCCGGACGAGGGGCAGAGTTCATCGGGAGGGCCTGCGACGAGCAGCGGTTCTTCGGGCACTCAAAGCGGTTCCAGTTCGTCGGGAACGGCGAGTGGAGGCACGGGCGGAGCGCAGGGCCAAGGAGGAGCGGGAGGAGCGGGGGGAGCCGGTACGGGCACGGGCGGGGCGATGGGAACGAGCAGTAGCAGCAGCAGCAGCAGCAGTAGCAGCAGTAGCAGCAGCAGCAGCAGCAGCGGTTCGCCCGTCGACGCGATGTGCATGAAATGGAAAGCCGATCGCGCGAATTTAGGCGAAGGCACCTGGAGCGGAAATGTGGCTGCCTGCAACCCCGGGGATATCTCGGCGGATGGGCGGCAAAATGCATTGAAATTGGTGAATTTATACCGATTTATTGCCGGTCTTCCGCCTGTGTCCACCGATGGGGTGCGCGATCAAAAAGCCCAGGCGTGCGCGCTGATGATGGATGCCAACAATAGCCTAAGCCATTCACCGCCAATGAATTGGAATTGTTATACGGCGGACGGGGCGCAGGCGGCGGGCAATAGCAATATCGCGTCGGGTCCGGGTGTTATGGCCGTGGATATGTATATGGCCGATTTTGGCAATGAAACGACGATGGGGCACCGGCGCTGGATTTTATCGGGATCGCTCGGGCCAATAGGGCTTGGTTCGACCGATCAGTATTCGTGCATGTGGGTCATCGGCGGCAATGGCAATCAAAACCCTGCTTACACGGCATGGCCTTCGGGCGGGCCATTTCCGGCTGAAGCATTAAATGCTTCATTTGTTCCAATCGATCAGAGTGGCTGGACCATTCAAAGCTCGGTCATCGATTTAAGCAATGCATCGGTCACGGTTATGGATGGCGGTCAGAACAAGCCTGTGACGGTGACGCAATTGCTTGCGAATTACGGCAGCAAATGGGCTATCCGCATGGTTCCCAATGGCTGGACCTCGCAGGCGGGGCATACCTATTCCGTGTCGGTGGGCGGGGTGGCTCAGGCCATTCAATACGATGTTCAAATTGTAGACTGCAATTAAATTCGATAAAATAATAGATTCAATTTATGGGGTTGGAACGATGACTTGAGCGGTTTCAAAGCCGGCGAGATTGGCGGCCACGTTCCACACTTCAATCGAGGCCGGAGCTTCTCCCACCGCCGCGTCAAAGTTGAGATCTCCCGAGGTGCCGACGATATCAATCGTTAGCGGCCCAGAAGAAATATTGTTTTTTCCCGTCGTCCAATCCGTAGGCCCAATATTAACAGCCAGCCCCGAACTCAGTTTGGATAAACCTTCGGCGACTTGAATTCCATCGTATTGGTTTCCATTTCTGGATGCATAAACAATCCCATAGGCTGCTACATAGCCGGCGTCATAGGATTGAGCGAGGAAGGAAAACGAATCCGCGTTGATGGCGAAGTCTTTTTGAAGATTGGTTGCGAATAGGTTGTAATTGTTTCCCGAGGGGCGGGCGGGAGCTGTGCCCAGGCTTTTTTGGATAATGGCTTTGACTTCGGGCGATAGGTTTTGATCGAGCAAAACAGCGTCATCTTTCGATGCATCGGTGAAATAGAAATCGCCGCCCGCCACCGCAGTTTTGGCGAGTTCCTGCACAATGGAAATGCTCGTCGAGGCTTGTACCGAAATGATGATCACCACGCTCGGATTGGACATGGCGACTTGGGTGGCTAGGTCTGAAAATACCGTTGCATCGTCAAATGGAAACAATTGGCTTTTCGATATGGTCATTGTGTTTGGATCGACCGTGCCGTCATAGCGTGCCCTAAAGACATTGCTCAGGCCCTCGCCATAGGCATCCTGCACATAAATGACGGCGACTTGCCGGCCCACGGGAACGATATCGGCGAGCACTTTTCCTTGGAGTTCATCGCTGGGGCAGGTGCGCCAAAATAAACCATAGGGATCCTCGGCATGAAGTTTATCGGGCTGGCTCGTCAGCGCTGGGCTGGTGGCCGATGGAGAAATCAGGACGGTTGGATAACCTTTGGATAGTGCGCGATTGATGACGGTCAGTGAATCGCTGGAGCGCAATGGGCCGATGATGGCGGGAACACCTAAGGTGCCAGCGAGATAATCCATCGCGTGTTCGTTGAGCTTGGCGCGCTCATCACCCGTGGCCGAATCCATTGAGCCTCCGTTGTCGCAGATCACGAGTCCCAGCGGACGGCCTTTGAATGCGCCGCCGGTGCGGTTGATTTCGCGGATGGCCAGCCGGGCGGCTTTGGTTTGGGCTTCATCGAGTTTGGCCTCGAGCGCGAAGAGGGCGCCCAATACGATATGAGAATCGTCACCGAGGGCTGTTTTTGTGAGCAGATCCTCGGGTTCGGTAATGGGGCATGCGGGATCGCTGGGCAGCGCCGCCGTGCAGGTTCCTGCTACGCATGCGCCGCCGCCGAACATTTTTCTGCAATCGTGCCCGGTCCCACAGGCAAAAGGAGACGTACAAAATCCATCGGAGCATTGGCTGCCCAGGCCGAAAAGCGATGAGCATTCGCTGTCGGAGCTGCAATCGTCATTGCGGATATTGCCGAGCGAGCATCCCGCAAGGGAGTGCGGGAGCAAAACGGCCAAGGTGAGTCCGGCGACAAGGCCAAGGCGTGCCAATAAGCCCCGCGATCGAACGCTGTAGCGCATGTGCGTTCTCCTTTTATTTTTATATAAACAAAGAGTTAACCTTGAGGCATCGTAGGATTGAGCGGTCTTTGATTTCAATGCCGGACACTTTAGGTTTGGTTGAGAATCGGTTTTGCTTTGGGGCTTAAGCCGCTGACAGAGCCGCCGCGAGGGAACATTAAAATGCCCCGCTGTCCGAAATGTTTTCGCAGAATTGCTGAATCGGCCGAATGCCCCGCGGATGGAGCGCGGGCGCCTGCCAGGGTGTTTGCCGCGGATTTTGTGGATGCGGCTATGCCGGTGGTGCCGGGGTACACCATTGCCCAGAAGCTGGGGGAGGGCGGTTTTTCAATCGTTTGGGATGCCCTTCGCCATGCTGATTCGGGGCGGGCCGCGCTTAAGATTGGGCGAAGCAATAGTGTGTACGGGATTGAGCGTTTCCGGCGCGATGCAGAGGCTCTTTCGCGTATTTCGTGGCCTTATGTGCCCAGGTTGTTTGAGCATGGATTGCTGGAGGATGGGCGTCCTTTTATTGCGATGCAATTGCTCTCGGGCAAAGCGCTTTCAGCTTTTATTGAGCAGTGTGTGTCGCCTCTGGAAATGTCGGCCGTCTGGCCTATCGCCATCGCGCTGTTTAAGGCGCTGGATGCGGCGCATAGCCAAGGCATTTTGCACCGCGATTTAAAGCCCGAAAATATTTTCTGGGATCCAATCAATGGTGTTGCAACGCTTATCGATTTTGGAATGACGAAAAACGTATTGCCCGATAATTCTTTAGAAATTACCAGGGCGGGCGCAGTTGTGGGCACGCCTGAATACATGGCGCCGGAGCAAATCCGGGGCGACTTTTCTGGGGATGTACGGAGCGATCTCTATTCGGCGGGTGTGATTTTGTACGAGATCTGCACCTTGCATTTGCCGTTTGAAGGCGAGCATCAAAGCGTTTCCCAGGGGCATTTAACACTGCGGCCTCCTCGTCCCCGGGTATGGACAAGCCTTCCAGAAGACTTTGAGGAGCTGATTCTTTCTTGTCTTGCGAAAGAGCCCGCGCGCAGGCCCGAGAGCGCAGCCGTCATCTGGAAGGCTATCGAGGCTTTTTCGGAAGGGCGTCCGGTGGAGTCCGCCGCGTTCCCGGCACCTTCGGTTCCCGCGATTTCCCGTCCTGCGGCATCGAGCGCGAGGCCGCATTCTTCGCGGGCCGATCTGTTGAGCGAAGGCAGGAGGCCCGTTGTTCTTCTCGCGCTGAATACCAAGGCTGCTGTCACGCATGTCAGCGAGATGGTTGTGAAGAGCGGTGGAACGCTGGCCAGGCAAAAGGGCACGCTGTATGTCGCCGTCTTTTCGGGGGCCGACATTGAAAACCCGGTGAAGGCGGCCCTCGCTGTAGCCACCGAAGCAGCGCGCCGCTTTTCCGCGAAGGCGGTTCTGCATCTGTCGCCTTTGGCGCTAAGGCGGCAGGAAGGCCGGGCGGCCACCTTTTTTGGACGGGCTTTGGAACGGCCCGAGCTGTGGATGCCCAGCGGTGACCAAGAACCGCCGATTGTGCTGACGGCCGAGCTCGCGCGCACGTTGCCATGGGGCGATCTTGTCGAATGGCGTTCAAATGCGTCGTTTTACGTGCCGGCGGAGGACGCGGAGAGTGGATTGCTGGATGAACCTCTTTCAGCGGGTACGGCTCAGAAGCCGCCTCATACGTTGAGGTCTCCTGATACGGGTGTCGTTCCGTCGTCGCGCATATCTCGCGTCGTTCCTATTTCGAGCAGGCCGCGCTCTGGAACGGACGAGTCATCTGTGCGGATCGCAAAATTAACAGGTACCGAGCAGACCGGCGGATTTAAGCCTTTGGAACAGCCGGCCGGCCTGAGCGATTCGGACGAAGCCGACGAGGGCGCACCGCGGATGACCTTGCTTTCGGTGGGACACGAAGCGGAGGGTTCAGATGCTGCTCCACCGACGTATTTACCGGGGGAAATCGGCCCGGCGCGCGGTGGATCGCCCGAACCGCCCAATACAGTAAAAGCCCTGCCGTCGGCGGAGCGGGATGAACCATTGGGGGATCGGCTAACGCCTGAGCCTTCCGACAGGCGCGACACTGAAACCAGGCGAAAAATCTTTCTGAGTACGATGACGGCGCCTCCGCAGGCGCTTCGCCCGGGAGATCTCAATCCTCAAGACGTCCGCGAGCCCGATCTCGCTGCGGCCGCCACGCTATCGCTTCCTCAGAGCGCATGCGCGCGCCTGCCTCTGTTTGGCCGTGATGATGTGTGCGAGACCATTTTAGAGAGCGCGGAGCTCAGTTTTTCATCATCAAGGCCGGGGCTGTTCACGCTGATTGGCGACAGCGGTTTGGGAAAGACACGGATCGCAGCAGAAGCGCTTCGCATGATCGAAAAAGCCAGGCCGGGGCTTACATGCCTTTCGCTTTCAGCGGTTCAGCCTTTGGGGGACAGCGTTGGGGTCAGCGCGAGAGAGCTTCTGAGCCTGCTGTATGGGTTTCAAGCTGGGCAGCCGCCGCAGGACATAAAGGCAAAGTTCCGCAGGCGTTTAGCCTCGCAGGCCGAAGAACTATGGCCGGCGGTTGCCGGTGCCCTGGGTATCGCGGAACAAGCAGCGCCGCGCCGGACACCCGGTGCCAATCAGCGAAGCTTAATGCTTGCGATTGCGGAAGGCTTTCGCGCGCTTTCCCGCGAAGGGCCGACGGTATTTGTTCTCGATGATGCGCACTGGGCCGACGACGTTGTGCTGGATGCGATCGAGTACATCACGCTCAATGCGGAAGCCTGTCCCCTGTGGATCATGATCACGGCTCATCCGCGCTTTGAAAATGTCCGCGGCGGCTGGGGATCGCGCACGGATCGCCACGATCGGTGGGTACTTTCGCCTCTGCGCGAAGATGCCGCGATCGAGCTCACAGCAGAGCTTCTCTTGCCTGCCGAGTACCCGCCTCACGCAACGCTCCGAAAGCTTGCTGCATGGTCGGGTAACAACCCCGCTTGCCTCATCGAGCTGGTGCACATGCTCAAGCAAGCCGGCTTTGTGCAGCGCCGGCCCAACACGGGCACATGGTATGTGGTGACCGCCGAGCTCGATCACCTGCCACCCTCGCCGGCCTGGCAGTGGCTCGCCATCCGGCAACTCGACGCGCTCCCGCCTGATTTGGCAGCCTGTGTTCGCCTGTGTTCGGTATTTGGCACGGCGTTTTGCCGCGACGAAATTGAATGGGTACTCGGCGCGATGGAGCGCGAAGGACTATCGAGCACGCACATGGATATGGGCGTGGGTTTGAAGGCTCTGCTGGAACGAAAGATTTTATTTGGAGGCCAAGAGGATCGGTATTCGTTTCAGAGTTCCACGTTTCAAGATGCGGTGTACAAACTGCTCGACAGCGCGCACCGGGAAGCCATTCACAGGTATGCGTTTTTGTACTGGTCTCTAAGGCGCGAACGGGCCCGCAGCGAAGGTGTTTCACCGAGCGAGGAAGTGCTGCTGCGCATAGCGCGCCACGGTTCTTGCTGCGGTGAACAGGGAGAATCTGCGGAAAGTTATTTTCTGCTTGGAGAATACGCGCGGGCACATCACCGGCATGTGGAAGCCGATCAGCATTATTCGGCAGTGCTTTCGCTGCTGCAGCGGAATGAGATTCGGGCCAAGGCGCGCTGTCTCGCGGGGCGCGGCAAAGTCCGCTACCGCGTGCACCGGGTGCGGGAAGCGCTGTCCGATCTTCGCGAGGCGCGGCGCTTTGCCGCCCAGATAGGTGACGACTGGCTCTGCGCGGACTTGCTCCTGGAAGAGGCGACTGCGCTGGACTGGGCATCGGATTTCAATGCATCGGCAGCGTGTGCTGAGCTTTCGCGCGAGCTTGTGCGCAAGCTGGGCGACAAGGGCCTGGAGCTCCGGTTGCTTATGGCGGAGGGCCGGACGGCATGCCGTCAAGAGCGGAGCGAAGACGCGATTGCACTGCTCACGGAGAGTGCGGCGAAGGCGAAGGAACAAGGCGATCACGAGACACGGGTGATCTCGCTGCTCATGCTATCGGTGCTCCTGGTTGCGGCGGGCAAATTGGAGGAGTCCCGGGTGCGTTTTGACGAAGTGATTTCACTCTGTGCGGAGAAGGAGGATTGGCTCCATTTGGGTATTGCGTATGCCAACCGTTCGGTGTTCTGGGCCGCTCAAAAGAGGCTCATGGATAGAGGCATGGAAGACCTTGAGAAGGCTGCTCAGATTGCCCGTCAGGTGGGAAATCCTTGGTCCGAATGCATTGCCACGCACAACATTTCTGAGTGCCTTCATTGGCTGGGTCATGAGGATGAAGCCCACATTCTTGCGACTCGCGTTCGTATGCTCGAGCAGCGTTTCCTGGATAAACCCGCCGTCGAAGGCCCGCTTTTACTCGCGCGCATTCAATTGGTCAGGGGATGCTTTGGCGATGCGCGAGAACTGCTGGCTTGGATTCACGAACACTGTTCACTGGAACTTGCCGAACCCACGCTTCAGGCCCTCGCGCATGTGATTGAGCTGGTTCTTGCTCAAGAAGCCCGCGGAGACGCCTTTCGTGCCACGGCCCGAGATACTTGGCATCAGGTTACGCAAAAGGCATCCGAAGGGATGTTCAGCGAAGGCTTGCTCGAAGTTCTGTACTGGAGGGCTCGCACCGCAGTTTCTGCATCGCTTTGGCCAGAAGTCGAAGAAATCCTCAAAGAGGCCCGCATCAAACTCGAGGAGTGCCCCTTTTGGAGATTTCGATTTACCGACTTGGAAACCCGCTTGCTGCTCCGCCAGTCCGAGCCGCTTCTTGTACCGCTCTCCCGCATTCCTAATTCGCCGAACTCAAGGCGTTGATGGAGCTGGGCTTGTCTGAGGTGCTGCCGGCGTTTTAGCCGCCCCTGAAGCCGCCGTTCCCGCCGACGTTGAAGCAGGAGGCGGTGTTGGATTGGCCTTCTCGCCTGGGCTAAAATGGATAGGATATGTAACCATTACGATGCCATTGTTCGGTTTTGGAAAAGACATACTCTTAAATGTCCGAACAACGCATTGCACAACATTTTGATCGGATAGGGTCGATTGCTTATTACTGGCCGATTTGACCGATCCATCCGTATTGATCACAAATTGGATCGTTACTTTTCCTTCGAGTTTTGGATTGGCATTGAGACCATTTTCATAACAGAGACGAAAACGACCAAAGTTTGCGCGTACCACACGCCGAATAATATCTGGATCCAGCGAGCCCGCCGTCTGTGGGGTTTCCATGCGGACCTGAGGAGGCTTGGAGCCCGTTCCCAATCCTTGCCCTAATCGGCCCACCGTTCCTGTTCCAGCACCGAATCCTGATCCCGTGCCGAACCCGCCTGAGCCGCCCGTTCCGCTGAGGCCCAAACCTCCAATCCCGCCGATTCCTGAACCCTGCATCACGCCGCTCATATCCACGGGCGCCAATGCGCCGGAATTCAGCAAGTCGGCGAGTTTAACGGGCTTGGTATTTTTGGGATCTTGTCGCTCTGCGTCCTCGGCCGCCTTGGCGTCGCGCGCCTCTTCATCATCGGGATCTTCATCGGTTTCGGGCGCTTCAGTGGCAGCTTTGGCGGCCGTCTCATCGGATGCCGCGGGAGCCGCGGGCGCTTTGCTTTCTTGAGGAGCTTGGCCAAGCTCGACCACAGCCGTCTCGCCCGCTGATGGGGGATGTTCCGAAGGTGTTGTGCCGGCGGCGCATCCCCATATTCCAAGCGCCGCGCCCCCAAGGCAGAGCCTTATCCAAGTTGATTCAAAAGCCATACGCATAGCCAAAACAGCCTTCCGGTATTCGCCCGCTCCGTCAAGCCGTGTCGGAAGGCTTGCGTCTCGGTTTGGTCAAACCATAGGCGCTAAGCCGTGCAACCAGCGTGCGCCGCGACATTCCAAGCATCTCAGCCGCATGCGTTTGATTGCCGCCGCACTTATCGAGAGCGTCGAGGATCCGGCGCCGCTCGAGTTCTTCCATTTCGCTTCGCAACGGTGTTGGAACAGGTGCCGCGGGAAGTGTGCTCGGTGTGTGCGTGATTGGAGAGCTGCTCGCTCCGCGCGAATCCACGGCACTGCTTGGAGCGACCGACGGCGCGCCCGCAAGAGAAATGGTTTGGCCATGCCACGGGGCCGGAGGAGCCGATACAGGCGTGGAAATGCCTAAATGCTCGGGCATAATCATGTTTCCCGAACAGAGCACAACCGCCCGCTCCATCACATTGCGCAGCTCCCGGATATTGCCCGGCCATGAATGCTTCTCGAGCGCGGCAAGAGTTTCCGCCGAAATTTCGGGCGCTAAACGAAGCTTCATCTGGGCGCAGGCGCGGGCCACAAACATACGGGCGAGCGGCTCGATTTCAGCGATGCGCTCGCGCAGAGGATGAATCACGAGCGAGATGCCATTCAGCCTGAAGTACAGATCCTGTCGAAAATTTCCCCGCGAGACTTCCACTTCAAGGTTTCGGTTGGTCGCGGAAATAAAGCGCACATTAATAGCCCGCCGGGTGAGTCCGCCCACTCTCAGCACTTTGCGCTCCTCCAAGACTCTCAGCAGCTTCACTTGAATGGTGAGCGGAAGTTCACCGACCTCATCCAGAAACACCGTTCCATCATCTGCCGACTCCAACAAACCAGCCTTGGTTCGCTGCGCGCCGGTGAACGCGCCCGCCTCGTGGCCGAACAACTCACTCTCCAGCAACGACTCTGACAGCGCGGCGCAGTTCAGCGCCACAAACGGCCCTCGCGCTTTTGGAGAGCGCCTGTGAATCGCCTCGGCCATCACTTCCTTGCCCACCCCTGTCTCGCCGAGCAACAGCACATTGATCGGCGCCTGGGCGACCTTATCGGCGACCTCGTACAGCTTCCGCATCTTTGCGTCACGGATCACCGGCGAAACAAAAGAGCGCGCGCCGCGGGACGAAACCGGTTTGCTCTCGCCTTCATCGTGGCGAATGGTGAGCAAGGTCGTTCCAATCGTCACCCCGTCGCCCAAACCGATTTCCATGCTGGCCATCGGTGGAAGCCGAGTCTCCACAATTTGGGCTGTGCCCGCGCCCGCCCGGTGTGAAAGCACCTTAATCCCATTGGCGCTTCCGACATCCTCGATGCGCAGCGTGCTCCCGATGTGAAGCACCGCGTGATGCGAAGAAACGGTTGGATCCTGAATCCGGATATCGTTATCGGCGGCCCGCCCGATACGGACTTGGCCTGTCTGCGGCAGAGGATAGGCGGCCACGGATTGAGCCGTATAGACAGCGAGCTCCAAAGGCTGGGAGCGATCGGTCATCGCGGGAGTCTGCATGGGGATCTGCTTAGGGACGCGAGGTGCATTCCGATGAATGGCGGAAAGCGCCGGATGCGCAATTTGAGCAAACTTTGCTCAATTGCGCGGACTTTGATCGCAATGCTGCGCAGCATGAACCGTTCGTTTTAGAAAATCGCATGATTTGTGGTGTGCCGGTTTTGGCCCGAAGCGTGCTTATGCCTTGAAGCAGAAGACGCGGGATGCGGGGGAGGAAAAGCATCCAAGGTACCCAAACAAACGGGTCGGAGGCGGCGCGGATAAAAAACAATTCGATTGAAATGGAATACGATAGTTTCAATATTAAAATTCGTTAAATTGAAGTCTAGCGTGATTCAATCGGAATTTTATTCGCGGCGCCCGTGCCTTCGGCAAAAACGAGTTCAAACCCTTCAGCCCATTACGATGGAGCTACGTCATGAAAAAGCAACTGATCTTTGCCCTTTTGTCGTCCACTTTGTCGATGGCCTGCACGATGGAGGTGAGCAGTCATTCCGAGGAATTGAATGAAGAATCGGTATCGGAGGATGCGAGCGAGATTCGTATTGGAAATGGCGATCGCCTGAGCGGCCTGGTGCTCAGCGGCGCAGTGGCGAATGGTGAGCATTTGCTCGGCATTCAATTGGCCGGAATGAACATGAGCGGAGAAGCCCTAAGCGATGTCAGCATCAACGGCACATCGCTGAATGGCAGACTGCCAAGCGGTCAACTTATTTCGGGAACAGACTTTGTCGGTACCCGGATGGTTGGCAATCTTTCCGGTGGCAGTAACGTTTCGATTGTTATTCTCGGCATCCAACCCTCGAACGATTCCGACATCCTCTATTACGACTTCGCCTACGAGGCCCCCGACGGTTCTCACACGCCCGTGTGCGGTACGGACCAAAATGGCGAAAACATTCTCGGTTACCCGCTTGCGGGCTACTGGGATCACTCCGCTGGCACGCCGACCGGAGGCTCTCATATCGATGACGCTACTCGATTTGGGATTGCCTGCCGCGGCGCTGCCATCGCGAAATGTGTCGAACTCGGCTACAAACCCTGGGCCAAAACCCAAGAATGCAATGCGTCCGGCGATTGCCACGATGTAGATCTCAAGGATTTACACCAGGCGTGTACCCGCATGATCCGCGCGGATTACTGCGGCGACGGCGCCTCGCACACGGAGATTGGAACCGAAGTCGACACATTTGATGCATTTGGCCTTCAATCCGAAGATTCTGTTGCATGGAATCTCGAGGCCGAATGGACGCAATCCGGTGCTCAATGCGTGCTCCACACGCGCTGGGTTTCCTCCAATTACGGCAACGTGGCCTCCTATATGCAGGCCCACTGCCCTTCGCGCTACACACCGCCGGGAAGCGGTACGGGCTGCGGTCAAGCAAGCTCCACCTTCTTCACCGAAAATGGCTATTCCGTTCCGATGGCCTCGCGCGTTGTGCTTCGCAATAAATCGGAGGTGAACCAATAAAAATCTAAAATATTCATTTCGATCAAATGGATACGTTATAGTATCAATTTCTTAAGGTCTGGAATCCAAACCAGATTGTCATCCCTATCCCATAGATAAAAATGGCCTTTCTCAGCCGGTTTGCGTCAATCCGCTGAGAATACTTGGCCGAAAGATAGCCTCCCGCCACGGCGCCTATCATTAAGGCCACGCACGGCCCAAATACAATCACGCCTTTCCCTATAAATACAATAGATGCAACCAGATTTATAACAACGCCGATAGGTGTTTTCAGCGCATTCAGTTCATGAATGGATCCCCTCGAAACAAATCCAAAAATCGCAAGCATTAAAATTCCCATGCCCGCCCCGAAATAGCCGCCGTACACGCTGACGAAAAACTGTAAAAATAAGGCGGCGGCCAGAGGAATATGTATTTTGCGCACGGCAATGGCATTGCGCAGCCTGGGCTGGAAAGCCAATAAAATTGACGCAACCAATAATAGAACTGGAACAATCAGTGAAAAGAGCCGCTCGCTCGTATTGACCAGCAGCCACGCCCCGAGAGCTGCTCCCAAAGCTGACGGCAGCAGCATCCATAGAAATAAATGGCGAATAGAAGCCCAATGATTGGCGAATCCCAGCGCGCTCGCCAAAGAGCCCGGCCAAAGGGCAAGAGAATTGGTCGCATTGGCCGCGAGGGGTGGCACACCAAGCGCGATTAGGGCTGGAAAAGAAAGAAGCGAACCGCCGCCTGCCACGGCATTGACAGCCGCCGCGAGCGCACCCGCAAAAACCAAAAATAAAAATTGAACGGCACTTCCCATGCTTTTTGCGGCCTTTCAACCCCACTATACGGCGCGGCCTTTTTAGAGCATGCTCCTGGGCTTAGCATTCATGGCGAGCGACATCTTATTTCAGCCCCTTTCATTCAAAAATCTAACGGTAAAAAACCGTATCTTCCGGGCGAGTATTTCGGGGCGCATTGATAATTATGATGGTTCGGGCACCAAAACCCGTATCAATTGGGAACGCAAATTCGCAAAAGGCGGCGCCGGCGCGATTATCTCCGCGCATGTCCCTGTCCATATTCATGGCCGCATTCTGCCGAACTACGCGACGATTGATAAAGATGAGCGCGTTGCATTCTGGCGAAAAGTGGGCGAGGCCGTCCACGCGGCAGACTGCAAATTCATCCTTCAATTGTCGCATTCGGGCCGCCAGCAGGATATCGGCGGCATCGAAAACTTGGGCCGCAAGCCACTGTCGGCGACCAGCAGCACGGAAGGCTTTCACGGCCTGCCCTGCCAGGCGATGAGCCTCGCTCAACTTCGCCAAATTGTTGGGTTTTTTGCCGATGGAGCCCGCCGCGCCCGGGAGGCCGGCCTGGATGGAATCGAGCTTCACGCTGCCAATGGATATCTGTTCACTCAATTTTTGAGCTCGGCCATTAATGACCGCAAAGACGATTATGGCGGCCCCCTCGAAAATCGGGCCCGGTTTTTATTGGATGTCATTCGGGCCATCCGCGAAAAAGCGGGCAAGGATTTTCATTTACAAGTCAAATTCAGCGCGGTCGACCATAACGATAAGCCACTTTTCTGGCAGAAAAAGGGCAATACGATCGAAGATGCAATCCAAATTGCAAAATGGGTGGAAGAAGCCGGAGCCGACGCAATTCATGTGTCCACAGGAAGCATGTTTCCCCATCCCCGCAATCCACCGGGCGATTTTCCCCTCGATGTGGCCACCGAAACCTATGATTCAATGCTTTCGAGTGGTACGCATACAGTAAGGAATTATATCTTATTCCGATGGTTACGCCCGCTTGGCCGATGGTTTTGGAAACGCTCGTCGGGAACGCTCATTGAAGGCGTGAGCGCCGACGATGCCCTTCAAATCAAGAAAAATGTTTCTATTCCCGTGATCAGCACGGGAGGCTATCAAACAGCCTCGTTTATTCGAAAATGCATTGAGAATGGTTTTTGCGATGCCGTGGCCATTGCGCGCCCCCTTATCGCCAATCCCGATTTACCCCTGCTCTTTGCCCAGGGAAAAGACAGCGCCCCAAAACCCTGCACCTACTGCAACCGCTGCCTCATTCATGTGCTGGAAGATCCGCTCGCCTGTTACGATATCAGTCGTTTTGACGGCGATCACGATAAGATGATTCGGGAGGCGATGTCCATTTTCGAGGACGAGGTCTAAATCCGTGAGAAGCCTCGTGGTCGGTCCTGCCGAGTCGGAATTCGCGGGGACACCGCGTTTCGAGATTATTCGGCGAATCGGCTCGGGAGGAATGGGTGTTGTTTATGAGGCATTCGATCGGGAGAGACAGGCCACCGTTGCAATAAAGGTTCTTCGCTCGCAAGACCCCGAAACATTATTTCGTTTTAAAAATGAGTTTCGGGTTCTGCAAGACATCCGCCACCCGAATTTAATCAAACTCGGCGAGCTCTTTGAAGAACAGGGGCGATGGTTTTTCACGATGGAAATGGTTTATGGCATCCATTTCCTCGAATACCTCGAACAGACTGGCCCGGGTCCTGGATCGCTGATTCCGCCGTCTCTTCCTGGGGCTCCATCCATGGCCGCGCCCATTTCCTCCCAGCCGCCCATCTCTTCGACGCCCATAACCAGTTCGTCCGCCCGCCGCAGGCGTTCCCGTTTAAATGCCGAAATCGATGAAGCCTGCCTGCGGGACGCATTTGCCCAGCTCGCCCAGGGATTGCATGCATTGCACCGCGCCAAAAAGGTCCACCGCGATATTAAGCCTTCCAATTTAATGGTTACGCCTGACAAGCGTGTTGTTATCCTCGATTTTGGATTGGCCTTCGATTTAGAAAATTCGCTGCCTGAATCCTTTCTCGTTGGTACATGCTGGTATATGGCGCCCGAACAGGCGCGCATGAAGCCCATTGGGCCGGCGGCCGATTGGTACAGCGTCGGCGTGCTTCTGTACCAGGCGCTCACGGGAAAACTCCCTTTTCAGGGCAATGCCCGGGAAGTGCTTTTTCTCAAACAAATGTCGGAGGCACCTCCGCCAAACGCGGCCGCCATTGTGCCCGATGATTTAAATGAATTGTGTTTAGAATTGCTTAGGATTGAACCCAAAGATCGGCCCTCTGGACCCGAAATCCTAAAGCGCCTGGGCGCCCTCAATGAAAAAATTATGATCGAATTGGAGACCGATACGCAGAATTTTGTCGGTCGCCGCGAAGAATTATCCGCCCTCCAGAAAGCCTTCACCGACGCATGCGAAAAGCAGGGCGTCACCATGTTTATTCACGGCGAATCGGGTGTCGGAAAAAGCTCCCTCACCAAACGCTTCACCGAAACGCTTACGGCCGAGGACATGCGCGTTCTGGTCTTGTCCAGCCGCTGCTACGAGCGGGAAAGCGTTCCTTACAAAGCCGTGGACGGCATCATGGATGTCCTTGGACGTGTGCTGTCCATGATGGACACCTCGGAATCGTCCCGCCTGCTTCCCTCGGATGCCGGACTGCTAGGGCTTATCTTTCCTGTGCTTCGCAAAATAGAAGCCGTCGTCTACGCCCACGTTCCCGTGCTCTCCGCGCTCGATCCCCAAGTTGTGCGCGGGCGGCTGTTCAGAGCGGTCCGCGAGCTTTTTTCGCGCATTGCCGCCGATAGGCCAGTCGTTGTTCTCATTGACGATCTCCAATGGGCGGATGCCGACAGCCTGGCCCTGCTGTCCGAAGTGATGCGGCCCCCCGATGCACCGAAGCTGCTGCTCGTCTGCACGCTGCGGGCAGCGCTGCGAAGCGAAATGAGCCTTGTTCCTGGGCGAGAACCGCGCGGTGCATCCCTTCGCGGTGTTCATGAAGTCGAGCGCCATTTTACCGGCGACGTGCGAAGCCTTCGCCTGGACGTACTCGCGCCCGAGGAAGCCAAGGCTCTCGTAAGCGCGCTGTTGGCCGGAGCGGGCAAGGACGTCGAACTCAGCGCCGAAATGCTTGCCCAGGCCGCGGGCGGCCATCCGCTGTTTATCGATGCGCTCGTACGGAAAGCCCGTTTAAGAGCGAGCGCCTCCGAGAGCCTGCGCCTCGAAGATGCGCTGTGGGCTCAGATTGAAGCCCTCGATGCAAAATCGCGGAGCGTTATCGAACTCCTTGTGATTGCCGGCGCTCCTCTCCAGCAACAAGTCGCGGCCCTCGCTGCCGATCTCTCCTTCAACGAGTTCTCCGACATCGTCGAATCCCTTCGGGAACAGCATCTCGCGCGCACAGCCGGCGTTCACAAAGAAGACACGGTGGAGCCCTATCACGATCGCGTCCGGGAAACGGCGTTGCTTCACCATCTGCAGACCTCCGAAACAGAACTTCACCGAAGGCTTGCATCGGCGCTGATCACGCTCAAAAGCAAGGACGCCGAGGCATTGGCCTTCCATTTCCGCGGAGCCGGCGAGCTGGAAAAAGCCGGCGTGTTCGCCGAACAGGCCGCCGATCAAGCCCAGCATGCACTCGCGTTTGACCGGGCCGCGCGCCTCTACGACCTTTCGCTCGACCTGCGCCCCGGACTCGCGCCGGACCTTCAAGCCGCCCTGCGGGTCAAGCTTGGCGAAGCGCTGGCCAATGCGGGACGGGGCGTCGATGCAGCGAAAGCGTACTTGGCCGCGGCGCCTCACCAAAACGGCCAGCAGGCCCTCGACCTCTCGCGCCGGGCTGCAGAGCAGCTTCTGCGAAGCGGTTATATCGATCAGGCCATGGACGCGTTTCGCGGCGTGCTGAAGACGATCGGCATGTCGATGCCCGACAAACCCCTGTCCGCGCTGTTGCTTCTGCTCATGCGCCGCGCCCAAATCCGATTGCGCGGTTTGCGTTTCCGCGATCGGGCCGAATCAGCCATCGACGCAAATCTGCTCATGCGCATCGACACCTGCTGGTCTGTCGCCGCGGGCCTTGGATTGGTGGACACCATTATTGGACGATATTTCCAAGCCCGGTGTTTGCTGCTTGCGCTTAAATCGGGTGAAATTCATCGGATTGCAAGGGCACTCGCAATGGAGGCCAGCTATTCATCGGCCTCGGGCGGCCACAACCGCTCGCGCACGGCCATGCTCGTCCAGAAAACCGACGAGCTTGCCCGGCGCGTCGGCCATCCCTACGCCATAGGCTGGGCAAGGGCCGCCGATGGCATCTCGGCCTGCCTTGAAGGCCGGTGGAAGCACGGTTTTGACGCCTGCGAGGAAGCCGAAAAAATCTTCCGAGACGAGTGCACCGGCGTGTATTGGGAAATTGGAACGGTTCGCTGGTTTGGCATGTGGTCGCAATGCTACTTGGGCCGCCTGGATGAGCTTGCGCGCCGCATTCCAGAGCGTTTGCGCGAGTCTTCCGAACGAGGCGATCTCTACGCCACAATCGGCCATTCGACGGGCCTTGCGGGACTCTGCTGGCTCTTGGAAGGCGATGTCGGCCAGGCCCGCTCGCGCTCTCAAGAAGCCATGGAGCGCTGGTCCCAGAAACGTTTTCACGTTGAACACTGGTGGGCGATGTTTGGCGAGCGCCAGATCGATTTGTACGAAGGCAGAGGCGTGGCTGCCTACAAGAAAATCGGCGAGCAATGGAGCGGATTAAAAAGCTCGCTGCTCTTGCTCGTTCAACTGACCAAACTTGAGGCCGTGCATTTAAGGGCGCGGGCCGCGCTCGTCGCAGCGGTCGAGCAAGTGAACGAAAAACAGCATTTTTGCAGGTCCGCCATGCGCGACGCGGCAACGATGGCCCGTGAAAAAATGCCTTGGTCTGATCCTCTCGCGGCACTCATTCGCGCGGCCGTGGCCCATCAGCGCGGCCAAGCGGACAAAGCTCTCTCGCTTGTAACGCATGCGGAACAAGGCTTGGAACAAGCCGGTATGGCCATGTACGCCGCCGCGGCCCGCTATCGCAAAGGGCAGCTTTTGAAAGGTGATGAAGGCGAAAGCCTAAAGCAGGCCGCCGAGAGTTGGATGCGCGAACTCGGCGTCAAAGAACCCGAGAACATGATCCGGATGTACGCGCCAGGCATCGGCTGAAAATTCGAAGCGATTTTTTGCATGACTGATTGTATTGAAAGAGAGGACGAGATGAATATTCATCGTTTTGATGAAACAAACGGTAAAGTTGACCTTCACGATATATCGGCGGAGGCGCCGAAGAACATAACGCGCGAGGAGGCCGACAAAAAAGTCAAAGAATTGGGGGAGGAGCTGTTTGAATTGCAGGATCTGCTTTGGGGTGCGCGTACCCACAGCGTGCTCGTCGTGCTCCAGGGGCGGGACAGCGCGGGCAAAGACGGTTCGATAAAAAATGTCGTGGGCTATCTAAATCCCCGTGGCGTAAACGTCGTGTCCTTTGGCGTCCCCACGCGCGAAGAGCAAGAGCACGATTTCCTATGGCGCGTTCATAAACATGCCCCGCGCAAAGGCGAATTCTCGATATTTAACCGTTCTCATTACGAAGACATCCTGGTCGTGCGCGTGCACGGGTTGGCGCCTGAATCCATCTGGAAAGAGCGTTTTGGCCATATCCACGACTTCGAAGAATTACTGAGCGAGCACAACACAATCATTCTAAAGTATTTCTTGCATATTACAAAGGATGAGCAGGAAAAGAGACTCCTGGAACGGGAGAAAGACCCACGAAAAGCATGGAAGCTAAATCCAAATGATTGGAAAGAACGCGACCATTGGGCAGACTACACCAATGCTTATGAAGAGGCGATTTCGCGCACGGCGCACAAGCGCGCTCCGTGGATTGTGGTGCCAGCCAATTCGAAGTGGTATCGCGATTTAGTCATCGCGAAGTCTCTCGTCGAGACACTCCAGCAATATAAAAAAGAATGGCAGCATAAATTAGATCAGATTGGAACAGAAGCCCGTCAAGAATTGGATACGTACCGGGCCTCCCGGGAGCAAAAGGCCAAGAGCAAATAGACTTCAGCGCTGAAGCAGGCTCCTAAACCACCCTGTCGTCTTGGGCTTGTCCTCCAGCGACGGCTCTTCTTCCCCAGGCGTAAGCTCTTCCACCACCGGCGTCCCATCGGTATCGCCGCCCTCCAGCAAATCGGCCAGGCTCCCCAAAGGCTCATCCATGCTCAGCGCCCCA
>CAZICM010000084.1:0-34910 GCA_964537685.1 uncultured Polyangiaceae bacterium
CCGAATGCGGAGGCGCTTCCAATCCCGCCACCGCTTCCCGTTGCGCCAATTGGGGTTTCTCAGAATCTCAGGATTGAATCGTTTCCATCTTTCTGCAAATCAGCGAATACCGTAGGCCAAAACCAACGCATTGCAACTCTAACCATTCTATTGTAGAGATGCCGCATGCATCGCCGCCCTCATTCCGTCCTTTTGGCCCTTGTTTTCGGCCTTCTTATCGCCCTTCCAAGCCCCGCGCACGCCCAAAAACCCGATCGCGAGGCCGTCTATCGCGAGCTGATCCATGCCATGCGCGCCCATGTTCAGCATCGCCGCTATGAACTTGCGTTTAGCGCCGCTTCGGCCGCCCTCGCCATCAAACAAGAGCGCGAAACCCTTTGCAGCGCGGGCATGATCGCCTCACGGCTCGACCGCTTTCCCGAGTGCGCCGAGTTGCTTAGCGAATGTGTGCGCCTCACCACCGACCACACCGAAGATGAGGAGGAGATTCAAAAACGCTTGATTCACGCGAGCACGCTCGAGATGGCTCGAGCCCGCGTTGGAACTTTGCATATCGTCGCGCCGTCCCTCGCTACGATTACAGTGAATCATAAGCGCATCGGCTTAGCTCCTGTCGATCAGCCTGTTTTTGTGCCTCCAAATACGAGCATCGAGATTCTTGCCGATAACTTCGACGGCGTAGGCTCCGAGCGCGTCACCATCGCCCCAGGCCAAAGCAAAAAGGTTGTCATTCGCACGCACAGACGAGAAAAATCCCTTGTTTCACAGCCTGTTTTGCTCACGTCCCCGCCGCCTTCGCAACCCCTGCCCAAGCTTGTTCCAGACCGCACGCCTTTTTGGATCGGCTTCGGCCTCACCAGCGCCGCCGCAACCGCTACAGTGAATTTTGCCTACTTTTCAGCCTTGGATTTATCCAACGCCGATAAGCGCTTCAAGGCCGCCCAAGGCGATTCTCCCCACGCTTGCCGCGGCGATGCAACGCGGGATTGTGATGAATTTATCGAGCTGTTCAATCGTGGCAACAACCTGCGCAATGCAGCAATCGCAACCGGAATGAGCACGGGAATCGGGATCGCTTTGAGCATTGCCCTTTGGAAATTCGCGCCCCTCAAACCCGCCCCGCAGGGAATTAGCGTCGCCTTCTAGGGTGAGGAAAAGACTATGAATCAGCCTATTTTAAACCCGGGCGATACCATCGGCGCCTTTACCATTCTCGACGATGTCGATGCTTGGGATGGCGTGTTTTGCTTTCAAGCCGAGCATTCCGACGGTGTCACCAAAGCCTTGGTCTATGTGCGCGATCGCCGCGGCATTCAGCCCGATCCAGAACAAGAGCGCGCCTTTCAAGAGCGCGCCGAAACCTTGAAGCAAAAGCCCGATCCTTTGCTTCCCGCGCTTTTGGCCGCGGATGTGAGCGATGAATTTCAATGGGCGGCTTTTAGCTTTCCCGCTGGATTGCCGCTTCGAGATTGGCTTTGGGAACGCGGCAAAATAAGCCCCATCCAAGGCGCGGCTTTGCTTCGCGATATTTGCGCGCTCTTTCGCGCCTTGCCAAAGGGCAGCGTTCACGGAATGCTTGAATCCAAGGCGATTTATGTGAGCGACCATCTGCAGCTTCGGCAAATTGCCCATTGGGGTATTGCACCGCTGTTTGGAATTCGGCCGCCTTTTCGGATGTATCAGGCCCCCGAGCAATGGAGCGGCGAGCATCCGATCGATCATCGCGCCGATGTCTATGCAGCCGCGGCGATTGTGTGGGAAGCCATTGTGGGCGATGAACCGGGAGCCCGAAGCGGTCATGATCCCGATCGGGAAACAAGGCTAAAACAGCGTATTCCCGAGCTTTGCCGTGCTCGCGCCGATGTTCACAAGCTGTTTTCCGACGTTCTTTTGGATTGGACATCCCACGATATCGATGAACGGCCAGGAGGATGGAATGCCGCTTATTTCGCGATGAATATGGTGATCGCGGACATGAACGAGGCCGCCGAGACAGGCCACACCGCGCCCGATTTGATGGGCAATGACAGCGAGCCGCCCACCCGCCCTATTCCCGAAAAAAGGAACCGCGTCACCATGCAGCCCCCGCCCTTGGAGCACGCGGACACAATCCCAGCACCAGCGCCAAAACCCACGATTTCAAGCATTCCGCCGACGCCGAGGACGGCCGGCGATTTTCCCGCCGCCCCGTCCATGGCTTCCAAGCTCAGCCCTTCGCAGCGTGCGCCGAAGAATAAAAAACGCGCTTTTGCCCTTGGATTTGTGGGTTTTGCTTTGATGATGGCAGGCATCGCCATCGTATGGAGTTCGCCTCGCCCGCCTTTTCCACCGGAGATCACGAGTGCGAAAGCGGGCGAGCTTGCGCGCCTTCTCCGCGAACGCGCAGCGCTGGAAATAGCCTTGAAACAGAGCCAATCCGAGCCGGTCCACAACTCAGATGTCGCGAATAGCCAAGCCGCGATCGCGCCTCAGCCATCGCGCAACACCCGATCCAAACAGCCTTCCGCAGAGCCGAAAATACCCGCCGATCGCCATGCGCCCGAGCCATGGACGGAACATGGAGTGTACATGGAAGATCGCCAGCATTAGCGTGCTTGCCGCTCCTAAAACGTTGGCGGATTGGAGGCGAGTGATGATGATTCGTAAAGTGTTGGCGGGTTTCATTTTCAGTGCATGCGCGTTCGTCGCATGTGCGCGAGAGGCTACGATTTACGGCAAATGCAACGATACATACGACTGTCGCACGGAATGGAACAACATCCCAGGAACGGAGTGTGTGGACGGCTTTTGCAAGTGTGTGATCCCGGACTACGAACACTGTTGTTTTGGAGGCAGTGACGACAATTGCGCGGTCGCCGAAGACTACAAATGCAGGCCCAAAGAAGAATGCGATCCATCCATTTTGGCCGACGCGGGAAGCGATGCGGACACGGATGCAGGCGACGGCGGATAGCCGAAAGGACATGGGAAGATGATGAAGCGTTGGATGGTTTTGTTGAGCTTGATCGGATGTGTTTCGTGTGCCGATGAAGCGACGATCTACGGGCGGTGCCACACGACGGCGGACTGTCAAACCGAGTTCAATAACATTCCTGGAACGTCATGTGTGGCAGGCTATTGTGTGTGTGACGAGCCGGGTTTTAAGCATTGTTGCCCGGGAGGCGATGACAGCAAATGCGAGCTTCAGCCGCCCGACGATTACCGATGCAGGCCCGCCGCTGAATGCGAGCCTCAGCAGCCCGATGGAGGCAGCGCGGGCAGCGGAGGCACCGCGACAAGCAGCGGAGCTGGAGGAAGCGGCACGGGAGGCGCAACGGGCACAGGAGGCACGGGAGGCGACCCCACACCGCAGCCCGAGTGCACCACGGATGCCGATTGCCCAGGCCCGCCCGACGTGGCATGCGGCGTAGGCAAGTGCTTGGAGAGCAAATGCGTACTCGATATTTGGGCAGGCCCGACCCCTTCACAATTGTATGGCGATTGCAAGCAAATTGTGTGTGATGTGTTCGGAAATAAATCCGAGGTGATTGATGTGGGTGACTTTTATAATGATGGAAATCAGTGCACCTATGACTATTGCTTCGGCGATGTGGTCGCTAACGATCCCTTGCCCAATGGATTGAACTGTCCAGAAGCGGGGGATGGATACTGCTATGAAGGCCAGTGTGTCGAATGCATCGATATTCTCCCATATGCATCTTGTAAAGCCCCCGGAATGAGCTGCCAAGACATCTATTGCGTGCCTTTCGGGCAATGCGTTGGAACATGCGGGGGATTATGCGAGCCTTGCCCCGTTGGGGGTATATGCATGAACAATGCGGATTGCTTAAGCGCGTCTTGCATAACGGGCATGTGCGCGCTTCCTACGTGCATGGATGGGGTAAAGAACGACGGCGAAAGCGGCATTGATTGCGGAGCGCCGAGCTGTTCTCCATGTCCCGACGGCGAAGGCTGCAGGCTTCCCACGGATTGCACAAGCGGCGTATGCATGACCGGAATATGCCAAGCACCGACATGCACCGATGCTGTTCAAAACGGTATCGAAACCGGTATCGATTGCGGGGGAAGCTGCAATCCCTGCCTGCCTTAACTCTCTATCCATAAATCCATAACAAGCTAAGCTCTTTCAATTGCGGAGACCTGCTCATGAAAACCGCTCGCTCAAAAAAATGTTCCAAAACAGATCGAATAGGTGGTCAAAAACAAAACTATCAACGCTATTTAGTGAAATGGCCCCAAAAACCACTCGACGAGGGCGCCTTGAAAAAGGTATTCGGTGCAAACATAAAAGCATGCAGGCGTGAACGCGGTTGGACGACTGATGATTTAGCTTCAAAAGCAGATGTTCATGTCGTTTATCTACGCCAAGTCGAACGGGGAATAAGGGCATGCGGCCTTGGAGTCGTTGCCCGTATCGCGGAAGCGCTTGACGTGCCTTTGCGGGAACTGTTAGGGAGCACCTGCGAACTTTCCGAAAAAGGAAAGCTATTTGCTCAAGAATTTGTGAACGGCGATCGTCAGTTGATGGACGCCCTCGCAAAGCTCCTTAAGGGAATTGTTGAAGATACACCCGAAGCCCCGCCCCTGCCCCAAACACCCGACGATGGACGACGAACAACCCCGAAACGAGATTCTACTGACCTTGGGCGAGACCGTCCGAAGGCTGCGAAAAACAAGGCGCCTATCGATTGATGAATTGGCAAAGCAGTGCGAGCTTTCGCCGAACTACCTTGGGACGATTGAGCTTGGGCGCCGGGATATATCGTTTTCAACGCTTCGCGTTTTGGCTCATTTCTTTGGGGTAAAGCCTTGTGATGTTCTTGCCCCGCCGCCCCATATTTCGCAGAACGCCGCCCATGCGGTGCGGATATTTGAAGCGTCAACGCCCGCGATGCGCACGGCGATCATCGCTATCTTGTCCGAGTTTTTCACGGCCTCCGGCGATGCGCCGACGCTTGAGACATTGGCGGCAAAGAGCCCGGCAGAAGGTTTTGGCGTAGCGGCAAATTGGCGAGAAGAGCCGCCGCGATCGAGTGAAACGCTTGGGGTTTTGGTGCGGCGTATGCGAAAGCAGCAGCGCTTGACGATTGAGAAATTGGCGGCGCGCACGAAATTGTCGCCGGGCCATGTGGCGAACGTCGAGCGGGGGAACCGGGACACAGGTGTTTTGTCGATTTGCGCGATTGCGGAAGGGCTAGGCATTACGGGGCGAGAATTGCTTCGCGGGACGAGGGAGAGCATTTCGGCCGAGTGCATTGCCTTTGGGAATATGTTTGATCGGGCATCAAAGGATGTTCAAGAGGCGCTGCTCGTGCTTTTGTTGGCGCGCGCAAATGCACGAATCGAGCAGAAATGAAGGCGCAGGCAAAGACCGCATGAAGGCCGATGAGCCTCATCAAATCGCGCAAAGGGTTGGTGCAAATATTCGCCGGCTTCGAGAGATGCGGCGATGGACGGTTGAGCATTTTGCCTATTTGACCGGGCTATCAGCGGTCTATGTAGGCTTGATTGAACGAGGCCGGCGCGAGCCATCGCTTGCGGCGATTGAGATTATCGCGGAGGCTCTAAGCGTTCCGATCGGCGATTTATTTGGTTCGCGTGAAGTGATGTCAGAGCAGGCCATCCATGCCGCGATGCTGTTCAAGAGGGCGCCAAGTGATGGTCGCGCGGCCTTGTTATTGGTGCTTTTGAATCAGCCGCAGGAAAACAAGGCGAGGCCGGTTCACGGAAAGAAGCCATTCAGGGAGACCGATCCCGAGGTCGTTGAATTCGCGAGGCTGTTTGAAACGGCGTCCGACGACTTGAGATGCGCGGTTCTTATTTTGTTGATGCGTCTTCAGCCGAGCGGATCGGCGCCGAGGCCACCGAAACCGCCGGAGCCGCCGGATGAGTGCGCATAGGGAGTGGTGAGAATGCGGAGGGAGGCGCCGAAGGGGATTTTTCGGATGTCAAGGTGTTTTCGACGGTCATCGCGATGGAGGGTGAACCGTCGAAGGGGGCGAGGGGGAAGGGAGGGATGTTTGGATGCTGTCAAGAGCTGAATGGAGAGGTGTGAGCTTGTATGCCCTCACGGGATGGGATGCCCATTGATTCGAATGTCATTCCCCAGGGTTGAAAGGCAACGATCCCGCAACAATCAGAACGGACCATCACACAAGACAAGATTGACAAAAAATAAAAAATATGATTTTGGCGTTCAACGTATTGGAGAAATATTATTTCAAATTGAAAATGAATAATGCTTTTAGATTGACATCAAGCGGCGATTATGTTCCAACAGACATGAACGCTCGCTCAGGGGCAAAGGCATCGCCTCCCAATTGCCCGTGCCTCCTGGACGCCGAAAGAGTTTGTTTCCAAATCGGGCCCAAAAGGTGCCATCCGGTGCGAATTTAATCGAGTAGAATTTCTCAGGCGTATCGGGCGTCATCCGCTCCCATGTAATATCCTTTTCACCCCCTTGTACCAGAGGTCTGCGGTACATTCGATCGTTTGTGTTCATCCAGATCATCTGATCTGCGTCGCGCAAAAACACATCCACGATGGTGCCCCCAGGCTCTGGAGGCGCGAGCTCTGACCATTGTTTTCCGTTGAAATGCGCAAGATAGGGCCGGATTCCCTTCTCCGTTCCATCGGGAGAAACCGTCGCATACACATAGACATCCGATCCAGAGCGGGCAATCACCCCCATCGCTCCAGAAGCGCGAATCATCGCGTTGGGGAGCTTCTCAACCACCGAATCCAATTTTCCGGCGCTCCAGCGCTCCACCGCCAGCTCTCCAAAGGTTTGGGACCATGGCATCGCATACCGATCTCCATCCTTGCATAGCTGACCCAGGCCAAAGAGATCGCCCTCTTTGGTTCCTTCCAAGACCACATGCAAGGCAAGCTGGTATTCACAGGCATTTTCGTCGGCCATATTGCGATTGGCGACCCGGGCAATACGTGGCACAGGCATGGTCCTGGGTTTGCTCTCATAGATAAAGCGATGGCCTCCTTCTCCTGTGATTTCATAGAGATCCCCTCCTTTCCACGATGTGCTCGATATCATGCCCCCGAGGTAATAGGCATTCCAATAGGCTTGAGAATGCTCCATGGCGGCTTTATCATTGTACCATGTGCCATCTTTAAGCCTATACATATAATCCGTCCCACCTCGATCGCCTGGAGTATTGATGAATACACTCCCTCGCTTAGGCCACTTTCCTTCAAGCCCAAATACCGCAAAAACAGGAGGCATTTCATCTTCTTTCGGAGGAGGACCTCCCGTGTACCCAGGCAGACCTTTCAGCATATCAATATCAGGCCGGAGCCCGGATGCATCCACGGCAAATAGCGTATTGGTATACCCCGCACCCGAGATAATGCCAGCAATACTCCCCATGGGAATAAGCCAAAGCCCAGGAAAATCCTGTTCATAGAAAATCGTGAAGGGTGATGATACAGGAGCTTTGGTCTGGGGCTTTGAGGCATCCGCCGAGCTTGGCGCCCGAGAGACGCTGGGTTTGGAAGAAGCCATCGCAAGGGATGCCGACTGGCCCGCACCGGGTTCCTTCGGGGGCATATCTTGGGAGCCAGAACCACAGCCAGAAAGCAATAGGCCCAACAAACAAGCAAATGATGAAGCGGTCAGAGACAACGGGATGGGGGTGTTCATAGAAAGTTTTTCCTAACCTTTCCTCAGTTCAGCGAGCACCAATTTGGCTACGGCCTTGGTGGCATCCATCACCCCAACGCCATCGCGAGGAATCGTTGCGATAACGGGAATTTGAGATGGGTCCGCAAAACCCACCAGCAGTGGAGCGGCCACGCTCGCCAAATCGAGGGCATCGGAGGCATCACAAAAGGTACATTGAACAACAAAGGGCAATGCATAGATATTGTACCCCCTTTGGGACAACGCGTGGCGGAGCTCGTAGAAACACGAGAGATTCTCCGCCTGCTTCGCGCGCCTTGAATCGGCGGTGAACACAATACCATCGACATTATCCAGCAAATCATAGCGAGCGCGCTCATATCCCGCCCGGCCCGGAACGCTGAAGAGGTGAAATGTCGACTTGAATCCCCGGATTTCCCCGAGTTTTAGCGGTAAATAGTCATAGTAGGCGGTCTCGGGGTCCGCACCGTTCAACTTCTGCCGCTGAGCGTCCGGCGACTGGGTGCGCTCATAGATGGCATTCAGTGTCGCGCTTTTACCGCTTCCGGCAATGCCATACCAGACGACCTTGCACTGAATCTGCTTCGTTTGAAAGTCGATGGAAGCCATGTGGGGCTCTTAATTGAGCCCAGCCGCGAATGCAAGCTCTTATTTTAGACCGCCGCCGATGGCCGCGTTGAGCGCCGAAAGCGCTTGCCGGTACGCTCTTACCCGTTTGAGCTTTAACGCATTGGCCGAAAAACGCTGCTCTTCAAGCACATGCAGCCTTACCAAATCAATTTGCCCTTGCTCAAAAGCCTCTTTGGAAGCCGTCCTCGCAGCCTCCAATGCAGGTGCCATGGTCCGGGCATCGTTCTGCAACAACTCGCGAGCTGCTCTAACCTCCCTCAGCCGAGCTCGGACTTCCTCGATAATGCGCTTGACTTCCGCCGTAAATTGGCGCTCGGCCAGGTTTCGTTCGGCTTCTGCCCTCGCCGCCCGGTTGCTCCCCGTGTCAAAAATAGGCAATTCCATGCCCGCCCTAAACGAAAATCCAAGACCCGCCGTCACGTCCGGTCCAAAGGCATAACCCACTTCCGCAAAGGTCAGCCAGGGCCATCTCCGGGTGCGTTCCACCGAAAGCGCCGCGTCAGCCGCATCCACCCGGGCAGCCGCCGCCGCGACTTCAGGCCGTTTCTCCAGTGCCGCCCTCACCAGCGTCTCTTCTCCAGGCAAATCAGGAATCGCCCGCTCATCCAAAGGATCGCCCACCAACTCAATCTCGACATCCCCATCGGCCCCAATACGAGCGAGCAGCGCCTGCCTCGCCACATCCTTCAGCCCCTTGGTCCGAAGCACCTCTTCCTCGGCGTTTTTGCTCGATAAATTGGCCAATGCCTCATCCACCTTCGTCGCCTGCGAGAGCGCCACTCGCTCTTTTACGGCTGCATACAGGCTATTTCTCGCATCCGCCGCATCCTTCGCCGCCTTCCATTCCTCCTCGGCCAGCAGCGCTTCTTGAAATAAAAACCGCACAAATGCCTCTTCCGCCAGCTCTTCTAGGCGCGCATTCGCCTTCTCTTCCGATAATTGAGCCTCCGCTTCCGCCTCCAACGCGCTGTTTTCACCAGGACGAGGGGGAAAGATTCTCAATGCTACATTTGCCCTTGGCTCTCCCCCCATCAACTCATCCAAACGAAGCCCCTGAAGCCTCAGTTCTGGATTTTTCCATGCTCCCACCTCACCTTTGTGGGCCTCGGCCACGTTCACCCTTGCCTCGGCCGAAAGCAGGCGCGCGCTGTGCTCCTTGGCGAACTTCACGGCCATATCTGCCGTCAATTTCGATGGCATTTTGGTTTTCACGGCCAGAAGCGAGCTTTTGTGCTCCGCATAGACCAAAAGTGCCCTTTCCTCGGGCTTGGCTCGCATGGGAGCATAACATCCAAGCATACCTGCAACGACAGCAGTTGTAAAACCCATCCGGCACATATCTAGGGCGGCGGCCATGCGACCTCCACAAGCGAAGGCGTTTTCTCGCCTTCATCAAAGATCACCAGCATCTTCGACGGATCGGGAACCCGGCTTAACCCCTCTGGTTTTCGCCCTGGAAATAACCGTATCGCCCGAGGCTCTAACACGCCCCCACGGGGAGAAGCCACATACCACAATCGCCCAGACTCCGACTTGCCCTCATCCCTGGAGGCTGTCGAGCTGAGTGCCAATGATCCATCTGGCCAGAATAGCAGCTCTGATATTCCTCCGGGCACAGCTTTCCCGTCGACCTCAGCCTCTAAACGCACCCGGGCCCATAGAGAAAGCCCTGCTTTTTCCAAGCTTTTTTCTTTAAAGAGAGCATCCGGGTCCGATATTTTCCAGATCAGCGCCCTACCCTCGCTATCCAAAGGCGATTTCACGCCCAAATACAATGCTCCCCCATAAGCGCTCATCCCCTCGATATCCAAATCGGCCGTTCCCTGCGAAAGACCGAGCTTTTCATTCGCCGGCGCACCTTGTTTATCGAGCAACTCCGATAAATGCAGCTCCGTATCCAGATGAGGCATACCATCCTTCACACGAAGCCTGAGAAATGCCGTGCGCGATGGAGGGCGCTTTTTATTTTTGCTATGGCCTTGAGAAGCCAGCACATATAAAAACGATTCATTCCCCGAATCCAAGGCCGCAATCGACTCTAAATCGTTCACTTCCTTCAAGCCTTGAATGACCACCGGCTCGGGATTCACAACGCCTTCGGGGCTCATGCTAAACAGCCAAGGCGCCCGCTCATTCGCGCTTTCCAGTCCCGTGTCATCGCTCACGACCCAACAGCGCCCAAGCTCTTTTTGGCAGAGCACTCCCGACGGCTCAAACCGCGTTTTCTGCGATAATTGAGCCGGAACTCGCATCGGTAATACCATCGAATCCATGGCCGAGGGCAATATTTGTGCACTCGCCCCCACGATTGGCTGTACCGCGGCGCTCGAGACCGGGGGCAAGGGCGCAAGAGGCTTCGGCGCGCCCGATGTATCAATTTCAACATCAAACGCCTGCCCAGGAACCAATCCAGCCTGTCCTTCAATAGCCGCAGTGGCTATACGCCCCCATACCGGCCGATTGGGTACAAGCCGGCAGCGCAACGGCAATTCCATCACCGAGGGAGATACCGTCGACAATGTTCCTGTAAGCGAAGGACCTCCGCCCTCGTGCATCACCAGCTTGACCCGCGCACCTTCGGCCACTTTTAGCGCATCATGCTCGCCCACGCAAATGGTGACACGCGAACGCACCCCAACCAGCGTTGTAATGACTTCGCCCGGCGCAGCCACTTCGCCCGCGCGTTTAAGCACCACCGACACATAACCATCCGACGGTGCCCGAATCGTCATCTCCCCGCGCTTATACAAAAATTCCTCGCGCTCCATCGAGAGTTTAAGCAATTCCTTGCCCACGGCAGCCGTCTCTCCCGAGCTGAGCACCTCAAGAACTTGCTTTCGCGTGTTCTTTGCCGTTTCCAGTTGCTTCCTCAGCAGCGCGATCCGCTTGGGCTTTTGCTCAACCAGGGGCGCAACTCCAGCATATTTCAGCGAAATATCGGAAAGCTCCGTACCCGTCGCCAATTTGCCAGCCACGAGTTTCTCCAGCCGCTCCCGCTCCGCCTTCAGTGTTGACGCCTCGCTTCGAGCCAGCGCCAACGCCTCTTCTTCCGAGGCAAGCTCCCGCTCCAATGTCCGGATTTCTTCCTCGATGCTCACCGTCATCCCCGCCTGCGTCGCAGGAAGAAGCGCTATCAGCCGCGTGCGTTCCGCTTCCACCAGCGCAAGCTGGGCATCCACCAAATGCGTATCCAGGGTGGCAATCACCTGCCCGGCTGAAACACGCTCCCCTGCGCGCACCGATACAGAAGCCACCCGCCCAAGCTCCGTCGATGCCGCGGTCCATGTTTCCTCCTCGGCAAATCCTCGCGCCTTCACGGCTCGGCTTAGGCTTCCATGCAACCATGCCGCAAGCCCAAGTGAAATCACGAGCATCCCAATTGGCCCAGCCTGCTGGGCCCCCGAACGAATTCGAAAAGATAAGCTCACAGGTCCAGCGTTGGCTCTTGAAGAAGAAGGGTCACATCCTGAATTCCCTGAACCGCCTGAAGCGCGTTAACCAAAGGCGCGCGCTTGTCTGGATCGGGAATATTCACCTGATAGGCATGCTCCATCGCCCTGCCCTGAGCGGCCTCCCTCAGCGTCACGAGCACAAAGGTGCGGCAATGCTCCCGAAGCGCCTTCGCAATGGCTTCTTCAACACCAGGACCAACAGGCGCGGTAAAGCGCAGCAAACCATCGAGTTGTTTCTGTGAACCATAACCCATTCCATGCAAAAGCAGCGCGGCCGCAATAAACACCCCCGTTCCAACCATCGCCGTGACGTAGGCCCGAGCGCCGCAGGCCACGCCGGCCGCCACCGACGCAAACACAAATATTAAATCGCGTGGATCTCGCATCGTCGTGCGAAACCTCACGATAGAAATTACGCCGACAACGCCGATACCCGCGACCAAACTGCTTCCGGCCGCCAGCATAAGCATCGACGTTAAAATGGCCGAAAGAGCCATACCCTGCACCGCGGCGCGCGAATAGGAAAGACCGCTAAAGGTGCGCATATACACAAGGGCCACCCCTTGCGCCAAACCAAACGAAAGGAGAACAGCCATCAACGCTTCGCGAAAGCCAACACTCTCGCTGCTTGACAGATTGATTAAATCAAGCACTCCGCGCCTCCCGGGCCAAAAGCGCATTCCGTGCGGAAGGCAGCAAATGCTCGTTGGTAATGCTGTAACAGTATTTTGAAAACGACATCCGGGTCAGTTCATGATTGCGAATCATGTCCGACATCCAGCGGGGAGGCCGGTGTTCAAACTTCAGTTCCAAGACGCAAACAGGCTCTGTGGTCCATGTTTGCACGCGATGATCGACAGGCCGCCACCTGCGCGGATCGCCCTCAAGCGAAAGGCTCCGCTGCTCTTGACACATAACGCGCCGATCGAAAGTTACGCGGGCATAGTTATCGAACAGGCTTTCATAAGGCTCGCGTTCGTACTCGACCAGAACGCGGGGCTCTAGATGATAGCGGTGATAGACCTCGATAAACCGGGCGAGGTGCTTGCTCGGAATCTGTGCCTCAAATGCCGATTCTAAAAGCACTTCAAGCCATGTCGCGGCCGGCACAATGGCACGCGATTTCACGATCACATCGCCCACGCGGCGCTTCACTTCAAAGAAAACTGGCGAGTTTTTGCCTGGATAATTGCGGATTCGGACCTTGAACCGATCGCGCTGCTCGCGCGCGTTGGCCCAGAACAGATCGTAATTTGCCGTGTCCAGATACAGCGAGCGAATGGAGTAATAACCTTCAGCATTCGCGTATTTATCCCGCTTGCAGTAGGGCGCGATGCTGGCCCGGATCTTGGGCACCACGCGCTCGGGAAGGAGATACTTGATTTCGTAGCGTTCGATGAAGTTCACGGCGAATGAAGGAGCCGGCGGTTGACAAAAAAGGTTCATCACAAAGTGATTGAACTGTCACCAGCTTGTCAAGAACCATGCCTCGGGTCGATGCCCTTTCGCACGCCTTTAGATCACCGCTGGAATGGAACTCGCCCTGCCGATTTTGCAGGCCAAACGCTTCTTTTTCATGCGATTTCAGCACGGAATTGCACTTAGGCGTCGGCCAGCATGCTCATGCCCATGCCGCGAAGCAGCTCGTTTTGACCTTCCGTATGGGCACGATTTAGCCCCTCCACCATCTTCCCTGTCATCGGGTCCACCACCACCCGGACTGGACGGCTTCCCGAGGGCATTTCAACGAGAGCGTTCACCGCATCCGCCACATCCTGAGCATCGGGCAAGCTGGGACCCGAAAACACACGGGCAAAATGCTCATTTAACATCTCTATCCCGCCCGCAAGCAAACCGTATTCCGCAGCCTTTTCCTGCTCGGCGCCCAGCGTTGCATTGCGTCCAATTTCCGTCGGATACGTACCGGGCTGCACAATCGTCACCTCGACACCCGTAGGCTTCAGCTCATAGCGATAGGCGTCGCTCATCGCCTCAAACGCCGCCTTGGTCGCGCAATAGGCGCCCATGAGCGGCACCACAACGCGCCCCCACGCACTCGAAATCTGAATAAACAATCCACTTTTGCGCGCGCGCATCGAAGGCGCGGCCGCGCGGAATACCCGGTGAGGCGCAAGCAAGTTGATGTTGATCAAGTCCAGCCACTGCTGTGTCGTCAGCGTTTCTTCGAGCCCAATCAGAGCGGCCCCGGCATTATTGACCACCACATCGAGATACGCCGCCTGCGCCAGCACATCAGCGACCGAACGCTCGACATCGGCATCGCTTTCGAGATTCATCTCCACAACGCTAATATTTCCGCCTCCTTCAAGGCGAAGCTGCTCGGCCGGCTCGCGGTTGCGGCCTTGTATATCGCGCATCGTGGCAAACACCCGATGCCCGCCGCGCGCGAGGGCTAAAGCGCTTAAGCGGCCAAAACCGCTATTCGTTCCCGTAATAAGAATATGCTTCTGCATACGGCGAAGATATACATGGCATCGCCCCGTGAGCGATGATATTCAGCACGCAGGCGATTGAATGGGATCGAACGCAGGAGGTTTGTGTGAGCGATACCGGAATGCAATATCAAGTCGTAGTGAACCACGAGGAGCAATATTCCATTTGGCCTGAAGGCCGAGAGCTTCCGCCCGGATGGAGAGCCGCCGGAAAGGCAGGGAGCAAAGAAGAGTGCCTGGAATATATAAAAACAGTTTGGACCGACATGAGGCCCTTAAGCCTTCGCAAAGCGATGGATCAAAAAACCTAACGCAATAACTCCCGCTCAGGCGCCTCAATCAGCCCCGTAATTTCATAGAGCTTATATTCGCCCGTCTTCCCCTTTACCGATACCGTGGCCGTTCGCCCGACCATAGCGCGGCCTTTCAGTTCTCCAAAAACAGCCTCCGACACCAATAAACGCGAACCCACATCCTTATTGGCCGTTTCAATCCGGCTTGCGAAATTCACACTATCCCCAATCGCCGTCACGGTTTTTCTATCCTCAGACCCAACGGGCCCCACCACCGCCTCACCCCAATGAATTCCTATTCCGATATCGTATGAACGGCCATACATCCGCTGGGTATAGTCTTTAAGCTGCCCCATCGCGTGAAGCATATCCAGCGCCGCCCTCACCGCCCGGAGCGGAGCATCCGGCTGGCCATCCACACCAAATAGCGCCATCAAACCGTCCCCCATATAATTGTTAATAAAACCGCCCGCCGCAGAGATCATCCGGCCCATCGTTTCAAAATGCCGGTTCAGGATATGAATCACATCATAAGGCAAAAGCGCCTCGGCAAAGGGAGTAAAGCTCCGTATATCCGAAAATAACACAGCGACTTTCATTTCATCGCCGACGGCCACCGATGTATTGCTCGTATGCAGGCGCCCGAGCATCTTCACATCTTCTTGATCCAGAACCAGCCTGCGCACCCTGACCGGCCCCCGCGCCGTTGCCTGACAAGCTATGCGGATCATCGGCTGAAGCTCGAGGCGCCTGGCCAGCGCCTGCTCTTTTTCATTGGGCGGATCCATATACTCAAGCCCATCGAGAATCACCACCCGGCACGTCGAGCACCGGGCGTTTCCTCCGCATACGTGGGTATGCGGGATACCCGCTGAAAGGGCTGCGTTTAATAGCGTTTGACGTTCAGGAACATCAATGGCGATTTGATCCGGCGCGTAGAAAATTGTGGGCATGGCAATACAATGCGCTGCATCCTAGAAGAAATGTTTTATGGATTTTTCGTGCAAATGGGCATCGATGTTCCCGGGTAATTGACGCATAAAGGAAGCCCCAAGACCGACGAGCACGCGGCACATGGACAGCTCGAGCAGCCTACCGAAGATGCCGGCCTCCAATCCACGCAATTGCCTGATGAGCATAGCTCGTCTGTGTCGCACCTGGCATTATCGCATTGCCCGCAATGTTCCACATCCGTGTTGTAATTAATGCAGCCATCATCACACTTGAAATGTCCCGCCCCCATACAGTCATCGACGCAAGCGCCGCTTTCGCATAGATCGTTAATGCCGGAACAGAAGGTTCCCATCATCCCGCAGTTGTTTACATCCGTTTGCATATTGCGGCAGTCCCCATTGATCAGGGTAAAACCGGGCCTGCATTCGCATTGGCCATTCACACAATATTCATCGCTTTGGCATGATTTCCCGCACTGGCCGCAGTTGAGCGGATCATCCGTCAGCTTCGAGCACCAGGCGCCGCAGCATGACGCGCCCATCGGGCATACCGTGTTACATCCGCCGCATTGGCTTGGATTGGATTGATTTACATTGGTTTCGCATCCAGCCATGTTGGGATCGCAATCGGCCCAGCCGAAATTGCAAGAACCTACGGCGCAAGCACCGTCCACGCATATCTCATCCGCTTGAGGAAGATTGCATCCCGCGCAGGATCCATCGCCGCAACCAAACATCGGGTTTTCGATCGATACGCAACCCGGGCCTGGGCAATATTTTTCTTTAGCGCCGCACGACCCCGAAGATGTGGAAGCACTGCCGCTGGTGCTCGTCCCTCCGCCTCCCGAACCGGTGCCCGATGTCGATGTCCCCGCGCTGCTTTGAGGACCGTCAAAATCGTAGTCGTCCACACCGATGGCCACACTGCAGGCCCCCGCAAAAAAACAGCCGAGCGCAAACCATGCCAATAACCGAATCCGGTGACGCCGATCCATCGCCATAACCAAAAATCCTCCTCAAAAACGGCCCACCACACCCGCCTGCCCAAGCCCAATCCACGGCCTCACATACGCCTCGGCCGGCGAAGGCTTGCCGGGCCTCAGCACAAGCAGCAGCGCACCCGCCGCAAGTCCCGCTCCACCCAACACAAATCCCGCGGTCGACACATGCGCAAAAGTCCGCGCCGAATCCGCAATCGGCTTATTCGCCGGATCGCACTGCTTGGTCGGACATTTTTCCTCGAGCTCATTCATCTTTGAAATGGCCAGCCCGCCCATCACCGAACCCAGCACCAGCCCCGCACCGCCCACTCCAAACCCAACATAAGCCGGCCATGCGCCGCCTTGAGACGAAGGCGTTTCAGGCTTGTTTTCCTGGGCCGCCCCGCTCTCCCACACCAAAGCCACATCCAGCGCATCGCCCTCTTTCACCTGCACCCGCTCGCTTTTATCCCCCTTGGGCGATGACGCTTGCACCGTGTGCTCACCCGGATCGACATCCACAGGCCCCGCGCGCCAATCCGCTTTCTCGTTGTCCACAAGCACATTCACACTGCCCGCATCCGCACCCGAAACCGAAATCTTCAGCTTTGGAATGCGAGGCTCGAGCTCGGCAAGTTCTTTCTTCGCATCTTGCTGCGCTTCCAAAAAAGCCTCCGGCGCATAATTCGCCAAGACTTCATCTGTCACTTTTTTATAGTGTTTCTTCGCAAGAACCAGCTTGCCCATCTCGGCATAAGCCCGCGCCATCAAATAAAAATGCGTGGGCGCGTGAAATCGCTCTTCGGCTTGTTCAAAGCGTGAAATCGCTTCGCTGTAACGCTTGGCCTCGAGCAGATCGATACCCTTTTCTGCGAGCGCGCGAGCTCCCTCTTTATCGCGCCCCGCCTGCCCCTTTTGAGCCAATGCAAAGCTGGGCGTGGCCCACAAAGTCAGCGAGAACGCCAACACACCAAGCCATCGCGCCTGCACCGCTGTCTTAATAGCCAAGCCGAACCCTCTTCTTTGCCGTCGATGTCGCCGTGGGCTGCGCCGCGGACTGCACAGTCACAGAAGCCTTGCTTTTCGCGCTGGATACATCTTTTTTCTTGGGTGCACCCGGAGCCTCATCCGCCGCAGACGTGTCCGCAGGCGCGGCCGGTGCCGATGCGGAAAGCGCTGCGACCGCCGTTGTGGAAGGCGCCGCGGATGCCGTCGATTCAAGCGGAACGGGCGGCAAAGCTGATGTCGCAAGCGCAGCCCCCACGGCTTCTTCCACAGGATCGGATCGCATAAGAAACACAGCCAGCACAGCCCCGATCCCAAAGAGCGCCGCCAGTCCCACACCCACGGCCACACGCTTCGATCGCTGCTTTTCCCGGCCGAAATACCCTGTATCCATCGCATCCGCGGGAGCCTGTGCGGTGCTCGCGGCGATGAAGGAAGGTGGAATCGGCGTCAGCATCGGCGAAGGCGTGGCAGACATCGGCGCCGGTGTTGCGCCTCCCGCATCATGGGTTGTCAGCGCAGTTAAAACCGGCGCCGACATCAACGTCGCCTTCACCGGCACAGGAGCGGCGGACATCGCCAAATCGGCCGAAGACATACGCTGCGAAGGCGCTGAAAACCACGCGCCAAACGAAGGCTCACCGATCACGTTAAAGAATTCTGTCGCAAGCTCGCGCGCCGTTTGAAATCGATCCTTGGGATCGCGCGCAAACGCCTTATCAAAAAAAACATCCAGCTCCTTCGGCAAATCCGGAGCGACATCGGTTGCCTTCTCGGGCTTGGTTGTTGACACCTTCACCAACACTTCGCCCATGCCTTCGCCCTCATAGGCATTGCGCCCCGTGATCGCGCGATACGCAATCGCCGCCAGCGACCACAAATCCGATCGGTGATCCACCGTCTTCGCTCCATGCGCCTGTTCTGGACTCATGTAGTGAGGCGAACCAATCAACTCTCCGGTCTTTGTTTCCCCTGCCTCACCGCTGATCTTCGCGATACCAAAATCGAGAATCTTCACGACCTCGCCTTCATCCCCCCTCGCGATAAACACATTACGGGGTTTGAGATCGCGGTGAACAATGCCTGCTTCGTGAGCTTTTTGTAAGCCTTTTGCCATTTGAGCGAGCAGCGGAGCAAATGCCCGCACATCGATACGGCGCTCCCGCTTAAAGCGATCGGCCAAGTCCTCGCCCTCAACGAGCTCCATCACCAAATAAGGCAAATCGTCGTCGATTCCATAATCAAAAACCTGCACAACATGAGGGCTTTTAAGAATGGCGGCGGCCTTGGCTTCGCGCTCAAAACGGGAGCGGGCACTCGCGCTTTCGGCCAGCAGCGCGGCGATAAACTTCACTGCAACAGGCGTATGAAGCTGCGTATGATAAGCGAGCCACACACTGCCCATGCCGCCTCGACCAAGCGGTTTTTCCAGGCGATATTTACCGCCGACGACGAGACCTTTGGCCGGAGTGCTCACGGTCACCAAACCTGCTTATGCACCGCGCTCGGTGCGTCTCAACAAAATGGCGTGAATGACCTTAACAAGAATACCCATGAGCGGGAAGAACAAAGCTGAGGCCGGGAACGCGATGTTCAGGGATTGAGCAAGCACAGAGGTATCATTGTGCCTGGGTAGTAGATACACGAGGTGGATCCCATCGGGTTGGGGCAGTCGGCGCAGGGACACGAGCTGCAATTATAAACTGCGGCTTTAATAAAGGGAATACAAGCGGACTCATAGCAAACTTGATTGTTAGCGCATGCCGTATTGCAATTTCCGCAGTACATTGAATTGGAAGTGATATCTACGCAGGCGCCCGCGCAATTGGTTAGCCCGGCGCCGCAAGATGCTTTGCAGGCGCCCGCTTCGCATACCTGCATAGCGGAGCAGGTATTGCCTGTCATACCGCAATTTTTAGGATCAGATTTTTGATCAATGCATTTTCCATTTACCAAGGTAAGCCCGGGCTTGCAGGTGCAGGTTGAATTGGCACACCACACCTGGCTGCCCTGGCAAACCATTCCGCATCCTCCGCAGTTATTTGGGCTGCCCACGAGATCGGCGCATTGGACAGAAATGGGATCCATCCCTGGACAGCAGGTGCTATTTCCCGGACAGATTTCCCCGCAACCTCCGCAATTCTTGGCATCGGTGCCATCGATAGTCGTTTCGCAGCCCGGCACATTGGTATCGCAATCGGCTGATGGAAAGGGACATGTGCTATCCGCGCATATGCCCATTGAACAGGTCGGTCCAGCGCTGCCTCCACTCGATGGACATGCCTCACATGTCGGCGAAGCGCAGCCATAATTAGGATCATCCAGCGGCACACATTGACCAAAGCAATCTTTGCTATCGGCGCCGCATGACATTGTTCCCGTCGTACCGGTGGTCACGCCCACGCCGGTCTCGCCTCCTTGCCCCAGCGTTTCTTCATCAAAAGAAAAATCACCAATGCCATTCAGCGCATTACAAGCGCCTCCAGCCAAGATGGCCGAAGCCAGAACCAGCGCCGTCCATTCGCGGTGTTTCATACAAAAAACCCCTCGATTTTTTTAAATCAATACCAAGCTAAAACTGTCCCGATACACCCGCACTACCGATACCAAGCTGAGGCGATATCTTGAAAGCCGCCGCTGCCGAGTTTCCAAATGGCCGGACAATTGCGAAGATTGTACCTGTCACAATGCCCGCTCCGCCCAAAACAAAACCTACCGTGGATAGATTGCCAAAGAATCTGCCATCATTGGCCACAGGAACGGCCGACGCAGGGCAGCGATTGTTGGGGCATAGCTCTTTTAATTGATCGACTTTAGAAAACGATAAAACGCCAAAGGCGGCCCCTGCGCCGACACCCAGCGCGCCAACCCCAAAAGAAAGCAATGCCGGCCATAGCGGCCCAGGCTCCGCGCCAGACCCATTGCGCCCAGCGTGATCGCTTCCCTTGGCCGGCTCTCCGCCCGCAAATTCAAAGCGCACTTCCAACACATCCGAAGCCTCGATTTTCAGCGTGCGGGACTGCTCGTTTCCCGACTTGCTCACCGCTTCGATAATATGCTCGCCCGGATCGACTTCAACCGGGCCCGCCTGCCATTCAACCCGCTGTCCATCCACCCTCACATCCACCGAATCCGCCGCCCCGCCCTGTACCAAGATACGGAATTTGGGTATGCTAAGCGATAGATCGCTAAGCTCCTTGCCAGCATCGGCCTGAGCCTTATGAAAAGCATCCGGCGCATAGTTTGGAATATTTTCGCCGATGACGGCCTGATAATGTTTTTTGGCCGATATCCATTTGCCCATCTGACGGTAAGCGCGTGCCATAAAGAGCAAATGCGTCGGCGCATGAAACCGGGCCTCGGCCTTTTCAAAGTGGGCAATCGCGTCGGCGTATTTCTTCTTGCCCATCAGCTCTAGGCCCTTGGTCGCGAGAGCGCGCGCCGCATCTCTATTTTTTGCGACTTCGGCCGGACTTTCCTTTGGCTGGGCCGGCGCCGAACAAGGGCTGAACAGCAATACAAGCCCAAGCGAGGTGGCCGCAATGATATTGAAGGGCAGCAAGGACTTAGTAGCCAAGGTCTGGATTTTCAGCGGGGGTGTCCGCTTTGGGTTGAGGAGCCGAGGCCGAGGGTGGGGCTAAAACCGCTTTTCCAGGCCGCCGGGCAACCGAGCTTGGGGCGAGGGCAGAAGCTTCCGCGGAAGGCTGAGAAATCGCCGCGGGAGGAGCCGTAGATGCGCTGCTGGACGCATTGGGCTGAGCAGACCGGGAAGGCTCGGAGGCTGTAACAAGCGCGGGAGCCTGCGATTCAGCCGCGGAAGCCGGCGAAGAAAGCGCGCGCGACTTCAGCGAAAAGACATAAAAGGCAGCGCCCCCGCCCACGAAAACCAGCGCCAGCCCAAGACCAATCAACACATCCCAAGCCCGCTTGGGGCGCGGAGCCACCGGCATACGCTGACCCGATCCATACGTTTTATCGCCGGGCACAGGCGTATGCATCGGCGCGGGCGTAACCGAATAGGACGCCGGGCCGGCATCTCCAAAACCCGCGCCGCTGGGAGAAGAAATAGGTCCGCCGCCGACATTTGGCATGCGCACCGAACGCGCGCCGCCCGCGGACCAAGGCTCGGAATCACCGGCCAGCACAGCAAAAGCTCTCACAAATTCTTGCACCGACTGAAAGCGCTGATTGCGATCGCGAGCGAACGCTTTTTCAAAAAAGCGATCGACCTCCGGCGAAAGCCCGGGCGCGACAGAGCTTGGAAGAGCCGGTTTTTCAAGCGCGATCTTCATGATGATATCGCCGATACCCTCTCCCGAAAAAGCGAGCTCGCCTGTCAGCGCGCGGTACGCGATGGCCGACAGCGACCACAAATCGCTTCGCTGATCGATGTCTCGTTCGCCCCGCGCTTGCTCTGGACTCATGTACTGAGGCGAACCGACCAACTCGCCCGTCGTCGTATGCCCGAGCTCACCGCTGATTTTCGCAACGCCAAAATCAAGGATCTTGACCATCTCACCTTCATCGGTGGCGGCGATAAAAATATTTCTGGGCTTGAGATCGCGGTGAACAATGCCGGCATCATGCGCTTTTTGAAGCCCTTTTGCGATCTGCACAAGAATCGGCCAAAGCTCCGCGGGAGACATTTTGCGAACGCGCTTTAAACGATCGGACAAATCCTCTCCGACAAACAACTCCATCACCAAATACGGCACTTCGTCTTCCACGCCAAAATCGAGCACCTGAACGACATAAGGACTTCGGAGCAGCGCCGTTGCCCGTGCCTCCCGCTCAAAGCGCGCCCGGGCGCTCTCGCTGTGAAGCAGCGTCTTGGCCATAAATTTAAGGGCGAAAGGCGTGCCGATTTGAGCGTGATGCGCACGCCAAACACTGCCCATTCCGCCGCGGGCGAGCGGCTCGTCGAGGCAGTATTTCCCGCCGATAATTTGGCCGGAATGGAGTTGAGTCACGGGTTACCGACGATATCAAAGCTGCGCTCAAAACGGAATCGTGTGCGGAATGTTTTTGTTTTGGCCGTATTTCAAAGGCGCCGTCAGGTAGGACATATTCTGTCCTTCGTCCTAAAAAAAACTCTCGCGAAACAGGCAGCGAATGACAATGATACCCGTCCAAGGAATACGGAAACCCAAACGACGAATACGAAGACTGGAGCTACAACAATGGCAGAGCACACCTTGATGTTGGAGACCGTGGATGGACGCGCCCCGGCTCCTTCGCTTCCTGAGTTCTTGTACACCTATGCCTCGCCCAACTTCCTTTCAGAAACGATTAGATTCGGATACTCCTGTGAACACCGCCTGGATATTGGCCCAGGCCAAATGCATCCCGACAGCGTGCATGAATTTCCTTTCGATGGAGACGAGAACCGCTGCCGGGCCTGTGTTGCAGGTACTTGTGTTCAGCGGGTAGAAATGAGGCCCGAGGGTTATTTGCTTGTGGTTCACGACTGCCGGAATGAATTAAGCTAAGGGGGCAATGCCCAAGGCCCCGCCGTCCCGAGCGCAAACGATCGAATCCATCCCCCCAAAAGTCCGGCTTCACTTGGACGGCGCTCACACCCGGATTCACGCCGAACTCTGCATCCAATGTCCTCACAATCCCGCCGGCTGCTGTGCCGCTCCACCCGCGGTGGCATGGACCGATATTGGCCGAATTGCGTCGCTGGCTGGAATTGATTTCTTGCTCACTGAACTCGAACATGGGCGCCTAAAGCCCAGTCCGCTTGGCCTCTCAATTCAGCGGCAGCCCGCCTCCAGCTTGATGGACAGAGCAATGCCCACCCGCTGCATCTATTTAGGCCCCGCAGGCTGCACCCTCGGTGAACATCAGCGCTCGGCCACCTGTAACTACTATATTTGCGAAGAAGCCCTCGCCGAAGGGGGACCTGCAAAAACCATAAAACAAGCCAAGCGCGCCCACGAAAGCCTAAGCGCCTTCTATGCCCAATGCGATCTGGAACTTGGGCAACTCGTCCATTCCCGCCATCCAGATGGACCTCCATGGGATCGAGCTTTTCTTATCGTATTAAAAGAAGCCTTCGAACACCTACTGAAACGTCATTCCAACAAAATAAAAAGCCTCATGTCCCCATCTGTTTTACCAGAATAATCAATTGCCCCCGGCACCGCCCATACCCCCAGAGCCACCCATACCCCCAATACCTCCGCACTCCTCCGCTCCTTGACAATCCGGGCATTCACAGCCCTCGTCGACGGCATCGCACAAGCCATTGTCTTTCCCGGAGCAATCCGAGCATATCGGGGTGGTCCGGCAATCATTGCAGAAACAGCCTTCAAATACATCGCATAGCCCATTCTCCAGGCAGCTTATGCATCGAGGCAATCCAACACAATCGACACAATCACAGCTCTCGGTTTGCTCGCATACCCCGTTTGTTTCGCCTGACATTTCTCCGCCCGCGCCCCCGCCGCCACCCGGCGCATGGCAATTCACCGCGGCGCCTTGAGATTGCTTGCAGAAATCCATATCCTTGCAATCATCACAGCGGCAGCCCTCGAGATAAGGATCGCATAGGCCATCCGCCGTACAATTGACTTTTCCCGGGTCCTGGCAAAATAGATCGGTCATGCAATCGGCGCAAACACAATAATCGATCAGTGGGCCGCATATCCCATCATTTTGATCCGGACGATTGCACAACTGTCGCTCGAAGCCGCCGTCGTTTCCAAAATTGCAATAGGCCGTTTGCCGGCAATCCTCACAATCACAGCCTTCTGTCGCTGTATCGCAAACCCCATCGACCCATACCGAACAAGGCCCGCCTCCTTCATCCAAGCCGGCATCCTGCGAATCCGTCTCACTAAAGGTCCCACCACAGCTTCCGCCGGAGGAGCAGGCCGCCGCGCAAGCAAAACCCGTATAGATCGCTATTAAAATAGGAAATTGGATTCTCATAGTGTATACCCTAACCTTAACTCAAAGATCCCACGCACACCGCCCAAAGAATTCCCCCTGCTTCCGCCAACAAAGTCTGTATCGTGAGCATAGACATCATCGAAGAAAAGCATGCGGGCCCCTCCTTCAAGCGTCCAGCGGGGAATTGATTTAAGCCTGCCCTGCAAGAGAAGAAGGGCAGAAGCGGAAACATCTAGATCAGATACCCTAGAACTATCCGCAAACCACAATGGCGATCCAAAAATAATTCCTGGACCACCGCCGAGCGCAAGTTCCCCGCTATCGTTGTTAACGAGAACATAAAGGGCGGCTCCATCGACGATATGCCTCACATACCAGACATTCTGCGCCACCCTTGTCTGGCCATCCCGCGAAGGCAAACGCAGAGGATAATAATTCTGCGCACCAAACATAAAACTATAACGCCCCTCCACTGCCCAAGCGACTTCTGTAATAGGCCGCCAATGAACAGCCCCAGTGAGCATCACAGCCAGCTTCCATGGATCACTAAATTCATCACTCGAATAAACTGAATACTGAGCTGCACCTCCGCCATAGACACGGAATTTCCATTCCTCTTCAGCCCCCTTAGGACTCTCCAGCACAAGGCGCCCATTCTGAATGGAGGCAGAGCTTTCCGCATACGTTCTATCGCCGATAAAGCGATAGCTCACAACATGGCCGCATTCAGCTCCCGCCATATCTATAGATACCTCATCTGGTATTTTGGTATTTGAGCCCTTCTCAAACACATAATAAAAAGGCTTGCCGCTGGCACCGAGAAATTGTATCTTATGAATTCCTGCTGCCCGCCTCCCAACCAGCAAGGCGGGCGACCAGCCGCCCTCATTCCACTTATGAAAATCCAGCATGACATGGCGGCGATCCAAAGGCACATAACCATCCAGCACTTGATTTCCATAACGGAGCTCCTCGGTCCAGGCCAAGTTCTCCAAGCCTAACTCTTTGTTACCCGTAAAGCGAACATGAGCCTCCAGATCAAAGGTATGGGACTTGGGCTCGCACCGATAATAGCAGATACCGCTCCTGTTATCGGCGATCTGTAAAGCACACTTATCCTGATCGCCCTCGACAAGCGTAACGTCGGGGCACATCAGCCACTCGGTGATATGCTTTTTTGCCCCCGGATACATACAATGGCGCTTCCATTGAAAGGATATGCTTTTCTGCCTGAGCTTAATAAAAGGCGGCGGGGCAAAATCATACCACTGGCCAGAATAGGATTGAAAATTATGTTTATCACCGCTGCCTGTTTCAACCCACACGGTTCTGCGCTGGTTATGGCGCTCATAAGGCAAACCCACACGGATGGATCGGTTCGGGCCTACTTCAATCTGGTCGCAGACTCGCTTCCCTATCTTATCCTCTGGATCGGCTGACAGCCACACGGAAGCCGCGGCTGAGCCCGCATAGGAAGGAAGAATCAGTTCATGCACTTGACAGCGTGATATTAGCGGAAGCCTGGCTTTCTTATTCTCAATGGCCCGCACTTCGCTTTCGGCATAGTGTCCCCCGGCGATAACCGCATATGTGCGCATCTCCGCGGCTGATTTAATATAGTTTAAATTAAAGGTCACTTTGTTCTTGTTTAGGCTGACATCGGTAATATAGGGCTGCGTGAGCATATCTTCATTCTTCGTGGAAACTCCATATACGCGGAGAATCACAATGCGATTGTTTATCTTTCTATCGGCACTATTCCCTGTGCATTCGATGAAGTAATGTTTTTTTTGGTCGGCGGTTTCAAGGTGAAATTCCGGACTGCAAAACTGTTCATTGCGTTCGCAGCGATCGATCGACTCCGTGCCAATGCTCAGCTTCTCATCTGTATTTAACCCGCTCCTGTTTTCATAGCCCGCCCACACTTCCTGCAGCCAGGAATTGCCCACAGGCGGCTTTAACTCCCCGGAAGTCGGCGACTTCAAATCGCTAATCACACAGATATCACTCGGAAATTCATCGACCTTGCTCTCCAAATCAACGGTAATCAGCTCCTGACGAACGCCGGATGGAACCGGCGGCTCCGCGGCCTGAGCAACAACGCCCCGCAACAATACCGCCGCTGGCACGGACAACAAGAACCGCCATATCTTTCTGCGATATCTCATGGGCATCTTCCATTTTCAGTTTTCTTCAAACCCCTGCATTCATCGAGCGGCCTTTGAACCAGGCCCGCCTTTCCGGCTTTGCAGTCCGCAAACTCAATGATCGGGCTGCTTTTTGGATCGCCCCAATACTGCGGACATACAAAACAGCATTGCGGTTTAGACGGCTCGCAGTATTCAAGCGTTCCTTTGGTGGTATCCACCCATAGCCTTCGCCCATCCGCTGCAAGTATCCGCTTTCTCTTGTCGCACTGCTCATCCTTTGTGTGATCAGCAAAAATATCTGAAGGCAGGCACAGCCATATCACTTTCTCGGATATCGTCTTCTTCCCCCGCCTCATCTTCCATTCGCCAAATGCCCAGTTGGCGCTGGCCTTATCATCGTCCGGCGCCCCATCCCATATCACTTCAGAATGAAGCCCCTGTAACGCATCCGTCCCCAAGATCATCAGTGTATCCGCCCCGGAAGGACATTTTACTTTCCACGATTGATCGTTCCAGCTTATCTTAACCGATGCATTTCCAAACAATCCCTGGGTAAACCCCAAACGATCCCCCATCGCCATATCCGAAAGCTCAAACGCCGCCTCCTGCTCACCCCTCACAAGAACCGCAAACTTGCCCAGCGAAACGATATCCTCCACCGTTTCACATCCGCCGGCCCTCAGCCCTATTTTCTTTGGATCACCCTGCTCCAGCTTTATAAAACCGGCCCTCGTCGAAGGCGGCTCCTTATCCCATGGACAGGATGCGTTGCTCATCGCCACCTTCCTATTCTCGCCGAGTTTCTGCAAGTCCAGCGGCTTACCGATATCGCCAGTATAGCTCGCCCGGATATCAATGCAGTCGTCTGGAATGCATACAGGAATACCGACTTTCGATCCTCTTCCTTTCACCATCGATTCGGATACATGCTCATATTTTTCGCCATCCCGCCTGCATTCAATGCGAAATTCCGCGCCCGAATCATTAGCAACTTCGGTTTCAAGAACAATAAGCGATAGATTGGCTTCCTTGGGCGCCTTGCACTGAACGGTTCCACTGGATAAATCATTTTTCCAGGTCCAGCGGGCCACACCGCCAAAAGGCTTCGCCTTCAAGCTGGCATCGGCAAGCGCTTTTTCGTTAAGATCAAACTCCTGCTCTTCATTCACCGAACAGTCACCGCTATCCAGCATCAATTCAAAACTTGCTTTTGCATCTTCCGCTTCCCATGCTCTTTTATTGCAATCAACAATCATTCTCGGCGGATCCAATTTGCTCCAAAAAGAACGCTCCGAGCTATCTTCGCTCAGCTTAAAGATCTCCTCATCTTCCTTCTCAAGCCGGATATCCGAAAAGAACCGGAACACATAGGCTGTCTTCTCTTTGCTCTCTGCACCCAAAGATACCGAATAGCCCTCCAGCCGGGGATTGCCTGCCTTGGTCTTGTTCTCAATCTCCGTTATCGCTAGAGGAGGAACAAGCATGGCCACCAGCAACACGGCCAGCGCAGGAATCACCGAATACCTCTCCCATAGCTTTAATGCTCCGTCCCGCCCCGGCGACGACTCCCTCACCCATTCAATCAGCTTATCTAAAACTGTTATGGATACCCCACCGAAAAGCAGTGAACCAATAACCGTCAGCATTTGCGTCAGCTTCTCCGGCACACTCTGCTCGGGCAGCGCCAATGCCCGCCTCAGAATATCCCAGCGCCACCACAGCACAGCTATGCTCGATATCAAGCACGCAAGCGCGCCGATCATTAAATTTATCCTCGAGACCAACAGAATGCTCTCGGTGTGAAGCGCAGCCGCCTCGCTGTCTTCCCCATCCTTCAGCGTCAGCGTTAGCCTCGTATAACCCCATGCATAAATCCTTATCCCAGCGGCTTCCGAGATAAGCGTATCCATACTCTCAAACCCTAGCCGCTTCACCAGCACCGGCCGCTTCCGGCGAACCACGCCCCCCAAATAATCAGCCTGCTCAAGATAAGCGAACAGCTCCGTGCATTCGCTGGGTATCTCCTCCGCGCCAATCTGAAAACGCCAAACAATACCTTCAGCGCGAACATAGGGAATTCCCTTTGCCCACCCATCCACAACCTCGCGATGCCCTTCCAGCGGCCGTATGGTCACCTTCACGGCTCCCCTCCTTCTTCTCCGCTGGACCCCAGCTCCATATCCGCCAAATCCCGGCGATCGCAGGCATAAATGCATACGCCCACATAAGAACTTATGGTTGCCACGCCCTGAGGCTTCATATGCATACACTGCGCAACCGGCTCCTCACAGCCGCTATCGGGCTCGCGCGCCGGACAATCGCGCGCCGTCACACAGCGGGGACGGCATTCCCCATAATAACAACTGCCCAAAGGTGGCACCCCGGCCGGCCCCCCATTCGCCTCCGGTAAAATGCATGTTTCCGCTATAATATCTTTGTCCCCGGCCGGACAAGTTTCCAACACAGATCCGGATATCTTTTTTAATTGATCCCCATCCAGCGGCACTAGCCTCGTCGCCCCCACCAAACCCACATCGTCATAAGCCCAGCACCCTACACTGATATCGGTTAGCGTCCTCGCCGCCAGCTCTTGAATCCTATTCGCCGCAGCGCACTCAGCTCCCCTCTCCTTTAGCGTGTCCCCTTCCACCTTCGCCGTAAATACAAAAGGCGTATCCTCTCCGCCCAAGGAAGCTTTGAGCGATGATATCTGAGGCTGCCCGGACAGCGAGCAGCGATTATAGTTCACAATACGACCAACAGACTGATTTGTAAAATCGCAGCCCCATGGACGCACATCCGGCGCACACAAAAACAAAGCGCAGGCCACATACCAAGCTTCCGCCGGAGGAATAAATCGAAACCCATTGCTGCCTTCAATGCGCTCCAGCAAAAACTCATTCGCCCCAAACCCATTGATCAGCGCCGCTTCATTGCGATCTTTTGCTATTTGGCAGCGGGTATTCGGAATGCTTTTATCTTTTAACGGCACGCACGCAGAATATTCGCCTTCAAGCGCATCTTTTTCCTCGCCCAGACATACCGTCCCGGCCGGGCATTCGGCATCGCTTCGGCAACCCACAAGCCGCACACAATGATCGCCCGTTAATTGCGTGTCATCATGTATCTTGCACGGACATTCATCGGCAACCGCGCAATCCGCCGGCTCATAGAGGCTCGATAGGCACACCTGCTTATCACAAGCCTTTACGCATAAACTCAGCACCCCCAGCGCGGCCAATCCCGAGGCCCTGGACCACAGCGATGCCCGTCTCCGCGCCCGCTTTCCACCCCGTACCTCACCCGCGCCTTGCTCATTCATCATCTGCCTGCCTAGGCATCAGAGCAAAACGCATGCCTCCAAAATATCTATCGAGGCTTAACCATCCCCCGCAAGCTTCTTCTTCAGCTTACGCACATTCACGTCATACGAACGATTGCCCGGATCCAGCTTCAGCGCAAGTTCCCATTCCTTAAGCGCCTCATCGTGCAATCCCTTCCTCGTAAGCTGCAAACCCCGCTCAAAATGAACCGTCGCCTCATCGCTGCCAGGGCTTCTATCAGCGCTCACAGGCTGAGAATGCGTCGTTACCGGCGTATCGCCTGTCTTTACACCCGTCGTATCGTCTAACTGTCTATGCTTTATTGCTGCGGAGCGCGCCGCCTCCGCCCATGCATGCTTCTTTCCCGACGAACGGCTCGCATCCGACCCAGGATCACTCCGGCGCTCGATTTCTTTTTCTTTTTCCTTTTCGGGAGCAACACTCGTTCTCGACTCCCTCGATCGGTACGATAGCGTTTTTGGCGAAGTCAATTCGTCGGCCGCGGGCTTTGGCACGACAGGCGAATCCATAGCCGGCTCGGAAACAAGATGCTTGGATATCATCATCGGCCGGCTTGAATGAACCTCGTAATCCTCTCTAAATAAGTCTCTAACAAACTCTCCCATCTCATGAGGAGAACGGCTGCCTCCCCATTTCACCAAAAAGTCATCGACCCGCCTCTGAAGCAATGCCGCATCAGCTACGCGCGCCCCAGGATCGCGCTCCAGCGCATCCAGCACAATACGCTCCAGCTCCCAGGGCACTTGATCACAGATATGCGATGGAGGATGGGGCACCGTTTGAATAATCTGCCACATCATATCCAAAATATTCTTGCCCTGATAGGGCCGCACACCCGTCAATAGCTCATACATCATCACGCCAATGGCAAAAATATCCGTGCGCCTGTCCACCTTCCCCTCAAACGCCTCGGGCGCCATATAGGCATGCTTTCCCTTAATACTCCCCGTCCGTATCGCCGCCGTCCCCGTGTCCGCCTTGGCCACCCCAAAATCCAATACCTTCACCATACCATTGTAGGATACCATGATATTCTCGGGACTAATATCCCGGTGCACCAGCCCCAAAAACCTCCCGGCCTCGTCCCGGAGCTCGTGCGCATAATGCAATCCCTGGCATACCGCACTCATCACCTGAAGCACAAACCACTGAGGCAAGATATTTTGCCTGGCCCGGTGCGCCTTTACAATTTGCCTCAGCGTCTTGCCCGGCACATGCTCCATCGCAATATAGTAATGGCCGCCGCATTCTCCTAAATCAAAAATCTGAACGATATTGGGATGATTTAGCCCAGAGGCCACCAATGCCTCCTGAATAAACATCTTCGTAAACTCGGGATTCTCGGCCAGCGAAGGCAATATCGTTTTGATGACGACTTGCTTGCGGAAACCGCTTACACCGGTGGCCTGGGCCAGCCACACCTCGGCCATACCTCCGCTTGCGAGCCTCGAGCTGATCTCATAACGGCCAAGCGTCACTCCAGGCTCAAGATGTACCGCGGCGTTTCCCATATCCTAGCCTGTATGATGGGCATCCATCACCCTGGTTAATTTCTTCAGCGAACGCTCAATCTCCGAGCCCGGATTCTGCCCTCCAACACTGAGCGCCGCAATGGCCAAGCGATCTTTTCCATACGTAAATAAGCGGCAGGCCAGCAGCACATTCTTCTGATCGATAATACCAATCGAGCGGGGCATACCCAAAGGCAGCAGCGAATGCGCCTTTGCCCCAAGCTCGGTCATTGAACAAGCCAATACCGAAAGCGCCTCGTGATAGGCCGAATCCCCGGACGCCGATAACAAAAGCCCCTCTTCATCGGCCACCACCATCGAACGCGCCTTTCCCGAGGAGGTAACGGCCGATAAACACTCATCCATCGTCGTCCCCATCAGCGCCGCGCTCTCGGGGAGCCGGCTTCTTAGCGTATGGGGCGCGGGCGGCTCTTCGATATTTAAACCCGCTGAAAATACAAGCTCCTCCAACTGCTTTATCTGCTCCCGCGCCTGGCTTAGCTCTTTCTCTATCCGATCTTTATCCCTTAGCTTCTCCTTCAACACCGCTACCTCGTCCGCATAATGCTCCAGCTCGTCGGTACGCCTCTTTAGCACGGCCACTTTTAGATCGGAAATATCGGTCTTCTCATTCATCGCCTGGGTCTTGATATTATCATCATCATCATCGGCATTAGCGCTCCGGTGCGAATCACCCCCCGCAGCCATTTGACTCTCCAGCCCAAAAATTTCCTCGCGCAGCGCCCGCGCCTCTTTCATCAATCTATCGTTCTTGGACTGCGTCTCCCGCAATTGAGCCGATAGCTCCTCTTCCTTTGCCAAACGCATCCGCTCCCCGGACTCGATTGTCCACAAGGCCCGCACATAATAGCCCGCCATGAAAAAGGCCGCGGCCCCAAACACCGAAAGCAGAATCAAGAGCCAGACAAACATAATTCAACCTTATAATAACCGGGTAAGCTCCGCCGCCCGCTGTCTCGCCTCCATAAAAATCAGCCCGAGCTTAGCCTGGCGCGTCGTTAGAATCACCAATACCTCCTGATCGGTCAGCGCATTGGCAATCACATAGCCATCCTTCGCCCGGATATAAGCCTGCTCCATATCCGAATTCATCATCTCCCTAGAAATCCGCTCCCCCACACCGAGCAGCGTCGCCGCCATACCAGAAACCAACTCTTCATCGATTTCGGCAGGAAGCAGCGAAGCCACAATAAACCCATCCGATGTCAAGATGGCCGAACCAATCACATCCGCCGAAGCCTGCCGGAGCGTCCGAAGAACGTCCCGGATTCTGTCCACGCGTGTTTCTCCCACAAGCCATTCTCCATCGGTAAAAGTTTATGTTTCCGGCTTTAGATCGACCGTAACCTGGCATGTGGGCTCGCCCATATAATTGCATAGCGTTTCCGTTGCCCGGACGCGCTTGCCCGTATAGGCTTCCACAATACCCGCTACAAAGCCCACCTCAAAATGACAGATACGCTCACCGCCGGGCGGCATACCTGCACACGTAATACACTCATCCAGTCCCAGCTTCAGCGTCGTCTCTGTGATCTCATGAGGCTTAAGCACCCCGATACGCATATCCCGCACAAAGCGCACGACTTCGGCGAAATAGGTATCGAAATCGGGCTTTTTCAAGAGCGCGCCGGCTTCCCTGCCCAATTCGAGCCCACTATTCTGAAACACCACGCCCGCGCCCCGGCCCAGCATCTTACGCACATAATCCGCGCTAAAATGCCTAAACGCGCGGAAAATAAACAGGGGGACATCCGCCCCCAGCGTGGGTCTCGCAATGGACGAGATCACTTCAATTTTGCCCATCGTCGCTTCCTTTGTTAAGCCGCACCCAGACGCGGCTACGATGACGGGCGAAAAACTGCAATTCACATACCTGTTTTTTTGTGGGGTGGGCACGCGGTTTTTGCGTGTGTGGAGCGAATGTTTTCGAAGGGATGCTGGAAGGCGGCGCAAGATGTGCACGCACCATGCAAGGATTGCGGCTTGCTCGACCTCGAAGAGGCCCAAGCAAAAGCTGTTCAAATAGCGCAAGGAAGGCGTGTCTTGTTGGCTGTCCATGGACGGCGGACACGAGGCGAACGAGGGAAAGGATCTCTGGGATGGCGCCTCCGCCTTCGCAATCGCCGCCGCCCCACCCGCTCCTTTCCCTCCGGCCAGCGCGGCCGCGCCCTCTCCAAGCGTAATCACCGTTGCTATCCCGATGATCAGCGTTTGGATACCGACTTTACCCGCGCTCCTGATACGTTGAGAAGGCTAGGATGCTTCGTCATCAGCACTGTCTACGATGTTGGTTAAGCGCATTTGTGAATATGTATCACAAAAGCCGCCTGGCCCGGAGTACCATCCGGCCAATTCACCTAGACCTTCCTCTGATAAATCAACGACTGTACCATCCGCAGCAACAAATTGCACTTTGAGCAACCCTTCATCGATGGCTTTGAGCAAAAAAAACAATGCCTCATCCACACAATCAGGGATAAGTTCACGGAGAGCATTGGGATCGCTAATCATCTTTGCCCGACGCCAGCGCTTTGCCGTCGATGACTGATTATCAAGCCGCACGCACATGTCGAGATCCTGGATTGCGGCATCCCGAACCTCATGAATCAATATCCTCGCGAATTCTTCGATCTTCTTTGATGGCATTCTATTTGCTCCATGGGATTCTAATAGGACTGTCTACACCGGCAGCCCGAAGTGCATTAATTGCATTGCTTACGGTGGATGTGGCCATATCAGGCGCCATACCACCTTTAATCAAAGCATTAGTTTCAATAGTAGAAACGGAATCCCAAGTCAATGAGCCCCCCGTTTCAGTAAGCTGCCGATAGCCAAGTCTCTGTGCCGTGCTAAGTGGCCTCCCCCCGGTCCACCATACGGCTTCAGCGCCGCTCCTTCCTTTGCAGCTTGCGCCTCCCTTCTGGCTGGATAGCTACTTAAACATCCTCGTCGTCGTTTTCTTCTTGCACAAACTCACTAAGGCGTTCGCCGGAGTATTTCGAACAAAAACCATCACTACCAACATACCATCCACCGAGTTCCCCGAGCCCGTCGCTCGTAAGATCAACAATAGATCCATCTCCCCTAACAAATTGGAGCTTCAATGTTCCCTGATCAATTGCATCCAATAGCCAAAACATTGTGGCGTCCACGCAATCGGCTATCAGCGTCATAGCAAGCTGATTCGACTCCGAAACACCTAGCCGGCGCCAGCGTTGCGCTCCTATCGATTGACATTCGGGACGGCAATCCATATCACACGAGCGGAGCGCGGGATCCCGGACTTGCTGTATGAGGGTCTTGGCAAATTCGTTAATTTTTTCACTAGGCATTTTATTTTCCCCATGGGATACGTGTTGGACCTTCTACTCCAGCACTTTGAAGTGCATCAATCGCGTTGCGTACCGTGGTTGACGCCATATCTGCGCTCATACCGCCCTTAATGAGTGCACTTGTTTCAATTTTTGCAACGGATTCCCAGGTCAGATTCTGACCGGTTTTTGCAAAATCACGATAAGCAATGGATTGAGCCTTTGTTATATGCTGGTGGTTAACATTGAGTCT
>CAZICM010000085.1:0-34214 GCA_964537685.1 uncultured Polyangiaceae bacterium
GCCTGCTCTCACCATCCGACAAAAGCGTCGCGCACAAGATAGGCAGAGCCGCGTTTTTAGCGCCGCTCACACGAATCGTTCCCCGAAGATCTTTGCCGCCGCGAATCCGGATGGAGTCCATACAAGAGCCGCGTATCGCATGAAGCCGGCGAAGACGCGAGTATTCGATTCAAATAAGCTGCTTTAGAACGAGCCAAACGTGATCTACGCTCGCGCACCTCATGCGATTGATAAACCCGGCTCGGTTCGGGCTTGCCCTTGCTTTGGCGAATGCGCTCATCGCCGTAAATCCCGGTGAAGCCTGTGCAGATCCTCAGCCGTCGCTGGATCTGCGGGGTATCCGGCCATCGGCGGACGGCAGCGGCACCATTTTTTCTGAGCCCGCCCGGGTGCCCGAGTCCGGCGTGTGGAACACGGCCTTATGGATGCGCTACGCCTACCGGCCTTTTACGCTGCGCGATTCAGACACGGAGGAACTCCGCTTCACCATAGTGAGGCATCACATTTCAGGAGACTTCAGCGCTTCGGTCGGCTTATTTGGCCGCGCGTCCCTCAGCATCGATTTGCCTTTTTTGTTGCTTCAAACAGGCGATAGGCCGACCCATCCATCGCGGCGGAACTTGGGCGAATCCACAGTCTCGGCCCAAGCCCTGGGCGACTTGTCGATTCAAGGAAAACTGCTGCTCTTTGCAAACAATCGCCTTGCAAATAAGGGATTTTTGTTATCGCTCAGCCAAAGGCTCAGCCTCCCGACAGGCGATGAAAACTCCTACATGGCGGAAGGCCACATCGCGAGCGAGACACGATTTCTGCTCGATTTCAAGCTTAACGCGTTCACTGTACACGGCGGCCTTGGGGTGAAATTCCGCGGCGAATCCGAACGCTTTGCCTGCGGTACAATCCCCGAACCCCCGGTAGATCAAGAAGATCTGTGTCAGACGCGCATCGGCCACGAACTGCCTTTCGGGCTTGGCATTTCTGTGCGTCCCGAACTGTTGGGGTGGGATGACGAAGGACTGTGGACCTTCTATGCAGAAGCGGGCGGATACGTGCCTCTGTGGCCCAGAACGCCTTTTTCCGAAGGCAGCGCGCGAATCTCGGCCCTTCGCGCAGGAGCCGGAGCCCGCCTCGCCTTGGGCGATTTCGCGCTTACGCTCGGTCTGTACGGCGCCCCGCATGTGTCGGTGGGCGCCCCCATTGCAGAAGCCATCACGTCCCTCGCCTGGCAGCCTCATGTGTACGACGCGGACGGCGACGGCATCTCCGATAAAATCGACCGCTGCCCGGCATTCGCCGAAGATTTCGATCGTTTTGAAGACAGCGATGGTTGTCCCGAAGCCGATAACGATCAAGACCGCGTGCCCGATGGTGAAGATCGCTGCGTCACCGAACGCGAAGATATCGATCAATTTGAAGATCATGACGGATGTATTGATGCAGACAATGACGGCGACGGATTTGCAGATACAATCGATGCGTGCCCCAATGAAAAAGGATTAAAGCACGAGGACCCAAAAAAGCGCGGATGCCCGATAAAAGACGAAGATCAAGATGGCATCGAAGGCGAAGCGGATAAATGTCCCGATGCGGCGGAAGATATCGATCAATTTGAGGACAGCGATGGATGCCCCGATTACGACAACGACGAAGATGGCATCCCCGACCGGCTAGACGCCTGTAAAGACAAGGCCGGCATCGACAGCCCCAACGAAAAAGAAAGAGGATGCCCAGACCCCGATAAAGACAAGGACACCTACGCGGCGGCCGAAGACCAATGCCCCGATGAAGCCGAAACCTTTAATGGTATCGACGACGGCGATGGATGCCCTGAATCTGACGAGAAAAAACAAGGCAAACCCTTGCTCATCCTTCAAAAAGGCAAGGATGGGCCAACCCTTCAATTGAATTCAGATATTAAAATCGACGCGGCCAAAGCCGATACAGAACCCCTACCGCTGATCGTATTGCGGGCCATTGCCCACGAATTGCTCACCCATCCCCAATGGAAACTCCATATCGGCATCCGCCCGGGACTTCCCAAAGAAGAGCCCGCGAAAGCTAAAAATCGCGCGGAAACCATCGTTAAACAGCTCGCCGCCCTCGCCAGGCGCGCAGACCCCGCGGGATTCGTTCAAGCCGTCGATTTTGAACAAGTCAAAAATGCTCCCGACGCCAAACGCTTGGGAATAGGATTAAAAATAATCGGCGGCGCGCCGGCCAATACAACCAAAATCCCCGCCAATCCAACCAAATCTGCCCCGGTTAAAACCCATTAAAAATCAAAAATGGGACTCATCTTCGAACCCGTGGGCTTGGGGGTGGGAGCCGTACCCGTCGAATGAGGCTTCGCCGTCACCACAGGCGATGGAACCGGTGCAACAACCACAGTCGTCACCGTCACCGAAGGCACCGGAGACGCGGCCGTCACCGAAGGCACGGCTGTTGAACCGCCGGCCGAAGACGATCCCCCGGAAGGAGACGCCGAGCCCGCAACAATCACAGGATCGGCCGTTATACTCGCCGCCGTCGCAGACACCGAAGGGCCAGGCGCAACAACCGAGGATGGCGCGGCCTGGGCCGGTGCAGCCGCCGAAGGCGCGACAAGCGCCGAAGACGCCGCCCCCGTAGGCACTGCCGAAGAACCCGAGGCCGCTGTACTCCCAGCCCCAGCCCGCATCGGCTTCACCACAAACAACAAAACCGCAAGGGTCGCGGCAGCCGACAAAATCCCCACGGCGAGATAAATCGCTCCGCGCCCCGGGCTTTTTGTATTGGCCTCTCCAGCATCGCCTTCCGACCCCTCTGCCTCCCCGGAAAGCTCCGTGGGCGCGGAGACCCCTGCATCCGTCGACTCTTGCGCCGAATCCCCCTCAACAGCAGCCGCCATGGGCACCGACGCCGGTGCCGACACCCCAGGACTCACCGCCGTCGATGGCACCGACTGCGAATCCACAATCCCCTTCGCCCCAGGCAAGGTGCTCGAACGCGGCAGATCGGTCATCGCCTCTTTCGCAACCGAACTCGCCCGCTCCGGGGCGGGAAGCGTACTCGCCGCCTGCGACTCCGTAGGCGCCCCAAACCTATTTTCAGGACTCATCGGATGCAGCGCACCCGCCTGAACTGGAGCCGCTTGCGGCAAACTGCGCCCAGAACCCGAATACGACAGCATCGGATTCTGCCCCGAAGGACGCCTCATGGGCACGCCGGCGGGCACAGCAGGCCCCCCTTCCGGCGAAGATATGGGCGCCCGGGGAATTCGCCCCACATACGACGACGGCGTCCGCAAAGGCTTCGGCGCTTCAGCCATAGGAGGCGCCGGATCGGAACCCACCCGCCGCGTACTCGGATCGGGCAAATCGTGAAGCGTCTTCACATAACGCTGCGTGGGCGTATCCCTATCGCCCTCGTCTTCGCCGTGAAGCTTGGGCAGCGGAGGATTCCCCGAAGGAGCCCGCAGTTTTGTGGATGGCTCGGGCGCGTCCAGAGGAACGAGACCGGCAAGCGGATCGGCAAAATCCTGACCGCTCATCGAACGCCCACGATTCGAGCCGGGCTCGAGACGCGCAAAGGTATCGGCAAGATCCGGATCACCTTCAAGCTCAGAGCGCAGCCCACTCAATTCGTCATCCTGCGGTTGACCCATAACGCTCTTATAAGTACAGAGCGCAGTCTATCCGGTATGTACTGAGAAGGCTTCTTTTTTTAGCCGGCGAAGCCCTCAGGAACCCGAATCCAAACGCCCCGGCGGCACCGCGGGCATGGTCCCCGAACCCGATGTGTTGTCCGCCAGCTCGCCGGTCGGCAGCGACGCATACGCCTTCGCGAGATTCCGCTGCACCAGCGCCCAGCGCTGAGGATAGGTCTCCCGCGTATACACCGTGAGAGCGCCCCGGAACGCCTGTGTTGCCTGGCGTAAATTCTCCACCCGATCGCCGGCCGTGAGCTGCATCAGCGACAGGCCCAAATTGTTCTGCGCCATCGCCCAATCGGCCGGCGAATCCTTGCGCGAAAGCAGCGTCAGCGCCGAACGCAGCGCATCCGCCGCCATCGCGAGATTCTCCATCCGATCGCCTGAAGGCAGTTCGTACAGCGCGCTGCCCAGCCGGAAATGCAGAGTCGCCCACTCCTGCGGATAATCCCTCTGCGTGTACACCGCGAGCGCCGCGCGCAGCGATTCAATCGCCTTCATCAAACGCTCGTTGGGATCGCCCACATTCAACTCGAGCAGCGCCGTACCCAAACGCATGTGCGTACGCGCCCACTCTTCGGGGAAATACTCGTAGACAAACACGCTCAGCGCCGCACTGTACGCCGCCACCGCCTGCCTTAAATTTTCGGCCCGATCGCCCACGGAAAGCTGCGAATACGCAAAACCCAAATGACTCTGAATCGCGGCCCATTCCTCTGGATGCGTCTCGCGCGAAAGCAAAGCCAGCGCATTGCGGAAGGCTTCCATCGCCTTGTGCAAGTTCTCATTCCGGTCGCCCACAGGCATCTGCGAAAGCGCAGCCCCCAACTGACTCTGCACCATCGCCCAAAACTCGGGATGCGACTCATAGGTGTATACCGAAAGAGCCTGCCGGAAATGATCGACCGCGCGCTGCAAACCGTCCGCGCGATCGCCGCCCGGAAAATCGATATACGCCATTCCGAGCTTGTAATGAGCATGCGCAAAACGCTCTGGATACTGCTCCCTCGTGTGCACCGAAAGCGCCGCCCTAAACGCCTCGATCGCCTGCCTTAGGTACTCCGCGCGCCCCTGCGCCCCCGCGGGAAGATTCATCAGCGCGCTGCCTAAATTCGCCTGCACGGCAGCCCAGCTCTCTGCGAACTTCTCGCGCGGCCGCACGCTGAGCGCCGCCTTAAATGCCTCGATCGCCAGCCCCAGATTCTTGACCCGGTTGCCCACTGGATACGCCGACAGATCCACCGCCGCGTCCACCGAGGTCTCAAAAGCCTCGGAATAACCAGACGCGCACAACTGCGTCGTCCGCTTCACCGCCAGCACAACATCGTTGTACAAATCGGCCTTCGCCCCCACATCCCCCGATTCATCCGCAACCGCGATCAAATCCTCAAGCGCCGCCGCATGCAGCAGCACAAGCCTGCGCTTGTTGTCCAAATCTTCATCGAGCAGCCGCTCCGCAGCCCCTCTCACAAAACTGTGAAGCCTTAAGAGCCGGCTCTCCCGGACAATCAGCCCGCGCTCCAGCAGCCTATCGATCACCGCCTCCTGGCCCGCCGGAACTTCGCCCACACACAGCGAAAGCTCATGCGTCGAACCCGATGGACTCGTCACCGCAAGCCCCAGCAAAAGCTGCCGCTCCAGCCCCCGAAGCGGTTCGATCGCATCCCGGACCAGCCTCGGCATCGCGCCCTGCGTCCCCTCCGAACCCGCCGAAAGCCGTTCAAATACCGGCGAAAGCCCATAAGCCGCAACCAGCGGAGCACACAGCGCGATCGGCCCGGGATAACGCCCCAAACGCTCGATCAGCTTGTCCGCATCGCCGCGCGCAATGTCCTGCTGCAGCGCGGGCACCTTACGCATAAACAGCTCGCGCGCTTCCTCGATCGACAGAGGCGGCATTTGCACTGAAATCGCCTCGTGGCTGCGCTGAAGCGCATGCTGCGCCGTCCGGCTGATCACCAGCACCGCACACCGCCCCGCATCCCGGGGAAGCCAATTGGGCAACTCCCACTCCGGCACCGTCTCCACCGCATCGACGATCACCAGATAGGCATTCTGTTTGAGCTGCTCGTGAACCGCGGACACCCATTGAGGGATATCCGTCCGCTCGCCCTTATCGCGATTCACATCGACGCCGAGCGCTCCCGCCACCCGAAGCCAGCCCGCCTCGGGCCCCTCGTTGAAGTGCACCCACACAGGCTCGAGCCGGTTCTCGAGCATTTTCGTAAGCGCTGCGGCCGCCGACGAACGCCCGCTTCCAAAAGCGCCGTACAAAATACAAGTGCGCACCCGATCCCCGGGCTCGAGCAGCGTGGACAACCTCTCGAGCAAATCGGCCCGCCCGACAAAAGGCGCCGGAGGCGCAGGACTCGACAGCCCCAGCCCCCGCACCGCGGGACGCGCAAGCCTCGTCAAAACAGCCCTCACCTGAGGATTCACCTGCACCGCGAGCTGCGAAACAAAAAGCGCGAGCGGCGGCGCCCCCGGCGCACTGCCAAGCCATGTAATCGCACCGAGCGGCCTGCGCAGATCGGGCGAACCGCCTTCCTGAGGCGGAAGCTGATACACAAGCCCCGACTCAAACGCCTTGTTCAGCGCCTCGGCCCTGCCGAGCAGCGCAGCCTCCGCGCTCACCAAACGCTCCGGCTCCGCAGGCAGCGCCGAAAGAGCCAGCACCCACTGCGCCACCGTCGGATCCACGGGCTGCATCATCCAACCCACAACAGCCGCCAAACCCGCGCAAAACAGCGTCGCATCATCGGCATCCGGCTCAAGCAGATGCCTCATTTGAACACCATCCACGAAACGCATCGCCGTCGCCGGCGTATCGGCCACACTCGCCACCCAGCCCGGAATCGCCGCGAGCCTCGTCTGCTCCAACTGCCGCGTCAGACACTCGATAATCGCATCGCGCAGAAGCAAAAGCTCCGACGGCATCCCGATGGACATATCCTCTGCGCTCTGCGCCCGCACACACACCACGATGCTGTTGCGCACGGGCTCCGGCGGCACGGAAAGCGGCACCGGCAGCACCAAAATCCCGCCCGGGCCATGCCCAACCATCTCCTCCATGCCCGTAGGCTGAGCGAAAATGTAGACAGGCAAGCCGAGCAGAAGGGTCAGCGCATCGACGACCTCCTCCAGCTCCTGGCGCCCGAGCACATTGGGAAGCACCAAAACGCGGCCGCGCAGCTTCCCCGCGAGCCCTTTCGCGATCGAGGGCAAGTACGGCGAGCTACGAAGAAATGAAAGCCGGAGGGTAGGGAGCGTCATCCTTCACACGGAAGCCGTTTGGAAGCGGAACGGCTGGGCGACGCTAATCGCAAGGCGAAAAGCTGGCAAGGCTGAACGATTGATTTTGAACATCCGGTCAAGAAATACGTCCCGGAACGGCGATTCCCTGAATGCGCCTAAACATTGAAAGTGCGTACCGATCGGTCATACCGCTCACATAATCGGTCACTCTTAAAATACGATGATAAATATCAGGAATACGATCTAATTTCACCCGTTGCAAAAACAAATCCCTGGCGATCAGCCCTCTTTTGTCGAGCTTCTTGTCATCTGCATCCTCCGCGGCCATTGCGGGAACAAAATGCCCGAGCAACCCCGCCAGCGCCTCATAGCCCGCCAGCTCAATTTCCAGCACGCCCGGCGCATTATAACACGTATGCCTGGCCAATTCTTTTAATTGCCCGAGCTCTTCTTTAGCGCCGATAACCCCGGTGAGCGCGTCTTCGAAACGCCCTTCCAAAATAGCCGTTTCATTGTCCAAAAACACCGATGCGCACTGCTGAATAAACTGTCCAATCGCCATCGCCCTCAAATAACCCAGCCGCGCCCTTTTATCCGTTGAACGGTTCAGCCGATCTTCCTTAAAACGCCCGCTCTGCCTCGCCACCGCGATCAGCAGCTCCTCCGCGCTTTTCTGCTCCACATGCCCAAGCCTCACCCCATCTTCAATATCGAGAATCGAATAACAAATATCGTCCGCCGCCTCGACCAAAAATGCCAAAGGATGCCTTGCCCAAACCTTCGCATTTCCACACCCGGCCTGCGGATGAAGCCCGAGCTCCTGGGCGAGCCTCTCAAACAGCTCCGCGTCCGCCTGCACAAAACCATGCTTTTTTCGATCGATACGATCGTGTTTTAAATCCTTGCCCGACTCCCTCGGATATTTACAGAAAGCCCCGAGCGTCGCGGCCGAAAGCCTAAGCCCCCCATCCACCTCCAATTGAAGCCGCGCCAGAACTCTAAATCCTTGAGCATTGCCTTCAAAATCGGTAAAATCGCTCGCCTGCCGCCCGGAAAGCTGAAAAACCACATCCCGGCCCGCGGGATGCTGCTTAAAAAAACGCGCGATTGCATCCTCGCCCGCATGACCAAAAGGCGGATTCCCAATATCATGAGCAAGACACGCGGCGGCCACCACATCCCCAAAATCGTGAAATGAACAGTAATCCGAAATCCCGTGCCGCTCCACAATCCGCTCACCCACCGTTTTTCCAATCGAACGGCCGACTGACGCCACTTCCAGGCTATGCGTCAGCCTCGAATGAACAATATCGTCCTCGGGCAGCGGAAATACCTGCGTTTTATCGTGCATCCTCCGAAGCGCATTACAAAATAGAATACGATCCCAATCCACTTCAAATGCACTTCGAACGGATTCATCGTACGCATCTTGAAATTCACCCGTATTGGAAAGGCGCCTCCGCGACAGAAGCTGTATCCACTGGCTCGATAACGTATGCATAAGTTTCGCGCCCCGCATACACGCCTGCCAAAGCGGACACAACAGCCTCGTTTGCGCCCCGGGCCGCCGCCTTTCTTTTTTCGTTTTCCCCAACCCAAACCTTACCTACCCTGCCCCCGTGCACACCCTCCGCCGAGAGATTTTTCTATCCCGGGGCTTCTGGGTCATCTTTGGCCTCGCCCTCACCGGCTTTGTCCTCCATGGGCTAAGCGCCGTCATCACGCCTATTTTAATGGCATTTCTCATCGCCTACGTGCTCGACCCCCTGGTCGATCGCCTCGAACGCCTGCGCATCCCCCGCGCCCTCTCCATCGTCATCGTCCTTGTCCTGCTCACCGGCGCATCAATTTTGTTGTTTACGATGGTCATTCCATCGATTGTGCGCGATATTGTGGCCTTTGCGCGCGAGCTTCCCCGCCACACCAAAGAACTCATTGAACGCGCCGAACCTTTGCTAACCCGCTACAACATTCCCGTGCCTCATTCCTTATCGGAGGCCGCCGATGCCCTGGAAGGGCGCACCGAAGAAATTGCCTCCAAAGTGCTCGCGCCACTGGGAAGCCTGCTTTCCCGGCTGATTGGAAGCACCGTTTCGATGCTGGGCGCCGCGGCCGCCGCGCTTTTGGTACCCATCATGGCCTTTTACCTTCTCTACGATTTTGATGAAATTATCGATGGTATTCACGATTTGGTACCGGTAAAATGGCAAAAGCCCGTGGGCCAAGTCGCGAAGGAAATCGATTTTGTATTGGGCCAATTCATGCGGGGCCAAATCACCGTAATGGCGATTTTGGCCGTACTCTATGGAGGTGCCTACGCGGCGCTGGGCGTGCGCCTCGCCATTCCGATCGGAATTATCGCCGGCATTTTAAATTTTATTCCCTATGTGGGCAGCGCCTTCGCCTTGGTGGCTGGAATTCTGATGTCCCTGCTTGGAGGATGGCATCCCTATCAATTGCTTGGCGTCGTCATTTGTTATGCCGTTGTGCAATCGCTGGAAGGTTTTGTGATTACGCCCAAAATCGTCGGAAAGACAGTGGGCCTCAGCGATATTTGGGTGTTGATCGCGCTCTTTGTGAGCGGCGAAATTTTTGGTTTTTTGGGGGTATTGCTCGCGGTTCCCGCGGCAGCCATTTTAAAAATCTTTATCGTGCGGGGCCTGCGCTATTACCGGTCAACCCCATTTTATTTAGAATCAGAACCCGAACCCGGCTCTTGGATCGCGGGTTTTTTGGCATCCGAAGACAGCAGCGTACAAAACCCGCCTCCAGCCGAAACACCTCCTAAAGAATCGGAAACCTCTTCAGAAGAATCCATATCAACCAGCGATGAAGCCACACCGGCCCCAACTCCCGAAGAATCAAAACCTCAAGAAATCCAGCCCGCCCAAACAGAAATTAAGAACCCTGAAGAATCCAATAAACATCCCATCGATACCGAAAACAAAGCATCATAGACACATTCAATGGATAAGTTCCACCCCTGCGTCCAAGAATGGTTCCGCCACACCCTTGGAACGCCCACCCACGCCCAAACCCTTGCCTGGCCGGCTATTTTCGAAGGAAAACACACGCTGCTTCTCTCGCCCACAGGCACCGGAAAAACCTTGGCCGCCTTTCTGGTGGCCTTAAATCGCCTGATGTTTCAATTGCCGGTTCAAAAACCCCAAACCCGCGTGCTTTATATCTCTCCGCTCAAAGCCCTCGGCGCCGATATCGAACGCAATTTACAGACGCCCATCGCTGGCATTTCCACTTATGCTCAACAGCATGGGATTGATCACCAAATTCCAGCGATATTTGTGCGCTCTGGCGACACCAAAAGCGCCGACCGCGCCAAAATGACCCGACGCCCTCCCGATATTTTAATCACCACACCCGAATCTTTATTCTTAATGCTCACATCCCAGGCCCGGAGCGCCCTCTGCACCATCGACACGGTAATCATCGATGAAATTCATTCGCTGCTCGCCACCAAACGAGGCGCTCATTTATCCCTATCGCTTGAACGCCTGGAAATGCTTCGCGCGCAGGCGGGGCACCGGAATCCATTGCAACGAATTGGCCTCTCCGCCACCCAAAAACCTCCCGAGGAAGCCGCCCGTTTTTTAGGAGGCTACGACCTAAAACCCCGCTCTCTGCCCGAACTTCGCCCGGTATGCATTCTCAATGCGGGCACCCGCAAACAATGGGAACTCTTGGTCCGCATGCCCAAGGGCGCCGCGCCTGTTCAACCCGCGCAGGCCGCCTCCGATTTAGATTTTTGGGCCAGATTCGTTCCGGAATTAAAAGAACTCGTCCTCGCTCACAAATCGACGATGATTTTCGTCAATTCAAGAAGATTGTCCGAACGCCTGGCCAGCGCACTCAACGACGAGGCTCAGGACGAGCTATGCCTCGCCCATCACGGCTCCATCGCCAAAGACGATAGGCGCATAATCGAAGAGCGCCTAAAGAGCGGGAATTTAAGGGCGATCGTCGCTACGTCATCGCTGGAGCTCGGCATCGATGTCGGCGCGGTCGATCTGGTTCTTCAAATTGAGGCCCCCTATTCCGTGGCCTCGGGACTTCAGCGCATCGGAAGGGCAGGCCATTCGGTTGGATCGGTTTCAAAAGGCATTGTATTGCCTAAATATAAAGGCGATTTATTGAATTGCGCCGCCGTCGTCCACAGAATGAGCGAAGGAGATGTCGAACCCACGCAATGCCTTTCCAATCCGATCGATGTGTTATCTCAGCAAATTGTGGCCATTGCATCGATGGATCCGATCGATACGGAAGAATTGTATACGCTCACCCGGCGCAGCGCGTGTTTTTCGGAGCTACCGAGAAATAGCTTTGAAAGCGTGCTCGATATGCTGTCGGGCAAATATCCATCGGATGCCTTTTCCGAACTTCGGCCCCGCATTACCTGGGATCGGCAATCGGAGCGTATCCGCGCGCGGGAAGGCGCCAAAGAAGTGGCCATTGCCAATGCCGGAACGATTCCCGATCGCGGGCTGTACGGCGTGTTTTTAGCGTCGGCGCATGGCGAAGCGGGGCGGCGGGTGGGCGAGCTCGACGAAGAAATGGTCTTTGAATCCAAGCCCGGCGAGGTGTTTTTGCTGGGCGCCTCGGCATGGCGCATCGAAGAGATTTCCTTCGATCGGGTCTTGGTAAGCCCAGCGCCCGGCGAGCCATTTAAAATGCCTTTTTGGAGGGGCGATAAACCCGGGCGTCCGGCGCCCCTGGGCCGGGCCATTGGTGAATTATGCCGGAATATCGCCGAAGCCCCGCTCGATCAGGCTCTCGCTTGGCTGATAAAAAAACATGGCCTCGATGAAAGCGCGGCGAAAACGCTTTGGACCTATGTGCACGAGGAATTGAATGCCGCAGGCGATGTTCCCAGCGACAAAACGATTGTATTTGAACGATATATGGATGAAATGGGAGCCTTATGCGTATGTATTATGGCGCCTTTTGGGGCAAAGGTATTTGCGCCCTGGCATTTGGCGGTCGCGGCGTTTTTTCAGCAAAAATTCGATAAACAAGCCGATTCGGTATGGTCCGACGATGGAATGGTCTTTCGCCTGCCCGACGCCGACCGGCCCCCTCCCATCGAATGGTTTTTACCGAAATCGGCCGAGGTGATGGATGTGGTGACGGCGCATCTCGGCGAAAGCTCGCTCTTTGCGGCGCACTTCAGGGAATGCGCGGCGAGAGCTTTGCTTTTGCCCAGGCGCAGGCCGGGAAAGCGTTCTCCTCTGTGGGCGCAGCGAAGGCGCGCGGCCGATCTGTTGCGCGCGGCCAGCCGATTTCAATCCTTTCCTATTGTTCTTGAAACCTTTAGAGAATGCCTGCGCGATGTCTTTGATATGAACGCGCTCCGCGATATATTGTATCAGATTGAACAAAAACACATTCATATTCGAACGGTGGACTTGAAGAGAGCCTCGCCTTTCGCCTCGTCGCTGATGTTCTCTTATGTTGCGAATTTCCTGTACGAGACCGACGCGCCTGTGGCCGAGCGCAGAGCCGCCGCGCTGTCGATCGATATGAGCGAGCTTCGGGCGCTTCTGGGCGATACCGAAATGCGCGAGCTTCTCGATCCTGGCGTGATGATCGAATTGGAAGCTCATCTTCAGCGGCGCACCGAATCGCGAAAGGCTTATTCCGAGGATTCTCTTCACGATTTGCTGCTGGGACTCGGCGATCTTTCGCCTGCCGAAATTGGCGAGCGCGTGAAACCCGCCGAAAACGCGCAGTCTTTGATTCAAGCCCTGCTCGATCAGCGAAGGGCATTTCGATTTTCCCTTCCCCACAGCGGAACACCCGATCGGATTGCAGCCGTGGAAGACGCGGCGCGCCTCAGGGATGCGCTGGGCATTTCCATTTCGATCGAATTGCCCAAAGGCTTGGACCGGGCGCCCGAAGAACCTTTGCTCGATTTGGTGGGACGCTATGCCCGGACGCGCGGACCTTTTACCGAACATGCGCTGGGCAAGCGTTTTGGGCTTGGTACGGCCGTCATTCATTCGGCGCTGCTTGCGCTCCGGGCGCGGGGCGAGGTGGTCGAGGGCGCTTTTTTGCCGGACGACACGCATACCCACGAAAAACAATGGGCCTCGCAGGAAGTCCTGAGGGTGCTCAAACAAAAGACGCTGAGCTTGCTACGCAAGCAGGCCGAAGCGGTCGAGCCTCGCGTATTTGCCCGATTTTTACTGGACTTTCAGGGCCTTGTCCGGCCCCGCAAAGGCAGCGATGCTCTGATGGATGTGCTGCATCAGCTTAAGGGTCTGCCTATCGCCATTTCGGTGCTTGAATCGGACATTTTACCGGCACGCCTAAAGAATTACCGGCCAAGCGATTTGGATTTACTCTGTGCCACAGGTGAATGGGTTTGGTTAGGTATTGAAGCTATTGGTCAAAATGACGGACGTATTGCTTTTTTTCCGGCCGGAGAAGCCGAAATATTAAGCGCGGAACGAGCGCCGGCCCAAAGCCCGATGGCGGCAAAAGTCCGGGAGGCGCTGGCTTCGCGGGGAGCTTTATTTTTTTCCGATTTGCTTAGCATTACCAAAGGATTTGCTCCTGAAGTGCTTTCGGCGCTGTGGGAACTGGTGTGGGCGGGCGAAATCTCCAACGACACGCTCGCACCACTCCGGAGTCTGATCGCACAGAGCGAAACACCTTCGCACCGGCGGGGATCGCGAGATCTGGGACGCGGTTCAAGGCCCGCGTGGATGGGAGGCATTGGAGCGAGGCAGCGGCGGGGCCCTCCTGGAAGCGAAGGCCGCTGGACGCTGATAAGCAGGCCGGAAGAAACGGCTCCCAAGGCCGGCGGCACGAAGAAAACGGCGGCGCTCGCGCTGATGCTGCTGGAGCGCCACGGCATTGTCTCGCGCGAGTCGCTGTCGATCGAGGATTTGGATGAGCAATGCCAAAAGACTGTGTTTCAAGTGCTTTCCATGATGGAGGAGGCGGGGCGGGCAAGGCGGGGATTTTTTGTTTCGGGGCTGCCGGCGATGCAGTTTGCGCTTCCAGGCGCGGAAGAAAGGCTGCGGGCGATGCGAAACGCTTCTCCAGCCAAGGAAGCGGTGGTGCTCGCGGCAACCGATCCGGCGAATCCCTATGGAGCGCTTTTGCCTTGGCCCGATCATCCTTCGGCCAGCCGTCCGATGCGCGCGGCGGGCGCCTATGTGGTGCTTTGCGATGGAGAGCTCACCGCCTTTTTGGGGCGCACGAAAAAATCTCTTCTGTTCTTTCCGCGCGGCCCACGCGGCGCGGCAGAAGAAGATCAAGCGCGCGAAACCCTATTTTTAAAGGCTATTTCCGCACTCGCCGCCAAGGTTGAACAGCGGAGTTTTGGCAACCTGCTCATCGAACACATCGACGGCGGAGACGCTTTGCATTCACCGCTCGCCCCGCTCTTGGTTTCGGCGGGCTTTACCAAGACCAGCCAAGGCTTGTTCAAGCGCCGGAGCGGAGCTCTCCCGCCCGCAGAAGATGAAGCCCAGGGCGAATAGCGGATACGAAAAAGATCGCCGAAAAGAAGCCTTGCCCAATCACACAAAGGTATAAGCTCGAGACGTCGTCACGGCGCGCAATTTTTCTAGATCCACGCGCGAGGATTTTGTGATCACCGAACTGCATATCGAAAACCTGAAGTGCCTCCGGGATGTCACGCTCAGCTTCGCACCGTTCACCGTTCTGATCGGCGCGAATGACAGCGGCAAGAGCAGCATTCTCGATGCGATTCGGATCTTGGGCCGCACAGCCAGGCACACCATTCCGGCGGCCTTCGGCGTGCAGCCCAAGGAACAGGGCGCCGCCGATTCGCTCTTTTTCCGGGGCGATACCACGCAGCGCATTGTGCTTTCCGCGCGGGCAAAGAGCGAGATTCCCTTTTCATACAGGCTCGAGCTGTCGCGGACGCTCACGCCTCTCGAGGAGCAGTTTCAATCCGAATCGGGCCTCAGTATTTCGCTGAAGGAAGGCCGCGTTGAGATCGCCGATCAGGAAAATCGGATCGCGGAAGGCCCGCTGCACGCGGACACGAGCGCGCTGCATTCAGCGCTGCAAACAGCCGATCGGGAAGACCTGCGCGGGATGATCCAATCGCTGGCCAATAGCGAGCGCTACCACTTCGACACGCGCGATTTAAGAAAACCTTCGGCACCCGAGCTCGCTCCAATGCTTTCGCCTTCGGGAGACAACCTGGCGGCGGTGCTCGACGATTTGCTCACAGGTCCAGATCGCGAAGCGGCGCGGGCATTAGAAAACTCGCTGTGCGAAGCCTTTCCGGCGCTTTCCGGCATTGCCCTGAAGACGCTCTCGCTTGAAGGAGGCCGTGTATTGCGGGGCATCGAGCTTCCTCTTGTGGGCTCTGGCAAGCGGGCATTTGGCGTGCCTTCGGCACATGCATCGGACGGCGCGCTGCTGATGACGGCATTTCTTGCGCTCGCGCATGGCAACACGCCGGATATTTTGCTCTTGGAAGAGCCTGCGGCTGGGCTTCATCCCAATACGATTCCGCGTTTGGTCGAGATCTTCAGGCTGATGAGCCGGGGCGAATTGGGCCAGGGACCGAGGCAGGTGATTGTGGCCACGCACAATCCGGTGTTTTTGAATTCGGTTTCGCCTTCGGAAGTGCGGCTTTTGCAGCGGGAACCCAAGCTTGGAACGAGAGCTTTGATGCTTTCGGAAATTCCCAATATCGAGCGGCTTTTGTTTGGCGTAGGCATCGGCGATATCTGGCAAAAGCTTGGCGAAGAAGGGTTTCTGCGTCAGTTCTCCACATCGCGCTCCCATTAGTTCGCTGTCTCTCCCGCCTGCCCCGCTTTCGATTGTTTTATATTCTAAAAAAACATTATCGTATTGCCTTTGGGCTTGCCCTTGCCCTTGTGCTGGTGGGTTGCCTTTGGCTTTGGTATAAGAAACCTAAATTTATCGGATTGATTTATCATTCAAATATTAAGCAATCCAAAGGCAATATTCATCATACGCCTGTATGGCCGGAGCGGGAAGCCCGCCTGGAAGCACCGGCTTGGGAAACAATACAAAAAAATTCTCTTCCACTCTTATATCATAGACCGGGCAAGCGGCGCATTTATATCGATGCCGGGCATGGAGCTCCGGGCAATGTGGGCGCTCAATCTTGTTTTTGCGCGAATGAGCAGGATTTCACGCTCAGGGCCGCTCTCGGGCTCGCCGCCCGGCTGGAGAAAATAGATATCTTCGACATCAAATTGAGCCGCAAAAACGACCAATTGGTTAATTATTCCGATAGAATTGAAGAAGCGAGCCAATGGAAGGCTCATGCGATCATCAGCCTGCATTCCGATGTGAGAGGCCGTATTTCGCGCTGGTCGCCTATCTTTGGGCTGGATTGCTCGATCAACCTGGATTCGCCTGGGTTTTCGGTCCTATGGTCGGACGAGGGAGACGCCGATCTTGTAGCGCGGCGGCTCGATTTATCGCGCAGGGTGGCCAAACAAATGAAGCGCGCGGGGTTTTTGGCTTATTTAGGTGAACAGTACACGGGGCTATACGAGATGGATCAAAGCGAGCCCGGTGTGTTTGTGGATAGGCATTTGCCCGGGCAGCGTATTTTTATGCTGCGAAAACCGGCAATCCCAGCCATTTTAATTGAAACGCATCATGCGCTCGATCCGCGCGAGGCTATTCGGTGGGAGGAGGGCGAAACCTGGGATGCCTTCGCGGGCGCTTTGGCTTCGGCTTTGATCGAGTTTTTTATCTATTCAATGAATGCGGATGCCGGAGTGCCGTCGGATGAATCGCCCTGATGTTTTTTAATGATCCATCCGTTCGATTTTGGGAACCATTCCCGCGGGCGCTTCGATGATATTTTCGCTGATCATGCGCTGAATGCTTTCCTTGGCCTTGCCGATATCGGCGATGAGTTTCCCCACAGAAATGCCACAAATACCATCGGGAGCTCCACCAATTCGGTCTTCGGCCATGCCCAGCATTTTTAATGCGCCGCCCGGGCTGTTCATTGAAAAGAGTTTATGCATGGCGCTCGCGAGGAAAATTAAGCCATGCAAAAAGGTGCGCATTTGTCCTTCGGGTTCGTGGAGGCGCAGTTCTTCCCAGGCCGCGTGGGCTTCGTAAAAGCGGCCCGCCCGGTAGGCCACAAGGCCATTGCGCAGCGCTTGCGTGGGATCGGGAGGAATGGGTTTGGGCCGGCTTTGCCATGCAATGGAGTCGCCCGTGCGGAGCAGCGGCGGAATCATGCCGGGCGAAAATACGGTCTCGTTTCCGGGTCCCGCGGATAAAATTCTTTGGAATTGTTCGTGCGCTCGTTCAATTCCAATTCGAAGGGTTTTTATGTCAATTCCACCATAATTGTCGGGAAGGGGCTCGAGCTTTTGGAGGGCCCGGGAAAGCAGGCTGAGCGAACCCCGGGCGGCCACGTTGAATTGCATTTTGTGGACAGCGCTCGTGACTTGAATGAGCGCTTGAAGAAATCGCCGGTGCTCGTCGTTTTCTTCCTGGTGCCATAAATCTTCCCATATTTCATGGGCTTCGTAATGGTGGCCCGCGCGGTACGCTTCAATTCCACGCTGAAATATAGCTTCTCGTTCGGCAATGGGATGAGTCATGGACATGTGGCGCCAATGCAAGCGGCGAATTCTTCGTCACATTCGGATTGAATGCAGCTAAAGTCGCTTCCGCATATCGGTAGGACCGTGACAGCACAAGTCAATACTTGGTCGACAAAGAATTGTACGTCGGCACAGCCTAATGCCACACAATTGGCTACACAAGCCACACTGAATTGAGGCGGGTTTTTGCTGAAATCAATACATTGGAATGCACAGCCAACGATTTCCAAACAACCGATGGGCTGGCACTGGCCGCAATCCTCGGGGCAGATGGCGCAGGTTTCGTAGTCTTCGCACTTTCCGTTGGGGCACACCGAGCACACGCCGCAATCCTGCTGGCATGAAGCGCAGGTCTCGGTGCCTTTGCACAGGCCATCGCCGCAGCCTTCGCAAATGCCGCAGTCGCCCGGACAGGTGAAGCAGTTTTCGGTGGCGGCGTTGCACAGGCCATTTCCGCACGCTTCGCAGGCGCCGCAGTCGGGCGCGCAGGAGAGGCAGTCTTCGCCGCCGTTGCAGAAGCCATCGCCGCAGGCCGCGCAGGAGCCGCAGTCGCCCGGGCAAGATGAGCAGCTTTCGCCGGCATCGCAGGCTGCGTTGCCGCAGGTGTTGCAGAGTCCGCAGTCTTTGGGGCAACTTCCGCAGTTTTCGCTGGATTGGCAAACCGTATCGCCGCAGGTGCTGCATTGGCCGCAGTCGGGTACGCAACTCGCGCAGCTTTCGCCGGCATCGCAGGCCCCGTTGCCGCAGGTGTCGCAGATGCCGCAATCGATGGGGCAATTGCTGCAATTTTCAGCGGACGCGCAGGCTCCATCGCCGCAGCCCGCGCATAGGCCGCAGTCGGGTACGCAGATGGCACAGCTTTCATCGGGCGCGCAGACCTGATCGCCGCAGGCATTGTCCTCTGGGCCTTCGGTGCCGGTCAGAACATCGGTGCGCCCGCAGCCGATCCACAGGCCCGCGCCCAGCGAAAATACAGAAAGCGCAGCGAGAAAAAGCCCCGCGGGACCTCGAGAAAAACGCGAATAAGCCATCGGTTGCCTCACTTGTCAGTGACAGTGAAAGCCAGGCTACTCGCGCGCAACGGCGGCGTGTTTTTTTTCGCAAACGATTGAATTACGCACAAAAATCAACAGGCCGATCTCTCGCGGCTCCTCCTGTTTTCGTTCAGCGTCGCTCAACGCGGGGCAGATCGGGCTGCCGCTCCACGGCGGAAACCGAATCGCGCTAGGCGCTGAACACACTAAAAAACAAAGAAGCCGCGAAAGATCGGCCTGTTGCCAGACCGAAACGAATTTCAGTTCTTGGGCGCTTCGGCAGGCGCGGCAGGCGCATCCGTGCCAGCGGCCGCCGGGGCGTCGGTGCCGGCGGGAGCAGCAGCCGGGGTGTCCGTGCCCGCGGGAGCCGCGCCTTCGGGGGTCTTGGCGCCTTCACCGGCAGCTTCGCCACCGCCACAGGCAGCCGCGAGAACAGAAACGGAAATCGCAAGGATCGCAACGATGTACTTTGTCATGGGAATCAGCCTCCAGAGATTCGTTTCGGTCCCGCTACTCACTCACGCATTGAGTGCCGCGGCGCACCTTTCTCTCTCTTGCCGGTTAAGACGCCTTGCCTTTTGGAAACGGCTCACAGGTTTTTTTCTTGAGCGATTTTTTTTCGGCGAGCCTGGCTGAACCCCGAGTTTTTCAAGGGTTTTCACGCGGTTTTCACGCTTTTTTTGCGAAGGCTTATGCGTTTCTGAAAGATGCGGTCTCCGCCAACGTTCCCTGTGGAGAGCCGTGCTTGGACGGCTCCCGGCCTTCGATGCCTCCGCTACGTGTCACATGTCCAGCATCGAGGCCGAAGTAACTTTAGACGCCCGGCGGGTTCAAAACGGCTCAGACAATTCAACAAGCACTGTTTGTGAGCCGCCAATGGCTTATCGCGCGTCCTAGGACATGACACGCTCACGGATCGAAAAAAATGGCTTCACTTCCGCAGCGAGGACAACCAGGGCAACAGGCGCCGCGAGGACGGCTTCGCCTGGTTGCGTCCGAACCTGCCCAAGAATCGCTTTCGGTTTCATCTCATGCCGAAGGCCCTTCCGAAGCGGTGGCGATTGTTTCGGATCTTTCGCCTGACGAAGCCAAAAAGAAAGTGCCGTCGGAAGCGCCGCCTTCCGGTGTGAGGCAGGCCCGAAATCTGACTCTTTCGGAATTGCCGGACGCCGAGCTCGTGGTGCTGGGATGCAAGGGCAATACGGCGGCGCTCGGGGCTTTGTACAAGCGCCATGCCCCGTTCGCGATCAACCTGGCGGCGCGTATCGAAGGCTCGTCGCGGGATATCGAGGATATTGTTCACGACGCTTTTTTAAAGGCGTTTGAGCGCTTGAACGATTTAAGCGATCGGGCCGCATTCCGGTCTTGGCTGGGTGCGATTGTGGTGCACCAAGTCCGTTCCAGAATGCGGCGGGCGAGGCTGATGAGCGTGCTCGGCCTCGGAAAAAACAGTGAGCCGGTGGATTTGGACGCGATTGCAAGCGTTGAAGCATCGCCTCATACACGAGCGCAAATTGCCCAAATTTATGCGCTTTTACGCACTCTCCCAACCGATGACCGCATCGCGTGGACGCTGCGTTCGGTGGAGGGCCATGACTTGGAAACCGTCGCGCGCCTGACGGATTGTTCGCTGGCCACGGTCAAGCGGAGAATCAGCCGCGCGCAGCGTTTTCTCGACGAATATTTCGTAGACCCCAGCAGTAACAAAGAGGTGCCCTGATGAGCCGGCGCTCTGTTCCGAAATTTGCGCCGAACGACTTGCGGGATCATGCCGAGCCCGAGCGGATAGACCGTATTTGGAATCGGCTTGAGCAGAATCTCGGCGGGTTAAAAGATGCCCCACAGCGCAAGAGCAGCGGTGCGTGGGTGACTTTGCTCGCCGCCACGCTGAGCGCGTTCGGTATTGGGATTGGTGTTGGCAAAGTGCTTTGGAAAGAGAGTGCCGCGCCTCTTCCTCAAGCCGTTGCCTCTCCAGACACGGCGACGTTTGTGGATGTGCTTGCGGCAGGCTCACAAGAGCGGACGCTTCCGCTTCCGGGCGGCGGGCATATCACGCTTTCGCCTGAAACAACGGTGGAACTGGAGCGTGCGGCCAATGGTTCGCTGACGCTGAGGCTGGTGCGGGGCGAGGCCGAGGTGGACACGGCTTCGCTCGCGAAATCGCCTGAACTCGCGATTGTGGCCGGAGAAGCGAGCCTTTCACCGAGCGGGCCGAGTCATGTGCGGGTAAGGCGCAATCAAGACGATTTGGATGTGACGGTGAACAATGGCAGCGCGAGGCTGAGTTCGCCGGCAGGTTCGCGGGAATTGGTCCGCGGCGATCGGGTGCAATCGGTTCCGCTTCGCACGGATGTGGCGACGGCGCCGACGGGAGCACTAAAGCCGAGGCTTGTTTTGCCGATGATCCGCCGTCCGAACGAACCGGCCATTGCGCCTGAAACACCGGAAGCGGCGGTTGTATCGGCCAATGATTGGCGGGGCAGGCTCCGGGAAAACGACTACGCCGGCGCGCTCGATCTGCTTCAAAAACAGCCTGGCGGCTTAAATGGCGCGATCGCGGCAAGCAAGAGCGCAACAGAGCTGATGACGATCAGCGACATCGCCCGCAAAGGCGGACAGCAAGCGGCGGCGATCAGCGCGCTGACGCGGGTTGTGGACAGCTTTCCGAGCGATCCCAATGCGCAGGTCGCGGCCTTCGTTTTGGGACAGATGTATGAAAAGGCGGGCCAAACCGCATTGGCTCAAACCTTTTATGACAAGGCGAGAAGCTTGTCGCCCGAAGGCGCGCTCGCCGAAGATGCGCTCTGTAAAAAGATTCAGGCCGAACACAGGGCAGCTCACAAGGATGAAGCTGTCCGGCTTGGCAATGAGTATTTGAACAAATATCCAAATGGGCCTTGCAAGGAGATCGTTCTTGGGATTCTGTCGGGCGGCGAGCCTGCCGAAGGTGACGAGTCCCACACGCCCGAAACGATCAGCGACGATGCAGGAGCTCCTGCGGCTCCCTCTGCTTCTCAAGCGCCTCCCTCGCCTGTACCTTCACAATAGCCTTGTTTTCATAGGGTTTTTATTCTTCCCCTTCGCAGCCCAGGCGAAGCCGCCCGCATCTATATCCAAGGCGCGGCCTGTGGCACAGCTCTCGAACGGTGCAGCTCCCGTGCGCACCGTCGAACTGCGTTTCGGCATGTCAAGCGCCGCCGCCGAGCGATTGTCCGAGCCCAGGATGCGCCGGCTTTTAGATCTCGAACTCGACGAAAAGGTGAAGCTCGCACCGGGCACAACAGGGCCGCTGGGCGATCATATCGCTTATGTGTGGCTCGATTTAACGCCCGCATCGCGGGTCAGCGTAGAGCTGCGCGTAGGCGATAAACCTGTCGTTCGGCGCGAAGTGGGCACGTCGGGAATTTCTTGGGATGTGGCCGCGCGGATTGTGGCGATTACGACATCGGAAATGCTGAGAGCGCAGATGCGGCCGGTCCGGCCCGTTAAAAAGCCGCCTCCGCCCAAAGGCCCGACACCTGAAGAGCTCGATATTGCGCGGCAAAAACGCGATGCCTTGGTTTTGAATGCGCATCTGTCCAGCGTATTTCTTCCTGGGGGAAGCGCCTTTGCGCTGGGACCCGGGCTTTCTGTAGGACTGCGCAGGCTGGGGTTTTCCGAGCATGTTTCGGCGTCGTGGCTGACAGGGCCTACATCCTTCGGGTCGATGCGCGTTTTGGATATCGGGCTTGGTGTGGATTACCGCGTCCGGCTCTCGCGATCGTGGCGCGCTTCGTTTGGAACATCCGCGTCAATGGCTCTCGCTTATCTGAGCGGCGTGCGATCGGTGGATGGAATCGCGGATGCTCAAAACACATGGACGTCGCGGGCCGCGCTCGATTTAGGCATCGAAACAAGGCTATCCAACTCGGCGTGGCTGGGTTTTTTGGTTCAGCCGGGCATGCTGCTTCGGGCGATTCCTTATCAAAGCGATCTGGCAGGCCCTGGGCAATCGCTGTCGGGCGCGTGGCTGGGCGCGCGGATTAGCCTGCAAACGGAGTGGATTTCAAGGGCTGAAGGCCCAAGCCCCGCGCCGGGTTCGAAGTAGCGCGGCCGCATACACGGAACAACGATGAGCGAAGGCACAGAAGAAACGAAAACAGAACCCAAGACCGCGGAGCGCGTCGATGAAGATGGGTTGCCGCTGGACCGAAAACCGACCTTGGATGATGTGCGGGGCGATTCGGGCTCAGGACGCACCATCGCGATTGGCTGCACCTTGCTTGTGATGCTCGCTCTCGCTCTCTTTTGGCTGGTTCGCGTTGGGATATTGGGCTGATTTCAAGGCTTAAAGGGCACTTTATACCCAGGCGCGCGCGCTTCGTGCACTTGGAAGAAGGTGTGCAACAGCGACAGATGAGGTGCAATCCGCGCGGATTCTTCATCCACGATGTTGTGAAGTTCGAGAGGATCGCGTTCGAGATCGTAGGCTTCGATCACCTTGCGGCGCAGGTCTTCGATAATTTTTAAATTGCCCCGGTACAGCGCGCGGCGCAGCCGTCCTTCGGCCAAAATAGGCCGATCGAGCACGGGATCTTTTCCTTGAAGCAGGGGCACAAGGCTTTGGCCCATAAACGACGGTGGCACGGGCTGCCTAAACAAATCGAGCACGGTCGGCCCGATATCGATTAACCCAACATGCTGTTCGATGCGCCTCGCGACAACAGCCGGCCCGCGGATAAGCAGCGGAACGCGGACGAGTTCTTCATAGAGCGTCTTGGTGTGATTGAAGGTGTCGTGCTCGCCGAAGGCTTCGCCATGATCGGAAGAAACAATCAAGACACCCCGCAGGGGGAAGCGCTGAAAGAGCGTGCGCACCACCCGCCCAAGCTCTGCATCGGCCACGGCGGCCTCGGCCACATAACGATGAAATTCGCTTATTTTTTCGGTGCCGGCGATGGTCTTGATGGTCTCGGGGTTGCCCCGGTCATAAGGCGCGTGGGGCTCGGTAAGGTGCGTAAAGAGAAACGCCGATTCATCGCTTCCGACGCGATTTAACTGATCCAACAGAGCATCGACCACAGGCTTCGCCGCCGCATGCGTACGGCCGTGAGCAACCATTTGCTCGGTTTCGAAGCCCCGGATGACGCCGTAGTCGCCGGATAGAAAATTGAGGCTGCAAACGCTTTTTGTTTTTACGGCCGCTTGTCTTAAAAGCTCTGGGAAACGAGGGGTTTTGTCCTCCGCGGCGTAGTCAAAGCGCGAATTGGCCTTGCCGTAGAGCTTCCAAAAAAGCTGAGAAAAATAGCGCCCTGAGAAGGTTGTCGTGAGCGAGACCGATGTTTGGCTGCCCGGCGATGTGGCCCGCGTAAAGTAGGCCCCGGCCCGTTTCATCTGCGTGAGGTTGGGCATCAAGCGCTCGTACGCAGGGTTTTCGAGAAGATCGGCGCGGAAGGCGTCGATGGTGATGAAAACAACCACCGGGAACTGTTTGACCAGGGGGGGCTCGGTGGGGTTGATGCTTGGAAGAGCGCTTCGATCGCTGAACCAGCTCGAGTCCGCGCTGGACAACGGAGTCGAAACATCGGGAACCGCCGGCATGCTCCATACGCTTCGCGCGAGCGCCCATGCGGCAACGGAGCCAGGTTCGCGAAAGAGCTCGAGGCGCACGGTGTTTGAAGGTGCGACACCTATGCTGAGGCCGGTCATGAGAGCGCCCAAGGCCATGGCGATCGCACGAAAACGGCTTGAAAAACGGCTCTCGAGGCGATCGTGCACATAGGGCGCGACGGTGGCGCCGAAGAGCGTGAGCGTGACCAAGGTAACCGCGCCGTGCACGCCCGGATAATCGTCCCGGAGCACCGCGTGATTGGTGACAATGCCGGCGAGAGAGGCGCCTATCGGGATAAGGCGCAGCCATTTGAAGGCCGAAAAAAAGGTGCCGATCGCGTGTGCGGCCGGAAGCGCAAGCCCTGTGAGAAAGATGTAGATCTCGAAGAGGGGATGCTCAAAACGCCCGCCGAGCACAACAAAGGCTTGGCGGCGCAAGTCGATGCTGAGCGCCGTGTACATGATCAGCATCGAGACCAAGGTATAGAGCAGGGCGAGAACGCTTCGTTGAAGCGGAATGAAGCGGGCGCCCAAGCCTAGAAATGCAGCCCAGAGCGCGCCCAATCCCAGGGTTTGAAGTATATCGAAGGCGTGGTGAAGCGCGCGCACGCGAACTCCACCCGATGGCCATGGCACGAGCGCGGCGATGGCTATGGCGTTGGTGAGCGCGATCAGAAGCGCGCCCGCCATCACGGCAATCACAGTATGGGAAATATCTTTGGGCTCGAGCCGCGCCTTTAAATAAAGGCGAAAACGCTCTTTGAGCTTGGGAGAAGGTACGCTCGGCGAGGTCAATTCCTCGCCGGGCGCACTCGATTCTTGAACCGTTTCACTCACGGGATCACGACGGCCCCCCAGCTCGTCTTTTATGGACATGTCGTGCTGGCAACAAGCACATCATCCAAATTCCAGGAGCCGATCGTGAACACCCCGCCGCTCGCGATATCGAAGCCAAAGCGGACTCGCATTCCAGCGTTTTTATAGGCGGTTACGTCGTAGGAGATATAGGTCCAGCCCATGCCGTTCGGAGGCGAATCCTGCACGCCGGGAGGCCCGCCGCTGGTCCACAGGTTGATCCACTGGACCCCGTTCCACACTTCAACAGCGTTGTGCATATAGGGGTCGTAATCGCTGTTCAGCCAGCGATAGAAGCCGAAGATCACTTGTCCCGCGGCGTTCTGCGTGTTGAAGGGCGGGCTTTCCAGCCAGTAGTACGAATGCAAATTCGTCGATGCATTGCCTCCGATGACAACACCGGCCACGCCGTTGTCCGCGGTGGGCGAGTGATCGGCTGCGGGATCGGCTCCGAATACGCCATTCGATGAAGACATGGCAAACCCGATTTGCCACTCGGCCCCCAAGCTCCAGCCTTGAGCATTGTCCGAGAAATCGTCGGCGAAATAGATGGTGGGACCCATACCGCCGCCGCATACGCCGGCCGTGCAGAATTCGCCATTGGTGCACGATGCGCCGTCGTTGCACATCGCACCGTCGTTCACGGGCGCGCCGCCGATACATGCGCCATTGGAGCAAACCGTTCCATCGGTGCACAGATTGCCATCGTCACAGGCAGCTCCATTGTTGCCAGGCATGGCATTGCACACGTCGAAGTTTTCATCGCAGGTCGCGATCCAGCAGCCTCCGGGAGGCGCGCAGGGATTGGGCTTTCCTCCGAGACACGATCCATTCAGGCAGGTCTCGCCGATGGTGCAGAACTGAAAATCATCGCAGATGGCGCCGTCATTGGCGGGTCCTGAAATGCACAGGCCCATTTGGCATGTGCCCCAGGTGCAGGGATTAAACATTTGATCGTCACAGGGATCGCCTTCGGCCGATGGAGCCGAGACACACTGAGCGTTTTGACAAGTGCCCTGCGAGCAAGGATTGAAGTCTCCGTCGTCGCAGGAGGCGCCGTCGTTCATGGGCAGCGAAACGCATGTGCCGGCCTGGCATTGACCGTAGGAACATGGACTGAATTGGCCGTTATCACACGGCGTTCCTTCGTTGACCGATTGGGCTTTGCATCCCGACGTCGGATCGCAAATACCTACAGAACAAGGGCCATTGAAGATCGAGCAATCCACCTGATTGCCCTTGTTGCACACCCCCGCCGAACAGTATCCGGCACCCGTGCAGTTATCTCCGTCGTCGCACTGGCCGCCGTCATTGCCCGCGATGTTCTTGCATGTGTCCAGATCTTCGTCGCACACGCCGACATGACAGCTATCCAGTGAAGAGCAGTAGCGCTGCGTTCCTCCAACGCATTGTCCGTTCTCGCACACATCATTCTCGGTGCAGAACTGCCCGTCATCGCACGAACCGAATTCGTTGGCAGGAGCGCTTTCACACTTGCCGTTCACACAAGTGCCAATCGAGCAAGGCCCGGCAAGCGCCGCGCACTCCGAGGCATTCAGGCAATCCACAGGAATGCCCGAACCACCCTGGCCTCCCGCTCCAGCCTGCCCTCCTCCGCTGGTCGAGGTGGTGCTTTCACCGCCGTCGCCACCGTCGCCATTGCGATCGATCTCGACGCCCGTTGCACAGCCCATCCACGAAAGCGCAGCCCACGCCGCGCCCACAAAGCCCAAAGCTATCGATCCTCGCCGCATGCGCATCTCCACTACCTTCGATTTAAGCTCTCAACTGTTTTTCAGTCCGCATAAGGAAAAGAGCGGCGGCCCGAACCTTTGCGAGCCGGACCACCGCTCTTTCATATCGTTCACATCAATTTTCCCGTACGGGCTTCAGTTCGGCGGCACGAATGCACACTTGCCGTTGATGCATTGATCGTTGGGATTGCAGCAATCAGCGGCCGTCTTGCAAACGCCGAATTCATTCGAACAGCCCTGGGGAGGCCCGCATACAAAGCCGCCGGGACTGTTGTTGCAAGCGCCCGTGCAGCACTCGTCACCGAACTCACACGAAGCGCCGTTTTGCTTGCAGGCATCCTGCGCCCAGAAGCCGCGGCTGTTGCCCGAAGTGAGCTCTTGACCGGCGACATAGAAGGCGGGATGCGAGAAATCGCCGCCGTTCGAGTTGATGCTGAGCGCCGAGACCCACAAGCGCTTGGTCTCGTATTCGCTGCCTGTCAGCTTGTTGCCGTAGGTGCGGCGCGACGTGAACATCAGCCAGAAATAACCGCCCGATGCGACAGGCGAGATCGTCGGCTCGTAGTTTTTGTTCTCGTCGCGGGCGCCGCCGGGCATATATCCATCGCCGTTTGAATTGCTCAAATATACGATTTGCTTGGTTTGCGTATTCACCGCGAAGAGGCGGCCGGTATTGCCGCTCCACGTTGCCAAATCGTCGCCTTGGCCTTCCTGATACACGACCCACTGGCCATCGGGCGTAAACGCGGGCCACGAATCGTGCTGACCGCTCTTGGGCGTGGCCAGAACTTCGTAACCGCTAAACTTCTGGGCAGCCGCGTCGTACTTCATCATGGCGAGCACGCTGGCGTAGGGCGAATTCCCTTGGCGATCGGTAAACGCGAGCATCGTTCCATCGTGCGAGAACACCGGCGATTGCGCGAAATAGCTTTCAATGCCCGAGTTGGGAATCAGCGTGCCGTTCTTGGTGCGGAGCTCGCTGTTCCACGTATTGCTGGTGCCTGGCGTGTTGGGCGGCCAAGAGAAGCCCGGCGCCCCGTTCACCACAAACACCTCGCCGTTCTTGGGATACAAGCCCGCGAAGGCCGTGCGCTCGGAATCCTGCCAGACCAAAGGCGGATTCAAGTTACCGCCGGTGAGATCGAAAATGCCGCCCGGCCCGCTGTGATTCGCGGCTGCCGCGGTCGATCCATCCGAAGACACGCTGTGGCAGACGGTGCAATTGCCCACGAGCACCTCAGGCGTCGGAGAATTGCCCTTGATACGCATCATCGCGCCATTTTGCTGGGCGAGCGGAGAATCGTAGGTGTTGTAGTAAACGACGCCGTGAAGCGCGCCGCTCGCGATAATCCAGCGCCTGAAGATCGGGCCGTACTTCTGATTGTTGTACAGCTTTGAAATCCGCACCTCGAGGGTCTCGCCGGGCGCGGAATTGGATACCGCCGTCCACGCATCCTGCGACATTTGGATCTGCGTGTTGTTCGCGCCTGTATTGAAAAAGCCTTCGTAGTGAACGTTATTGCCGACGATCTCGACGAAGTAGCCATTGCCCGGGAAAGAGCCGGACGAGAGATGAATCTCGGGCGCCAAAATGCCGCGCGGAAACACGGTCTTGTCGTACGGATACACAAACTGCCAGCTCGGATCGCTAAGCCCCGGAGGCCCTTTCAGCACATCGATCTGCTGCTGGCTGAGGCCGCCCATATTGTCGACCGCATGAATGATGACGCGGACGGTCGTTTCGGCCTGGCCGCCCATGTATTCGCATTTGACCGTCGCTTCGCCCGCGCGCTTGCCATTTGGCTCAAACAAGCCCGTCGGCGAAAGCGTTCCGATTTCAAGCGTATTGATTGAAAACACCGCATCGACAGGATTGCCCGTCCCTGTATCGGTGCACGTAAACTGAATGCTTTGCCCGGCCGCTGGCAGCTCAAGCTTGAGAATCGGGTTCTTCGGACCGATATCGATAGCGTTCTTCGGGCCTGCATCGCCGAAAATATCGGTTCCGCCCGTCCCGCTGCCGCTCGATGAGCCATTGCCGCTGGAGGTGGTGTTGCCGCCGCTGGTGAATTCGTTGTTATCGCCGTCGGGAGAACAGGCCACAGAAGACACAGCCATCGCGGCGCATGAAGCCGAAAGTGCGATGAACGCGCCCAGCCACCTGCGCGACGGCCCAGCGGCAGAGCGCTTTGAATTGGATGAAGGATCAGACTGCACAGCTTGATTCATGGGTTCCTCCCGGGACGGGAATAAGCCTAAAAAATAGCGGTATCGCCCTTCTTCCGGACGGCTTGCTTCAAGCGCAATTTCTTGAAGGCACAACGATGTTCCGGGGCTTGAAGGACGTTTGCGCAAGAGATTGTCTCCCGGTCATCAAACCCTTGCAAGCGCGGCCTGAAGAAAGACAGATGCCCGCGCCCAGGTATTGCCCAGGTATTGTCAGCCGCTCTTTGGAACGCTCAGACGAATCTTGGCGCCCCGTCCCGCTCCATCTTCAATTTCGATGGGAAGCGATAGATGCGATGCCATCGCGAATGCCGTAATCAGTGCAAATCCAGCCGAACGGCCTTTTGCAATAGCCTCAAAATCGCGGCTCAGCACGCTGCTCGCCGCGTGCGGGGGCAGAGGAGGACCGGCATCTTCAAACGTCACCGTCCAAACATTGGGCTGCTCTAACAGTTCGATCTGCACTTCTGTACCGGGCGGAGATGCTTCGAGCGCATGATTCAGCAGCGCATGAAACAGCGCCGAAAGCGTCCCCAGCGGCAGCACGGCGGGACTCGACCCCGAAGCCTGCAAGTTTACCCGCACATCAAAGCGCTCCGCCCGTACCGATTGTCCCATCACCACTTCGCGCAGCGTAACCGCCACATCGATGGGCCGCGGCAACTCACCCAGCGGGCAGGCCCCGACCAGCGAAAGCTCCGCCACCAGCTCCGACGCGCCCGTCACATGGCGCCCAATCGATGCCGCGATATCGCCGACCTCTCCCGGAGTGTCGCGCAGCGGAAGAATATCGCGCCCAATCGCCGCCAAAATACCCCGGATATCGGCCGCCAGCGTACGCGCCGCCGCCGACAGCACCGTAAGCCCATCCGCGCTGTCCGGATGCTGCGAAGGCGTATCCCGCCCGCTTCCTGTCGAACCCAGCACGCCCTGCACCGGACGCACCGATGCCTTCGACCGCGGCGTCGCATGCCCTTCGCCCCTCGCGAACACAGCCGCCAGCTCGCGCGCATAAGCCTGCCCCTGCGCCTGAGCCGCAGCCAGCTCCTTGCGCAAACTCTCGAGCTCGCGCCGCTGCATATCCACATCCGCCGGCAATACAAGCGTATGCGACGAACCATCGAGCCGGATCGAGCCTCCATAACGCGTCGCCATCCGCGCCAGCCACGCCCGCTCCATCTCAAAAGCCGACGGATTCTCGCTGCCCAGCCCCACCGTCACCGAAATCCAATCGGCCTCGCGCTTGATCGAAATATCCGGCGTACCCCGCAGACTCGTCGGCGGACCGCTCTGCCCCAGCAGCACTTGAAGCATACGGCGCAGCTCCGACTCATCGCCGAAAACCGTCGTCCCCTCCCCCATCTCAATCTGCACCCGCGCCTCGGGCGCAATTTCCCACACCAGCGCCGCCACATCGATACGCCCGCGCCTGCCTCTCGGCATCGCGTTTCCATGCATCGAAGCGAGCGCGCTCACCGCTTCATCCAGCCGGTTTAGCGCCCCCTCAACGCCGCCGCTGCCCTCCTCGACAGACACCGAAACCCCGGCCTCATCTTCAGCCGGAATACCAACCCCCTGCCTAAGCTTCCGGGCCGCACTCCTCGCCTCCTGCGCGAGCAGCCATGCAAGCTCCGTGGGCATCAAACCATTGCTCGCCACCGAAAAACCGTCCCGTCAGCAGGCCTTCACCATCGCGTGCCAACGACCGCACACGCGCCGTGATAATGCCAGAGCCGTTCACTTACTTCTACGTTCAAAACACGGCTAAGCTCAGCACCAACATGCGCGCTCGCCCTCTCATTGGCTTCCCTATCCCTGTTCAGCGCGGGCAAATGATTGTCCCGGCCTTCATAAAAACCCTCCGGGCCGCCCTGATTTCCGCCTGCACAAGCGCCCTCCTTTTGGGCTGCGGCCCCAGCGGCGTCCCCGATCCCTTCGCGTTTAACCCCGGCATTATTCCGGGCGACGCCGGCACCGATGCGGACACCCAAGACGGCTCCATCCCCGGCCCCTCCGACCCTGAAATCGGCGGCCCCTGCATCGACGACGGCCAATGCAACGACAACATCGCCTGCACCCTCGACACCTGCGATCAAAGCCTGCTCCGCTGCCGCTTCGCCCCCGACGACAGCACCTGCCAAAACGGCTTTTATTGCGACGGCGTAGAACGCTGCAACACCAAGCTTGGCTGCACCTTTGGCGAACCCGTCGGCTGCACCGACACCAGCTCGTGCACCATCGACGCCTGCAACGAACTCACCCAAGCCTGCACCCACACACCCCGCGACGCCGATGAAGACGGCGACATCGACAACCACTGCCCCGGCGGCAAAGACTGCGACGACGCCAATCCCAACATCTCCTCGCTCCAAGCCGAGGTCTGCGGCAACTTCCTCGACGACAACTGCAACACCCTCATCGACGAAGCCACCTGCACCGCCCCCCAGCACGACACCTGCGCCGATCCCCTGGAAATCAGCGCGCCCGGCATCTACGCCCTCAACACCGCCGGCGCCTCCTTCCATTACGCAACGAGCTGCGCCATGGGCAATCAAGCCCAAATGCGCGATGTCGTCGCCGCCTTAATCCTTCCCCCCGGCCCCCCCATCAACGTCGAACTCAGCGCCAAAACCAACTTCGCCGACGTATCCCTTGCCCTCGCCGGACAGTGCGGCGACGCGGCCAGCGAACTCGCCTGCAGCCCCTTCTTCAACACGCCTTCATCGGGCAAAATCGCCAAACTCATCGGCCGCAACCTAGGCGACCCCGCCCAAAGCAAAGCCTATCCCGTCTACATCACCTCCACACAAAACACCGCCGTCTCCCTCGAGGCCGTCTTCCTCCCCGGCGAAGCCGCTCCCCAAAACGAAACCTGCGGCACCGCGGCCCCCATCACCCCCAACATGCCCATCCAGGCCACCATCATCGACGCCGCCAAAGACCTCTCCGGACAGTGCGACAGCCAGCTCGGCGAACTCGTCTACAGCTTTGACCTCGCCCAAAAATCAAACGTCGACGTGTACGCCTCCTCCATCGACGGCGACGGCCAGCCCATCCTCTCCTTGCGCAACACCCTCTGCGCCCTGCCCGAAGACGAAATCGTCTGCCAAGCCGCCGACAACGCCCATGTCTTCTGGCAATCCCTCGACCCCGGCACCTATTACATCGCCGTCTCCGCCACCGCTCCCACGACCCAAATCATCACCCTCGCCGTCTCGCCCCCCACCGACCCGGCCCCCGACGACCAATGCTCCACCGCTCCGCCCATCACGCCCAACAAAACCATTAGTATTGATTATAAATACCATCAAGATGACCTATCCATTTGCCAAACCGGCATGACAGACGCGGCCTACACACTCGAATTGCAACAAACATCGGACGTATTGATTGTCCAGCGCATATCCCAAGGCGACGTAGGCGCCATTTCCCTTTCCCAAGCGGCCTGCGCCGATCCAAACGACTTGCTCGCATGCAATTCCGGCTCTCCATCGCCCGTGCGCACAGCCAAACACGCCGTCCCCCCCGGCGACTACCGGGTCATTTCGGAAAGCATTCAAGGCCAACCGATGCAATTGACGGCATTTGTACGCAACGCCGTACCGCCCCTGCTCATCCCCTTTGCCGACGGATGCGCGGATGCGCTTGAAATCCCGCCCACTGGAGGATTTTTCCAAGGCAACACAGCCAACGCCAATGCCGATTTCAAAGCCGGATGCGATCAAGGCGGGTTATCCGAACCTGGAGGAGCGCCCGATCAGATGCTCAAAATCAACCTCCCGGCGAAAAAGCGAGTTGTTCTCGATATGTACGGCTCGGCCTACCCCACCCTGCTCGACGTACGCAAAGGGCCGGATTGCCCTGGCACTGAAGTATCGCAAGGCTGCACAGTAGGCTACAACGCCAACCGAAGCTTTCTCGACCTCGAGCTCGATCCCGGACTTTACTACATACAAATCGACGGCTATGCCCTTTCGAGCGGACCCTGGTTTCTCGATGTCCGGGTTGTCGATCCATGAATCAAACCCCAAACAGCCTGCCACGCCGCCGATTGATGGCATTAGCGCTTGGATTTGCCGGCGCATCCTTCGCGGCGGGCGTTGGCCCATCCGCACATGCGGACAGCCTCACCTACGAAGAACAAATGTTATTAAACCGCGGCGAAGTCGTACGCCGCGACATTGCATTTGAAACCGAAGATGGCCGTTATGTAGGCGGCGTAGCCTATGTACTCATGCGCGCGCCCGCGAAATCGATTATCGAAGCGGTACTCGACACCAAAAACTACACCCGGATATTTCCCCTGCTTGCGACGGCCAAAGAGATAGGAAAAGTGGCCGACGATCGGCTAATCACACTGGAGCATTACACCCGATTTGCAAACGCATTCTATACATTGCGCGTGAGGCGTGAATCGCCGCATTTGGTTCGATTTTGGATGGAGCCGGCCTATGCGCACGATTTAGATGATTGCTGGGGATATTTCCGGGTGCAGCCAATATCAAAGACGCACACCCTGGTTACTTACGGGGCCGCGCTGAATCTAGGCTTTGGCATTACGCGAATGCTCTTTGAATCGAAAATCCAAGGCTATGCGATGGAGCCTCCCCAGAAGTTAAAATATTTTATGGAGCATCCGCCGCCGCCTGAACGATAGCTTGCTGAGCTGAGTTCTATTGAAACACATCCGCCGGAGAGGACGCCGACAGAATGCGCTCCTCCCACACATCGAGTTCTGCAAGGCCGCCTTGTTGAATGCGACTCAGGATGGACTCCGGGAGGGGACCAAAACGCAATTGAAGCAGCTTGCGCAGTGTTTCACGCTTGCCTTTCGCAAGCCCTTGCAACTCGCCTTCCGCGCGGCCCTGGAGCCTTCCTTCCTCGATATAGGCTTCAGCAATATTCATGACGATCTCCTGCGCTTGATTCAATCCTTTGAGCTCTTTAAGCAGTTCTCGATGCCAAATCTCTTTATTCTCAGCCCTCTGCGTTACCGACATATAGCGAAAGATCCGCCGTATGGCTATATGACCGTTGGGCGCCTTGAGCGTTTCCCCAATCAGCGGCCCCCAGATATAAAGCGTTTTGAGCAGCTCGTCAAACGTGCGGCTGTTGCGCAGGGCAATAAGAGCCAGCTTGGCAACGGCCGTTAGCACATCGCGCTTTTGAATGTCCTCCGTGGTGCATTCGTTGAGATTGTCGATCA
>CAZICM010000086.1:0-33516 GCA_964537685.1 uncultured Polyangiaceae bacterium
GTTCCGCTCCATACCCAACGGCGGCGCTTGAGCCTTTGCGGATGTTCCGCTCCATGCCCAACGGCGGCGCTTGGGCTCCAGCGGGAATTCCGCTCCGGCTTCAACGCCCCCGCCCGCACCTCAGCAGCCATTCCGCCCCCACTAAAACGCCCCCGCCCCAACCCCGCCGGACAAATTTTTTTTAAACCCCCTCACTTTTTTTGAATAGCCCAAACCCAGCCCTCATCTAATCGCCGAACAGCGAAGGAGGACATGTCTCCCCTTCGCGTCTTACCCACTCACGTCCTCGTTTTGAAAGGAACTGAATCATGGATAAACCTCGTGAAACAACATCCAATGCAACGCTCGTCGCCAATGGAGCCTTTACGATCTCCGCCGTGCAAGCCGATGATGATACGGCCGGCATGGAAGCCGATTTTGAACAAGCCAATCTCGCCCTCTTGGCAGCGCTGCGCAAGGATGAAGACTTGGAGATCGATTGCCATAAGGCCGAGGGAAAATTGTCCCAGGCCGACCATGTGAGCATTACCCGGGCCAATCAGCGCACCGTGCAGCCGCTCAAAATGGCTGTGCTGCTCAAGAAAATGTCGGATGACCACGCCGCCCAAGAAACCGATGCCGAACTCAAAGCTCTCTTGGTGGTACATCTCCCCCGCGTTCAAGCAGGAGCGGCCAAGGTCAATTCGGCCATTGCCACCCTTGCCGCCGTCGAAGCTCAGCGAGAGGAAATGCACAATGTAATGCTTCCCGCCCTTCGAAGTGCGTGGACCGCCAAGCGCGAAGTGCTCTTTGCCAATTTGCTGGCAAAGTTCCCCCATGATGCGCCAAGGGCCAAGGGCTATATCAAGCCGCTCAGCAAGCCCAAGAAGAATAAAAAAGCGACGGTCGCAAGCGGCGCCCCCGTCCCAACGCCCGCTTGATGCCTCTGTCCCGCGCCGCGCCCCCAAGCTGCGGACAGATGGAATAAAAAAAGCGTCGCGCGAACCTGGGGGGGGGACAGGTCTCAGCGGCGACGCTCGATATAGCAGTAGAGCACACCCCGTGCCAAGCCTCTAAACGCTACGTAAGCTCACAAATCATCGAGAAATCTCGTCCTCCTCGAGCGGCCCGCCCTCCTTTGCCGGGTTGCAGTTTGCAAATGTGCATTGCATTTTTGAACGACACACCCATCGGCCCCGTTTATGCTCATCTTCATGTAGAAGCTTTGTGTGGTTCAAAGCACAGAAAATCGTCGCGATGAAACATACGTGGATGTTCAGCCCAATGATAGGCTGGCTCCGTGCCCCCTTCGCCCCATCGCGCAGCAGCCCCTTTCCGCGAAACCGTTCTTCTGGTCGATGATGATGCCGCGTTTCGGGATGTGTATCGAGAATTGCTTCAAGCCGATGGTTTTGATGTCGCCGTCGCGGGTTCGGGCGATGAAGCCCTGGCTCAGCAAAAGAAAGTCGGCGCTAGGCTGTTGATTTTAGATTTAATGCTGCCTCCTTCCGGGAAACCGGAGGAAGGCGCCGCCATTGCAAAAAAAATTCTATCGGATTGGCCGTCGGCGAAAATTATTGTCGTGTCGGGCACCGGTGAAACGCCGCTCGCGCTTCATTTGGTGCAGGAGGGCGCTTACGATTTTTTGGCCAAGCCGGTCGATCCGGATGTGCTGCTGTCGGTGGTGGAGCGGGCGCGCGCCCGTTTAAGGCTCGAAGATCGCGTCACCGAACTCGAGAAGAGCCTGGCTTCCAAGGCGGGCGATGTGGGCGGTCCGCTCGGTAATTCGCCGGCGTTTATCGAGGCCCGCACGCTGTGTGAACGGGCCGCGCCCACCGATGTGCCCGTGCTTATCCGGGGCGAATCGGGCACAGGAAAAGAAGTCTTCGCCCGCTATCTGCATGCGCTTTCGAATCGGCGCGACAAGCCTTTCGTGGCGATCAATTGCGGCGCTCTGTCGGCCACGCTGTTGGAATCGACGCTGTTCGGGCATCTTCGGGGCGCCTTTACAGGGGCCGTGCGCGATGCGCCTGGACTCTTTGCCGAAGCCCATTCAGGCACGCTCTTTTTGGATGAGCTCGGCGATATGGAGCCCGCGCTTCAAGTAAAGCTTTTGCGGGTGCTGGAAACAGGCGAAGTGCTTGCGGTTGGCGCATCAAAACCCGCGCATGTCGATGTGCGCCTGGTGTCCGCAACCCATCGGCCGCTCGAGCAAATGATCGCATCGGGCACCTTTAGGGAAGATTTGTATTGGCGTATCCGGGGCATTGAAATCCCGCTTCCCAGGCTCTGCGATCGGACAGGCGATCTGCCGCTGTTGGCCCAGCATTTTTTAAATCAGGCGCATGCGCTGGTGCCCCGGGCCGCGCGTGCGGTGCTTTCGCCTTCGGCCCAGCGGCGTATCGAGGCTTATGCCTGGCCCGGTAATCTGCGGGAATTAAGGCATGAAATGCAAAGGGCTTTGGTGATGGCGGCGGGCCGCGCGGAGATTCTAGAAGAAGATTTATCGCCTGCGCTCCGCTTGTCCGAACAGCATAAAAAGCCTTTAAAAGCAGGCGATAGCGGACATGCCTTTCTCGGCGACGAACGCCTGACGCTCGAAGAGAAGATTGCCCAGCTTGAAAGGCATGAAATTCAAAAAGCGCTTTCGGCCACCGGACATAACCGAAGCCAAGCGGCTCAAAAACTAGGGCTTTCGCGCCAGGGATTGCTGAACAAGATGGATCGCTATGGCCTTAAGGATTAAAGGTCATCGAGGATATCCCCATGCCTGAACCCCAAGGCCAAGTGCTTCGGGACGGCCGCTACGCGATTACCCGGCTCTTGGGCGAAGGTGCGCAGGCGGCCACGCTCGAAGCCGTCGATAAACGCGATGGAAGGCTCGTCGCGATTAAGCGATTCCGCGTCAAAGGCGCCTCTTCGTGGAAAGAAGTCGAACTCGCCGAGCGCGAGGCCAAGGTGATGGCGGCGCTGTCTCATCCCTTGATTCCCCGCTATATCGAGCATTTTGAAGAGCAGGGCGAGCTGTTCTTGGTGACCGAAAAAATCGAAGGCCAAAGCCTTTTGGCGCTTAAACAGAAAGGCGTTCTCTTTAGCGAAGAAGAAATCATCCGCTTTCTGCGCGATATCGCCGAGTCGCTCGACTATTTGCATTCGCGCATTCCGCCCGTCGTTCACCGCGATATCAAGCCAAGCAATGTGATGAAGCGGGCCGATGGCCGTTATGTGCTGATCGATTTTGGAGCCGTGCGCGATCGGATGAAGCCCGAGGGAGGCAGCACGGTGGTGGGCACTTTTGGCTATATGGCGCCCGAGCAATTTCAGGGGCGCGCGATGCCTGCTTCGGATGTGTATTCGGTGGGCGCGACGGTGCTTTCGCTGGTGAGCGGTAAAGAGCCTGAAGATCTGCCGCACAAGGGGCTTGCGATCGATGTGAGGGCGGTGCTGGGGATGTCGGTGCAGCCCGCGCTGGCTTCTGCGCTAACGGCGATGCTCGAGCCCGATCCCGATAAGCGGCCTTCAAAAATAGGGCCTGTGCTATCGGGTTTGATGCAGTCTTCGCGTCCGCCTCAACAGCAACAAGGAGGCCGCCCTTCCCGTTCTTCCCAGCCATCGCGTGCGCCTTCGGGGTCTGCGCCTCCGCCTTTTTCGTGGGGACAGGCGCCTTCCCCGGATCTTCCCTGGGCGCCCTCGCCTCCTCCGCCTCCTCCTCCTCCGCCACCACCCTTTGGCCGCGAAGGCGAACGTAGACATCAGCAGCGCTGGCAAAAGAAGAGCCAGGGCATTCCGTGGTTTATTTTATTTTTTATTTCAATCGCGCTCACCTTTGCCCAAGTGGGCATTGTAATCGTATTGCGCGGTATATTGCCTGTATTGTTTTCGCTTTTATCGATTGTGTTTGGGAAAGGGATGCGGGAAGCCGCTCAAAGTGTGAGCGAAGGCGGCAAGCGGGCCGCGGAAATGGTGGGCAAGGCGCGGGATGCGATGTGGGCGCGGGTGGAACAGGCCACCGATGAAAACAAATCTTCGTCTGAAGCGCCGAATGCAGCGGTTTCAGAGCCTCGGCCAGAACGCCGGGTAAGGGTGGATGAAACCCAGCCTTCGGAGAAAAACGCCGAGAAAAACGCCGAAGAAGAAGCCGAAGCTCAAGCGGAGCGCGAAGCCGAGGAAGCGCTGGCTCAAGAACGCAAAGAACAAAGGCGGCGTTCTAAAAAACGGCGAGGCTCATGAAGGGTTTTGGACTCTTGTTACCCAGGAGAATATGCACCTGGGCCGCGTTATTGACCGTATTTTTTATCCATTCAATTGTATTTTCCGGGCCCGCGCCTGAACAATCCCTGCCCATTGCCAAACGAAAAGATTTTCCTTGTCCGGGCTGCACGACGATGATTCCCGGCGACAATTCCGCTCAATTGGCGCAGCCCATGTTTGTGGTGCTTCACGGCGATGAAGGCTCGCTTCGGGTGGTGCTTCAATTATGGGAAAAGCCTTTGGAACAGCGGAATATTATTTTATTGGCGCTTCGCTGTCCCAAAGCCTTGGGCTGCGTTTCGAGCTATTGGCAATGGGGCGGCGATTTTGATTGGATTGTTCAGCAAAGCGAAGCCGTAATGAAGGCATATTCGGTCGATCGCGATCGGGTGTATTTATCGGGCTGGTCGGGAGGCTCGACCTATATCGGCATGAACGAGCCTAAATGGGGCGATTTATTTGCGGCGATCAATATCAATGCGGGAGGTTCGCCGCCTTCGTCGGGCTTGGATTGCGCGCCTTGCAAGACGCCTGTTTATTATTTTATGGGCGGGAAAAATCCATTGATCGAATTGGCCGAGAGCACGCGGAATTCAATTCAGCGCTGTGGTCACCGGCTTGAATGGGATTTTCATCCCGGGCTCAATCATGGCGGCGAGCTTCGGCTGTTGTCGTCCGAGGCTACAAAAAACCGCATTCTCGATTGGCTATTGACCCAGCGCCGTTCAAACAATGGCTGCGGAGCTTCTGCAACACCTCCATTGCCCGCTTTATTGCCCAGTGCAGAACCCAGCGCTTCTTCTTCCATTTCGGCCTCAAGCGCGCCTCTTCCAAACCCTTCCAATGCAGGGCCTCCGGCGCCCGCCTTCGTCCCCGCCCGGGGAGGCTGTGCGTGTTCGTTGATATCCGCTTTTATATCTACAGAATCCCATGCAATGGATTTTCTTTTGGGAGCCGCGCTGCTTTCTTTTGTATTCCGCGTCAGCGCACGGCGCGCGCCTCATCGCCTCCAAAGCGCTGCACATAATCAGGGCGGAGCCCCGGGCATTCATTAAAAAATCGGCAGCCCTCGCAGCCCCCGGGTTTTACACCGCCCGTCAGTCTCGACTGTTTTAAATCGAAGACTTCATCCGGCGTCACCACCCGCGTGATCCCTGCGCCCGGATGTTTCACATGGTGTTCATAACCAGGCATAAAACACCGGGGAATATGGAGCGAAATGACCTCCAATCCCTTGGAATTGGACCAATCGAAAGCCGCCATAAGATAAGGCACGATCTCTGAAATGCGCGGCAATTGACCGGTATTCAATGCATTGTTATCCGTCAGCGAAACCAGCCACAGCGCAAAACGCCGAATGCCTTGATCGGCAAGGGATTCAATCCATGCCTGGATGTGCCGGTAGGTGTCTTCCTTGAGAATTAAATCGGCGGCCGGATCGGTATTTCTTAAGATTAAATGCGAAATAGCCTGTTTTCGAAGCTTCGCCGTCTCGGCCCGCTGTACCACTAGCTCGTAGTCCCGGTCTGAGAAGGCATGCATTGATATATGAAATTGATTCACACCGCATTCGATTAAATAATCTAAATAATTGATATCCGCGTAACGCAGGCCATTGGAAGAGACTTTTATTTGTTTAAATCCGCGCCTTTTTGCGAATTTAACGAGTGCGGGCAAATCGCCGCGGATCGTGGGCTCGCCTCCGGTAAAGGCAATCTCTTGAAAACCCCGCCCGGCTGCTTGATCTATTTCTCGGGCAATTCGATCGGCGGGGAGGGCCCGCTGTCTCATGGCGGGGCTGATCGTGCAATAGGTGCACGCAAGATTACAATCGTATCCTAAGACAATATCCAATAGAGGCATGATGCCCTTGCATTCTCTTCGATCCCCTTAATCTTCCGATTGAAGATCTTCATCGGAAAAGGTCGGAAGCGGAATTGCATAGTATCCTTCATGCACATGATGGCGTTCTGGTGTGCTATCCGATGATGCAAGCGATGCCGCGCTGGCTAGGGAAATAGCCTCTAATTCAGGCAGATTTTCGTGCGCATCGGGAGGCAGCGAAGGCGAACCGTCGCTATCGTCCGTGATGACGGCCAATTCTTCCAATGGCTTCCATACCTTCCAGCTCACATGCCGAATAAAGGCGTCCATCGGCACTTTTCCCGCTGCAATTCCTTTGGTTAATAAGTGCGTATCCACTGGGCCCACTGCATTTACACCGTTGGTAACATACCACTTATCGGGTGTGGCGCGGGCGGGGTCAAGCATATCCGTGCGAAGCTTTACGAACCGCATGAGATATTAAAACCTATCTTGTTTCAAAGTGCTAAAAAGTCGCCCACTTTGTGACGATGAGCCCGGGTTTCGATGCGGAAAATACGCGCCTTGTTCAGGCCGAGCCTTCAATTGCTGCCTCGGCCGCTCAAAAAGGGACCGTGTATTTGGTGGGCGGAGGGCCGGGGGATCCTGGGCTTATCACACGGCGGGGCGCCGAGTTGGTCGCGTCGGCGGATGTGATTCTGCACGATGAGCTGATTCATCCTGCACTTCTCGGGCTTTCGCGCAGGGACGCCGAGATTCGGACGGTTGGAAAGCGGGGCGCCCATGGTTTGGGAAAAGATCGAAAGCAGCGGGAAATCGAGGTTGAGCTGATTGCGCTGGCGCGCGAGGGAAAGAGTGTTGTCCGGTTAAAGGGCGGCGATCCTTTTTTATTCGGGCGGGGTTCGGAAGAGGCGGATGCGCTTGCTTGTGCGGGCATTCCCTTTGAGGTGGTGCCGGGGGTCTGTTCGCCTTTGGGTGCCGCGGCGTATGCGGGTATTTCGCTGACGCACCGGGATTTGGCTTCGAGTGTCACGCTGGTCAGCGCGACGGGGAAGGGGGGGAAGCCTTTCGATTTTGGCGAGCTTTCGGGGGTGCGCGGCACGATCTGCATTCTGATGGGGATGCACGATCTCGAGCGGGCAACGGCTTCGCTTATGGCCGAAGGGCAAAAAGATCCTCAGACGCCTGTTGCGATTGTTGAGTGGGGGACGAGGGCCGAGCAGCGGGTGCTCACGGCGCCTTTGGCGGATGTGGCGATGCGCGCGCGGGAACAAAAATTCTCGTCGCCTGCGGTGATTGTGGTGGGTCAGGTGGTTTCGCTCCGGGAGACGATCGCATGGTTTGATCGGCGTCCTTTGTTTGGAAAGCGGCTGCTTGTCACAAGGCCGCGCGATCAGGCGGCGTCGCTCGCATCGCTGATCCGGCTTCGCGGAGCCGAGGCGCTTTTGTGGCCGGCCATTGAGATTTTCGATCCGCCCGATCCTGCCCGGGTTGAGCAGGCGGTGCTCGAGCTCGATCGTTACGATGCCGTTGTGTTTACGAGTGAGAATGGAGTGCAGCGTTTTTTGGGCGCGGTGTGGAGAAAAGGCTTGGATGCGCGGGTTTTTGGGCGGTCTCGCTTGTGTGCGATCGGGCCTGGAACGGCTGCGGCGCTCTGTCGCTATGGCCTCGCCGCCGATATCGTTCCCGCGTCCGACTTTCGGGGTGAGGCTCTGGCCGATGCCATTCTGAGCGATGAAGTGCTTCGAAAACGCCTTGTTCGCAAGGATTTGCCACCTGTCCGCGCGCTGATCGCCCGCGCTAGAACGGCCCGTGAAGTTCTGCCGGATACGCTGCGCAAACAAGGTGTGGACGTCGATGTGGTGCCCGTGTACGAAACGCGCCCCGCGCCTCCCGAGCGCTGGCAGGAGCTTCGGGATTGGCTTTCTCAGAAGCTTGTGGACGTGATTCTTCTCACGTCGAGCAGCACCGCCGAAAGTCTCTGCGATGCGCTCGGTGAACAGAGGGCAGAGCTCTTACGCGATGTGCTCATCGCTTCGATCGGCCCGGTGACCACCGAAAGCGCTGTACGCCGAGGGCTTGATGTGGGTGTCACCGCGGACGAAAGCACCACGGCCGGATTGATCGCAGCGGTCGAAGTTTATTTTGCGAAGCGGGCGCAGGCAGGTGTCCGCGCAACGATGTAACGATGTGATGAACGTAATGAAAGGGAGACTCGTGCCAATTTTTGACACGATCGCGGCGAGCCTGATAGCGTAGCGGGCTGAAAGTGTAGGTGCTTCCGGGCCTACGTTTATCGGAGCTTACATGGGCCTAACCCTTTCCCAGACGGCGCGGCAAATCGCGGGTGGATTTGTTGGGCCGGAAAATCTTGAGGATGCCTTACGCGCGGTGGGAAACAGAGCCGATCGGCCCATCGATTCCCAAGATCCCGACACGAAGGCTGGTCTCGTTAGCTACTTCGTGCGCAACCTCCGCGACTTGACGGTAGAGGCGTCGACCGAGCTGGAGCGTCAACTGTTGCAAGCCGTGGGCGCGATGCCCAAGGGCGAAAAGCAGATCGCCGTGAAGGACAATATCTCGGTGATCACGCTGCGCAATTATGTGCGCTATCTGTGCGTGGTGCTGGGCGCCGAGTGGAGTTTGGGGATGCTGGTTCAGTCGGCTATCTCCGATCTTGCGCGTTTCGTGCTTTCACGCGGGGGCGGCACGTTTACGATCTCGGTGCAAATTCGCGATGTTCATTTCCGTGTGCACTTCGATCGGGCGATTGAAGGGGGGCCGGGATGGTTCCGCAATGTCGAGAAGGACTCGCTTTTGTCGGCGCTTAAGCCTTTGGCGCGCGATCTGCGGAGCAGCGTGAGCGCTCACGGCTCGTTGCTTGAGTTTCACATCGAGTCTCAGCCTCGGCGCCCCGCCCTTAAGTAAAAAGGCAGTTTTCACGATTTCAATCCGCTGTTGAACTCTTTAGGATTGCTTTGTTTTAGGTTGGTTTGAACAGGAGACATCCGATGCCCATCGTGCTGGACGTCTATTCGTTACCGCGGGCCGAGCGTTCCCGAACCCGCAAAGTCCGCAATGCATTTTTCGAAGCCTACATGGCTAAAAATCCCGAAGCGCTGCGCGTCGAAGTCGACCTTGCGAAGGATTACGATGAGCTGCCGCGTTTCGATGAATGGGATGTGCAGACCAAGTTTGAGATGGCGTATGGCGACGGAAATCTCGATGACGAGATGGCTGCGCGCTGGGATGCGCTGATTCGCCACACGGACAAGCTGCACGCGGCCAATTTGGTGGTTGTGAGTTGTCCAATGTGGAACTTCTCGATTCCGTGGCACATGAAGCGCTGGATCGATTGTGTGGTTCAGCCCAAGCTCACATTTGAGTTTGTGGGCGGCGGTTTTCGGGGGCTGCTCACGGGGCGTCCTTGCGTGATTTTATCGACGCGCGATGGGGCATATGGTCCGGAGACGCCTTATGCGGCGCTGGATTTTCAAGTGCCTTATTTGCGGACGGTGCTGACCTTTATGGGGCTCGGTCCGGTGCACGAGATTGTGGCTGAGCCGATGGTGATGGGCGGCCCTGAAGTGGGGAAGGCGGCTTTGGAAAGCGCGATTAAGAGGGCTGCCGAATTGGGAGCGAATATTTAAGGGTTAAAACGTTCAGTCGAAGCTCGCGCGCAACAACACAAACTTGTTGTTGAGTTCGGGCGTCGTGAGCTTTTGAAAAATCCTTGGCGAGCCAAGCTCATTGGAGAGTGAGCCCGCCCTTCCATGCTCCGTCACAAAATAAAAGGTTCTCACGCCTTTTTTCTTCTCGTCCAAAATGTAGTCCTGAAACTTCTTTCCGCTGGATACGAAGGCCGGCATCTTGTTTCCGGCGTAGAAGTTTTCGCCCTTCCAATTCATTTGATAGGCCACAAATGGTCCTGGAATTTCCTTGGAGGCGTTTTGATACGCGAGGCCCAGTTCGCGCTGTCCCCAATGCGGTGAGGTGCGGACGAAATACACGTTGAGGCCCCACAGTGTGAAGGCGCAGGCGAATGTAAACAGAGCACCGACCATCAGTCGGCGAAGGCGCGCGATGACAAGCAGGAAACACAAAAGCGCCGCGCCCGCCGTAAACACGCGAAGCGCAAAGGTGAAATCCAGCGATGTGGGCCAGGGCCTCCGGTAGTTGTAGGTGAACAAATGCAAAAGCCTGATTTGGCCTGGCAATCCTTCAGGCGGCGACGCCATATCCTTTCCGACGATATAGACCGTAAACGCCGCGCAAATCGCCATGGCGCCCCATAGAAGCGCGGTGTGGCGGCTGTGGCTTCCGCGGGCCGCAAGCATGTCATCGAGCGCGATTCCCAAGAGCATCGCAATGGGCGGGAGCGCGGGCAGGATGTAGTGGTGAAACTTGGTGAGCATGAGCGTGAAGAGCGCAAATGCAAACAGGAACCACATCCCCAGCATCACGCTGGCATCGGTTTTTCTCGCTTCGCTTTCGTCGCGGGATGCCTGTTCCCGCCGCGATAGCCATGCCAGAAGTCCCGCCGGTACAAGCCCTGTCCAGGGGAATACCGCATAGCCCAATTGCCACACGTAATAGCGAAAGGTCACATCGTCGCCTTCGTTGGTATCGTGGACATGCGTAAACGCCCGTTTAAACATGTCGTGAAAGAGCAGGCGATCGGTGAATGGCTGGCCGTGCCGCCCATACATCGCGACAAACCAAGGCAGCGCGACGATTAGCAAAATGAGCGCGCCCGATAAGATCTCCATGCGCAGCAAATCGCGAAAGCGCTTGGATACGATGAGATAGACCAGCGCGCAGAGGACAGGCAGGCCGATTCCGGCGGGGCCCTTGGCCATGGTGGACAGCGCGGCGAAGATCCAGGCGCCCATGAAATACAGGCGGCCTATGCGGCGCTCGCCCCAATTGATGTAGAGCAGCATTCCGAGCGCCTGGGCCCAGAGTGCGGCTTGAAGCCAAGGATAGAGGCCGCCCACGGCGGGCATGACTTTGCGGCAGGCTTCGTTGCCTGGAAGGCCGCAATTGCCGGCGGAGCCTGCGGTAAATGCATCGCCGTGCAGGCGAATATCGAAGGGCGAGAGGACAATATCCAGATGCCTCGAGAGCAAATAAAAAATCTGCGGTAAGGCGATGACGAGCACGGCGCCGAAGAGCAAATGAAAGGCCGAAAGATTCAGCGCGAAGGAGGGGCTGAATCGAAGCTGATACACACGGGCTTCTTCATCGGGATCGCTGTGGACGCCCAACATAAAAAGCGCCATCGCGGCGGCCATCGTCGCCACAAAGGGCATATCGGTCATCGTCTGGTGCGAGACCAAAAACCACTGCGGCATGGTGGCCAAGATCAGGCCGCCCATAAAGCCTGCGCGCCGTCCAAACAGTTTGGCGACGGCCTTGTAGAGCAGATAAATCGCGGCGAGCGACAAAAGAAATACAGGCATCCTCACGGCCCATTCGGGCCAAGGCGTGCGGCCTTCGAGCGACGCGGAGAGCATTTGTCCCGGCGCATAGCGCACGCCGAAGAGCGACATACACAGCGCTTGAATCCAAAAATCTAAAATGGGCTTGGACCAGAACCAGCCATCCTGTGCCCACCACAGCGAAATCCAATCATTGCGGGCGAGGATTTCGCGCGCGACTTCGCCGTAATGGGTTTCCCAAGGGTCGGACAGCGAATGGCTGCCGAGCATAGGCAGATAGAGCAAAGACACGATGACCAAGAGCCAAAAACCATGCCTCTGCCATAGGGGACGTATCTTTCCGGATTCATCGAGGCGGTATACGCCGAGCATTTCGCCCGTATTGTAGACACCTACGATCATTGCGATGAACAAGGCGGGGACGGCGATAGCAGAACCCCAAACGGGCACTCTTCCATCGACGGCGAGCGAGAGATTGGCGAAGAGCCCCAGGGCCGATACGGCGATAAGGCCAAGAGGAGCGGCCAATCGCCTTAGCGTGGTTTTATAGGCGACGCGTTCATCGGGATCATCGAAAGAGCCTGTCCAATCGAGGGCACCGAAGGCGCAAAGCAACACACCCAGGGCGCCCAGCGGCACGCCTGCGCGCAAAGGCACCGAGATGGCCATGATGGTGAGGGTGAGCAGAGAGCCCGCGGCGACAAAGCCCGCGCCTCGAAGCCAGCGGGGCGCATTCCCCAAGGGCAGGAGCCTGGGCTGCAATTCGTCTTCTTGATTCGCATCGGCCTGGCTGCTGGTATTGGCGGCCGAAGTAGAATCCTCGTCCTGATCGGCTTCATGATCGGGCGAATCGTGGGGATTTGGGGTGTTTTGGATATCCGTTTCGGTCATGGCGTGCGGGCGGCGGGATAGGTGCTCCCTAGCAATGAAGGCGCGCGGAGAGAAGAGGAAAACCGGGTTTAGAAGCGGCAGGCCGGCGCTTTTGGGTTTTGCTTGCAATGCATGGCCATTTGCATCAGAAGGCAGTGCATACCGATGGAGAATGGAAACAGGCAGCCTGATTATGCTTTTGGCCGGGCGACGCTCTACAGGACGGACTGCCTTTTATGGCTTCGCGAGCGGGCATCCTGTTCGGTTCACGCGGTAGTGACCGATCCTCCTTATGGTTTAAGGGAATATAGCCGGGTTCAAACGCAAAAACTCCGGGCGGGCCGGGGAGGGGTATGGCGTATACCGCCTACTTTGGATGGTTATCGGCGTATGCCCTTGCCGCGTTTTACGACGCTTAGCCCGAAAGAGCAGGACGATTTGCGGAGATTTTTTGCTGAATGGGCTAAACATGTGGAGCGCGTGCTTGTGCCAGGCGCTCATGTATTTATCGCGAGCCAGCCTTTGTTATCGCATTTTGTGTATGGGCCGATGATGGAGGCGGGCTTTGAAAAGCGGGGTGAGATTATTCGGCTGGTTCAAACCCTAAGAGGAGGCGATCGCCCTAAGAACGCGCATCAAGAGTTCCCGGATGTGACCGTGATGCCCAGATCCCGATGGGAGCCGTGGGGATTGTTTCGAAAGCCATGTGAAGGGAAGGTGCATGAGAATCTTCGAAAATACAAGACAGGAGGATTGAGAAGAGAATCGAAAGAGCGTCCATTTGGAGATGTGATAGAGAGCGGGCCGACGCCGAAGGCGGAGAGAGCCATAGCGGGCCATCCATCGCTAAAGCCTCAAGATTTTATGCGTAAGGTGGTAAGGGCGGCATTGCCGCTGGGGGAAGGAATTTTGTTAGATCCATTTATGGGCGGGGGCTCGACAATAGCGGCGGCTGAGTTTTGTGGCTATGAGAGCATAGGTGTGGAAGCCGACGAGGCTTATTTTGATATGGCGGTGAAGGGTATTGTCGGGCTTGCAAGGCTGGGATGAGATCGGGCATTGATCAGATTGATTTTATATCTGATCAATGCATGGTGGAGCTGGAAGGGTTGAATTTTCTAGCCATCGGCGAAGAAACGTAGGTAGAGTTGGTGGCAGGTGTTGGTGGCGGTTTTCGTCTGCGGGCAAATGAGTTCGGATTCATGAGCGAGATTTTGTACCAGGAAGTGAGCGCCAGTTTTACTTTGCCCTATGTGGAGGTGTTGTGGGAGGGTCTTGTGCAGGAGAGCGCGCAACTCGGTTCGGACGAGGCCGTGTCAGGGGATTCAAGACTCTTGGTATTTGGGCCTGCGTTGTCCGATGGCGCGGACGATCGGATTGCCCATCTAGTGATTCACACCCATGATCGTGAAGAAAAGATACACGACGGCGAGGCCAAAGGAGACAGCGAAGAACAAGGCGAAAAAAAGTCACTCCATGGAGTGTTCGCGCTCAGGCCAAAGCCCAGCACTGAACCTCCTGATGTTGTCAAGAAGAAAAACGATGCGCTTGGCGGCCGTTCTGGACTAATCCGCATTCTTGAGCGGGTAGCGCCGCCCAAGTGGATCAGGAGTGCGTTGTTTCGAGTGCAATGCGTTTTATCGCGGGACGATTGGACTTGTAATATCCTTCCAACGGTGGCTGTTTCGGGTTCCCGCCATGAGACGGCACTTCGGCTGGGAGCGCCCGCTTATTTGGAGCATGTGCGCTATCGCTATGAAAACGGCGTGAATGGCCTTTCAGAAGTCGCTATTGAATATGGGCACGAGGAAAGGGAATATGAAATGACCCTTCGGGGCAAAGGTCTTATGCGCTTTGAATCTGAACGGTGGTTGCCTTATGCGGATGATCTTCTAACCATGGCGATTGCCGCATTTTTTGAACCAATACGCAACGCGGAGGGTAAGCGATGACGGTATCAAAGAGTGAATATCAGCGAAGTGGCGGACCCCGTGCGGACGATTTAAACATTCCAGCGGGTTGGGGTGTTGATCCCAGGGCAATGGCCGGATTCATAGGGGAAAACACGCGCCCCCGGCGACATCCCTATGCGCAGCTAAACGCCTATGAGCCGTGCCTGCAAGGAGATACGGATACGGCAGCTCACATCGCGGAGAGACTGGAAGTGGCGCCTCGGCTGGCAGGGCCTCTCGATCTACCACATTCGAATCAGCCACTCAAACCGGACGATATCGTGCGGGAGCTTTCCATACTCAGAAAAGGCTTGGAAGAATTTGATGAGTTGCGGTACGCTCATGGGCGGCGCATCGAACAGCTCGAAAAGCAGGTCGCCGAATTAACAGCTATGTACAGGAAGAGCGATGCTGATGAAGAGGAAGGCGAGATCGTCCCGCCAAGCCCGCACTCGTTATGGATCGAGCGGAATATGGATGAGCTAAAGCGCTATCCAAACTGCTGGATTGCATTGGATGCCGACCAGGGGATTGTGATTGCGGAAGAAGATCGCGAAAAATACGCAGAAAAATATAAGAAGCTATCCCCCGAACAGCAGGACAAGCTGCTTCTGTTCCACTCATCAATGTATGTCTAGTAAAGCTTTTTGGTACAAATACTCAAGATGCATGGGGGACCTCTATCTGCCATATGTTGATGCGAAGTTGCTCTTCGGCGGACAACCTGTCCTAAGCACGATTAAATGCATCGTAGACACAGGGGCAAGCATATCTTTATTACCCAGGCACCCTTCGATTGATATCGCGCTGGGCGCTCTTTTGAATATTCCCGAACGTTCTGTCGGCGTTAACAATGCGAGCGGGAAGCCGATGTCCGGAATTCCTATCGAGTTTGAGGTTCAGTTGGTTATGGCTCCCCATTCACTTGCGGTACAGGAGCGTTTTTGGGTATGCAATAACGCGGCGTTTGCGTTGCTCGGTCAGACTTGGCTTGAAAAGATTGGCGCTCACTTTCAAAATTTCCCCAATGGGCTCTATAAGCGCCAATTCAAGCTCTATAAAAATCCTCACCATCAATAGCTACACCTCCACCCTTCTCCACCTGCCCCACACAAATGCAATTCCAAGCAATATCGAGCGCACAATCCAGTCCGCCGTGCTCCCCAGCCATATCCCAAACAATCCCATTTCCAGCGTGATCGCGCATAACCATGTCGCCGATAGCCTCACCACCACCGAGCATATAAATGTGATCGCTAATACCGTCTTCGTGTCGCCCGCGCCCCTCAGCCCCATGCCAATGACCATAGCGAATGCCATAAAGGGCTGAGCTATCGCCGCTATGTAGAGCGTGTCATTTCCAAGCCCAATGACTTGAGGATCTTTGGTAAAGGCAGAGAGCAGTACCCTCGGAAATAACGCAAACAATAGTCCAAAAAACGAGAGAATCAATATCGCCATCGCCGCAGATATCATTCCCGCCCTCGATGCCTGCGATGGAGATTTGGCTCCCAGCTTTTGAGCCATGATCGCTCCAGCCGCGATTCCAAACCCGTCCGCCAATAAAAAACATACCGCTTCTATGCTGACAAGCGTTTGATTCGCCGCCATCGCCGCAGGGCCAAGGAGCCCCAATATCGCAATGAATCCCAGATAGCCCGATTGATATAATAATTTTTCAAAAAATGCCGGTACGGATATGCGCATAACGCGGCGGAATTGTTGAAAGCTGTGTTCCCATCCAGCCGTGCGCATCGGTAATGGGCTTTTTTTGGAGAAGAGCGCCGCCGTTAAGAATAGTCCTTCAATGCTAAATGTGGCCGCCATGCCTATGGCCGCTCCCTGTATGCCCAGCGATGGAAGACCCGCTATGCCAAAGATAAATAGTCCGCTGAGCGTGAGATGTACGATATTGCCAAAAATCGCCGCAATTAATGGTGTTTTGGTGTCGCCTGCGCCCTGTAGAGAGGCCGCCGCGATGGCTTCAAGAAAGGAAAGGGGAAGGCAGGGAAGTGTGATGCGTAGAAATTGATTCGCCTGTTCGATGACCAATGGCCCCGCGTTGGGAAAGAGCAGCCGTAACAGCGCGCCGTTGGCCACCCAAAGCGGGATCACGACGATCATGCCAACGACAAGTGCAAAAAGAATGGAGCTTCGGGCCGCCCGCGCCGCCGATTCAGAATCGCCCGCTCCATGGCTTCGCGCGACCGCCGCCAAGGTGCCCGCTGAGCCCGCGCTAAAGACGATGTAGAGCGTCCACAAGAGCGAACCCGTAATCTGCATCGAGGCGAGGGCGGTCGATGAATGGGCGCCAAGCATCGCGCGGTTTGCCATGAAGACCAGTGTGACCAGCAGCATCCGCGCCGCGGCAGGCCAGGCAAGGCGAAATACTTCTCGAGCAAGAGGAAGCTCGTGAATGGTGAGCTGATAGAGACGTGCGGCGAGGCGGTGCCGAAGAAGGCGTTCAAGCCAGGGTTTTGATTGAACGCGAAGGGTGGGAGATGCAAAGGAAGTTGGGGCTGCGGTGCTCACAGCGAAGCTGAACGCCGAAGTTGGCGATGCGCTTCCAGCTTAGGGAATCCACTTGGCAAGAGGCGGAATGGGATCGAGAACTTCGATGGGGCCCAGCTCGACTTGTCCGGCCAGGACCACTTTCGCTCGAAAACCAAATGCCCGATCGGGCTTGCCATCGCGGTCATCATCCAAATAGGCGACGCCCTGGCCTTCGTGGTTGAGCTTGAGCATTTGCCACTGGATTTGAAAGGCTTGAGGCGCCTCCCATTGAAAGGACGCGCACGACCACACAGGTGTCCACCAGTTGCGCGCAACGCTTTGATATGGGCCGCTTTGAAGCAGTGCGATGCTTTGAGGAACGGGAGGCGATGTGCCGGGTAATACGTGAATGTGTTCGCGTACGCAGGTGTCGATGCCCGTGCGGAGTTTTTCAAGGGCTTGGCGGGCTTGTCCTTCGGGGCTTTGAGGGTCGGCCGCAGAAGATACGGCAGGCTTTTCCGAGGCGCTTTTCGCGGTGTTTGCAGGTAGAGGCGGCTGCGCGCTCTTCGCGGATGCCGCTTCGGTGGATGCGCTGGCTGACGTAGAAAGCGGGACGATCTTGCTGGGATCGGGCTTGGGTCTCAGCAGCAGGAAAATCGTTAATCCAAGGCCGAGCACCACCATAAAGCTCAGCACGGATACGGTGATCATGAGCTTGTGGCCCGCGGCATCCACGGGGGGCGCAGGCGAAAAAGGCGCGGTCGATCCAGGGATGACTTTCGGAGGCGCGCCAAACACAGGAGCAGCCGGACGCGATCCAAAAGTGGGTGCCGGAGGCACGCTGATCCCAGGCGCAACGGGCGGCGGCGCGGAGATGGCGGCCATCGGTGGAATCGAAGGCTGCTGCGCCGGATCGAGCGCGGGAAGCGTTGGAGGAGGATTGCTTTCGGGTACGCGAATCCCTTCCAGCTTTATCGCCGGCGCTTGGGTTGATCGGGCTGCGTGGGCCCGGGAAATTACCTCCGCAACCGCTGGATCTTCCTGGGCGCTCACCAGCGTTTTTATGGGAGGCGTGCCCTTGGCTTCGTCGGGAAAATCGACCGAGTCCGCAAGCGGCGATGCGATGGGCGTTATCGGTGCGGGAATGGCGCTTGCCCGCGCTGGTTCGCGGGCCTGAGGCGGCTGCGTCGCCCGCACGGTGGACGCGACAACGTGAGAATCGTCGTTGAGCGGTGCGGGCCGCGTTGTGGCCGCGACCATCTCCTCCTGACCGTGGCGGCGAATCTCCTCGCGAAGGGCAATCAGCTCTTCCTCGGGAATTTGTTTGGTCGTCAGCGATACGTAAGGCGCGCGCGTGGCTTGGGGACCGGGAAGCTCGGCCTGCGAACGCACGGCTCCCGTGGACTGCTTGGGGGACGCAGTCGGGCCCGAAGCCTTCGTCGGCCGGGGAACTTCGGGACGCTTCGCCACGAAGCGAGAGGCTACTACACGTTGTGCCAACATCACGCATTTTGCGATAACGTGCGCCTATGAAATTGGGGTCGCGCCTTGGTTCGCTGGTCATTTCTGATATCCGCGCGATGAGCCGCGCCTGTGAGGCTGTGGGCGGAATCAATCTGGGCCAGGGCATTTGCGATTTGCCAACGCCGCCCGCGGTGGCCGCCGGAGCGCATCAGGCCATTGATAAAAACTTCGCGGTGTATACGGCGCCTGAAGGGATTTTGCCGCTGAGGCAAGCGATCGCGGAGAAGATCGAGCGTACCTATCAGCTTTCGCTCGATCCGCTTTCGGAGATTGTTGTCACTTCGGGCGCGACAGGCGCTTTTGCCGCCGCTTGTCTTGCGCTCTTCGATCCGGGCGATGAAATCATTCTGTTCGAGCCCTATTACGGCTATCACCTGAATACCGTTTTAAGCCTTGGTTTAAAGCCTGTTTTGGTGCCTACGCGCCCCCCGGACTGGGCCATTTCGATCGAATTGCTCTCCAAGGCGCTGAGCTCGAAAACAAGGGCCATTGTCGTGTGTACGCCCTCCAATCCTTGTGGAAAGGTGTGGAATGAAAGCGAATTGGATCTGCTCGCGGATTTTTGCGACTCAAACGATTTGATCGCGATAACGGATGAAATCTATGAGCATATTGTGTTCGATGGCTTAAAGCACATTCCGCTTGCCACGCGCAAAAACGCAAAGGCTCGCGCCGTAAGCATTTCCGGCTTCTCAAAGACCTTTTCGGTGACGGGATGGCGGGTCGGCTATTGCACGGCTCCTGCCGAAATTGCCCGGAGAATCACCGTGACTCACGATCTTTTGTACGTGTGCGCGCCGACGCCGCTTCAGCATTCGATGGTGGCCGGGCTTGGAATGCCGAACAGTTTTTACGAGGAAATGAACGCCTCGTATCAGAAAAAGCGCGAGGTTTTGTGCACAGCGCTCACCGATGCGGGCCTCACACCGTACTGGCCAAAGGGCGCCTATTATGTGCTGGCCGATATACGGCGAATGGGCGCGCCCAATGCGAAAGCCGCGGCGATGGCGATTTTAGAGCGCTCAAAAATTGCTTCAGTGCCAGGCACTTCGTTCTATGCCGACCCGGTTGGCGAGACGCTATCGCGCTTCTGTTTTGCGAAAGACGACGATGTGCTCGAGGAGGCGGCGCGGCGATTACGCGCGCTCTAAACAGCCGCCGGAACGCCTATTTTTTCCGCGCCGCTCTTTGAAGCCTCGGCCGGTACCCGATGGGCCGGGAGCGAAATACAAAAGGTGCTTCCCTTGCCAGGCACGCTCTCCACGCTCGCCTGTCCGCCCAGCGCTTCGCTTAAATGCTTAACAATCGCCAGCCCCAGCCCCGTACCCCCAAGCGCCCGCGATCGCCCGGCATCCACCCTGTAGAAACGCTCAAACAGCCGCGGAAGATGCGCTGCATCGATACCCGGGCCGTTATCCATCACCGAAATCAGCACCCGCTCTTCCCGCTTTTCTGCCGCAACCCGCACTTTTGATCCAATTGGACAGTATTTAATCGCATTTTCTATCAGATTGGTAAGGATCTGTTCCAGCGCCCGCGCATCGCTGAGCAGCGACAGCGGCCGGGGCACCTCCACCACAAGCTGAATGTCTTTCTTGGCAGCGTTGGGCCTCAGGGCGTCGGTGACTTTTTCGATCTCGCTCTCCATGTCCAACGAGCGAATCTGAAGATTGAGCTCCTTCGCTTCAATGCGCGACAAATCCAGCAGATCCTCCACCAGCCGGTGCAGCCTCAGCGCATTGCGATCGATGATGTCAACCAACTCGTGCGTCATCTCCGGATCGGGCTCGCTCATGCTTTGCAAGGTCTCGCTCGCTGCCCTCACACTCGCCACGGGCGTGCGCAGCTCATGCGAGACATTCGCCACAAAATCACGCCGCATGCTCTCGAGCCTGCGCAATTCGGTCACATCCGAAAACACAGCCACCAGCGCGCCCCGCTCTTGTTCCCTCACAATGGGCGACACCTGCACCCGCACCCGCCGCCGCTGCAGCGTCCCAAAAGAAAGCTCGCGCGAAAGCGGTTTCTTGCTTTGCCGCGCTTCTTCCAGCAACTCGTGAAGACCTGCGTTTCTCGCGATTTCAATCGGCCTTCGCCCAATCACCTCGCCTGAAAGCAACATCCTCCGGAGAGCCCAATTCGCCACCGTAATCGTGCCGTCCTCGCGCGTCACCAGCACGCCTTCCTGCATCGCCTCCAGCATGGCCTCGAGCTGATCGCGCCCTCTTGAAATCTCATGCATCGAATGCTCGAGCTCCGCTGCCAGCTCATCGAGCGCGGCGCCCAGCCTCGCGATATTCTCCGGCCCGCGCAGATGCGTGCGCTTGGACAAATCGGTCTGCATTTCATGAGCGGCCGCAAGCAGCTTGTCGATCGAGCGCGTCGTCCTGCGCTCCGAGATCAACGACGCGAGCACCACGGCTGCGAGAGCAAGCATCGCGGCCGCCAGCAAATGCGCGGAGAGCGCCGGAGAATCCGACACCGAGAGCACGGTCTCCGACACAATGGCCGCGACGATCAACAGGCCAATCGTGAGCACGCCAAAGGCTTCGCGCATTGCGCCGCTCAAGGTAATCCAGTCTAGACGCGCTGTCCCTCATCCCGGATAGTAGGTGCCGCGCTCCATCCGCCATGCCCCATTCCAATCCTTTTGCCGCCCCGTTATTTGGCGCAGCCGCCCTCGCGTTTTGGACTGCGTGCGCGCCCGTGCCCGCCCCTTGCCCATGTCCTCCTCCGGCTGCCCAAAGCAACGCAGGCACGGCCAACGAAGCGCCTCTGAACGGCTCGGCGCCCCGCTCCATGGTCGAACTCTTAAAGCGCGCGCTTCCCGGCGTTGTCCTGCTCTTAAACCAGCGCGCCGACGGCAAGCTCGGCTTTGGAGCGGGCGTGCTTATTGACGACCGCGGACTGGTGCTCACCAACCTTCATGTCGTGGCCAACGCAAGCACCTTGGGCGCGATGTTTTACGGCGCCTCGCGCACATCCTACACACCGATGGATGGCGGGCTTGGCCGCTATTTTTTTGAAAACCAAAAAGAGGTCTATCCAGCCTCACTCATTCACGGCGATCCGGTATTGGACCTCGCGGCCGTGCGCATCGATATCGACACCTCGAAATATCCGCGCCTTTCCTTCCGGGAAAAGCCCATAGAAGTCGGCGAATCGGTGCTTGCGCTTGGCCATCCCCAAGAAACCGTGTGGTCATTTACGGCTGGAATGGTGAGCTCCGTGCATTTAGGCGCCATTCAGCACGACGCGGCGATCAATCCGGGCAATTCGGGCGGCCCTCTCATCGATATGGAGGGCAAAATTGTCGGCATCAATACGGCCAAATTGCTGAGCACGACCGGCGTTGGCTTTGCGCGTCCGATAGCGATGTCGTCTTTGTTGATCAGCGAATGCACGGCGCCTTTTTACGAGCCCGATTTAAGCCTTCCCGAAAAGGCGATTTTAAGCTGTGCCCGCGCCGCGGAAATTTCATCGCCGAGCTATTACAATTGTTTGGATTGGGATGCGATTTACCTCACGCATGAAAAAGCCTTACCCGACACATTAAAAGCCTTGGAATTGCCCAAAGAGACAGCGGAGAAGTTTTCAGCGCTATGGAAAAAGCTGGGCCGCGAGTATTGGATTAAGCTCTTAAAAAAGGGCGTGAAATCTGAATTAGAAGGCCGGGATTTAAAGGCGATCGGCGAAGAGGCAGGCAAGCGGGTACGCATTGAAGGAGGCGCCTGGGGAATTCCATCCGGTCAGCAGGGTGAAAAGAAAGCCGGGCTCTACGCCGATTTTCAAAAGATGCTCAGCGATTTTCAAAGTTATCAAGCCGAATGGGATCAAGAATTAATGAAGCGCAATGGTTTAAAGGCCGATAGGCGCAATCCCAGGGCCCGCATTGAAGTCCGGAAAATGGGCATCCGGGTCGAAAAAGTTATTTATCCATCCCCCGGGCGCGCTTGGGTATTCGCCGAGGGGCGCAATTTAGACAGCACAATCTATCGTTATTCAGCATATTTCGTTAAATATGGAAACGATTGGAGAGAAAGACATCCTTTTGAAGATGACGAAGCAACGCTGCCCAAGGATTTTCCTCCCCCGCTCAGCAGTCCCCAGAAAGATTTGGCCAAGGCAAAGGCTTATTTAACAGCCATCATCACGAGCGGCGAGTTTGAAGCGGGCGCTCCAAAATAGATTGGAAAAGAAATTCTTTTATTTGGCAGGCAATGCTTCAGATACAGATCCAAACGAATTGACTTTCAATACCCATTTGCTTCCAGACGTAAACTTTGAAAATTCCTTGGCGTCCGCCGGCGAATAGGAAATCGATTCTTTATCGCTCTTAAATTCGACTTTGTATTCCTCGACGCGCTTTCCTTCGCGCTGCCCCGATCGAAGCTTAAGCTCCGGCCATTTAGGATTGGAATCATTGCCCTTCGCCGATGCCTTATTCACATCCTGCCAATCCAATTGTTTATAATCACACCATTGGTCATACACTTTATATTTGCAATTCTGCACGACCTTCGCCGTGCCATTGCCCTGATCGACCATTTTGGCTTTTTCACAGACTTTTTCGGCATCGGGCGCGGGCTCGTCCTGGGTCTTGCGCACTTTTTTGGTGCACGAGCCTCTTTCTGCGCCCGCCGGAATGCTGTCGGCCCAATCGCTCTTCGTCGTCGGCTTTTGCTCTTGAATCGCAATCGTGCGCTCCCACGAAAGCGATTGAACAACGGCAAATGCGTCTTTGGTGCGCAGGCCAAACACCACAAATAAAACAATGCCAACCACCAAAAAACCCAGGCATCCAATGACGCCCATGCCCAGGCCCGACTTCTTGGGCGGGGCCGCCGGCTGAGCTCCCATCGCGGCCCGCAAAGGCGCATTGCATTGCTTGCACGTAAAAGCGGAAGCCGGGTTTTTGGTTTTGCAGTGCCCGCACTCGATATCAGGCCCCGGCCCGCTCTGCATATCTCCCATCACCTGCCCCGCCTGACGAGCCCGCCCTTTCGTTAAATCGGCGTGACAATTCACACAGCTTTGGGCATTGGCCGCATTGCGCGCATTGCAATAAAAACAATGCAAATCAGGCCCGCCTCCCGTCTTTTGCGCGGCCTCCTCGGCCGTCATCAAACGCTGATCACCCGGCGCCTGAAATTGATCTTTTTCGCCCATCGGGGAGCCGCAGCGCGCGCAGACCTTTTGCGTTCCCGCATTGCGCGTCTGACACTTTTTGCACTCCCACTCCAGCTCCACATAGCCGACGGTCTCTTCCGCCATAACCAAAAGCTCCTTTGCCCGCGGGCATCTTCGCGCGGCCCGGCATGCTTGAGAAGCGCCTAAAGAAAGGCGCGGCATTCTCATTTATGCATTTGCCCATTCGGGTATCGTGGACGCTCCAATGGCTGAAGCCCCGAAGATGCCCGATTCGACGCATCCCAACGAAGCTCCCAATCCATTTCGCGTGTGGGGACTCGTATTGGGTCCGCTTGCTTTTGTGGGTGCCGCGTTTATTCCGAGCGCTCTTCATCGGCTTCCCGGTCAAGGCCATCGGCCTGCCTATGCGGCCGCCGTCGCGCTCATGATGGCGATTTTTTGGCTGACCGAGGCATTGCCCATTGCGATCACGGCTTGTATTCCGCTGGTGTTTTATCCCTTGCTCGGCGTCTATGGAAAGGGCCTTCCAGGCGATATCGCAAAGAGCGCCGAACCCTTTTTCGATGCCTACATTTTTTTATTTATGGGCGGCATGCTCATCGGCGCGGCGATGGAGCAGTGGAACCTGCATAAGCGTGTTGCCCTTCATATTATGCGGGCCATCGGCACGGAGCCCCGCCGGCTTTTATTTGGAATGCTTGTCGCGACGGCATTTGTATCGCTGTGGATATCCAACACAGCAACGGCCGTGATGATGCTGCCCATTGCCACGGCCCTTCTGCTCGAGCTCGAAGCGGCATCGGGCCGGCGGCTCTTTCATTTTGGGACGGCCTTAATGCTCTCGGTCGCCTACGCCTCCAATGTGGGCGGCATAGGATCGAAAATAGGCACGGGAACCAATTCGATTTTCTGCGGATTCGTGGCGGACAAATTAAAATACGATATTGGCTTTTTACATTATCTGGCGCTTGGCGTTCCTTTTGTATTGCTATTTATTCCGGTGATATGGGCGGTATTATGGCGGGTGGGCAAAAAAGATCATATTCAAGAAAGTCGCGGAAAAAGCGTTCTCGATGAGCAACTTTCGGCGATGGGGGCGATGAGCCGGGGCGAAAAGAAAGTGGCCCTGGTCTTTTTGGTTGCGGCCTCGCTTTGGATCTTTGGAGATTTAATCAGGCCAATGCTGAGCGCTTGGGTTTCCGGGCTCACGGGCGGCTTTAAAATGCAGGGCAAACACTATGAAGCGGCGGTTGCGATGCTGGCCGCCGCCGGCCTTGTTCTATGGGGAGCCCTTTCCTTTAAATCCTTTCGCCGTGTTCCCTGGAGCACGCTGCTTTTATTGGGAGGCAGCTTTGCCATGGCGGCGGGCATTGAAGGCAGTGGCTTATCCAAATGGATGACGGCTCAATTTGAAGGGATTGCAGCCTTGCCGCTCTATGCGCAAGTGTTCTTATCGAGCCTGGGCACGGTTGCGCTGTCCGCCGTGGCCTCCAACACGGCGACCGTCAATGTAGCGCTCAATGTATTGCCCCCATCGCTTCCTGTATTGGCCTCGACAGCCATTTCGGCTTCCTGCGATTTTATGCTTCCGGCCGGAACGCCTCCCAATGCGATTGTATTTGGAAGCGGCGTCGTGCGCCTTCCCACGATGATGCGTGTAGGTTTTGTGCTGGATTTGCTGGCTGTCTTATTGATTACGGCGTATGTGATGGTCTACGTGCGTTTTTTATTTTAAATTCGTTTGTATTGGATTGAAATTTGTTAAAAATAGTGCCAGCGCCGCGGCTTTGGGCACCAGCGAATTGATTTCGATCAGCTCGTCCTTGGTATGAAAACCCGTACCCCTAGGCCCCAAACCATCGATGGAAGGAATCCCGATGGCCGCTGTCGAGCTGGCATCCGAGCCTCCGCCCACCAAAGGCGCCTCGCCATAACCCAGGCCCGCTTCTTTGGCACAGGCCGCGTAGGCTTGATAAAGAGCCGTATTTTCAGGTGTTTTCTCTAAAGGCGCCCGGCCCAGCGAACCCCCGACCACAACACGGGTCCCCGGCACCGCCGCCATCGCGCGCTCTGCCGCTTGCTGCAAGGCGAGCAGCGTGGCTTCTCCATCGCGCTGATGCTCAAAGCGAAAATCCAAATGCGCCTCGGCCGCATCGGGAACCGTATTTTTGCTTTGGCCACCGCTCACTTTGCCCACATTCACGGTAATCCCGCGGCCATAATCCGTGAGTTGCTGGGCCCAATCGATGAATTTGGCCAGCGCCCAAATCGCATTGGCTCCCTCTTTATGCGCATTACCCGCGTGCGCCGCTTTTCCTGTGGCGGCCGCTTTCAATCCCGCCGTTCCCTTGCGCGCCGTAATCACCAAATCGTTCTTCCTCCCCGCCTCAAACACCAGCGCGCACGCCGCATCTTTTAAATGCTCTTGAATCAAGGGCCGCCCCTCCGGCGAACCGACTTCTTCATCCGATACGATTACAATACGAATAGGTATTTTATCAATCAAATTAAATTGAGATAATACCCGCAGCGCCTCCAGCATCACCACCAGGCCGCCTTTCATATCCAGCACGCCTGGGCCGCGGGCAATATTGCCCTCGATGTGAAATCCTTCAAATGAGCCGGGAGGAAATACCGTATCCAAATGACCAACGAGCGCTATACATCCTTTCGAATTGTCTCCGGCGGCCGGCGTCGTGAATACCCAATGGGGCGCAAAACGCTTGGATGAGCTTTCGAAAGCCTGTCCAGAAAGGCCCGGCACCGAACAAAAAGCACTGGCCAGCATCTCCCCAACCACCGTCCCGCCGGCGGGGTTTTCCGTAAAGGAATTCTGAAGAACCAGCCGCTCAATCAAGGCCAGCATCTCGTCCCGCCGCCCCTCGATCGCCTTTAAAAGATTAAAAATGTGCTTCGTGCCCGGGCTCATTGACCGAGCATGGCACAAGCGAGCCCGTCGATGCTACAAGGGCGGCCATGAAGCAATGGAAGGCATCCATTCTTGGGGGAAGCGGCTATGGCGCGGCTGAGATTATCCGCAGGCTGCTTATTCATCCCGACGTAGAGCTCTGCCGGGTTTCTTCGATTGACTATATCGGCGAACCGCTTTCCGCAGCCCATCCCAATCTGGAAGGCTTAAGCGATTTACGCTTCGAGAAACTCTCGCCCGAGGAGACCGCCGCCGGCATGGATGTGGTGTTCCTGGGCCTTCCTCATAAAATCAGCGCGACCGCCGTGCCGAAAATTGTGGGCAGCGGCGCTAAAATCATCGACTTGTCCGGCGATTTTCGATTGAAAGATGCCGCGTCGTACGAGCGCTTTTATGGCGGAGCTCATCCTTGCCCAGAACTTTTGGCTCAAGCGGTGTATGGCCTGCCCGAACTCAACCGCGCGGCCATCCAGAAAGCATCGCTCGTCGCGTCGCCGGGCTGTTTTGCAACGACCATTATTTTGGGCCTGCTGCCGCTTGCGAAGGCCGGCCTGCTCAAGGGTTCCGTCGAAACCGTTGGCATCACAGGCTCAAGCGGAAGCGGCGCCGCGCCTCAGGCAGGCACGCATCATCCCGTGCGCGCCCAGAACCTGCGCACCTACAAACCGCTTGTGCACCAGCACATCCCCGAGATCTCCGAAACCCTTGGTTTTGCGGGCGCTCATGACTTCGGCCTGCATTTTGTCCCCGTGAGCGCGCCCCTATCGCGCGGTATTTTCGCCACGAGCTTTGCCCGTGTTCCGGCATCGGTAACCCGCGAACAAATCGCCGATGCATTTAGCAAAGCCTATCAAAACGAGCCTTTTGTGCGCGTACCCAAAAAACGCCTGCCTGAAGTCGTCGCCGTGAGCGGATCGAACTACGCGGAAGTCTCTTTTGAACTCGGCCCGATCGAGGGCGAAACAAGGCTTTTGGCTTGCTTTTCGGTGCTCGACAATTTGATTAAAGGTGGCGCGGGCCAGGCTGTGCAGTCCATGAATATTGTGCTGGGATTGCCAGAGAAAACATCGCTCGAAGACGCGGGAGGTTTTCCGTGAAGTCAACCTTATCGTCCATCAAGATCTCGACGCCTCCGCTGATCGTCAAGCTCGGAGGCGAAGTCATCGCCGGAAAAACGCTTTCGGTGATTGCCGGTGATATTGCGACGCTCAATGCGACGATGGCGCCCGTGGTCGTCGTGCATGGAGGCGGTCCGCAGGCCACGAAGCTTCAGGAGGCGCTTGGAATTGTGCCTCAGCAGATTGCGGGCAGGCGTGTAACCGACGCGGCGACGCTTGACGTGATGAAAATGGTGGTCGCGGGCAAGCTCAACATGGACGTGTGCTCGGCGCTGCTTTCGCACGGAGCTTTGCCTGTGGGGCTGCACGGCGCGAGCGCGCGCGTCATCCGGGCTGAAAAGCGGCCGCCCAAAGTGTATGCGGGCGCGGGGCCCGATCCGGTGGATTTAGGCTTTGTGGGCGATGTAACGGGCATCAACCTCAAGCTCTTTGAAATCCTGCTTCAGCGGGCATTTATACCGGTGCTCGCATGCTTGGGCGCCGGCGCCAATGGCCAGGTTTACAACATCAACGCGGATATCGTGGCCAATCGCGTGGCCATCGAGCTTGGAGCTGCGGGCGTCTTTTTGATCAGCGACGTGCCCGGCGTGCTTCGCGATCCGGCCGACCCTCACTCCCGAATTGCCACCTTAAGCGTGGCCGAAGGAAAAGGACTCATCGCCTCCGGCGCCGTAACGAAAGGAATGATCGTCAAATTGGAAGAATCCTTTGAAGCCTTAGCGCATGGCGTATCGCGCATACATATCATTGGACACCTAAAGCCCGGCGATTTAGTGAGGGAGGCTCAAACGCCCGGATCAACCGGAACCGCATTGGTTCCTTGAGGCAGGCTGTGGATACTGCGCTGTTTACGATTGAACGCATACATGCTGCTGATGAGCAGACGAAAATCATTGATGCTGAAACGTGGACACCCAAGGGTGAGAACGTAAAGCTGCAGATTTGTGTAGGGATTGCGCATCAAAGGGGGGAGGGCAGTCCAAATTCATCGGATTGGCAGGCGAGCGGCGTTATTTTCCGGTCGCTGGGCAAGCAAAGCGATGGCTGGGTCGCTCATTTTCAGCCTCAAGGCGGTCAGAAAAAAGGCAAGGCTCAAAAGACCAAGCTGAAAAAGGAAGTGCATTTTTCATCGCGCTGCTTGAAAGGCGATATGGCGAAAATCGGCGAAGATAAATTGGAATTGCAATTGCGTTCTGAATCTTCGCCTCAATTCGATTGCAAGTTATTCATACAGCGCAATACAGATGTGTTTTTAATCATTCCGGATGAAAATGACGGTGCCGCGATTGCGGCCTTTTGTGGTTAATAAAAAAGGGGGTATTTCCCATGTTATTTGGGCCCGTTTCCCGCCGCCGCTTTTTATGGGCTGCCGCCGCTGTACTTTCCGGCTGCGGCACCGAGCCTCCGCCTCCCGCCAATCCTGCTCCCCAGCCCTCTTCGCCCCCGTCCAAGGCAAGCTCTCCCCGAAAAGTCATTATTGTGGGTGCGGGCATTACAGGCATGGCCGCCGCCTTCGATCTTATCGCGAAAGGCATGGATGTTCAGCTTTTGGAAGCAACCAATCGTCCAGGTGGGCGTATTCTGACGCTTCGGAGCTGTTTCCCTGAGAGCCTGTATGCGGAAGCGGGGGCAACCTATGTCGTTCCAGATCCTCATCTGTTGAAGCTGATGAAGGATATGGGGGTACAACTGGCTCCCCGAAAGCCCAGGGCCAAGGGATTATCGTCCGTATATTTGAGGGGTGACAAGAGAATTGCCGTTCCAGCCGGTGCCGAGCCGCCCGAGGAATATCCTCTTTCTCCCGAAGAAAAGGCATTGGAAGAGCCCTTTGGGCCAATGAAAAAGTATTTTAGTATAACAAAAGGCATCGATCCACTTTTGGTAATGCCTCCGGAGCTGCTGCCTTACGATGACATGTCCGCGGCTGAATTCTTAAAGAAACAAGGCGCATCTCAAGGCTATATGGATTCGGTGAGGGATAGCTTCGCGCACGAACGCTCGCTGGAGCGGATGAGCGCGATGTATCTGATACGGGAACTCGGCAATATCATGCGTGAATTTGCGATGACCGAGCCGGGTGGCCGAATCCTGGGCGGGAGTGATAAACTCCCCCAGGCCATGGCCGAGCGATTGGGGGCTAGAATTGTCTATAAGGCGGAAGTAAAACGCATCGAGCAGACGGCCGGCGGGGTTCGGGTGCGTTTTGTGCGCAATGGGGAGAATGCATCGATCGAAGGCGATCGGGTGATCAGCACGCTTCCTTCGACGGTGCTCCGGGATATTGAGATCGAGCCGGCATTTCCCGAGGATAAGCAGAGAGTTCTCAAAGAGCTCACGATGGCCAGTGTTACCCGGATTTGGGCTACATCCAAAGAGCGCTTTTGGCTGGCAAAGGGAGAGTCGGGGACGGTGGAGAGCGACGCTCCGCTCGGTGCGGTTCGAGATGAGACAGAGCCGCAGGAGGGCAAAGCGGGGGTATTGGGCATGTATGTGATTGGGGATGAATCCCGGAAATTATGCGCGATGGATGGTGGAGCGCGAATCAACGCAGCCCTTGCCTATATGAACAAGGCGCATCCCGGACTAGATGGGATGGTCGTTGGGGAGAAAGCCGAGCGGTGTTGGGATAAAGATCCTTATGCGAAAGGGGCTTATGCTCATTTTAGCCCCGGCCAGATGAAGGCTTTATTGCCCGCGCTGATGCGGGTGGAAGGGCGTATGCATTTTGCGGGCGATCAGATGTCCCACCGGCCCGGCTTTATGCATGGGGCGCTGGCTTCGGCGCGGCGGGTTGTGGAAGAAATATTGAAATAACAATGGGTTAAGGAGGAGGTTCGGCGAAACGCCTATCGCTTGGCGAGGGGAAGGGTTTGGCGGATTCTCTGAGCCGGCGATCTTCATCGACTTCTACGGGGCCCGAGGGAATTGAAATGCCAAGTGCTTGAAGACCCTCGCGATCGTTGTACCGAAGCTCAAGGGTGCTGGTGGGACTCTCACTCTCGCGAACAAATACCGTCTCTCGCACCCTCGATTCACGCTGTTCGCCGAATTCAGTTCCCAGCCCCGGCCGCTCTCTGCGGAAAGGCACCGCGCCTCCCCGGCTTTCGCTTGTGCTGGGTGCGTTGCTCTTGGCACCGCCTGACGAATCAGCGGCTTGGGAGCGCTTCCTTGGCATGGGTTGAACGATTTCCACCGGAGGTTCTACCCGTTCCTTGAAGAAAGCAACGCCGATCACGCCTACATTGCGATCTTGACCTTTGCGGCCGGCGAATGAATCCCGCACCGAAGCAAAACGGAAGGCGGCTACTGTATCGAAAGAAGTTCTAAAACCATCAACGGTAATGCTACCAAAGGCAGGAATCACATAACCCCGTTTGGACAAACTTGCGGTTTTTCCATCGAGCACATCCATACCATCGACCGAAACGACAGCCTCGACCCGGGATGAGGTTGGATTGGTGAGGCGGATTTTATAGCGTTCGCCGAGAGAGCCGAGCACAAAACGGCGGCCATCGTGCATAAACGTCTGAAGGGGGGAGGCGTTTTCATCGACCAGGGACATTTGAAAGCGAGCCTGAACAGGCGGTGGCCTCCAGCGTTCAATGGGGGCGGGTCTGGGGCGGGGTTTGATGGGTTTGGTCTGCGTGTGTTGGGCGTAGGCTGAACCCAAACCTACAAGCAAAAGACCGGAAAGAACCACTGCGGGAAGGGCGAAGCGTTTCATGGAGACTCAGACGAATGAGCGCGGAATTGGATCTAAACGACGAAATTTCGTTCCTGGCCAATACGATCGATGATAAAAAAAAATCTTGCGTATGGCATTTTATCGTTGTAGAGACATATTTATGAGAAATGCCTATGCACGCGACATGTACTGGGCCCCTTCCGCTCGCGAACCAGAAGGGCTATCGTGTCCGTCGAGTCAGCCTATGCCTGTCGCGACACGACCCAAAACCCTTCAGAAAAAGCCTGTTCCTGAATATTCTTTTCCAGGTGTTGACGAGCGTTTGGTCGTTCCCGAAACATCGCGCGAAGAAATGGTGCGCGGCGAAAAGATCGTTGTGATGCCGGCCAATCCGCCTCATGCCGAGCAGCAGCAGCGTCTTTCCTATGTCGTTCAAAGCTCGACCAAGAGCGGTTATATCGGCGCTACCGATATGCTCACGCGCACTTCGGCTCAATCCGACTTCGCCGCCGATACATCCATTCGAAAGGTTGGGATCGACCCTCGCACAGGCACGCGCTATTTGGAAGAACTTGCGTTTGAAATCGTCGACACGCAGACCGATGCTCAAATCCAAACGCGGGCCGAGGAGTTAATCAAACGCGGCGTTCGCAGGGTATTTGCGATCTTCGTGAGAGAGTCGCGCAAAGAAGTTTGTGAGTGGTCGCCTCGCAAAAGGTCGTTTAAAGCGCTGCGGCTCAATGATGTGATTGATGATCAAGTTTTTATTAAGCCGATAAGCGTGCGGGCGATTTTAGAAGCGGCCGAGGCCGATAACGAAGTGGTTTCGGCGCTGGATGCCAAAGGCAATCCGGTGCTGGGGAAGCTAAAGCAGCAGGCGTTTGAGAACGGAAAGCTTGAAGGAAAGCTTGAAGGAAAGCTTGAAGGAAAGCTTGAAGGAAAGCTTGAAGGCGAAGAAGAAGGGCTCCTTCGAGGCAGAAATGAAGGGGAAGCCGAGGGTCGGCGAAAGGCTCATCAGGCGGTCCTGCTGATGCTGCTGGAGGCGAAGTTTAAAACAGTGTCTCCGGCACTGAAAAAATGCATTCTCTCCGCGGACAGCGAACAACTCCAGGCGTGGATTGCAAAGGTGCTCCCCGCTCAGGCCATTGAAGCTGTGTTTGCCTAGCCGAGAAGCATTTGCAAGATGTGCAAACGCCTTTTCATGTCCGTGCGCGCAAGCTGCACGCCGTGAAATGACCTTTCCAGGAAAACATCGCCGCGTATGCACAGCGTGCAGGGCAGGCAAGCGGGCTTTGACGACCCATCGCAAGGCTTGAAAGCGGCCTTCAAGAAACTTCAAAAGCGCGGTACATCGTGTGATCGGGGTTCTTTAACGGAAGCCCAAGCCAAATGCACACGGTGCAGCGTGCTCTCCCGCAAGCCTCTAGCCCGTCGGAGCTTTGGCAACCGGAACTTCTCCCTGTGGCGCTCCGCCTTCGCCATCTTCGGCTCGGCTTGGGCCATCCGTTGAATCCCTAAAATAAGAATCAGCTTCCTTTTTGTCCCCCGTGATCGCCAATAGCTCACCGTGAATTTTAACCCGAGCCGAATCCACTTTCATTTTAAACTGACGAACTTTGGAACGGGAGAGTGTAAGCGCCAGCTCTGCCGCATCTGTATTTGCATCGGCTTGCTTCAGGGTATGGACATCATTTGTAAAATCCGTCTCATAAGCGATCCGGAGGGGGTGATTGGCCGAAAGCGCGCCCAATTCGCCGAGAATACGATCATTTTCGGCGATTTGTTCATCGAGGGCGAGCCGATTGATCTTAGAGGGGGAGAGCGTGGGAAACATCACCTCATAATCCTTGGGAAAGGCTGCGCGGGCTGTGCCTCCAATGGCGTTAAGGCGTTTATCGGTGCGATGATCCCTGCGTTTTCGAAGAGCAATATTCAACGTTAAGAACTCCTCGGCCTGTTCCAGCTCGGCGCGGTGCTGCCGAAGTTCGGCGAGGAGCGAATTCGGTTCGGCGGCGAGGGCAGAGATCTCGGGCTTTTCTTCTTCTGCGGTGAGTGAAGCACCGAGATGGACGAGGTCGAGGCGGAAGGTATCAAGGGATGCGTTTTGTCCGAGCAATCTCATGGATGCGGTCTCCTTGGGTTGGTGTTTGAAAGGGATGGTATTGGGTGGGCTCGGGGTGGGTCAAGAGGAATTTTTGGGCGGGGAGATTGCGAGCCGATGACAATGAAATCGTATATGCTTAGCCAATACGATCGATGATAAAAAAAAATCTTGCGTATGGCATTTTATCGTTGTAGA
>CAZICM010000087.1:0-17677 GCA_964537685.1 uncultured Polyangiaceae bacterium
TCAGTTTTCAATCAGTTTTCAATCAGTTTTCAATCAGTTTTCAATCAGTTTTCAAGTGCTTTCAAGTGCTTTCAAGCGCAACAGCCGCGAGAGATTGAGCTGACGAGGGGACTTGAACCCCTAACCCCCTGCTTACAAGGCAGGTGCTCTACCGATTGAGCTACGCCAGCAAACGCATGCGGACACTCACGGACCGGCCGAAAGGGGAGCAGGCTCTTAGCTTCCTGTTTTGCGTATGTCAAGACTTAGCCAACGCGCTCTTCAAAATGCCCTTGCTATCGCTGTCTTTTGGCCATCCGCTTGTTTTGGGCGGACCTCAACTTTCTCCTTCTCCGCGGCCTTTCGTTTCGAGACTTGATCGTGAAGAGCCCAACTGCGATCCTGGGCCGCGTCATCTTTGCTTCACGCTGGAATACAAGCGGCGCATCGGGACAATTGGAATTTGTTTATGTCGCCCTTTAACCGCCGGTGATGTAAAGAGCCGCGCAGCGCGCTGGTTTGCCTTATGCCGCGCGAGAGGTTCGAGCGCATGGAATGTCCTGCCTGCCACCATTCAAATATCGACGGCGCCCGCTTTTGTGCCAAGTGTGGAGCCCTCCTGCCCGCCAGCGAGACCCCCGAGCACGATCCGCTGATTGGTACAGTTGTTGGGGGGCGTTTCCGCATTGTCGATGTGCTTGGCGAAGGCGGAATGGGCCGCGTCTACAGGGGCGAACAGCAAATGGGCACCTCGGTGCGGCAGGTCGCTGTGAAAACGCTGCTGTCTCAATACGCACGCGATCCTCAGGTTGTGGCGCGCTTTATGCGGGAATGCGGCACGGTCGCCGAGCTCGAACACCCCAATACAATCAAGGTCTATGACTTCGGCCAGACGCCGAGCGGCGAACTTTATATCGCCATGGAATTGCTCACGGGCAAATCGCTCGAGTCGGTGCTCGAGATCCATGGCTCGCTGGCTCCCGAACGGGTCGATCGCATCATTGGGCAGGTGTGCGGCTCGCTTCAGGAAGCGCATCTCAAAGGCATCATTCACCGCGATTTAAAGCCGGCCAACATCCAACTAATGACCCGCGCGGGCGAAGAAGATTATGTGAAGGTGCTCGATTTCGGCATTGCGAAGCGCGATGAGCGCACATCGAAATCGGAGCAGAAACTCACGCAGCAAGGCACGGTGCTGGGCACGCCGCCGTATATGAGCCCCGAGCAATTCAAAGGGCAGGAGCTCGATGCGCGCAGCGATATCTATTCGCTGGGCGTGATGACCTATGAAATGCTGACAGGGAAACTTCCCTTTGACGCCGATACGCCTTGGGAATGGGCGACAAAGCACATGACTGTGCCGCCCGCGCCGTTTGAATCATGGCCCGCGGGACAGCATGTCCCTCCGAAGATGAAGGCTGCGGTGCTGCGCGCCCTCGAAAAAGATCGAGAAAAAAGACCGGCCACCGTAAGGGATTTCTTTGGCGAGTTCACGCTGGGCACCATTCGTCCTTCGATGCTCGGCATGCAGACCGCCGGGGGTGCCGTGGCCATCGTGAGTGGTCCGCATCAAACAGGCCCCGTCGCGTCGGCGTCGACATCGATGATGCAGAGCAGGCCAGGCCAAACGCAGATTGGCGAGCCTCTCTTTGCGCAGCCTTCGGCACCCGCAGGCCGCACGATGATCGACACAGGTCCAGCGGTGGCCGCCGTAACCGGGCCCCAGCCGATGGCTCCCGGCGCCCACCCAACAACGGGAAGCGGACAAGCATTTCCTGCGCCGCCCGCTGCACCGCCCCAAAAGAAAAGCAACGTGCCCATTATCGCAGGCGTTGCGCTCGTGGGTGTGCTCGGCGTTGTCGGCCTTGTCTTCGCCCTGAAAAAGCCATCGGGCGACAATGGAAGCGATGGGCCGATCGCCCTTCCATCCGGCAATCCAAGCGCCGTGCTCTTGCCTTCCGATCCCGTATCGTCGGCGCAGAACACCGCAGGAGCCGACGCATCGCCCTCCGGTACGCCTTCGGGTGCGAAAACAGCGCCCACGGTCGTCAAGACAAGCAGCCCATCTCAAACATCGACCACAGGCACAACCAGCAGCGGAGGCCCCGCGGCCAGCGATGAAGAATGCAAGGCTGCCATGCGCCTTGCGGCCGGCAACAACGTGGGCCTCGCCGTCAACCAATACCGGCAATGCAAAGGCCCAAGCAAAGACGCCGCCCGCGCCGCCATCGATTCAGCATCCGGGCGCCTCGCCGCCCAGCGCGGCTGCAGCGCGATGAACGAGGTAAAAGCGGCCGCCAGCATTGGAGCTAGTTCGGGCCTCAACGCCCTCAAATCAAAAAACTGCAAGTGAGCTGTACAGATCGCATTCAATCCTCACGAGCGCCTCTTATCCTCCCCCGCATCGTGACTTGACGCGATTTTTCGACGAGTGGTAGACCGGAAAATAGATTCAGGGGGAGGAAGGTTTTGTTTCTGGAATGGGTAGTCAGATTCGAAGTTCGGCTGTTCGCATGAAGTGGAATGACATGTGTCGCTCCGAGCAACTGCGAGGCCGATGGGTTGTACTGGATAACGTTCGCTATACGCCTGGGACGACAAAACCCGCGGAAGGCGACGTTGTGGATGCCGATTACGATCTCGCGGACTTATGCACGCGGATGCGCGCATCCGCCCGGACATCATGTGCCGTTGTGTTCTGCAACGAAGAGCCTATCGACAGGCCGGCCGGGCTTTTGCACCGCTTGAGGAGAACTGTTCATCACTAGAAACAGCGTCTCAAATACCTGCCCTAACGCAAAATCGGCTTTAGCAGCGTCTTGCCATTCTTGACGACCACCTCGTAGTCCACCGATTTGCCGGGATGCATCGTCTTCAGCTTGTCGGCCTGAGCCTTTAGGCTTTCGGTGACTTTTTCATAGGTCATCCCAGCGACCGGCTCGTTCACCTCCCGCCGGCTTTCGATGTACCTATCGTAAATTTGCTGAAGCCTCTGTTCGCTCAGCTCTTGCTTCTTCCGGCCCGCGGGAGCCGGTGTTTGAGACCGCTCGGCTGCGGGCATAGGCGCAGGCGTCGACGAAGGCCGCACGGCTCTCATCGCCCGCGTCGTACGCCGTGTGGAAGGCGCGCCTCCCCGGCTGGATGAAACCGGCGCATTACCCGCCTTTACAGCCGGCATTTTCGTTGTGCTCGCGCGCTTGGGCGGAGGTTTGGTGCTTCGTTTCGAGCCTGTTTTTTGAGGCTGATCAAAATCGAGATCCAACTCGAGCGGGCCGGCCTTGTCACGAGCCTCGCCGCCGGACATGCCCTGTGAAGTCTTCATCTCCGCGGCCAGCTCCAAGAGACGCCGTTTCGCGGCCTCTGGATCGCTTGGCTTGGGCTGTGGAAACGGCCGGCGAAACTCGATGGTGGCCTCCATCGGATCCTCATCGTCTGCCACAGAAGCGGCCGGCCGGCTCAAAAAGGGCTTAACGGGTTCGGGCCGCGTGTTGCTGAGCACCGTGCCCGGCATTGGCGGCGGAGGCGGAATCCATACCTTGCTCTTCCCCGATAGATCCGGAACCTGATGCGGCACAGGTGCCGTCTCTTCCTCCGCTGCTCTTCCCGCATCTGTTTCCCCGCGCCCCGCCCCGCCTAGCACCTGCAGCAGCCCCTCCACATCATCATCGTCGAGCGGCCCGAAATCCTCGTCGTCCTCCAACAGCTCATCGCCGGAGAGAAGCTCTTCCTCCTCCTCCAACAAATCGTCATCGGACAGCTCTTCAAGATAGGTATCGGGCTTGTTCCGCCGCTCGGCCTGAGCCGCCTGAATCGCAGCCAGCTCCGCATATTTCTTCGCGCGCTTCCTCCCCAAAATCGTCAGCGCATCCTGAGCCCCAAAACGCTTCGCCGCCCGCACAACATCGCGCCGGTAAGTGCCGTTCTCAATCTCGCGCGTCACCCTCAGCCAATACTGCTGAAAGGTGTTGTAACGCTGAATCAGCATCTGAAACTTAAAGCGAAGCCCCGTGTTGCGAATCTGCACCCGCCGCAAAATCCAAATGCGCCGGTCTACATCCTTGCGCACAATAAGCGGCTCAAGCTTCTCCAAGCCCATAAAATACTGCTCGTAGAGCGCCCGCAGTCTCTCGATCCGCGTCTCCAGCTCCTCAAGCTCTCGCTCAATCTCTGTCGCGTTCATACATCATCAAAACTCAGTGCGGCACCACCTTCAAATTGTCGAAACACACAGGCGCATCCCAGTCATTGAAGCCCAAATACTCGTGCCCGCTGCCCAAAAGAGGCTCGGGATCGCTGAACTCAAAAAACTCCTGCCCATTCACCGACCAGCGAAGCGTCTTGCCATCCTCGCGCTCGATCCGGAAACGATAAGGCTGACCCGCCTCCACCGGCCTCGCGCGCTCATCATCGGCATTCGCTTCCACATCGATCTCCAGCCGGTCTTCACCGTGCTCATCCAGCCTCGCCAGCACATGCTTCGAGTTCTTCCAGCCGCCTAGAATCAGCAAATAACTCGTCGCATTCGTATAACTATTGCCCGTCGCGCCGCTCTGCCCATCACCGAATACCTCGGCCTTCAAATCGCCGTCCGGCGCTTCCGCGATCGCATCGAATTCAATACGCACATTGGGCGGAAGCCGCCGCGCAAACCAAATACCCTTATTCCGCGCGCCCTTCCCGCACAGCTTGCCCGAACGGATCTTCCACACCGGACTCAGCGCGCTCCAATCCGGCCCCAGCTCCGCCCGCTCAAACGTGTCTTCAAACGGCTCGCTCAACAGAGGCTTCCCCGCGCCCGGCCCACTGCTTTTCGGCGCCGCCTGCGCCTTCTGAGAAACCGGCTGCGCCTTCTGAGGCGAAGCTCCATCGGTCTTCGGACCTTCGGGCACACATCCAAAACCACCCGCGGCCGCCACAAACAGCAGCATTTGCGCCCGCACCGCCCACCATTTTCGCTGACTCAAAGCCCAGAACACCCACCCATCCTAAGACAGCGCGCCCCAAGCCGGCTCAAGCTTCGGACAACCCCAAGCGTTTTCAATCCGATCGGCATATGTTTGACGCGCCCGCCCCACGCGCACTTGAGCATCCAAATCGCTTGCCAAATCGCTTGAGAGCGCGCGCAACAGCGCGTAATGAAGAGAACCCCATGCATCCGATTCTCTTTCACATCCCGCTGCCCTCGCTCAAAGTGCCCTATCTTTGGTTATTTTTGATCGGGGCGGGCCTCGTCATGGCCTACGCGGCCTTTCAGTTCATCGCAAAAAACAAACAAGGCGCGGCAATCACAGCGCTTGTCGCACTCGGCATCGGCGGCTTTGGCTACACGATGAAAGACGAAGTGTGGAATGCCGGCCCCGTACCCATCTACTCCTATGGAGTGATGCTCGGCCTATCCTTGGTGGTCGGCTGGTATCTCACGCTGGGCCTCGCCGAAAAAGACGGCCTGCCCAAAGAGATCATGGCGAACAACTATGTGATAACGGCCGTGGCCGCCGTGGTTGGATCGCGCGTTCTCTACATCCTCACCAACCTCCACGAATTCGACTCGCTCTCATCGATGTTTGCCATGAGACGCGGCGGACTCGTTGCGTACGGCGGCTTTTTAGGCGGCTTTATCGGCTCGCTCGTGTATCTGCGCATGCACAAAATCGCGCTCCTGCCCTGGGCCGACGTAGCCGTTCCCAGCCTTGCATCGGGCCTCGCGATCACGCGCGTCGGCTGTTACTTGTTTGGCTGCGATTTCGGCCAGCCCCTCGCCGACAACGCGCCCGGCTGGCTCAAAAAACTCGGCTCCTTCCCGCACTGGCCCGCGGGCACACTGGAGACCGGCGACGGCGCTCCCGCATGGGTTCAGCATGTGCGCGAACGGGGCTTGGCCCGCGACGCGGCCCATTCGCTCCCCGTGCATCCCACCCAGATTTACGAATCACTGGTTGGCGTAGCGCTCTTGATTCTCTTGCTCACGGCCCGCAAGCGCCAAAAGTTCCGCGGCCAGATCTTTTTGCTCTTCACCTTTTCGTACGGCGTATGCCGCTTCCTATTGGAAGTGCTGCGCGACGACGCCGAACGCGGCTCACTTCCGCCGGCCTTGCCCGAACACATTCTCTATCCGCTGGGCCTCTTGCTCTTGGCGGTGGGCTACTTCGTCGGCTTCTCGAAGATGATTGAAAACCCGACTGTTCAGCGCGTCACACAAGCGCTGGCCTTCGTACCGCCCGTGCTGTTGTTTATCGCGCTCAAGCCCGAATCCTTTGCCCAAGGCACCATCGCTCAGTTTTCGACCTCTCAAGTGGTGGCGCTGACCACAGGCTTTGCGGCGGCGCTGGCCTTTGCGACCTATTACAAAGCGGCGCTGGCGCATCCCGAATCGGCGATGGCGCTCAACCTGCCGCCCGGCCTATCAGGTGATGAAGAAGGCGAAGCCGAAGAAAAATCGGAAGCCGACGAAGATGAAGAAGCCGACGAGAAACCGGTTGCAAAAAAGAAGAGCGGGGAGAAGAACGTGAAGAAGACCGCGGTGAAAAAGAAGAAGGCCAAGAAGGCCCCGGAGCCGCCTCCTGAAGAGGAGGAAGAGGAAGAGCAGAAGGCTGAAGAGGATAAAGACGAGGCTGCCTCAGCAGAGGAAGACGAAGAGCAGGCCGGGAACGACGAGGCCGACGACGAAGAGGCGGGGGCAAAGAAGGGAAAGAGCTCGAAGAAAGATGAGCGTGATGAAGAGGATGGGGGATAGGAGTCACCCTTGAGCGTATGATGTAGGCTGTGATTTCTCCTCCTCCCCCGCCCTTTAAAAACCCGAGCGATTTCAACAAAATTGAGTAAAACCTGGGCCTGGGCCACCACATCGGCCGAGGGCATGACAGGAATCTCATCGAGACTGGTGCGAGTGACCTGCTGAAGCAGGGACCATCCTTCGGCGAGATCGCTATTGGAAAAGCCATGAGCGGCCAAAGCTTCGGCAATTCTGGGATGACGCAGACCGAGCAGGACCGTGTTAGGCGATCGGAGTTCGGGCAATGAGGGCGCCTCAGAGGCGAGTTCAGATGCGGAAACACCAACGACAGGAGACCCTTCCACTCTGTCTGAGGGCTGATTCCCATCGGATGGGAGAGGAGGCAGCCTTGATGGAATGGGAACGGCCATCCTATCGAAGACAGGCGGGGTGGGATTGGATGTGAGTTCGGTACTCCATGGGGCCGTCGGGACCCTATGGGCATACGAATTCACATCCAATGGCAGTGGTTGGCAAACAGCTAGGATGCGTTAGGACATGGCGCGCGCAAGAGCTCGGACACAGGCCGCCTTGCTTGCCAACATCCTCACATCCTTGCCCCCTGTTCCAAACCCAACCTCGCTTTGTGGGTAGCTTTAGGGGGTAGCCGGGTAGGCCCTGAACCGAGCTGGGGCCGGGCAGGGCTTAGGGATTGGCCGGGAGGAGCCCCATTTCAACGAGAAAACGCGAGGGTCGTTTAGGATATCCGCGATAACTCTCTGCCCAGGTTAATGTCAGCGACTGAAGAGCACGGGTGATCGCCACATAACAATTGCGCCGCTCTTCCTCCAGCTCAGGACTTTGATTGCCTTTTTGCTTCGCCCTATACGAGGGAAGCTCGTCCTCGGCGAGCCCGATCACATAGACATGATCAAATTCCTTGCCCTTGGCCGCATGAATGGTTGTCAGCGTAACTTCGTTTTTGTCGGGAGGAGGAGACTTGGAACGGAGGCGCAGTTCATGAAGAAAAGCCTCCAAGGATGCAGTTGACCCGCCCAGGCTGGATAAAATCTCCTGATAGAGAGCGTGCCAAGCCTTATGGTCTTCTTCATAGCCCGGAAATTGCTCTTCAAAGGCGGATTCCTCCGCAGCCCGCGACTTAAACCAATCCAAGGCGGTATCCACAAATGTGCGGTAATTGGTCGAGTACACAAGGTATTCAGCAACATTGCGGGCGGCCGATTGAGCGCTTTTATCGGCGGCTGTTCTGAGAACCGAGTCTGCCCATTGGCGAAGATAATCTTCATGGGTTGCGTCGGCCGCGGCGATAATATTCTTTGGATCGATATCCTGCTGAGTCAATTCCTTAAACGTTGCGCATAGAATCTCAAGCGTTCGCTTGTCGCGGCGCCGGTTGGACTGCTCCAAACAAGCTTGCATCCATACAAAGGGAGCACTGGTAAAATCGTCCCGCCGCCTTGCAATAAAGGCTTTTAGGCCGGCCCGTTTCAAGGCCGTTCGCGCCTTTTCGAGCAGCCAATTTCCGCGGGCCAGCACGGCCACAGAACCGGGATCTTGGGCATGTAGCTTTTTGATATCCGCAGCAATGGTGTCCACCTCCGCCTGCTCGCTGGAAAGCTTCCCGAGCCTTATGGTTTTATGGGTGGATAACGCGTCGGCCTTCGCGGCTTGCAGCGCCTGTTTGTTCTGCGTCCGGCGTGTATTGTGTTTGATGAGATTATTGGCCAGATCCACAACGGCAGGCGGGCATCGGTAGTTCGTCAGCAGATAGATTTCGTCGGGCGAAAAGTCACGGCGAAACTCTTCAATACGCTCGTGGCTCGCTCCATTCCATTGAAAGATAATTTGATCTTCATCTGCGACGGCAAAAAGATGATAGCTATTCCCTCCGGCCAGGGCTTGGATAAATGCATACTGCGATCGGCTGGTATCTTGAAATTCATCAATACAGCAATAGCGATAGACTTGGCGGACATGCCTAGCTAGGACCGGAAATTTTTTGAAGAGCTTTACCGCATAAAAAATAATAGATTCAAAGTCGAGCCCATTGGCATTGCGAAGGCATTGATCATAGCCTTTGTAGATCGCAGTAATTCGGGTTTTTAGCGCGTCGCTCTCCACATGATTTGGAGCATCATCGGGATCGACGAGTTCGCTCTTTAGCCGGCTGAGAACAGGCAGTAGCTTGATATCTGCTTCATCTACTTCGCCTCCCTCGTTCTCAACATGCTTCAGGGCGTCTTGTAGGATGGCCTGCCTATCGGGATCAGAGCCATAAATATTAAAATTGGGCTGAATCCCTAAATGGACTCCGTGCTGCCGGAGAACTTCTGCGCAAAATGAATGAAAGGTTCCCAGGAATAAACGCGAAGCATATTGAGGAACGAGGCTTTCCACGCGGGAGCGCATTTCATCGGCGGCTTTGTTGGTGAAAGTCAGCCCTAATATTCTAAATTTTTGGTTTGAGGATTCTTCGAGCAGGCGTGCAATGCGGTGGGTGAGCACCTTGGTTTTACCCGATCCGGGACCTGCGAGAACCAACATTGGGCCTTCATTCCAGAGCACGGCTTCGCGCTGTGCGGGATTGAGTCCTTCCAGCAGTGCTTGGACAGCAGGGCTATGGCTTTTTGAGGCTTCGGGAGGGAGCGGATCAATCATCGGCGGCCTCTGCACAGCGTTGAAGGATGTTTTTGAAGAATTCGGGGACTCGTTCGGGGCCTGCCCCTGTCCCGCGGAGTTTATCCACCAGCCTGGTTATGCAGGGGATCTTGTTCTTGTCCTTTCCCAAGAGCTTAATGACTTCTTCCTCAAAGTCTTTATCTCCGGCCGGAGATTTCAAACGTGCTACCGCGGAGCTAAGTTCTATGGCGATGGCGTTTAACTCCTCTTTAAAATGAGGATACAAAAATCGCTCCAGCGTCATATCTGGAGGGCTTCCTGGCAGCGCCTGTGCTTGTTGGCCAAGGGAAAATCCGGCTTGCTCAATTTGACTTAAATGCCCGCGGCCACCGTTGTCATTGTCGCAAAACATCAGCCACGGAATATCTAGGGCGCGCGCGAGTTTTGCAAAAGCTGCTGGTGAACCATTGTCTTGGTATGCAATAAGCGCAATGCCTTTGGAGTCTAAAGAGAAACCAAGCATCTCCGCGAATATGGGCAAGAGAGTTTGCTCACAATGTCCTTCGCAAAGAAGCCAGCATCGGGCAAAAAATATTTCTCCCCGCGACTTGCGCGAAAACTTCTCAACATCCTGCCGGTCATCTGCGGATAAAAGAACAATCGATTTCGTTTTTAACCGTTCGATAGCGTCATGGGCTGTCTGATCTCTAGGGAAACATTGAAGGAGTGCGCGGTATTCGTTTTCAGAGATCGTTTGTTTTGCAATCAGCGTTCCTTGCGGTGCTTGTTTTGCAATCAGCGTTCCTTGCGGTGCTTGACGGTATTCAAAGCCCCTTCGGTTATTTGCTACCAAATCCTGAAGCTCAGCGTTTTCTTGAAGCACCTCTTCCACGTTATCGGTCACGTAGTGAATGGTGGTTATGGCGCCTCTGCGCCTAAGCAGGCGAAGGCTTTTCAGAGGAACATGCTGGGCAAAATAAGGTGAATGGGTTGTGATAACTTTCTGCCCTGGAAGAGCCGCAACTTTTTTCCACAACTCCCGCGCGGCCTGCGGGTGCAGATGTGCCTCGGGTTCTTCGAGCGTAAGCAAAGGCTTGCTCTGTTTCTCGTAGGTTGTTTCAAGCAGGTGCTCAACGAAGGCTTGAAACAAGAACAAGACCGAGAGGCTCTGCACGCCTTGGCCATGCCGTGACAGGGGAAAGAATGCGTTGTTGCCCCGTCCGCGAAGCACGACTTCAGCCTGGGTGAGAAGCTCGTCGGCTTTCAGCGGAAGCGCCCGGATATCCGTTACATTGCCGCTTCCCGCGGCTACGATATCTCCGGCTTGGCCAAGGGTTTTTCGGATCTGCTGAATGCGCGGCTCGGCATTCATCACGTCTTGGTTGAGCGCTTCGATTTGCTGTTGAAGCGCTTTGCGTTTTTCTTCGGGCAGCTCAAGGGACTTCAGCAGTTTGCCCCAGAACGGCGATCGATTGGAAAAAGCGCTGTCGACATCGCGAAGCGTGGACAAATGAAAGATAGGAAGATAGCGGGTTAATCTATTGTAAAATGTGTTGATTTCTCGGCCTATCGGCTGGCCGGCGAGGTTAAGGAATTCTGTTATGATCTCATACGTTTTCTTTTGACTATCATATCGATATGATACACGCAGCCGAAGGGAACGAATGCCGCTCACGATATCAATATTAATAACATCACTCAGGTCTGTCCCCTCGTCGTCCCATTTGTCCTCAAGGGATTCTTCGAATAACGCGCTCAGGATAATGCCTTCACTGTGACGAGGATCTGCTTCCGCATGTGGCAGATGAATATCGTACTCGTCAAATGTTGCGCCACGCCTATTCGCCGAAGTGGAAAGCATAAAGCGGATCGCATCCAAAACAGCGGTCTTCCCCGCATTGTTCTCGCCCAGAAGCACGGTCGTGTCATCGAGCGGAATGCTTACATCCACAAGCGAGCGAAAATTTTGAATACGTATCTCTTTGATCTTCATTTCACGCCTTCCGCTCACTCCCCCCGGCACTCGGCCCCTTAAGCGCTTCCGAAGCCGGCTCCTCCGCGATTGTTCCCGAAGGATGCTGCATATCGCTGATCGTTGGCAAAATCGGTGATGCCCCCGCTTGAGCTGCCACCTGCGGCTCATTCCTTACGGTCGGCTCCGCCAAGTTCCCCTCATCCCTCACCGTCGTCTCGACTTTTTCCGTCGATGCAAGCGCCGCAAGCTGCTTGGCCTTCTCTTTCGCCTCCTCTTGCGCCTTCTGCCACCCGGCAGGCGATACCAAATCCCGCGTCCCATCAAACAAACGCCGCGCCGTCTGTATACTCGGCTTCTCTTTCCCACCTGCAATACGCAACACCTGCTCCCGAACCGCCGCATTAATAGGCGTCGCTATACCCAGCTTCTCACCCCGCGATATCACTTCCCCATTCAAAAACTCAACCGCCGGAGTCCTCCCCCGCTCAATCGCCGATAACATCGATGAACGCATCCTCCGAAAACGCGCCCCCACCGCCAAAAGCAGCGCATGCTTCGCAAACAATCCAGGCGATCCCGCGCTATGCCTTTCGCTTTCATGCAAGGCTATCCAATCCAAATCCAGCGTCCCGGATACCTTCTCCAGCGATATCCCCGATGCTTTCGCTACAGCCACCACTTCACTCATAATCTCCAGCACCAGCCGCCTTATAAAACGATGCCGTATCAGTACGCCCAGCCTGTCGCCCCCTATCGCGCCCAACGACGATATCGCGCAGTTGATCCCAAGCTTCGACCACCTCGATCCCGCGAGGTTTTTCGATATCGTTACAGGTCCAATACATTCTAATATACGCGCTAACTCCTCCACCGATTCATCGCTATCGCGCTTGGGCCCAGTCGCCCTTCCCAACACAAAGCCCCCAGGACTCGTACGCTCGTACATCCCAGGTTCCAGCATCGAACCACCCCACGCCACCACCGCACCAATCACCCGCTCCGGTCCAGCGATAGACGCCACCCGCTCTTCACACAACCCATTCTGAAAACACACCATCTCGCCATCCGGCGAAAGAAAGGGCAATGCCCCGCGCGCCGCTTCCTCGACCTGGGGCGGCTGCGTCGCCAATATAATATATTTGAAAGGCTGCACTTTTGAATTGAGCGCCTTAATCGCATGGCCTCTTACCGTGCCCGGACTTCCATCGCCCCTCACCCGGATACCATTGGTATTCACCGCATTGGCAATGAGCGGATTGGTCGTCAATACAGTCACATCATGGCCTTGCTCCAACAAATGAGCGGCCGCAATCCCGCCTATGGCCCCACAGCCGACGACCAAAATCCTAGGCCCCTTTCCGGCTTGAGACGACACGGGCTCATCGTTTTGGGTGGAGGGCGGCGAAGCATCGGAAATAGTCATGGTCAAGCGCTTTTATCCGGCGGATGAAGGTTAATCGAGATTTGTTTGAATGGGCTACCCACGCTTTGGAGACAAAGACGGAGACAGAGCCGTCGCGACAAAAATCCTATGCTCAATCACCAGCGGCTCATCGGGAAAGCGCTCTTCCAAAAGCCTTTTATGCTCTTCATCGAAGCGCGCAATCTCGTCTTCGGACAGCGAGGCGCCCACCCCTTGGCTCGCCCGGATTCGGCCCCGCCAGCCCGCATGCGTGTATTCATGCGTGTAATCATAAGAAAATGTTTCGACATTTAAAAAGCCGGCTTCATTTAAGTCACACGCCCATTGAGGATAAATTCCCATCGCATGGCCATAGCGGATATGAGGCTTGGGCTGTTTAGGATTGTATTTATCAATTAAGGCTTCGCTCATTTCCACCACATTTCCCCGGAGAGGAAGCCAATCATTGCAGGCGATAATCGCGCGGCCTCCGGGAATGAGCACCCGTTTAAATTCGGCGAGCGCCTTTGGGCGATCGAACCAATGAAAAGCCTGCGCCACCGTGACCAAATCGAAAGCCGCATCTTCAAAAGGCAAAGCCTCGGCCCGCCCTTCTTTGTATTCGGTATGAATATGGGCAAGCGTATCCAATGCTTTGGATTGTTCCATCAATTCGGTTGAAATATCGGCGGCGAAAGTAATACATCCCGCGCGGGCGAGCCCTCTGGCCATCACGCCTGTACCGGTGCCCACATCGAGCACCCGAAGACCCTTAGAAAAAAGGCCATGCTGCTTAAGGCGATCGAAAAAATCTTCGGGAAAGCCTTTGCGATGGCGGCTGTAGTCATCGGCGGTGCGGCCGAAATCGATGCGCATCATCCCTCTTGCGTTTAGGATTTGGAAGCCGGAACAAAAACTTCAATCGCTTTAGGAATCAATTCGATTGAAATAGGCAAGCGGCCGAGCGGCTCGCCGTCGACATCCAAAATAAAGGTATCGCCGGCCTCTGGATTGAGCAATTCGACATCAATACGATCGCATTGGAAGTGCTGAACATCCGGGCTATTCATATGAGAGCCTGTATAGAGCCTGGAAGAGCTTGCGAAGAATTTTAATTTAGGCGCATGGCCTAAATCGATCACCTCAAAAATACCATCATCGGGGAGAGCCATGGGTGCGGCTTCCATACCGCTGCCGAAATAGCGTCCATTGCAAACGGCGAGCAATCTCGATTGAAAGGTATATTCTTGAGGTTGGGCGCCGGTTTTTGAATTGGAGAGCGTGCATTTTAATTGGCCGACGCGGCTTTTCATGAGCCCGCGCACGGAAGCGACGAAATAGGTCATTGTGCCGCCCAGATTGCGGCCCATATCGGCGACATATTGATCGACGAGGCCGCCCAATCCCATGGAGAGGATATTGATAAAAAAGCCTTCTTGGGGATTTCCGCTGTGATCGGCATAGCTCATTTTACCGATATCGATACATTTCGTATGGCCGCCGGCGATAGCCTTGCAATATTGATCGAGTCTATGGGCAATACCAAGAGTTCTACGGAAATCGCCGCCTGTACCCTGACCGATAATACCGAGCCGGGTTTTTAACGTATTGCCGGGCAATTGAGCCCTGGCCAGCATTAAACCGCTTGCGACTTCGTGGATTGAGCCATCTCCTCCGACGGCGACGACAATTTCGCGGCCATTGAGAGCGGCATCGCGGGCCAATTCGACAGCGTGGCGGGGATTTTCGGTAAAAGCCACATCGACAGGTCCAACAATACCTTCGATAGGGCGGCGCATTTTATCAAAAACTTCGCCTGTTTTACCGCCGCCGGAGCGGGGGTTGACGATGAGGAGGGGAGTCATGCGCGGGGTTTATCGCATGAATTGGGGAGGATGAGAAGTGGTTCGTTATGGTGCATGCGCGGGAGCTTGTCCAGAAGCGGGCGGGTCGTATAGCTTTGGGGCGGCGATGAGTTTTGCGAACGCTTCCAGCGGACCCCACATTCAATGCAGCGCCTGCGGCAACCGTGTTTTGATCAGCGAGGCGGAATGTCCGACATGCGGCGAGAGTGTTGGATTTCCCAATGTCAATGCGGCTGCACACGAGGACAACCGGAAGGTATTGGTTCGCCGCTATGAAAAGGCCAAAGAAGGCGCGCGGGCGAAGGGATACGAGTTTGTATTTGCGATGTTTGATGAGAAAGTCGCGCATTCTTCCAAGGCTGTGATTGGATGCCATCTCAACGAAGCGCTGCGGCTTTCCGTGTCGGATAAAAATGTGTTTTCGACTTATTATCAATTGCTTGAAGCGCAGCATCGATTGCCAGACGATAATGTATGGGATAAATATAGGCGGCATGCGGACGAAGAGATGTACGGCGATCACAAGGGCAAAATTCGCTATGCGGCACTTTCGTTAAATGAGCGGGGCATTCGGCACTATGGCGAAACATTTTTGGTGCTCGCTGAAGCGTCGATTCGCAAAAGGGCTTCGGTCTTTGAAGAGAACACGGCGAAATTCGTGCACGACAAAAAGATCAAAAACCTGCCTCGATGGATTCAGGGAAGGCGTGCGACATGGGCGGATCGGGGAAAGCTCAGCGCGGTCAAGCTGGCCGGTGAACTAAATTCCTCGATGAATGAAGACGATTTCTCCAATGTATTGCTTCGCGACGCGCCGAAGGCGGAGGACGATCACTTTGTGGAGGTACACATTTGGGGGATGCTGAATGTTCGATCGCTGGAGCAGGTATCGTTTGTTGGCGACCGAAAGAAAAACGAGAACGCACTGGACGAGCTTCGGGAGCGGCTCATGGCGTACCGGGTGCAGTTGAAGGAGCTCACATGAACGCGGTCATTTCAGGATTGGCAGGGCTTGCGCTGGTGATGGATGGGGAGAGGATTTTTTCCATTCACGCGGATGCGCTGGACATACAAAAACCGAGGCAGGCAACGGATTTTCATTATTTATTTACGGATACAAAAAATCTACAGTATTGTACGGATATCTCATTAAATGAGGTAAAGGAAAGGCTGCTTGGCGCGGTCCAGATGGACCGAGCGCTGCATGTTGTATTGTCGGCAATGGATGCGGATTTATCGCATGGGCTTCGGGAAAGGCTATTGGAAGAGCTTTCTGGGGTGCTGGCTTTGGAGCCGGTTCAGATATTTTTGGAGAATATTTTATATGCGCGGCCGCTTCCCTTGGATGCGGATATTGAAGGAGCTCTATGGAATTGTGATAATACATCATTGGAAGTAAATCGGGCGCGGGATTTTTATCTCCGGCTATTTGGACATCAGCGGCAAGTGCAGGCCGTGCAATTGGCGTGGGAAGAGATATCGCCTTTGCATTTTGGCAAACGGGGGCAGCGCGCGGTGGAGGGGGAGGCGGCGAAGGCTGGGTTATTCCGTGGATTGGTGCTGTGTTTAGCTGAGCAGAAGAACGTAGATGGGTGGATGGCAGCGGAGCTTGTGCGGCCGGAGGTGAGGCGCATACAGAACCACCGGGCGATTTTGAAAGCGTGGATAGAGCCATTTCAGAAGGCGAGGGTGGGGCGCGTTCATCCGATGGAGATGATGGTGGATGGGGCGGCGGAAGAGGTGGAGGTCATTCAAACGGAAGCGCGTGTGGAGAGTGGATACGATAGGCTTTTATCCTATGAGAAGGTGAACAAGCAGAAGCAAGATATTGAGCGGCTGATGCGGGGAGGCAACGAGGCATTGGTATGGCCGCGGGTCGAGGATTTGGTGTCCTATCAATTAAAATATGGGGGGCCGCAATTCGCTGTGAAATCGCTGTGTGATTTGGCGGTGAGGGCGCAGGCGCGGGGGATGTACGGGCTGCAACTGAGGCTTACGCAGAAGGGCGTGGAGATTTATCCGAGGGACATCTGGTGCTGGAAGCAGCATGGCCATGCGCTGAAGAACAATGGTCAATACGAAGAAGCGCTGTTGGCCTACGATAGGGCGGGCGGAGCTTTGGGGGATGCGGTGACGCAGAATGGGCGAGCGGAAGTGCTCAAGGCGATGGGGCAACTTTCCCCGGCGCTTAAGGCTTACGAGGACGTGATAAAGACGCACCCCGAAAATGTGGTTGCGAAGGCTGGGCGAGCGGAAGTGCTCAAGGCGATGGGGCAACTGGACAAGGCGCGGCTGGCCTATGAGGACCTGATCAAAACGCACCCCGGCGATGTGTTTGCGAAGAATGGGCGAGCGGAAGTGCTCAAGGCGATGGGGCAACTGGACAAGGCGCTTGTGGCCTATGAGGACGTGATCAAGGCGCACCCCGAAAATGTGGTTGCGAAGACAGGGCGAGCGGAAGTGCTCAAGGCGATGGGGCAACTGGACAAGGCGCTTGCAGCCTATGAGGACGTGATCAAGGCGCACCCCGAAAATGTGGTTGCGAAGAATGGGCGAGCGGAAGTGCTCAAGGCGATGGGGCAACTGGGCAAGGCGCTTGCAGCCTATGAGGACGTGATCAAGGCGCACCCCGAAAATGTGGTTGCGAAGAATGGGCGAGCGGAAGTGCTCAAGGCGATGGGGCAACTGGGCAAGGCGCTTGCAGCCTATGAGGACGTGATCAAGGCGCACCCCGAAAATGTGGTTGCGAAGAATGGGCGAGCGGAAGTGCTCAAGGCGATGGGGCAACTGGGCAAGGCGCTTGCAGCCTATGAGGACGTGATCAAGGCGCACCCCGAAAATGTGGTTGCGAAGAATGGGCGAGCGGAAGTGCTCAAGGCGATGGGGCAACTGGACAAGGCGCTTGTGGCCTATGAGGACGTGATCAAGGCGCACCCCGAAAATGTGGTTGCGAAGACAGGGCGAGCGGAAGTGCTCAAGGCGATGGGGCAACTGGACAAGGCGCTTGCAGCCTATGAGGACGTGATCAAGGCGCACCCCGAAAATGTGGTTGCGAAGAATGGGCGAGCGGAAGTGCTCAAGGCGATGGGGCAACTGGACAAGGC
>CAZICM010000087.1:17777-33256 GCA_964537685.1 uncultured Polyangiaceae bacterium
GCTTGCAGCCTATGAGGACGTGATCAAGGCGCACCCCGAAAATGTGGTTGCGAAGCATGGCCAAGCCTGTGTGCTCGCCGCGCTTAGGCGCTGGGATGATGCCCTCGCGCTCCTTCCCTCAACCCTCCCCAAGCACACCAACGATTGGATTGGCTACCATATTCGGGGCATGATTTTATTAAAAGCCGATCGAATTGGCGATGCTATTCAATGTTTTGAGTCCGGGCTCGGCGCTTGCCCTATCCCTCGTTCCAAAGACTATTTCCGCAGTGCTCTGGGCTCCGCCTATCTGCGCCAGAACCGCCCAAAGGCCGCCTCCCAAGTGCTGTCCGAGGTCCAAAGCGATGCCCTTAAACCCGCCGCGTTTATGCTGCTTACCCATGCCGAAGGCGCTCAGGGAAATACTCTGTCCGCTAAGGCTTGTCTCGACAGCCTGAGATCTGTGCCCCCCGCTTGGGCCGAACTCTTCGAAGAACTTCATCGCCGCTTTGTGCTCAATGATAATGCGCTCCATTCCGATCAGTGGCTGCTCGATCAGGAATTCGATATGCTGTTCAATTCAATCGATTTAAATGCAGCCTGAATGTCTTCTCCCTACTTCGGCCACACCACTCCCCTCGCCCTCAAATCCTCTACCGTGTCGCTTAGCGTCTCTATCGGATCCCGGTGATCCCACCCCAATTCCCGCTTCGCTTTCCCGTTGTCCAAATACCAAAAATATTGCCCCATCTCCGCGCTGATCGGGTCCAGTTCCATATCCATCGGTAAATGTTTCGATATCTTGTTAAGCACTTCCGCGCCCATTTTCGCTAAAAATATGCTCTTCGGCGCTTTGAGCTTGGGTTCCGCTACGTCCGCGATTCTTGCTATGCGTCCAAAAAAGGTGAATAAGGTCATGTTGGCCGCGCCAATTAAATAGCGTTGCCCACCTCGCCCTTTCTCCATGCCAAGCGCCATCGCCTGCGCCGCGTCCCGCGCATCTACATACGATAGGCCGCCCGCTGGTATAATAGGCAGTTTCCCTTCCAAAAATTGAACCACGTCCCCCGTCGATGACCCGTTAATGTCTCCAGGCCCCAACAATAACGAGGGATTGATGCTCACTACTTCAAATTCATTTGTATTGCGATCCAATGCCGCCCGCTCAGCATATAATTTTGATCGATAATATGGCCATGCCGATATAATATCCATCGGCGCCTCGGACCGCTCATCCAACACCTCGGGCGATTTGCTAACCGCTACCGTTCCGGATGTGCTCGCTAGCACCACTTTCTTGATGCCTGCCGCACGGCTCGCGTCCAGTACCGTCTTCGTGCCGTCTACGTTGAGCCGGTACAAAAGCTCCGCGTCCTCGCGCTTGCGCGATACCATCCCAGCACAGTGAAAGACGCCGTCGCAGCCCTCCGCCGCCCCGCGTACCGATGCCCCGTCCAACACGTCCCCAACCCGCACCGATAATCCCTGCGCCTCGAATTCAGGCGAACCCTTCCGGCACAGCGCCACCACCACATGGCCCTGCTCCATCAGCACGTTCACCAAATGCCGGCCCAAAAATCCGGTCGCCCCGGTTACCAAATATCGGCTCATACCAGATGAAATACCTTCTGAAAGGTTTGCATTAGACCTATGTCGTTGGACTTCACCGCGCCCGACATAAACTCCATCGGGCTCGGTGTATAGCCTTCCCGCACGATTTTCATGAAAATCTCAGGCGATGTTTTTAATACGCAGTCCGCTGTGCCTCCTTCGGGTTTGCCTATGCGGATTTCACAGGTTTCTGCGTCAATGCGCATCGTCCACTTGGCTTCGTCTTCCGCGCCCAGCGTGAAATAATAGGAAATGGGCTTGGTCACTTGGCCTTTGACGAATTTTTCTTTGAGCTCTCTAAACAAGATGACCAGCGGGTGTTCTTTGGGTTTTTGGGGCGCCGTGTTCGCTTCCAAGGTGCGTAAATCCAAGACTTTGCCCTCTTTGAGCGCCAAGACGGCCATCTGCGTGAGCTCCGCCACTTTGCGGCACGCCGCCGGGAATTTAAGCCCCGCCGTCAATCGCCGGAGTTCGCCCACTTCCAGGGGAGGACCAATGCGTGCCGTGATTTCACGCCTCGTCGGTATCTTGCCGCCTTTGGGCAGGGCTTCGTAGGTGCCCGCAAGATGCAGCGGCAAAATATCCACGCCGTGGGTCAGCGCGAGATGTCCGATTACCGCCTTGAATTCTTGAACCTGACCATTGGGACTGCGGGTGCCTTCAGGGAAAATCAATACGGTCTTGCCCTGTTCCAATACTTCCGCCGCCTGCCTCAGCGCTTGGCGCAATCCGCCCTTCCGATCGAATGGAGCTAAATTCGTAAAGTTTTCAACGTAGGCCCGCTGCCACTTGCCGCCTTCAAAGAAATAATCCTGCGCCGCCAGCGATATCAGCCCTTCGCCGTAATTGCCCAAGGCGTACTTCACAAATCCCATGTCCAAATGGCTTACATGGTTGGACACCACGATCGTATTGCGATTGTGGGGAATGTACGCCCGGCCATACACTTTGGGCTTCATTAGCTTGTCGTAAAAGCTCATTTGCCCAAAACCCAAAATCTTTTTCCCCAATTCGGCTATGGGTTCGGGTACGACGATCGTTTCGTCGTCTTCGTCGCTCTCGGGTTTGTGATGCCCATGCTCGATTTCATGCGCCGAGCGGTCGATAAAGGATTGAACCAAGCTTTCAATTTCGCCGACGGTCTCGCATTTGGCGAGCGCCGCCGTGTCCAGCCCATGCCCAACTTGGGCTTCCAGCGCCACCGACAGCTCCATCGCCATCAATGAATCAAATCCTAAATCGCCTTTGAGCGAATGCGCCGGCAATACATCCGTGGGTTTTTTATTGGCAATGGTCGCAATCGCATGCCGCGCGGGCGTTGATGCGTGTTTGTGTTCAGCCGCGCCTTCTTCTTGAGCAGGGGCCGATGCTTCAACCAATCTCATCAAAATGGAACGCACTTCCAGCCGCTTGACTTTGCGCGTGGCTGTGCGGGGCAATTCGGTATCGTATAAATGCACGACGGCCGGCTGGCAGCCTTTGGGTAATTCGGCAATGGCTTCCTTCAGCGATGCGAGCGCCTTGGAATGCCGCGCCGCCCGTTCCGCCGCCGTCTCGGGCCGCCCAGGTTCGTCCTTCGGCGCTTCATAGGGCGAGGGCGATGCCAAGCACGCCACGCGCTCGCCGCCCTTTTTATCGTCGATGCCGACGATCGCTATTTCGCGAACGTGTTTTACGCTGCCCAAAAGCTCTTCCACATCGTCGGGATAGACGTTTTCACCGTTGGCCGACACGATGACGTCTTTTTTGCGGCCCACGATTTGAAGCTGTTTCTTCTTGTCGAACTTGCCCAAATCGCCGGTGTGCAGCCAGCCCTCTTCGTCGAGCGCTTGTTTGGTCGCCGCTTCGTTGCCCGCGTAGCCCCGCATGACATTCGGGCCTTTCGCAAGCACTTCGCCAACGCCCCGCTCGTCGGGATTGTGGATTTTGATTTGAACGCCGGGGATGGCTTTGCCTACATGGCCGGGCTTGGACTTCACCGAGGCTTTGGCCACCGTGAGCACAGGCGATGCCTCGGTGAGCCCATAGCCTTCCGCAAGCGGTAATCCAAGGCCCGCGAAGAATTCGGCCGTGTCCTTGGGAAGCGCCGCGCCTCCCGAAATAAGCCAGCGGATATTGCCGCCCAAGCCTTCGTGTACTGTTCCAAAGAAAAGCCGGCCTAGGTTGGCGCCCGATTTTTTGCCGACCAGGCGGTTGAGCTCCAGCGTCCAATCAAAGACTTTAGAAGCGATTTCGCCCTTTTCGGCGACCCGCGTATGAATGCGCCGCTCGAGCATTTGCCAGAGCGCGGGTACGCCTGCGAGGGCGGTGATGCGGCCTTCGTTTAAGCCTTCGCTCAGTCCTTCGGCGTTGATTTCCCGGATGTAAACGATGCGCGCGCCGCGCGAGAGGGGAAGCAGCAGGCCGCACGCAAATTCAAAGGTGTGATGCAAAGGCAGCACCGACAGCACGCGATCCGAAGGTTTAAGCGGGAAGAGCGGGGCCAGCGCGGCGATCAGCGAACAGAAATTGTTGTGGGTGAGCATCACGCCTTTGGGATCGCCCGTGGTTCCGCTGGTGTAGATAATGCTCGCGAGCGTGTCGCCCTGGATGCGGATTTCGGGAGGCAGCAGCACTTCATCGGAAGAAGGCAGCTCGGTGACGGCGTGAAGGTCGAAGCAGCCCAAATGCTTGTATTTGTGGCGTATCTCTTCGCCGACTTTGTGTTCGACCTCGGTGTCCCACAGCGCGATTTCGGCGCCCGAGGCATGCACGATATTGGCAAAGCGGTGGGCATCGAGGCCCGGATCGACAGGTACGGCAACGGCGCCCGCACGCAGAATGCCAAAGTAGGCAATGCCCCAAGAAGGATGGTTTTTGCCGGATAAAATAACGCGATCGCCCGCCGCGACGCCCAGCGATGCCAGCCGCGCCGCGACGGCATAGGCCGCGTGCTGCCAATCTTTAAAGCTGATCCGCGTCAGCCCTTCTTCTTCAACCCTCGAAAGCGCGGGCGAGTGCCCATGCTGATCGGCCATCTCGTCGAGCAGATCGAGCAGATGATCGTAGGCCCGCAGGGGTTTGATCTCGCGCTGAAGGCGGTTTTCGATTTCTGGAAAGACATGGGTTTCAAGGCCCGGAATATGAACGCCCCACATATAATCGCGCCAATCCAACGATTCTGGGGACCAAATCATCCGTTTTCGTTCGCCTTCGGGCATCCGTTCCATCGCCGCCCTTGTATTTGCGCAGGAAAAAATCCAATCGGCTTCCGCGACAAAGGGGAGGAAGAGGTCGAGCACATCCTTTTGTTTTTGACGGGCCTTGGCCAGATCTTTCATGGCGCCCGCGGCGGGTTTGAAGAACGAACGCACAGGTCCAAAGGCTGTTTTTTCAAAGACCTTGGAGGCGCCTTCAAGCGCGTTGATGATTAAGCCCGGGCCCCATTTGTCGTAGGTGCCCCGATCCATGGGATAGGGCTCGAAACGCGACGAAATATGATCGAAGAGCGCGCTCCTTTTGCCTTCGCGCACAAGCTTGCGCTTGTAGAGGCCGATCAGCTCGTAGTAGCGCGAGACGCGGCAGCCGTTGGTGTCCGTTGTTCCATATTGATAAACGGGAGGCGCCGTGCCTTCGATGAGTTCGCACAACGAGGCGATCATTCCGCTGGTCACCATATCGACGGGGATGATGTCGAGGCGTACGTCTTTGCCCGCGGGCAAAAGCACTTCGCCCTTGGAGGCCATGTAGATAATGGGCGCCGATGTGTTGATGCCTTCGTTCCAGCCTGGGAAGGGATATTCGATGGAGGACTCGACGACGGCGGGGCGGACGATGGTGAAGGGCACTCCGGCGTCGGCGAGGACCTGTTCACCGATGCTTTTTGTGTAGGTGTAGATATTGGTCCAGCCCCAGAAGAGCGCGCGTTCTTTGCCGGCTTCGGTGAGGCGGTCTTCGATAAAGCGGCGCTTGACCTTGGCGAGTTCGTCTTCGAGCGCGTTGCCCCGGCAAGGTTCGCCCCGGTTTTGTAGGTTTTGTTTGGCCTGATCTAAAAAGTGGCTTTGGCGGAAGGCGTCTTCACAGCGGTGCCTGGCCATTTTGATGAGGTCGAGGCATTCGTCGATTTCGCGCTGAGGGTCCCAGTGCGAGCGGTCGAGGGTGCGTTTGGGGCAGGCGGCGCCGTACCAGGTTTCGCCTTCGGCGCGCGGAAAGGGGATTTGCCGGGGATCGAGCTCTTCGATTAAGCCCGCGCGATAGCCGGCGACATAGCAGGTGCTGGTGTGAAGCACGGCGGCGCCCAGGGTTTTGGCGAGGGCGACCAGGTTGTTGACGCCAAAGGCATTGACTTCCAGGGCTTCGTCGAGGGGCGGATTAAAATCGACGACGCCCGCGACATTGACAACCGCCGCGATTTTGCCTTTGAGCGATTCGATGAGGGGCTGGGCCAGGCCCACTTGATGCATGACCACATCGCCTGCGACGGGCGTGATTTTTTTTCGGAGGAAGCTTTCGAAGCCTTCGCCCGGATAAAGATTGCGGACAGGATCGAAGGCGGGCGAGGTTGCGATTTGCGACCAGAAACGTTCTTCGGCGCTTTGATCGGCCTTGGGCCGGACGACGAGGTAGAGATGGTCGATTTCGGGATAGCGGTGAAGAAGCTGGGAGACCCACACTTTGCCCAAAAAACCCGTGCCGCCGACGACGACGAGTCGCTTTCCGGCGAGGATTTGAGAAGGCAGAAGCGGAGTTTTGGCTGTACGGCTTGGAGCTGATGTTTGTATTTGCGCTTCGCCGCTTTGGTGCATCTGTTCGGTCATCGGGCGGTGAATCATCCGGGCTCGCTTTCTCAAGTCAAGCGTCACAAGCGGCGCGAAAAATACTTCGCAGAAAAAAGTGCGAGAGACGGGTTATGCTTGGGCGGAAAGAATAGGTGAATCGATGAGATTGCTTAGGTCATTGCACTGGATTGGGCTGTTGGGATGCGGGCTTTTATCGCTGAATAGTGGATGTACACAGCAGGCGTGTTTTTATTGGACGGAGGCAGAGGGGGCGTGTCCTTCGCAGGCGGAGGCTCCTGCGTATTTTGCCGATCCGGCGTGTGGGAACAGCGATATCGAAAGCGTCGATAGCGAGGGAGAATTCGGGGATGATGGGGTGTGTTGTTATGATGTAACGAAGAAAGACGATATTTTTTATGTGGATTGCGAGCCGGTTCCTCCGCCTCCTGGGCCTGGTCCCGGTCCGGGCGTTACGGTAACGGTGGGTTCGAGCAGCGGGGGCGGTTTTGGTGGTTCTGGAGGGGCAGGGCAGGGTGGTGCGGGGGGCGCGGGCGGTTCGGGCGGAGGAGGGCCTTGTATCGGCTGTTTGGCCGTGTTGAGCGGTGGAGATGCGAATGCATTGTGCGCCGATTCGCTGGTGTTTTATCAAAAACTATCGGATTGCCAATGTACGGGACTGTGTTCGATGGCGTGTATGGATAATCAATGCATGGGGGCGATGCCTTCCATGGATTGCGATGCGTGCACGCAGGATAGCGTGAACGGTTGCGGTTTTGAATTGAGCGAGTGTTTAAGCGATACCAAATAGATATTTAGGCATCTTTATCGGATTTTTTTCTCAATTGAATCAATTGTTCATGCTGGGCGGGGGCCTCGGGCTGAATGGTGCAATGGATAAGGCCGTGTTTGTCGCGCAGGGCTTTGCCAACGGCGGCGGCGACTTGGGTGCCATGATGGCCTTGGCCAATCACCACATGCACCGTGAGCACATCAAATCCTTCCGAAATGCTCCACACATGAAGGTCGTGGTAGGCGCCGACGCCTGGAACGGCCAAAATGGTTTTTTCTAAATCGGCGATATCGATTTCAATGGGGCTTCCTTCCATGAGGACGCGGGATGTTTCGCGGACCAGGCGATATCCGCCGTAGAGCACCAGGAGGGCGATAATGGCGCTGACTGCGGCATCGGCGCGTTTGAAGTTGAATATCCACACCAGAATACCGGACACAATGGCGCCGACGGAGCCGATCGCGTCGGAGAGGACATGGGAGAGGGCGGCGCGGGTGTTGACATTTTGGCCGCCTTCGCCCATGCCGAGCATGGCGGCGGAGCCTAGGTTGACGAGGAGGCCGATGCCCGCGGTGGCGGTGACGGCGAGGCCGCGGACGGGGGGCGGGTTGGACCAGCGGCCGGCGGCTTCCCAGAGCACCCAGATGGCGACGAGGGCTAAGGCGATGCCATTGGCGAAGGCGGCCAAGACCTCGGCGCGGCGGAAGCCATAGGTGCGGGCGCGGGTTCTGGACTGCATGGCGATTTTTTGGGCGATAAGCGCGAGGGCGAGGGCTGCGGCGTCGGCGAGCATATGGCCGGCGTCGGCGATGAGGGAGAGGCTGTTGGACCAGAAGCCGACGGCGGCCTCGACGAGCATATAGAGGGCGGTGATGCCAAATGCCCAAGCGAGGCGTTTATATGGGGTTTTTGAGAGATCGTGGTGGTGGTGGTCGTGGCCGTGTTTATGGCTGTGGTCGTGGTGATCGTGGTTGTGGCTGTGGTGATCGTGATTGTGGTTGTGGTCGTGGTTGTGGTCGTGATTGTGGCCGTGGTGCTGATGTTTGGGGTGGGTGGCCACGGTGCTCATGAACCGGGGAGCTTAGGGGAAAGGGGATGGAGCCGGAAGAGGGATTTATTTGGGGTTGGAGCGGCGCGGCGGCTGGGTATATAGGACGGCGTGGAGGCGTTGTGTGGAACTAGCTGAGGCAAAGCAGCGGCTGAATGAGATTGAAGGGAAGCTGGGCAAGGCGCCGTTTATACATTTCCACACCTTTTTTCGGGATGGGCGGGCGCTTCATGTTCAGGTGACCGAGCGGCTTCGGAAGGCGGCGCGAAAAGAAGGCGTGTGGAAGTCGCGGGAGATGCTGATGACGCTTAAGAATGCATCGTATGGTTTTGATGAGAAACATGCGAGGAGTCTTGCGGGAAGGGATGGTCTTTTTATATTGGATCGGGCTTTTTCGCCTCCGAATGCGATGATGAGCAAGGTATTTGATCGTTATCTGGATCGGGCGGGGAGCGGTGCCGACGAAGTGGCGGCGTTATTGGGGGTAGCATTATCGGAGCTCTTGGCGGTTCGATTGGTATCGCATTCGATGAGGCTGCTTGGTGTGCTTGTTCGAAAGCGGGATGATGATTGGCTGGTGCTGTTGGACTGCGATCGGGGTTAATCGGGCGGGATGTGAGAATGGCCTAAAAGGGCTATTCATGGCCCGGGCGGAATAAACGCTTGCCCACTTGCCCCGAACCGATCTAAGGTGCCCGGCAATGAACAGCGCCTCGCAGCGAATGGTTTGGGTCGACCTTGAAATGACGGGGCTCGATCCAAGCTCGTCCACCATCGTCGAAATCGCGACCATCATTACCGAATCCGATTTAAGCATCGTCGCCGAAGGTCCGGATCTTGTTATTCATCAATCCGAGGATGTGCTTGCGCAAATGAATGATTTTGTGCGGGATATGCATACGCGCTCCGGGCTGCTCGAGCGTATTCGCGCCTCGGCGATCACGATGGAGGATGCGGCCGCTCAAACGCTGGCTTTTGTATCGCGGCATTGCGCTCTGAATACGGCGCCGCTGTGCGGGAATTCCGTTTGGAAAGACAGGGCCTTTCTCGAGCGCTATATGCCTGAACTCATTCGTTTTCTTCATTACCGTATTGTCGATGTGTCTTCGATTAAGGAGCTTGCGCGCCGCTGGTATCCGGCCGATATGCAGGCGCCCAAGAAGAAGGAAAACCACCGCGCGCTTGTGGATGTGCGCGAGTCCATCGAAGAGCTTTTGTTTTATCGGAAAACGCTGTTTGTTGGTGTCGTTTCAGAGGATCGGTAGGGTATGGCTATCTCATTGGGTCGTGTGTTTCATGTGTCATCGGCGCTGGCTGTTACCTTGCTCCGGGGAGTGGCCGGCCTTTCGGTAAAATCTGTGGGGCATCGTCCAGAAAAGCCTTTGGAGCTCTATGAATATGAAGGCTGTCCCTATTGCCGAAAGGTGCGGGAAGTTCTGTCCGAGCTCGATCTCGAGGCGATGATTTATCCTTGTCCCAAGGGTGGCGAGCGTTTCCGCGCCAAGGTTCGGGAACTTGGGGGTAAGGAACAGTTTCCTTTTCTGGTGGACCCCAATGCCCAGACTTCGATGTATGAATCCGAGGCGATTGTGCGGCATTTGGCCAAGCATTATGGCAAGGGAGAGCTTCCATTTTTGCAGACGCTTGGGACTGTAAATTCGGCGTTGGCGATTGCGTCTGGATATCCGAGAGGGGCTCGCGGATCGGCCGTCCGGAAGAGCCGGGCGCCGAATCAGCCCTTGGAATTGTATAGCTTCGAGGCTTCTCCTTTTTGCCGTTTGGTGAGGGAAGTGCTTTCCGAGCTGGAGATTCCTTATTTGCTTCACAATGTGGCCAAAAAGAGCCCCAGCCGCGATGCCTTTGTGGCCAAGAGCGGTAAAATGATGGTTCCTTATTTGGTGGACCCAAATACCGGCAGCGCCCTCTTTGAATCGGCGGACATCATCCGCTATCTCGAGAAAACCTACGCAGAGTAAAACCGCGCTGTAAGGTTCCCCAAAAAGATTCGTTCTTTGCCGCGAACACGCTGACGAGGAATGAATCATGAACGCCATCAAGTCTTCTCTTCAAACCGCTCAACATTATATCGCGCTGTCGCTGCTTTCGCTGGCATTCAGCGCCAATATTGGCTGTGGCGCGGCTCCCCACGACGCCGCGATGCCCACCATGGCCGTGGCAGCGGCCGAGGCGCAGCCCAGGCCCGCCGTGCTTACGCATTCGTATTTCGCCAAGGATTCGAGCGGTTCTCTTTCGGAAGCCGATCTGCAAAAAGTGCTCGAATCGCCGATCGATCTTCAATTTCCGGCCCGCGTGGGCGTCGTTCCTCTGGCCAAGCCTTTCGATCCGGGTGAGGAAGTGTCCATCGCAACCCGGAGCGCGGCTTCGCGCGATTTATCCAGGGCTTTGGTGGGGCATCCGTATTATTCGCATGTCAGCGATATTTCAACGGATTTGCCCAATACCGGGGGCTTGGAAGGTTTAAGGGTGATCGCGGCCCGTTATCGGCTTCGCTATTTGATTCTGTATTCGGAGCGCTTTGAAGACTCGACGCATCTCAATGGCTGGGCTTGGCTGTATCCGACCTTGATTGGGATGTTTGTGGCGCCTGGAATTACGGTGCAGTCCGCGGGAATTGCGCAGGCCGATCTCTTGGATGTGAGAACGGGGACCATTCTCTTTTCGGTGGTGCAGCCGATGGGTGTGTCGGAAACGAGTTTGATGATCGGTTCGGATCGGACGCATCAAGAGCATCAGCGCAAGGAGGCGACGAGGGCGGCCAGGTCGCTGGCCAAGCTGGTGGCGGCGAGGACCAATGAGCTGATTGCTTGGGCGGATAAGGCGGCGCTTGGGGGAGAGGTGGCGAAGACTAGGATTTTGCCGGCGCCTGTGATCAAGGATGTGGTGAATCCCCCGGCTGTATTGCCGCCCGCGGTGGTTTCGTCTACACCCTAGCCGTCGATGCAGCAGGCGATGGGCCTGGCGGTTGCGCAGTTGGCATAGAAATCGAAGCCGCTGGTGGGCAAAATCGCAAAACCGCTCGTATTGGTATTGGTCCAGTTTGAACAAGAATACCCCAAATAACGGCCATATTTAGGAGCGCTTCCCGATGTGGCGCCGCTGGATAGATCGGTGCTCGGGTCCATCCATGCGCCCGACGCCGGGATGGGCATTGAATTCGTGGAGCGGTGATATTCCGAGGCATGGCACATATGGGAGCCTGCAAATTGAGCGTTGCAGGCTGCGTGCATCGCGGGCCTGCCCACGGGGGAAAGAACGGCCGATGCGGATGTAAAGCCAACAAAGAGAATTTTGGGTTGAGCATTGCAGCAGGCGAGAGCGCGGGGGGTGGCGCAATTCGCATAAAAGTCGGCGCTTCCTCCTGGGAGAATGGCAAAGCCGCTGGTATTGCTGTTGGTCCAGTTGGAGCAAGAATAGCCCATATACCGTCCAAATTCAGGAGAAGCCGCGGATGTTGCGCTTCCATCGGCGGCTACGGAGCTTGGGTCCATCCATGCGCCGGTGGCTGGGATAACGGCGGTCGAGTTGGAAAGCTGGTATTCGGAAGCGTGGCACAGATGGGCGCCGGGGAATTCAGCGGCACAGACGGCGTGGGCGGCTGGGCGATTGCCCAGATTGCCTATGTAGGTTGTTAGCGTAAAGCCTGCAAAGCCATAGTCGTCTTCCCAAATGGAGGCGTTGCTGGGCGGGCCTGCGGGGCCTTGAGGGCCAGGATTGCCTTGTAATCCCGCTGGACCTGTTGCGCCTGTTGCGCCTGTTGCGCCTGCCACGCCCGGGGTACCTGGGGTGCCTGTTGCTCCCGTTGCGCCCGCAGCCCCCGTTGCGCCTGTAGCTCCAGGCGGGCCGATGATGCCGGCGGGTCCTTGGGGACCTATGGCTCCTGTTGCGCCTGTTGCACCTGTAGCGCCCGTAGCCCCGTCGACGCCTGTAGGACCTGTAGCGCCCGTGGCTCCGGCTGGACCTGCGGGCCCCTGAGCCCCGGGTAGGCCCTGAATGCCTTGAATCCCCTGAACGCCTTGGATACCTTGAATGCCTTGGGCTCCTGTCGCGCCCGTGGCCCCCGTTGCGCCTGGCAATCCTTGAAGACCTTCGGGACCTTGAATGCCGGCGGGTCCTTGAGGTCCTTCTGGACCCATGGGTCCCTCTGGACCTTGAGCGCCCATGGCTCCCGCCAGACCGTCGGCGCCTGTGGCACCCGTAGCGCCTGTGGGGCCTGGGACGGCGTTGCCGATTCCCTCGTCGCCTGTGCTTTCGCAGGCGGCCAAGGGAAAGGAGGCGAGGGCGAGGGTGAGAAGCGAGATGGGAATTTGTAGGCGATGCATGCTTTTCCTCCGAGGGCAAGACGCTTGTATAGGAGCAAGCGGAGGATGTAAAGCGTTTTTTTCAAGCGGGGGACAATTGCCGTTCGGGAACCTTAGCGTCCCCTCGGCGGAGGCATTGTTCTTCTTGAACTAGCCGAGGCCAGAATCTTCTCCGCGCTGGCCGGGGGTGTGAGTCTTGATAGTAGTTTTTGATAGTCCCGGAGTTCGGTCTGCGTGATTCCATCGGCCTCCAGTGCCGATAGAATTCTTGAGCGGGCCCACTCCCCCCGGGTTACAGGAATAAGCCGGTTTACGATGCGCTCGGCGTCCGCCACAGGCAGAGCGGTTGTCAAGATCAGCGCGTCGTTTAAGCAGCGCTCGGTAAAGGCAATCACATCCAGCCGATCGCCCGCTGGACCGGCATACCAGCGAAGTCTTGCCACCACCGAGGCTGGGTCGGTTTCGATAATACTCACCGCGGTCGTATCCGCCTCGCCGTGCAATACGGCTTCGATGGTTGCGCGGTGCGAACCTAAAAACGCCTGCGATGAAAATACAATATCTGGATCTTTGCCTTCGGCCTTGAGCATAGATACAGCGAGCAAATAACCGCCGGCGGACAGAGGATCGACCCACACGGCTCTCGCACCTTGAAGGGTGTCCAGGGTGATCCCCGAGCCTCTTCGCGTAACCAGCGCCGAGCGATAACTGGGCTGTCCTTGGCGCACAATGGTAAATACCGCCCGGGCTTCCCGGAGTCTTGCGCACACGGCGGTTGGCACCCAGGCGAGTTCGGTTTTGCCCGTTTTGATTTGCTCTTCTAAATCGGCATAGGTGCGGGCCACCTTGGTGCTCACCGGTTCATCGAGCTGGCGTACAAAGGCCGATTCCACAAGCTCCGCGCGCGATAAAGCCTTGGCGTAACCCAGGGACGGCGGCAATAGAAAGGTGCGGCTCATTCAGGGAATCATATATACACATTGAGGTGAACGGTAGCGGTTATTTCAAAGAAGGTGGGAATGGTATCTCGTCTCGGTGCTGGTCGTTTTTTTGAAGGTGCCGCGATGATATGGCCAATGGGCAAGGTGTGGAGGGCGCCCGCCGGATGGCTGGGGGGGTGGGTGTTCTCCATCTTGAACTGAACCGGAGCTGGTGAGTTAAATGAGCAAGACATTGGGTTATCTGAAGCGGTTTTTGGTGGCAAGCGCGGCGATTGGCCTTTTGGCCTGCGGCGGCGCAGAAGGCGGGGGACAGGATGATGCCGGATTAAGCCTGAATGTGAGCATCTCGGTGAATGAGCGAGAGCAGCATGCGGGCGTTGAAGTGTCGGCCGAGGCGCGGCAGGCGCTGGAGGTCATTGCCGACACGCGCGGCCATATGAGCGTGGAAGCCTTCGTTCAACAGCGTTTGCAGGAAATGGCCAATGAGGGGACGATTCCCTTTGAAGAGGGAACACAGCCCCAGGTTCTCGTGGAGGGCGAACAAGAAGAGGCAGCCCCCGGCCTATCGTTGATGTTCCAGGAAGAGGGCTATGTTGATCCGCCCACCGAGCCCTGTGTGGTGTCAGGAACCTACACCCTGGGATATCATGTCTATGTTTCCGGGCCAACATGCACATATTATTATGTGTATGATGTGTACAGCGGTCTATACAATACCTGCAACAATAGCTGGATGGTTCTCAACTATTGGTATTCGGGGTATTTAGGCCCCTATGCTTGCTAGGGAACGCTTTCTTCTGGGCCTCTGTGGGGCCGCCCGAAGATTTCTTTCCGCGGTACGGATTCTTATAGACATCGTGCCGGCGCTGGGCTAAATGCTTGCCCGTTATGCATATCCGTTTCGATCCCCAAGGCCCCAATGCTCAGCAAATCAAATTCTGGAATGAAGAAGCCGCGCCGCGCTGGATTCGTTTTTATGAAGATATCAGCGCGCATATCCGTCCTCTTGGTTTAAGGACCATCGCCAGTATTTCCATTCCAAGGCCCGCAAAGGTGCTGGATATCGGCTGCGGTTGTGGGGATACCACGTTTCATTTAGCGCAGGAGCTGGGGCCGGAGAGCACAATTATCGGTGTGGATATTTCTGGGCCCATGTTGCAGGAGGCGAAAGACCAAGCGGAGCGGCGGCGGCTTGGGCATGTACGTTTTGATCATGCGGATGCTCAGACGGCGGACTTGGGGGAGAGTGAATATGATGCGATGGTTTCGCGATTTGGGGTGATGTTTTTTAGCGATCCGGTGACAGCCTTTAAAAATATTCGGCGGGCGCTAAAGCCGGGCGCGCCGATGGCCTTTGTGTGCTGGCGTTCGATGAAGGAAAATCCATGGTTGTCGATGGTGGTGCAGGCATTGGCGAAGCATATTGAATTGCCCAAGCCCGCTCCCGAAGCGCCTGGGCCTTTTGCGTTTGCAGATGGGGATCGGGTGAGGCGGATGTTGACCGAGGCGGAATTTAGAGAGGTGGTGGTGGAGGCGGTGGACGAGATGTTGTTGCTTGCGGGGCGGGCGATGCCGCTGGAAGAGACGGTCGATTTTTTGCTTCAGGTGGGGCCTGGTCCTGGGTTGTTAAAGGAAGCGAGCGAAGCGGTGAAAGCAGCGGTGAGGGCGAGTGTGAAGGAAGCGGTGGCGCCGAAATGGTCGGAAGAGGGGCTGAGGTTGCCGGCTGCTGCCTGGATTGTAAGGGCGAGGGCGTAAGAGATCGTCTCATTGCCCTGCTGCGCGCCACACGGCTTCGGTTGAGCTCCCTCACCGTACTGGAGTACGGCTCGGTCGCTCGCCCTAGCCGTGTGGCTGCTCGCGACGGGCTCTGAGACGATCTCTAGGGCGGATGGCGGCTCCGGTGTGTGGTGGTGGGGCTGTCGTTGCAGGGAGGTGGGTAGGGTGTAGGGCGGTGGTCCTCTTGGCGTGCGCGAGTGGTCGGGCTGTCGTTGCAGGGTGATTGCGCCGGAGTGGCGGGGAGGTGGGTGATGTGGA
>CAZICM010000088.1:0-31964 GCA_964537685.1 uncultured Polyangiaceae bacterium
AGCGCTTCGCCGATATGGTCCACAAGCACAACCTCACCAACGCTCTTATGATCCCCGTCGAGCAATATCTCTGGGACCCGCTGCATAAGATTGTTCCTTATAGCAAGCATAAAAATTGACCGGCCTCCCGCATTAGCAAGCCTGCGAATACCCACACTTTCACACCACGCCCCAAGGAACCCGAGAACCATGCGCTGACGGCGGGGCCGCCTCCGCCTATGCTTTCCGATAGACAGGTAAACGCCGGTTTAACCCTTGGATTGCTTCCAGGCAAGATTCCCAACCCCAAACCTCGGCCGGACATGTTTACCCTCGCTTCATCCAGAATTTTTTGAGCCCCGGCCGTTCTGCCCACCCAGGTTTTGTTTCCCAAAGACCATCGGCCAAGCTGCCCCTCCCCTTTTTTGCTTTTCCATCCCGGGCAGGCTTATCTGCCCACCCCACTTTTGGAACTCGTTGATCCGGCAGCCCAGCCTGCCGCCCTCGCTTTTGATTTTTTAAAGGCAGTGGCCTAATCTGCCCACCACGCTTTGCCTGCCAACTTCATCCCAGCCGTTCTGCCCATCCCAGATCGGCGCGCAAAGCGGACCCGGCAGCTCTAGCCAGGCAGAATCCGGCGCCAAATGACAACCGGCAGCTCGCCTGCCCACAGGACTTTCGATTCCAATTTGGTGCCGGTCAATGTTTACTTCGCCACTTTGGCTTTTAGGGCAGCGGCTTGCTTTAAGAGCGCCTGGGCTTGCGCCTCCAAATCGCTTGCCGTCACTTCCAGCGCCTTGCGTTCCGCTTCTTCCTTGGCCGCTTGCTCGGCTTCCTGTTCTAGTTTGGCTAATAGTGCCTTGCGTTCCACAAGTTGCGCCTCTAGTTCCTCAATCGATGCCTTGACTTCATCGATGGTCTCTTCTTCTTCCCGGGGAGCATCGGCATAGAAAAATAAGTCCCCAAAATTTTGCGGCAGATTGGGATGCTCAAAGGACAGTTTTCCTAAGCCTCCATGAGCCTCTTTGCGTTTGGCGTTCACTTTGTCAATGAACTGTTTGCGTATGCCTATATCTCTAAAATTCCGGCTCCTTGTTAAAGCATCATTCTTGGCAGCAGCGGCGTTTTTGCCGGCTGTAGTCAATGTGTCCGCATCAGGAGCAAGTGCCGCAAGAGCGCTAATGCCGCATTGAGATAAAATGGACGGCCAATCGAGCATTGCTATGAGTTGGCCCCCCAAAACAGGGCGCTTAAATTTGCTGAGCGCTTTGTCTTTAAAAAGAGCGGTGCGAAGCTGTTTGCGGGTGGGGCCGTCGCTGTATTCATTGACGGCATTGGATGTGCGATTCGAGAAGGAATCGAGTTTTGAGTCAGCCTTGTCAACCGTCGCTTGAGCATTGGCCAATTCACTGAGGATATTGAGTTCCTCGAGGAGCACGCTTTGCCATTCGGTGCGCAATCCTTGAAACTCGGGTGTGAAGACGGCGGCTAAAGGCTCGGCGGACATGCTGGAGCAGGAATAGTCTATTTCGCGCAGGAGCGCGAAGAGACTGATGGAGTAAGGCAGTACTCGTAATCCCATGGGCGGGGACTTTAGGCGGGGGTGGGTTCTCGGGTCAAGGAAAAAAAGAGGGGGTGGGTGTTGAAGGCAGACAATTGTGGAAGGGATTTTTAAGGGGTTTGATGCTTGTCAAGAAAAAAATGAAGGTGTTGGTTGTTTTTCTTCTTGACCTCCATCCTTCCTTTGCGATATCTCTTCATCACCATGGGCGAAGCCGCTGAAAAAATAGTCTATTCCTATGCAGAGTATTTGGCCGCAGAAGAAAAGAGCGATGTCAAACATGAATGGCTGAACGGTGAAATCATTGAAATGCCGCGGGGAATAGGCGAGCCTATGAGACCTGGAGAGCATGCCAGGCTCGCCGCAAGCCTTATTCAGCATCTAGCTAATGCTCTGAAGGGTAAGCCATGCAAAGTCTATTCTTCCGATCTCCGGGTAAAAGTCGAAGAAACAGGGTTGTGTACCTATCCCGATGTAAGCGTGGCCTGCGGGCATGTTGAAACAGCAGCCGACGATCGGCATGCTTTAATCAATCCTATTGTTCTGGTGGAAGTGCTTTCGGAAAGCTCGGAAGCTTATGACCGGGGAGAGAAGTTTTCTCATTACCGGCGTATCCCCTCGCTTCAGGAATATGTGCTGGTCTCTCAAAAATCAAAGCGTTTGGAAGTGTTTAGACGGGGGCCAGATGGTGGATGGATTCTGTTTGATGCCCGTCCGGGGGAGAGTTTGGTTTTGGCTTCGCTGGGGGTGTCTATTTCGGTGGATGAGGTGTATTTTGATCCGATGGCGGGGAAATAAGCCTTTTGTTATTTGTTCCTCACCATCCCAAAGGTTCCTTCTGCGCCATGCCAGGGTCGCGCTCGGCCATCGCCGCTGCATAAATATCCCGTCTCCAGCCACATCCATCGCATAGATGCCCCTGTTTTATGTCTCGTTGAATATGGGCTTCCCGTAGGTGTCTGGCTGGCTCTCCTTCCCATATCTCTTGAAGGGTTTGGGTGTTGAGATCGCCTAAGATCAGCTTGGCGTCGTCGTCCCGGCAACAGGGTACAATCCGGCCATCCCAAAGGACGACGACCGAGCGAAAGGGATAGGTGCAACAGTAACGCAGGGGGGGTTTCTCGGGTTTGGATAGGGGATCGTCAGGATCGGGGCCGTCCAAGGGTTTGATATAGGCTTCTATATACGGCAGGTGAAGCCTCGCATAGCGCTCTAAAAATAAGGCGTGCTGATGGCGGTTTTTGCAAAGATCGAGCATTTGTATCACAATGCGGGGCGCTTTTGGTATTGTGCCCGCATAGGTGAGTAAGGCTTCGATGTTTTTCTCAGCTACGCTATACCGAGAAGCCGGGCCGCGAATGGCTATCGATAGTTTGTCATCCAGCGCATCCAGGGAAAGTACGATGCGGGATAGGCCGGCATTTAATAGTTTTCTCATGAGGTCCGGTAATAATAGGGACGGATTGAGCGATATTTCTGTGGGCAGATTCCGAAGGCTTGCTTCTTCAATAAAGCGATCGATTTGGGGATGTAAAAGGGATTCGCCTAAATGATGGAGTTCAAGCGGGCGATAGGCGGCTTGGCGGGGATGCATTTGATTGAGGAGTTTCTGGTAGAGTTCGAAGGACATCATGCCTGTGGGCCGTTTCATTTGGCCCGCTATGCCTCTCGGGCAAAAGGCGCAGTGCATCGGGCATAGGTTGGTCAGTTCTATTTGGTCGATATAGGGTATGGATGGGCGGTTGATCGATAATATATGGTCGGTATGGCGCTCACAGCTTTCTAGGCTGTTAAATAGGATGTTTTGCTGGATAAGCGCCGAAACGGCCGCGTCCACCGATGCCTGGCCGTATGCCCGAATTAGCCGGCGCAATTGGGCCGGAGCTGCCAGGGGTTGCCATAAAGCCTTTACGATTTGCTCTTGTAGGCCGGGTAGCGCTGTCCGGGTTCCGCTAATTGCGTCGTCCACATACAAGATGCCCGTATCCAGCAGCGGCCGTAGGTAGGGCGATAGAATATAGGGCAGTGCAGGCATCATTGGGCGCTGCATGCTCCATACTCCATTTTGATGTCCGTGGCGAAACAATCCTCTAGGCATCCCCGGGCCACCTCGTATAGCGTTCTTCGCCATGTCCGATTCTTCGCCCAACCGATCCGATTCCTCAGCGTCCTCGGCACCTGCGAATGAACAGGGGGTTCAGGCCGCGGGTCAGCCTAAATTTGCCTTTCTGCCTAAGCTGAATTCGCCGGGTTATTATCTGCTTCTCGCGGCAGTGGCGATTTTTATTCTGGGACCGCTGGGCGGTATCGCCGCGGCCTATATGAATTTTTCGCTCGGCTTTTTTGTGGGCGGTCAGGTGCTGGCGGGAATTTTGGGCAGCGCCGTGACCTATGGCTATGGCCCCGAAGGGAAACATGGGGCGAATTATATGCAGACCATGGCGGCGAGCGTGGCTTCGCTGGCAGGTATGGCGGTGCTGATTCAGGCGATGGTGTGGCTGAATATGCCTATGCCGGGTGCGTTGCCGCTGATGCTGTTTTTCGGCTGTATCGGGATGTTCGGTGTGGGGCTCGGGATGCTGTATACGCCGATTTTGGTCGATCGTTTAAAGCTTGAGTATCCGTCGGGTCATGCGGTGGCGAATATTCTTCGGGCGCTGACCGATAAGCGTTTGTTAAAGCGTTCGATAGGTCAGCTCGCGGGTGGTGCCGGTTTGGGCGCGGCTTTCGCTTATTTGGTGGAGCATGTGAAGCCGATTGCCGCTTCGGGTATTTCGGGATCGACGATCGGTGCGGGGATGGTTGTGGGTTCGCGTATTGCGGTTCCAGGTTTGGTGATGGGTGTGGTGGGCTATGCGGTGACGCCTTATTTGGTGTCCATCGGTTGGCTGCAGGAGGGCGAGCCTTTTCGGAAGATTGGCTTTTTGATTGCGCTGGCGATGATTTTGGGTGCGGCGCTGGTGGATTTGACGCTGATTGGTATCGAGGCTGTCAAGCGGATTTCTAAGGCGAGGAGCGAAGGTGCTTCTACCGAGCAGGCGCCGGCCGAGCAAGGCTTTAAGCAAGTCGATTATAAGCGTTTGATTGCATGGGTTGTGCTGTGGGGCGTGGCGCTGGTGCTGGTGGCGACGCTGATGCTGGATCAGCCCATTGGATATATTTTATTTGCGATTGCATTGACGCTTGTTTTTATTTTTATCAATGGGATTTCGACGGGTATCAGCGATTCAAATCCTATTTCAAGCGCCTTTGTGATTGCGGTGCTGCTGATGTCGGGGCTGGGTTTAAAAAATCCGATCGTGGGGCTGATGAGTGCTTCGATTTTGCTGGTTGCGTGTTCGGTGGGCGTGGATATGCAGCAGGATCGTTCAACGGGTTATAGGCTGGGGACGAATCGGGTCATTCAATTCCGGTATCAGGTGATTGGGATTGTGATGGGGGCGGTTTTGTGTGTGCTGCTGGCCAATACCTTTATGAAGGCGTATCCGGTGCTGAAGGTGGATACTTTTGCGAATCCCAATGCAAAGGTCGATCAGTGGCAGAGCGCGATGACTTTTAAGTTTGTGGGGGCGATCCGGGATTTGGGTCATTTGCCGCCCTATAAGATTAAGGCGCTTGTCATTGGGCTTGTTATTGGGCTGGGGACGGAAATTCTTCGGAAGGTGCTGCATAACAATAAAAAATATAAAAGTTTTATTCAGGGGTCGAAGAAGGGTTTTGTGGCGGGCTGGGTAATGGATTCGATTGTATTGTCGAGTCCTTATGCGTCGTCGTTTGGCGGTTTTGTGGAGTTGCCGGTGACGCTGTGGTTTGCGGCGGGTGGTGTGCTGTCTTCGTTGATCAATACGCTGACGCGGAAGCCTGCGAAGGTGATGAAAGAGGAAGGCGGTTCGGCGGAGGGCGAGGCCAAGGAGGGTGTGGGTGAAGCGGCGGGGCCAAAGGAAAAGGTGGCGGGGGACGATTTGCCCGAGGATATGAGTACGACGTCGCTTGTGGGTGGAGGTTTAATCGCGGGTGAGGCGCTGTTTGCGCTTGCGGTCGGGCTGATTGGGCTGATTTCGCTGGTGGGTAAGTAGTTAGTCCAGGCGGCGCAATGATTCCCAGGGAAATGGGGCGGGCCAGAAGGGTGTTTGGACGCCTTCTGCCGTAGGATTGATTTCAAACCATCGTTCCGATCGATTGGGGCGCAGGACATGAAAGCTCTGCGCGGGCATAAAGCCTTGGCCCAATAAAACAAGCTTTTTTCCGGCTTCATTTTGAGCCATGTCGAGCACGAGCACGGCATGGCCCGGGGAGCCGGGTAAGATAAAAAAGTCGCCGGGCCGGAGTTGTTCGAGTTTTATTTTTGAGGCTTGATTGGCGAGGGCTCCGGTATTTGCCCACATGAATACGGCATCGAGATAGCGGCGGAAAGATGCATGATCGCCGCCTTCGGGATCGGGTTTGGATTGAGCTTTCCATCGAATGGCATTTCCATCTTGCACAATTCGCTCGCCCTGCATCCAGCGGGCATAGGGCATGGCGGTTCCGGCGGCGGCTTTGTAGTTCATGTCGCGCGCGCCTTGTGACCATTTCCATTCGGCATGGAGGCGGATTACGCTGTCGGCGCATTGCTGGAGGTCGTCGTGGCCTGTGTCGATGGAGACGACGGCGGCGACGTTTTCATGGTTCTCGGGCAAGAGGATGTCGCCCTTGTAGGTGACGACGGGGCTTGGGTTTTTGGCCAGGGGGAGGTTGCGAAGCCATTCGCCGAAGGAGCCGGGTGTTGTTGTTACCCTTGTAAATCCGGGCGGTGGTGAAATGCGTTGATGGAGTGCATCGATGGGTTCGGCGTAGGCGGGAGCGCTGTCGCGGCGTTTGGGGAGGGCGCCTTCGGCAAGCCAGGGATAGTGTTTGGGGTCGGGGATATAAGGGGTTTTGGCGGGGGGCGGGGCCGGGTTGTCTTGGGATTTTGTTGGGGCTGTAAGTGGTGCGGGCGAGGCTGTGACGCGGGTTTCGCTGGGCGCGGGGATGATGTCGGCGCGCTGGACAGGTTTGGGATTTTCGGGTGTGCAGGCCGAGAGAGCGGCGATGCCAATGCCAACCAAGAGTGAGCCGGTGCGGCCGAGTTTGAGCATGTTGATGAGTGTACGAAGAAATGGGGCGCGACGAAAACAGCGTAAGAATCGAAGCGGTGAAAAAGCGCTTTTCTGATGGGTGGTCCTGGCTTAGGATGATGGGGCGCATGCGCGGTGATTCGGACTGCGCATCTGATTCTTGATAAGATAAGAAGCATGCTGTTCCGATGAGGCTGCATGCATTGAGGTAGGAGCTGTCATATGAGCTTGGATATTGCCGAAGCGGCCAAGACCTATGAGTTTAGGGCGGGCCGCCAGATCAGCTACAATGAGATGAAGTGCAATCAATTTGTGCTCGCGGTGCTGCGTTCGACGGTGGCGGCGGATTTTCCGAATACGCTGGCGGATGATTTTCAGCACTCGCCGCGCTTTATGAAGGTGAATGATCCGAGGGCGGGTGATTTGGTTCATTGGCCGGGTCATATCGGGATTGTGCTGGATCCCGATCAGGGTATTTTTATTGGCTCGCAGACGAAGAATGGTGTGTCGGAGTCGAATTATAAGTCGGGCTATTGGAATGGTGAATTTGGTGGGAAGCGGCCCGATTATTTCCTTCGTTTTCTTGGCTAATTTTATTCGATTATGCGTTGGGCCGTGGGATGGATTCCACGGCCTTTTTTTATTTAGCGGCGCATCAAAAATACGGCCATGGCTATCAATACGATCAAAATCGTGAAAACAACGGCGGTGAGGGCTATTTTTTGAGCTTGTGTGAGGCGTTTGCGGGTATAGCGCGATAGATGCTGGGGGAGGAGTTCGGAACTGGGGGCGGTGGTGATGGGGGCCGATTCGATGGGCGGGGATGCTGTGGATGGAGTTTGCGTTTCGATGTGTTCTTGTGCTGTTTGGCGTTCAATGTGATCGGCGAGTTCGCTAAAGGCTTTGGTGAGTTCCTCGGCGCTTTCAAAGCGGGCCGATGGATCGCGGGCCAAGGCGCGTTCAAAGAATCGGTCGACGCTTTCGGGAAGAGCGGGATTGAGCGATGAGGGTTTGGGGATTGGATCGTTGGCGATGCGGTCGAGCATTTCGCCATAAGAAGCCGTTACAAATGGTTTTTTTCCGGTGACGGCGCGGTAGGCGACAACGGCGAGTGACCACAGATCGCTTCGGTGATCGATATCATGCGCGCCGCGGGCTTGTTCTGGGCTCATGTAGGCGGGGGTTCCGGCGAGAGAGCCTTTTCGTTCGGCGGAATCGTCGCTGTGATCGGTGATGGGTTTGGCGATTCCAAAATCCAAAAGCTTGGGGATTTCGCCTTCGGGGCCGCGGTCGAGGAAGATATTCTCGGGTTTGATATCGCGGTGCAAAATGCCTGCTTTGTGCGCTTGGGCGAGGGCTTCTCCGACGGCGTTTAAGATACGCGCGGTATGGCCGATGGGCATGATTCCATGAGGCAGGGATCGAAGATGGGTGTTGAGGTCGACGCCATGGAGGAGTTCCATAACCATATAAGGCAGGCCGCGATCGACGCCGCTACCTAGGACGAGGGCGACATAAGGCGATTGAATGCAGGCGGCGACGCTGGCTTCGCGTTCGAAGCGGGCATGTGCGAGGTTGACGTGTTTGGAGAGCGGGGATGAGAGTTTAACGGCGACTTTTTTATTGAGGTCGAGGTGGGTAGCCGTCCAAATTTCGGCCATACCGCCTGTTCTGAGCAGAGATTCGAGGCGAATATTACCGCCGAGCAAAAGACCGGGAATCGGTTCGGGACGAAATGGATCGCTTTCGGGTTCATCGAACCAAGACCAGGGCACATTGCGAGTGACGCCGCCTGGCCAGGAGGGGCGTATAGAGCCTTTGGCGCTGGGAATTGGGGTGGGGACGGTTGTGCCTGGGCGGGATGGGGAGGCGGAGGGTCTGGGGCTGGGGATGATGCCTCGGAGTGAGGGAGCGGCAGGTCGCGGAGTGGGTGTGGTGGTGGAGCTGAGCGCGGATGTCCTACGATTTTCGTTAGAATCAGGTTCGCGGCCGCCTTTGCTATCGGCGGCGCCTGGTTCTCTGGAAGGGGGAAGGCGCGATTTCATCTGCGGGACATCCAGCCGAATGGTGCACCATGTTGAGCGTGCATGTCGAGTATTTATCTCAAGATTGACACGAAGACTTCTGTTCCATTAGGGTTGAATCCTCATGCGCCTTCAATCCATCCATCTGAAAAATGTTTACGGGTTTCAGGAGTTGAAGCTTGATTTTCCCAAAGAGGGTCCCTGTGTCCTCGCTGGAATCAATGGGGCGGGAAAGTCAACGCTTCTCGATAGCATTGCGATGTTTTTTGCTCCCGCCGTTGCTACGATAGAGGGTATAGCTGTTCATAAAGCCCTTTATGGTTTGAACCAGAATGCCATTCATTTAAAGGCTGATCGGGCTCAAGCGATACTCCATTGGGCCGATGAATCGCAGCATAAATGGGAACTCAATGCCACGCAAAAGGATGTGAAGTGGGCTCATCTGCCCTCATCCACGGCATGGGCGGATCGCCTCATGCAGGCGGCACTGAACGATTCTTCTTATACCTGGCCTGTTGTTTGTTATTATCCATCGGTTCGTTTCTATGTTCATGAAGGGCATTCCAGAGCGCATGCGAAACTTGATCATTTGGATCCACCTCAGCGCTTTGCCTATGCCAATGCCCTTGGGCTGCACCAGCAACCTTTTGCAAGCGTGGTTTCATGGTTCCGGCTGCGGGAGGATAAAGAGAACGAACGCCGGCGGCATGAGGAACCGGCTTATCAAGATCCTTACCTGCAGACGGTGCGCACATCCGTCATTGCCTTTATGAATGCGCTTTCGGGAGAGGGGTTTTCCGATATTAGGATTAAACGCTCCCCCGATGATCTCCAGAGGTCTCATATGTATATCACCAAGGAGGGATTGGAGATTGCCCTATTCAATCTTTCCGATGGAGAACGCTCTTGTATTGCGCTCGTTGCGGATTTGGCCCAGCGATTATGCGCGGCCAATCCGGATTCTTTGAAAAATAAGATCCGTCCTTTGGAAGGCCGGGGAATTGTTTTGATTGATGAGCTGGAGCTTCATTTGCATCCCAAATGGCAGCGAAGAATTTTAGGAGCGCTGACCCAAACCTTTCCCGGGTGTCAATTTATTGTGACGACCCATTCGCCTCAAGTATTAAGCACTGTTCCCTATCAACAGATTCGGCTGCTTACAAATTTTAAGGTCGATCCAAGAATTGCCTATACCGAGGGAAGGGATACAAATGCCATACTGGAGGAGCTATTGGATGTTCGCAAGCGGCCTGAGCAAACTCAAAAAGAGCTGGATCAGGTGGCATGGCTTATTGATAACAACAACTTTGAGCAAGCCCGAAAAGAACTGCAGGTATTGGAAATAAAACTGGGTCATCATGACGATGAAGTGCTCAAGCTATCCACCCTTCTTCATATGATGGAGGATTGAGCCATGCGATATATTCATAAAGGAGCGGAGCCGCATGAATGGCAAGAATATCGAAAACTGAAGGCGAAGAATAGAGCGCACAAGAATGACGAGGTTAAAAGCAAAGAGCAAGACCAGACGACACCTGGCCGGCGAAGAAATGAATTTAACGATGGACCAAAGGATAAGCTGCGAACTGCACTGGTAAACGAACAGGGGCATCTCTGCTACTATTGCATGGCACGCATCGAGGATGATCCAAAACAGACAAAGATTGAGCATCGAATACCAATAAGCAGCAAGAATGCGGCGCCGGATAATCATCTTTGCTATGATAATCTATTCGCGGTATGCCTGGGAGGTGAATGTGCCTCAGAAGAAGGTTCGAACGATGAGAAATCCGATACCAAACCCGGAACCTATGCCCATTGCGACCAGAGCAAGCAAAACGATGAAATTAGCTTGGATCCATCGAACAAGAATATTGAACAGCAGATCCGGTATCATTTTGCGCAAGGTACGATCGAGGCCTTGGGCAACAAATGCGCATATTGTGAAATAGATCCTTTCCGGGATAGGGCTCAAGCTTCGCTCAAGTCTTCCAAGGCATGTGCTCATTGCGATTTGCATGTCAGGCTCAACTTAAATTGGAGCCGCCTGCGGGATAACCGCAAACAAGTGCTTGTTGCCTTTCAAGAAGGCTTTCGCAAAAAATATCCCAAGGACTGGCCAGTCCGGGCATTAGAAGAGGAATTAAAGCATTGGTCCCGCCCAAAAATTAGGCATGATCCCCAGAAGGGCGATGGGAAATACCTTGAGCCCTATTGTGGTGTCATTGAAAGCTATCTTCGAAAAAAGATAAAACAACATGCCTAAACAAAAATCCGAACCATCCCCCGAACCCAAGCCTCAAGCAGCGCCGCCTCCTATCCAAAGGCCGCCCGCGGAAATTTTATATGCCGATGAGTTAAAGCGTTTGCAGGCGATGGATGATGGGAAAAAGCCGCCCGGCTGGTGTCTTTCGCCCAAGCGGGTGCGTTCGTTTATTTTGGGCGATGATTCGCTGCATATCCGTCAAAAGTTTGTGGGAAATGCGGCGCTGGTCGATCGGGCGATGGTGGCGCTGGCGACGCAGCGGGGGCTGATGTTAACGGGGGAGCCCGGTACGGCAAAATCGCTTTTATCGGAGTTATTGGCCGCGGCGATTTCGGGGACGAGCCTATTGACCATTCAGGGGAGTGCCGCAACGACAGAGGATCAGATTAAATATGCATGGAACTATGCGCTGCTGCTCGCGGAAGGGCCTTCGCCAAAGGCTTTGGTGCCCGCGCCTTTATATGTGGGTATGCGCTCGGGTAAAGTCGTCCGCTTTGAGGAGATAACGCGCTGTCCATTGGAGATTCAAGATTCGCTGCTTTCGGCGCTATCCGAGCGGGTGCTGTTTATTCCCGAGCTGTCCGGGGATGCGGGGACTTTGTTTGCCCAGGATGGTTTTAATGTGATTGCGACAGCCAATACCCGGGATTTGGGTGTGAATGAGATGAGCGCGGCGCTAAAAAGGCGTTTTAATTTTGAGACGGTGTTTCCTATTGCCGATATGCGGGCAGAGATGCTACTGGTGCGCGAGGAATCGAGAAGGCTATTGGAACGGTCGGGGGTTCCGGTCATGCTTCCAGAGGATATTATCGAGCTATTGGTGACGACCTTCCGGGAGCTGCGGCAGGGCGAGACGGCGGAAGGCCAGGCTATGGAGCGGATGAGCAGCGCGATGAGTACGGCGGAAGCGGTTTCCGTGGGTTTTGCGGCGGGAATGAGGGGTTATTATTTGGGATCGGGTAAGGCGACGCCGGCCGATTTGGTGGAATGTTTGATGGGAACGGCGATTAAAAACAATAGCGATGATGCCAAAAGGCTGCGCCGTTATTTCGAGCAGAAGGTGGCGCGGCGGGAAGGCGCTCATTGGAAGGCTTATTATGAGGCCCGCGGGCGGCTTTTGGGGTAGGCTTTGAGCGTTTCTATTTTAGGTATCCGGCATCATAGTCCTGCGTGTGCGCGGCTTGTGCGCCATACCTTGATGGATTTGAGGCCGCGTTATGTGCTTATCGAGGGGCCGTCGGATGTCAATGATTGGATCGATGAGCTGTATTTAGGGCACCGTCTTCCGGTTGCGGTCTTTAGTTATGTGCGGGATTCAGAGGCGGGCGAAGGGATGGGGATTTCTTCGTGGACGCCTTTTTGTGATTATTCGCCGGAATGGGTGGCGCTTCAAACGGCCAGGGAGGTGGGAGCGCAGGCTTTGTTTATGGATTTACCGGCCTGGGCCAGGGCTTTTTCGGGAATTAAAAACCGCTATGCCGACCGTAAAGATCGCTATGGAGCCCGAATGGCCGCGCTATGCAGGCGCTTTCATGTGGCGGATAGTGATTCGCTGTGGGATAGCTTGTTTGAAGGGCTGCTGGAACCCGCCGAGCTGAGTTCACGCCTGGCTCTGTATTTCGAGGAGCTTCGCGCGGGCGACTGCGGAGATGCGCCGACGCAGGCGCGCGAGGCTTATATGGCTTCCTATATTGCCTGGGCCGCCGGACAATGCTCCAATGAGCATGAGCGCGTGGTTGTGGTATGCGGCGGATATCATGCGCCGGCCCTTGCACAGCAATGGAAAAGCCTTCCTCCGATATCTATCAGGCCCGATAAAACCCTATCCAGCGGCGTTCAGGGGCAGAGTTATTTGGTTCCATATTCATTTAAACGGCTCGATGCCTTTGTGGGCTATGAAGCGGGGATGCCTTCACCCGGATATTATCAGCGGGTATGGGAAGAAGGGGCTGAACATGCTTCGGAATCGATGCTATTTCAAGTGTTGGCAAGGCTGAGGCAAAAGCGGCAAACGGTATCGACGGCCGATGGAGTGGCGGCGTCGGCGGCGATGCATGCTCTAATGCAAATTCGGGGGCATGGGGTGCCTTTACGGGTGGATGTGCTGGATGCCTTGGCTCAAGCCTTGGTGAAGAATGCCTTGGAAGTGCCCCTTCCCTGGGAGCAGCGCGGGGTGCTCTTGCCCAGAACCGATCCATTGTTGGTGGATATTGTTGCAACCTTTTCAGGGGAGCAAATAGGAGAGCTTTCGCCCCATACCCGTCATCCGCCGCTGGTCGCCGATGCGATGCAAAGGCTTGCAGCAAAGGGGATTTCTTATACGGCAAACGCAATTGCCCTGGAATTCAAGCTGGGCCATGCCGAGGATCTTGAAAAATCTCGTCTGTTGCATGGCCTTCGGGTTTTGGGTATCCCAGGATTCCAATGGCAATACCGCTCTTTGGGGGAAAGAAATATTCCACATGCGGCTTCCCTCGAAAGCTGGGTGTTGAAGCGCGATTTGGATGCGGAGGCGGCGCTGATTGAAGCGGCGATTTACGGGGCGACGGTTCCTCAGGCGGCGGCCGCTCGTCTTGAAGCCTTGTTTTTGGCGGCCGAAAATGTGGGGGATATTTCTGCGCTCTATCTCGAAGCGCTTCGCGTGGGCTCGACGGGACTTGACGCGCGTTTGCTGGAATATCTTCGGTCGGCGATTTCCGCAGAACTTTCTCTATCGGCGGTGGGTGTTTCGCTCTCGCATTTTCTTCTGTTGCTCACCCAGCATGCGCAGGTTTATTGTATAAACCGGGAAGAGCTGTTTTCATTGATGCTGGCCTGTTTTGATAGGGTTTTATGGCTCTTTGAAGCTTTATCGGGCCGCAAAACAAACCTGGGGAAAGGCGAGCTATTGGCCGTTGCCGCATGCAAGGAAATGCTCTATTTGACGGGAGATGTGCATGTGGATAAGCTTCGGCGGGACCATGCGAAGCATTTGTTTGCAAGGAGGGCACGGGATGCGGATGCTCCCGCGATGGTAAGAGGGGCGGCGCTGGGTTGTTTATGGTCGGTGTTTGAATCGGAGATAGAGACGGGCAAGACGGAAATGAGCGCTGAACAAGAAGCGGTGGCGGCGATGAGGGCGGCGGCCCTGCCTGAAACGCTTGGAGATTTTCTTGCGGGCCTCTTTGCGCTGGCACGCGAGCCTTTGCAGCGTTCCAAGGCTTTAATTGCGGCGGCCGATGCGGTTTTCGCCGAAATGAGCGAACAGGATTTTCTGCTCGCCGTTCCCGCCCTTCGAATGGCTTTTTCTTATTTTCCGCCCAGGGAAAGGCTGCTGATCGCCGAGCGGGTGCTCGAGCTTCGGGGTGCTGTGGGCATTTCTTCGCATGCCTTGTTGTCTTCTGCGGAACAGGCTCGTATGCTGCTCTTGGGACGGCGTTTGGAGAATCAAACAAGCGAAATCATTGAGCGTTTTGGTTTGGGATCGCCGGAGGAAGTCGATGACCGAGCGGAAGAATCCTAAAGAAGCGCTTGAAACCTCGCTGTTGCGCTGGCGTTTGATGCTGGGCTCGGCGGCGGATGGGGCATTTTCACCCCATGGAATGCTGCCGGAGAGGGCTGGGGCTATGGATGCGGCGCTTTCTTGGCTTTATGATCGCGATCCCGAACTTTCGCAGCGGGAAATCCTGGGGCGTGAGGGGAATTTGGGGCCTTCTTCGCTTACGGTTCCAGAATGGCTGAATGAAGTGCATCGGCTTTTTCCCAAAGAAACCATTGAGCGGCTGGAGCGGGATGCGCTGGAACGCTATGAAGTGACGGAACTTGTGACCAATCCCGAGGTATTGGCCCGGGCGGAGCCCAATCCGACGCTGTTAAAGGCGGTATTGAGGACCAAGCATTTGATGAATACCGAGGTGCTCGGTATGGCGAGGGAGCTGGTGGCCAAGGTGGTGCGTGAATTGATGCAATCTTTAGCCAAGCACTTGCGCCAAAGCCTATCGGGAGCCCGGAATAGAAGGCGTTCTTCACTAAAGATCGCAAAAAACTTTGATGCCAAGGGAACAATCCGCGAAAATCTCCGGCATTTTGATATGCAGCGGGGACAGCTTGTTTTAAAGCGTCCGCTTTTCTTTTCGAGGGTGCAGCGCCATTGCGAACCCTGGCAGGTGATTCTATTGGTAGACGAGAGCGCAAGTATGATCGGTTCGGTCATTCATGCGGCGGTAACGGCGGCCTGTTTATGGAATCTTCCCGGGATGCGTACGCATTTATGTATTTTTGATACCGAAGTTGTGGATCTTAGCGACTCGGTGAGCGATCCGGTATCGGTGCTGATGAAGGTGCAGCTTGGGGGCGGGACGGATATCGGGAAGGCGCTATCCTATGCCTCGGGCCTGATTACGGCGCCCAGGCGTGCTATGGTGGTTATCATTAGCGATTTTTATGAAGGAGCCAATCCCAATGTATTGGTTCAGCGGGTAAAAGCGCTATGTGAACAAGGAAGCTATGTGCTTGGATTGTGCGCGCTGGATGAAGAAGCCAATCCCGCCTATAACCGGGATCTTTCGATGCGTTTGGCGGATGCGGGAGCGCGGATGGGGGCGATGACGCCGGGGGAGCTGGCTTCGTGGATTGCCGAAAAAATCAATCGGTAGATATCAATTTACCTTCATTGCGGCTTATTGAGATCGCCTCAGAACCCGTCGCGAGCAACCACGCGGCTAGGGCGAGCGACCGAGCCGTACTCCAGTACGGTGAGGGAGCTCAACCGAAGCCGTGGGGTGCGCAGCAGGGTTATGAGGCGATCTCTTATTTAGGTTCTTCAACAGGCGCACATGTGGATACGCCGGCGCCGACAATCACAAAACCGATATCGGTCATATAGGTTTCCACAGGGCCGTCGGGCCAAACAATTTTGGTCACCGTCGTCTGTTCGCCCGGATTGCTTAGAGGATCGGCCGTATAGAGATAAAATGCGCCGCCCCAGAATGAAAATGCCCAGGCCGATGGAGTTTGTACCTGCGCATAGGATTTGGCTTGTATAATCGAGCCCGTCGCCGGATTGATTTCAGCCACTTGTACGGGGGTTGTTGTAAAGAAACCAAAGAGACGCCCATCACCCGTGCCGGTTAATTCGGCATTCTTGCCGGCAAGCGCTCCGGTGAAATCTCCAATCTGAATAACCGAATTGGTGCCAAAATCAACCTTGCCCAATCCAGGGCTTGTACCGCTCAGAGGATCGCTGGTACCGGTGACAAATAGGTTTTCAAGGCTTAAATCGGCCGCAGGCGCCGAATATCCCATACCCAGCCTATACCAGCCTTGGGTTAGATTAATGCTGGTCGATTTGCAGCTCGCATCCGTGGTGCTGACTTGAAAAATCGCTCCGTCTGTGTCTCCACCCACAAATGGATCCGATTCAACATAATTCACATAGGCAACCGCATTGCGATCGACCGCCATCGAATTGGGTTGCATGCTGGTCGCGCAACCCAATTTGCCAATTTTAGTGAATTGTTTGTTAGGCGGATCGAATTTATAGATTTCATTGTCCGTGGACAATACATACACATAGGTTGCGGCTTGACTGCATCCCGGAAGGCTGCCCGAGCTGCCGCTGCCCGAGCTGGTTGTAAATCCGCCTGCAAATCCGCTGCTGCCCAGTCCGCTGGTGCTGCCGCTCGCCGAGCCGGTTCCCGAGCCGCCTTCGCCATCGTTGAAACGGCTGTCTTTGCTCGATGCTGAACAGCCAAAGAAAATACCCGTGATCGATGCCAGTACGGAAAAAGCAAGTACCAGTGTGCGCATGGCCCACCTCCTCTGTTAGATAAAGATTCGTATCATCTTTGAACGTTGCTCAAAACAAATAATTGAATTTGAATGCAATCCACTGCAATCATTATTTGGGCGCGGTTTTTTTTCCCGGCCGATCGCCCAACCATGAGGCTGTGTCTCCAATGAATCTATTGCTATTGTCGCCTCAAAGCCTGGCTTCGCTGACCAATTGGGGCCTGGTGAAGAGGGCCGGGCGGGAAATTCAAAAGGGGCTGGGGCCCGCGCTCGAACAGCGCGAACATGGTGAAATCGAAGGCCGTTTTCCCGATGGAACGCGGACCGTCATCACGCCTTCGATGACATCGCTGGCCGATGTGGCCTGTACATGTGGAGCGCGCGAAGTTTGCAGGCATCGCGTGGGTCTTGTGCTCGCCTTTCAAGCTTGGGCCGCTTCGCATCATGCGGCTCATTCAATCGCGGCTCAGCCTTCACCTATTGCCGCATGGACTCCGGCTCAATTCACGGACGATGAACTTCGGGCTCAGTTTGCATCGCGTATCCAAAAACAGGCTGAAACGCTTCAATCCAAGGGAATCGTTATTGAATTGCTGCCCCCGGATGCCCAAGCCCATCGCTCGTTATACGAAGCCCGCCTTCCTAATGCTTCGGTACGCTTTCATATCCCTGGTGATCTATCGCATGCCCAATGCACATGTATTAAAAGAACCCGCTGTGAACATGTATGGCTTGCTATCGAAGCCTATCGGCGCGCAGCCGATCCGGCCCGTCCTCAAACCCTTCGGCTTGGACCGCCCCAAGCTGGTATTCATAGCTTTCCTGCCCTTGAAGACGCATTTCAATTGGCGGCCGAACTGCTGATTACAGGAACCGGGCAAGCGCTGCCCGATGCTTGGATGCCCCGCTTTCAATCGGTTATCGAAGGCATGAAGAGCGCTGGATATCTATGGCCGGCTTCTATCCTGCGCGAGCTCGCCGATCTTCAATTGGCCTATCACCGGCGAAGCGCCCGCTATAGCATCAGGAGCCGCTGCGCTCTACTTACCGAACTCTTTGCCCGGATTCGCGCAGCGCGCGCCGCGGAAAGCCCAGATCGTCCGCCGGCCTCGTCTGCGTCCCTCCCCAAACCCCTCCCCGCCCCCTTTATCCTCGGCAGCGATCAAGCGCCGGAAACGCCTCTCGATCAAGCGAGGCTTGTATCCTTGGGCGCCCATATTACCGGCGATGAGAATGAACGGGAAATTCTTTTGTATTTGGCCGATATCTCCTCGGGTATGCCTCTCCTGGTCCGTAAAACCATAGCTTCTTATGATAAGCCCAAGGCGCCCGGCGAAGAAGATATCCAGCTCCGCCGGATGAGAATCGCAAAGGGCCTAACACTCGATGCGCTCGTTCATGGACAGATTGTTTCCCGATCGCTAAAACGCATGGCGGATCATACGCTGGACCTAGGTGCCCGCGGAGCCCAGCATACCCTTACATCTTTCGATGGCAACTATGGCCTCCTCCCGGAAACGCTATTGATAAAAGATTTCGCTAGCTATGACCAGCATCAAAAAAAGGATATTCCTCAGCTCCTAAGGCCACGCTTTCGCGCCCACAATATGCGGGTTCTCGCTATCGCCAAAGTTGAACATTGCGCCTATCATCCCGGCTATCAGGAAATCCGGGCCACGCTGTTGGATGCCCATGGTCATGCCCTTGAGCTTGTCCGGGGACATAAGGGAATCGCTCCTCATGCGCTCGATTGTATCGCGGCCGTGCTCCACCGCCCGCAAACGCTGCGATTTGTGAGTGGAGAACTGCGCCGCACCGATGGCCGGATGACGATCGATCCTTGCGCTCTCGTCAGCGATCGGCTGATTGTGCCCGATCTGGAAGTGCCCGGTGTCCATCCGGGCGAGGCCCTCAGTAACTTGGGGGAATGGATTAACCCGGCTATACCATCCCCTCATGCTCAAACCCTCAGTCAGGCTCAACATGCATTGGAAGATCTATGTCATGACGGTCTGGCGCATATACGGCCCGGACAAATCGAGCGTTTGATGGAGATCAGCCGCGATCTTCAGCCGCTGGGCATGAATGAATGCGCTCAAGATATGCAAGGGCTCGGTATCCAGCTTCAGCGACTAAGCCATCATCTCCCCCGGGCTGAAAGCCGCAGAGCCGCCGTAGAAGCCTGGATCTGCGCGGTGATTCGCGTCGCCCTGAATCTTGAGATCCTCTAGGCGGCCCCTCATTATACGGGCATATCCCTTGCTTGAACATGCAAGGCATGAATCAAGAATATTCACTTTCATTGGAAGCAGGGGCTGATCTGTCGGCACTCCATGCGAAAATTGCCGAATTGGAGCGTCAAAACGCCGAACTCGCGGAGAAAGAAAGGTTGGCCCGAGAGGAAGCGGAACTCCTTCAGGCGGCTATCGACGCACTCCCCCGCACATTATTTATCAAGGATTTGAGGTGCATTTATCTCGGCTGCAGCCAACTGTTCGCAGATCATGCTGGCATACCTCACCCCCGCGATATCAAAGGAAAGAACGACTACCAATTCTTATCCTCCCGAGAACAGGCGGATGCCTTTCGCGCCGATGATTTCGCCGTTATGAAAAGCGGCCAGGCCGTTATCGATAAATTGGAACCCCTCACCATACCGGGAGGGCGCACGCTTTGGCCTTATCCAGGCACAGGCGGCCTTGGTTTCGGAATTATCCACGCCGCTCTTGCCCATCTTTGAAAAGGTGCTTGTGATGCCCCTGATCGGCCATGTCGATCAGGAGCGGGCCCGGACGATTTTGGAACGTTTGCTGGAAGGGGTATCCAGGACGCGAGCCGAAACAGTTGTCGTGGATCTCACAGGTGTGCCGGTTGTGGATACGGGCGTAGCGCAGGCCATCCTTTCGGCAACCCGGGCGGTAAGATTATTGGGAGCGGCGGTTATTTTAAGCGGAATTCGCGCCGAACTCGCGCAAACCATTGTAGAGCTCGGGCTGGATCTGGGCGATGTAACCGTCTGCGGAACCTTGCAAGCCGCCGTCGTGCTGGCGCTGAATACCCGAAAGAAGCCGCGTCAAACGCAACCGAATCCGATATTCTAATCGTTACGCCGCCCTCAATCAAACAAATCGTGCCCCTCTCAAAAAAATCTTGACATCTCAGCCATACTTCGCTCTTCTAGCGCGCGCTTGAAACGCGCTGGCCATACCGCGCATCGGCGCGCGAAATGCCCAGATCATCGCCCTTTCAAGCTGAGCATCGCAATGGCCATGATTGATGATTCCGCAGCGCTTGCCGACGCCGAACCCTGGAGCACAACGTGGGTACCCCCCACTGAATTCGACGGATTTCACGTCATCCGGCCCCTCGGGCGAGGCGGTATGGGCCGTGTATATCTGGGCCGCGATACCTTGCTCGATCGGCGCGTGGCGTTAAAATTTATCGCCGGCAATAATCCCGATAGAATAGCCAAGGAACGCTTTCTTATCGAAGCACGCGCGATTGCCAGGCTATCTCATCCTAATGTTGTTTCTATCTTTCGTATTGGCCAAGTCGCGGGGATGCCTTATATCGCTTATGAATTTATAGCGGGCACCTGCCTAAGCGATATGCCCAAGCCTGTACCTCCCGCGAAAGCCATCGAACTCGGTATCGGAATCGCAAGGGGACTCGCGGCGGCCCATCATCAAGGGGTATTACACCGGGATATCAAGCCAGCCAATGTTATTGTGACGCCGGGCGGCGATGTGAAGCTATTGGATTTTGGATTGGCCAAGTTCGTGGATTCCGCGCTTCTATCGCCGGAAAGCCGTAGAACGCATCAGAGCAATCCGCTGATTTTGCTTGAGCAAAGCGATCAAAATGGTATTGCTCTCACAGAAACGCTCGGCAGCACGCACCGAATTCATTTATCGGCGGCTCATCCGCAGATGGAACCGACTCCCGGCGAGCTAAACGATACGCTAAAGAGTCCATTTCCCGGTGCCTCAAATGAAATATCCACACAGCACCAAAGCCCGCCCCTGCCCCCAGACCTGACCCAAACCGCGACCCCGGCCTGGGAAACAAGACTTCGAAGCGATGGCAAAGATGTGCTCACACAAACAGGCGTGGTCTTGGGAACGCCGCTTTATTTAGCCCCCGAAATCTGGAAGGGCGAAGCAGCAACCAAATCTTCCGATATCTTTGCCCTCGGATTGCTTTTATTTGAGCTTCTAGCCGGCACTTTACCCCATCGAGGTCAAACCTGGCAGGAGATAGCCCGATTGGTGATGATGACCGACTTGCCATCGCTGGGTTCCGTATGCCCGGATATCCCCGTGGAGCTTATCGCCGTCGTTGACCGGGCAATTCAGCGAGATCCTGCACGGCGCTTTCGATCTGCGGACGAAATCAGGGAAGCCTTGGAGGCATTGCGAGGCCGTCCAGCTTCTGTGCCGCCCGAGGGGCCTCCTCTAACCAAATACACCAAGTGCGGCGATGTCGATATCGCCTATCAGGTGGTTGGTCATGGACCTATCGATATTGTGATGGTTCCCGGCTGGGTTTCGCATCTCGAAATGAACTGGGAAGAGCCTAATTTCGCCGCGTTTTTACGAAAATTGGCCAGTTTCTCCCGGCTCATTATCTTCGATAAAAGGGGCACCGGGCTTTCCGATCGCATCAAGGGCAGTCCCAACCTAGAGGAGCGCATGGACGACGTCCGGGCCGTCATGGATGCGGTGGGGAGTGAACGGGCCGCGCTCTTTGGCGTCTCTGAAGGCGGGGGAATGTGCGCATTGTTTGCCGCCACCTATCCCGAAAGAACCAGGGGGCTTATTATTTATGGAGCTTCGCCCCGCCTGGCACAGGCTCCAGATTGGCCTTATGGAACGCCTGCCCCGGTGCTCGAGATGATTTATGAGCAAATGCGCTCGGGATGGGGAGGGCCTCTGTTTATTGAAATGCAATCTCCATCCATGGCCCATGACCCGGCATTTCGAAAATGGTGGGCAAGCTATCTTCGAGCCGCGGCGACCCCCAGCTCGGCGGTAGCGATGTTAAAGATGAATGAAAGCATCGAATTCTTTCATATCTTGCCCTCGATCCGGGTACCCACGCTGGTATTGCACCGCACGAGCGATCAATTGATGAGCGTGCATGGCGGGCGTTTCCTGGGAAAATATATTCCCCGCGCCCAATTTATCGAGCTCGAGGGAGCAGATCATATGCCGTTTGTGGGCGGAGCGGACAAGCTTTTACAGGAAATTGAAAGCTTTGTGAGCCGCCTGGTCGATCAAGATCTATCAGGTCCCGACTCCATGCCGGCCCTATCAACGTTTTCAACGATTTTGGTCCTCTTCGCAGAACCAAAACATGCTCCCGATAATTCCAAACCCCTCGATCATGAGGCATTGGAAGCCATTTACCGCAAAGAAATCAACCGGCGGCGGGGCACAGAACTATCCACGCTGGACAGTGGGTATATAAGTGTATTGTTCGATGGTTCGGTGAGGGCCGTACGCTGTGCGCTGGACATTGTGGAGGAGGCGAAGACGGCTGGTTTCTCGGTTCGCGCGGCGCTTCATATCGGTGAATGCGATATCACCCGAACCGACTTCACGGGGCCTGGGATTTCGACGGCAATGCAAGCCATTGGCAAAGCCGGCAGCGGGGTTGTTCTTGTGACGGGAGCGCTTCGGGTGCTTTTAGAGGGAACAGTATTTGAATTTGAAGAGCGGGGCAAGCTGGAACCTGAAGCGGGCCATTCCGCGCAGAGCTTATTTGCAGTGCTTGGGCTTAGCAGGAGCTAAGCGTATCAATGGTGTACCAAAAAGGAATAGGGCATGAATACATTGCGGAATGCGGTATTGGGTTGTTTATTGATAGCTTCGGCTGGACTTGCGGGCTGTAAACATAAATGCCAGGAGGACAAAGCAGCCATTCCCAAAGAAATTGAAGAGCTCGGTATCTTGATGGAAGGCGCCGATGCCTGCGATTTTGGAGCCAAGACCGGCGATGAGTTTATGGTTAACCTCGCTTATATTAAAGTATATCATAAAGGAAATTTTAAGCGGGTTGGATTAGATTATATGGATCATGCCGAGAAGAAAGGCTGGGAGCGCGTCGAATGCGCCGGCGGATTGGGGCCGACGACCATGGACCAATACCGTTTGGTCGAGTGCTTTAAGAAAGAAGATAAGCGGATACGCTTTGAGTTTTATGATTTCGATGGCACGGCGGCCGATATTGATTTCCTGCGTCTAAAAACCAAGGAAGAAGTCCTTAAAGGAAAGTAATCCGGTGCCTATGGCGCCGAAACCGATACGCGGAATGGTAAAGCAATGGATCTAAGGCATCCCATAGATAATTCACCCATTGTATTTGTATCCTTTGGCGAGCATTTGTTTGCCATGGATAGACGCAATGGAAACAGGATTTGGCATCATCGTATCGCTTGGGCCTCGCATATCCGGCTCGCGGCCGATGATAGAAAACTCTATGCCTTGAGTACAGGGCTATGCTGTCTGGATGCGATGACGGGACATGTGGATTGGCAAATCGATAGCGTGACAGGGGATACGATTCTCTTGCATGATGGACAGCTTTTTGTAGGCGGCTCGGGAGAGCTTCGCTGTTTTTCGGCATCCACGGGCCAACTGATGTGGGTGGACATCTTTAAAGGAATGGGTATGGGAAGCGTGGCGATTGCTGTCCCATGGGCGGCAGCCCAGTCGGATCGTTCACAGTAAATCGGACAGCAGCGGCAGGGGAATACGTTTTTTGGGGGCTTCTAGATTTAAGGGCAGCGCTTCGGTCCTAAAGCCTTGGGGGCAAGCTTTTAGAATGGCCTGATAGACGGCTGGAAGGCTTGCCCCCTGTTTATCGGCATCCCGCATAGCCCCCACCGCTGCATTCAGGAGAGATGCCACAAGCGGTTGAACATAGGCATCTCCATCGCTCCAAGCCCGATAACTCAGGGCAAAACGGCGGCTTTGAGCAAAGCTTCGCCTCCCCTCTTGCTTCAATTCAACAACAATATCCAAAGGCTGTTCAAGCTCGGGATGAAGGAGGCGCAGGGCTCCCTCGGGCCTGGGACGAATAAAGCGGGAGGGCCGGGGCTCGGCGCGAAGAGCTTGAAGACGCTCGGGAGCAAGTGCCGGCTCCAGTCCCCGATCGCGCAAAGCCGCCTCGAGCCAGGGGATTGGATCGCTCGTTTGGGTGCGGAGAGAGCCTTCACCGCATAAACCCCTATAACTTTCCTCGAGGCCCGGACAGAGAGGGCGAAGCGAACAAGGGGAGCATGAAGAATTCGGCCATACCCGGCCTTCGAGCTGAAAGCCCGATTCATAATATTCGGCGGCGCCCCGGTGCTCGAAGTCCATATAGCGTTCATCGCAGGCCAGGACCGAAAGTTCATGGCTATGGATAGCATGTTCGCCCAATTGGCATAGCGGAAGATTATAGAACCAAAACAACGCGCCTTGATCCTTCAACCGGTGGCCCAGCGCGGCAAAATCGATATCCTCATGGCGAACCATGCGGCCTAGTTTGGCCTGTTCCATGGCCAAACCGATCATTGAAACAAATTTTAATTTAAAGCGGGGGCGTATCTTGGGTAGTTTAGAGCTCACATAGCTTACGATATCGCCAAGATAAGCGGCGTTTTCTGGACAGATAACCACATTGACAATGCAGAAGATACCCGCCTCATTCATTTGAGCGAGGGCTTCGGCCTGGCGATCGAAGGTAAACGAAGTGCCGCCGATATGATTGGCCAATTCGGGTGTATGGCCATGAATCGATAGCTCGATAAAGTCCAGGCCGGCTTGGATAAGATCCTTTAAGAAACCAGGTTTGGAGAGAACGGTTCCATTGGTGGTGACACCGATGCGGGTATAGCCTTTTTTGCGGGCCTCATAGAGAATACGGGGAAGATCTTTACGGAAAAAGGTTTCACCGCCCATAAAGGTAATATGCTGGGCGCCTTGAGAGCGCAGGCGGGCGAGGGTATCGAAGATTTGCTGAGTGCTGGGATCGATAAATTCATTCCAGGAGCCATCTTCTTCGAGACAGAAGACACAGGCTTGATTGCAGCGTTCGGCGATATAGAGGATGGCGGTGCGGGGCATGGGCGGGAGCGATGGTCGCAGGGAAGGCGGGAAGCGTCAAGATATTTGTGGATTCGCGGTTGCGGTCATAGGCGAGTCCCAGAAATACCGTTTTCGAGGCGTTCCGGCGTTGCCGGAAGGCGTGTTGGATGGTGCAAGAGGTCTTTCCGGCTGCTCCGGTCGGTATTGAGCAGCTTAAAAGGGGGAATCTGAGCCGCCGGAGCGGGCTTTGTGAATGGAACAGGATGAATCTGGCTGCTTAAATTGGGTTCTGGCGGATGAGATACAACGAAATCGATGTGGTAGACTACACTATGGTTTTAGCGGCTCCTGAATCCGGGACGCCGGAACAGGTTTTGCTCGGCGCAGTATAGGGAGCCGGGGACGGCGGAACGGGTTTTTTAAAATGCCAGAAGGCGTTCCGAGGGCTGGGAACGGGTTATGTGAATTTAAAATACGGATGTCGGGACCGGCCGATGGTGTGCAAGGCGTGCAAAAGGCAACATGCAAAGAATAGCATGCAGGGAATGGCATATAGGGGAAGAGAGCGAAGGATGAAGGGTGAGCTATTCACAAGACAACAGCTTCGAGCGCTCCATGAGATGGCCAACGAGCTTGGCCTTGCTGAGCGCCGGCAGGCCATGTTGGCGCCATGGCCCAAAGAGGTGAGCGCAAAGCTCCCCATTGCAATGATTCCAGGGGATCAGCTTTGGATGGATATGTGCGGGCTCAATAGCCTTTTACCCATAGCGGGCCAGGAATCGCTGCTGGAGATATGGCTGGAAACGGCCTATCATCTCAATAAAAACGATCCTCGCTCGCATATCTTTCAAACGGCGCTTTTTGAACTCAGGGCGCGCAGGCCCCGCAAGCCATCCGCAAAAGATAGATCTTTAAAAACGACGATTTTAACCGATAGAACGACTCAATGGGCAACGCTGCTCGATGCATGCAAAAAATCCAAAGAGCATCTTCTGTTTTTGGTGCATGGAACCGAGGAATGCGCGCCGGCCGCATTTGCAAAGCGGGTTGCGGCGCAGGTCCATTCGGAATCCGAGCGGCGTAAACACCGGGTCGGTAAATCTATCGATCGATTTCATGATGGAGAAGAGGCTCAGAGTGGCCGGGATTGGCTGGAACGTTTTGTTTATGCGACGGATAACCGTATGGGCGCTTTGGGTCCGGCGCTGATGAATGATGCTCAAGAGGCTTGTCCGGTCTATGTTCTTCTGGATAACGGCGGCGCGCTTCAGGCTTCGGATCAGGCATGCATTCTTGAAGTGGTGAAGTTTATACGGCAAGAATTAAGTGATGCGATTGGGCGAAGGCCATTGAGGAATCCGCTGCGTTTGGTGATTGCTATTGAACATGCTCCTTTGGATCGAAATGGAAATCCAGTGATGGAGCAGCTTAAAGAAAAGCTCTGCGCGGGTACGGCTTTTAGGTTTGTGCCTTTGGATGAGCTTCATTTCCCGCCCTGGATTGAGGTGCGGGATTCGCTGGTGAAAACCAAGAAGGCTACAGAACAGCAGCTTTCCGCGTGCTGGCAGATCTATTTGGAAACCCCGCATAGCTTTGTCGATCTGACAACGCGCTTGCATGAATACTTTGTAAATGCGCAGCAATAATCCATCCGGCCCAAGGAATATCCAGCGATGAACGATCCATCTTCTATCCCTTTTAAATCCAGTTTGGCAGCGCTCATTCCCTTTGAGAAGCTAAGAGGCCAATATGGACCTTATCAAGCCGAGCCGGCGCTGGTACATGCGGCGAATACGGCGCTTGCGCTGCAAATGCCATTGTTGCTTACGGGAGAGCCGGGCTGTGGGAAATCGGATTTTGCATGGGTTGCGGCGAAGGCGCTGGGTCATGCGGAACCCTATCGTTTTCATGTCCGAAGCGATACGCGGGCCAAGGATCTTTTATATTATTATGACGCGCTGAGGCGCTTTGGGGATGCGCAGCATGGTGATGAAGAAAAGGCGGAGGCGCGGGATCCCCGAAAGTATATTTCCTTGAGGGCGCTGGGGATTGCGCTGATGAGCGAGGATAGCCGTAGACCGGTGGTGCTCATCGATGAAATTGATAAGGCGCCCAGGGATTTGCCGAATGATCTATTGCATGAGATGGATGAGGGCTGGTTTGAGATCCCCGAGATAGGAAATTTTAAGGGAGCCGAACCGGTCTATAATGATCCGGCGAAGAAAGATATCGAAATAAAACGGACCATGAAAAGGCCGATAGCTCCTGATACAAAAAAAGAGCGGCCCAAGCCATTGGTGATTATCACCAGCAATGCCGAGCGCCAATTGCCCGAGGCATTTTTGAGGCGATGTATTTATTATCCGATTTCGATACCCACGCCTGAGCGGTTGTTAAAGATCGCAGAGGGGCGTTTTGAGAAGGAAGGGAACAACCATCCTCATTTGCTTCGGGATCTTGTGAACATTTTTATGGCCTTTCGGGGGCAGAACCATTTTGCAAAGCCTCCGGCGACCGCCGAGATGCTGAATTGGATTGAAGTATTGCTTTTGCATTATGAGACGGAGGCGGCGCTGCCTTTTCTGGAGCCCCTGAGGGAGAGAGTGCGCAAGGAGGAATCGATTGAGCTTTCTGCATGGAGAATGCTGCCAGGCTTAAGCTGTCTGCTAAAAATGGCGGACGATATGCGGAGTATGATGGATGCCGCCTCTGAAAGCGATATCGGTGGAAGCGAAGATTGAGCGGCAGACCATCCATGCCTGGCTGTTGAGTTTGGCCAAGGCTGGAATTGTGGCACCCAATGTCCGGGTAACGTTGGAGGTGGAGAAGCTGTTGGGTGTGCTGCTGGAGGAGAGAAAGGAGCAAGATCCAGCGGCTTATGCCTTTGCCTTGGCCGGATTGCTGGCGAAGGATGAAGCTGCGCACCAGCGGGTGATTGAACATTTTCAAGCCTTTTTTGAGGTGAAGTTTAACCTGCCTTGGAAGCCCGGTCGAGAGGATGAGCCCAAGTCCAAGCCTTCGCCAAGCCGAAAGAAACTATATTTTGGAATCATAATCCTTCTGCTTTTAGGGATTCCTGCATTCGTTGCAGCGATATTTGCAGCCTCTCAACCGATTTCATCTATAGGCTCTACAACTCTACCACCTCAGCCTATGGTATCGTCAGCAGCATCATTTCAAAACGATAGCCGTACCCCAAATGCAACACAGATCGATGCATCCACACAAGGGAACGAAAGCGATGCGAATGATGCCAGCACAGATGGTCGCCCCAAAGAAGTCAAAAGACTGGATGCGAACAACAAACTTGATGCAGGGAATAAACTTGATGCAAGCATTAAACTTAATGAAAAAAAAGCTCCAGATGCGAGCATAGAACCAGACACAAGCCAAAAAAGCCAATTAACACTGGAGCGGCAACAAAATTCTCAAACCTATATCATTGTATCCAATATATCCTCTCCCCCTCGTTTTGATTGGGTCCATGCTATAGCCGCTCTTTTCTCGCTGTTCTTGGGACTGATTGCGATTCGGGCTTTTTTTGCGCATCAGGCTTTTCAGGCAGAGATTGAGCAAAGCAGACGGCGCGCGGAAGAGAAGCGTCAAGCCGTCAAAAGTGGGGATGTAAAGAAGGAGGGGATACGCTATCGTTTTGATGCCCGGCCTTTGTTGACGCAGAGCGATATGGATGATAGCGCAAGTATGCTGGGCAGGCTAACGCTGGCGGAGCCGGGCATTGAGCTAGATATAAACGAGACCCTTGCCCAAACCATCGAGGAAGGAGGGCGTATACGGCCTGTATTTGCACCGGGACGCCGGCCTGATCCGCTGGTGGTGCTGCTGGATACGGAGAATGGGGGACATCCTTTTTTAGGAGATATGGAATCCTTGCTTCGGCGCTGGCAAGAGGCGGGTGTGCCGCTTGCGCGCTATGATTTTAGCTTTCGTCCAACGGTATTTAGGCGTTATGGAGATGGGCGGCTGATCTATTTGAATGATTTAGCACACCGCTACGAGGGAGCGAGGGTGCTTTTGATTTCGCGGATGGTCTTTCCTGAAGATACGCATATGCAAGTGCACTGGCTTAAGGAGCGGTCCTTTCAATGCTGGTCTCAGCGGGCTTTTTTGGATTTGGATCCGAGATTGAAAAAGAATAGGCCCTCCGACGAACGGGCCACGCTTGGGAGCATTGAGCGTTATTGGACACGTTTTCCCTGCACGCGGGAAGGGCTTCTGGCCTGTGCTTCGTGGCTATTGAGCCGGGGACAGAAGACCCAGAAGCCCAAGGAGCCGGACTTGCCTTCGTTGAATGGGGCTTCTTTGGCGCTAACGGAAGCCTTGGAGACCTGGGCGGCGGCGGCGAGCTGTGTGCCTGATCCAGAGTGGGGGCATTTGGATAGCATAAGAGAAGCGCTGCCTGAATTGAGGGAGCAATTGCCAGATTCGCGTTATGTGCAGCTTTTGCTTCAATGGCTGGGCGAGCAAGAGGGCTATATCCAGGATATTTCGGGGACAGGGAGCAAACTGAGGCTGAGGATGGAGGCGAAGCAGAAGCTGCTTGTGGCGCTGAGAAAAAGGGATAAGAGTGGGATTGAATACCGGGTGCGGGAGCTATTGATTGAGCAGATGAGGCGGGCCAATGTGCAAGAGAAGGACAATGCCTATTTGTATGAGCGTCAGCGGATGAAGATGGCGGTGCATGAGGCGATTTTGGGCAAGCGGACGGTGAGGGAATTGATTGAGGCATACAAGGAGAGTCCGGCGGCGGGGGAGTTGTTTAGGCTGTTGAAGGAGGAGGCGGCCAGGCAGGAGAAGAAGGGCTTATGGGTGGGGAGAGAGATGGTATGGACGCCCGCGGAGCATGGGGAGGTGATGGCGTGGACAAGGGGGAGGAGGGGCGTTCGGGCGAGGGATTTGTTTAGGGTTGGGGCATGGGATAGGCGGCAGGGCATGGCGGTGGGGATCGGGATGGTGGTGCTTTGGTGTGTGTGGGGAGGATGGGGAATGGGGTGGCCGATGCAGAGGAAGCAGCGGATCACGGTAAGGATGGCGGAGACCTGGAAGGTGAAGGATGTGAAGGGGGAAGAGAAGCGCGAGGAGATATCTGACGAGAAAGGGGAGACCAGTTCCGGGGTGGGGGACGGGCGGGCGGATGCGCTTGCGGATGTAGCCCCAATGCGATTTGCGAAGTTGCCTGGTGCGAAGTTTATGATGGGCAGTCCGAAGACGGAAGCGAATCCCAGCGATGATGAGAAACAGCATCTGGCTGAGGTCTTAGCTTTTGAGATGGCTATCAATGAAGTGACACAAAAGCAATGGACAACAGTGATGGGGACCAAGCCGTTTGATTGCAACTATGGATGTGGCGACGATTATCCGGCACAGAATGTGAGCTGGGATGATGCCGTTCAGTTTATGAACAAGCTCACTGAGCTGGAGAACAAAGTGCGCCTCACCAAGAAAAAGTGGACACCATGCTACAAGCGGCAAGATGAGAAGTGGATATGGAAGAAGGCATGCACAGGATATCGCTTGCCGACGGAAGCGGAATGGGAGTATGCGGCAAGGGCGGGGACAAAGACAGCCTATAGCTTTGGAGATGATGAGAAAGAGCTATGCAAATATGGCAACGGGGCGAGCACCGCTTGTGAAGATGGCTATGAAAGTCTTGCGCCAGTAGGCAAATTCGAACCGAATCCTTGGGGACTCTACGATATGCATGGGAACCTTTGGGAGTGGATCTGGGATTTGCATGCACCATATCCGCCCTTTACCGAACCCGGATATGCCGGACCGGAAAGCACCATGGAGGAAAAAAGGGTTCTTCGAGGCGGGTCATTTCGCGTTGAATCGCATGGATTACGCTCGGCGCTTCGAAGCGACAGCTTATCTTCATATTCAACTGGATATATTGGTTTCCGTTGTGCTCGCAATGGCCCACAGAAGTCTGAACGCCAAAGTCCTACCCCGACGCCAACACCTACCCCGACGCCAACACCCACCCCGACGCCAACACCTACCCCCACTCCGACACCTACTCCGACACCTACTCCAAAACCCAACACCCCACAAATAGGACCTATCAATGATTAAGCCTCTTTTGTTGCCTATTGTTGGGGGGACCCGCGAACACACCGGAACCCGCCGCTCCTGACCCCGAACGAGGGCCCGAACCCGTGCCGGAACGAGGAGCGCAGCCCCCTGGGCTCGTAGTTGAACGACCCGCCGCGCAAAACGCGATTGCCGTCCGTCATTGTCTCGGGACCACCATAGCCTGCTTTGGCATTCTCAGGATAGGGCGCATACCAATCCCATACCCATTCCCATACATTCCCGTGCATATCGTAGAGCCCCCAGAGGTTCGCCTTGAATTTGCCCACCGGTGCCAAATCCGCATAGCTGTCATCGCAGCCATCCAAGGCCCAGCTCCATTCACTATGCTTACGCTTGGCCGAAGCGTCTGCCCCGTTCCCATATTTGCACAGCTCTTTTTCATCATCTCCAAAGCTATAGGCCGTCCTCGTCCCGGCCCTCGCCGCATATTCCCATTCCGCTTCCGTGGGCAAGCGATACCCCGTACACTTCCTATCTTCCCATACCCACTTCCCCTGCTCCTGGGCATAGCAAGGCTTTAGCTTCTTCCCCTCAGACAGCGTTTGATTCTCCAGCTCGGTGAGCGCATTCATATATCGAATCGCGTCTTCCCAGCTCACATTCTGCACCGGATGTTCATTCTCACATCCATAACGACAATCATTCGGCCTCGTCCCCATCACCGCTTCCCATTGTCCCAAGGTCACCTCGGTGCGGCATATCAAAAAGGGCTCCACTTCCACGGGATGTTGTGTCTCATCTTCGCCCCGGTTTTTCTCCCCTTCTGGGCTCCCCATCATAAACACCCCCCCAGGCAACTCCACCAGCTCCGGCCTAAGCTGCAGCACCCTCCCCTCCTCCACCCCAATCGCCCCCACCCATCCCGCCACCCACGGCATCCCCACCGCCCCCGCGCCAAACACCACCGCCATCCCCTGCACCAGCCAAACCGGCCACAGCCGCCCTCCCCAATCCATTCCTTTTCGCTTCTTTTCGCTCATCGCCGCTCCCGCCCTTTATCCTATCAATCTCCATGCCAACCCCTACATCACCCGCCTTACCTTTACCTTCTTCCCATCAAACGCCACCACCAACCCCACCACA
>CAZICM010000089.1:0-28265 GCA_964537685.1 uncultured Polyangiaceae bacterium
GGCGGCCGGTGTGCTTGCGGGCACGGTGACAAGCATGATTCCGGGTGGGGCTCCCGTAGTGGATGAAGCCTTTAAGAAAGGTATTTTGCCGCCCAGAACCGCCAATCACCAGCTTGGAATGGCGATTGGTGAATTGCTCGGCGGCGCGGTGCAATTGTTCGGTTCGTGGTGCATGTTTGGGGGCGGCGCGGTTGTGACGACTACGGGAATAGGGGCGATTATCGGGGCGCCCGCGCTGGCTGCGTCGGTGGGCTTGGCAGGCGCGGGCATTTTGAATATAACGAGCGGCGTTCAGAATTTAATTGGGGCGCTGAACTCGCTGAGTAGTGGGGGTGGCGTTTCACAGGGGCCGGCATCCCCAGCGCCTTCAGAAAAAGGTGTTGTTTACAAGCGGACCAACCCTAAATCTCAGGAAGAATACATTGGCCAGTCAAAATCACCTAAACGCTATCAGGATCGCCAGGGTGAGCATAACCGAGCACAGCAGGCTCAGCACAAATATGAAGTATTGGGACGCGCTAAACCAGGCAAAGATCTCGATGTTCTTGAGGAATCGATGATCCGAGCGAATGGTGGTCTTAAGAAAGAAGGAGGTTCCCTGGTTAATAAACGACATCAAATGATAGATCCGCGATATAAGGCCGGCGGTGGTAAAATCGACGATCCCAATAAGTGACCAACGAATGGACTAAGGATCTCATATGGGCAAAAGAAAGCAGAAATGGTCCGTTGGCGACGTGTTCGTCATCAAGACTTTAAACAATCAATATGTCGCAGCCCAAATCATTGGGCGGGAGGCTGAAGTTCTTAACTCGGTAACAATTGCTATTTTTGACGAACGCTTCGATAGCGCTAATGACGCTATGCAGGCCGAGCTGGATACCTCCCATGTCATTAGTGTAATATTTTCGACACGCGATTCTCTGGACCGAGGCATATGGCAGGTCGTAGGTAACCACCCGGTTATGATACCAAAAAACTTGTTTCCTTATGAGCACCTGCGAGGTGAAGCAGAGTGGGTTGGCGCGATTGTCCACGGGTCAGGTATAATTAATGAGTTCGTGAATGCCTATTATGGCCTTCTCCCATGGGATGACTGGACAGATCCCTCGTATCTCGACAAACTGTTAGTAACTCCTGATAAGAAGCCAACGCATTTAGTCTATAAGTCTTCGCGAAATTCCTAGCAGCTCTTAGGTGCTCAGGGGGCGCCGGCATTTCGTTTTGCCATAGGGATGGTAACGAATGGATTATTAAATATTGGTTTGGGGATCCATGACCTGGTTGGGGCGCTGAACTCGCTGAGCAGCGGGGGCGGCGTTTCACAGGGACCGGCGGGTGTTCATGGGAATCATAAGGCGAGTCCGAAGCCGCATCATCGATATGAGATTTATGATGTAAATACCAACAAGGTCGTGAAGACCGGGATCAGTGGGCAACCCCTGAACACAAATGGCACTTCCCCCCGCGCCAACATTCAAGTAAATCAATTTAACAGAGAGGCAGGAACCAAACAATTCGCGGCTCGCATCGTGGAAACGAATATCCCTGGACGGTCTGCGGCGCTTGAAGCAGAAAAGACTGCAACCCAGCTACTCAAGAAAGCTGGGCATCCGCTGAACAAGCAAATATTGCCTCATTGATCAGGAGCCGTTTATGCATATCAAGGACTTCGGTTTGGATTTTCCATTAGAAGGGTTGGAATCACATAATCGGGTGGATTTGGAGACCCGGTGCATCATGGCGCTGTATGCTCGGTGTTTTCCCGGGCTCAAAGTGGACCGGGCGTGGAAAGTACAAATTCAATGTGTCCCAGAGGTTAAGCGATTTGATTTGATGAATTTTGGCGGTTGCTTTGAGATTCAACAAGCATTTGATCTTGAGCGCTATCGTGCGGCCAGCCTGAGCGAGCGGAAGCATATAGCACTTGAAACCCTTCATTCTGGAGCTCTGGCCATGGCTAAGTTACGCGGATGGCCCACAGAACCCTTCGAAACCGCCTACAAATGCGTTATCGAGCGCAATTACGTAAACGAATGGACTTGGCCAAAGTCTCCCAAGTCAAGCCCAGATCGCAAGCATAAAGCTTATGTTCAATGCTTGCATGAACACGATGGCTTCTATGCTTGGCTTGTTATCGCGGACAAGAAAGGAAACATCCTCGCCAAGGAATTTGCATTCAAGGAATTGCCGAGCGAGTTTTGTTTTATGCCCATGCTCGAGAAGCTTGAATGGGCATCCAACGAGCGCGTTGTGTTATTCGACTTTCAGGGCAAGGAAGTCAAAGCCTTGACGATACCAAGCTAAGCCCTTTCTCTCATTGCCCCCAAATCCGCCAACCACCCGCTTAAAATGCCCATTGGCCAACAGCTCGGCGGCCCGGTTGTGACCACGACCGGAATTAAAGCAATCATCGGCGCGCACCCGCTGAACATGTTTGGGCGAACGCTTCGTGCATCATCCCTCCCCCGGCGCCGCTTCGAGTTCGCTTTGAAAGCTTCCCCGACCTTGGGCGGCTTGTTGGAGACGCTGATAGATTTCCATGATTTGGGTTTTGGTGCGGAAGTGACCATGGGCTTTTTCATCATTTTTTCGGACAATACTAAACGTGTCGAGGATATAGGCGATATCGGCGGGTTCGATTTGATAGAGCCAAAAGAAAGCGGCATCGAGTTCGGCGCGGAGGACAAAGCGGCGTTCTGGGTTCCAGCGGAAGGGGGGTGTTTCGAAGCCTAGGTCTGTTGCAAAGCTTTTAAGATCCCAGGCGGTGTAGGTGAGCTCGAGGACGCGGTGGATGATCCATTCTTTTAGTAGCAGTGTTTTTGTTTTATCCCAGGGGCAGGGGGCGAGGTAGCTGCTGAAGGCTGATCATGTAGATAAATAGGCCCGAATAATTTTATCCATTTCGCCTATTCGTCCGCTAATTTTGGCTGTAATCTCCGCTGTCGTTCCTTCAGATGTACGAGCCAACGCCGCCGCTTGCCGCGCCAATTGGGCCAGTTGAAGAACCATTTCAGATGATGCATCTAATAGGAAGCGCGGAACCGGTAGCTCTCGCATCGATGAAATGTGAATTTGAGGAAACACTTTTCTTGTTTCTCCGGTCCTATTTTGATATAGTTGGCCGCATATCGCGCTGTTTAGGTATGCGCACAGTGCCCAAAGCACATTGTCATCGTGATTCTTTAGGATAATACAGTGCACGGAATTCAATGTGCATAACTTTTCACCGTCTACCGCTGCAATCGGGCGAGGCGCAGTCTGGCGATACACAATCTTCGGAGCATCAAAAATCCATGCCTGCCTCAACGAGGTGCCGGCTTTCTTCTCCTCACGGGTAATTGCTGCGTCTGAATAGTCAATCCACTTGTTTCCAGGCCATCGCACACGAAACGGTATAATGTCCTCGCCCTCGATTACCCAACGTGGGTTTGCCCCCAGTGGAATCTTAGAAATAATTCTATCCCGCACTGTTCGGGGGCCTGGATTGATTCCATCTTTGATTTCCACCACCTCACTAAGTGGAACCGTCAACTTGTGAGCCGATTCATCCATTTTTTCGGGCAATAGGCTGGCACAAGGACGTTTAAGTAACTCCGCGCTCTGAACCTCAAGAATATCGCGCGGACCTGTCGCGGAACCCACAGCGTTGCGCGAGCGTACCAATGACACACGCGTTTCATCGGCATTTCGGCGTTTGCCTGTTATGGTCGCCGTACCAACGGTCGCCCCCTCAAAAACGGATGCGTTATAAAGCACTGCTTCCGTCAGAAGATTGGAGGATAACAGCGCGCGGCGCATGGGTTCGTAAGACTCGTTTGTGATAATTGTGTCGGGTAAGACATAACTGAAAATCCCGCGAGGAGCAATGAGTTTCGTCGCGAGAGATATGAAACATAAAAAAAGGTTCATCCGTCCGGTAAATGCTGGGTTACCCTCAATCTCCCCAAGAGACACTGTGGAGAGATTCATCGTTTCGCGCAGCGTCTTATCCGAGCGATGAGATTCTCGACTATATGAGGCAACATATGGCGGGTTCCCCAATACCACCCCAAACCCTCCCCTCCCCGCTCCCTTCCCAAATATCGTCGGAAACTCTAAATGCCAATGAAAAAATGAATACTTCCCTGCCAGCTCTTCTACCGTCTTTATCATCAATTCAGACGCTTTTCCCTGCTTGTCTCTTACCTGTCTCCATACTTCGTTCACAGGCGCCGCATCCGAAAGCTCTCCTGTCTGCTTCGGCCATACAAATGCCGCACACCATGCGTCCGCCACCAATCGCTGGTGCCGGTACGCTTCCTTCGCTTGTATCTCTTTCCATCGCCGCTCTTTGTCTCTTAACCCTTCTATCGCGTCATCCGGCGCCCCCTCCAGCGCCTCCACCGCCAGCGCAACTTCTTTCGCTTCGTCTGCCCCTCCCTTCGACCATAATGCGTCCAGTCCACGTTGCCCCCCCGCGCCTTTTTTGTTACGTTTCTTGAGCGCCGTTGCTACTTTCTTGTCGTCCCCCTCCAAGGCTTCCCATGCTTCATCCGGTATCCCCCGGCTCTCCATCAGCTCGGGCGTCGCTCCCAGCAGCGCGTTGCCCCGCCGTATATGCGAATTCAAAAAACTCAGCGGACGCCCAGGTTCCACAGCCTCCATCCATAGGCTCACTTTGCAAAGCTCTACCGCCAGGGGATTTAGGTCGACTCCGTACACACAACGCCCCACCACCTTGCGCAATGCCTTGCGGTAATCCGCCGCCGAAGGTGTCCCGTTCGCCATGATCCGCGCCAGATGCGAGGCCAGCCTTCTCGCCGATGCCAATAGAAAATGACCGCTTCCACACGCCGGATCGACCACGCTGATATTGAGCAGCGCTTCCTCGGGCCGCGCCGGATCGGACGCCAGCGCTTCGTTCACCACGGGTTCCAAGGCGCTGTTGAGCAGCACTTGTACCAGGCTTTCAGGTGTATAATAACTTCCCGACAGCTTCCGGGCATTGCCTTTGCTTTCGTTACCGCTCGCAAAGCCAAAGTTCCGGCAGTCTTGGCTGACTTGGGGCACCAATTCCAAGAGGCTTTCATAGACGCTGCCCAGTTCTTCCGAGCCCATGTCGCGCCAGTTGACGCGGGAAAGGCCGCTGTGTTCGCGTAGCCACGAGAGTTTAAGGACGGCGCCGGATAAAAAGCGGTTTTCTAGGGTCGAGCCTTGGAGGTCTTGGCATTGGCCTGGTTCAAAGAGTCCGCCCAGGGCCGGGAGGCCAAGCAAGGGTTCGCCTTGTTCGAGGGCTTTAAATACAATGCGCAGGCTAATCCATAAATCGTAATGGCGGTCGTGGGCGCTCCTTCGTACAGAGCTATCGCGGAGACGCCGCATTCCATAGCCTTGGGCATAGAGGCGCCGGATGGGATCGGGAATATCCTCGGGATGAAGGAGGGCGCGTTCCTCGGCGGTCAAGAGAAAAATCATCCGGTAGACGAGGCGCAGAAGCTGTTGAAAATAGGCGGTGACGCTTAGTTTGCCTTGAAAGAGGGCATCCCGGAGGGGGCGGTTATGGGGATGGGCCAAAAAGCCTTGGCCGAGCGAGACCAAAGCTTCTTCGACGCCCCGGCGGAGGAATTCGCGGGCGCGGGTGCCTTCTTCCTGGCCTAGGATACGCCATTGTTCGAGGATGCACGATGTGGAGGAATCGCCGGCATGACCAAAGCGGGATTCGTGGGCGAGGAGCCAGAGGGCGCTAAAGTCGGCATAGCGTTCTTCTGTGAAGATGCGTTCGAGGTCGGCTTCGATCCAAGCGGGGCGGGTCAGGCTTTGGTTATCGCGCAAGATACGGAGGCGCAGGCCATCGGAGCAAATACCCCAGAGGGCATGGGGGGCGGCATTTAAGAATTCCTGGGCGATACCGAAGGCGGAGCGGCGGCGGGTACCATCGGCAAAGAGGGGCAAGGGGGAATCGATACCCAGGGCGGCTGGGGCGATGACGACGGGGACACGGCCGGCGAGGGCGGCATGTCCGATATCAAAGGCGCGGCCTTGGAGGTCGGGGATTGGAACAGGTTCGAGAGAATCGAAGCCGAGGGATTTTTTGAGGAGAGCGGAGACAAAGCGGACAGAGAGAGCGAGGCGGCTATGGTCTTGAGAGACCTTGGAGCGGCCGAGAGAGAAATCGCGGAAGTGGGCCTGAGCGATACGAAAAGAGCGAGCGATTTCATCGCGGAGGTTGAGACCTTTTTCGATACGGTAATCGGCATCGGCCTGGAGGGGAGCTTTAAGCTGGGCGGCTTTAGCGAGCCAATCTGGAGAGAGGAGGGCACCTTCGATGGCGAGGGCTTCGAAGGCGAGTTGGGGTTCGCGTCGGCGGATAGGTTTGGGGTTGTTCATGGGAGGGTTGTGGGGCGGGAGGATTATTCGAAGGGCGGAAAGAAGGCAAGGGGAAAATCTTTATTTGGATAAAATGAGGCGAAACGGGGGGTATGCGGGCAAGCTGTTGGCATTATGGTGGCGGAACGGGTTTTGTGTAGGCATTGCAATGGCGATGCTGTTCCCGAGGAGGTTTTGGACGCGCATTGCAATGGCGATGCCGTTCCAGAGGCGGTTGTGGACACGCATTGCAATGGCGATGCCGTTCCAGAGGCGGTTGTGGACACGCATTGCAATGGCGATGCCGGTCCAACATCGGTTGTGCGCGCGCATTGCAATGGCGATGGCGGTCCAGCGGCGGTTGTGGACACGCATTGCAATGGCGATGGCGGTCCAGAGGCGGTTGTGGACACGCATTGCAATGGCGATGCCGGGTTGAAACGGGTGTTGGACACGCATTGCAAGGTTGAGATGCGGAAACAAGGGCTGTTTTACGCCCTCACCACAATCACTCGCTTACCCGACGGCGTCAGGGCGTCGTGGCTTTCCGTTCTTTCCTCGGCGGGCTTGATTCCGCTTCGCTTATCGAATATCACCAGCCAGCCGCTCTCTTGGCCTAGGCCCGCTAAATACCCATCCAATTGCTTTAATCCTTCCCGTTCTGGATCGGGCCGGCCTTCTCTCCATACTTTTAGTTCGATCGGCAAGACTTCGCCCGCATAGCGAACACATAAATCCAGCCGTCCGCTTCCAATGGCATATTCCCGGTCGATGCTCCCGCCGTTCACCACCCGGTGCAAAAAAGCCATCAGGACCAGATGAGGCGCGGCTTCATGGTAAGGCGCCGATTTTAATAGAGGCTCGCCATGCTGGCGCCAAAAGTCGAGGAAGGATTCCAAGAGGGCGGCTTTGTTGAGCTTGCCCTCGGGCGTGAGCCAAGTGGGCCGAATCGAAGGCAAGCCTGTTTCCATGGCCGAGGATAAGTGCCGGACAATAATCTCCCGGTAAATGGGATTGGCAACATCCATCCGCCTTTTTTCATCCATCCGCATCAAACCTAGGTCTGTAATAAAACGGATATCGTCGTCGGGTATGTCGCCCCGGTAATCGCCAATCAGCATGGGTTCGATAATGGCGCGGACCCGGGGTTCTCTTAAGCGTTCCGCTAAGCTGTCCAAATGGGTATCTTGGCGCCGGATCAAGATCTCTTTGGCCCGTTCGATATGGGAAAGTTCAATCGGCTTGCTTCGATCGCGCACCAATGCCTCGACACACTCGGCGGCCAGCGCGTTCACCAGCCAGGGCTGGCCTTGGGTGAGCTGATAGGCTTTTTCTACCGCCTCGGGCAAAAAAACCTGGCCTGTTTCCGTTGTGTGCTGAACATAGAGTGCCCCCACTTCTTCGCGGGTAAAATTGCCCAGCGTCAGCGCTTTGGCCATAATATTAAATGGACTCGCCGAATGGCTTCGATCGACTCCGTCCGAATCGATTTTATAATCCCGCACATTGCGCATGCCGATTAAGGCCAACGACCAGGGAAAACCCTTGGGCCTCAAGCGATAGCCGTCCCGGAGCTGGCGCAGAATGGACAACAGCACATCGCCCTGCAAGGCATCGATTTCATCCAGAAATACGACCAAGGGCCGGGGAGAGGTTACGCTCCACGCTTTTAAGGCGGAACGGATTCTGGCACCTGGAGGGGCATCGTCCCAGGGGGGCGGCCAAAGTTCTGGGGGAAGTTCGAGCTCGGCGGTGTCGCGAAAGGAATCGAGAATGGCCAGCTCGGCGCCGCCTAAATTGCCCGGCAAGCCCGCGCCTGTTTCCACGGACATCAGCACGGCGGTGTATTTGCCTTCGGCTGTGAGCTCTTGGGCAAGCGTGCTTAGCGTGGTGGTTTTGCCAACTTGACGAGGCGCGTGAACGACAAAATACAGGCGGTTGTCGATGAGATCGCGAACATTGGGCAAGCGTTCGAGCACCGGAAGGGTGTAGTGGCGCTCGGGATCGTTGGGGCCGGTGGTGTTGAAGAAGCGGGGCATCGGTGGGGAGATTGGGCGATGTGGAAGGTGGTGTCAACTATTTTCATCCGCAATTTGAGGCAATAGGATATACAGCGCTATCACATCGGGCGGTAGCATCGGCTCTACGCTATAACTTCCCTTGGCTTGAGATGCATCCCGCGCCCGCTTATGATCGCTTAGCAAAACATCCGCCCGCCGCCGTGCAAAGGCGTTGAATTCTGTCTCCATCCCCGGAAGCTGTGAAAGCGCTTGGTCAATCATGCGGGTCCGTACATGGGCCGGAGGATCGCCCGATGGAGGATGAAGGAGCAGTTCCATGGCGGAGGGGCCTTCATGGGTCTTGATAAGCGAGGCGCCCGAGCATGCCAGCGCTGTTGCTTCTTCCACCACAAGGGTGCGGGGCGGCTGGCCGGACCGGGTGCTCAGCAATTGATGGCGAAGCCGAAGAAGCGCAATAACCGTGCGCTGTTGTACATGGGCCGAAATCCAGCAGCCTACGCGGCCCAGTACGGCGGAATCTTGATGAGTATTGGTTTCTCCGGGCGCGGGCGGCTGGGTGATTAGGCTTCGTTCTAGCAGTGTTTCGGCCAAAACGCTGACAAGGGGATGGCTGCGCTGAACCGCCCGGCAGCGGGAAGCGGGGGGATAGGCAAAGTCGGCAAGCAAGATGCCGGACAAGCCATGGGCTTCCATGCGTTCAAGGACATCGGGCGCGAGTTTTTGAAGGGGAATGCTATAGCCGCGGCGTTTGGCTTCGGGCGCCGCGCCCAGACGGGCCAGGGCTCTCAATACAAAGCGTTCAACATCGGCATTTCCTCCGAGGGCGCTTAGGGTATTTTGGATTTCAGGCTGAATGTCCTCGGGTTTTAGCCGGCGCTGGGCGAATACGGTGCGGTTTTTCTTGGCTTTGTCGGCGGCGTTTTGCCATTGGTTGTGGATGGCGCGGCCTTCGGGCGTGGCGCTGAAGTCAAAGGTTAATTGTTTGGGGGCTTCTTGATGGCGAAGAAAGACGGCGCGCATCAGGGCTTGGGTGAGGCTGTGGCCATCGTCGGGCAAGGGAACGGGGACGCCGAGTTCTTCCCGGATTTTTGCGGCTTTTTTAAGGATGACTTCGAGCACGGCGCCGTCCACGGGGTTGTTTTCGCCGTAGATTAGCGTGGTGCGGACGATGGGCCGGGTTTGGCCAAAGCGGTCGACGCGGCCTTCGCGCTGTTCGTGGCGGGTGGGGTTCCACGAGAGGTCGTAGTGGATTACGGCGTCGAAGTGGTCTTGGAGGTTGACGCCTTCGGAAAGGCAATCGGTGGCAATGAGGAGGCGCTGTTCGGCGTCGCCCATGGATTCGGCCATTTGGCGGCGTTCTTGTGCGGTAAGCTCGCCGGTAATGGCTTCGACGGCGATATGGGGGAAGCGGAGTTTTAGATGTTCTTTTAGGTAATGGGCGGTGTTGATGTAGCGGCAGAAGACGACGGGGTTGAATTGTTCGGCGAAGAGTTCGGCGAGGTGGTCGGCGAGGAGTTTGAGCTTGGGGTCGCCGGATTGGCCCGCGAGCCGCTCGGCTTGCTGGATAAGGTTTTCCAGGGCTGGGTCCATGGTTTGGGCGGGGGGTTCCATGTCGTCGTCGGGGAGGGTATCGCTGGCTCCATCGAAGACTTTGTCGCCGATGGATTCATCGTCTTCGGCATGTTCCAGGCCGGCGCGGGTGCGGAGGGCTTGGGCGGCGGCGGCGGGGCTGGATGATGCGCAGCGCATCAGGGCGAGGGTGGTCCAGAAGCTTAATCGCTGTTGCAGTTCGCCCGGGGAGGCGGAGTGGACGACATTGGCGCAGTAATCGAGCACGGCGCGGAAGAATTGATCCCAGGCGCCCGTCAATCGGTAGGTTAATTCGCGGCCATGACGCTGGGGAAAGTTGTTGTGCTCTTGAAATTCGCGGATATCGGGCCGTCTTCGCTGCACAAAATGTTTGGAGAGTTCTTCGCGCAGGCGGGTGCGTTCGTCGCTTTCGGGCATGGCCAGGGCTTCGAATTTGGGGTTGAGCAGGCCGAGGAGGCGATAGAACGCGGCTTCGTCGCCGCTGTGGGGGGTGGCGGTGAGCATGATCAAATGGCGCTGGCCGGCTTTGGCGAGGTGTTTGAGGAGTTCGTAGCGCTGATGGCGGCCGGGGCCGGAGGACGCGCAGGTGTGGGCTTCGTCGGCGATGACGAAGTCGGGGCAGGCTCTTAGGAATTCTTCGCGTCGGCGTTCGTTTTTGATGTAGTCCAGGCTGACGACGGTATGAGGATGGGCCGAGAAGATGCTAACGCTGGGGGGCAGTTCGCGCTCTAGGCGGCCGGCTCCCGCGGCGGTGACGGGGACGGCGCGCAGGTGAAAATGGGTATCGAGTTCGCTGACCCATTGGTCGACGAGATGGGGAGGGCAAAGGACGGTGGTTCGCTCGATTTCGCCGCGTTCGAGGAGTTCCCGGGCGATAAGGCCGGCTTCGATGGTTTTGCCGATGCCTACGTCGTCGGCGATTAAGAGGCGCACGGTGTCGAGTTTTAGGGCCATGAGCAGGGGGACGAGCTGGTAGGCGCGGGGCTGGACGGCGATTTGCCCAAAGCTCCGAAAAGGTCCGGCGCCTCTTCGCATGGATAAAAGCAGGGCATCGCGCAACAGAAGGGCGGCGTCGTGGCCGGCGGGGGGTTCGGCCAGGGGTTTGGGAAAGGTGGCTGGGATGACCGGTTCGGGTTCAAGAGCCAGGTGAATCCAGGTTTGGTCTTCCTCGGAGCCTGAAATTGGGCGGACACGAAGGAGATTGGGGTCTTCGGCGGAGAGGACAATCCACTCGCGGCCGCGGGCAAAGATGAGGTTGCCGGGTGTGAATTGAGGTGTGTTCATGGGGTAATTCCCAGGGCGAGGGCGAGGCGTTCAAAGGCTTCGGCGGATGTATGGGGTTCTTGGGGGAATTCGATGACTTGGTAGCCGAGATCGATTAATTTTTGGAGCGTTTCGGCGGGTGTTCCATGGGGAGCGGCCACGACAAAATGCTTTCGGTACATCCAGTTCAATTTGGTGTTTCCATCGCTGAAGGGTTTGGGATCGGGCGCGGGGATGCCCCGGCGCTGAAGTTCTTGAAGCCAGCGTTGTTCGGGGCTGTCTTCGGGGAGTTCGGGGACGGTGGGGCTTTGTTTGGGTTGAGCGGTGGCATGGCATAGGCGCACCAGGAGTTCTTGCACCTTGGAATCCCTGCGGTCAATGTGTTCGTGGTCGGGCTGGTTGTAATAGGACATCAAGCATTTGTAGCAGGCGGCGACACAGACGTCGGTGTTGACGAGGGTTTCAAGGGATAGTCCAGCGGGGATTTCTCCTTCTTCGCCGATATTGAAATGCATGATGCGCAAAGCGGCCCGGGCGATGTTGGAGAGGGCGCGGGGTTCGGTGATCAAGCGGCTGAGCACGCCGGCGCCGCCCTCGGTGGCTTCGTAGAACAGGAAGCTATTGCGCTGATCGCGAAGGGGCAGAGGTTCGGCAAGAATCTCGCCTTCCTCCAACTGGAAGACGGATTCGATGCCCCGGAGCAGCGCATGCTGAAGGGTGGTCAGCCCGGATGGGCTTAGGGTATGGCTGGATGGCTTGAGAAGAAGGGCATTTTTGCGATCTTCCACGCAGGGCACGATCATTTGAGTGGCCTGGGCGGTGGGATCGCGCACTTCATCCTCGCCATCCTCGTCTTCGCCGCGTTTCCAGTAGCCTGAAACAGGATCGATTACAAAGCCGTAGGTTTGTTGATGTTTTCGGCGGCGCAGTCCTTTGTTGATGCGGGTGATGGTGGCGGAGGCGCCATAGGACATATCGAAGATGGGGCCTTGGGCATCGCTTACGGTACCGAGCCGCACATCGGGCCGTTTATTTCGCACGGCCCATTCAAAGGTGGTTTGAATATCAAAGCCTTGGCGCTGGCGTTCTTCGTCATTGGCGGTAATGCGTTCGACCGGGGTGGTTTCGACATTTTCAATGCGGTAGACATTGGGGATGATGGTTTTCCCGTCGAGGTTTTTGCCGCAAGCCTGGCACAGTGAGGCGCCTTCTGATGTGTGTCCGGCGCCGCAGTGATTGCAGATATACATGGGGACGGTGGGGAGCCGGAGCTCCGCGGTTTGTGTGGCCAGGTGGCTGGGGGAGAGGATAATGCGGACGACGCGATGGGCTCGGCCCTCGTGGTAGACGAGGCTTCGGGGGCCAAATTCGGAGAGGGCTAAGAAGCGCGGCCTTTGCAGGAAGGTTTTGCCGCCTTGTTTTTCCCGGTTGGAGGGAATATAGGCGCGCAGGGGCAGGCGGGGGAAATTGTAGCCCGGCAGAAACCCACAGGTGGCGAGGTAGCGGTAGGTGGAGAAATCGTTGGCTTTGGGGTCGTTTCCCCGCTGGAGCAGCTCGATTTGGTCCACGGCGCTGTTATGGCGGGATTTGGCGGCTTTTCGCTCCTGGTCGGTGGCGGCGTAATTATCGATGACTTTCCGGGCGCTGTCTCTTTGATCTTCAGCGGCTTTTAATAGATCGCGCCATCGGTCAAAGGCTTGTTTAAATTGGGCCAAAGCCTTCTCGGCAACAGAATCGGCGAAGGCTTCGGCGCCCGTGTACCAGGGGGTATGCCCGGGGCGGAGATAATCGCTTAAGAGGGCAAGGACGCGGAGCATTCGCTCTCGGGATTCGGCCATCAAATAGGGAGCGCTCATGGGGCTCAGGAATGTTTCGCGCAGGGGCCGGGCCGGGTCGTTGAGCACAAGGAGCTCGGCGATGGAATCGGGGAGCGGAACTTGGGTGCAGGCGAGCCATACGGCTTGAAGATGGCTTTCGATGAGATCTTGGTTTTCCACATCCATCAAGGGTGGACGCACTTCTCCATGCACCATGGCCTTGGGGCGCCGAAAGAAATATTGGTCATGAGGGCTTTGGGCGGCGCAGTAGGAAAGCACCAGGGCGGCTTGGCCACTTCGGCCCGCGCGTCCGCTTCGCTGGGCATAATTGGCGGGGGTGGGTGGGATATTGCGGAGGTAGACGGCATTGAGGCTAGAGATATCCACGCCAAGTTCCATGGTGGGCGAGCAGAAGAGCACAGGGAGAAAGCTCAGGGGTTCTCCTTCCTCGCGCATGCGGTCTTTTTCTTTGGCGATTTCGGCGCGCTCTTTTTCGCCATAGCGGAAGCGCCATTCACGCCATTCGCGTTTATCGTTTTCAACTTGGGCCGTATGTTCGCGGGCTTCGAAGCCAAAGAGAGGATGCGAAGGCTCGCGCAGAAAGCGTACAAGGTTTTGGTAGTATTGGATGAAGAAGGCGTTTTCCCTGTGCTTTTTAGCGTGGACTTCGCTGGGATTGGCTTTTTTAAAGAGAATGCGGGCATCGATAAGCTGATAGCCGCCTCCCTCTTTGTCATTGCGCTCGTCGAAGGGCGTGGGTTTTCGGCAAACAAATTCTTTTTGAGCGGCGGCCAGCAGATCTTCAATGAGTTGGTCGAGTTCTTTGGTATTGAGGCGGCGAAGGGCCAGGCAAAATTGTTTGATTTCTTGGTCCAAGGCAGACGATTTAGGAGCGCCAAGCTTGGACAAATCCAGACGTTTGATGCGCTTGCCCAAGGCGCTGCGGGCACCTCCCCGGACAATCAATTCTTCGTCGCGCATGCGCATCTCTTTTCTGGACGGAGCTTTGATGACAAGCCAGCGGGCCCTGCGGGGCATTTCGTCCTTGCTAAAGCCCCAGGGCGGGCGGAGTCTAAAGCGGGATTTTGTGCCCATTTGCTCGATGGTCAGCGGTTCGAGCACTTCGCTTTGAATGGCCATCCACTGGCGAAAGTGATCGAAGATTTCCTGATAGAGAGCCTCCCGGAGCGGCGGAGATGCATGTTTAATAAACGCGGGCAGGCGTTCAAAGCGCGAGGCGTCGGCGGCAAAATCGCCCAATCCTATATATTCCACCCGAAGCAGCCCGAGCTGTTCTAGGTTGGGATTGGTATAACGCCAGCCCCGGCGCTGATCGAACCATACCCGGTAGGCGAGTATTTTCCGGAGGGTGATTTCGGCTTCGTGAACGAGAAATGGGCTCTCGTCGATATCGGCGAGCCACTGAGCCCGCAGGTCGGGATGATTTTGGTCAAAGCCCAGGGATTTTTGCTGAGCCGCACCGAGTTCGGCGCTGCTTAGGCCCTGTTCGCCGGCCAATTCGAGCGCGCCCAAAAAGCCCGCGCGGACCAAGGACACAAACAAAAAATCATTGAAATGGCCGGCTTGGAGCGCTGCATCCTGGCGGTTATCGCTAAAGCCCAAGAGTTTGCGCTGCTTGGATTCCAGGGTAGAGGCCGGGCCATGCATCCAGCGCAGGGCACTGCCCACAAGAACGGTGGTGGCGGAGGAGCGGCCTTCGACGGAGAGGGAGGCGAGGCGATTTCTATCGCGGACGGCGCTTTCCGGGGTATCGCCGCAGCGGAGGCAGAAGCGGTATTTGCCCGGGATAAACCAGGCTTTCAAGCCCTTATGCGAGCTGGATACCCTACCCGTGGGTTCAACGTGAATGGATTCGACGCGGGCTTTTTTATAGTAAGCCTTGAGCCGGAATTCACCGGCCTTGGTGATTTCTTGAAAGGCTTCAGGGTAGTTTTCGGGTTTATCTTCCTTGAATTGAAAGTCATCATCGGTGCAATGGAGGGTGACAAAGCCAAAGTGGGGATCTTCGTCGTCATCCTCGTCATCCTGCTGGACATTGGCGGCTTTTTTGGTGGAGGGCCGGGGAGCGGCGGCGGGATCGTCGGGCTTGGTGATTGGAGCATCGTCGATTTCACGCGCGAAGAGGATTTTTTCGGAACCCTTGTTTTCCAGGCGCACGGGATGATATTCCTGCCCGCATTCGCGGCAGAAGTGCGTGGGATAGAGACGTTTATCGGGGTCGCCTGGAAGGAATTGCTGACCTTCGACGAGAACCCTGCGTTCGCCTTTTGCTTCAAGCGTGGCATAGGCATGGCCGGCGCCGGAAATAAACTGATGGAGTTTAAAGGCGAAAAAACTGTGGGGATTGGCCGAAGGATCGCCGGTGCGATCGCGTTCTGGAATGCTTACGCACAAGAGCAGATCGACGAGGGCTTTTTTGCATATCCCGGCATCGCGCCCGGCCTGCTCGGCGAGGAGATTGACGGCTTCGGTCATGGTTTTGGGCTGGGCGCGCACCCAGCGCTGATCGGATTTTGAAAACTGAAGACCAAGCTTGCTTTCGGCCCAAACGGCGAGAGGATGAACACGGAGCTCGGCATCGCGGATGGTGGAAGGGATACCTGCATCGATGGCGGCACCCAGCGCGCTTTTATCGGTTGAGGCGTTGGGACTCGATATTTCCGTGACCCGCTTTAGCGTTTCAACGACGATTTTATCGGCTGTAATAGGGGTTGCGAAGAGCGTCGTAGCTACCTTGGCGACAATATCTTTTTTGTTGGTGTTCCCTTCGCTATCGCTGGCCATGGTGGCGGAAGTGCCGATGCACTGAAGGCCCGCCGGGGCAACCCTTTCGCGCACCCTGCGAACGAGCATGGCGACATCGGCGCCTTGTCTTCCCCGGTAGGTATGAAGCTCATCGAGCACCAGAAAACGAAGCCCTTCGCAATTGGCGATAACGCTTCGATCGAGCTCATCTTGACGGGTCATCAGAAGCTCGAGCATCATAAAATTGGTGAGTAAAATATCGGGAGGATCGGCGGCGATGCGCTCGCGCTCTTCCTGTTTTTCTTGGCCGGTATAGCGGGCACAGGAGACGGGGGGCGGCCCTTGGATATTGCCGAGGAATTGAAGGAGTTCTTCCGCCTGGCTATTGGCCAGGGCATTCATGGGATAGATGACGATGGCGCGGGTACGCTTCTGATTTTTCTTCTGTTGTTTTTCTTGAAGGACGGCATTCACAATGGGGATAAAGAAGCAGAGCGATTTACCTGAGCCGGTGCCTGTGGTGACGACAAAACTGTCTTGCTGAGAGGCGAGCGCGATAGCCTGGGTTTGATGTTTATAGAGCCGGAGGGTTTGCTTGGAATCGGGAGTTTTGGAGAGGAAGATGTCGGCGCATTTGGGATGGAGTGCGCCGTTGCGGACCAATTCGGCGACGGTGTTATCCGGTTCGAAATGGGGATTAAGCTGGATGAGCGGCTCGGGCCAATAGCGCTGGTCTTGATAGATTTCTTTGAGCTTGTCGCGGATGTCGGTGGCGAAGATTTTGGTGAAGGAAGTGGCGAAGGCTTTATAGTCTTCGATGATGGCATCCCTGAGAGAGAAGACATTCATGCTATGGGCGCTCATGGGGCGGGGACCATAGCGCGCCGCTGGAGGGTCTATCAACAAAAAGTAGATTTTTGAAGATGGATTCTAGGCCCTCACCACAATCACTCGCTTACCCGACGGCGTCAGGGCGTCGTGGCTTTCCGTTCTTTCCTCGGCGGGCTTGATTCCGCTTCGCTTATCGAATATCACCAGCCAGCCGCTCTCTTGGCCTAGGCCCGCTAAATACCCATCCAATTGCTTTAATCCTTCCCGTTCTGGATCGGGCCGGCCTTCTCTCCATACTTTTAGTTCGATCGGCAAGACTTCGCCCGCATAGCGAACACATAAATCCAGCCGTCCGCTTCCAATGGCATATTCCCGGTCGATGCTCCCGCCGTTCACCACCCGGTGCAAAAAAGCCATCAGGACCAGATGAGGTGCCGCTTCATGGTAAGGCGCCGATTTTAATAGAGGCTCGCCGTGTTGGCGCCAAAAGTCGAGGAAGGATTCCAAGAGGGCGGCTTTGTTGAGCTTGCCTTCAGGCGTAAGCCAAGTTGGAACCAACACAGGCACATTGGGCTGCACCGACGCCGACAACTGCCGGACGATAATCTCTCGGTAAATCGGATTGGCCACTTCCAAACGCCCGCCTCCAATATCGCGAAGCAAACCTAGGTCCGTGGCCAGGCGAATATCGTCCGGGGGTAGAGCCTCTGTGGTTTCTCCCAAGAGCATAGGCTCGATCAACCCCTGAATTCTGGGCTCTCTTAAGCGTTCGGCCAAGCTGTCCAGGTGCGTGTCTTGGCGCCGAATCAAGATCTCTTTGGCGCGTTCGACATGCGCCGCCGTGATGGCTTGTGTTCGATCTTGTACCACCGTTCGGGTCAATTGGTGGCCAAGCGCATTCACCAGCCAGGGCTGGCCTTGGGTAAGTTCATAAGCTCTTTCCACCGCATCGGGCAAAAACACCTGACCGCTTTCCTCGGTGTGCTGCGCATACAGCGCGCCCACTTCTTCGCGGGTAAAATTGCCCAGCTTCAGCGCTTCGGCCATAATATTAAAAGGACTGGCCGAATGGCTTCGATCGACTCCATCGGATGCGATTTTATAGTCCCGCACATTGCGCATGCCGATTAAGGCCAACGACCAGGGAAAACCCTTGGGCCTCAAGCGATAGCCGTCCCGGAGCTGGCGCAGAATGGACAACAGCACATCGCCCTGCAAGGCATCGATTTCATCCAGAAATACGACCAAGGGCCGGGGAGAGGTTACGCTCCACGCTTTTAAGGCGGAACGGATTCTGGCACCTGGAGGGGCATCGTCCCAGGGGGGCGGCCAAAGTTCTGGGGGAAGTTCGAGCTCGGCGGTGTCGCGAAAGGAATCGAGAATGGCCAGCTCGGCGCCGCCTAAATTGCCCGGCAAGCCCGCGCCTGTTTCCACGGACATCAGCACGGCGGTGTATTTGCCTTCGGCTGTGAGCTCTTTGGCAAGCGTGCTTAGCGTGGTGGTTTTGCCCACTTGACGAGGCGCGTGCACGACAAAATAGCGCTTTTGCTCGATTAACTCGCGGACTTCTGGGATGCGAGCCAGCACGGGAAGGGTGTAGTGATCGGCGGGATCGTTGGGGCCGGTGGTGTTGAAGAAGCGGGGCATCGGAGGGGAGGTTGGGCGATGTGGAAGGTGGTGTCAATGATTTTCGCGGGCGGCTCTACAAATACTTCCCAAATAGCGCCAGCATCCTTGTCCAAGCCCGTTCGGCCTGCGCTGCATCGTATACCGGCGAATCGATTGCACAAAAACCATGCTGGGCCGGATAAACCTCGATTTCAGCGCTCAGATGCGCGGCTTCGGCGGCTTGCTTTAGTATGGTCTTGGCTTCGGGGTCCCGTTCGTCATCGTTTTGAGCGATGCAAATCAAGGCCGCGGCTTTGATCTTCGCAAGCAACAAATGGGGGCTTGTTGCTTCTTTGGTTGCTAAACCTCCACCATGGAACGAAGCGATGGCCCCTACCCGTTCTGGAGCGGCGGCGGCGGTGCGGAAGGTAAAAGGCCCGCTCATACAATAGCCCATGCTGGCCAGTTTTTTGTTTTTATCGACCTGTTTTTGCAGATCGAGCCAAGCGCAAAAGGCGGCACCATCGCGGGAGATAGCCTCAACCGTCAGCGCATCGCGCAAGGGACGGATTTTTTCCTTGCCAGCATCGGTTCTCCACTCGGCAAAGCTCGCGAGCACGGGCATTTTGGCCGAGCGATAATAGGGATTGACGGCGAGCACGGCATATCCTGCTTGGGCGAGGCGGGTGGCCATGGATGTATAGGCATCGCGAAGGCCGGCAACATCGGGCCATAGAAGCACGCCTGGATGGGTTCCCTCGTTGGGCGTTACAAAAAACGCTTCGGCGCTTCCATCGGGCGTTGAAATGGTGACCATTTGGCCGGTGGTTGCGGGCGGTGCGGCTTTGTCGGGCGCGGCTTTGGCCGATGAGGGAGCGGGTTCGGGTTCTTTGGGGTTTGAGGACGAAGCGCAACCGCTCAGCATCATGACAAGCGCGGCGCCCGCGCCTAAATTCAGCTCTCGGCGCTTGAGTTTTGCGGTTTCTAAATAGACTTCGTTTTCGGTTTCGGTGGTGTCGTCGCACATGGGTGGGGTCTCCGGGCGCGGAGTGTATGCATGGATTGGGGCGGGTGTCTCGGGAAAAAAGCATCGTCCAGCAGCGCGACTTGATTTTTGAGGAGCATGTCAGGGGACCCGAGATTGCAAGTTCTGCATTCGCCCGCAAAAGCTGCACTCAACAGCACAAAACCACCGCTCTTTTCAACCTGATTTTCCCCTAAAAACCAGCGCGTTTCAAATAGGCTCGCCCCATGCATACCAGCCCTTCGTACTCTTCTTTCAGGTGGAGGATTCTATGCAGCGCTTTGATGTCATCGTGATTGGCTCAGGCTTGGGCGGATTGAGCGCCGCAGCCCGTTTATCGCGCGAGGGCCGCAAGGTCCTGGTCCTCGAACGAAATGCCGTCTGTGGTGGCGCCGCAACCGTGTACCGCCATGGACATTTGACCATCGAGGCTTCGCTTCATGAAACCGATGCCCTCGGTGCGGACGATCCAAAGCATGGAATCCTTCATTTGATGGGTGTGGCAGATAAAGTGCACCCGGTGGATGTGCCCGAGTTTTATGAAGTCCGTTCCGCTCTTCTGGCCTCCCCTTTTCGCTTGCCCAGGGGCTTGGATGCGGCCATTTCAGCGGCGATTGAGGCTTTTCCCAAGCATGAACAGGGTATCCGGCGCTATTTTGAAACCGTTCACTCCATCCAGAAGACGATGCATGCGCTGGGTGATGAGACCGATCACCGCGTTAGAGAGATTTTAGGAGCGGTCGTCGGGGGAGATCTATGGGCATTTTTAAAGCGGGTGCGTTCAAGCACTCAAGCCGCAATGGATGACTTTTTTGGCAATGACGAAGCTCCCAAATTTGCATTGGGAGCAAATATCGCCTACTTCGATGACAATCCAAAGCGCTTGTGGTTTCCGATGTTTGCGATGGTGCAAAGCCGTTATTTAGAGGAAGGCGGGCATTATTTTATTGGAGGCTCGAGAGCGCTGACCGAGGCCATGGCAACCATGGTTTGGGAAAGCGGAGGCGAGGTGATTTGCAATGCCGAGGCCGTCGGGATTGTGCTCGATGAAGAAGGACGGGTATGCGGGGTGCGTTATCGGGATGGACTCGGCGAAACGCAGGAAGTCGAGACCTTGGCGGTCCTGGGGAATGCGGCGCCTTTGGTTCTTTCGCGCATGCTGCCGGCGAACCGGCGGGCGGATTTTCTTTCGGCCTATGCGGCGCTGGAGCCTTCGATTTCGCTGTTTAGCGTGGCTTTGGGTGTCTCGAGAAAGCCGGCCGAGTATGGGGTAAGCGCTTATAGTACCTTTATGATTCCGGATTGGCTCACAAAGTACGAACAATATACCGAGAACGCATCGGTATTGGACGGCGATCCCAGCGAAAAGATGCCGATGTATGTGATTGCGGATTATAGCCGGGTGGCCACGGGACTCAATGACGAGGGCATGCATCTGATAACACTGACGGGGGTAGATAGGCTTAGTCATTGGGAAGGAATATCCGGGGAAGAAATTCATACCCGCAAAGAGCGCTGGATGGATGCACTGACGGAAGATTTAGAGCGGCATTACCCAGGAATATCGAAGAGCATCGCACAGCGCGAGATGTCGACGGCGATGACGATGCACAAATATCTAAATACACCGAACGGATCGGTTTATGGATTTGCGCCGAGCGTCGAACGCTTTAGGGGAACATTAACAGCCAAAACATCGGTATTGGGAATGTATTTGGCATCCGCATATACGATGAGCGGAGGATTTAGGGGATCGATGATGGGCGGAATGCTGGCGGCCAAAGAGGCGGGGGAGTATCTGCTCCGGAGAGCGAGACAGGCGGAACCGATTTAAGTGAGGGCTAGCTCATTTCGGCATGCTCAGCTTCGCCGTCGATGTCGCTGCCGCGGGATTGAGCGTCACCCGGTAAATCACATTCGATGCACAGGTGTTTGGCCCCGCGTAAGGCTGTTGTGCCGCAATGCCACCCACCACATAGCCAATGACCTGCGCCTTGTCGATTTTATCAAGCAGAATCACATCGTTATCCATGGGCGCCGCTCCGGCCGGAACAAAAATCGCGTTGGCTCCAAGATAACCCGCCTTGGTTGAGCCGCACACCGGCTCGTTGCCCTTCGGCGGGAATTGCTGCCCAAGATGCACGAAATCCCCTGTCTCGTCTTTACCGTCCACCCCTTTCCCCACCCGCAGCGTCGAAATCGAATTGATGAACGGCAACCCGTCCACCACCGGCGTGATGTTAAAGTTCGGTGTGTCATGCTCCAGTGTTCCCTTGTCAGCATTCCAGTAGAATTGGCTGATGCCCCCAAAGAAAGTCGTGTACATCACTTGATCCCGGGCCGAATACACCGGCAGCACCGCCGTCTCGTATTGACTGAGGAGCTGCGCGGCGGATGTATCTTCTTGAATAAATACACCGGCCTTCGATTGCGAATTGCCATCGGTAACGTAGAGCGGCGTAACAAAACCCTCCATCCGGCCCCCCTTGAAGACACCTCCAAACACCCCAACACGAGGCTTGCCATCGGGACTATTCACCGGAAGAACCGATAGATCCCGGCGGTTGAAGGTCGATTCAACAGACGGCGGATTCGTCTGATCGTAGGTCGGATCGGCCCCCAGGAATTTAACGGTGATCGTCCGAAGTCCCACTTTGTTTTTGGTGTCCGAAAAGCTAAACTGGAAGGCCCTGACGGCCCCGCTGTAGACCTGAAGGGCAGCCGCCCCGCCTGTGGTGTACAGCCCATCATACCGATGGCCATAAAGGAGCAATACCCGATCCGCAAGCGAGACCATCGCTCCCCCGCTAATCTTCAAGTTCGGGTCGTTGCCCATGTAGATGTTTTTCTCGGCAAAGGCTTGATCGAGCGGCGTCTTCTGAACAATCGCATCCACTAGGGCTCCCATGTCAATGGCCGCGATGGCATCTGTCGTCCACATGCTCTGCCCGTTGGATGTGACACCATAACCCCCGGAAATATAAAAGTATTTATCCTTTACAAACGAAGAGGCGTTCGTTGCCGTCAAGAGATCCGCCAGGGGCTTTGGCAGCTTCGCCACGGACGCCGAACCAATGAGTTTCCGGTTTTCAAGATCGAGCACATAGATGGTGTCGTTGGCCAGCTTCACCGGGAACGCATCAACTTGCTGGGAATTCTTGCGATCGAGAGGGAAGTTATGCAGTCCATTCTTCCTGCCTCCCACAAGGATAAGTTTGCCTTGGTAATGGGCATGCACCGCCGAATGAATCCCGGGGAAACCATCGACCGTAAATCCCTGCAAATCAACCTGAAACGGCACATCCGCCTTCGCGGCCGGCCCTGGGACAACCGATAGATTCGCCGGAGTCGGCGCCGTGTTGGCCGTGCTATTCCCCGGGGTGGGAATAGGTAAAGGTCCAATGGGAGTTTGCTGCTGCTCGACACAACTCCCGAGCATCAGCAGCGACCCAAGCGTGGCCAGCGACAGAATTCTCCATGGAAACAGGGGCGATTTTTCCTTGCGCGCGCTCACGATGCACCTCCTCCGCCTTTTAAGGTTCCTTTGAGCCAATTGCAGATCATCTCCACGGTCTTCGGCGACATATCCCGCACCACCGGCATATAACTCGGATCATCCTTCGCATAATTAAAATGATCGATCAGGTTCTGGGCGTTTGCCTTCACCGTCTCTTCGTCGCCGATATTGAGAATCGATGCCATGCCCGGATAAAGCCTCACATAATTCTTGAGAATAGGCCCTATATCGTCTTCCCATGTGGGATTTGCTTTCACCATCCAATCCTGCCAGAAGAGAAGGGTAATCAGCGGCGGAGGCGGAGGACCCACTTGATTGTATTCGCCGACAAAACGCCCATCCGCAAATCCAGCAAGGAGATAGAGCTGGCTGTCCATGGGTTTGCGAATGGAAGGGAGTTCCACCTGGTTGCCTGTGCGCACGGTCAGCCTAAAACATCCCGGTTTTTCCCCCAGTGTAGGCTCATCGAAGGAAAAATCCTGCGTTGGACAGTTCTTCGTTTTGGCGAAATTCTGGGTGGGGCTTGTATAATAATACTCGACAACATACTTGAACCAATCGAAGCCCTCGGGAAATGCGTTCTGCGGTTCACCGCATTTGTAGACATAGATATCAATTGTCACCTCGTCATTCGGGGACATCCTGCGGCTTGCAATATCCGCATTCACATAGGAACCATCCGGATTTTCGCCCAGCACAGGGCCAATACCCCATCGTATATGGAGAAAGCCAGGGGAAAGAACCTCGCGCTCGGCGGACGTGAGCTCGATCTGAATCACGCCCGCATCCACCGGCCAAACGCAATTCTTGAGCGCCGCCAGATCGTCGCCGAGGGTGGTATACTGCTTCAGGTTTAGCTTACCATTGCTGAGTGACTTGTAGCCCCCGCGGGCCATTCTTGAGAAATTCACCACCACATCCTCGTCGATATCAAAATAACCGCAGCGGCCGTCCACAAGCTCCTCTTTGAGCGGAAAGGTACCACCTAAATCGATAAGCACATAGGATTTGTGCCCGAGATCCACGACCCGGGCGTCCGTCCGGTTGCATGCATAACTCTTCTTTTCCTTGGCCGCCTCCTCCCCCGCCTCCCGGGTGGAGGCGGCCGTGATACATTTATCCAGCTCGGGCGGCGTGAGCATGGTACTATACAAACAATGACCGGGCACAATCTGCATAGGATCGTCGGCGCCGGCTGGACCGATGGTCATCACCATCCGCCCATAACCAAATTCATTCCCCGGATTGCTCATCCTCGCGCCACGGGTCTGGAACAGATCGACCGTCAGCTTTACATCCAGCCCATAGGCGGCCTGCGCCTTCAGCGCATCGTACACAGGCGAGGGCGATGCCGGGTCTTGGAAGACAATTTTCGTGAGCCGCTGATGCCAAATCCCTACAGCGACTTGATTGCCATCCACCCCTCCATTGGTTCTGCCAAACCATAGATCGCGAAGCTGCGGAACCTCCAGATACCCATAAAACCCACCGCCGCCCTCGATCTCGACATAGATCCATAGACCATAGAGCTCCGAGCGGAACTGCATGCTCGGATCGAGATCGGCTATCTTTGCAAACGCGCGCAAATCGCCGTTCTCATCTCTTTTAGGGGTCAAGGGGCTCGGCGTCTGCACCGTAGCCCCGACAAGAGCATCCTGCTTTGGATCGTCACAGCGCTTGCCATCCAAGCCGACCACACTCGTCACCCGGCAGCCTTCAAACCAGAACTTCGCCGTACCATCGGGATAGACATACAACCCGGTATTCGGGTTGGGAGCCCCCTTCGCCGGATTGTAATTCTCGACCTGATTGTTGAGATTCGACGGAATGGTATAGAAAAGCCCGGCGATATGAATGCGGGGAAAAGAAAGATAACTCATTTTGCACCTCCTCCCAGGCTATTCCAGCCGCGGTGAGGGCCGCGGGCGCCCAAAGCCTTGCTTCCATGCGCGCCTTCGGCCGCGAAGAGATGGCAGAGAGGAATATCTTTTTCCTTGTCGCGCCTCGCCTTCACCTTCTTCCACAAATCCTCGGGCGGGCGCGCATTGCTAAAGCCGTGATAGTTCTGGCTTACGATCGGAGCATTTGGCGGATCGGTGGGCGAACCCGAGAAATAAAACGATTGCGGATGCTGATAGGCCTCGGAACTTCCATCCTTGCGCGCGCTTTTTTCAAACGCATATCCAAAGAGAATAGGCGGATCTTTGGTCACCAACGAATACGCGAGCACCGTATCCTTCAAGCGTTTTGCATCCTCGGCATTGTAAGGCAGATGCGCGATAAAATCGGTGGGCGGCGGATGATTATCCGGACTGAACAGACAGATCGAGGTCGCCGTTAAAGGATCCGGAACGCCATCGACCGCTTCGGCAAAGCGCAGAAAATAAGCTGTTTTGCCGAGTGACACAAAGGAGCACGTATAATCGTTGGCGCTTGGGAAAATGGGCAGACAGCGCTTTCGGTAGTATTCCATCATCACGCCCTTGGTATCCGCCCCCTCGGCCGTATAGGTCGCGTCGTAATACGTAGAGCCAAACGAAACCTCGTAATCGGCATCTTTTTTAAGCGCCGTTCCTGTAATGGCCTTGCCATCATCGGCATAAGGCGGCGGGTTTTCGGCATACTTTTGAAACACGCGGTACATCGTCCAATCGCTGGACCAGGTATCGGGCCATTTAGGATCGGGCGGCTGACCTTTTTCGCGGGCACATTTGCATTCATTTTTGGGATCGCAGGCATCGCTTAAACAGGCTCCTCCGGGAAAGAACCTGTTATGAGCGCCATTGGTCGCGTAGACATGGGAGTCTTCGCCGGCACCGCTTTTCACGGCGGCGGATGCAGGAGCAGCCGCGGAAGAAGCCGCGCTTGAGCGTGCGGCGGCGCTTGAGGACATAGCCGGAGCCGCACTTTTATTTGCGGACGGAGCATCCTTCACTTCGTTGGATTCACAAGCGGCAACGAAGGACGAAACCAGCGCGATCGCCGCGAATATCTTCACCCGGGCCGAGCCCAGTGGCGGACATACCTGAAGAAGCAATATCATCTTGGAGCCTCCTATTTTCAGCCTATTTTCCGAGCGGAACACACAAAGCAATCCCGTCCTCCCGGAACCGCGTCCAGGAAGAAGAGCGCCATCCTAACGAGTACCACGGAGCAAATGGCGAAGACAAGAGGGTTGTGGCCTTAGGGGCTTGGCCCCTCACACCCTCCCCGCATATACCCCAGCATCCCGCTCCGGATAGCTCTCATATATATGCTCGAATATCAGCGCGCACTTCTCCCGATACGCCTGTGGCGTATACGCCGCGCAGGCGACCCAACAGCACGACATCGCCTTTGGTTTCGCGGCCCAGAGAATGTTCGTCGCCCGACCGCGGGCTGCTCGACGAGGGGATTTTCGGTATAGGGATTTGGGCTCATGGCGCGGCATCATCCTCCACATCGGTAAGATAAAACCCAAGCTGTCCCAAGTGCTCGGGCTTGAATTTACCGCCCTTCAACTCGATGACCACATAGCAGCGCAGCTTGAGGTGATAGAACAGCAGATCGATAATGAACTCTTCACCGCCCACATCCAACCGAACCTGGCGGCCGACGAAGGCAAAGCCTGCACCCAGCTCCAGCAGGAATTCGGTCACATGCTTTACCAGCGCGTGTTCGATATCGCGTTCCTGCGCCTCATCGGTAAGACCGAGAAAATCGAAGCGATAGGGATCTTTTAGCGACTCGCGGGTGAGGTCGGATTGGGGTTTAGGAAGGGAGGCCGGAAAGTTGGTAACGGCCTGGCCGCTGCGTTCGAGCAGGCGGGATTCGATCTGCATGACGAGGATATTGCGGGACCAATTATGATTGATGGCTTTAGCGAGATACCAATTGCGGGCATCCGGTGTTTTGACTTTATCGATGAGGGTACATAGATGAAACCAAGGCAATTGTGCAGCAGACTGCTGCACAAATTCGGCATCTGGCCAAGCTTCGGCGAAAGCGCGCATATATTTAAGGTTACGGGGAGAGAAGCCTTTAATATTTGGGAAAGCGGAGCGGAGGTCCTGGGCGAGGCGGAGGGTGTGGTTTTGGCGTTCCAGCTTCATTTCTGGCCTCCCTTCTTCTTCGCCCTCGATTGCGGCCCCCATTCCCGAATCGCCTTCTCAAACTCCCCACCCACCTCGTCCGCTTGCCGAATGCGTTCCCGATGAAACTTGTCGTATTCCAACTCCGCAAGCTCCTTCGCCATCTGATGCGAAATCTTCCCCGCGTGCGTCAGAATCTCACTTTAGGTAATTCTTCGCAATCACCACATCCTCCTTGCGAACTTTCGGCCCGCGCCAACTGGTCAGGCCCATGTTTGGCTTCGTGCTGTCAGCCCGGGTGTGAACAATCTCCGCCGCTGTCTTGCCCATGATGGCCCAGTGCATCTTGTTCTGAACCGTTTGAAAGAATTCAATGCTCTCCGGCTGGGTAGGGTCGTAGTCAATGCTGGTCGCGTAGATGTCCGCGACGAAGTGCCAGCCTTTTCCAACATGGCGTACCGGGCGGCGAAACGCAGCTCGGCAAAGCGCAGAAAGATCAGACCGAGAATCGGGCCGGAATATTCCTGGGCTTTCAAGCCGGAATTGGCGCGGAACTGATCGGCCGCGTCCCAGAGCCGTTTTTCGAGGGTAACTGAGGAACCATCCTTTTCGGGCGTAGCAATCCAGCGCAAGCGGTATCTCCTCGATGAAGATGTAGAACGGCGGGGGTTGACCGGGAACAGGGTTCTATTTAGATTCGCCGCACATCTGGAACTTGGCGCTTGTAACGGCGGACGAGGAAGGTGTCAACTATTTTCTGGCTTTTTGGATGGGTATTAAGCGGCTTGGGAGCAACACAGAAGATACAAAAAAACAAACGATAAAAAAACGCTTGACACCCCAAGCCTACCGAGCTCAAAACAAAGCCGATGCCCCGCTTCTTCAACACGACCGGCCCCAACGATCCCGAGCGCCACTACACCCTTCCGGTGCTCGAACGCTTGCCCAATGTTCGCGATCTCATCGACAACCGCCTGTATTTTGTCGTGCACGCGCCTCGTCAAGTTGGCAAAACCACCACGCTGAGCACCTTGGCCAAAGAACTCACGGCTGAAGGCCGGTACACAGCCCTTCTGTTTTCCGCCGAAACCGGAGCCGGCTATCCCGACGATCAGCCCGCCGCCGAAACGGCCATAATCAGCGCCATTCAGCACGATGCCCGATTTACCCTACCCCTTGAACTCCGCCCCCCGCCCTTTCCCCCAGCTCCGCCCGGACGCCGGGTAATCGAAGCCCTATCATCGTGGGCTGAAGCATCGCCCCGGCCCTTGGTGGTGTTTATTGATGAGATCGACTCTCTTCAAGGCAACCTTTTGATTTCCGTACTGCGCCAGCTCCGGGACGGCTATCGCATGAGGCCCAAGGGTTTTCCCTGGTCTTTGGCCTTAATCGGGATGCGCAATGTGCGCG
>CAZICM010000090.1:0-28150 GCA_964537685.1 uncultured Polyangiaceae bacterium
AAGCCACGTTGGCCATTCAAGCCACGTTGGCCATTCAAGCCACGTTGGCCATTCAGACCACATTGGCCACATGGACCACACAGATCCGGTCGATCGGCGGCGTCTTATAAGCGCCTGCGGCGCGGGTTCAACTCCCCGGTGGTCTACTACAATCAAATTGCAACTCGATTGTATCTTGGGGCAGGACGGTACGGTTTTACCTGGACTCTCTGATAAGGAGTCCGTCCCGTGTTCGACTCACGGCTGCCCCACCAATATAAGCATTTCCATGTGTTTTAAATGCGGAGCTCGTTCTCTGGGAGAACACCGGCTCGACAAGCCGGTCCAGGTGGGTTCGATTCCCTCGCTCCGCACCATCGAATTGATCAATTCGAGATAAACAATATGTCCAGATGGCGGAATGGAATACGCGCTGGTCTCAGAAACCAGGCCCAATCGGGTGTGAGGGTTCGAGTCCCTCTCTGGATACCATGAACATTCTATCAAATTGCATTAAACACATTTAAAATATTAAATGTCCGGATGGCGGAACTGGAAGACGCGGCGGTCTCAAACACCGTGACTCCTTCATGGAGACTGAGGGTTCGACTCCCTCTCCGGATACCATGCTTAACGCATTGCTTACTTAAACTTTTCAATTTGTCCGGATGGCGGAACTGGAAGACGCGGCGGTCTTAAACACCGTGACTCCTTCATGGAGACTGAGGGTTCAACTCCCTCTCCGGATACCATGCTTAATGCATTGCTTACTCAACTTTTCAATTTGTCCGGATGGCGGAACGGAATACGCAGCAGGCTTAGACCCTGTGCCCGCACGGGTTTGAGGGTTCGACTCCCTCTCTGGACACCAATGATATTGTATTTAAATATCATTGAATTTGTTTTGCCGCCGTGGCGGAATGGCATACGCGACAGGCTGAGAATCTGTGCCTCCACGAAGGTATGAGGGTTCGAGTCCCTCCGGCGGTACCGGCACTCCGGAACAATCATCGCAGTGAAAACTCCTGTGATTGCACTGAGTGCCTATTCAAAACTTCCTTACACTCGATCAAATTGAAGCAGCACACAAATGCTGGCCCGGAGGCGGCCGTGAAAAAGAAAAGGCGAAGGTGAGGTGTACCATGTCCGCGCGAACGCTTGTTTTAAACCCCTGGATGATGCCACAGAAAATCATCTCCTGGCAGGACGCCGTGACGATGATGTTTCTCAACAAGGTTGACGTACTCGAGGCGTACGACGAAGAAATCGCGTCGCCGTCGCTGACAGTGCGTATGCCTGCCGTCGTTCGGCTAAAAAGGGCATTGGGCAGCACGAAGCGCGGAGTGAAATTCAGCCGAGTCAACGTCTTTACGCGCGACAACTTCCGCTGCCAATACTGCGGCGACAAAAAGAACATGAAGGAATTGAACTACGACCACGTTGTCCCCCGTATGCAGGGAGGAAAAACGGTTTGGGAAAATATCGTAACGGCGTGCTACCCCTGCAACAACAAGAAGAGGGGCCGCACGCCCGAGCAGGCGGGTATGGCTTTGCTATCGAAGCCCCACAAGCCCAAGGTATTGCCCCACGCTCCTTTAATGTTCGACACCACAAAAATCCCGGCGGCTTGGTCGGGGTATGTCGCGGCTTAGGTGTGATCCATTCAATCGGATTGAAATTCGATTGAATGAAAGACCATCAAAGCCCAATTGCACAATTCTGTGCCGGGGATTTTGCTCCCCGGCATGGAATTTTCGGGGTGTAGCTTAGCCTGGCTAAAGCGTGTGACTGGGGGTCACAAGAGCGCTGGTTCAAATCCAGTCACCCCGACCCTATCGAATTGGAAACGAAATCGGCAAGGCGCCGGGCCCGCCTGGAAAGCGGTGCGCACCTCTACCTGGGTGTGAGATTCGAATTCTCTCGTTTCCGCTGCCAATTTCATTGGAGGGTAAATCGGCCGGGGGCCGGCGCCGTCTTGAAAACGGATGGACGCATCAGCGTTGGGGTTCGACACCTCTGCCCTCCGCTCATTCCCTAAAACTTTATCGAATTGGAAGGTAAATCGGCCGGGGGCCGGGCCTGTTTCGAAAACAGTGCGATCCCAGGAATGGGATTGGGGTTCGAGACCTCTTCCTTCCGCTTGTTTCACAGGTGTTTTTTATTATCAGCGCAACATTTGGAAGATGAATCGGCGGAGGCGCCGAGCCCGGCTGCTAACCGGTGCGTGCGAATAGCATGGTGTTCGACTCACCCATCTTCCGCCTTATTGTCTTATTGCCTCCGTAGCTCAATCGGCAGAGCTCCCGCCTTGTAAGCGGGCGACATCGGTTCGATTCCGATCGGCGGCTCTCTGTATGCGGGGATCGTTCAATGGGCAGGACGGGAGTCTTTGAAGCTCCGAATCGTGGTTCGAACCCACGTCCCCGCGCCTCGCTCACTTGCCAAAGGGCAAGGCCGATGTGTTAGGCTCCGCCCCATGCGGACGGCTCTCGCTGCCCTTTTGCTTTCCGCGCCGATGCTGTGCGCCTGTACCAAAGCGAACCTGAACCGGCCGTCCAGCGCGGCCGCGGGCAGCGCGCTCGTGGACAGCCCTCAGCCAAACACTCCCGCTCCCGACGATCTTCAAGCCGAAAAAAATAGCCTGCTTTCAGGCATTACCCTGACGGCTATCGGCCTGTCCAGCCTTGGGATGGGCGGCTTTTATGTGGGCTTTGGCGGAGGCTCCTGCTTTAGCCAGCAAGATTGCAGCGCCCAGGCGGCGCTGCCCATTTTAGGCGCCCTTTGGATCGCGGGCGGAATTGCTCCATTGATTTTTGGCGCCCGTTTTTTAATGACCGAAGGCGCATCGATCCCATTAAAGGCCGCTCCTGCAAAAAAATCCGAACAATCATATCTAAATACTGTTCGAATTGGCCCGGGCGGATTCCGCATTCAATTTTAATATCATCCTAACCAATACGATAATTTCAACAAAAATGCGTCCGCGGCGCCTCTGGGTTTAATGAGCGGAAAGCTCAAACCCGCACCTGCGCCGGGATCCCTGGACATGGAATCATTCTGGCCATGCGTATAGACCAAAAACAAGGTCGAACCGGGACGGTACTCCCAGCGGAGCACGATGTTCGCATTGATCGTCCCCACTTCGTAATTCGGATTCGTCTCAACACTCGAGGGCGCCGATTGCAATTGATCGATTTCAATTCTGGGCCGCGCGCCATTTTCAGCAACCGGATACGATTTATAGTCCGTGTATTCCTCGGCGGCCATAAAAGCCTGAGCATATGCTTCAAGCGTCAGCCTGGGCGTGAAGGTAAGCGTGGAGCGAAGGGTCAGGCTTAGGCTTTGGGCCTTTTGGCGGCCGAATAAATAAGAATTGCCCTCGGTTCCAAAATACCGGTATTCGCCCGAATTGTACCAGCCCGTCGGAGCAAGCGACAATTCGAGCTGCGGAAATACCCTGAATTTAATGCTGCCTTCATAATAAATATCGTTCATCCCCGAATTAAAACCCATAAATACAAATAGATCGGGGCGCACCGTCCACCGGGGATCGGTGCCTATATAAATCGATCCTCCCGTTCTCGCGACCCGCTGCAATGCCGTGCCATCGCCGAGTTCGCGGTCGTCAAAAAACGACATAAAATGAAACGCCTCTAGCCAAAGCTCCCATTGATTTTTAAACGTGACGCCCGAATTCAAAAAGAACAGCCGCTGGAGAGGTAGAAAATCGAGCGAATCTTTTAGCCGCGCGCCCGCCCATGTGCGCATGTCCTGAAAATGCCAAAATGGTTCGAGCTGATTGTAGCCGGCCAATACGTCGATTTCGTGGCGGTTTTGGCGCCTCATAAATCCTAAATCGTTGTAGTCGACTTTGCGGCTATGACCTTGGTATTGAGCATCAAATCGAAAGTTACCTCCGCCCTGCTTCGATACTCTGAGAATGCCTGCCACGCCTGTGTCGCCCGAATCCACAACCGTGCCGTCCAGCAATGTTCTGGGTACGCCGTTTTGAATTACCGTCCCCGCAAGCTGCCCCTGAACGAGATAGTCGCTGGATTCCGATTGAAATCGGCCGTCGATGGCCGCCGTATAGGCATCGTGCCTGCAGCGCCTTCCGGGTGGCAAAACATCACCGCGCGGGCATAACGTCCAATCGCGCTGGCCGTTCGAGCCTTCTGCGCGGGGATATTCGCTCAATGGTTCGATGCGGTTGACCGCGGTGCCTGTTACGCCAATTTGAGCTTTCTTGGCCACGTCCGCGCGCACGCGAAAGAGCTTGTAGGTGGTGAGCGGATCGGCAACGCGGCCATAGCGATCGCCTTTAGGTCCTTGTACTTCAACGTTTTGCTGCCCTGTCACCGCGGCCACTTGGCCCACTGTGATCGTATTGCTTACCTTGCCTGCCAATTTCTCGGCGGCATAAATGGTGCTGGGCTGGGTGGCGCGGACTTGTTCTTCGCCATCGGGAAGCGATGGAGCCGAAGGCGCTTTTCCAATTCGCCGTGTGTAAAACAAATTCAAAGGCATTGCGAAGGCTTCCGCGCCTTCGACGAAAAATGGCCTGCGCTCTGAATTAAATACTTCGAAATTGCTGGTATTCAGCACGGCGGGATCGGCTTCGACTTGGCCGAAATCGGGATTGATGGTCGTATTGAGCGTAAGCTGGGGCGTGATATGCCATCGGATATCGCCGCCTCCGTTGATGCCAGGCGTGAATGAGGAATCAATACTATTTAATGGATCGCTCCGGTAAATTCGCGCGGATACATAGGGCAATATTTCGACATAATGCCTGAGTCTCAATCCGACGAGATTGTCCAGCGTTCCATAGCGGGATACCTCTCCGCCGGCCTCCCTCGGAACAAATGCCCACTCATCGAGTTCACGCTTGCTCGATATATATCTGCGAATTTGTAATCCCCATGATTGTATTGCTTTCGCCTCATAGCGAAGGCCATGCAGGGGAATGCGGAATTCCGCGGTCCATCCTTTCGGATTGCGGCCCACCCGCGCATCCCAAATTTCATCCCAATCCTTGGTGAAATCGGTGTCGTTTGAATAAGCACCATCGCTCATGGTGCCGGCTACGTTCACCTGAAATTCAAAGGCGCTCCGTTTGTCATTGCGGGTATCCAATCCAATGGATACCCAATCCGCTTCAATTTCCCGGTCGCGCCTCGTTAACCGGCTGGTGATCGGCGAATGGGTCTGTTCGCATTCAATCGCAATGTAGAGGGCGTCGTCGTCGTACAGAAAGCGAACGCTAGTGCGATCGCTGGCGGCTTTGGCCGGATTGGGAAGCTTTTGGGTAAATTCGGTTGTAAGGGGCGCGAGCTTCCAGACGGCATCGTTGAGATCGCCGTCAATTTTGGGAGGAGCGCTTGTACGGGTTGCGCTTATGTGCGGCGAAGAGCTTCGGGGCGCGCTTTCAGCAGGCGTTTCCTCGGCAAAAGATGGGGAAGCGCAGAAAATACACGCGGCCGGAATGAGCCACCGGCCGGCATTGCGTAAATAAAAAAAATGACTCCGGATTCTCTCTCGCTGTGCTGGCATCGGGTTCCTCCCCCTCATGGGATTACATCGGATTGGTTGACCCCTCCGGCGCAGGAGGCGACGGAGGCAGCTCGGCCGGGGAAACCGCTGGTTTTGCAGGGGCTGCCGTAGCTTTCGAGCTTTCGCTCTCAGCCATTTTAACGAATTCTAAGCGCATTCGCGTGTAAAGCCGGGCTTTTTGATCTTCGACGAATTTTTTTTCAACATTAGAGTATATTGTTAAATAATCTTCTGATTGTTTTTCGTCGAGCGTGATATGCGTGTACAAATAGCCATTGCGGGTATCAATTACAAAAGCCTCCATATAGCTTTCCACGCGGGCATCGATAAAAGGCACAAAGAGCAGCGGAAAAAGCAGCGGGGAAAAGGCAATGAATCCATTGGGGACCGAATTCACTTTAACGCCGTAATCAAAGAGAACGACCACGTCCGCGTGAGCCCGCGCCGCAAGCAGCCGGAGTTTTTTAATGCTCACTTCCGCGGGAGGCGTGTTCCAAGGCGAATAGGTGTCGTAGCGCCGCCGGCCCGTCACCACAAATGCAGGAATGCGATAAATGCTTTGTGTTCCAGGCCATGCCTTTAGAATGCCTTCAATTTCGGAGCCCGCGTCAGGATCGAAGGAGTAATACGCAAAATTCGCCTTGGCACCGAGCTGTGGTTTTGCTTCGAATGCCTTACGCACATCATCGTCGTTTATTTCTTTGGTCGGATCGAGCTCGAAGGTTGTGCCAGCTCCGACTTGTGGAGGGGCGTAACCACAACCGGATAGAGCGCCCATAAAAAAAGCCAGTGCGCCGGGCCATGCATTCGATGCGCGGAAGAAAGGGTATTTGCAGTTCATGGTGGTTGCCCGGCCATAAGCGATTCTGGTCCCGCGGGCAATGCCGCGCGATCCTGGACGCCCGCGAAGCGCGATATCAAACCGTTTCAATGCATGGTTGAAAGCGAAGGGCAGCAAAGACGGCGAAGGATGCAGTGAATGGGATTTTCTGTTTCCCCGCTGACACGGCGAGGCTATTTGGAGGCGCAGAATTCGGCGATCAGCGCGTTTACGCGTTCGGGCTCGTCGCGCATCACCCAATGCGTGGCTTCGTCGAAAAAGACAAGCCGGCCGTCGTCGCAAAAATCGATGCTGGGTTTTGCCATTTCGCGGCGCAGGGCAATATCGTGAACGCCCCAAATCAATAGTGTGGGCACAGAAATGCGCGGGCTCGGCGGAAGTTTGGGCTGGGTGCGGGCAAAGGCGCGATACCAGTTGAGCATGCCCGTGACCGCGCCCGGCATCGACCACGCTTTGCGGAGGATGGCAATGTCGTCGTCGCTAAATGAGCCGGGTTTCGCCGTGCGAATAAGCGAATTGGCCATTTGTTTGCCATCGTCGCGCGAAAAACCAAATTCGGGCAGGAAGGGAAGCTGAAAGAAAAAGATATACCAACTCTGTTTTATTTGTTTCCAATTCGATCGCAGAAAACGCTGCATGACGAGGGGATGGGGAACATTGAGCGTCACCAATTTATGAAGGCGATCGGGATATTTCATTCCAATCCACCAAGCGACGGCGGCACCCCAATCGTGTCCGGCCAGATAGACTTTTTCGCGGCCCGCGGCATCCATCAGGCCAATGATATCGTTGGCTAAAATATCGATATTATAGGCCGAGACGTCTTTTGGTTTATCGCTTTCGTTGTAGCCTCGCTGATCGGGCGCCCACACCCGAAAGCCTTGATCGGCAAGATAGGGAATTTGAGCGTGCCAGGCGTGCCAGCATTCAGGAAATCCGTGGAGCAGAATCATCAGCGGGCCGTCTTTGGGGCCCTCTTGCGCCACATGGAGCTGAATGCCATTGGTTGCAATCCGATGGTGTTCCATTTAGCCAAGCCTCCGGTGTGCCTTTAAACTGGATCGTATCATGGATAAAATCGATTGAATTTCACGATCGCGCCGCAATTCATTGAGCGTTGCGGGAAGGCGGTAGGTCCAGTTGTGGCTGCCGACCGTCGAGGGCGTGTTGATTCTCTCGCGGGTACCCAATACGTCCTGCATGAGCAAGAGGGCGAGTTCGCTGGAGGCGCCAAAAATCAAATCCAAGAGATGGGCATGCACTTTTTGCGTAAAGGTTTCGCTCATGACGGCAGCGTGCGGCAATAACGATGGAATCGCCTTTACTGCAGCCCGATCTTCATCGGACAAGCCCTCCCACCACAGCGCAACAGGTTCGGTGTCGTGCGTGCTGTAGCAGGCGACGGAAACAATGGGATAAGTCGTGGGATCGATAAATGGGTGGCCGGGTTTTTCGTAATCGCGTTCCCAAATAAGAACCTTGTAGCCAGGCACGCCCAAGCGCGCGAGCGCAGGCCGCACATAATCGGGAATCGTGCCCAAATCCTCGGCGACAAGAAGCGAGCCTTTTTCGAGCGCGGCATCTTTCATCGCCGCAATGACATGCTCGCCGTGGGCTTTTTGAATGGGTTCGGCGGAAGGATCAAAAGTGCCCGCGATGAGTTTTCCTTTCTCATCCACGCGGCTGTCCCAGGGCCTCATGTAGGTTCTAAAAAAACCTACGAGGTGATCAATCCGAAAGCGCTCATACAATAAACCAGAATAACGGGCGCGTTTCTTGAGCCATGCGAAATCGTTGCGGGTCATGACCGACCACGCATAGGGCGGCAGGCCCCAGTCCTGGCCTTCTTCATTGAATTGATCGGGCGGCGCGCCGACGGACATGTCCAAGCGGAATTCGCCTTGGTTCGCCCATACATCGGCGCTGTCGCGGCCTACCATAAAAGGCAGGTCTCCCATCACTTCCACGCCGCGCGCCTGCGCCTTCGCGCACGCGTCCGCCCATTGCGCGTGGGCGATGAATTGAACGTATTCGTAAAAGAAAATCTCGCGGCCATATTGGCTTCTCGCCTGTTCAAGCGCCGCTTTGTCGCGCCGGGCCAGCGGCGCGGGCCATTCCCACCAGGGCTTGCCTTCATAGGCTTCTTTAATCACGCGGAAGAGGGCGTAGTCGCGTACCCACTCGGCATGCTCGCGTACAAAGGCATTGAAGGCTTCCGCGCGCAGGCCGTGCTTGCGGAAATCGCGCGAGACAAATCGATCGAAGGCCGATTTGAGGGCGCGCATTTTTAGGGTGCGGACGGCGCTGTAATCGACTTCGGAAGCTCCTTTCGCGCGGCCCAGGAGCCGATAGCCTTCATCGCCTCCTAAAATGCGCCTCAATTCGGAAGGATTGATGTCGGGGACTTCGTGGATTGAGATGTAAATCGGATCGATGCCAAAGGCGGAGAGTGCGCCGTACGGCGAGCTTTCGTTCGCGGGCAGCTCGCCCAGCGGAAGAAGCTGAACAAGCGCAAAACCTGCTTCGGAAAGAAAAGACGCGAGCTCGGGGAGATCGCCTATTTCGCCGATGCCCCAATTGTTTTCGGTACGCACAGAAAACAGGGGAACGGTGACGCCCGCAATCCGGCGCCGGGGGAAGTTTGTGTCTTGCATGGCTGCGTGCCCGTATATCACGAACGCGCTGTGTTGAGGCTCTGGTTGACGGTGCCCGCAGGCGCGAGATGAATCTTTACAAGCAGCGCAAAGACCGCTAGCGAACATCGGTTGTGGCGCGCACCAAAGAAAAGGAAAAGGAAGGCGAGAGGACGATCATCCGCAATCGGCGGGCGGCGTTCGATTACGAGCTCGGCGATCGCTATGAGGCGGGGCTTGTGCTCATCGGCAGCGAGGTGAAGGTGCTGCGCTTTGGCTCGGCGGATCTGTCGGATGCCTGGTGTTCGATCGATCGGGGCGAGGCTTTTTTAAAGGGTATGAATATTCCTGTGCTCACCGGCGCGGCCTTTGGCCACGAAGCGAAGCGGGTTCGCAAGCTTCTACTTCACGCGCGGGAAATTGAAGAGCTCGAGCGGGCAACGACGCGGGACGGAATGACGATCGTTATCACGAGGCTTTATTTCAAGGATGGCCGCGCCAAGGTGGAGCTCGCCGTGGCGAAGGGGAAGAAGAAAGTCGACAAGCGCGAGACCGTGCGCGAGCGCGAGGCGGAGCGGGAGACGCGGGCGGCGATCGAGCGGGTAAAGGCTTAAGCGGGCGCGGGTTGGACGATGGAGATCTCGTGGGAAAAAGGCGGGCAGGCGCGGGTCATGCGGGCCCAGGCCGATCGGGTTGAGCTGCATTCGAGCGCCGCGGGTGCGCCTGGTTCGAGGCTTGTGGGTACGCTGAGTTCGGGCACGGGCATTTGGGTGCGCGTCGCGAAATGCCGGCGTTTGCAGGGCGAGGAGCTGTTTGTGATCGAGGGCAAGCTCTTGGATGCAACGAAGGCGGTGATGGCCGAAGTGCAGCGTATCGCCCGGACGAAAGAGGATGCCCGCGGCTCTTCGCCGGAAAACGGCTGAGGCTTTGGGATTGCCGGACACGCGCGGCGCTCCTAACGTGGGCTTATGAACATTGTGCAGAAGCCCCGTGTGATTATCCGCCGCTGCCCTACCTACGACGCGGAACGAATCCGGACGATATTGCGCGAGGGGATGGAAGAGCTTGGGCTTCGGCCATTTGGCCGCACGCTGGTCAAGCCCAATGTGGTGACTTCGGGGCCGCCTTTTCCTCATGCCTATACGCGGCCCGAATTCATTGAAGGAATGGTGAGGGCTCTTCAGGATCGCAGTGACGGCAAGGTGTCGGAGCTCGCGGTGGGCGAGCGCTGTGGCATTACGATTCCGACGCGGACGGCATTCGATGGAGCCGGTTATTATCCAATGGCAAAGCGGGTGGGCGCGAAGCTTTACCATTTCGAGGAAGAGCCCCAGTTGGAAATAAGGCTCTCGCATAAACATCGGCTGCGCGATTATTTATTTACGCCCGAACCCATTGCAAAAGCCGATTTCTTCGTCAATTGTCCCAAGTTTAAATCCCACCCTTGGACGACCGTAACCTTTGCGCTCAAAAACTATATTGGCATTCAGGACGACCGGCACCGGCTGATCGATCACGATCACCGGCTCAATGAAAAGATCCGGGATCTACAATATATTATTCAGCCCCAATTCATTGCAATTGATGCCATTACCGCGGGCGAGGGCCGGATGCTGACGCCCATTCCTTTCGAATTGGGATTGATTATCATGGGCGATAATCAAGTGGCTTTCGATGCCGTATGTTGCAATATCATCGGAATTGATGCCAAAACGGTCGATCATATACGCTTTGCATCGGAAGACGGTTTTGGTCCGCTCGATTTAGATAAGATTCAGATTTCCGGGGATGTAACGCTCGAAGAAGCCAGGGAAAAAGCCAAAGGATTTAAAGTGGGGCTGGTCCGGGTGGAGAAATATTTTGAGGGTACGAATATTTCTGCCTATGCCGGCCCTCCCCCCGAGCCCGAGGCCACCGATTATTGCTGGGGCGGATGTCCGGGCGCCATTGAGGAATCTATTGAGATTCTTCGCCTATTCGATGAAAAGTGTGACGAAAAGATGCCTCGCCTACATATTGTATTTGGAGCGTATGCGGGGCCGATCGATGCCAAGCCCGGAGAAAAGATTGTTTTTATAGGGGATTGCGCGCAATTCCACGGCGAGGCGGCTGGGCAACTCATTCATATCGATAGCCTATACAAGGACCGGAGAACGAAGGATCCTTATACGGCCAAGTCCGAGGATATTTATGCAAAAATGCTAAGGGTGGCGTCGGAATTCCGCGCGGCAAAGCATCAGCATTATTTGAGGCTCGAGGGATGCCCGGTAAGCGTGGCCGAGCAAACGCTGACCTTGGTTTCGCTCGCGGGCACCAATAACCCTTATTTGCAGCCTTCGCTGGTGATGCAATTCAATAAAGGATATTTAAGCTGGAGGGGCAGAATGCTCGCCAAACATATTGCCGGCCATTCCTATCAAATTCACGGCCCTTGCCAGCGGGGCGAGGCGGCGCCGGTGTTGCCCGTATCCGAAGGCGATGCGTCGGCGCCGGCGGAATAAACTCAGCGATTTCTACGCGCGGCCTATGCTGATAGGCTGAAATTCATGCGGCGCATCGAGCGAATTGGGTGGCTCTTCCTCGGCCTTTGCACGGGATTATTCGCACAGCCTTTGTGGGCTCAATCGAAGGAGCAAACAGCGCCCGCTGAAGGTCCAACGGCCCAACCTAAACCTCCTCCCGGATGGCCTTCGGTGTCGCCCCAGCCACAGCCTTCGCAGGCGCAGCCTCCACCTCCGCCGCCGCCGCAACCCCCGGTTCCCACGCAGACGCAGCCTCCGCCTCCACAACCGCCGCCTCAGGGCTATCCCCAGCCTTATCCGCCCGGTTATGCGCCGCCTCAGGGCTATCCGCCGCCTCAGGGCTATCCTCAGCCTTATCCGCCCGGTTATGCGCCGCCTCAGGGCTATCCCCAAGGCTATCCAGGGCAGCCTGTGTATGTGTATGTGCCGATGCCGACGGCGGTGCCCGCATCCGCGACCCACGATGAAGACGGCGATTTAATTCCCGACCCTAAAGATCTTTGTCCCGCGCTGAAAGGGCCGAATGATTTTAAAGGCTGTCCGCCGCGCCATAAGAATCAGACGGCTTTTGTGGTCGGGCTTGTGGTGACATCGCTGGGAGGCGCGGGGCTGATCACGGGGATGGCGCTTACAGCCGTGGGTTATGCAAAGGCCGACGAATATCCCAATATGGGTCCCAATGGATTAATTATCCTGGTGACCAGCGCATTGGCGATAGGCGCGGGTATTCCTGTGATGCGCTATGGGCAAGTGAGGGTGCCGGATAAGCCGGATGACGGGGCGGGCATTGAGGCAGATGAGGCGCGTTCGCCTACAAAACCAAGTGTGTTTGCGAGCACCGAATTGCTGCTCGGACCAACCGGAGCGGGCCTGCGTTTTTCATTTTAATTTGGATGAAATCAAGGCGCGGCGCCGCTGCACCAGGGTTCGGCGCTGTCGGTGCTGATCACAACAGAGCCTGATATTTGGCTCACATCGAGCGATCCTTCGTACACCGTGACGGGCGCTGCTCCGCTATCGGTCACATCGCGCACGATTTTTATTTTCACCATTCCTGAAGGCACGGGATCGATCACCGTGGCGAAATCAAAAACGCATTCGCAGCCGCAGCGGGCAGGGCCGGAAGGCGTCATTTCAGGCTCGTCTTTTTCGGTGATCACATAGGTGCCGCTCGAATCCAGTTCGCTGCTTATGGTGTGGATGCCGCAGCAATTCAATTGCATTCGAATATTATTGAATGCAAGCGATTGACTGCTAGCTTCGTAGGTCCAGAGCAATTTTTCCGCTTCGCAATAGGTGGCGGGATCGGCCATTGGGATGGTGGCCTTGGCTTGGCTGCCCCCCTTGATAAACCCGCCGCATTCGCTGACTTGCGGGGCTTGATTCAGCGTGTTTTCGCCCGGCGTTCCGGTGGAGCCGGTTTCGCTGGTCGTTGTGCTTGAACATGCGGCACCGAGCACGGCCACCGCGGCAGTGCTCATGATCAGTGTTGCATGCAATTTGATCGATTTTTTTGCCAGCCGGATCATTGGTAATCTCCAAGTTAAAGTTAAAGCCGCCCACAGGCGGCGGGCAAAACTGCAATATCACGGCGAAGCGCCCAAGGATAGGTGTTTATTTATTTATTTATTTATTTATTAAATGCCCGGACCGCGGCGCACCCGTTTTGGAACCATAAATTCCCTTGCGCAATGTCATGCGAACAGATTAGGGTCATCGCCCTTTTTCGGGGTCCTGCAACACACGGCATGGCCCAAAACCAAAAGATATTTAGGAGATACGAATGATGGCTCAGCGGCTTACCTGGCATACCCTTGCGATTGCGTTGTTTTCAGCCGGCTTTTTGACGGCGGCGGCTTCATGTTCGGACGATACGGACAGTGAAACATCGGGCGGCGGCGGTTCCCAAAGCAGCAGTTCCAGCAGTGGTTCGTCGACATCGTCTTCTTCATCATCAAGTTCAAGCAGCACAACCTCGTCGAGCAGCAGTACCTCCAGCTCGAGCTCGAGCTCCAGCGGCGCCCCCTGCAATGGTGCCGATTTAATGACAGACGCCATGAATTGCGGCGTATGCGGCAATATTTGTCCGCCGGGAACCATGGGCTGCAATGCAGGTGTGTGTGAATGTCCGGCGGGCACGATGGGAAGCCTTTCCGCCGATGTTCAGCCTATTTTCGATAAATCGTGCGGCGGGGCGACAGGCACCTGCCATTTCAAAGCCGCACCCTCGGCAATGCTCAGCCTAAAAATGGGCGAATCTCATGGTTCGCTTGTCACATCCAATAGTCTTCAATGCAATCCTCAGGGCGGCCGGAAGCTGGTGGAGCCAGGCGATCCGGGCAATAGCTATTTAATCGATAAGCTTCAGGGGATTCAGCTTTGTTCGGGTGTGAAAATGCCTTCCGGCGCGCCGAAGCTTGCCGATGCCGATATCACCAAGATTGTGAATTGGGTGTGCGCGGGCGCGGCCAACAATTGAATTCAATCTTTGGGCATCAGCGCATCGCGGTGTTTGACCAATTCGCGGATGGCCGCTGAGCTCAAATATATTTCCATCGAATAGTTTTGCATTTCTTTCGATTCTTTTGTGTTTTTCCCGACGGAAAGGACAATTGGAGCGGGAGAAGCGGCGGAAGGCTTGCCGGCCCGGCTTGCCACGAAGCGCAATGGATCGATCAGCAGTGCAAATGATATTTCATCGCCAAGCAATTCGATTGTATTTTTAATTTCTGGAATGCCTCCCCAATTGTTTTTTTGCCCGGCGTCCAAAAAGCCTGTGAGGCCCTGTTTAGGTTCATATCCGGCGGCCGCATAAAGCGTTTTGCCGCGTATCAGCCAATAAAAATCGATGGTGAGGGGAACGCCCTCGGGAAGGCCGGATACCTTGGATTCCTTACGCTCAAAGCGGAGGCGTTCGGCATCCCCTTCGATATTTTCAATGACCGTTTTTTTGGACGTCACTTTTAAATTGTATTTTAATAGTGCATCTTTCATTGTCTTTCGTTTTGAAATATCCATGAATTGGCGCAGGGCTTTGGATAGCTTTTCTTCGTCGGGAGCGGGCATGCGGGCGTAGCCGACGGGGCCTGTGGACGCAAAGGCAAGGCCCATCGCGGTATATTCGCCGCGGGCTTCGGATATGGCTTTCCACGCGGCCGATATGCTTTCTTTGTCGGCTTCGCTTAGGTTCTCGGGGCCTCCCAAGGCCCGGATAATGGTGTCCGCGTAAGAGGCGACGCTTGCCGCGCGGGATTCGGGCGTGTCGCGATCGAGGATGCCAAGGATTGTATCGGCAGGCATTTCAATCAATGGTTTTAGATCGCCGGTTGCCATTTGAGAAAGCGCGGCAGCCGCGGGGCCATTGGGGCTTTTCGGGGCGGCCTTGAGCTGAATGCGGGTGCGATTTTCATCGATTTTGATGGCAATCTTTGCGTCTTTTAAGTCGGGAGCGATTTCTTTGAGTTTTCCAATGGCTTTTGTCGGTAAAAATGCAGACGCGGCGAGTTCGCCCAGCGCGCTTTTTTGAGCCATTACCCGGTCGCCCAGCATGGGTACGATAAATTCGGAGAGGGTTTTGTCGGTGATGTGGGCAGCAATATCGTCCTTGGGAATATCGCCTTTGGGCATGGTGCGGGCGACATAAGGTCCGAGGGCCGTCAATGCCTGGGGATTGTTGGATACGAGAAGGTAATTTCCAAGCACGCCGATCGAAATGCCGCCGCCGCTGCCTGTTTTGGGCGTTAGGTGCGCAATGGATGTGGCGCTGTCCAAAGCGTTTGTGAAGCGGGGAGCTTCGCCCCGGGTGAGCAAATCAATCAAGCGTCCGCCCGATCGGACATGAATCCCAAGCACCACGTTAGAATTGGAAAGGGTAAGGGATTTTTCTTGGAGTGCGGCGGGTGTTAATGCAATTGCACCGAAGATCGGCAAGTTTTCATCGATTTCTCCAATTGCGGTGACGGGCAATCCAATCAATGTGCCTACAAGTCCCGATGGCGTGGATGGCAAGAGCATGGCCGGGCCGCCCACGGTGGCCCGAACTTTTTTCCAGGTGTCTTGGGGCGCAGCCACAAAAATTTGAGCGGCGAGGTCCGCAGGGGCGGGCACGGGATCGAGATTGACGACCGGAGGCGCGGCTCCGGCATCGGGGGTGGGCGGGTTCTCGGAACAGCCTAGGGACGCGGCGAATGCGAGAGTCAGGGCAAGAGCGGCGCCCCGCACCCAAGCGCGCTTTATTGATGGCTTCGGCGTCATAAAACGCGGCGTAAACATGGCCGCTACGCTAGCAAGGCAACTCAGAAACTCAAAGGTGCGTTAAGCTCCGCGCCGCCTATGGCTCGCTCGGGCTTTGAGTCGGTTGTGCTCGTGACGGGGTTTCCCTCGCTCTACGTATGCAAGATGGTCGAGCGTATTTTGCACGCGGAGCCCAATTCGTTTTTGTATCTCACGGTGGATGCCGCGCGGGCGGCCGAGGGCCATGCGTACTTGGCCGCAATGACGGCGAAAAATCGCGATCGGGTGCAGCTTCTCGAGGGGAGCTCGACGGCCATTGATTTGGGCCTGTCGGGCGCCGAGTTCCGAAGGCTTACGCGCGAAGTGGATGTGATTCACCACATGGTGTTCACCGATGATGCGGCGGCGAATCGTGCGGATGCTCAACTGCTGAATATTCAGAGCGCGGCGGAGGCGCTGGAGGTCGCGCGGGCATCGGCGAGTTTGCGCTGTCTTGTGTTTCATTCGACGGCCGCAGTTTCGGGCGAGAGGCGCGGAACGGTTCTGGAGAGTGAATTGGATGAGGGGCAGGCGTTCCGGAGTCCCGCACTTGAAACGCGGATGCGCGCGGAGCGAATGATCCGAAAGGCGATGAATACGGTGCCCATCGCTGTTCTGCGGCCAACGACGATTGTGGGCGGCGCTCTTCATGGCAGGGCCCGGCCATCGGCGCGCGATCGGAGGGAGTCGGCGCGAAGGCTCGAGGGCGCGGTGGATCTGGATTGGTCTGATGCAAACGAACATGGTGTGGAGAATTCCGATGTGGGTGGTATGGCGGAACCTGTTCCCGATATGGGAAGAGGCGCAGTTCCAGCAAATCGCTCTTCGGCGGGGCGGCCGATTTTGCTGCCGCGGGAGGGTGAACAACTCGAAGGTATTCATTTATTGATTTTGCTGTTGGTGGCCGCGCGCCGCGAGTTGTCGATTCCATTGCCGAAAAGCAGCGCCGATATGCCGTTGTCTTTGGTTCCCATTGATTATGCCGTGCAAGTGTCTCACGCAATTGGGAATAATCCTGATGCAGTTGGAGGAACATTTCATATTGGCGATCCGCGGCCTCCTACGTTCAAGCATGTGATCGACGTTGTGCAGGCCCGGGCGAAAAATCGGTCAGATACAGGATTTATACCATCGGATTTAGCGAAAATGCTTCTCCGGACGCCTGGGATTGAACGATTTGTGCGCAATCCCCGCTCTTTTGTGGAGCGTTTATTTTTGCCCGTGCATTACGATATGAGCAATACGAAAACATTGCTTGCCGGCACAGGTATTGAATGTCCGCCATTTGATTCTTATGTGGACGAGTTAATTCAAGCGGTGGAAGAGCATATTCGCCGGCAAAGGGATAGGCGTGCGAGAGGGGCCGATTCTGAGGCTGAGGTTGATGATCCGCTGCTTTAAGATGTTCAAGATGTATTCGATGGGCTGTGGCGCAGGCGGGAGTGGCGCGTTCTGGCTTTTGGCCATGAGCGCGCTTTGGGGCTGTAATCAGACCGTGAAGGAGGGGAGTTCTTCGCCTTCTTTGGAGGCTGGTGCTGCGCTTTCCCGGCCGTCCGCGGCACCCGCAACGCCTGCGCTGCCTTCGGCGTCGGCGGTTTTGGCTGTGAATGAAGCCCAATCCGATCCACCACCCGCGGGATCGGCAATGCAGGAGCAGCGCGCGCCTGTGCCAAAGGCAGGCGATGTGCTTGCGACATTTTTTAAAGGGCTGCGCGAACTAAAGGGGAATGCAAAGAAGAAACACGTTCGAATTGCATGGCTGGGGGATTCGCACGGGGCGGCCGATTTTTGGAGCGGGGCGCTGAGAACCGAGCTTCAGCAGCGATTTGGCAATGGCGGGCCGGGCTTTTTGCATTTGGGCTACCGGGATTACCGGCACGACGGCATAAAAAGCAAAGTGAGCGGGAAATGGAAGATGAGGCCGCCTAATCCCGCGACGCGAGCCGTTACGGGGGACGGTATTTTTGGATTGGGAGGTATTTTATTTGTGGCGTCGGAGAGTGCGCCTTCGGCATCCATTACGATCACAGAGGCGAGCACGCCTACGAAATTGAACTGGGATTTATGTTATCGGCTGGGTTCGGACAAAGATGAGCTGACGGTGACGCTGAACGGGCAGCCCAAAACGGTGCTGAATGCGGGACAAACGAAGCCTGAAGGCGAGATACGTCATTTGGTGTTGCCGAGCGATGCCAAGGATGCCCAATTCAATGTTTCGGTGACGGGGGGAACGCCTTCGCTGTGCGGCTTGTATGTGGAGGCGGATGCGGAAAGCCATCCGGGTGTGGTGCTGGATACGCTGGGCATTAATGGGGCGCGTTTTGCGACGCCGCTGGCGTGGAATGAAGATGCCTGGATCGAAGAGTTAAAGCGGCATGTGCCCGACTTGGTGATTTTGGAGTACGGCACCAATGAGATGAGTGATTATCCGCTGAAAACGTCGGTTTTTTCGGAGCCTCTTTCGGCGGTGATGGCGCGTATCCGGAAGGTGCGGCCAGATGTGAACTGTGTGGTGCTGGCGCCGACGGATCGGGCGGATACGGCGGATAGGGTGACGGCGGCGCGGGATGCGGTGCGCGAGGGTGCGCTGGAGAGCGGCTGCGCATTTTGGGATACGCTGACGATTATGGGAGGAAAGGGTTCGATTAGGGCGTGGGCCGATGAGAATCCTCCGCGGGCCGCAAAGGATGGGATTCATTTGTCTTGGCGGGGTTACCGGGAGTTGGGTCAGAAGCTCGCGGAAGATTTAATGCGCGGGTATACGCCTTGAGCCATTCCGGCAGGTAAATACAATCGATTTTTTTATATATTCTTAAGAATATTTTGGGTATAGGCGTCGAGGGCTTGGCCGCGCATGACGGCCTCAACAAGTGCCAAAGGAAAACGGGCGGCGGGTTCTTCGGAGAGGGCCGCTTCGCCTGTGTCTAGCTCGCGCATGGCGATGGAGAGGCAGCGGGCGATGAGGATGCGCAGCGCCCGATCGCGAAGGGCGCAGGAGACAGGTGTTTGGGGCAGCGTGTCGATGTCGGCGAGCCTGTAGCCAAAGATTGAGGTGCGCAGATAGAACATCTCGTGGGCGGCGGCGGGCGTGCCGGGCTTGGGCGAGTGGAGGCAGCGCGCGCAGTCCTGTTCGTCAAGGAGCATCTGAGTTGCCTGTTCGATCCAGGAGACGGCGCGGCGGGCAAGATCGGCCGGAGCGCGAAAGGAGCGGTTTTCAGAGGCGCGCGCGGAAGCGATCTGATGAAGCGCGTCTATCCAGGGCCGGAGCTCCGCGGGATTTGGGGACTTCGCTTCGATTAATTTCTGATGTGTGATTTCAGCGCTTTGAAGTCCTTGACTCTCGAGCGTGGCAGCGAGTGACCAGCAGAGGGCTATCGGATCGGCGCCCTGAAATGAAGGCTCGGCGAGCATCTCATAGAGGGCTTGTGACCAGGCGACGAATAGAGTCCGGGGCACGCTGGAATCCGAGCTGTTTGCCATGCGGATGTCGGGTGGCAGGACATCGACGAAGACCAGTTCTGGGAGATCGGCCCGCTTCTTTGCTGCGGGCGGCACGATCGGTTCACCGTCTTGTCGGCCCACGCTGGCAAGAACGCAGGCACATTCGACTTCAACGGAGACTCTGATGCTTTCGCCGTCATCGATGAAGATGGCGGGAAAGAGGCTGCATCCAAAGGGTTTTGCCGCCGCTCCGCCGGCTTTGTGAATGGAGCACCGGTCTTCTTTGTCGAGGAAGGCGCACCGGCCATTGACGAGCGTGACGCAGAATGCGGGGCCGGCGACGGAGCCCCTTTCAGGCATGAAGGCTTGTTCTGGGTCGTCGCCTGCATCGAGAACCAAAGGCTGAAAAGCCCGCGCCCGGACGGTTTCCACACGGCTGAAGAGCACGGAGTTGTACAGGCGGCAGCAACTGCCCTGGCCATCGCAGTGGAGCGAGAAACCGGGAAGTGTTTGCAAGGGGCGTTCTATGTCTTGAGGTGCTGGGGATGGTGTTTCGCTTGGTTCATCAGGCGGGCCGTCGGCAAGCAAACCGGCAGCGTGCAATTGATCGAAAAATCCCCTGAGCATCGGCTCTCGCACGAGTGTCCCGCGGCGCGATGCGGCAAGGAGGATGCCCTCCATATCGCGGGTGCCATCTGCCGCAGCGATGATGTTCCATTCGCGAAGTCCCAACTGGATTCGCCGATCGCTGTTTTTGTCGTGGAGAATGACCAAGGGCTGACCGTCGGCGATATGCCGGCGGGCAAATACATGTTCCGCGAGACGGGGGCGCTTTGGCGTTGAGGCGTTCAAGGAGTGATTCCCTTGGCTAATTCCAGGCGCGGCCCTTCAACATCAACGTTATGCATAAAAATCCTTTTGTTATATAGGAAAACATTTCATATGTATTGAAACTCTATCAGATTGAAAACAATTCCTATGATTTTATATTGAAAAACTAGGCTAATCGAATAGTCCTTGTTTACGGGCCTTCACTCGATGTACCGTAAAGTCCGCATTAAAATCTCAATTCCCCCGTTCGCAACCTGGACCCCGTTTCTCGCGGCCTGTTAGCATTCCGATCTCTTTTATGTCGTCGGAAAACGCTGCATCTCAGGATTCGGGTTCACAGCGCAGTGCATTTGCGTTTGTGAAAGAAATCTCGTCCAGCCCCCTTTCGTCCACTTGGCTCGCTCGCATGGGAGGTGACGAGACACCGGCAGATGCCAGCAGTGTGCGCCTCACCGAAGTTCTGCGGGTCAACTCTCATGTTACCGAAACGCCCGATGTAAAAGAGGGCTTTGTGCGCGATGTGCAGCAGGCACAAGATCTAAAACATCCAAATATCGTGGCCGTTGAGGCGAATCTGCCCGCCGGTAAAGAGATTCATATCGCCACGCAAATTGTCGAGGGAAGCACGCTGTTTTCCCTGTTCGCCGCGGCAGGAACCGAGGGTGTGGGAACGGATGTGCTGCTGCGCATTGCGCTTGATGTGCTGGCGGCGCTTTCCGCAGCCCATGCGCTAAAGCCTCAGGCATTCGCTCACGGAGAGCTGACGCCTCAGCATGTTCTGGTCGGAAGTGACGGTATTTCTCGGGTAAGCGGCTTCGGTGTTGCGCGCGCGCTGGCCAGGGTCGATCCCGCAGGCGCAAAGAATCAAACGCGGCTGGGATACGCAGCGCCCGAACGGGTGAAGGCCATGACTGGGCCCGCTTCCGGCCCGCAATCCGTGGATTTTCGTTCGGATCTGTTTTCCGTTGCGGTGATGCTGTGGGAAGGCATCGCCAAACAGCGCCTATTTTCGGCGAAAATGGATGCGGCTGTGATTCAGAAAGTGCTCACCGCTCCAATTCCGCCGCTCGCCAGTCTTCCCAAAGTTTCAGTGCCTCCCAGCGTGGATGCTGCGCTGCTTAAGGCATTAGAACGCGATCCTTCCCGGCGTTACCAAAGCGCCGATGAGTTCATTGCCGCACTTCAAAAAGCGGGTGATGCGGCGATTGCTTCTCACGAGAAAGTGGCCTCGCTGGTGGAGAAGCTCACCGGCCGCACTATCGCTGCCCGGCGTGCCGAATTGGCTTCCGCGCTTGTGGCTCCTGCCGTCACCCCACCGCCGCTGAAGGAGACAACCGTGTCCACTCCGAATCCGTCTGCACCTAAAACGTCGGTTCCTATGCCTCCCGCAGCCGCGAAAGCAGCCGCTACCCCGGCGGCCGCGGCTAAGCCGATGATTCCAATGCCGCCCGGCACTTCTTCGAATAAGGCTTCTGTGCCTCCGCCGGCCGCTGCCGCTGCCGTGAAAACGGCGATTCCGGCGCCCGCGAAAACGCCCGCTGTAGCCGGGGGCGGGGCTTCTGCGGCCGTTCCAGGAAAGCGGCCTATGGCGGCGACGCTGGTGGGTATGCCGCCTGCACAAGACGCCGCAAAGGGCGGAAAAAACAAGGAGATTATCGATGAAGCTACGCTGGACGGGGAGTGGCTCGAGGACGCGGCGGGTGGTGAAACAGGACAAATCCCGGCGGCTCCTGCGGTTCCAAAGATAAATGTCTCAGCAGCCAAGACTGCGCTTCCGGCGAAGGCTCCCGCGGCACCCAAGCCCGCGGCAGCCGCACCGGCACCGGCCGCCAAAGCAGCCGTCCCCGCGGCCAAACCAGCGGCGGCGGCACCACCCGCAGCCCCAAAGCCGAGCGCTCCGATAGCGGCCAAGCCGGCAGCTCCAAAGACGACTCCGCCGGTGGCGCCAAAACCCGCAGCAACCAAGCCCGCAGCTCCCGCAGCGGCGGCAGAAGCTGAACCGGGCGCAGAAGCCCAAAAGGCAGCGCCCGCAGAGGCTGCTGCCCCGGCTGCCCCCTCCCCTGCAAAGGCGCCAATCGCAGCACCGAAACCCGCGGCGCCAAAGCCTGCAGCACCAATGGCTCCCGCGGCGCGGAAGACCGCAGTACCGGTTGCGAAGGCGGCTGAGGCCGCTCCTGCCGCAGCCGAGGTTGTGAGCCCGGTTATTCCCGAGGCACCGGCGGGTGAAGTGAAGATCACCCTCGAGGAGCCCCCTGCACCGGCCGCAGCTAAAGGGATGCCATCGGAGATCGAGGTGCAGGTGGCTTCGGCTGAAGTGGGCAAAGGCATGCTGCGCGCGGATGCTCACGACAGGATCACCACTGGAACGACGCTTGGCCGCTACGAAATTCTGATGCCTGTGGCCAAGGGCGGGATGGCTTCCGTGTGGGCTGCGCGCCTTCAAGGAACGCGGGGGTTCAAGAAGATCGTTGCCGTGAAAACGATGCTTCCGGATGTGTCGGACGATCCGGAATTTGAATCGATGTTTTTGGATGAGGCGCGCGTGGCAGCGCGTATCCGGCATCCGAACGTGGTCGAGATTCACGACCTCGGCGAAGAAAACGATGTGCTCTACATCGTGATGGAGTGGGTCGACGGCGAAACACTGACCACGCTGATGAAAGCGGCAAAGCCAAAGGGCGGGATTCCGCTGCCGATTATGCTTCGCGTTGCTTCACAAATCTGTGCGGGGCTTCATGCGGCGCACGAGCTTCGCGATGACAACGATGTGATGCTCGATTTGGTGCACCGGGATGTGTCGCCCGGAAATGTGCTCGTGTCGTCCACGGGCTTCGTGAAAGTGGCCGATTTTGGCATTGCGAAGTCAAAAGGGCGTTTGCACGAAACGCGCGCATCAGGCGTGCTGAAGGGGAAGGCTCCTTATCTTTCGCCTGAGCAATTGAGAGGTCTGCAGCCCGATCGGCGTAGTGATTTGTTCGCGCTTGGTACGGTTTTGTATGTAATGGCGTCGGGCCTTCATCCCTTCCGCGGCGCGAGCGAGGCAAAAACGATGGAGAACATCGCGCTGATGAGGCCGGTGCCGCTGCGCGAGATCAATCCTTCGATTCATGCGGAATTTGAGAAGATTATTTTCAAGGCGCTCGAGAAGGATCGCAACAATCGCTACACAACAGCCGCCGAAATGCAGCGTGCGATCGATCATCTGGCGTCGTCGATTGGGCAGCCCACGACGGACGAGGATGTTGGCGCTTTTGTGCAAAACACCATGGGCGATTTGATTCGCGAGCGGGCAAAAGCGCTGCGCAATGCGATTACGGCGGTGGATGGGCCGATGAGCAATTCAAGGCCCAGCTATCCAAATATCGATCCCAAGGCGATCCCGACGCTCGTTGGTGCGGATGGAGCTGAAGCAGCGCCGGCTGAACATGCCGATGCCAAGCCTGCTGCCCCCGAAGGGCGGGCACCCGTTGAAGAGGATGTGACCTTCGACGAAGAACCGCTTGAAGGTGGGCAAGCCGCTGGGGAAGCGGCGGCAGCAGAGCCCCAGGACAAGGGCGGGGCGAAGGCCGATGAGGCTAAAGCCGGAGATGGGCAAGCTCCGGAGAAGGCGGCCGGTGCCGACGCAGCGAAGTCCCCGGAGCCTGCGGCCAATAAGGAAGGCGTGTCCGCCGAGGCATTGGTTGGGCTTCTCGCTGGAAGCGCGGCGGCGGCGGATGCGAACAAACCTGCTGAAGCCAAGCCGGCTGCTGTGGAATCGGCATTCAATGTCGCGGCGCTGGCTCCGCCGGCCTCGAGTGAAACGGCGCTTTCGACGGATGACGATTTCAACGCATTGGCTCCAAAGAAGCGGAAGCCGCTTCCGTTTATCTTGGGCGGTGCGGTGGCGGCTGGCGTGTTGGTTGGTGTGATCGCGTTTTCCGGCGGCGGCGGGGAGCCTCAGAAAACAACAGCGGAGTCCGCTGCAAATACGTCGGTTGCCGCGGATACCGCAGCACCGACCGCTCAGCCGCCTCAGCCTGAAAAGACCGCGGAGGCCGCTCCGCCCGCAGACACGGCCGCAGCCGCCGCAACGCAAGCGCCAAGTGCCGAACCAACGGCCGCACCTGCACCGGAACCGTCCGCAGAAGCGGCTCCGCCCCCTGCTGAAACAGCGGCACCAACGCAGCCTCCGCCCGTGGCCGCAGCGCCCAAGCCCAAGCAAGCGGCGCCTGTAGTCACTACTAGGCCGCCGCCGACAAGGCCAACGCCACCCAAAACAACTCCACCCAAAACACCCCCCAAAAAGTTCAATCCGACCGGGATTTAAGCTGTGCGTAGACGAAACTGGACCCCCATATTTCTCGTGACAGCGGCACCTTTGTTTTGTGCGCTGTCAGCCGATACAACCGCGTTTGCTCAAGCACCTGCTGCCGCAGAGCCTTCAGAAAAGGACGTGCAGGCAGCAACGTTTAACTTCAAGAAGGGTTTGGACTTGTTCAATATGAAGAAGTTCACGCCTGCTCTTGAGGCGTTTAAAACGTCGTATTCGAAGGTTGCGAGCCCCAATTCACATTTGTATGTCGCTCGGTGTTTGCAGAATCTGGGCAAACTTTCAGAAGCGTACTTTGAGTTTGAGAAGACCGTTGCCGAGGCAACAGAGCGGGCGAAGACAGAGGAAAAATACGGGCCGACACGGGATACGGCTCAAACCGAGCTCAACGAGCTCATCGCCAAAATCGCCCTTGTGACGGTGAATGTTACGTCGGATTCGCCTGATGCGAAGCTAAGCATCGGCGGTCAGGATGTGCCTAAGGAGCGCTGGGGCAAGCCTTTTCCCGTGGCGCCTGGAGCGGTTGAGGCGATCGTTACGGTGCCTTCGAAGGAGCCCGCAAAGGAGTCGCTGACGTTAAAGGCGGGTGACAAGAGGGAAATTGCTCTTGGGCCAACGGGGAGCAGTGCGGCAGGCAGCGCTGGAGGAGGCGGAGGAGACAGTCTCGGTCTGGGCGGCGATGCGGGCGGAGACACAGGCGGCCCGGAGAAGAAGTCAGGCGGTAACCGTAAGCTGCTTCCTTTTGCGATTGCGGCGGGCGGTCTCGGGGTTATCGGCTTTGGTGTCTTTGCGGTGGCGGGTTCGATGTCGACTTCGACCTACTCGGACCTCGAGCAGAAATGCGGAACGGGGCCTTGTCCGCCGGAGTTTGCAAACGATGTGAGCAAGGGGCGCACGCAACAGACTATCGCCAATGTCGGGCTGATTGTCGGGGCCGTCGGTGTGGCCGCAGCGGTACCTCTGTTTATCTTCAGCCTAACGGGCAAGAAACCTGCGGATGAGTCCGGCAGCAGCACCAGCCTGATCGTCGGTCCTGGGTTTACGGGCGTCCGCGGCCAGTTCTAGATAAGAACACACGTCAAAACGATAAAATTGATTCCTGCTCAAAAAAAACGGCCTCTCGCAATGCGAAAGGCCGTCTTTTTAAGCACAATTAGAAACGAGCCATTTCACCCGCCGGCATTTCATGGCCTGGGCGGGCTCCCCATCAATACCTCTGTATTGTGAAGAGCCGGCCCAACACCATGAGGCGCGCGGCAGGGCGAACGACCAGCTCCTAGCGTCCGCCGGGAGCCGGACCCGCAGGCTTGCCCGCTACCTTGGCTTTCTTGTCGCCGGAATGGCCGTGGAATGTGCGCGTCGGTGCAAACTCGCCCAGCTTGTGACCCACCATGTTCTCCGTCACGAAGACAGGCACAAATTTACGGCCGTTGTGCACCGCAAATGTGAGTCCCACCGCCTCGGGAAGTATCGTCGACCGGCGTGACCAGGTCTTGATGACCTTCTTTGCGTTGGTCGCGTGGGCAGACTGGATCTTCTCCATCAGGTGCCCATCCACAAAAGGTCCTTTTTTTACACTGCGAGGCATCGATCAACCCTTGCTCCCGCGCCGGCGGACAATCATTCCATCGGTGCGCTTGTTGTTTCGAGTCTTCAGGCCTTTGCTGAGCTGTCCCCACGGCGAGCAGGGATGACGGCCGCCCGATGTGCGCCCCTCACCACCACCCATGGGATGGTCGACGGGATTCATTGTAACACCACGATTGTGAGGACGGCGCCCAAGCCAACGGCTGCGGCCCGCCTTGCCAATGCTGATGTTTGCATGCTCGATGTTCGATACCTGCCCGACCGTAGCGCGGCAATCCAAATGAACGCGGCGAATTTCGCTGCTCGGCAAGCGAACCTGCGCGTAGTCGCCGTCTTTGGCCATAAGCTGAGCCGCTACACCTGCCGAGCGCACAAGCTGACCACCCTTGCCTTTGCGAAGCTCGATGTTGTGAATCGGCGTGCCCGGCGGGATAAAACGCAAGGTCAAGCTGTTGCCCGGTTTGATGTCGGCATTGCGGCTAGAGATAACCGTGGCACCAACCTCAAGTCCGTCCGGAGCCAAAATGTAGCGCTTCTCGCCATCCGCATAGTGCAACAGCGCAATGCGGGCCGTCCGGTTCGGATCGTACTCCACTGCGGCAACAGTCGCGGGAATACCAATCTTGTCGCGCTTGAAGTCAATCAAGCGATAACGCTGCTTGTGACCGCCGCCGCGGAACCGTGAAGTGATGCGCCCCAGGTTGTTGCGCCCACCCGTCGACGTTTGTTTCTCCACCAGCGATCGCTCAGGTGTCTCCTTGGTGACCTCCTTGAAATCGCTGACGGAGTAGTAGCGGCGCGCGGGCGACGTGGGCTTATACGACTTAATACCCATGGCTACTCTGCCTTCTCGTTTTCATCAAAGAACTGAATCTCATCGCCGGGCTTCAGCGTCACAATCGCCTTCTTCCAATTGCGAAGCTTCGCGTACCCGCGCCCCATCCGCTTGTCTTTGCCGCGAATGACGAGCGTATTTACGTCCACGACCCCAACGTTGAACAGCGTTTGAATCGCATTTTTAATCTGAATCTTGTTCGCTTCCCGACGGACCTCGAAAATCACCTTGTTGCCATCTTCACGAAGACGGCTGGATTTTTCGGTCAGGATGATCGGCCGGCGAACAATTTGCTCAGGCTGCAGCATACTTCGATACGTCCTTTCTGCTGCCCGCTAGCGCAGACAGCGCTCCTGTAGCTTCATTGCCGCTTCCTTCGACACGACGAGGTGATCGTGGCGAAGCAGGTCGTACACATTCACGCCTTCCGGAGGCAAAAAGCGATGGTCCGAAAGGTTGCGGATGCTCTTGACCAATTTCTCATTCGACGCGACATCCACCACAAGCGATTTCTTTCCCGCCTGAAGCGTATTTAGCGTTGTTACAAGCGCCTTGGTCTTGATCTCGGGCAGTTCAAAACTGTCCACCACGATCAGCCGATCTTGCTTGGCAAAGAGGCTTAGCGCGCTCTTCAGCGCGCCTTGGCGAACCTTGCGCGGAGGACGGTATGACCAATCTTGCGGCTCCAGCGCATGCGCCATACCGCCGCCCGAATGATGAGGCGCGCGAATCGAACCCTGGCGGGCGCGGCCTGTGCCCTTTTGGCGATAGAGCTTCTTGGTCGAACCGCTCACGGCGGAACGCTCTTTCGTGGCCTTGGTGCCAGCGCGCCGGGACGCGAGCTGAGCCTTGACCACTTCATAAAAGAGCTGCTCTTTCACCTCGGTGTTGAAGACTTCATCAGCGAGCTCAATTTCGCCGACGCTCTCCCGCTTGAGGTTGTAAACCGGAATTTTCATAAGCGCTCCTACGACTTGATCTCCACGTCCACGCCCGCCGAAAGATCCAGCTTCATCAGCGCGTCGAGGGTTTGCTGCGTCGGCTCGATGATGTCGAGCAAACGCTTGTGCGTGCGAATCTCAAATTGCTCACGCGATTTTTTGTCGACGTGAGGGCCGCGCAACACCGTGTACCTGCGAACCTCGGTCGGCAGGGGGATCGGTCCGGCGACATGAGCACCGGTGCGCTTCGCTGTTTCGACAATGTCGGTGGTGGACTTGTCGAGAAGCTGATGATCGAACGCCTTGAGGCGGATTCGAATCTTGGTCGTGTCTGCCATGTGATTTCCTTAAACCAAAATCTTCGTCACGACGCCCGCGCCGACGGTCTTGCCACCCTCGCGGATAG
>CAZICM010000091.1:0-27255 GCA_964537685.1 uncultured Polyangiaceae bacterium
ACCCCGGGCATCTGGTACCAAGGCAATAATCGTCCGAAGGAACTCAATGGCATGCTGGGCATTGGGGAGCGCGCGCATCTGTTCCAGGCCATCGGCACCCCGCGCAATTCGTTTCAAGACTCCAATATCATCGGACAAATGGCACTCCCGACGCACTTCCTCGAACAGAATATCTTCTTGGCCCATCAACCAACGGGCAGCGCGGCCCAGCTTGCCCGTACCTGCCATGGGAACGATCATGGTATGGCTTGACCATTGCAATCGCTGTGAGGCTGGTATGCCAATGATCCACGGAAGTCCCGCTTCATCATCGCGCTGAGGCGGACCAATGGCTACCCGCGCCGAAAAAGCTCGCCTCGCCTCCAGCCATAAACGGCGCCACAAAAGCGCAAGAATACCCGGCCAATAATCCAAATCTTGAAAGACCAATCGGCCTCGTTGACCGGAGAGCAAGCCTTCAACGGTGCCTGCGAGCCAGTCTTCCGAGGGCAAGGGAATCGGCGCTTCCCCGGATAATTCGCGCATATAGGGAAGCAGATCGTCCACCTGGGCAATGTCTTCCAAGGACCATACAAACACTTCACTCTGCACCATTCCGCCCCGGCGCGCCTGCTCATCCGGCCGGGTCCACCATAGTGCCCAAACCTGATTGATGGGTCCGCATCCCACGGAAGGCCACCAGCGGTCTCCCGGACCCAAATAGCCCGGCGGTTTATCCGTTAGACCCGCAAGCTGATGAGGCGGTGCATCTTTGGCGTTCGCCCATTCCAACAGCGCATGAGCATTATTCCGCTCCCCATAGCGCGCTCGAAAAGGCCCGCTCATGGGGTCCCCAACAACCAGGCCAACGGCTTGGTTAAATCGCTATCGGTCTCGCCTCCGTCAGGAGGCACGACCCAGCCGTGAAATTCCGGCCCTTCATCGATGAAGTCCTCATCTTTGCTGGTCTTTTCAAGAAGCCGTCCCAAGGCGGACAGTCCCCAAACGCTCGTACATTCAGGCGCCCAAGTGCTATGAATAAAGGAGGATAGCATCGGAAGCCTTTGTTGAAGCCTATCCACCGGCCGCGCGGCTCCCGCGTTCAGCTCATCATAACAGGACAGCAAAAGAGCAAGTCGCGGCTTTTGTAAGCGGCTTAATTGGGCTTTTCCCGAAACATGCAGAAGAATTTGCAGGAGCTCAACCCACCTGGCATTGGCATCCCAAGCATTCACGCGCTCGCGGTTGGGCGAGGGAGGCGTTTTTGGATTCTCTTGGTCCGAGCGGCGGGCCAGCTCTTGAAGGGCATCGGGATAGGTGGTCTCGCTCTTCAGCCGAATGAGAATCACCCAACCGTCCGCCTGAGCAAGCCGGTTTTGCCATACATCGGGCACGGAACGGCTATCGAAGATCCCCTTGATTTGTTCACCCCCATAGTCTGGCCAGCGCACATTCAGCCTATCGCCTTGATGGCTGATCAGTGGCAGATCAACTTCGGCGGATGTGATGGCGGATGTGTGCTCCGCGGCACACCCATCTTCGAGACGGCGGAGCACCTCTTCTAGGGCCGAAAGATCGGCGGGAGTACCCTTGTCGCGCCGCAACCCCAAGGCGCCCGGACGCCGTGTAAGGCGGCCATACAATTGTCCTGCATAATGGGTCTTGCCACTGTTGGGGCCGCCGATGACCACGATCTCAGGCGTGCGCATAGCTCCCCCGGAAAGCTCCAAAAGGATGTCTCTGAACAACAGGCTCGGCAAGAGGATCAGCACGAGGCGGTGTCCAGGCTGGCTGAAGGACTTGCTCTAGGGCATGCAAGAGTTGAATGGGATGGTTAGTGCTGGTCTCAATCTCGTTTGCATGCGGGATATTCTCGTTGAGGGCTCGCCGGATGGCATTTCGAATGCCCTCGCGGGGTTGATGATCGGCTTTGGACCAAACCAAGGTTGTCGGCCTCTTTCCCACATGCTTGCCTAAACGTTCGATAAGTTCTCGGGTATCTTTGCGGGCCTCGCCGCGCGCTTCGCCGCAAAGCCTTTTACAATCCGCAAATACCAAAAAGGCATCAGAACGCGCTTGAATCCAGCGCGCTCCTTCGGAGCCGTCCGTGTCTTCTTGGATGGCCCACCGGCTAAACCATTCCCCAGGCGCATCGGTGAGAAGAATATCCCTGTGTTCATCACCGGAACCCCGAAGGGCCAGATGGAGCAAACCTGGAATGCGACCCGTACCCCGGGATGTATGCGGAGGAAAAGAAGCGGGATGAGTCGCATCGCTAAAGCGTGTCCATGCGGCCAAGGCTTCCCAAGCACCCAAGGTGCGGGACCCAGCGAAGCTTGCACCTGCGATCAACTGGCCTTGTAGGATTTGAAGATAGCTACCCGTGAGCAAGGTGGTCTTGCCTGCATCGTGGGCCCCTAGCACGCCGATGACAATAGAACGTCCCCGTGGAAGGAGATGGATCAAGTCATCGAGACCCAAGGCGCTTCCCGACCATGGAAGGTGCGTGGATGCCGATACGGCTTGGGTTTTTGCGGAACCTGCTTGGGGTTCCCTTGGTTTTTGTCCGCTGCAATATTCCGGGCATTGATTGGAATAGTCGACGTGCCCCAAGGGGCATGATTCTCCATCATCCACATGGCAGCGCGCGTTGGAACAGATGCGCTTCATTTGAGATTCCCCGCGAGGCGCAGAGCCTGCTCTTGGCGAAAGACGGCGCGCGAAAGTTCAGGAAGGCTGAGCTTAATATCGTCGTTGAGCCCAGAACGAGCCACCATGGGGCTGAGATTGGACATGCCTTCTTTCAGCGCTTGAACGACCAGATCCCGCAGGCTTAGGCGCCCTTCGGAGGGCGGCGCTTTTTTAAAGTGCTCGGCAGGCCATTCTTTGGGAAGCTCTTGTCGGGCAGCCGAGAGGTCGTTGAGCCACTTGGACAGGCTTTGTCTGGATGAAAAATCGGCCCCTGGCAAACGATGCACCGTTTCGGACAAAAGATAAGCGACGGCGGCAGGTGTTGGAAGCATCACGTCCTGGGCTTCGCGCAGGAGATCGGCAGCCATGACCATGGCAGCCAGGGCTGGATTGAGTTCGCGGTAGCCTCGATGAAGAGATGTGGAGTAGAGTGCCTCCGACCACCACAGGACATGCAGCCTCAATTGTTCGCCGCGGCGCTGGGCTTCGCTGGCGTGGATGCTCTGCTGCATCGCTTGTTGCTGGGCGGTGAAAAAAGTGTTGACAGCTTCAACCAGTTTCGCCTGAGAGCCGTTGATTTGCTCGACCAGCTTTGCTTGTTGCTTTGTTAGCTCGCTGGATTGGTAATCCCAAAGATCGGCGAGCAGGGCTGTCATTCGATCGGCGAACTCCCACCCCCACTGAAGCGAATTGCTTCCGTGATATGAATCGCGAAGCATGTGCGGATTCGGATTTTGAAGCTCCATTTTATCGCGCCCCTGCGGCCCAACCGTGGCCATCATTCTGGGAAGGAGCCATGTGTTCCGATCGACTTTCGACGCTCCTGGTGCCAGTACCGTGGATGCAGTGAGAGCTGCCCATTTCGCCAATCCGCGCGCATCCATCGTTCTCGTTCCAGAAAAAGAAAGGGATTCTTCCTCCGTGCGCCTTGAAAAGTCTTTCAGCATTTCACGCACGGCGGCCTCCTCTTTTCCAAGCCGCATATAGGGCAACACGTCCGCAGCAGTGAACCAAACAATGGCCGCTTTTTTCCCTTCAGCCGCTTGATTGCACGCATTGAGCAACATCATGCGAAGTAAATTCACCGGCCTGCTTGAGTAGACATTGGCAACCAGTTTCCATGTGCTCTGCAATGCCTTCCATGCCATGAGCATGGCTGGATCGTTCTCAGGTACATCGGGATCGAGACCGGCCAGAATCGCGGGGATCAGCTTGACGGGCTTGGCCAAGAGCTCTTTGGCGACAGCGTCGGACGCAATGGCAATCTTCTCGAAACGTGTGTCGTCACCGCCAAGCCCTTCCATCAATCCCGCGGATAAAAGCTTGCTCAACAGCTCACTCATTCAATTCCTCCTATCTTTGTTCTCGATTCCTCACCGAGTTCTTGCATCGCCTTCCTCTGGGCTTCGACAAACTTCAAATAGCGCTTGAATACTTGCTGATTGGGCATGTCGTTTAGCGCCGCCGACAGCAAATCCACCGGACGAACACGCGCCCCCTGAAGGCTCTGCTTCCACAACGTTTGCCACAAATCCCGGGGCCGCGGGATGTTCTCCACATCTCGCGCCGCGCCACCGGCCCGTTCCCACAAAGCCCTTGCGCTCGCCATATCGGGGTAGGTGTCCGCCAGTGCTTCAATCAAATCCATGGGCATTCGCAAATCCACATCGTAGACCGATGGAATCAAGCTCGCAGATGAGGTGCTGGGCTCTTCTCCTTTAAGAGCCGTTTGAATATCTTGGCCATATCCAAGGGCTTGAGCGTGAATAAATACCTTGTCTGCGCTGACGCCCGTGCGGAATACAAGTTGCGGCACGTCCGCCTGACCCAGGACTGCCAAATCAACTTGATTGCAACCCAGATCAAAGGCCGATTTCACGCTCTCGCCAAAGGCGAGCCCTCGATAGAACGCGCCTGCAAAGGTAATGGCCACGGTATCTTTTACGCTGCAATTCATTCCCACCACGCAATCGATATGCTCTGCAATGGCGCGCGCTTGCTCGATGGAAAAGCAGGCATCGAGCACCACGCAGCGAATATTTTTTTTCAAAATACGAAAAGTATTGGCCAGAGTTTCACGGCTTACAGGCACAGCTCCGCCTCTGCCATCGTCCAAAACGATTTGGCCAAATGAGCTACCATGGCCGCTAAAATGCACGACTTCAGGTTTATGGCGCATTAGATGTTCTTGGATATCCTCGGGCCGGACGGCCCACTCTTGAATCAATTGAAAGGAATCGCGATGCGCGGACAGAAGAAGGCGCTGTTTGATCTCGCGAACTTCATAATCCAGGGCAAGACGGGTGGTTGTTTGGGGATTGGCGCCCAGAAAAAGAATCGCGGTCATGAGATATCGCTCGTCTGCTCAGAATAAACTGGAGTGGGACTGTGAGGATAGGAATTTTACTTTTGGAAATCAAAACGCTTGGCCCGAGGCCGGTGCTTGAATAGGCACCTGTCCGGTTCAGCACCCTTTGAACGGATAACCCCTTTGCGGACCTAGAGGTTACCCTTGCATCTCCTTCTCCCGACGCCCATTACACCTGACGCACTTTAAGACTACCGACTGCACCTGCCAACATCTTTCCGCTTCTGATCCATTGCATCAGCTCACGCTCGATGCCTTAGCTCCGGCAGGTGGGGGTATTTTCAGAACAAAGCGACGACTCTCACTCAAGCCCGGGTGCAAGAAGCAATTGCCTTCCAAGGGTTGGAAGACAGGTTTTGCATTTGCACAATTGTTCCCAGGGACATCTGGAGAAGGATTGGACACTTGCAAGACGAGAGCTGGGGCGGGTGGGAAGGATTTAGTGCAGTCGGATGCCGGAAGCTCGCCGCGCGGTTTGGATATAAAACTTGTGTTCCCGCGAGGTCTTTGATAGAAAGCCCGCCCCGGTTTTGGAAGCGGATATGGCCATTCCTGTTTTTATCGCTTATGCGCGCGAGGACGAGGCGTTCAAAAACGCGCTGATCCAGCATTTGGCCGTGCTGGTCGATAATGGCACGATCACCCATTGGCATGATCAAGAGATTCCCGACGGCAGCGAGTGGGAACCGCAGATTGATGCCCGGCTGCGGGAAGCGAGATTGATTGTGCTGCTTGTGAGCCCGCGATTTTTGGCGTCGCGCTATTGCAAGGAAAAGGAAATGGCTGGTGCGCTTGCGCGGCATACGAGCGGCGAGGCTGTGGTGTTGCCTGTACTTGTACGGAGTTGTTTGTGGGATAGAACGGCTCTTTCAAAGCTTCAGATGTTGCCCAAAGATGCCAAACCGGTAAATACTTGGCCAGATCAAGATGAAGTGTGGACAGGGGTGGTGGCCAAGATTGAGGCGACGGCGCTGAAGCTTCGGGATGCGGATGCGCAGGCGGAGCGGCAGGCGGGGCAAAGCCGTGTTGTGCCTGTGGCGAATCCTCTGCCAGCAGCAACAGATGGATTTCCATGGCGTAAGGCGCGCTGGCCGGCTCTGGTTGCGGCGCTGTTGGTGGGTGGAGGGGTTTTGACTAAAGTTTGGCCCAAGTCTACACCTTTACAAGATTCAACTTCAGAGGGTACAGCTCAGCCTTTCACTTTAACGTCCCCAGCCCTCGAGGACATGGCGCCGATGGCGTTTAGAAAGCTGCCCACTGGAAGTTTTACAATGGGCAGCCCAGAAGGGGAAACCGGTCGAGATGCCGATGAGAAGCAGCATCCGGCGGAGGTGTCGACGTTTGAGATTGGGGTGCATGAAGTCACGCAGAAGCAATGGAAAAGCGTGATGGGCGTCAAAGCCTTCGATTGTGCTTATGGCTGTGGTGACTCTACACCGGCCCACTCGGTGACTTGGTTTGAGACGGTTGCCTTTATGAACAAGCTCACGGAGCTGGAGAACAAAAAGCTGCCGGAAGACGGTAAACGAACGGTGTGCTATTCGCAAAAGAATGGGGAGTGGATATGGGATCGAGAATGCACAGGCTATCGATTGCCGACGGAAGCGGAATGGGAATATGCGGCGCGTGCGGGGACGACGACGGCTTATAGCTTTGGAAACGATGCCAACGATATTTGTCGTTATGGCAACGGCGGGGATGCCGCGGCCAAGCGAAAGCATCCCGATTGGACCGGGCTCACCCCAACAACATGTGAAGACGACAAGTACCCCGAGCTTGCGCCCGTTGGAAGTTTTAAGCCGAATCCCTGGGGACTCTACGATATGCATGGGAATGCATGGGAATGGATCTGGGATCTCTATGCGGAGTATCCCTCCAGTTCCAAGCCTGGCTATGCAGGGCCAGATAAAACACCGGAGGCGAGACGGGTGTTGCGCGGCGGCTCCTTCTTCAGCGAGCCCAGGAGGCTGCGCTCTTCGAACCGGGACTGGTACAGGCCCACGTACCGGTACGGGGACTTCGGCTTCCGGTGTGTTCGTGGTTCATTGCCCCCAGCATCGAGCCCTTGATTCATTGATCTTCTGTTCGCCACCCCTCCCGCACCGGCGATCAAAAAAAGCTTGCCAACACAAAATCCCTCCTTTAGATAGCCCGCATGTCTTCCCCGGCCATAGATACCCGAGCCTTTGAAACCCCGGAAGCCGATATCGATACGCTGCCCCTGTCCGGTATCGAGAGCGATGAGCCTGAATTCGAATCCTCCCTGCACCTGGCCCAGCTTCTTCTGCTTCTGCAATGTCTGGAGCTTCATTGGAAAGAGCGCCGCGATTTCTTTGCCGCCGGCAATATGAGCATTTTCTATAGCGAGCAGCAAGTGGACAAGGAAAGCGAATCGGCGCGCCAGCGCGTTCGGGGTCCCGATTTTTTCGTGGTGCTGGGCACCGTGCGCAGGCCCCGCAGGAGTTGGTGTGTGTGGAAGGAAGGTGGACGATATCCAAACCTGATTGTCGAAGTGCTTTCCGACAGTACCAGCGCGCTCGATCGGGGGCTAAAGAAGCAAATCTATCAAGATGTGTTTCGGACGCCGGATTATGTGTGGTTCGATCCCGAGACCGCGGAATTGGCCGGTTTTCATTTGGTGGATCGGCACTATGAGCCTTTGGCCGCAGATAAAGAAGGCCGTATATTCAGCGCGGAACTCGGGCTTTGGCTGGGTGTGCATGAAGGAATGCTTCGCTTTTTTAGCGAGAAAGGCGTGCTGTTGCCTTCCGCTCAGGAACTCGCCAATCAAAATGAGAAACTCGCCAATCAAAATGAAAAGCTGATCGCTAAGTTGCGCGCGTTGGGCGTGGATCCAGGTTCTATTTAAATCGGAGCCCTTGGAGCAGGGCGTTGAAGTCGTCTTTGTCGGGGCGCTTGGAGATGTCGTGACCGTCGGGATTGGTGTAGCTTCTGAACTGTTCGATGATCGGCTGGGCGAAGGCGAATCGCGGCCTCGCCGGCAAATAAAAATTATCTTGACGGCCTGGTAACGTCTTGTATTGATAGATTAGGGCAAAGCGCGCCGCCCCGATTCGAGGACTTATGAAAATCGTCTGCTGGAATGTCCGCGGTCAGTATACCATCCTTCATCTCGCTGCCAGGATGGTCGCGAATGGATGGGATGTGTTGATTGTGCTCGAGCCTTCTTCCAAGATTAGTTCCAAAGATGTGTCGACTTTTACATCCAAATTATCTCATCACAAGATCGGCCATTGTATTTGTGCGGTCGGCAGGGAGAATATTGTCGTGCTCTATCGAACCGATAAATTCAGCCAATTTGAGGCGGTATCGCTCGATAAACATCCAGATTATGCGCTTCTCAAGAAACATTACACTTCTGTAACCGTTTTTGGCGCGGGTATGCGTCAGCCGATCCTCATTACATGCAAGGCTCTGGATGGTTCGATTTATCGTATTATGAGTGCCCATGCCCCGTTTCAAGACAATAGCGGCGTTGCAGGACCCTACCAGCAGGGTTTGCAAACCTTGGGGGAAGCGCTCGGGGTGGATGTTCTCGTGGGTGATTTTAATACGTATTCGAAAACGGGCGGCACGTCGGGCCGTTCGGGCAACCGCGCTCAATTTGATTTTGAAATCGCCACAACCGCGGCGACTTCCAAAGGTGGGCATTGTCTCGATAAGGCGCTGCTCAGCAAACGCTTGCTCACGATGATGCATAACTATTTTAAAAAAGAGGATCGTGTGCTTGTAAAGGATCCTATCGACATTGAAAAGGCGATGGAAGGCCATTCGGACGCCCAAGACTTGCTGAAAGGGAACAGTGGGCGGGATACGGCGAGCCGCGATGTGACGGTTCGGAGCAGGGTTGGAGCGAAGTTAACCGATAAGCTTGATCATAAGCCGATTGAAATTATGCTCCCTCCGATTCAGTCAAAGAAGATCCACAAATTTCACGGGCATAGCTCAAAAAAGAGCCATGTGGGCAAGTTCATGCTGAAGCGCAAAAAGATATGGACCGAGGCTGCAATGAAACAGCTTAGCAAGGATTTGGAATCTAAAACGGTTGTGCTGAAGGGACTCTTCACATCCCAGTCCTACGCCGAGAAGATATTGAAAGAGCATCTTGAGAAGCAAGCAGCTTTAAAAGCGAAAGCGGATTCACTCAAGGAGGGCAGGAAGTTTATTGTCGGCGATGGGAATTGTCTTTACCGGAGTATCGCTCATCTGTGCTATGGAAATCAAAATCAATATGCTCAGGTGCGCGATGAGATCGCTCAGTATTTGTTAAACAACTTTCATGATTTTCAGTACTTGGATTTCCTGAGCACGCCCGAGGCGGCGATGGATTACTTTAATGAGCTCTTGACCGATGCGGCTTGGGGCGGGGAGTTTGAAGTCTTTTTAGCTTCGTTATGCTACGGGGTGACGATTCACCTGCATACGAAAGACGGTTATGATCAAGGGGAATACAATCCAGGGCAGCCCATAGCGATCGATCTATTTCATAAGGATTATCACTTTTTTGTCCGGCATGGGGCTTGATCTTTCCTTGCGACAAAGAATTCATATGCATAGTAGTCCGAATAGCGGCGGTGCATTTCGGGTTCCTGGGCGAGTTGGTCGAGGAGGGCGGTGGCTTCGCTGTCGTTTTCGTACTTGATGCGCATTTCGGCAATGCGATGTTGCATGGGGGTGTAGAAATCGTTCCACCATGCCTCGTCAGGTAGGGTGAAATGGCCGCTTTGCTCGAATCCAGTGCGCTCTATGTTTGTCAAGACATCTTTGACCCAAGCCATGGATGGATAGTCCGCGTCAAAGCCGGCTTTGACTTCGGGGGGCGGGTTTTCCTTGCGCCAAACGGCATCGGTAAAGGCGAGATAGCCGCCGGGCCGCAGTAGTCCGTGGCAGATACGGAGGGCGTTTTCGATTCCAAGGTTGTAGAGTGCGCCTTCGGACCAGATAAGGTCAAAGCTTTGGGGCGGTAGATTGAGATGGGCCATGTCGCCGACCTGGGCTTGAGCGCGTTGAGAAAGTCCACGGGCGGCGATTGTCGCCTGAAGGCGGTCGATGCTGGGGGCGTGGCGGTCGATGGCGAGGATGGTGCCGGATGTGAGTTCGGCGAGGTAAAGGGTTTGCGCGCCGGCGCCGCAACCTAAGTCGAGAATTGCGGGGGAAGATGGGAGGTTTTTGCAAAGGCTGAGGGCTTGCTCGGCGGAGGCTCGGTTGCCTGGGCCTTGGCGGGGTAGGCTTTCGTAGAGTTCGAAGAATAGGTTCATGGAAGGTGAAGGGGTTTGATCCATGGGTGCTTTAACGTCCTTGTTTTAAGGTGTCATCGCTCGCCGGAGGAATGAGGCCATTTGAGCGCGGGTGACTTTTTGATCGGGACAGAACTTTGTCCCATCGACCGTGCATCCGGCGGTGACGCCCGCGGCGGCAACGGCATTGATGGCCGCTTCAAAGGCCGAGCCATTGTCATCATCGAAGGCGTTGATATTGGAGGCGGGGAGTTTGTAGGCTTTGGTTAAGAAGGCGGCCATTTGCCCACGGGTGACTTCGTCTTTGGGACAGAAGAGTTTTCCGTCGGCGGAGCATCCGCTGGTGATTCCAGCGGCGGCGACGGCGTTGATGGATGCTTCGAAGGGGGTGCCTTCGTCGTCGGTGAAGGCATTGGGGCCGGCAGGTAACTTGAGCGCGGAGGCTAGAAATGCGGCCATTTGTTCTCGGGTGATGATGGTGTCGGGGCAGAATTTATCCGCCGCGCATCCGCTTGAAATGCCTTGATCGGCCAGCCATATCACATCGTCTTCATACCATGCCCCACAGATATCGATGAATTTCGATTTGCAGTCGGCGATGCCTTTGGCGTAGGTGGCGCTAAGTTCGCGGATTTTGCCGAGTTGGGCGTGCAGGTAATCCCCGGGGCATGTGGTGCCTGCGTCGGGGTGATCGCGATGTCCTTTCAGGGAGGTCGCGCTGATGCTGATTCCATGTTCTTTGGCCAATGCGCCAAGGGTGCGGGCCGCTCCGTCGATCATCAGGGCTGGAGGGTTGGTATCTCCCAGACCGCCGCAACCGCTGGTGTGGAAACAGCCCACAAAGCTCATGCCAATATTGCCTGAATTGTTGCCAAACACATGGGCGCCCACGAATCGCATGGGGCGGCCTTCCCAGACGGTGCCATCTTCGGTAACGAGAAAGGTATAGCCGACATCGCACCAGCCTCGGGTATCCATATGAAAAGCCTGAATTTGCCTGAGGCGGGCGGCATAACCGGCTGACGAGGAGCGGGGGGAGACGGTATGGTGGACGGCCATGCGGGTTTTGGGGCCATCGAGATCGGTGCATCGGGTGGGCATGGCGCCCCATTCGGCGCGGGAGCGGACGCCTGCGCCGGCGAGATATTCGGGCAAGGCGCCTTGGACTTTGGCGAGGTCGGTGGTGCCTGGTTCGGGGACGAGGGCGGAGAGGGTGAGCTCTTGAATCATGGGAGCGGCGGAGACGGGGATGCGGATTTGGGCGCCGGTGGATGTGGTGTTGAGTTCGGCTTTGGCGACGCGGAGGGCATCTTCTTGCCAGGTGAGGGAGAGGGGAATCCAGGGTCCGGCGGAGCCATCGGGGGCGATGCCTCTGGCTTCGAGTTGGATGTCCATGGTGGGGTTGGCGCCTGCGATTTCGAACATAGCGCCGACGCGGGAGGCTTGGAGGGGTGCATCGAGGATGGGGGAGACGTAGTGATTATCCTCGAGGGAGTAGTGTTTAGCGATATCGGAGCCGAGGACGCGGGTTTCGGCGATATTGGAGCTTGCCACTTGTTCTTGAGGGGGCGCTTCGCTCGAGCAAGCCGAGAGGAGCAAAGCGGCCGTGGAGAGGGTGAGGGCTTTTAGGTCGATGTGCATGGGCGGGAGGAATAGGGGATAAGACGGCGGGCGTCAAGGAATTTGGGGGTCATTCACGCAATCGCTCCATCGCGCCTCCCGCTTTACTCGGCGGCCATACTCCCCTACAACCCCAGCGTGCAATTCCCAAATCCCCTCCCACAAACGGCCCTGATTGTTTGTTTGGCCTCTCCCTTGGCTTGCACCATCCTGGTTCCACCAGGTTATCCCCTGTCTGATGATCGAGAACCCACCTTTATTTATGCCACGCCTTGGGTCGGCTTCGGCAGTGTCCCCCACAGTTGGGATTTGCCCGATGGCCGGCAAATCCTCTTTGATGTAAGCCGCGCGGAGGTCGCATTTGGAATGGGGATGTACCGCGCCGATATCGCTTTTACCGTTTCCTTCGATGGTCGCCGGCTCCGATGTGAGTCCGAACCCAGCGGACCCCATGTGCCAAAAACACGCTTCGGGTGCTGGTCGGGCAGCCCATCTTCCAATGAACTCACGTTCTGGCTGGGTAAAGGTCATGACTGCCCAGCCCGCGATGCAGCCCATGCCAAAACGTTGACTACCCCCGAATGTTGGGACGGCGAGCTCACCTTTCGCGGACAGCGTATCTCCATGTGGCACGGTATCTTGAAAAATTATGGTTCTCCCGTCGGGTATGTGTCCTGGGGTTTGGACCCCAACAATGTCCTGCTCAGCGCCAATATCGCCGGCAATATGCAAGTCCTTTTGTATGGGCCTGAGCCAAGCGCTTCGCCCGAGCTCGCCCAACACCTGATTTTGCTCACCATGGCTTTGCATCAATGGGAGCATCTTATGTCCCCGGATTGATCGCAACGGGGTTCGATGGTTGTGGCCCGGCCTACTTCATCTTTCCCGGCCCCGAAAACCCCATGCCCAACTCTTGACCATCCCCTGGCCATCTTTGGCCACCCGCCGACCAAAAGCTATGCAATAAGCCAAGCCATGAATACCGCCAAGGCTTGGTCCACAGGAAAAATTTTGTGCATTTCAGGCACGATGCTCTACGGCGTCCTGCCTGTCTTTATCGATACCCTCGATCCTCATCACTTGATGAATCCCGCTTGGCCTCCCCATGCCAGGCTTCATCTGCTCTGGCAAATCTGTACCGGCTTTCTTATCTCTATGGTCGCTACGTTCTTGTTTGTAAAAGCTACCCCCAAAACCGTGGAGCGCGTCTACATCGGCGGCGCCATCGGGGCCTCCCTCGTTACGGCCTTTATGGTGTCCGCTTCCCTGAAAGATTTGGTCGGTTCCGCCTTCGATGCCGACAATCGGGTGCTTTTGGGCTTTATCCCCCCGGCTCTGCTCCATTTTTTAATGGCAGGGGTGTTGATTGCTCTTGGGGTGTGGTTGTGCCGAAACGCTTCCATGCAGACTTCAGACAACGCTTCAACCCATAAGGATTAAAAGACCATGAACAATAGAAGGCTTCATACCCAGGTTTTGATTATCGGCGCGGGCCCAACAGGGATGACCGCCGCGCTTTGTCTGGCCAAATTCGGCATTTCAAGCGTGATGGTGGAGCGGCGCGAGGGCCTTTCGGTTCATCCCAAGGCTCATGAAGTCAGCGCGCGTTCCATTGAAATCCTTCAGCAATTGGGCTTTTCCTTTGAAGAGCTCGCCGCCGAAGCCTCGCCCCATGACGATGCCTCCAAGATTCTAATCTGCGGGACCATCGCCGAGGAGTTTGGGTGTATCGATCTCGCCTCGGGTGGCGGCGCTCAAAAATATCGGGAGCATCTCGCGGCTCCCCAGGCTTATCTCAATATCTCCCAAGTCGAAATCGAGAAACGTATGGTGGAGCATGTAAGCGCCTGTCCCCAAACTCAGCTCCTATGGAACCATTCATGGGAATCCTTTAATGAAGAGGACCATGGCATCACAAGCCGCGTTCTGGATGTGGCGTCTGGAAAAACATTTGAGATTTCAAGCCACTATGTGATTTGCGCCGACGGTGCGGGAAGCCGCTCGCGCAAGGCCCTGGGAATTGAAATGGTGGGACCCGATAAGCTTCACGATGTGGTGAACGCTTATTTTCAAGCCGATCTCAGCAAGGTCGTGCGCACGAGGGGGAAATTGTACTTTATCTGTTCACCCAAAGCCCCAGGCAGCGCTTTTATTGCCCATCATGTGGAGAAACGCTGGGTGTTTCATCTGCCCATCGCCACGCCTCATGAGCGCGTGGAAGACTATACGCCCGAGGTGATGAGGCAACGTATTTATGCGGCCTTGGGCCGGGATGATGTGGACATTCAGATTACCTCGATGAGCCATTGGCGAATGGCGGCTCAGGTCGCGCGGCGCTTTAGGTCCGGCCGGGCTTTTTTGGCAGGCGATGCGGCCCATCGCTTTCCTCCAACCGGGGGCTTGGGTATGAATTCGGGTATCGGTGATGCCCACAATTTGGCTTGGAAGATGGCCTTGGTGCTTCAAGGACATGCCCCTGACCGCTTGTTGGATACTTATGAGCGGGAACGGCGTCCGGTGGTGCAGACCAATTGCGATGAGAGTCTTCATAATTTCGAAAACATGAGCGAAATTGCGGAAGCATTCGGGATCCGGAGGGAGGATGTCGATAAGGTGAATGAGCAGCGCTTTAGCCGATTGTTTAAGGCCCTGCCGAGTCCGCTCCAAACATGGGGGCAAAAGCAGATGGAGAAGCTGGGGGAAACCGTGCTTTCGCGCTATCACAAGAATCCCGAGGTGCGCGAGCGGGTGGTTCGGGCGATTTTAGATCAGCGGCCGCATTTTGATAGAATTGGGCTGGATTTGGGCTATTTGTATGAAGATGGAGCGCTGCTTTCCGATGGGACGCCCGTGACGAAGCCGGCGGATATTGTTTCGGATTATATTCCCTCAACGCGGCCGGGCGCGCGCTTTCCTCATTTTTGGCTGGATGGCAATGGGCGCTCTCGTTCCAGTCATAGCCTCTTGGATTATCATCGCTTGACGCTGATCTTGGGCGCGGCGCTACAGCCTTCGGAGGAGTTGGATGGCTTGGTTAGGGTATTTTCACTGAAAGACGCCTCGATTCCCTTGTGTTTTCGAGAGGCAGCCCATACTTTTTGTCAAATCAAGGCGGATGGGGCGCTCTTGGTTCGGCCGGATGGGCATGTGGCATTTCGACAGCGGCGCGGCGTCGTGCTTTCCAAGGCTTTTGTGAGCTCCATTCTGGAACAGGTGCTTGGAACAACCAAAACGGCGGGCTCATCCTAGATAATCCAGCTAGATAATCCAGGGGAGTCTTAAGGCAGGAAGCACTGAACCCAGAAGCCGGCGCCCTCTTCGACGAGTTGGCATTGACACGCCCCATTGTACGTATCGAGGCAGGCGCATGAAGGTGCCGAGATACAATCAGGGGGGATGGGTATACAACTCGACCACCCCGCATCGAGCTCGGAACAGGAGCCTGCATCTGGGGCTGGTGGGACTTGAGCGCCCGCATATACCTGGCGGCAATAGTGGGTTGCTCCATCGCAGGCGCAGCCATCGCAATCGAAGAGATTGGGCATGTAGTTGGGATCGACAGAACCATCGTAGGCTGAAGTTCCTCCCATTCCGCCGAAACCGATAATGATAATGCCCGAGCCGCCGGCGCCTCCCGCGCCTGCCGTTCCACTGGACGAAGCATTGCCCGATGAGGCCGCCGGACCGTTTTCGATGCGGGTTCCACCGCCGCAGGAGGCGATGGCGCCGGCCGTAAAACATCCGAACCAAATCACAAAAAACCATGTTGAATTGAGCTTCATTGGGAGAGATTAGGCCCAGGGCTTGGGGAATGCAAGCCGCATTTGATGAACGGGCAAGCGATGACCTGACGCGCCCCCGGCCTTGAAGATCTGACGCGAATTTTGGCTCTTTATCACAGCGCATTATACGCGGCATGCGCGAAGCTTTTGCATCGCGATAAGAAACAACCCCCAAAACCACCGCTAATTCCAATGGCACATGGGATGCTCCTCGCTGAGCAAGAGGTATCGCCATGGAACAACAAGCATCCCAAGTTTATGCTCTGGGCCACTCCGAGAGCGAACTTCAACGGCTCGAAGAACAGGGGCTTTTTTTGCGCGACATGACCAAGCACTTGCTTGCGCGCGCAGGAATCCAGCCAGGAATGCGGGTGTTGGACTTTGGTTCAGGAACCGGGGACTTGACAATCCTGGCCGCCGAAATGGTTGGCCCCTCGGGCGAAGTGGTCGCGGTCGATCGGGCACCCGAAGCCGTCGCACGCTCCAAGTTCAGGTTTCAGGCTAAACACATCCATCATGTGCGGGTCATTGAAAGCGATGAAAACACGCTCGAACGGTTTGCCAGTCCTTCGTATTTCGACGCCCTGGTGGGCCGTCTTGTGCTGATGCATCAGCCAAATCCCATCCAGAGCTTTTATCAGCTCACCCGTTTTGTACGGCCCGGGGGAAAAGTCGCCATCTATGAGATCGATATGGAGGGAGGGAGCTGGTCACATCCTCATCTTCCTTTGTTTAGCCAAACCGTTCAGCGGATTGCCGATACATTTAAGCGGCTGGGATTATCCGCGGACATGAGTGTCAAACTGCGCGATGCTTTTGAGCGTGCGGGGATTCAGCCCTATCATTTGGTACGGGAAGCGCCGGTGGAGGGAGGGGCTGACTCCCCCGCCTATGAATGGCTCGCCCACGTCGCCCGTACCTTGGCGCCCGCGATGGAAAAGATGGGTATCGCAAGCGCCAAAGAGCTTGGCTTGGACTCGCTGGCCGCGCGGCTTATGGCCGAGGCGGTGGATATGCATGCCTCGTTCATTCCTGTGTTCTTTGTGGCAGGCTGGGGACAGAAGCCGAACTAGAACGAAGAGCTGGTCGCCACATCGATGGCTGGCTGTCGTCACACACTCCGGGTCTAGGCTCCCGAGTGGAGGCATCTCTCAAGGGCAGGCGCCTTTTTAGGCAGCCTCGGAGCCCGTCTGTTGACGTCAGGAAGCATCTTCGGCGGCCTAAATGCCTCTCTGTCAAGAGCAGACGAGACTTTCTGGAGAATTTCGGCCCATCTGACGTAAACAGTTGGCCCCTTAGGCGCTCGGGATCGCTCTCTGTTGACGTCAGATGGGACTTTAGGGAGCCGAATACGCCTTCTGTTGACGTCAGATGGGTCTTGCGGGAGCCTGGCGAAGCGTCTGTTTGCACCAAAGCCGGCGTTGGGGAACGCCGAAAAGCCGTTGGGTCTTGCTTGTTGACAAATGGGTAGGGCCTGTGAAGCCGGGCTGCTCAAGCCAAATAGCCTTAATTCAAAGGCAATAGCGTCAAGTCGAGCGCAAGAAAGGCCCCCATCCGCAACACCGGAGCGTCAAACGAAGACCTGGCCGCATCCGTGAGCTCGACCTTGCGCAGGTTCGGAACAAAGGAAAATCCCGCGCCAAAGACAAGCGGCGAGCGATAGTCCTTGCTAAAAAAACCAATTGTTCCATAGAGGCCCGGAGAGAAGAGTTGCTCCAATCCAACCGTCGCCGACATCGATGAGGTGCTATTTGAGCTTGACTCTCCACCAGTTTGGTCTGTGCTCTCCACCTCTTGCGTGAACCGCTGCTGCGTGAGCGCTCCGAGATCAAATGCCGAGACCATAAAACCCAGCGGTACTTTGACATCCCCTACAGGCCATGTCATGTGCACACCAATGGGAGCGAATCCTCCAAAGGAAATGCTCGATCCGCTCACCCTATCCGAAAGCAGCCATTCGTTGGCCACCGATACCCCGACAAAGGCATTCAGGGCCATCGTGGGCCGTTCAAACTTGACTTTGTAACTCCCCACGGGTGCAGCCGCGGCATCCAAGGCGGCGGCAACGTCCTGGCTCGATTTCGCACTGGCGAGTTCTACAATGAATGGGCCGTGTTTCCCCACGAAAGCAGATACTTTCGCCATCAGCTCAAGGCTCCTTTGCGAGGCGTTCCTCTCGGTCCCCAGATGAATGTTGAAGGCCCCAAGAAGCTTCATCAGGTCTGCAATCGTTGCCGCATCGTCTTGATCGATGGCTCCACGGGCCGTGCGCGCCGCTATCTCCCCGACGCCGAGCCATTCAACAATCTTCTTGGCATCTTGCTCGGGGATATCGCCTATCAATCCTGCTACGGTTTTCGAGGCCGAAATGGAAATGAGCGCCGCATCCAGCGTCATCTGCGCCAAATGATGACGGCGTGCCCCGGCTGTCTCCGCCTTTGCGATGCTGTTCTCATCGTTGAGCGCGTCGATCATCGCCAAGATCTCGTGCGTGCCCTCGGCAACGGTTTGAACGCTGAGCATCAGCTTCCTAAATTTCTGGAGCGTGTCGCTCTCGTCAATGCGAATCTGAAAGCCGCCTTTGAAGTTCTCCTGGTCCAGCAATAGGGCGATAATCCGTGGACCCGTCTCGCCGGCATTTGGAAAACTCTCGAGATCTTTCTGCTGTGCCGCCGCATGAAAAAGCGCGGAACCGCGCCTCAATACGTTGAAGATGTCTTTACACCACTTCCCGGGCTGATCGAGGGTTTGGGGTTTTGCGTCTTCGCATTTGCGATTTCCAATCGAATGAATGGCCGAAATGACGGCGACCGGGTTTGCATGCCCCGATTCCGCAAGCTTTTGTCCAAGCGCGGCAAAGACCCGGCCCGATTCGTAGAGATAATGATGCTGGGGATCTTTCTCGGTGAGGAGCCCAAGCGACGCGCTGGGAAGGGCGAGGATGTCTTTACGCGCGGCACGGTTGATGTAGGTGCCCATGGTATGCAACGAAGTGGAGGCGTCGAGGGTCTCGATGGTGCTGCATGTATTGTCCAACAGCGATCGTCTCCAGTCGGCGCACAGGTTGTCTTTCATTTGGTCTTGAAAGAAGAGAATGGCTTCTTGCTTTGACCTGGTGACAAGGAAGTCTGCGAGGCCGTTCGCGATGGTGGAGCTTAGGTTGCCAAGCATGGTGCCTCCCAAAAATCCGCCAAACGATGGGTTTGCGCTGCCTTGCTTGATGCTTTTCGCGAGCTCGGCAACGAAGGTCGCCTGGTCCGCGCCCATAAGCTGCTCCCGGGCCCCCTCTATTTGGTCGGTGATGGAGCTGAGCGAACCCGCGCCGTGAAACTCTCGGACGGCGTTGATATCCGCGTTTTTAAGCTGAATCCATTGCAGCGGATCGCGGAGCTTTTTGCATGGAGCTTTTAACCTGCTAAACGCCGAGCTAAGGGATTCGGCAATTTTCATGTACCCGGCATCTGTTTGCTTTCGTGTGGCTTGGTCCAAGGCTTCCTTGAGCGTCAGGGGAGGCGGCGCGCTGCCGGCCGGGACATTTAAGTCTTCGAGCTGCCGGCAGAGTTCGGCGAGCTCGGTACCAAAGCTATTGGTTTGGATTGGCGCCACATGGAGGACGATCTCGGCCGTGTCTGGAGTGGGGCTTGTCGCGGTCTGGGCCGCGGCTTCATTTGAGATGGCCGCGATCAGGCTTGAGACAACCAGGGAAAGCCCTGCGATGCGGGTTAGGGTGGCCAATGTTCTCATCGCTATCCTCTTTCTTGTTCTTGTTCAATCGATGGGTTCAAGGCTTGCTATTGCCTCAAAAAGCAGGCCCGGAGCAATAAAGCGGGCCTTGGGTGCTCTTGGGGGTATCTTCGCGAGCGGCTTGGTGAACTTTGGGTTTCTGATCCATGAATTCATGCGGGCTCCTGCGCTGCGGCGCTTGTCTTGGGGGCAAGTGGACAAGGCGAGCGCGATGGCGCCGCTTACAAGCGCAGTGGCGCCGGAGGTCATGCCAAAATGATCGTCGACCCCATCGGGTACGCGATGGGACAGATGCCAACCCGGGGCAAAAACATCGGTAAATTTGCCCATACGCTGCTCTTCAAAAGCGAGGCCATTGTCATCGAGGGCGCCGACGACGACCGGCCCATCGAGCAATTCTGGGAATTCGCAGCGCTCGTTTTCTTCATTGCCCGAGGCGGTAACGATAACAGTACCCTCTTTGGCCATCTGATTGGCCAGGCTGATGAGCGAGGGATCGGCGCCATGAATGGTAAAGCTGCAGGATATTACATCGCATTGGAGCCTTTCGGCGCTTGCAAAGCCTTCGAGCACACGCTGAACGAGGGGCCTGCCGCTTGAGCCGGCGACAAGGATACTCACGAGTGTTGCTTCGGGCGCCACACCTAGAGCTTCGGGATCGGAGGATGCGATCAGGCTTGCACAGCGGGTTCCATGGAGTTTTGGATGAGCATCGCCGGGGGATATAGGCTTACCTGTCCAATCATAGCGTTCGATATGTTCAAAGACCTTGGGCATGGGGGCAACGCCGCTATCGAGCACGGCAATTCGAATTCCGCTGCCTTTTGAGCGTTTCCAGGCGTCCGCGAGTTCGAGGGCCTTGAGATGATCGGGGAATCCGCGATCGCCAATCCAGAAACAGCCGCTGGTTGAAGGCGACCTTGAAAGGCTTTCGATCGATGTCTTGGCGGGCACCTCGCAGGGCGCCCATCTTGCAATTCTTCGTTTCAAGCAGGGCCTCGCTTCGCGTCTTTCGATCTTGGCCGCGGGGCGGCGGCGAGATGTTCATGTCTCGCGTTAGGCAATCATTAGGCCATCATCAGGCAATCCTTATGCCGGCATATGAGTGCAGCATTTTGGGGGTTTGGCTGGAGGGGAGACGCAGAAACGGCATGGTTGGCGCAAGGCATTCGTATCGCGGTTCTATCCATCGTTTGCGCGGTCTTCGGGAGGCAAAGCTTTAACCGGCCACTCCACCACAAATCGCGCTCCTCCTTCCGCCCGGCGCTCATGCCGAATCTGTCCCCCATGCCGTTCTATCCACCGCGCCGCAATGGCCAGCCCCAATCCCGTTCCTGGATGCTTCGCGTCCCGGCTCCGCCCCGTAATAAAGGGCTGAAAGAGCGAGCGTTCTATCTCAGGCGGCACGCCTTTGCCATTGTCTTCCACCGCCATCTTTATGAAATCTCTTTGAGCCGTGGGTCCAATATGAATTGCTACCTTCGGCCGCTCTTGTCCTTCCACTGCTATCGCCGCATTTTGAAGGAGCACAATGGCTACGTCCATAAAGGCTCCCGAATCGGCGTCCAAGGATAGAGGACCGGCTTTATCGGCTTTTATATCGATAGGAGCACAGCTTTCTCCCATCGCTTGGCGCACATGGCTAATCGCGAGGTTTAAGCTGGAGATCGCGTCGATTTCCCGTATATCGAGGGGCCGGGGTTTGCTGTAGCGAAGCAAGTCGTCCAAAAAGCGTTTGGTGCGATCAATTTGGGCCCGTATCGCCTGGACCGAGTTTGCGCTTGCTCCCGTGCGCTCCAGGAGTTTGGCCTGGGCGGCGATTACGCCTAGGGGATTGCGGATTTCATGGGCGACCGCGCTGGCCATCTTTCCGATTTCCGCGAGGCGTTCGGCATGATCGGCCCGCTCTTCTTGGTGTTCGACTTGGTCGGCCAAGTCCCGCACGCCAATGGGCCGGCGAAAGAGGCGGCGGCCTAGCATTTCGACCAACAGCATGCGAAGAGGATCGGCCGGGAGCGTGGCAAAGAAGACGATGAAAACGATCCAGGCGAGTTGTTGGCCTTCACCAGGGGCAAGGTAGGGGATGAGTTTAAAAAAAGCGGTAAGGCCCAACGATGAGAGGGCGGCGGTAAGCGCGGCATAGGCGAGGCCCTGGAGGACGAGTTCCCGAGAGCGGCCATGTTCGCTGCTCAATACGCCATAGGCCGCTAGAACAATGGCAATCAGAAGTAAGGGGGCGGCATGATGTACATCTCCCCATCCCATGACGCGGACGCCGATGATGCCTCCTCCTCCAAGGGAGCCCATGGTGCCGGCAACCACCAGAAGGAGAAGGCGTTTGCGCTGGGCACCTCGGCGGAGGAGGGCGGTGCGGAGGAGCCACAGGTGCATGATAACGGTACCCACGGCACAGAGGATGGCCATGGGGAGAAAGAGAGGGCCGGGGGCGCGGGCGCCGGATGTATAGAGAAGGTGGGGAAAGCATACGCCAAAGAGAGCGATAAAGGCGCAGGCGGCATAGGTGGCCCAAATAAACGTGCGGCGTTGGATTTCGGCGACATCGGCGCCGGCATGGACGAAGGCGGCGGCGAGGAGCATGCCGGTGGGGAGTATATGTTCGGCGATGGGGGAGAATGCGGGGATTTGAAGGAGGATAAGGCTGGTGGTCCAGAGGGCATGGGAGAGCGAGAGGATAATGAGCCCAGGGCCGGAGGCGCGTCCAAAGCGGAGGGCGCTGACGCCGACGGCCATGGCGACGGCCCAAAGAGGGTAGAGGGCGAGGGCGGAAAGGGCATTCATGGTCGTTTCGGGCGGGAGTTTGGCATAATGCGGACACGCTGGGCAAGAATGTTGCAGGTTTTTATCATCGGGTATAGACTCGCGGCCTCACGTTTGAAAGATCCCGGCGATGCGTGTATTTTTTCTTGTATTCGTTTCGGTGCTGTTGGGTTGCCATAGCAATTATTTTCGCAATGAGCCCGAAAACAAACGCTTCCTCGATGCTTGTGCAAAACAAAATCAGATTAAAGGCAGTCCCGCTCAGTTTACGCTGGTTTCGGGGGAAGCCTCGGGTATCTATTTTGATGCGCCGAAGTTTTGCCCGGACAATAGCAATGAACAAGGAGCTTATATCCGGGTAATGCATACAGGGGAGCGGCGCTTGGATTATAAGCGGAGCGAAGCCACAGAATGCGATAAAGCCGATGCAGATCCCGTTCAATGTTCCTCGGTCAGCATACATATTTTTGGTATGGCGGTGCTAACGGCGCTCCGACAAGATTTAGGCGAATTGAATGCGGACTCGTTTGGGCTGGGCGTTTGCGCAAGCTCGAGCGATCCTTTTGAACAGTGGAATCTGTCCTGCCGTATTCATGATTGGGGATTTGCCAACCGGGCCGTGTATATTGTTTACAGCGAACTGGCACGCTGGAATATTGGGGGGGAATTTGGGCTGTCTATCACATCGATTCCCTGCGCGGTTGTGGAACTGGCATCGGGCCCCCCGGCAGGTATCTAAAAAATCATCGGAGCGAACCGTAAAAAAAGTCTTCCCATCGCCGAAAAAGCGCGCTAAGAGCCTTCGCATGACCTTTCAAAACCTGATTTTAACGCTCCAAAAGTTCTGGGCGGAGCGCGGCTGCCTCATCGTTCAGCCCTATAACTCCGAAGTCGGCGCGGGCACCTACAACCCGGCGACATTTTTAAGAGCCCTGGGCCCCGAGCCTTGGAATGTGGCCTTTGTCGAGCCCTCGCGCCGCCCCACCGACGGACGCTATGGTGAAAATCCAAACCGGCTGCAGCAGTTTCATCAGTTTCAGGTCATACTAAAACCCAGTCCGCTCAATATTCAGGAATTGTATTTGGATTCGCTAAAGGCTTTGGGGACAAATCCCTTGGAGCACGATGTGCGGTTTATCGAAGATGATTGGGAATCGCCGACCTTGGGCGCATGGGGCCTGGGCTGGCAGGTGTGGCTGGATGGGCTTGAGATATCGCAATTTACTTATTTTCAGCAGGTGGGCGGTATTGATTGCCGGCCGGTGTCGGGCGAACTGACCTATGGACTGGAGCGTATCGCGATGTATCTGCAGGATAAGGATTCGGTCTATGATTTAATCTATTCCGATGAGAGCGATCCTCCTGTGCGCTATGGCGAGCTCTATCAGCGGGCGGAATGGGAATGGTCGACCTATAACTTTGAAGAAGCCGATGTGGCCGAGCATTTCGCGGCGTTCGATCAATGCGAGGCGGAGGTGAAGCGGCTGCTCACACGGGGTCAGGCGCAAATCGATCCCATGAAGGCTCTTGTGCTTCCCGCTTATGATTTTGTGGTGAAGGCGGCGCACCGTTTTAATGTACTGGATGCCCGCGGGGCCATTAGCGTCACGGAACGTCAGCGCTTTATTGGGCGGGTGAGAGCGCTGGCAAAGATGCTGGCGGAGACCTTTTTGGCGCAGAGGGAGGGATTGGGTTTCCCGCTGCTGCCGAAGAACGAAGAGGCGAAGGCGGCAGAATAACCGCGCAAGTCAAAGAGCTTCCTGCCCATGCCCCGCAGTATTTCGCCGCGGGGTCACGAGCTCATCCAGCAGAGGCACAGGCGGCTCGATGGCCTCGGGGGAGGGCATTGCATCGAAATATCCGAGGGATAAGGGAATCGAGGGCGACCCGGATGTGATTTTCGCCGACGATTTTGAAAGCCGTCCCGATATCCTGACCGAGCTGGATCGCTGGTACTGTTATGAGTATATGGTGCGGGCGAATACGGTGGGGCAGCGGGATGGCCGGGTAACGGTGGGGGCGGATGGAAAGGTGGCTGCGGATTTTGGCAATTTAAGGTTTAGAGATATCGAAAGCCTTAAAATTGACCGCTTTGGTCTTCAGTTTCATCTTGGTTCCAATCCAAATGGAGAGACCAAGAAGTGGTATGATAACGTCGTGGCGGCCAAGAGCTATATTGGGCCGATGGTTGCGCCTTAAACTAGGGGATATATTCGTACGCCCCCACATCGGGCTCCTTGCTCCCATTGGCATCGCCGTCGGCGGGCCTTGGGTTTTTCTTTCGATCCTCGGCAGGTGCATACACCGGATCGGCCGCATCGATGGGCGGGCTTCCTGCCATGAGCTCGAGATTCCCCATGGCGATATCTTTAAACGGCGATTGGTCTGTGGTGATATTCCCGGCACTTAGATCGGGCTGAGCTCCCCGCACCGCGTTGGCCGATGTTCCCACATAGAGGTTGTTGGCATAGGTAAAGGCGGGCTCAAAACCGGGCAGCGCATTGTACCATACGCCATAGGCTAAATCCCCCGTGACGCCCGCTTTGGGAACGAAGGTGTTGTTGACGACCCACATCCGGGAGTTGGCCGCATCCGCGGGGTCCATCGCCAAACACGGGGTTAAGTAGATGGATTCGTAGTGGGTGCCGAAGAATTCGTTGTTGACGATATTCGCCTTGACGGCTGAATTCTTGGGAACGACTTGTTGGCCGCAGGAATTGCCCGATGTAATTAAAAACTCAATGGAATCGTAGATCCAGCCATTCATCTGATCGCCTTCAAAACGGCTTCTGGTTACGTCCAGCTCAAAACGGCGCGGGTTCTGGGCGTCGAAATCGCCTCTAAATCGAATTCCCCGCTGGCTGATGCATGTCGAGTCGCGGAAGGAAAACAATAAATTGCCTCCGGCCACTTCCAGGTTGGCACATTCCAAGATGGCTCCGGTTGCATTGCCGTCCACAATGACTCGCTCAAGATCCAGCGCGATGGTGCCCCCATTGAGGTAGATTGAGCTGGGAAAGCAGTTGGGAGCATTGGGCGGACACACGGACACCACCACATTGTCGGCGCTGAGGGTGAGATCCCGGATAAAGGTGGGGGTTGGATCGGGATCTTCGAGGGAACCTGCGAGAATATGGCCTTTGATTAAGGTTTGAGGCCCTTTGCCTTGAAGCGAGACATGAGGGCGCATCACCAAATCGCCGGTATAGGTGCCGGGGGCAATGCACACAATGCCAGGCTGGGGAGCCGCGAGAATGGCTTCGCCTATGGTGGGCTTGTCGGCTGGGACATTTACGTCGCAAACCACACAGTCGAAATCCATGGAAGCATCGCAGCCCATGGGACAGCATCCATCGCCTGGGGTGCAAGCCATAATCGCGGTGCTGGTACAGAGAGCATCGCATTGGGCCGCGGAGCCGCTGAGCGCTTCAAGGGTGCAAGCATTGCCATCATCGGGACAGGAATCGGGACAATTGCCATCGCATTGTTCGCCGGCTTCGACGGCGCCATTGCCGCAGACCGAAGCGCCGCCTCCTTGGCCTCCTTGGCCTCCTGTGCCCATGGTGCCCCCAGAGCCCCCCGTGCTGGAGCTGCCTCCAGTGGCGTTGGAAGCGCCGGAGCCCGAAGCGCTTGAAGCATCGGTGGGTGCGGGGTCGGAACAAGCGCCGAGCAATGTTCCAAGACCCAGCGAAAGAAGGCCAACGCTGCAGAAAAGAGTTATTTTTGTTGAATTCATTGGCCAAAGCGTAGATCGGCTTTGGAACCGAGGTCAAGGGTCAAATGACTGGGCTAGGGCAATACCCAAGGAATTTCGACACCCACGGGCACGCCCGGTTGAATCGGGAGTTTTAGGATGGGAATTTCCTGCATTACACACTGGGCCACGCCTTCGCGCGCGGTTTCCCGGTCTTCGACGATCCCCCGCATCACTTGACCGCCTTGAGCATCGAAGGAAATCGAAAAGGTGAGTTTGATGGATTTGGGTTCGGGCTTCTTTTCCAGGGCTGGTTTTACACATGTTTTGACAACAGCCGGCCGGAACTGCTCCAGTTCCTTGAGGGCCGCGTCACGCACGGCATTGCGGGCCGATTCGGAAGCTTGGGGCATTTGGGGGATAGGATGGCTTTGGGGTAAAGGCTGGGTTTGGGCCGGGCCCTGGGGAGCGGAGCGCGAGGACGCGATGGATGTCGCCGCCGGCCCCGGGGAAGGCGCCGGAGTCCGGTCTCGAAGGCCAAAATAAAGGCCGGCGGCGATCAAGGCGCCCGCAATGAGAACGGACGCCTGGGTGGAGAGGTATTTCTCAAGAGCCATGATCTACGATTAGTTGGTCACCATGACCCATCCATTCACATAGTCATTGTCGTTGATGGCCGTTGCGCCCGTATTGCGAACGCAGAAGCCGACATTCCATGTACCCGCTCCTGGAACGACGGAACCCACCGCGGAAACAGGGGTGGATGTGGTATCAATCTCGATGGTGGAATACACACCACCACCCGCAAAATTGATGAGCGTTCCCCCAGCGCTTGGCTGATAGCACAGCCCCGTGTCTGCGATGGCAACCCCCGCGCTTGTCCCAAGAGGTGCCTCGGCTGTACCCGTGATGCGCTGGCCTGCCGTGGTGGTGACTTGGACCGTCGGTCCAGCAAAGACGTATACGGCCGAGGAGCCGGTAATACTCACGGCCACGGCGCCACCCCATTGGGTGGTCGCGACGATGCCGGTTGCGCCTGTTGCGCCTGTTGCACCTGTTGCTCCTGTCGCGCCCGTTGCGCCCGTTGCACCGGTTGCGCCTGTTGCACCCACAGGACCCGCAGGACCTTGAGGACCCATTGGCCCAATTGCACCTGTTGCACCCGTTGCACCTGCTGCACCCATCGCACCCACCGGGCCTGGATCGCCCTGCGGACCTTGAATTCCTTGAGGACCTTGGGGACCCATCGGGCCATCCGCTCCCGTTGGACCCATCGCACCCACTGGACCAGGATCGCCCTGCGGGCCTGTTGGACCCATGACACCAGGATCGCCCTGCGGG
>CAZICM010000092.1:0-27013 GCA_964537685.1 uncultured Polyangiaceae bacterium
AAGACGTGCGCACCGCGGGCATATTCGCCTGCGAAGACGTGCGCACCGCGGGCATGGCTGGCTGAGAAGACGGACGCACTGCGGGCATGGCCGGCTGAGAAGGCCGCTCTGAAACCGAAGCGATTGGGGGCGCGGGAGTGGCCCGAACCCGCGCGGCTTTTTCTTCAGCCAGCGCCGTTTGAACCACCTCGGATTTGGGAGGCATGCGCTTGGTCGCGTCGAGATCACCGCCTTCAAAGGGAGGCGCGGGCACACCAATAAGCGTATCGACCGCTTTGGACTTCTCGGCGGCCGATGCCTGGCCCGTTTCCGCAACAGGGCTTTTTCGCCTTGTTTCCGAGCTTTGCCGCGTGCCCTCCTCAAACCTTTCGGACTCAACGGCGACATCATCCAAAAGCTCGACGTCAACCTCGAGCGGAGTCTCAGGCGGCATCACTTTGGAGGATGAGCTACTCGCGGGCATGTCCTGCGTCCGAAAAGACTCGTCTCGGAGAGGTTGAAGCCTACACCGGTTGGCGTTTTTTCGGAAAGCAAAGTGCCGAGGTATTGGGCGCTGCAGCGCCGGCCCAAGGCAATTCATTCATTTATGAAGCATATTCTTTGTATTTATATTTTCGTGCGGGCTTTTATTTTCCGCAGGCAGACAAAACCTGCATACGCCTTGTTTCACAGGGGTTTACGCTGTTTTGACGAGGCGAGGGCAGCCTGAAAGCCCGCGGCGTGAAGATGTGTAAGCGCAATGGCGAGCGCATCGGAAGCATCGGAGCGGGGAGGCTCGGCAAGCCTGAGAATGGCCGAAACGATCATGGCAACTTGCTTTTTGTCGGCTGCTCCTTTGCCGACGACCGAGCGTTTTACGAGCGTGGGCTGGTATTCGAAGATGGGCAGTTTCGCGCGGGCAAGACGCAGGAGCACCACGCCCCGGGCATGGCCAAGCTTGGCGGCGCTCTGGGCATCCTTCGCGAAAAACAGCGTTTCTACCGCGGCAACGCCTGGTTTATGCGTATCAAGAATGCGGCTGAGTTCGTCGTCGATGTGCACCAGGCGCTCGGCGAAGGTGCCGCTTAAATCGACATCAACCACACCGTGAGCCAGATGCTCAATCTTCGTTCCATTCCGTTCCAGCACACCCCAGCCCAAATGGCGTGAGCCGGGATCGATTCCAATGACTCGCATGAATTGCTCCGCCCGCTCCTAGCAAGAGCCGTGTCCTGTCCGGGGAAATATTTTTCCCGGGTTAAGCAAACCCTTTGGATCAAAGGTATTTTTAATATTTTTCTGAAGCGCAATCAGCGCTTCGCTTTGCTCGAGCGGCAAAAATTTCGCCTTGGAGAGGCCGATGCCATGTTCGCCCGAGAGCGTTCCCCGCATGCCGAGCACCGTGACAAAAAGCTGTTCCATGGCTTGTTCCACGCTCGGGCCTTGGGCTGGATCGTTCCACAGAAAGTTCACATGCAGATTTCCGTCGCCCGCGTGGCCATAGCTCAGCATATGCACGCCCGTACGCGCCGAGATCGCCTCCACAGCAAGCAGTAAATCGGGCAAACAGGGCCTTGGCACGACGACGTCCTCGGACACTTTCCATTTGGCCATGGCACGAGTCGCAATGGATAGTTTGCGGCGCGCATCCCACAGTTTTTCGCGGCGCGCTTCGTCTTGAGCCACCAGTACATCGATCGCGCCGGCATCGCTGCACGCATTGCCGACGCGCTCCGAACCCGCTTCACACGAAGGCGCATCGCCGTCGATTTCGATGATGAGCATCGCCTTTGCGCGGGCATCAACAGGCACTCCATGCGCGCGGACAGCGCCCAGCGCCGCTTCGTCACACAGCTCGATACAGCGGGGAACAATGCGCGCTTCAACCATTTTTGCGACAGCCTGCCCGGAAGCCATCACATCCGAAAACAGGGCGAGCAGTGTGACGATGGTGGGCGGTTTTGGAATGAGCTTCAAGGTGGCCTCGGTCGTAATCGCCAGCGTTCCTTCGCTGCCCACGAGCAAGGCCGTGATGTCATAGCCCGTTACACCCTTGGTCGTTCTGCGCCCCGTCTTTAAACGTGTTCCATCGGGCGTAATCACCTCGAGGCCCAGCACATAATCGCGTGTGACGCCGTATTTCAAAGCCCTGGGGCCCGCGGCGTTTTCGGCGATGTTTCCGCCGAGCGCGCACATCGGAGACGAGTTTGGATCGGGCGGATAAAACAGGCCCTCGCGTTCAACCGCCGCATGCAGATCGCCGAGAATAAGCCCAGGCTCGACGACGGCCACAAGCTCGCGCGGGTTGATTTCTTTCACCTGATTCATGCCGAGCACCGAAAGCACGATGCCGCCCATCACAGGCACGCAGCCTCCCGACTTGCCCGAGCCTGCCGCGCGAACAACCACGGGAACCTCGGCTTCTCTCGCAGCCGCAAGCGTTAGCTCGATATCCTCTGGACACGAAGCCAGCGCCACCATGTCGGGAAACACGGGCTCGATCTCGGATTCATCGCCTCCAAAATTCAAACATCGCTCGGGCTCGGTGATTATTTTCGATGGGCCAAGCCGTTGATGAAGCAGGCGCTTGGCCTTATCCACGGCGAGGGGGGACGGACGGGGAAACGCGGCTCGAATCAGCACCCTGGCATTGTAGGGCGAAGCGATCTCAAAGAAGATCTGCCCATCGCGTTCTGTTTCGATTACGAAGCCGGGACGTGCGCCAAAACGCAGCCCTCATTGTTCTAGGGACAAGCGAAATCCTTGTATTTGCGCTGGGCTTATTGATGTATTTCAAAGCCCGCCGAAATATCCTCGATGCGTTTTTTGAATTTGGAACGGAGCTTCCATGGTTCTGCCGCATCACGCTGTCGGACTGGTTTCTGCCCAGCGCAATGGGCATTTCCGCGCTGCTCTCACTTGCTGCGGCTCTTGTTCCGATGACGCGCAGGAAGCGAAGCGGCCTTTTGGCGCTGGGATTGGTGATATCGGCGGCTGCGCTCGTAGCAGCGGTGTGGTCGGCCTTTGAGCCTCTGTTTCATGCGGCTCATGCGGCATAACGATTAGCGCAGCGCTTGAAGCAGCACGCCCGAGAGGGCACCCGCGGCCAATATCCACGTTGGATTCAGCCGGGGCATTAAAGCGAGTCCAGCACCAACAAATCCAATCAAATATGTAGGAAAATCGATCAATGCGCTCTTGGCCAATAAAACCAATACGGCTGTCATGAGCCCCAATGAACCCGCATTGACTCCATCCAAAAAGCCCCCGAATACGGCGGAGGCGCGCATACGCGAAACCCACGGACTCGTAAGCCTCACGAGCACAAACGAGGGGAAAAAAATCGCCGCGGTGGCAATGGCGGCCCCCGGTGTCCCATGGAGCAAATATCCGATAAAGGTGGCCGTTGAAAATACCGGGCCGGGCGTAGCCTGCCCAACCGCAATGGCATCGAGCAACTGTTGTTCGCTCATCCAGCCGTAGCTTTGAACCAAATCGCCTCTTAAAATGGAAACCAAAACATATCCGCTACCATAGAGAAGCGAGCCGACTTTTAGAAAATACAGGCCCAATTCCAGCAAGCCGGCCTTGGAGGCTACCCATGAAGAACCGGCCGCTGCGGCAAGCACCGGAAATACACTGGACTTTTTTTCTGGTGCATTTTTATCAGAATTTAATATATTTTTATCGGATTGTGAATTGTGGGTTCGCGCCCATGCGGCGTAAACAGCACCTAAAAACCCCGCTCCAAACAGAATGATTAACTCGCTGGCAAAGGCCAAATTTAAAATTAGCGCGCCCAAAAACGCGGCTGAAGAAAAAGCTCTCTTCTTTTTGTTTTGCGCCATCGATTTTCCAAGCCGGAAAATCGCCCCAAAGACGACGCCCAAAATCGCCGGCTTTAGGCCATAGAGCGCCGCCCCCACCGATGGGATGGTTTTGTATTGCTGGTAAACCCAGGCAAGCGCCAAGGTCATCAGGGCAGCCGGCAAAATAAATGCGAGCCCCGCGATGATCAAACCCTTGTTCCCGGCGCGCCTAAAACCAATATGGATAACCAATTCGGTCGAATTTGGTCCCGGAATAAGCGCCGCAGCCCCAACCAAATCGAGAAACTCCTCCGCGCTCAGCCATTTTCGCTGTCTGACAAATTCTTCCTCCATCAAGGCCAAATGAACGGCGGGACCACCAAAGGCCACGCAGCCCAGCCTTAGAAATACACGGCCCAGCTCAAGCGCGGAGGACCATTCTTTCGTACTCATTTAACCATCGGTTGGATTTCCAATTTTCTCGTTGGAATATTCTGAATAGGCATCACCGCGTTTGCAGCGCAATCGATAGGAATAAGTAATATTTTCATAGGCATCGGGATCGATGGTGGCTGTATCGGTGCCGGGCGCCGTAAAGACCGGAACGAATTCGGTGGTTGGGGTACGGCGCTCTCCTTCAATTTCGTCGCATGGCGACTTGTATTGCCAAGATACGCGTATCATGCCGGCGAAAGGCGCGACTTCCATTAAAATAGGCGGAATAAGCCCGGCACCGCCTCCCGCGGGATTGCCCGGTGCCGCGGTGCCCGAAGCCCCGGGCGCCGTCTCCACATCTTCGCCGCAGGCCGCCAAAACGAAAAGCATCGCCATAAAAAACGGAACGCGGCGCATAAGATTCATAATAAAACCTCAGTCGTAATATTCGTTGCCCAAATGGGTGATCAAATCCTCACCCATCATCCACCGCATTGTATTCTTCAGCTTCATCGATTGAATAAATAAATCGTGCTCGGGATAGAGGGAGGGAGCGGTCATCGGGCTCTTGAAATAGAAGCTCAGCCATTCTTGAATGCCGTGAAATCCTGCCCGCTGAGCCAAATCCATTAAAATGGCCAAGTCGAGCACAATCGGCGCCGCCAATATCGAATCCCGGCACAGGAAATCAATTTTAATTTGCATCGGATATCCTAACCATCCGAACAAATCGATATTGTCCCAGCCTTCCTTGGCGTCGCCGCGGGGCGGATAATATTCAATTCGAACCTTATGGTAAATCTTCTCATACAATTCGCGGTATACGTGGGGCTGTAAAATATATTCGAGCACGCCCAGCTTCGAGACTTCTTTGGTTTTAAATGAATCGGGATCGTCCAATACCTCGCCATCGCGATTGCCTAAAATATTGGTCGAAAACCAGCCCGCAATGCCGAGCATTCTCGCCTTGAGGCCCGGTGCAACGATGGTTTTCATTAAGGTTTGGCCGGTCTTAAAATCTTTTCCGGAAATCGGCACTTCCATCGAATTGCAAAGCTCCCAAGCCGCGGGAAAATCGACGGTCAGATTGGGAGCGCCATTGGCATAAGGCACCCGCTCTTTAATGCAGGCCCAGGCGTAAATTTGGGAATTCGAAATGCCCGGATCGTTGCGAAGAAGGCCGTCTTCAAAAGACTTCACCGATTGATGCACTTCGCCCGGCGGAAAATACACCTCGGTCGAGCCGCACCAAACGCAGACCGCGCGGCTGCAGCCTTTGTCGCGCATAAAGGCGCGGATATCTTCGCGCACCTGCTCGACCATATCGGCCTTGGATGTGCCTTGTTTCACGTGCGTTCCGTGAAGGCGCTTGACGTATTCGGGATAGAACACGGCACGCATGGGCTCGACTTTTACAAGCTCTTCGCGCACCGCTTCGATGTGATTCGCCTCGAGGACGGCCGCATGCTTCGCCGCCTCGTAGGCGTTGTCGGGGAAGAGATCCCAGCCACCGAACTCGAGATCGGACAGCGAAGCCAAGGGAAGAAAATCCCGGATGAGCGGCACTCTATTTTCGGTGCGCTTTCCAAGGCGGATGGTGCCCATTTGGGTAAGCGATCCAATAGGCAAAGCAAGACCGCGCCGGGCCAGCATGGCTCCAGCAATGGTGGTCGTCGAAACCGCGCCAAGGCCTGGAAGGAGAACGGCCAGCTTGCCTTCGGGTTTCTTAATTTCTTTAGGCTGCTTCACAAAAAGTGTTCCTCCGGCTTTCGCATGTAGGCCGGATGGCCGGTGTAGGTCAATCGCCGACGCTGGTATCGAACAAAAGCAAAGGGGCGCATTCGGAATGAACGCGCCCCTTGCGATCGCCGGAAAGGCTTTAGAACAAGCGCTGTCCGATTACTGGCCGCCGACCGTGCCCACCGTCGCGGTGTTCACGTCCCACTTAAAGTTGTCGAGAATCGCGGCTGAATCCCACAAATGATCGCCGGTGTCCCAGATCATAAACTCGATGGTCATGTTCTCGCCGGAGACAATGGGTGAGGTGGTCGTAAGCCAAACGGTTCCGCCGCCGTCATTCAATGCCCCGTTGGTGCCTCCCATACCCGTGTTGATGAGATCGTTGGTGCCCGCCGGACATCCCTGACACACATCGAAGAAGCCCACGTTGACGCTCACCGGATTGTTGTTGGTGTCGAAGGAAATATTGTGATCCGCCGGAATGCCCGCGGCGTTTGAAGTCAAGAGCGCCAAGTAGAAATCGTTGTACAAATCGCATACCCACTCGGGATACTCCGCAGAGAAGAAGCGGAACTGATACGAGAACGATTTGGCGTTAGTGGGCACGCGAATCTGCAGTTTTAGGTTGGCCGAGTCGTTTGCGTCGTTTGCGGTTGTGCATCCAGGGGCGGTCTGCAACTGGCCACCGTGCGCATTGAGATAAACAGCAGGCGGGACGCTGGTGGTGCCGAGGTTCCAGCCATTGCCATGCGGAATCACATAACCCGCATCACCTTGATCGCGCGCCGTTCCCGATGAAATCGACGCAAAGGTTCCGCCCTTCTTCGGCAAGATATTTCCGTAGTTGTTCAGTACGCCGACTTGAATATCGCTGGGCGCTCCCGCCAAGCCATTGGCCGAAGTGAGCACCGCGCTGATGATGCCCCATTTCTTCTGCGGCAAAGGAGGATTCGCCGTCGTGAAATTGCAGATGTCCATGGCCTGCGCGAGCTTGGTGGCCGTGGTCGGCGTTTGCAGCGGAGGAGGCGAACAATCCGCGGGCGCGACGGTGTCGCTGGTCGCCGCATCGCAGTCGTCGTTGATGCTGTTGTTCAGCACCTCATACGCGCCTGGATTCACGAGCGCGGGCGTATTGCTACAGGCGCCCGCCGCATCGCAGCAGTCGCCTTGGCAGGTCCCCCAGCCGTCACCGTCGGCATCGATGTTCTCGTCGGTTTGGCCGTTGCAGTTGTCATCCACGCCATTGCCGCAGATATCCGTGGCCTGCGGGCTCTGATTTTGAATGCACACAATCTGGGCATTCAGACAGAAGTTCGTTCCTGAATTGCAGATGCCGGGCTGGCCCGTGGAGCAATTTCCGCCGCCGCCCGGGTTGTTTTCGTCGATCGCGCCGTCGCAGTTGTTATCCAAGCCATCGCATGTTTCAGCGCTTGGGAAGAATTGCTGTACGCACGCGAGCTGTCCGTTCTGGCAAGTGGTCTTGCCCAAACCGCACAAGCCTTGAAGCCCCGTAATGCAGTCGACTCCGCTGCCCGGATTGCCGTCGTCAACGACGCCGTCGCAGTCATTGTCGAGGCCGTCGCACATCTCGGCGCTGGACGCCGTGTTTTGATTACAGGCGAGTGAGCCGTTGGTGCACGCCGTCGTTCCGGCCATGCAAACACCCTGCAAACCCGTTGAACACGCTTGACCCGAACCGGGACTGCCTTCATCCGCAAAGCCATTGCAGTTGTTATCGAGGCCGTCGCAGGTTTCGCTCGTCGGGAAAATAGTTTGATTACAAACAATCGAGCCGTTGGTGCAAGCCGTCACGCCGGGACCGCAAAGGCCGGGAAGACCGGTGGGGCACTGAACGCCGCCGCCGGGATTGCCATTGTCCGCCGTGCCATTGCAGTCGTTGTCGAGGCCGTCGCACACCTCGGACTGGGGCTGCTTGGGATTACAGACATTGGGCTGCCCATTCACACAGGCGGGCACGGTATTGGCGCACTGGCCGACGCCGCATGAAATCGGTGCAAATCCGTCGTCGACTTGACCGTTGCAGTTGTTGTCGATTCCGTCGCAGGTCTCCGCACTGGGCTGGCCAGGCACGCACTGCTGAGGAACGCCGTTGATGCACGCCGCGGTCGATGCCTGGCACGCGCCGACGCCGCAATTCAGCGGCGCAAATCCTTCATCGATCGAGCCGCTGCAGTTGTTATCGAGGCCATCGCAGGTCTCCGCGGACGGCGTGGTATCGCCTGCGCAGGCCCCCCAAGATCCCATCACGCAGGTTTGCGTTCCGGGCTTGCAAACGCCAACGCCCTGCGTACCCATCGGGCCGGTGTAACAGGGCGTCGTATCGCCGTTCACACACGAACAGCCGCCGTTTACGACGCCGTCGCAGTTATCGTCCATACCGCCGCACGCATCCTGATTCACCTGCGGAGGAAGCGGCATGCACTGCTGAGGCACGCCGTTGACACAAAGCTGCACGGTGACTTGGCATGCACCTTGACCGCATGTGTCCGATCCAAAGCCTTCATCGGTCTGCCCATTGCAGTCGTTGTCGACGGCATCGCAGACCTCATTGCCCGGCATGACTTCACCCACGCAGGCGCCCCACGCATTGTTTGCGCAGGTTTGCGTTCCAGCCACGCAAGCGCCGACACCCTGCGTACCCATCGGGCCGTTGTAACAAGCCTGGGTATCGCCATCGTTGCAGATGATGTTGTTGCCGCCTTGGCCGCTGCCGCCGGTGCCCATGCCGCCTTGGCCGCTGCCGCCGGTGCCCATACCGCCTTGGCCGCTGCCGCCGGTGCCCATACCGCCTTGGCCGCTGCCGCTCGAGCTGCTGCCGGTGTTATTGCTTCCGCCGGTATTTGTACCGCCGCCCTGGCCATTTCCGGCAGTGCCGCCGCCCGACGCCGTTCCCGACGAATTCCCGCCTGATGAAGACGAGTCCCCCGATCCACCGCATCCAGCGGTCGCCCATAAAACCGATGCACCAACCAGTGCAATCAAAACGCCGCGACGCATAGGCGATCCCTTTCTTTTTTCACACAACAATCGAACGCCAAATCACAACAAAGACGCAGAACAAAAGCGATATCCGAGAAGCCCTTCAACCGCAATCCTACTGACCAGAACAAAACTTATTGATATCGGCAACAAGCTTGCCGTTCTGCTGCATCGAATCGGTAAGCTGCTTGAGCGCAACGGTGGCGGCCGCCAAATCCTTTCCTTCAAGCACTTTGGCTGAATTGCGCGCCGCCCCTGCCAGCTCGTTAAACAACTTCGTTGAATCGTCGCGGAATTTGATGAGCTCGGGCAGCGTGACCTCCACAGCGCTGATCGCCTTGGCCGCAGCCTCTAGATCATCGGCCATCTTCTTCATGACCGCGGGATCGGTAGGACTACCTTTGGTATTGAGCTTCGCGCCTTCGCTGTTCATCACTTGAATGAGTTTGTTGCACTCATCCACCTTCTTGTTGCAGCCGGACGTCGCAAGAGCGAGCGCAAAGGAAAGCGCGATGGCTGAGGAAGCAGCAACCCAGGATCTCCGCATGTATCGAGGTTCCTTTCTAAGGCGCCTCATATCAGATCAGAGCGCGCGCTCGCACGCATTTGTGTTCACGCGCATCTCTTCCTGCCCGCGATGACCTTGCCTATGCTGCGCGCCGCAATGCAACCGAACTCCCATGCGGGCACATCCTCCGCGGCCTGCGTGCTCGCCATCGATCAGGGCACGACGAGCGTACGCGCATCGCTGCTCGATACCGATCTAAACCTCCTTGTATTTCAGGCTGAAAGCGTGCCCCGGCTCTTTCCGCGGCCCGGATGGGTCGAGCTGGACGCCGAAGAGGTCGTGGCCGCAACGGAACGCGTTGCGAAGGCTGTCTTGGGATCCAAAGCCGCCGATGGGAAAAAAATCGCGGCCATGGGCTTGGCCAATCAAGGCGAAACCGTCGTCGTTTGGGATAGAAAAAGCGGCGTCCCGATCGCGCCGGCCATTGTGTGGCAATGCCGCAGAACCGAAGGCGTATGCGAACAGCTCCGGGCCGATCAAAGCCTGGCCGCGCGTATCAAAAGGCAGACGGGATTGCCGATCGATCCCTATTTCTCCGCGACGAAAATCGCCTGGATTTTAGACAGCATCCCCGGTGCGCGCGCCCGGGCCGAACGGGGCGAACTTCTGGCAGGTACGCTCGACACCTTCACGATCTTCAAACTCTCGGGCGGCCATTGCTTTGTGAGCGACCCCTCGACCGCATGCCGCACGCTCCTCGCACCGCTCGAGACCGGACGCTTTGACAGCGAGCTCTGTGAGCTCTTCCGCGTCCCCAAGGCCATGCTGCCCGAAGTCGTTTCCAGCGACGCGGCCATCGGCCCTGTGCGCATTGGAGGGCTTGAAACCAAGGTGATGGCGATGCTCTGCGACCAGCCTGCGGCCTTGCTCGGCACCGGCTGCCTAGACCGCGGACAGGCCAAATGCACCTATGGCACAGGTGCTTTCCTGCAAATCAATACAGGCAGCTCGGCCTCCTTCGCGGAAACGGGCGATGATGGCCTGCTGCGATCCATTGCATGGGATATTGATAACACTCGAACGTATTTAGCCGAAGGCAGTGTTCTCAGTGCCGGCGATGTTTTGACCTGGCTTAAAAACGACCTCGGCCTTCTCGATCGAATTGAAGAAGTCGAGTCCACGCTTCGCAATACAATCGATTCATCAGGCATTTTATTTGTTCCCGCGCTCACAGGACTAGGCGCTCCCCGGTGGGTGGGTGATGCCCGGGGAACCATGCTTGGACTGCACCGGGGCACCAAACGCGAACATATCCTCCGCGCTGCACTCGAAGGAATTGCTCATCAAATCGCTGATATTCTCGATATCGCGGCGCCTCTTGTACCCGAAGACCGGCGAATGCTCTGGGCCGATGGCGGCCTCGCTTCTTCGGATGCCTTCATTGAATTGCAGTCCAATCTCAGCGGATGGTCGTTTGCCCGCGCCGCCCAAACGGAAGCGACAACCAAAGGCGTGGCTGCCCTCGCAGCGAAGGGCGCGGGACTCATTGATTCCCTGACCGGCGCTCTGCACATTGAACCGAGTTTCACGGCCCATCCCGCCTTGCCCGAAAGCGATCGCCGCGCCGCCCGGAATAAATGGCAGGCGTGCGTCAATCTAATCGTATCGTCCACCTTGCTCAACATTATTCAACCCAGCTCATTTCACGAATGAAAACATCATCGCAGCTCCACGACGAGCACATGCATTTACGGCCCCACGGCGTCCGTCCCCTGCCCGCTCACCGCCTTTCGCCTCTTTTAGAAGCCTGCAAAGAACGCCGCATTGTTCCAGGCATCCGCGAACATGCGCCTCTTCCCCCGCGCTACCGCCTTGGACCGGATGGAGAGTATTTTTTCGTGATGCGCATCGATGAAGTCGATGCATTTTTAGATGAATTTGATGGGATTGGTATTCCCGTGGGATTTGAGGTCGACCATTTGGATGGAAGCGAAGACGAGACGCGATCCATTGTGGAAGAGCTTCTGGACAAGGCCCGGCACCGCGGCATTCCTATCGGCGGCCTTACAGGATCGATCCATTTTATCGAAGGCCGGGTCCCCGACTTGGAAGGCCATGAGGACAAAAACGGAATTCCCCATATTTTATGCGATTATGCCGAAAGCGTCATGCTCGCGCATTTACAGGACGCGGGCGCCGAACTTACCCTGAAACGTTACTTCGAATCATTGCGCAATTTAATTAAATTGGATTACTACGACGTTGTCGGCCATATCGATGTAATTCGAAAATGGGAGCGCCGCGGCCCGGATGGACAGGGCTCGCTCTTTGGCGCCCTCGAAGAACTCTACAACCACGAGCTCTCTGAGACGCTAAAGCTCGCCGCCGAAGCGGACATCCTCGTCGAGTACAACACATCGGGCACCGATATACATCTCGGGCGCCCTTATCTCAGCGAGGAAGGCGTGCGCGCGTGTGTGCGCCACGGCGTTAAGCTGGCCATCTCTTCCGACGCGCACTTGCCCAAACACGCCGGACGCTATTTTCCAAAAGCCCTTGAAACACTGCGCTCCCACGGCATTTCCACGCTGTACGCAGTGCGCGACCGCGAGCGGATCGAAATCGATATCCGCTAAGGCGCACGATGCCCGCAAGACCAGCTCCGCTCAAATCGCCCTCCACTTCTCACGGCATGCAAAACAGCCGGCGGGCACGAACGAGCTGCGAAGCAAAGGTGGCACCCAAATGATGGAACCGCCTTTGCTGAGATCCTTCTGCAACGCAATTGAAATGACGCCTTAAATCACGCCTTTTGCCTGCGAATCCAGAAGCTTGTGCGAGTGGGCACTATGGCAGCCAAGTCGGGGTTGTGTCTTTTCGCTCCGACACTGTCGCAATCGAGCAACAGTCCCGCGCTGCCCAATACCGCCGCGCCGAATGCCCCCATTCGACGAAGCGGGCACCCGTCGCCACAAGCGTTGGATTTGCAGGAATGATGCGTGTTAGAGGCGTTCCCCCCTTTACCTAACGTGCTTGGCAATGGCTGAACGACGCAAGGCAATAGAACGCGCGGTGGTGCTCGCCGCTGGAACTGGCTCCAGACTCGTCAGCGGACACGGCTTCCCCAAACCAATGAAGCCTGTGGCCGGTGTACCGCTGCTGGTGAGAATACTGCGATCCCTGCAAAACGAAGGCATCCGGGAAGCGGTCATCGTAACCGGACACATGAGCGATCAGATCCGCAGAGCGCTCTTGTCTGAGCCTTCGCTCGGGCTTTCGCTGACCTTCGTGCACAACGCGCAATACATGCTGAAAAACGGCGTTTCATTGCTCGCGGCGCGCGACTATGTGCAAGAAGGCACGCTGCTCACGATGGCCGATCACCTGTACTCAGGCGAAATCGTGCGCCGCTTGCGCGCCCTGGATTTGCCGAAGGGAATGTCGGCCCTGGGCGTCGATTTCGATATCGATCGCTGTTTCGATCTCGACGACGCGACAAAAGTGCGCGTGGAACAAGGCCGCATTCACAATATCGGCAAGGACATCGAGGGGTACAACGCGCTCGACACGGGTGTCTTCCGCATCGGCCCTGAACTGGTCGAAGAACTGACCGCGGCCTTCGAGCGCTCCGGCGATTGCTCGCTGTCGGACGGCGTTCATGCGCTTGCGCAGAAAGGCCGCTTTTGGGCCTGTGATGTAGGCGATGCCCGATGGATTGACGTCGACACACCGGCCGCTCATCAGCGCGCGGAGGCGATGCTTCATGTATTCGGCGATCATTTGGGAGACGAACCGAGCAGCTCGCTGGAGCGCATCGATCCTGAATCGATCAACCTCTTTTCACCTTCGTGGATTCGCGCGGTCGATCCGTACAACGAAGATCATTTCGAGTTTGCCGAGAAGCGAAAGAACATCACCCGGCTGATGTCCAACGAAAGCCCATTTCCTCCGAGCCAGCGCGTGCTGTCCGCCATCATGGAAGCCGCGCTCCGGGGAAATCAATATCCGGCGAGCGCTAGGGATCTCCGGGTTCAGATTGGGCGGCGCGAGCATCTGAGCGACGAAAATGTGATTCTGGGAGCTGGCAGCGCTGAGCTTATCGATACGGCCATCCGAACCTTTGTGGCCCCCGGCGAAGAAGTCTTAATCAGCGTTCCAACCTTCTCCATGTACGAAGCGCGCACCCGTACCGTGGGCGGTATTCCGGTTCTCGTACCGATGACGCCTGAGTCGGAAATCGACGTTCCAGCCTTGATTTCAAGGGTAACAGAGAGAACGAAGCTAGTGTTCTTGTGCACGCCGAACAATCCAACTGGCAATCGCCATGAAGAAGCGGCTATCCGGCGCATTCTGCGCCTGGGCCTGCCGACGGTTATCGACGAGGCTTACTTCGACCTCTGCGATTGTCCGGGCTCGCTTTCGTTTTTGCTCTCTGAATTTCCAAACGCGATCTTCCTGCGCACCTTCTCAAAAGGCTTTGGACTCGCGGGCATAAGGCTTGGCTACGCGCTCGCTCATCCGGCAACGATTCGCCTGCTTTCGCGTGTAAAAATTCCCTGGAACATCTCATCGCTCTCCATCGCAGCGGCAAGCGCGGTGCTCGAAGACGTGGCCGAACAAGAAGAAAGACTGAAGGCCCTGCGCCAAGGGCGCGCCTACCTGCAGCGTGAATTGGATCAAATCAACGGCGTTTCCGTAATCCCCAGCGAAGCGAACTTTGTGCTGATCGACGTTACCCGCTGCGGCATTTCCGCGGATGCTGTGCTGCGCGAAATGCTTGAACGGGGCGTCTTTGTCCGCACGCTCGGCGTACATCACGGCGGGCGCGGCATGGTTCGCATCACCGTGGGAAGCGCCGAACAGAACGAACGCTGTGTCGCGCTGCTGCGTGAAATCCTGGGCGTCGGCGTCGGCGTAAGCGACAAGCCCGACCGAACGCACCGGGTTCCGCTTTCCCACGACGCCGAATAACAAGCGGCATCCCATCCGGGGAACCTGCCCATGCATTTTCGACAGCTTGCCTTCAAATCCGTTTTTCTCGCCGCCATAGGCTTTTGCGCTGCAGCGGGCGCGCCCGCATGCTCTTCGGGAACCGATCCAGAACAAGGAGGCACAAGCTCCAGCGGAGCATCATCGGGCGGAGCATCGTCGAGCGGAGCCTCGTCCAGCGGCTGTGCCGCAGGCCCCGGACTCTGCGTGGAAAACGGCGCCTGCACCGAAGACCCGCAGAGTTTTTCGGGCAACGCGACCTATTACGATTTCGCGGATGGCAGCGGCAATTGCAGCTTCGATCCCACGCCCAACGATTTAATGATCGGCGCAATGAACCAATTGGATTATGCCAATTCGGCCGTTTGCGGAGCATGCGCTCGTGTATTGGGCCCCAAAGGAGAAATACATATTCGAATTGTCGACCAATGCCCGGGTTGCCCAGATAACCATATCGATTTAAGCCCAGATGCATTCTCAAAAATTGCAGACATATCTGCTGGTATTGTACCCATTACATGGAACTACGAAGCCTGCGGTATTTCAGGGCCAATCGTTTACCACTGGAAAGAGGGCAGCAATCCCTACTGGACAGCCGTTCAAATTAGAAATCACCGCTATGCAATTGCCAGCGTTGAATACAAAGGCAGCGACGGCAACTACCATGCAATGAACCGGGAATCCTATAATTATTTTATTGAGCCATCGGGCCTGGGAGAAGGCCCCTATACAATGCGCGTAACGGATATTTACGGACAGGTGCTCGACGACACGGGGATTGCGTTTATTGAGGCAGGTGATTCACCGGGCCAAGGGCAATTTCCCATTTGCACGGGCAAACCTTAAACACGGTATTTATTTCTTCTCCGCCAGCACATTATCCGTGCACACTTCAAAGAAATTGGTAAACGGCTTCTTTTCATTGCGCGTTTTAAAATCGACCATTTTTTGAAGAATCGTCGCCGCGCGATGGCCCTTCATTTGAAGAGGATGCGTTCGGCCCTGATCCAAATAACCCCGGATAAACAAAGTATTTTCATCCGAAGGCAGCGCCCCCACATTCCTTGACCATTTCGGCCAAACCCCAGGTTCAAATAAATACTGTTCTACATTGGAAACATAAAAGAAGCCCACCATCAGATTCTTTTCTTTTAAATGGGCGGCCAATCCTGGCATGGCCCTGTCCCCCGCGAAATCGCCGACCAGAGGAATAATGCGGCCTTCCTTCTGCATGGTTTGAACAAAGCGAAACGCTTCTTCGTTTGCGAGAAAACCCTTTTTCTCTCCGCTTTTTGTTTCTGATTTAAGCAGCTCTCTCAGGGTTGGGTATTTACGCCCCGAAGCCTGGTGAAGCTCGAATTTGATTTCAAGCTGGCCTTTGAAAAACGCCCTGTGCGCCACTTCAATGGTCTTTTTATCGTTGGCGTCGAGCTTTAATCCCCATTGATCAATTCGATCGCTTAGTTTTTTATGGGCTGCTCCAAAGCTCGCCTCGTCAGGCTTAACGGCTTCTGTGGCTTTTAAAATGGCATCAATATCGGCAGAAGCGCCGGGATCAGCCGATGTATCGTAGGGACGGCCCAAGACCAAGGCCAAAAAGTGAACCCGGCTTTGGGCTTCTTCAAAGGCGGCTTTGTAAATGAGATGCAGCAGCATATTTTGCCGCCGGATATCGACAATAAATGCATAGGCGGGCTTGGTAAGCGCGATATAGGTGAAATTCTGCTCGGGGCCCACGCCGATATAAACGCTGCCCGGGCGCGCCCGCGCCGCTAATTCCGAGGCTACTTGTAAATAAGAGGTTTCATTTGAAATAATATTATCCGAAAAGAAGGCCGCGTCCGGTTCACTCAAGCGCTGAACCAAATCGACGAAATTAGAATTATACTCATTGGTATTGGATACACCGGCCTTCGCGGAGCCCGAGGCGGCTGGAGTAATGGACGTATTGACTGCCAATGCGGATGAATTTGATGCGGGGGCGGCGGGTGTTTTTCCGGAAGCGAGTTCTGCGGAAGCCCCGGATGCGGCGGGAGGAGGCGCCGTTTTATGATCGCATCCGCTCAAAACGGCGAGGCCCAGACAAAGTAGAGATGTGGAGAGGGAAGAGCCAAGGAACTTGAATCGCGTCGAGATCGTCATGGGAGCCTGAACGTTGGACATTGGATTGAGCATTCCAATCTAGAGGATTTCCGCGCGAAATAAGCGAGTCAAAAGGCTTTGCCGCGGGAAGCTAAGCGATGGAAGCCCGGCCGGCCTTCACGTTACACTCGCGCCGTGCCTCATTCTTTTCGAGCATCGGGATTTGTACGCGGCGCAGCAGGCGCTCTGTTGGCCCTGGGTGTTGCCCTTTCGGTCTCACAAAGCGCGGCTTTTGTTTGGCCGAATGTGCCCGAGCAAATTGCGCGGTCGCTGCTTTCCGGCGATGTGAGCGAGCGCAGGCTGGCTGCGCAGAAGCTCTCCGAACTCCCCAGGGAGACAGCCTTAAAACTCGCGGCTCAGGCCATGAGCGATGCCGACGTGGAGGTGAGGCTCAAGGTCGCTCAAGCAGTGATCGCACTGCGCATGCCCAAAGCAGGAGACTTGGTGATCGGCTGGCTGAGCGAAGGCGATGTGCGGCTGCGGCTTGCCGCTTGCGATGTGATTCGCGCGGCGCCCACCGATCGCTCCGTGACCGCGTTGGGAAGAGTGCTTGCCGATCCGGATGCGCATGTGCGCCTGTCAGCGGCGGCGGCCATGGGAGGTTCGGGCCTTGCCGACGCGGTCTCTCCGCTGCTCGGGCATTTGGACGATCCAACGCCGGAAGTGCGGGCCGAAGTCGCGAGGGCGCTGGGACGAATCGGCGATGCGCGCGCTGTCGTTCCACTGATTGGCAAGGTTCAAGACAGCACACCCGAAGTGCGCAAGACCGTCGCAAGAGCCTTGGGCGAGCTCGGCGATCTGAGAGCCACAAGCGCGCTGTTGCTCGCTTTGGCCGACAATGCCCAGGATGTCCGCGTTGAAGCGGTCACGGCGCTTGGAAAGCTTCGTTCAGACGAAGCCACGCTGGCGATTACGCCGCTTGTCGAAGGCTCCGATACACCCGACACAACGGGACTCCCTGTTTTTGGACCGCGCCCTCAGTCAGGCGTGGGCACAAACGAAGTGCGCAACGCCGCCCTGCGCGCACTGGGCCGCATTGCATCGGAGAGTGCCGTTAAAGTGCTTATTTCAGCGCTCGCCAAGGATGATCCCGCGACCCGCCGGTCGCCCGTGAGAGAAGCGCTTGTTGCCGCGGGCAAGCCTGCTCATAGCGCGCTGATCGCCGCGCTGTCGGCGTCGCCCAATCAAAACACGGCCGCGGGTGCCGCGCTTGCGCTGGGCGCGCTTAAGGCGAGCGAGGGCAAAGAGCCCATCGTGCGCGGAATGCAGCGCGGCCTCGTGCCTCTCAAATATGGGCTGCGCGCGCTTGCGGATTTGGGTGACAAAAGCGCGCTGCCCACCGTGCTCGAGATCCTGAGCGACGCCGATCCGAGTGTCCGCAAAGAAGCCATCCGCACGGCTTCATCCTTGCTCGATCCCAAAATACCCGATGGCCGGGCGGTCGATCCTGCCAGCGCCGCGCTGTCCGATCCCCGCACCGCGGCCGACGAAAAACTCGAGCTCGTCGAACTGCTCGGCCGCACAGGCTCGGAGAGAGCCGCGGCGATTTTACTCCCGATGGTGAAGGCCAAATCTCAGCCCTTAAGGCTTGCCGTGCTCGAGGCCCTGGGCACGCTGCACAGCGCGAGATCCGATATTGAAAAAGCCTTGCTGGATGCGCTTTCCGACGATTCGGGCGAGGTGCGCCTTCATGCGGCGATGGCCCTGTCGCGAAGCGCGGGCAATGGCGCGGCGTCTGTTCTTCTCGATAAGCTGACCATCGCCGCAGAGCAAGATCGGGGCGCGCTTGGCATTGCTCTCTCGGGCGCTCTTTCGCGTTCCGATCAGCCTGCGCTGGCTGACCGCGTTCAGAAATCTCTCGCTTCCGCACCCAACGCCGCGAGAGATTCGCTGCTTGAGGGCCTTGGCAGGATGCGCTTACCCAAGGCGGGCGAAGCGCTTCAAAACCTTATTTCCAAAGGCAATATCGACGATCGCAGAAAAATTGCCGAAGCCCTCGCCGGTCATCCTGAACGCTCGGCAGCGCTGCTCAAACTCGCGGAAGACGCAGACGCAGGCGTGCGCGCGAACGCTGTTTGGTCTCTGGGAACCATTTCTGCAAAAGGCGCCATACCCCTTCTAATCGGCCTGCTTCGCGATCCAGACACTGCCGTTTCCGGAAACGCAGCGGCATCCCTCGGCCGCATTGCCGAAAAACACAGCGATCCGAGCGCCGTACGCCAAGCATTATGCGGCGCGCTTTCAGACGCGCGCGCCTACGTCCGGGCCAACGCGCTCACGGCCATGTCGGCCGCGAACATTCAATGCGACAGCATTTCAGCGCGCGATTTGCTTGCCCGCGACCCTTCAGAATCCGTGCGCCTCGCGGCCGCCGACTACTTGGGCCGCGCCATCGCCCGCGCCGGTGAAAAAGCCGATTCTGCCGACAAAAGAAGCCTGCTCCGATGCGCCGGTGAAGACAAGAATGCCAGCGTCGCCGAACGCTGCGCCCGTCCAAAACTCCCGCCCGACAACACGGATAACCTCAGCGTGTTCGTGCTCGGAGAGCACGGCGTAACGCCTATTGCCCGAGCCTCTTTTGCACTGGTCCGCGCCGACGGTTTTCTCCGCCTAGGCATTGCGGATCGGCGCGGTTCGGTGTTCGAAACCGGCGCCCCCAGCGGCCCTGTTGAGCTTGCGGTTCCCGCACCGCTTGTCCGATGAGAAGCCGCCCCTATGTCGACCTAAAACTTCCCTCCTCTGCGCAACCTGGCAGCCCATTGCGCATAGGCGTCCATCTCGAGGCCACATCCCGCACACCCATCGATTTTATTGATGTCGACATCCAGGGCAGGGAAAGAGTCCGGGATGCCGAACAGGCACGATCAAATTACAGATCAATTTTATCGCATAAAATACGCATTGCTGAAGACATTACGCTCGAAGAGGGAAAACACACATTCGAAGCGGTCTATACGCTTCCCGAGGACATTCCGTTCAGCTACACGGGATATCTTTCCGAAATCCAATACAGTATTGGTGCTGAAGTATCCATTCCATGGTGGCTCGACGCAAATGAGCGCATGGATTTAAACATTACGCCGCAGCCGATTGCCCGCCCTGCCCGATTTCCTCTGATCGTATCTAAAGAAAAAACCATAGAACCTTTTATTGAATTTGTGCTTGACGACCGCTATTTCAGCCCAGGGGAAGAAATCACGGGGGCGCTGGCGCTGGGCAATGTGCGCGACCGGCGCGTTGAAGGCGTCGACGTATCTCTCGTTGGCAAGGAAACCCTTCGTTTCCCGGAGGAATTTATTTACGAAGCCCACCGCACGACCCTATGCCTGAAAGCCGGCTCGAGCGATGAGGGCAAAGAGATAGGCTTCCGGCTTCGCATTCCCAAAAACGTCTCCCCAGGCTTCGATGCCGGTTCGATCATGGTCACATGGTTTTTGGAAATCCGCATACAGCTTGCGGGGATTTTAAGCGGCCCGGGAAGGAGCGTGCCGATCGTTATCGGGGCCTATTCGGCACCTCAAAGCACACCGGCTCCCCGGCGCACCGTGGGCTCGGCGCGCTGGCAAAAAATTTGGGAAGAGTGCGCCGCGCGAGCTGGATTTTCGCTCGATCCCGACGAATTAAAGATATCGGGCAGCGTACATGGGTCTGAGTTGTCAGCCTGGATCGATTCATCCGCTGAACAATCCAGTCGTATTCTCGGAGAACTCCGATGGCCTTCCTGGGGACTCGCGCTTTCATTACATCCGGAAGGTTTGGCACGACAGTTGTTTGGTTCCGCGGAAGATCGGGTTGGGCACTATCGTATTGAAGGCCGGCACCTGCCTCAGTGCCGTCCGGCCTTTACAGAAGAATTACGCACGGCATTATTGGTTTTTGATTCGATCGAAATGGACGATATACACGCATTGGTAGGAATGCGGGGGCCTATTTTCGACAGTGATTTCCTTATGAAATTCCTCGGGCTATTGGAAGCATTGGCGAAAGCCGTTCAATTGGCGGAAGGAAATATTCCGCCCCCGCCGTCCATAGCGGACAAGGCCGATGAATTGCGGGCTTTTGCCCGTGAACTCAATAGCCGCGTAATACCTGGATCATTATCGATAGCGGGGGCTCAATTTGAAGGCGCAAAATTCCACATGGAAACGCAATTTAATGAAGAAGGACAACCTTCATTATTTCGCATAACGCTCAGGGCCGAGGAATCGGCGGGCAAAGGCTTTGACTCAAACGAAAGCAAAACCCTCTCGCCGCTTATCCCGGCGGTCCGGGAAATTGTTGGGGCTCTGAGTGCGGATGGCCGTCAAGTACGAGCTTCTAAAAAACGCTTTGAATTGGATATACCGCTTCCCATTGCACCCGTTCCAAAATTAAAAGAATTTATGCGCGCAATGATCGTATTGGAACATCGGCTACGCGGAGAGCGGCGTGGAGGCCCATACCGCTGATTATCAACTCCAAAACTCATCTCATCTCATCTCATCTCATCTCAATAAATGCATTCCGAAAGCAAAAGCCACAGAACCCACCTCAGCAAGCGCAGCGAGCAACCCCGAGGCTAGGAAGGCCGACCGAGCCGTACATTGTACGGTGAGGAAGGCCGACCAACGCCGCGGGGTGCGCAGCAGCTTGATGAGGTGGGTTCTACCGGCGGGGCGTCGCATTCACATCCGCCACAACTTCACTATAGGATTGGCGCGCCGGAGCCTGAATCTCCTGCGAATATGGCGCACGCCAAGGAAGCCGCGCCGCATCCCATACAAATCCCTCTTCATTCAATGTGTAGCGAGCCACGTCCGGACGCATAATCCGACGCTCTTCATCGTAAATCCGCGGCGCAAACCCCACTTCCCATTGCATCCCCAGCGGATTGAACCGAAGCCCGCCCCAGCCATATCCGTGCTTTCTCGACTCCAATGCCTCGCCGTGCGCCGCCCCGGCAAAATAACGAACAACATTGCCTTGTACCAAAAATCGCCGCGCCGTCGCCCCCATCGAGGCATCGTGAATGTGTCCGCATAAATGAATGTACGAACGCCTCCCAAGTACCTTGAAAAATTCATCCACCGCATCCCGGTTTATCCAATCCAATGGATGATGTGTCACAATTAATAGTAATTCTCCCTCGGCTCCCTCCCCAAACGCCCGGCGCATTTGCCGTTCGCCTAAAATCATATTCCGAATGAATGGAACGGCTTGCCCTTTGTGCAGGCGGCCATCCGATCCATCGCTGATCCATACCGTCGATAATCCCGCTATCCGAAGCTTGCCGCGTACGCCGTTGATAGGCTCTAAACATTCCCACCAATCGATGCCATTGGGCCCCGGCACCGGATGATGAGGCCCAAGAGAATTGAGGAATTCCGCATAGCCTCCAAGCTTCGCGAACAAAATCTCCCGAAGTGCCTCGTTCTCAAGCTCATTGTCGAGCTCCTCAGGCGCCACGCGAATTTCGCTGTGCGCGCGCGCCACAGGCTTGGTGCTCGCCTTCGCCCGGTCCACATCATGATTGCCGGGAACGATCCGAAGGCGTTCGGGCGGGCAATTGGCCGCTTCCAATAAGCTCTTTAGCCATCTGCCCGCCTGCTCGTATTCGCCCGGCTGGCCATTCCACGCAATATCACCTGCCACAAAAATAAAATCTGGCGGGCCAAAATTCGATTCTTTTATATCCCGTACAATAGCATCCGTAACGGCGTGCTGATCAAAACGATGCTTATCACGGTGCGCGCCGACGCCAAAATGAAGATCGGAAATGTGAATCCATGTGAATGCCCGGCGTATGATCGCGGGTTGCCTTTGCGATTCCGATCGGGCTGTGATTTCAGAGCCGCCCGCGATTGCAAATGGATTGGATATTTTAGAGATTAAACTGGATGCTGCACCGCCTTCGCGCCGCGTGCGAATCACATCCAAACGGGCTCGCGCCTCGAGGAGCGCAGCTTCACACGAAGCGATATTTCCCAGCCCCATGCTTTCGGGGACGGGGATATCTCCCCATAATGCCTTGGCCACCAAATCGGGCCGCTCAAACAAGGGCGCCCAAAGGCTCGCCGGCGTCGAACTCTGGCCAGACGTAAAACGCACCAGTTTTGAATAGTTTCCGCCAGCAATAAAGAATGGCGTGTTCGCAACCATCGCGGCCCAGCCGGAAGCCGCGGCCAGCAAAATACATAAACATAAACCATCGGCGGCTCGCCATATCCGAACGGTTCCATCCGCAGAAGCCGTGACGAGCATATCGCCGTCCATCGAGAACGCGACGGAAGACACGCTCGCCGCATGCCCTTCCAGCGCGCAGAGAAGCTCGCTTCCATCCGCATCCCAAATGCGCGTAATGCCATCGGCGGAAGCCGCGGCAAGCCTTCCGCCTTCGGGCGAAAACGCAAGCGAATGCACTTGGCCCGTGCGCCCTTCCACCACGCGCACCGGATTGCCGCTCCATACGTCCCAAATGCGTATCGTGCCATCGGAGGACGCTGACGCCAATGTGCTGCTATCGGGAAGGAATACAACGGAATGAACGGCTTCCGTGTGGCCTTCCAATACGGAAATTAATTCGCCCGATTCAGGCTGCAATAAATAAATGGGTCCGCTCTCTCCGGCTGCCGCAAGAAAATCGCCGTCGGGCGAAAATGCAACGGTTGCAATACGGCTGCCGGTCGGGTCAATTCGATGCAATACATCGCCGCTGTGAATATCCCAGAAGATCAGCGCGCCGTCACCGCCCCCCGAAACGAGCTGATCGTCGATCGGCGAAAAGGAAAGCGCCGAGGCCAGATGTCCCTCGGTTCTCAGGGTCTTGCGCAACACGCCTTGGCGGGCATCCCAAATATTGAGGCTGCCATCGATCATCGCGACAGCCAGGGTGTCGCCGTCGAGGGAAAATGCGAGCGACATCCCCATCGCGGCGGGGCCGGGCAGCGTGTGGAGAAGATCTCCGCGCCGCGCGTCCCACACCCGAATATCGCCGCCGGCCGCCGAGGAAGCCAAGGTGTCGCCCGCAGGCGAAAATACCGCGCCGTCTACCGTTGTAACGGGACTCTTGAAGCTTCGGAGCACCGTTCCCGTTTTGGGATTCGCAACATGCACCGAGCCATCAATGCGGGTGAAAAATAGTTCCCTGCCATCCGGTGAAAACAGGACGGCACACGCGCTTTCAAGCGACGGAATAATGCTTTCTATGCGCCCGTTTTTCGCATTCCACACAACGACCGAACCGTCGCCCGCAACCGATGCAAGCCATCCGCCGGAAGGCGCATAAGCAACGGCCATCGCCGGGCCGCCCAACTCAATAAAGGCGCGTCCCAGAAGCTCCTCGGGCTCGTCCACGCCCGCTTCAGCATCCGACATCGGAATGGCGCGCAGTGTCCGTGTCTGAATTGGCTCTTCAAGCCTGATAACGCGAATCGAATCGTCTTCCGAAGTGAGCACGAGCTCTTTGCCGTCGGGTGAGAACGACAAGCACATGTAGGGGCCCAGAATGCCTTCGAGCGAATGAAGTACGGTGAGCTTCTGGGTATCCCAAATGCGGAGCGTGCCGTTGGAAAGCGCAGCCGCAAAGACAGTACCGTCGGGCGAGAACGCCACAGAAAAAAACCAGGAGATGTGCACGTCCACGCTATTCAGCAAATACCCGCGCCGCACATCCCACATCCGCAGCGGCCCGTTGTCCGAACCGGAAAGCATGGTCGAGCCATCGGGCGCAAACGCGAGCGCCATCACCCAAACCGCTTCCGTTTCAAACATGCGGAGCATCATGCCCGTATGCACATCCCACACGCGGATCGCGCCATCTTTGGACGCAGATACAAGCAGCATGCCGTCCGGCGAAAATGCAGCGGCCAGCACGCAGCTCGATCCATGCTCAAAGACAGTAACGACATGCCCTTGGGCTGCGTCGATCGTCGCAACCGTAAACCCGCGCGCTATCGCCAATGTCTTGCCATTGGGTGAAATCGCAAGCGCTTGACCCATATGAGGGCCGAGTTCGATCTCGCGCCGCGATCGCGTGTCGCGGCCCGCATCGATTCCAGGCGTCCACAGCGCATGCCCGCCCACGCGGGCTCCAATGCGGACAGCCGCTTCGTCGTGCGCGCCGCTCCAATTCACATTGGCCAGATTCGCGCTGACCATCGAAGCCGCGTACATCTCGGCGTAGCCAAAGGAAGCCCATTCCAAATCGGCGCCGTCGAGCACCGAATGATCGAGCATGGCGTGATCAAAGCGAACGCTGCGCAGATCGGCGCAAGTGAGATCGGCCCCCCGAAGATTCGCTCCAGCGAGATCCGCTTCTGGCAATGAAATCCACGGCAAGCTCTGCCCTTCCAAATCGGCGCCGGCAAGCTTCGCACCGCAGGGAATTTCCTCACCGCACAGCTTTCCAAGCCGCTCGCCCTGAAATTTTGACGCGATTCCTCCGTACAGAATCAGCAATGCGTTTTCGCTGATCTGCTTTTTGTAGGGCTGAAACAGAATGTCGCGCACCTTCTTTTTTCGCTTCGCCCAACCCTCCATTCCACACAGGAGCGCCACAACCCGAAGCGGCAGTTTGGGCAGGTCGATCGCATCCGCTTGGCCCTCGTCAAAGCGGGCCGAGATGTCGACAACCAGAAAATATTCGAGGAAGGACGTGTGCGCGAATCGAAGCTGATTTGGCGCTTCACACTGAACAACAAAGGCCGATCGGCGCAATTGCTCGACAGCTTTCTGAACAGGTTCGGAATTGCCGGGCGTTGTGAGCGCAAGGGTTAAATCCTCGGTGCTGATGGCAGCCTTGCCCGACTGAAATAGCTTTCGGGCCAGCATACGGGCGGCGAGGAGACGGCGATCGAGCGGATTGCTTCGCGGAGGAATAGACGGCGTTGCGCTCGATGGTGTCCCGCTCGGCGGAGCACCGCTCGGCGGCACGGAAGCCGGCGCGCTGATCATGGCCGGAAGTCCCGATGTGAGAAACGCGAGCCGCTCGATCGAAAGCCAGTCGCGCGCGGCGAAACCGTACATTTGCGCGGCAGGGCATGAAGGGCCGGCCGCCCGGAAATAATCTCTCCGGTGAACGAGCAAATCCAAGAGCGCGGGCTTTTTCGCGAGGTTTTCCAGCGAATCGATGCGCTCAAGCTCCGCGTGCAAGGCGTCTGCAGCAGCCTTTGAAGCCGTGCTGCGCAGAATCATTTCCTTGGCATGCTCTTCGCCGAGACCGCTGAGAAATAGGACGGACTCGAGATTGGCTCCCCGGATGAGCTGGGCGAGCATCCCTTCGCTTGTAATGGGGGCGGTGCTGGTCGACACGACAACCTTGGCAAAGGTGCTTTCCGAAAGGCGCCCCAGCATCAGCAGCGCTTCAGAGAACGAGGTCGCGCTTTCGTCGAGCCCATCCAGAATGGTCACAATCATTCCAAGCTCGGCAGCCAGCCAAAAGGCTTCCATGCTGAGCCCAGGAACGTGTTCGCGGAGCAGCTCGGGCATATCGGCACGCATCCCGCGCAGCGGAAGCAGCAGAGGACAAGGGCTTTGCGTGTGATCGCGCAGATACTCATTGGCCATCGCGGAAGCTGCGCGCAAAAGCTGCATCGATTTTCCGCATCCAAAATCGCCGAAGAGCAATGTGCGCCGCGATGTCGTGACGGCGTTGTACAGCGCCTCTTCAATCGCAATGCGGCGCCCATCGGAAAAGCGGGCCAGCACGGGCAGCACGCGCGCTTCGTCGTCGCTGCCAAAACCAAGCGCGCACATCTCCGCGTGGGAACGCAAAGCCTCGCGGACAAAAGGCTCAATCGAAGCCCGCAAAGACAAAAGCTCAACGCGTTCAGGGGGCTCAAACGCAGGCTCATCGATGTAATAAACCAAGACCCGCCCACCCAGATCCCTCACGGCCTGAACGAGTTCGGACAGCTTTGGCAGCACGTCCGGCGCAATGGAATCGGCCCCCAGCGCCACCACAAACGTCCCGCCGGACAGCACCGTCACCACGGAGTCGATAGGCGTTTTGGCATCGCCCGCCATCAGCGCCTTCGCCATCAGGCAGCGGCCGCCGCTCACCTGAATAAAACGCGCGACGGCCTCGGCAGTTCGGCTCTGCAGAGGAGCGGTTCGCTCAAAGGGCTGGGGAGAAACAGGACCGCCTCCGCGCGGGGGCGCAGAAGCAAACGCAAATGGCGGTACGGGGAAGGCTTGTGAAAACCATCCCAAATGCCTCAGCGCCTCAAAGACTTCATCCGGCGTTTGCCAGCGATCCCGACCGGGAACCGTCATGAGGCGGACATTACTATCATCGATTGGATTTGGGGGAGGAGTTCAGCAGGCGAACGCGGTGGATCCGTTCGCCGGGCAGCGGGGGCAGCGGCTCAGGGCACAACGAATACGGCGCCCTTCATTCCGCCCAGCGCATGAGGATTGCAGTAGTAGGGATAGA
>CAZICM010000093.1:0-24009 GCA_964537685.1 uncultured Polyangiaceae bacterium
CCAATATGCCGGGGAGAAATCTGTATCCCGCCGCTCCGTTGCCATCTCAATGAACTCTAATCGCGGGGAAAGGCTATGTTTCCTCACGGTCAGGGCTGCAATTGGCGCCTTTGAGGGTCGCCGAGGCTGCCCCAGCTCAACCGGTTGACATGGTGGGGGGTCGATGAGGCTGGCTTAGGCCAACGCATTGAGACGGTGGGGGCTCAAAGCCGCTTCGACAGGTCAAGGGGTTCAGGATCGTGGAGGCATGAGGACCCCTCGATCGGTCAACGCATTGAGGATGTGGGGGCTCAAAGCCGCTTCGATAGGTCAAGGGGTTCAGGATCGTGGAGGCATAAAGTCCCCTCGATAAGTCAACCGGTTGAGGGGATGGGGGCTCAAAGCCGCTTCGATAAGTCAAGGGGTTCAGGATCGTGGAGGCATAAAGACCCCTCGATAGGTCAACAGACTGAGCCTGTGGAGGCATAAAGACCCCTCGATAGGTCAACAGACTGAGGATGTGGGGGCTCAAAGCCGCTTCGATGGTCAATGGGATGAGGCGCGCGAGGGGCGCGAAGACCCTTCGACAGCTCAATGGGTTTAGGAAGAGGAGGGTGCTGGACCCTTTAATACCTTAACAGATTGAGGTGGCAGGGGTGCTGGACCCTTCAATACCTTAACAGGTTGAGGTGGCAGGGGTGCTGGACCCTCGAAAAGGGCCGAAAAAATCAGTGTACAATGCCTGCACGACCTTCGCCGAGCGCTCGATCGATGTTTGCGTCGGCCCCGGCTCAATCCCCGCCATCCATCTCAACAAAGCCGGCGCATGCTCCGCATCCGCTTCGCCATGGCCCTTTAAAAACCGCACCGCCCCCTTAAACCCAGCCCGCCCTTCCAATGCCTCCGCCGCTTGACCCGAAAGGCGCTCCGATAAAGCTTCCAATACATAGGCCGTCCCCAAAAAACCGGCAGGCTCATCCGAGTTTACCACCGCCTGATTCCAATGTACATAGGCCATCACCGCGGGACTCGGTGCAACTTCGTTTACCACATCCGGCGAATACCCCAGAGCGCGCAAATCCTCCAAGACCCATTGCTCATGACCGTCTTCTTCCCCAGCCTTTTGCGCAAAGATCGATGCCAATTCGGGATGCGCCGTCTTTAGCCGCTCCGAGGCCAGGGCCAGCCATGGTTTGGTCCATCGAACATAATGATAGGTCTGAATTAAAAAAACCGCGTACGACTCCCGGGATGCCGTGCCCGTAAGCAAGGCTTGAAGCTGGGGAGCGGTCTGCACACGCTCTATCCATCGCGACGCGGATGTACAAAGGGATTCAAGATTCATCGGGTTGGTTCCTTTCGGGTTTAGGCTGCAATGGGGATCGCCCCGGTTTGGGTTTGGTTTACACACGCCACCAAGGGCAGGGAACAAGAGCGGAAGCGGGCATCGAACATGGGCTCGTTCATAAAACGGGCACCCAAGCGGGCAAAGGTTTGAACGGGTCTGGGCAGGGCCAATTCCAATAGCCTTCCTTCTTGGGCCTTTCGTCTTTCCTGGGGCGAATAGAAAGGCCGGGAAGGTTCGGTGGGAAAGGAGCCCGATTGTTTTCGGACAATTCCAGGCACATCCGAGCCCAAACCCAGTTCCTTGGCCACGGCGCCGATAATCAGCGCATCCTCCATCGAATCGGTTTCGGTATTGGCGGATGCGATCCAATGGCTAATTCCCCGGCGTAGGCTTTCCAGGCGCATATATTGGTACAGCGATTGAAGCACGGGGGAATGGCGAAAAGGTTTTAGGATACAGAAGCGGGTCAATTCGGCGGGGGAGAGACAGCTTTGGTCCAGGGAACTGAGATCGAAATGATGTTCGAGGTAGAAGCCGAAGCGGGTTCCCATGCGCTGGGCGATTTCGGGGTTGGGCAGAAGCAGGCGCACGGTGCCTACGGGCAGATCATCGGCATAGGCGAGAAAGTGAAGCGTGGTATCGAGGGTATCCAAGGCATCGAATTCCCTGGGGATGGGCGTAGAATCCGGGAGCAGGCCCAGTTCTTCGCCAAAGACTTGAAATCGAAGCTTGAGAGCATCATCCAATTGTTGTTTGGATTGAATGATACAGCAATGAATGGAGGTCATGGGGAGCATCTCCTGTGGGGCTAAGCGTGTGTGGCGAGCGATAGGGCAAGGGGTGTGCCTGCGGGGAATGCGGCCGTGTCTATGGAGAATGGCGTGGATTGAATAGAGAGAGGGGGATGGAGGTGGATCTGATGAGGAGCGTTTGGGACTGAAGAGGGGAAGATGTGGATCTGAATGGATACACAAAAAAAACACATGCTCCCGATCCGCCTTCGGGTTCTCTGCGTAGTTGGCTCAGAACCCCAGCGGGAGAGATGCTCAAATGAACGCTAATTTGAAGGCTTTTGGTGTATTTTGTCTTTGTGCTGCCACGGCCGCCTGCGGAGAAGATTCGGGCGATTCCCAGCCCGATCCGGCCGCATCCGAAGCTCAAATCCAGAGCATTGATGTCGATGGCTGTACCTTTAATCAATTTCAATTGGATATTACCGAGGGGCCCAGCGCGGGCCTAACAGTCGAGGGTAAATTGTTCCTTGCGAAGGATGCCTCGACTGCGGGCGGGCTTTCGGGCGGCTTTTTGTGGAATGGTCAGCATGTGGCCGTCACAGGCGCTTATACCGATGATAATATCGCGCTTCATGTCGATTTGGGCGATGGCCGCTTTGTCGAGGGATATGGGCCGATTACAGGTGGGAATTACTGTGCGGCCGTTGAAGGCGTTGCCCTGGGGCCAACATCAGCCCCGGATAATTCCGATCCGGCAAAGTTCGATCAGGGGCATTGGCTGGCTCTATCGCCTGATTATCTCGAGCCTATTCAGGTGGATATTATATTCGACCCCTTTGGAACGCTGACGCTGGCCGAGGGAGATTATAATACTCTAAACATTACCCAGGAGTGCAAGGATAAGGCAAAGACGGCTTGCGCTTGTTGTTCGGTGGGAGGCACGGATTCCTGCAGGATAAAAGCGGGCAACAACTGCGATGCGGGTCAGACGGGGAATATTGCGCAAGATTCGGCGGGCAATATGTTCCGGGAGTGTACGGCGAGCGGCGTGCTTGAATCGATTCAGCAGATCGGCTGTAAATTGGGTCTGGTGGGGCCGTTAAAGAATTAGGGCCGGGGAGAATTTCACTTGCATGCAGTCTTTTGCATGCATGCCGACTTCTTCGGACCCGCCTTCTGCCGCGCGGGAGGACAGCACGCATCCAGCTCCTCTTCTGTGAACGCTCCCGAAGCATGCACGGCCGCGCTTCTGCCCATGAAATTTATCGGCTAAAAGCTGATGGCAAAACTCTGATAATCTTGTTGCACCTGAGTGGCATAACCCAGTGCGATCGAACGCACCTTTGCACGAAATCCCGAATGAGATCCATTGGTTCTGGCCTTAATCGCCGAATCCACCGAATGTCCCAGCACGGCGGCATTCCAATCCTTATCCGCCCGCGCATGATGCGTTGCTAGCAAGATTCCCCATTGCTCCGCCATATTTGTGAAACGGGTCAGCGAATTTAAATCCTCCACCGGGAAACTCTCTTTCCAGGGCGAGCGCTCCCTTACGCTATAGACCCTCCCATCCGAAAGCGTAAGCCAACCCAAATGATCGTCCACCCGATAGCCCTGCGCCTTCTGGGCAAGAACCGTCCTTAATGCCATATTGCTCCCACATGCATCGTTGGTCAGCGAAAGCGCCGCGGAAGATATATAGGCCCAGGCACTCGGCAGCCCTTGCGCTTTTACATCGAGGATCCGATCGTCGTCCTCGTCTCCGGAATTGCCCTCAATAAGCACATAATAACGAGGCTGGCCTATGGAACCCGTGCCTGCGTGCACCCGTTTGGCCACATCCTTCACCTCAACATAGGAAGCCGGAAGCGATGTCCCTCCGCCACTCAGGGTTGCTACATATTCTCCCTGAATCTTCGATGCAATCTCCGCTTTGAGCGCCTCGCTTACGCTCTCCAAATCGCTGATGGCCCGGAAACGTCTCACGCCCCCAATCACTTCGGTCCAGGTAGCCAGCATTTGCTCCCGGCTCTTGTTCTGCTCCACATCCAGCAAAAAGTCATCCAGCCATCCATAGCTATTGCCAAACCAAAACTTTCTTGAAAGCTCGCCGCCGTTCCCCGCATCGGCATCCATCGAATCCAAATAGCTCTCCGAGAAGGCATCGAGAATGCTGTTCTCGTCGCTTGCCGAAAATCCCCCGTTTTGCCGCGCAATCAGCAAAAGACTCACGGCCATGCGCCAAATATCAAGCTGATAATCCGCAATCACCGATTCATCCCAATCGTTGATCCCAAAGACAATATCGCCTTCGTCATCATCGAAAGAACCCGTATTGTTGGTATGCATATCGCCGCCCAGCCATGTGCGGGTATCCGCCGTGCCGCCATAGGTATTTAATTCCGTGGATTGAGCCCAATCCTTCCAAAATAGATGATTGCTGCCCCGGTAGAAGGCGAACGGAGAGGCTTTCATTAAGGTGTATTTTTCATTCCGGGAAGCCTGGTCGAGCGGCGCATTATAAGCTTGAATTTCGGCCACCACAAAACCGGTTCGGCTCACTGCATCCGCTCGCTGTCCAAGCGTTTCGCTTTCGCTTGCCGGAGACGGCGCATTCATGCAACCCCACAGCAGTGCCGAACCCCATGCCCACAACAACCCTTGCCCAATCGAATTCCATCGCGTTGAATTGCTCATGGAGCGGGCTTGTATCCCATTCTTTGAGACAAATAGGTGTCGCCTGGATCGCGAAGGCATGACAAACCCCAGATCGTACATATACAATCCTCTTTTTTCTATTTTGCCCATGGAACAGAATTTGAACAATATCATCGACAAGCGCGCCGCAATGGCGTAAGGATGTTCTCACCGCACAGAGGTGCCGATATGCAAACCGAATGGAAGCCGCCTCAGAAATTCGACGAGTATGAAATCATCAAACAGCTCGGCGAAGGTGAAGGAGCGATGGGGGATGTGTATTTGGCCCACGACACCTCGCTGGAGCGCAAGGTCGCTCTCAAGTTTATACGCGAAGTCGAGCCGGATGATGAAATGCTTCAAATGTTCCGCCAAGAAGCCAGGGCTTTGGCGAGGCTTTCCCATCCCAATGTGGTCGCCGTGCACCGCATGGGAAAGGTGGATGGTAAACCTTTTATCGATTTCGAGTATATTGACGGCAATAATCTTAAACAACTGATCAAGCCCATCGACTGGCAGGAAGCCCTGAAACTTGGTATCGATTTAGCGCGCGGTTTGGGCGCAGTTCATACCCAAAACGTGCTGCACCGCGATATCAAGCCGGCCAATGCCATTATCGATAAGCATGGAAAAGCAAAGCTTCTCGACTTCGGTATCGCAAAGATTATCGATCCCGTGTGGAAATCCGAACATCCAGGCCAGCCCGCGCATCTGGATGAGCCTCCTTATATTCCAGTGGACCGAATGGCCGCCACGCTTCCCGCGCCCGATAAAACCCTAACCACGCCAAACCTCTTGATATCGCCTGCCTTGGGCAGAGGCGGTGCGGATATGCACCGAACGCTGATTTCAGGTTCGGAACCGGCGTCTGCGGGGCCAGTCCGCGTTCCTTCATCCGCAAGCGAGTTTCCGGAGACACGCCTTCGGGGAACGCCTTTCTATATGGCGCCCGAGCGCTGGATGGGCAGGAAAGCAACACCCAGATCGGATATCTATTCGCTCGGCGTTGTTCTCTATGAGCTATGCACCGGCCAGCCGCCTCATTCAGGTGCGAAGCCTCACGAACTGCGCTATGCAGTACTCCATAACGATATTCCCCGCCTGGAAAGAGCCGTTGCGGGGATCGATGCAGAATTCGCTTCGATTGTGCACCGCTGCCTGGAGCGCGATCCGGAAGCCCGCTATGCATCCGGAACAGAATTGGAAAACGCCTTAAAAGACTTGAGAAGGCGGCGGGACGACCAGCACGGCGATACCAAAAGCCGTCTATCCATGCGCCTTCCAGGCAATCCCTACCGGGGCCTGCTTCCTTTTGACGCCGCACATGAAAGCCTATTCTTTGGGCGCGATGCCGATATCATGGCTATTATCGAAAGGCTTCTCCGGCATAAGCTGATTATTGTCGCCGGTGATTCAGGCGTTGGAAAATCGTCGCTGTGCAAGGCCGGCGTACTGCCCAAACTGGCCGACCATTTGGAGCAGAAAAATAGCTGGCTGACCGTCTCCGTAACACCCGGCAAAGATCCAATGCAAAACGTTATTCATGCCCTGGCATCCGCGCTAAAGCTCGATGTGCTCCGGCTTCAATTTAAGCTTGCCAGCAATCCCGAGCAGGCATTGCGGGATATCCACCATCGATTGGGTGAAGACAGGGGACTCGTTTTATTTATCGATCAGTTGGAGGAACTGGTTACCATCAGCGATTCAGCCCAGGCCAAACAGGCCGAGGATTTTATCGCCAAGCTCTTGGAACAGATACCCGAGGCCCGTATGCTGGCTACGGTAAGGGCCGATTTTTTAGGAAAGATTGCGGGCTTTATGCAGATAGGGCGCGTATTGCCCAGAGCCTTGTTTTTCCCCGGAAAGATGACATCGGCTCAGCTCCGCGAAACCATTGTCGGCCCAGCCCGGAGCCGGGGCGTAGAGTTTGAATCCGAGGAATTGATTGAATCGCTTATTAAATACACCGAAAAATCTGAATGCGGCCTTCCCCTGCTTCAGTTTGCCCTTTCCGAGCTATGGGATGCATTATCGCCGGGAGCGACGATTATTACCAAACAAGCCCTGGATGCCATAGGCGGCGTGGGAGGCGCGCTGGCCCGCCATGCCGACCAAGTCTGGCTGGGCTTGCCCGATGAAGCCAAACAGAGCGCCCGGCGTATGATCACATCGCTCGTAACGCCGGAGGGCACCCGGGCCCGCTGTTCGCGGAACGATCTATTGTGGAAAGACCCGCATGCGCTGGAAGTGCTGACCATACTCGAAAATGCAAGGCTTTTGGTTGCGCTTACCTCGGGCGGCGGAACCGAATATCAATTGGCGCACGATGTATTGATCAAAGAATGGGAAACGCTTCAAGGCTGGCTGGCCGATAGGGTCAAGAGCCGGGCTGTGCGCGAAAATATACGCAAAGAAGCTATGGAATGGGATAGGCTGCTAAAGGATGGAAATGCCAACCGGGCGCGCGAGCTATTGTGGCGAAAGCATAGGCTGGCCGAGGCGGCCCACGTCGATAGAAATTCGCTGTCCGATGTGGAGCAGGCGTTTTTCGATGCATCGCGTAAGGCCGAGCAATGGTTCACGGTGCTGAAGACAGGGCTTCTTGTAGGTATTCCCGCTGCGCTTCTATTGGTTTATAGTGGTTTTGAGCTTAAAGCCCGGGCGGAGCAGGATAAGGCCAGGCAAACGCTGGCCGCCGAAATTGATACCCGTATGCAGGAAGCGAAGCAGGGTCTATTGGAAACCCAGCGCCAAAAGGAGGCATTTACGCAGGCAAGGCAAGCGGCTATCGATATATTTTACCGGGATCTATGGCTTGGGGAAGCGCGCTGGGAAGAAGTGAGGAGCATGGCGCAGGCCGTCGATCGGGGATATGCCGATGCGATTCAAAAGCTCGAGGCTGCATTTCTAAAAGACTCAGCAAGGGCAGATGTCAAGAAAGCGCTTGCGGATGCCTATGGGCAGCGGGTTATATTTTCAGAGGAAACCGAGCAGAGCCCCCTGCCTTGGATGGAGCGTTTAGAGCTCTATGACGAGACAGGTGAATACCGGGCTAAATTATCGAAGGAAGGCCATTTGCATTTGCGGGTTATCCCCGATGGAGCCCGGGTAAGCGTTGAGCGATTTGTCCGGAGCAAAGGCGGAGGCTGGACCGTAGAAAGCGCCGGTATCGACAGTACAAAAGAGTTTTCAGATCTGCGGCTTGGCGCGGGATCTTACCGGCTTATCATCCAAAACAAAGGCTTTGGAACCGTTCTTTATCCCATAACCGTTGCGCGGGCGGAAGAGATCGATTTAAAGATCGAATTGCCTATGCCTCAAAGCATTCCCGAAGGATTTGTTTATATCCCCGAGGGGCGCTTTTATTTTGGCGCGGCATCGATGAATACAGCGGACGATCGGTTCCGGCGCACATTTTTGGCGACGCTTCCCGAGCATATCGCGGAGACGCCTGGATTCTTGATTGCCAAGCACGAAACCACCTACAGCGAATGGATCGAATATCTCGAGGCGCTTCCCGAGCAGGAGCAAAAACGCTGGGAAGAGCGGGGAATGCAGGCCGGTATGCGCGGTTTTGTGGGGCTGTCCCGCAACAAAGAAGATAAATGGGAACTATCGTTTTCAGTGAATCAAAAGCTTTATAAAGCCCAGGCGGGCGAACTCATTCGTTTTGACGGCCGGAAAGAACGGGCCGAGCAGCATTGGGGCTCTTTTCCTGTGATGGGTATCAGCGCGGTCGAGGCAGAACGGTATACCCAATGGCTGGCTTCTTCGGGAAGGCTGCCCGGCGCACGGCTATGTACCGAAAAAGAATGGGAACGCGCAGCGCGGGGCGCGGATAGAAGACTCTATCCGCAGGGCGATACGCTGGATGGCCAGGAAGCCAATTTTCAAGAATCCTATCAATCAAAAGATGGCAAGATACTCGGGATGGGGCCCGATGAAGTGGGCTCAAGACCCTTATCGAGAAGCCCCTTTGGGCTTGATGATATCGCAGGCAATGTATTTGAATGGGTGCGCTCGTCGCTTCCCGGCAATACCCATACACTTCGGGGCGGAGGCTATTTTTTCGATAGAGCATCGGCGTTAAGCATGAATCGCAATTTAGCCGACCCCAATGTCAGCGATCCAAACGGCGGCTTGAGGGTGTGTGCGGACCTTGTGCGAAATTGATGTTGCAGCGCACGGCAGCGCACAGAGGTTGCGTGTAAACGCTTGCCTGTCGCCCGGTGGATGACACCTGTCTTTTCGAAGGCGACGGTGCAGGGCCGGACGGCAATAGATTCGTAATATCAAGCCTGCCGTGATGTACAGGTGCCCGCCTTTTAGGGTTGGCCCGGCTTCTGCATTAGCCAATGCCCGGAGGCCCTGAGATGAAACCGAATACAATCGCACCTTTGATGCTAAGTCTGTCGGCGCTGCTGTTGGCCGGTTGTGGAGATATGGCCGCGCAATCCACCGAGGCAGATTGGCTTGGGGTGGAGTCGCTTGGGGGAGAAGCTGAGTCAAATATTGCCCGAGTGACAGAAAACGGCGTGAAACTCAATGGGGTGAAGTTGAATGGTGTAAAGCTCAATGGTGTAAAGCTCAATGGCGTAAAGCTCAATGGTGTAAAGCTCAATGGCGTAAAGCTCAATGGTTCGGTCTTGTGCGGATCGAATGCAAACGGGCAGGAACTCTGCGGGAACATGCTCGAGGGCGCGCTGCTCACGGCCGAACGGGCCAATGGACAACCGCTTGAACTTCGCATCGATGCGGTGGATGAAGACGCGGGCGGCGAGTTTTCGTGGCATACCGTAAGCTATGCCAAGGGAAATCAATGGGTGTCTGTTTGCGGCGAAGATGGGAGTGGGCAACCTCTTCGGGCGATCGCGCTGTCCGGGCGCTGGGATATGAGCGAAGGAACGGCGACAGGCGGGGATTTTATCGATGATCCCGCAATGTTTACCCTGGCGTGCGAAGGTTTTGTGCTGTCGAAGTGCGTGGAGCTGACAGGATATTATCCTTGGGAAACCGTCAGCGAAGTCAATGAAGCGGGGGAAACGCATACTTATTCCCGGCGTCATTTGCATCAAGCGTGCACGCGCATGCTCCGGGCGGATTACTGCGGTGATGGTCAGCCTCACACCGAGAACGGAACGCTGGTGAATTCATGGGATGCTTTTGGTCTCGATGCTTCGGAACCCCAGGCGGGGTGGACCTTGGAGGCCGAATGGTCTGAAGGTGGTGCTGTATGTGTGCATCATATAAGGGATGCTTGGGATGGACTGGGACAGATTCAGAAAGCTGAGGCGTACATTCAAGATCATTGTCCTTGGGTGTTGAATGGAGCGGAGGCTTGTGGTGGCTCGCAATCGACATTTTACACGGCAAACGGCTTTGATGTGGAGGCTGATGAAAGGACCTGGGTGATGAACGATTCCGCTAATATAGAGTAGGTACCTAGGTAGGACTGCGCGCCTTCCTTCCTTGAGTGTGAGGTTCTCGTCAATGCACTTGACATCCTTCCCGTTTGGCCGGAACCTCCCTCTCCGCCATGACTTTTTCCTTGACCGATACGCTTACTCTCGGTGAAGCCCGCGCCGATTCCATTCCTGTTCCCGCTGTCAGAGTTGTTGTTTCGAGGGCTGCCGGCGACGTCCTCGCCGAGGCCAAACTCGGTATCGAGCCCATCGTCGTCGGCTCTCATCTCGATTGCGATATCTCCATCAAAGATCCCCGCATCTCCAGGCGTCATTGCGAACTTCGCCTGACCGAGCGCGGCGTCATCCTCCGCGATCTCAATAGTAAAAATGGAACCTATATTAACAAAATCCCTATTATAGAGGCGATTCTTCCCTTGAACGCCGCGGTGGAGCTGGGCAGTTCGGTGCTCAAGCTCGCCGATTCGGGCCGCACGACGCTGATACCCCTTTCACCATTTGCCCGCTTTGGAGCAGCTATCGGTGCTTCGCTCGCCATGAGGGCCGTCTTCGCGAAGCTTGAAAAAGTGGCTCATACCTCGGAAACCGTGCTGCTTTTGGGAGAGTCGGGCACGGGGAAGGAAGTGCTGGCCAAGGCCATCCACGATAGTAGCCCCTATAAAGAAGGGCGTTTTGTGGTCTTTGATTGCGGTGCCGTCGCGCCCAATCTGGTGGAAGACGAGCTCTTCGGTCACGAAAAAAATGCCTTTACGGGCGCCACATCCGCCAGAGCAGGTGTCTTGGAGCAGGCGAATGAAGGGACTTTATTTATCGATGAACTGGGCGAGCTGCCTATCGATCTTCAGCCCAAGCTCTTAAGGGCGATTGAATCCAGGGAATTCCGGCGCTTGGGCGGAACTCAGCCCAGAAGCTTTAGCGCCCGCATCATCGCGGCCACGCATAGAGATTTACAGACCCGCATCGCTCAAAATCAATTCCGGCAAGATTTATATTTTAGGCTGGCCGTGGCGGAGATTCATATACCTCCTTTGCGGGAGCGCAAAGATGATATTCCTCTCTTGGTCGATCGCTTTCTATCGCTTCACACGCCGCCCCGCTCGCTCCAGGATTTTCCGGCGAATGCGATTGAGCTTTTATGTTCGCATCATTGGCCGGGGAATGTAAGAGAGCTCAGGAATATGGTGGCTCGCTTGGTTTTATTCGGGGAAGAAGCGCTTCCGCCGGCGTCCGCCGGGCGGGTTTCACAGGCATCATCGCCGCCTTCGTCGGAGCCGTCCAGTTTTTCGGGGCTGAAGCTGGGCGAGGCAAGGGAAAAGGTGCTGGAAGACTTTGAAAAGCGATATATCGCTAAGCGGCTGTCGGAACACACCGGGAATGTAACACGCGCCGCAGAAGCCATGGGTGTGTCCAGACAATATCTGCATAAACTGATGGATCGTTATGGATTGCGCGGCGGAGGATAAAGGGGCGTCCAGGTCTCGGATCTAGCTAAAACCTTCCCCATCGTCACAAAAACTTGATTCTGACCCTCAAAAAAAACTCGCCTTGCGTGAGGGGCTTCAACTAGAGTGCGCGCCCTCTCAAAACACGAGAACACTCCGTGAAACCGACCGACGTACAAAACCCCCGACACTATCACAAAGTTGTCGATTGTCAGTGGGCCTGTCCGGCTCATACCAATGTGCCCGAATACATTCGGCTCATCGCTCAGGGACGCTATTCCGACGCGTACCTGTTGAACCGCGAGTCCAATGTGTTCCCGGGCATTCTCGGACGCACCTGCGATAGGCCATGCGAACCGGCTTGCCGCAGGGGCCGCGTCGAGGAAACGCCAGTCGCGATCTGCCGCCTAAAAAGAGTCGCCGCCGATCTGCGCGATGATGTTTCAGATCGTTTGCCCAAGCCTCCCGCCGAGAAAAACGGCAAGAAAATCGCCTGTATCGGCGCTGGGCCGGCTTCGCTCACCGTCGCCAACGATTTGGCGCCCCTGGGCTACGATGTGACGATCTTCGAGAAATTAGGCGCTGCCGGCGGTCTGATGCGCACGAATATTCCGGCCTTCAGGCTTCCTGAAAATGTGCTCGATGACGAAATCAACATGATTCTGGGGATGGGCGTGAATATTCATTACAACACGCCCATCACAAGCTTGAAAGAGCTGCTTGGCCAGGGCTTTGATGCGGTGTTCGTCGGAAGCGGAGCCCCCAAGGGGAAAAATCTCGAGGTCCCGGGCCGTTACGATTCCAAGCGCGTGCATATCGGCATCGAATGGCTCGAATCGGTGGCCTTTGGGCATACGACGAGCATCGGAAAAAGGGTGCTGATCATCGGCGTTGGCAATACCGCGATGGACTGCTGCCGCACGGCGAAGAGGCTCGGCGGCGACGATGTGAAGGTGATGGCGCGGCGGCCCCGGCCTTATTTTAAAGCGTCTCCGTGGGAGCTGGAGGACGCCGAAGAAGAGCTGGTTGAGATTGTGGTGAATCACGCGCCGCACAGCTTTGTGATCGAGAACGGCGAGCTTCGGGGGATGATGTTTGAGAAGCTCGAGTGGTACAAGGACGACAAGGGCCAGCAGAAATCAAAAGTCCTCGAGATGGTCTTTTTCCCGGCGGACGATGTAATTTTGGCCATTGGTCAAGAGGGCGCCTTCCCTTGGATCGAACGCGATATTGGGATTGAATTTGATAAGTGGGACATGCCGGTGGTCGATCGGACGACCTTTCAATGCACGAGGCCGGGCGTGTTCTTTGGCGGTGATGCGGCTTGGGGTCCGGAAAATATTATTTGGGCCGTGGAGCATGGGCATCAGGCGGCGATTTCAATTCATCAGTATTGCCAGGGAATTCCGCTCACGGACAGGCCGCCTCATGGGATGAATTTATTGAGTACCAAGATGGGCATTCATCAGTGGGCCTACTCCAACGACTACAATCCGAGCAAGCGCCAGAAGATGAAGCATGCCGATCTGATGGAGCGCTTTTCGAAGCTAAATTTAGAAGTGGAGATGGGTTTTTCGGCGGAGCAGACGGCGCGTGAAGTCGAGCGCTGTTTAAACTGCGATGTGCAGACGGTATTTACGGATAGGCTCTGCATTGAATGCGATGCCTGTGTAGATATCTGTCCAGTGTTGTGCTTGACGATTTCCCGGGACGGCGAAGAGGACGAGCTGCGGAAGCGGCTCAGCGCGCCGGCCGAGAACAAGAAGCAGGATTTATATGCTTCCGGGCCGCTGAAATATACGCAGAGGCTTATGATCAAAGACGAGGATTTATGCGTGCACTGTGGTCTGTGCGCGGAGCGCTGCCCGACGGCGGCGTGGGATATGCAGAAGTTTGAGCTGGTTATCCCCTATGCAGGAGGGAAAGCATGCAGCAGCAAATGAGTGTTTCGCGGGTAAACGATTTTGCGTTTAAGCTCGCGAATGTAAATGGAACGGGTTCGGCCAGCGCCAATGGCTTGCTGATGCAGGCTATTTTTAGGATGGGTATTCCTGTCTCGGGGAAGAATTTATTTCCCTCGAATATTCAGGGTTTGCCTACGTGGTATGAAATCCGGGTGAATGCCAAGGGCCACACGGCGCGCACCAGCGAATACGATTTGATGGTGGCGATGAACGCCGAAACCTTTGCGCGGGATATCGCGGAAGTGCGTTCGGGCGGATGGGTTTTGTATGATTCGACCTGGCCGCTGGATAAGGCGCTGATGAGGCCGGATGTGACGTTTTTGGGCGTTCCTTATGCGAAGATATGCGTGGATGCCTTTGCGGAATCGCGCGAACGGACGCTGATGAAGAATATCGCTTATGTGGGCACGCTGGCCGCGCTGCTCAATATCGATATGGATGTTGTCAGCGGAATGCTCAGAGAAAAGTTCAGCAAAAAGCCCGCGCTGATGGAATCGAACCGGAAGGCGATTCAGCTTGGCTATGACTATGCGAGGCAGCATTTTGGCGAGCATCCGCTGCCGATTCACCTTGCGCCGATGGACGCTACAAAAGACGCGATCCTGATCGATGGCAATACGGCGACGGCGCTGGGATGCCTGTATGCGGGTGCGACGGTGGCCGGCTGGTATCCGATTACGCCGTCGACCAGCGTATTGGATGCCTTTAAGAGCTTCTGCGAAAAATACCGGATCGATAAAGAGACGGGCAAGCGCAAATACTGTATTTTGCAAGCGGAAGACGAGCTTGCCGCCGTGGGCATGGTAATCGGCGCGGGCTGGGCTGGAGCGCGGGCATTTACGTCCACATCGGGGCCTGGCATATCGCTGATGAACGAGCTGATCGGCATGGCTTATTATGCGGAGATACCGGCGGTGCTTGTGGATGTGCAGCGGGTCGGACCTTCGACAGGTATGCCGACGCGCACGCAGCAGGGCGATATCTTGCTATGCGCCTATGCCTCGCACGGGGATACCAAGCATATCTTGCTCTTCCCCGCGAATCCGGGCGAATGCTTTGATTTTGCGGTTAAATCCTTTGATTTGGCCGAACGCTTCCAGACACCGGTTTTTCTGCTGACCGATTTGGACATCGGCATGAACGACTGGGTAATTCCCAGGCTAAAGTGGGACGACAATCACCGGCCCATGCGCGGCCATGTGCTTACAAGCGAAGATTTGGACGCTATGCCGAAATATCACCGGTATTCGCCCGAGGACGAGCTTGGCGTAGCGGCGCGCACGCTGCCGGGTGTCAATCCAAAGGGAGCGTTCTTTACGCGCGGCTCTGGGCATAACAAGCTGGGCGGCTATACCGAGCAGCCGGCCGAATACCAAGAAGTGATGGATCGGCTTCTGCGCAAGCACAAAGCGGCGCGGAACTTCGTACCCGAAGCGATTATCGAGCGGCGCAAGGATGCGAAGTTTGGCGTTGTCACGCTGGGCGGCTGCGATTTAGCGGTGCGCGAGGCGTTGGATATCCTTGAAGGGCAGGGGATGAGCGGCGATTATTGCAGGGTACGCGGCTTTCCTTTTGGCGATGAAATCGAAGACTTTATGCATGGGCACGACCCGGTCTTTGTGATTGAGCAGAACCGGGATGCACAGCTTAGGTCGCTCATCACACTGGAGACGGCGATACCGAAGGAGAAGCTTCGTTCGATATTGGCCTATGGCGGATTTCCGCTTCAGGCGAGCCAAGTCGTGACGGGCATAACCGAAGCGCTGAAGCGTGATGATGGCACGCAAGGACGGGAATAAGCGATGAGCTATATTAAAAAACCGGTAGCGAGGCATCCATCCTTAAAGCCGAATAAACTTGGCCTAACGGTGCGCGACTATGAAGGTTCGATGTCGACCTTGTGCGCGGGCTGTGGCCATGATTCCGTAACAGCGGCGATTGTCCGGGCCTTTTATGAGCTGGAGATGCCGCCTCATATGGTGGCCAAGGTATCGGGTATAGGCTGTTCCTCGAAGACACCGACGTATTTTTTATCGGGCGCGCATGGATTTAACTCGGCGCATGGGCGTATGCCGGCGATCGTATCTGGAGCGGCGGCTGCGAACAAGGAACTGGTATGCATCGGCGTCAGCGGCGACGGTGATTCGCTGTCGATTGGCCTAGGGCAGATGTGCCATGCGATCCGGCGCAATGTAAATATGCTCTATGTAATTGAAAACAATGGAGTATATGGTTTGACGAAGGGTCAATTTTCGGCATCGTCGGATATTGGCTCAAAGTCCAAGAAGGGCGAGCCCAATACACAGCCGCCTATCGATCCTGCCGTATTGGCGTTATCGATTGGGGCGACCTTTGTGGCGAGAAGCTTCTCGGGCGATAAAGAGCAACTGGTGCCGCTGTTGAAGGCGGGTATCAAGCACAAGGGTCTTGCGCTGGTGGATGTGATATCGCCCTGTGTCACCTTTAACGATCACGAAGGCTCGACAAAAAGCTACTCGTACACGCACAAACATCAATTGCCTGTGGTTCAGGCCGATTTCGTGCCCCGCGCGGAAGAAATTACGGCGACGCTGCCTCCGGGCGAAGCGACGAACGTCACCTTTCACGATGGAAGCGTGGTCCGCTTTAGAAAAGTGGCGGCCGATTACGATCCGACCAACCGGAGCGCGGCGATTTCGTATTTACAAGAGCGGCAGGCTTCGGGCGAGGTGCCCGTCGGGCTTTTGTATATCAGCGATAAGGGCGTCGAGATGCATGAAGAAGCGAAGACGGTAGATACGCCGCTGTATAAGCTTCCCTATGAAGATCTATGCCCAGGGAGCGCGGCGCTGGACCGGCTGATGAATCAGTATCGGTAGAATCCTTCCCTCACGGACACTTCGTCGTCCACAGCGCGCTATTCACCATCATCTTCAACAGATTGGCATCGGCTACCCAGCCATTCCCCCCGTTCCACGTCGCGGAATGCGCAATCTGAACCGTTCGGCTCGCCCCTTCCTTCACCGTCACACCAGGTGCCGAGCATCCGCATGAAGGATGGCTTACCGTCGCTATCAAGGTCCCGCCATTGATCACATTCCCCACGTTAAACGCCTTGGGCGCCGCGCCCACCTGGGTCGTGAATGTCGCCGGCAATCCAGCCCATACAGGATGATTCACCTGCATGCCAAAGGTCTGGTTTTCCGTTGTGTAGGCTTGTAGGCCGCTTCTATCCACCACTTCAAGCTGCCCAAGCGTCGTCCATTGTCCATCAAAGGCTTTATACGCCGCCCATTCGGTGAACACGACGCCTGTTTTGCCCGCATTCCATGCATCGACAATCGATTGCTGGCCCCCAAGGCTCATATCCGTCGCATAATCCTCGCCCACAATCAATAGCACCGCGCCGAAATTCTGGGCCGAAGGAGCTCCCGCGTAGTTCACCACGCCTCCAAGCTGAAGCGTTGGAACCAAGCCAGCCGCGCTTAGCGCATTGGCCACCGCTTGATTCGGCCCTTGAATACCGTCGCTCAAAATCAGCACATTGGGATTGCACTGCGAACAGCCGTTATTCACGACGCCGTTGCAGTCATTATCGAGCATATCATTGCAATCTTCGGGAATCGCTTGCATATTCTGAACACAGGCGAGTGTTCCATTTTGGCAATTGGTGGTGCCCGCCGAACATACGCCGGACAAGCCCGTATTGCATGCCATGCTACCGCCTGGATTGCCCTCGTCCGTTTGGCCATTGCAGTTGTTGTCCAATCCATCGCATACTTCATTGGAGGCCGGGGTATTGGGCGCGCAGAGCAATTGGCCATTTTGACACGATGAAGTGCCTGCCATACAAACCCCCGAGAGGCCGGTATTGCATGCCATGCCTCCTTCAGGATTGCCCTCGTCGCTCATCCCATCGCAATCATTGTCCTGCCCGTCGCAGGTTTCCGGCATCGCGCTGGTGTTGGGAAGGCACGAAAGGGCCGAATTGATGCACTGGGTTGTTCCAGCGTTGCATACGCCCATCTGACCCGTGCTGCACGCCATGCCTCCGCCTGGATTGGCTTCATCGCTCTGGCCGTCGCAGTTGTTATCCAGTCCATCGCATTTTTCGACGGAAGGCTGGGTGGTGGCGCTGCATGTCAGCTTGCCCCCTTGACATTGCGAAGTTCCGGCCGAGCACACCCCGGGCAATCCCGTTGCACAGACTCCGCCTCCGCCTGGATTGCCCTCGTCGGTCTGACCGTCGCAGTTGTTGTCCAGCCCATCGCAGTCCTCGGTCGAAGGAACAACTTCGCCTTGACATGCTCCCCACACATTATTGACACAGCTCTGTTTTCCGCTCTTGCAGGCGCCCGTTCCCAAGGTATTGGCCGGCCCGGTATAGCAATCCTGCATCGCGCCGTTTTGGCAGGGGCATACTTCATCCACGGCGCCGTCGCAGTTGTTATCAAAGCCATCTCCGCAGGTCTCTGAACCCGGAGGCAAAGGTTGGCAGGGTGTAGGAGAGCCATCGGTGCAAGCAGGAACGGTCGATTGACACGCCCCCACGCCGCAGGTCGTTGTGCCTAAATCCTCATCGGTCTGGCCATCGCAATCGTTATCTTTGCCATCGCAGACCTCGACCGAGGAAACACAGGGCATCATACCCCCTGTACCGCCTCCGCTGCCACCGCTTCCATTGCCGCTCCCGCCTTGGCCTCCCGTCGTGGTTTGGGCCTCGCCACCGCAGCCCCAAATACCCGAAAAGACAACTGAAAACGCCGCCAGCGAGAACGACAGCCCAAAGCCCTGTATTCTACCCGTTCTTGTCATTCACTTACCCTCGTCTTCCTATTTGAGCACGGCCCACATAATACCGCCCGCCGCGGGAATTCTCACCTGTAATCCCAGGCCAAACGATGTGGTCGAGATGCTATTGACCACCGCTCCCGAGGCTTCCATAAAAAATCCAATTCCCCCTTCTCCATATGCGCTTCCATAAATAAACCCATCGGAACCGGAGCTCTGAAAGTCTCCTTTGGTAAAGCCATGAATCTCCCCCGTGAATTGAAGCGCTAATCCTCCGCCGCCATGGCCATCGTCATCCACCATAATCCGAGGCTGGGCATGAATACCTAAACGGCCATTTTTGTCGCGGACGAAAAAGATAGCTCCATCCAGATAGCCGCCATGGAGCATATAATTTTCATTGTAATCGAGCACATATCCCGTTCCCACATCCCACCAGCGGGGCTTTTTTTGAACATAAAGCTGCATAGGATGCAGGCCGACGCGCAGCATACCCACGCCAACGGCGGGTGCTGCCGGAGCCGGCCGGATTAAACGGCCTCCCCCTCCGCCCTGAAGCTGCACCGGCGGAACGGCAAAAGGCAAAAATACACAGCCCTGGAGAGCTATCCCCAGCGCTATGCCCAAGATATGCAGATTCTTACGGCCCATAAGGCGCCCTCACTCCGGCGCCGCCCCCTCCGCTCCAATCCAAGAGCGGCATTCTCGGCGGTGCCGTTTCCCATAGCAGTGCTTCGTCGTCGGGTGTTAAACCATAAGCTTGATGGATAAGCCCCGCAGTCCTGCGCTCCAGCATCATCAAGTCGCTACGATCGAGCCGAAGTGATGGATCGCTTAGTTTAGCGACCATGTGCGCCACCTGCGCCCGCATCACATCATCAATAGGCTTTGCAATGGGCAAACTCTCCATCGCAACCGACTTTAATTTTAAGGAATCATCGCGCCCATGAAGCGCATGCCGCCATAGCCAAGACCATATCGCAGGCGAATTCATGCAAGCGAGTATCCACGGATCGCCGGCGGGCAGGAAAAAAACTGAATCGCTTATACAATAGCCCGAGGCATCCATACAGAAATCAGATAGATAGGTTGTCTCTTTCCATAGAATCTTAGGCTGGCTCAACAGATCCAAAGGTATTCCCGGGCGCAGTTCCCAATAAAACTTTCCCTGCTCGGCCCGCTCCCGCAGCTCCTTTTCCCTAAGCTGTAAATGGGCATGAAGGGCCGGATAAGCCTTCGCAAATAAAAACTCCGCCGCCCGCTCGTGCCTCACGTCCGACCACGGCCACACGGCATCCCCGCTCGACCGCAGCATAATCATCCAATAGCCTCCCCAGCTCGGCGACCAGCGCAGGATATCCTGCGGGCGCAGGTATCTTTTAAATAGTTCGGCCGAGGATGGATCCTGCTGAACCAGCCGCTCGCGCGTGAGGCTGTCTACCAAAAAGGCTTCAGGCGGGCCGGATTTCATACCTTGATGCGCTTTTTGCACAATGAATTTGCTCAGCGGCACCGCGTTCTGTTCAATCCTCTCCATCAGGGAAAGCGCATCCGGCCGGTCCAGCAGCCATCCCGATGCCGATAGCTTGGCTTGTGGCAATACAAATCCCTGGTTTTCTATGTGGTGCGCCACCGATTCCCGCGCCGTCTGCTCCCGCGGTACGACGCTTACCCGTATCTTATGCTCCAAGGCCGGCTTCTGCTTGCGCAGGATAATCATCGAAGGCGATGTCTCCGCCTCGGGAAAGATAGGCGCATTGCCAAAATCAATTAGGGTGTCCACCGTGCATTCCCGCCCAATCAAATCGCGAAGGCCCTCGGCAAAGCCCGCCCTAAACCATTTGCCAGGCACCATAAACGCCAGGCGCCCTCCAGGCTTGAGCACCGATAGCCCGCGCTCCATATAGTAAACAAAAAGCTCGGCGTTGCTGTCATAGCTCTTGAAATGCTTGCTCCAATGCTCTTTATAGGCAGGCGCTATATCTTGCCGCACAAAGGGCGGATTGCTGAGAACAATATCAAATCCCTGCGAAAAAATAGGATCCGACGCCCAGTCCACCGCGCTGGAATCGAGCTCTGTATCGCTGATAATGCTATTGCCCCTCCGGATATTGCGATCCAGGCGGCTCGGTAAGATGCGCCTCTCCGCCATCTTTAGCCATAGCGAAAGCCGGCATAGCGTGACGGTATCCTCGGCCGTGTCCAGCCCAAAGAGATGTTCCGTCGGATCGCTCGCAGGCGCCTCCGCCTCGCCCAGCTCGGTCAGCGATAGCCTTACCCGCTTCTGCTCGCGCGCTATCGCCTCTAGAGACCCCATCAAAAAGGCGCCCGACCCGCACGCCGGATCCAGCACCCGAAGCGTGAGCAGCTTATCCTGATACTTGCGCAGCCGCCGCGCCTGATGCTCAATCTCCTGCGTCTCCGCCCATAGCTCTAAAAATGCCCGCCCCAGACTCTCGCGCACCAAAAATCCCGTCAGCCGGGGAGGACAATGAAAACCGCCCTCGCGCCTCCTCTTCTTTTTCGGGCCGGGCTCCATCCCCAAATGCCCCGACAGCCTCGCGAGCAGCTCTTCCAAATCCGCGTTGGACTGCTCTAGCAAATGCCCAAGCATCTCCACCGATACTTCTTTCCGGTAGTCAAATGCAGCAAGCCGAAGCAGCGCAAGGCACACTTCGTTCGGAATGCGAAGCTCCGAAAGCCTCGGTTCAACAGGTACCGGCGCGCCTGTTAGAATCAGCTTGTTGAACAGCGAAAGCACTGCCCAATACGCTGCCCCTTCACCGTCGCGCGTGTTGCACGCCTGCTCCAAACTGCCCGGCGCAAGCAGTCCCCGCGCCTCCGCGAACAGCACCAGCAAGGTCTGATCGACAAGGCTTTGCGCGCATTTTATCGTCACCTCCGGCATAAGCTCGAGATGGGTGCGGTGAAGATAGGAAACAAGCTCTTGGCGAAGCCTGCGTACTTCATGATGAAGGAACTCGGCGGACTCCAGCCCTCCCGGTTCCGCGTGAGAACGGCGTTTATGTGATGATGGCCGATAGACCGACATGGGTGGGGCATGCTACACGGGCTTGCGCGAAGGTCAATCGTTTTGCACAGCCCACCGAAACAAGTGCGTAAACCTATTCGCCGGACTTTGCCTATATCCCAAGGCGCGGATCTTTTTTGCTTTCGCGGGATTTGGTTTGGCACTACTGTCCCGCACCCTCATGACCAGCCACGGCGATCGGCCTTTTGATATCGTGTTATGGGGCGCCACCGGTTACACGGGGCGCCTGGTTGCTCAAGTGCTTGCGCATCATCGCGATGCGCCGAAGATTCGGCTGGCTTTGGGCGGCCGTTCAAAAGATAAGTTAGAACGCATTGCGGGCGAGCTTTCCGGGCATGCGCTGGCTGAGCTGTCGATAGTGACGGGCAACGCAGACGATGCCGCATCGCTTCAAACGCTTGCGGAGCAGGCAAAGGTCGTCTGCACGACGGTAGGCCCCTATGCCAAATACGGCAGCGGACTCGTTGCGGCCTGCGCAAAGCAAGGAACGCATTATTGCGATCTCACCGGGGAAGTGCAGTGGATGCGCCGCATGATCGACGCGCATCACGACGAGGCGCAAAAGACGGGCGCGCGCATCGTTCACACCTGTGGATTCGACTCGATCCCCTCGGACTTGGGGGTGCTGATGCTTCAAGAGCGGCTGCTCCGCCAATACCAAAAACCCGCCGCGCGCATCACGGGATACCTCGGCGAGTTGAAGGGCGGCATGTCGGGGGGCACCGCGGCTTCGATGATTCAGCTTGTTGAAGAAATCGGGCGCGATTCAAAGATAGGCAAATTGGTCGCCAATCCCTATGCGCTCGACCCTGTGCCTCCGCCGCTGGAAGACACGCGGGACAGCCGCGATATGCGCACGCTCGCCTATGATCGCGATATGAATGTGCTGATTGGGCCTTCGCTGATGGGGCCGGTCAATACCCGGGTGGTACGCAGGAGCCATGCCTTGCTTGACTACACCTGGGGCAGGGGTTTTCGTTATCGGGAGGTACAATCTTTTCCAGTATCGCCCAAGGGCGTCGTTCGGGCGGTCGCCATGACGGGAGGAATGACGGCCTTTATGGGTGCATTGATGGTGCCGCCTTTACGCAAGCTGGTGGAACAGAAGCTTCCTGCGCCTGGTGAAGGACCGTCGGCCCATGAACGGGAGACGGGATATTTTGTGTTGAGACTATTGGGCGAGACGGCATCCGAAGGAGGCGAGCCTGCGGTGCGCATGCTGGGCGTCGTCAGCGACCGGCGCGATCCTGGCTATGGATCGACGAGCGTAATGTTATCGGAGTCGGCGCTGTGCTTGGCACTGGACAAACTGCCTGAACGGGCGGGGGTACTCACACCTGCGGTCGCGATGGGGATGATTTTGGTCGAACGGCTGCGCGCATCTGGACTGCGTTTTGACGTACAAACGCAGCCTTAAAAGAAAAACAATTTTCTGATTCACAAACTCAAAAATTCGACTAGGCTGCCGCGCCATGCGTGGAACAGCCCTTGTGTACAGCTCACATAACCGCTCGAATTTCCTTCACGATCACTACATCGTGCAGCGCGCGCTACAAGGCCGCGACAACAAGCGCATTCTCTTTTTAGGGATGAGCGCGACGCCTCGGAACGGCGATGAGATTGAGCGCCAGCAGTACGAATGGAGCACATTTGAGTGGTATTTTAAGTTCTACGAGCGCTACGGCTTGGAATCGTTTCCGTTCTACTACCGGAGCGATTTGCACGGGGCGGACGTACAGAAGCTCTGGCAATGGCTAGAGACATCGGAAGTGGTGATTTTGGGGGGAGGCTCATCATCGCTTGGGCTTACGCGCTACAAGGAGCTGGGTCATCGGTACAGCGGCGAATGGGGCAAATTTGGCCGAATCCTGCATGAGCGCGCGGCGCGCGGGATGCTGACGGTTGGATTTTCTGCGGGTGCGGATCAGTTATGCGAATGGTTGTTCAGCAAAGCGAAGGACGAAGGAAGCGACACAAAAGCCTTTGGTTTGGTGCGCAACACGATGGTACGCCTGCATCATGAAGCGCAGGACAACGGGGAACTGGGGAAGGCAGCCGGCAAGATGCGCCAATGCATGGTTTTTGGGTTGCCGAATGATTCAGGGCTTTATGTGGATCAAGGCGTACTACCGTCTGGCAATCTATGGCAAGTGATAGAATTTGTGATTGACAAGTCATGGGATAATCCAAAAGATCAATGGCATATCAAGACACGCTATGGAGCGCTGATAGAGCATATATCGCGGGATGGGCGGCACTGGAGTTTTATGGGAGGGGACAAGCTGGTACGGATACAATCGCAGGATGGGCGATTTGATGAAGCGTGGATGAGCGTTGGGCGCAACAGTCTTTTGCATTATGGGACGCAGGGTCCGAGCCGCTATGCGAGCATCGAGGAAGTGCTAGCGAATCATTAGGCCACTAGCTCGGGATGCTGCGGGCATCGCGAATTGGATGGTCGAGAGAATCGATAGACGATCTCGATGGTACCCCCGAACTAGACACGATTAGCTCGGGATGCTGCGGGCATCGCGAATCGGATGGCCGAGAGAATCGATAGACGATCTCGATGGTACCCCCGAACTAGACACGATTAGCTC
>CAZICM010000093.1:24109-24383 GCA_964537685.1 uncultured Polyangiaceae bacterium
GCATCGCGAATCGGATGGCCGAGAGAATCGATAGACGATCTCGATGGTACCCCCGGTATGAACGCGATTAGCTCGGGATGCTGCGGTCATCGCGACGGACGGGATCTGGAGAAAATCGTACGGCCCTGATCATTATTTTTGGCATTTTGTGATCAAAAGTCGTTTTGCCGGCCATTTAGAATTGCCGGCCCCTATCGCAACTACAAAATCCTTCGAACGGTTCAAAGCTATGTGGGAGATGTGATTGACTGGGTCGACCCGGCAAGCATTCCCG
>CAZICM010000094.1:0-24217 GCA_964537685.1 uncultured Polyangiaceae bacterium
TGAATGTGAGCACCTTTGGTGCTTATGGAATGTATAAGTTTTGGACGGGCGCCTATGCGGGATATCAAGAATGGGGCGTGCTGGGAATCCTAAATCCCATTGTGCCGCTGGGAACGGTGATCAGCGGAACAGAAAAAACGCTTGCATCGATTGCCGACGGAGACTATAGGAGCGCGGGCAAAGTCGGTATCCAAACGCTGATCATCGGGATAGCAACGGTGATTACGCTTGGAGAGGGCGCGGCCGCGCTGGCCGGAGGGAAAGGAGCGGGCGGGGCGGCGGCGATTGCGAAGGGGGAGGCGCAGGGGGCGAAGGAAGGAGCGGTGCAGCTAACAACAACACTGAAACCCGGCCCCTATGCTGTAGAATCGATTCCTGCCCACCGAGGTCGTCCAACTGTGATTGAACAGCGACAAGTGAATGCATTGATGGAAAAGTATGGCTGTCATACCTGCGGAACCAAAAATCCAGGTACGAAAAGCGGTAATGCTATTGCTGATCATCACCCTCCACAAGCCCTCGGTGAACCAAAGGAGTTTCTTCCTCATTGCAACAATTGCAAGGCAAGGCAGGGTGGTGAAGTGCTTCAGGAGCTCAGAAAGAGGCAAGAAAATGAATGAGATTCATGTCGCTTTAGACCATCCGGTGGTTTTTGTCGGGGATTTTGAAAACAAGGGTCTTCGGGTGCCGGCATTATTACCTGATATGGTTGCCTCCTGCACAGAAAACTGTGTCGCAATTCGAGCGCGAAGTTATGTTGACGGAGATGTCATTATATGTCTATCAGGGGGTGAGCATTCGGCTCCATCAGATTATGTGCAAGTGTTCACAGGCAGAATTTTAGCTCCCTCTCGAAGAATTGCGGTAATCTCTTCGGAGAATGAGATATTGAGTGAACTGGGTTTGGATAGCATATATGCTTCACTTAAAGTCGCAGTGGACGATGTGCTGTCCCCCGGCGTCCTGTTCATTGAAGTTGGCAGATGAGTACATCCCCTACCCCTTTCAAGGTAGAAGAATACGCTTGCGTCGATTGCCGACGGCGACTATAGGAGCGCGGGTAAAGTCGGTATCCAAACGCTGATCATCGGGATAGCAACGGTGATTACGCTGGGCGAGGGCGCGGCGGCGCTGGCCGGAGGGAAAGGAGCGAGCGGGGCGGCGGCGATTGCGAAGGGGGAGGCGCAGGGGGCGAAGCTGGCGGCGAAAGAGTCAGCTAATCTCAATAGGAATTCTGCAACCTCAAACTTTGGTATCTATGAAATCAAAGTGAATGGCAGTCTGTACAAGATCGGCAAGGCAGACTGCAATCGTGTCACTCAGTCATCAGGACTACCAACAAGGCTTCATCAACAGATCAGAAAGCTGGAGGAGGTTTTCGGTAAAGACAATGTTAATGGACAGGTCGTCCAATCACTTGGTGAAACAACAACGGCTCAGGCCAAGGCGGCCGAAAATGCACATGTTCGAACGTATTTCGAGCAAAATGGAACGGTTCCTCCAGGGAACCAGAAGAGCTTTAAACCATGAAGATACACGTTGCACAGATCTATGTTGAACCTGGCACAAGTTTCCCTTTCTCTCACTTATGGCAGCGCTGGATGAGTGCTGAACTCTCGGCACGCGCTGTGCCATCTAAAAAATTTGTCACGAAATATGGCGATGACTTTGAACTAATGATTCGCATCAGCGCAAAGAAGAAACTGACTGATAATGAGGTAAGAGGTCCTAGTATTTTTCGTAAGCAGAAGGACGTGGAATACACGTTGTTTCTTCCTTATGACGTTATCATTGAGGCTCCAAATGGGTGCCGCGTTGCGATGGAGTTCATATTGCGTGGCATTGTAGACATTTTTGCGGCGGCCCATATTGATGCTAAGGGTCTTGAAGCACAACAGTTATATCTAATTGATCATGCTTGTTCCGATCCCTCGATGTTTGAGAAACCATGGCCTGAAAGGAGATCCTCAATGGCTAACTAAACCCCATCGTGCCGCTGGGAACAGTGATCAGCGGAACAGAAAAAACGCTGGCGTCCATTGCCGACGGCGACTATAGGAGCGCGGGTAAAGTCGGTATCCAAACGCTGATCATCGGGATAGCAACGGTGATTACGCTTGGAGAGGGCGCGGCCGCACTGGCCGGAGGGAAAGGAGCGGGCGGGGCGGCCGCAGAAGCGCGGGTTCTGGGCGGAAATGGGAGTTCGCTCTGATGGACGCTCACCGCGCTCTGATGGACGCTCACCCCGCTTGGACGGAATCAGCGCCGCGCTCTGATGGACGCTCACCGCGCTTTGATGGACGCTCACCCCGCAAAGACGGAATCGGCGCCGGCTCCTGATGGAGTCTCACCGCGCTCTGATGAAGCCGGCGCCCGCATTGTCTAGCTCAGTTGCCGCAGAGCAAGCTCTTCTCAAAGGTGTTGCCCTTCGGCGTCGTGACCACCGCAACGTTGCTTCCATCAAACGCTACCGAAATGCTCTTGTCCCCGCGCGTGTGGCTCACGCTCCCCGTCGGGCACATCCGAATGCCCATGTCGTTGCGGCATACTTGAAAATCTGTAAACGTCGTGCTCATTTGACGATCGCCTACCGTGGTCTGGCCCGTGCCATTGCGTGTCCGGCACTTGGTCGCCTTGTCCACATGAATCGTTAGCGCGCTGGTGTGCGATATCGCTTCGCCGCTGTCGCTTACCGTGTCAAATCCGCCGTTCCATTCAATGTGCCGCGTCATGCCGTCAATCATGATGTCCGCTGTCGCCGAGTGGGTCGCGGGTTTGCCGTCAATCGTTAATCCTTGGCTCGTAAAGACCGCTTGCAAGGTGTTGGCGTCCGCTCCCTGTGAAAATTGAACGATAATGGTGCCGCTTGCGCTGTGACGGCCAAAACGGGTCTTGCATTCGTTGAGCGTGATAATGACTTTGCTGGGATCGTTGGGGTCTTTGGCCCGGGTGCGGCATTTGCCGTCTACGGCCTCGTCGGGCGCCGAAGCCACAGAATCCGCCGCCAACATCACGTCCGCCGAGGGAACCGCTTCAAAGGTCGCGTCCGTCAGTGAATCCGTCGCCTGATCGCTGGAGTTGACGGCTTCTACGCCGTCCGTCGCGAGCGCTTGGGTCGCCGAATCAATGCTCTCTTCTCCACCACCTCCGCCGCAGCCAATCAGTCCAAATGCCACAACGAGGGATACGAATGAGCAGGAAGAAGCAAGTTTATTCATGATGAGTGCCTCCAAAAAGCATGTTTGCAGCTTGTTGAATGCCGCGTCTTTGCCGCGGCCTTCGCGTTTGGGTTTCGCAAGTCCCGGGCCAAGCCGCCAAGCTTTGGGTTTAAGGCTTTTTTCGAGGCTTTTTGAATGTCCACGGCCAGCCCCAGCTCCATGGCCGAGGCGCGCGCGCAACGGCGTGGCGCGCGCGCAACGCTTTTGGTTTGAAGATGCTCCATCGTTACAAGGGGCACGTTTTTCGCTAGGCTGGGCAAGTGATGTCTCGCTCCTCTGTCTTGGCTTGTTTCGCTTCGCTGGGCGCGTTTTGTGTGGGTCTGATGCTCGCGCCTTCGGCCCTTGCGGCGGCTTCGCCCGTTTTTGTTTATGCCGAGCCGGGCGTGGATACCCTGCTTTCCAAGCGAATCCGCGATCTTGTGGCTCAGCGCCGGGCCGTCCGCCAAGAGCTTGCCCGGCCTCAGCCTTCGCCTTCGCAGCCTTCGCGTTCGCCCGAGCAGGCGGCCAATGATGCGCGGGTTGCTTCGATTCGGCTGGCTCTCGAACGAGCCCTTGTGTTGGAGAGCGAGGCGTCGTGGGATGCGTGTGTGAAGGAAGGCGCGGGTTCGTTGGGCGATGCGGTTTTGGTGCTTTCAAAGGTGGGCGATTTGGCGCTGCTTCGCGATCTGCATTTGCAAATCGGTTCGTGTTTGACGCTCAGCGAGCGGGCAGGCGATGCTTCGCCTCATTTTGTGGCCGCGGCGCTGTTGGATGAGGCGCCGGTGCAGCTTGGATTGAGGCGCGAGGAGGCCGAAAAAGCTCAGGAGGCCGCAAGGCAGGAGGTGGTGTCGAGGCTGCGGGGAAAAATGCTTGTGGATAGCGAGCCGAAAGGAGCCGATGTGTGGATCGATGGCAAGAAAATCCAAGGCCAGACGCCGCTTTCGGTGGAGGTGCGGCTGGGCGATCATTATGTGACGCTGCGCCGATTCCGTTATGAGCCTCATACGCAGCGGACGCTGCTTCAACCTGGAGGAGCGCTGAAGATTGTGCTTGAGACGGCGAGGCGGGAAACGCTTCGGGAACAGCTTGAAGCGCCGGCCGCAAATGCACCGGGTCCGCGGGAGGATATGCTGGCGATGGCGCTGTGGTCGAGGGCCGAGCAGGTGGTGCTGATGGAAAAGGGTGGTCCAGGGGCGATCAAGCTGAGTCTCTTGGATGCGGCGACGGCGCAGCTTATCCGGAGCGGGCAGGTGCAAGCGGGGGCGGATGATGCGGCCTTCCGAAGGTCGGTGTGCGGTGTGCTCGGGGAAAATTGCGATATCAAAAGCGGCGGAATTCCTTGGTATGTGTGGCCTATCGCGGGCGTGGCGCTGGTGGGGGGTGTGGTCAGCGCGGCGCTGATCGCCGATGCCAATCGGGAATACCGTTTCTGTCCAAGCGCGGGATGCCGTTAATCGATGTCTATTTAGACGCTCTAAGCCATTGGTCGCAGCGCTTTAAAAAACATTGGCCTTGACCGATTGGGCAGGGGCCATTATCGCGGCCCAAAGAAAAATGAGAGCCGTCTTGACAAGAAGCGCAGGTAATATCGTAGTCGCCTCCGCCCAGGGGAGGGGCGAGACCCGCGCAGGTAATTAATTTGTCGGGATGGCAAGAAGGCTCGCTTTCTCCCTCGGCATCGAATACGGCCAAACCGAGCAGCACTTCGCCGGGTTCATTGAAACCATCGAAGGACATGCCGCTTTTTAAGAGCTCATCGAGCTGCCGGTTGAGCAGATCGGCAAAACATGCCCGATCTCCCATGCAACCCGATGAATCAAAGCTAAAACAACGGGTTTTATCGGCGATGCGGGCTCCCTCGATGGAGACCAGGAAAAACTGGGCCGCCTTTTTTCCCAGCGCGGTCCATCCAGGATGGGTGTCATCGCCGAGGCGGCAGCGATTGCGCAACACACATTGCCCATTCTGAAGGGCGCAACTCAGGGGATCTTCCTTGCAATCGTCCAGTGTTTTGCAGAGTTTTTGAAAGCCCCGGCAGGCTGCAAGAACCGTGGCCATGCCCGTTTCGGATATGCGGATGGTCAAGGTCTGATCTGGACAGGCCAGACCCGTTATCCCCACACCCATCACAAACAGAAGTGTTGCAAGAATGCCTTTCACGAAGTCCTTTCATCGCCGCGAAGACCATAGCGGCGAATCGTACGGAACAGCGTCACCCGATCGACGCCCGCTCTTCGGGCCGCTTCGGCCACATTGCCGTCGCTTTGCTCCAAGAGACGGAGGATGTAGTGTTTTTCAAAGCGCTCGATGAGCTCGTTTTTGGCGCTGCGAAGCGGTAAATCCAACAATCCTTCAAAGCCGGGTGCGGAAGAATCAGGATTTGATCCTGGAGCGGCTTCGCTTTTTAAAGCGGGAGCTACCTGCAGGATAAGCAACTGTTCGAGATAATTTCGAAGTTCTCGCACATTCCCCGGCCAATCGTGTTTGGATAGCCGCTCTAGCAAGGCCATGTCGGGCTCAATCACCGCGTCGATGGAGCGCTGTTTGGAAATGCCTTCTAGCAATCCCCGGACCAAAAGGGGTAAATCGTCGAGCCTATCGCGCAATGCGGGCATGCGAACGTGGATAACCGCCAGGCGATAGTATAAATCGGCTCTAAATCGGCCCGCATTGACTTCGCGCCTCAAGTCCCGGTTGGTCGCCGCCACCACCCGCACATCCACGCGCTTTGTTTTTTTACCTCCTACCCGCCGAATTTCGCTCTCGCCAAGCACCCTGAGCAATTTAGGCTGGAGTTCCAAGGGCAGTTCACCCAATTCATCCAGGAAGATTGTCCCACCTTCCGCTCGTTCAAAGGCGCCTTCGCGTTCGTAGCTTGCTCCGGTGAAGGCGCCGCGTTCATGTCCAAAGAGTTCCGCTTCGATTAAAGTGGGAGGTAAACCGCCGCAGTCCACGACCTCGAAGGGCTTGGAAGCGCGGGGACTGCATTCGTGGACGGCCCGGGCGGCCAATTCCTTGCCTGTACCGCTTTCTCCGGTAATCAAGACGGGGGCGGTGGTGGGGGCGGCGCGTTTGATGGCGTGAAAAACGGCGCGCATAGGGGCGGAACCGCCGAGCATAGCGCATAGGGTGCTTTGATTTTCGGTGGGGATTTGACTTCGTTCCCCGCGTATTTGAAGGCGCAGCTTGGTGCGCCCGACATCGATATCGAGAGCGCCCCGGACAATAACATCGCGGACGAGGGTGGAGCCGATGGTCGTGCCATTGGTGCTGCCCAAATCGCGCAGGGCAATGCCTTGGGGGGTTGCTTCGAGCTCGGCATGAAAGCGGCTGACGGTGGGATCGCTGAGGCGAAGCGAACAGCCGTCGGCGGTGCCGATGGTGAGGCGGCCGTCTTCGGAGACGGCGCTCAAGCCTGCATTGGGGCCTGAAATAACGTCCAGATGAAAGCGGGGAGCGCTGATGACAGGGCCGTGGGCGGTGGTGACGACCTGGGTATTGGGCGATTGGGACACGGCGGGAAGCGATATCATGGCAGGGGCGCGGGCTCAATGGTCTTCCTACGCAAATCGGGTTCCGCGCCGCCGATTGCAGTCCATTGCAGCCCCGCACAAAAAAGACAAGGCGCCCTCTTTTTTGTGTGGACATTCTACACGTCATCGCACTAAAGACCGCTTTGCATGCGAACCCCGCGTAAAACGCTGATATGCGCTGGAGCGTGGGCCATTGCGGCCGAGCTTCGGGCAGGACGTTCTAGATTTGTATATTCTCAAATCACGGGGACCCTTTGATGAGCGCTTATTCTCCTTCGCCCAAAGGGATTCGGCGCAAAGCCTTCTTTGCTTTGTGTTCCGGTCTGTTGGCCCTGGGCGCCGCGGGAATGCTGGGCGCTTGTTCGAATGCGTCCAAACCCTCGCCCGGCCAAGATGAAAAGAGTGTGGTGATCTTTGCCGCCACTTCCCTGCGCGATGTATTTACCAGCCTCGGCGCGTCCTTTAAACAATCCCATCCCGGCGTCGAAATGACCTTTAATTATGGAGGTACCCAAGAGCTTCGCACTCAGCTCGAGCATGGGGCGGACGCCGATGTCTTCGCCTCCGCCGATCAACAGCATATGGACGAACTGCTAAAGGCCAAGCGAATCGAAGAACCCGTTGTATTCGCCCGCAATGAACCTGTATGGGTGGTGTCCAAGGAGGCTTCGGGGCTGATTCGCCAATTTGCCGATTTGCCCAAGGCCGATCGCATTGTGCTGGGCGGGCCGGAAGTGCCGATTGGACGCTATGCCCAGCAGATCCTAGAGCGGGCAGGCCCAAGCTTGGGCGCCGATTTTAAGGCAAGGGTCGAGGCCAAGGTTGTCTCTAGAGAACCCAATGTGCGCCAGGTGCTCGCAAAAGTCAGCCTCGGCGAAGCACAGGCCGGTCTGGTGTACCAGAGCGATGCCCTACATGCTCAAGATAAAGTGACGGTGGTTCGCATTCCCCCGGAAATCAATGTTCTTGCCACCTATCCCATAGCCATGACGGTAGAAGCCAAGCATCCCGCGCTTGCCCGCGCGTGGATCGCCTGGGTGCGCTCGCCCGAGGCCAAAAAAGCGCTTGAACAAGCCGGTTTTATCGTTGAAGGAGCCCCTGTACCGTGAAAGGAGAGTTCCGGCACCGAGCGGAGGCCATTCTTCCGGCCCTGATAGGATCGCTGCTGATCGCTTTTCTGCTTCTTCCGCTGCTTTCGCTGCTCTTTTCCATATCGCCCGCCGAGCTGTGGGAAGGTCTTCACCATCCTTTGGTTTGGCCCGCCATGCGCCTGAGCTTGACCACCACGTCCATCAGCTTGGCTTTTGTTGTTTTGCTGGGAACACCTCTGGCCTGGACCCTCGCCATGTCGCATGGCCGTCTATCCCGCCTGGTGGAAACGTTCATTCAATTGCCTATTGTTATCCCCCCCGCGGTGGCCGGAGTCGCATTGCTCTTGGCCTTTGGGCGCCGAAGCTGGCTCGCTGGATGGCTTTATCCGGCTTATGGGTCTATCAGTTTTACGACGGGTGCCGTTATTATGGCCGAGGTGTTTGTATCGGCGCCCTTTTTTATTCAGGCGGCGCTTAGCGCCTTTCGCCGCATTGACCCGAGTTTATTGGAAGTGGCCCGCACCTTTGGCGCATCTCCGCTGCGTATTTTCTTTAGAGTCGCCTTGCCCCTATCGGTGCAGGGACTGATCGCGGGCGCGGCCATGAGCTGGGCCCGATCGTTGGGAGAGTTTGGAGCGACGCTGATGTTTGCCGGCAATCTCAGCGGAAAGACCCAGACGCTTCCCTTGGCCATTTACACGGCGCTGGAGGCCGATCTCCGGGCTGCCCAAGGGTTGTCGATTATCCTTGTGATTTTAGCCTTTGCCCTGCTCGCGGCAATCCGGCTGATCATGCGCCCATCCCATCCCCGCGAGGAGCCGGCATCATGAGCGGGAGCGTATCTCTACAAGCCCGGCTTCAAGCGTCGAAAGGCTCGTTTAGGCTCGATCTTGAACTGGACACGGCCCCGGGAACGCTGGTCATCGCGGGACCGAACGGCGCGGGCAAGACCACGCTTCTTCTGCTGTTGCTGGGGCTTCGCCCGGTCCAGGCGGGCTTTGTTCGCCTGGGCGGCGATATCCTGCTGGATACCGAAAAGCATTTTCATATTCCCCCAGAGCGGCGCCGTATGGCATATATGCCCCAATCGTATGCCCTCTTTCCTCATCTGAGCGTAGAAGAAAACATTGCATTTGCGCTGGGATGCGCACCCCACAAACTCGATCGGGCAGCGCGGCGCGAGCGCATTCACAGCCTGTTGAAGGAGCTGGATTTAGAAGGCTATGGTCCCAGGCGTATTCACACCCTATCGGGCGGAGAAAAACAGCGGGTTGCCTTGGCGCGGGCGCTTTCGGTTGAACCTCGGGCCTTGCTTCTCGACGAACCGCTCTCGGCGCTCGATATACATACCCGGGGCGAGGTTCGGAATTTTCTGGCGGCTTATCTAAAGCGGCTCAATTTACCCACGGTGGTGGTAACGCATAGCGCGGCCGATGCTCAAATGCTGGGGCACCGCATTGCGATCCTTGAAGCGGGCAGGATAACGCAGATGGGCACCTGGGACGAGCTTGTCCAGCGGCCGGCATCTCGCTTTGTTGAGGAGTTCACGGCGGCCCGGCCCTCTTAACGCAAATCCACCACCGCCGTGCTCCCCGCCCGAACCACCACGCCCGCATTCTTGACCACGCTTGGGTCGGCCCGCGATACCGCCCTTAAATTGTAGCTTCCACAGCGCCAGGCATATACACCCGGACTTTGAACAACGCTCGGTCCTCCGCTGACCATAAAGCTTCCCTTTGAGGCGATCTTGATAGTGCCCGTACAATCTGCCTGGACGGCGGGGCTGGGCTCGGGAATTGCGGAACTCGCCGAGGGCGCGGTCAATGGAATCTTGGCGCTGGGCAATGGGGGAACGGCTTTGGATAATGGCTTTTCGCTGGTGTATACGCTTGGCATAGGCAGGGGCTGAGGCGTGACTTTAATGCTTGCGCTTGGCACCTCGGCGTTTGTTGACGAGGAAGAAACAGGTGGCGCGGGAGCGGGCAATACAGGGTTTTCAGGAGGGGGCCCGGGCCTCGATAGCGTATATGCCGCCCAGCCCAAGAGACTCACTCCCAGGAAACCGAGTCCCATGCCAAGACCCATCCAGCGGCGTCCAGGCGAAGGCGCCGTCTGGGATGGCCCGGAAGGCGTCTCATTTGCCACGGCATCCAGGGGAAGGGTCTGAGGTGTGGACTCTTCTGTCAACTTAAAGGTAAAGGATGCCGTGTCCCCGGCAAATCCCGTTCGGGTCAATTCTCGTCCAATGAGGTTTTCCGTGTTTTTATGTTCTTCACCCCCCGTTTCTCTAGGTCCATCGGCCAACAAGGCAATCACCTTGCGGGCGGGCTGGGGCTGTGATTTAACGGCCTCTTGCACCAGTTCCGCCACATCATCGCTGTCGGCTTGAACGATGCCACATTCGGCAAGGGCTTTCGCCATCGATCGGGCATCGGGATGGCGTTCGTTGGGATCGGGCGCAAGCGTCCGAGCCAGGAGGGCATCGAGCGCCTCGGGAATCTCGGGCATAAGGTCTCGCGCTGTCCGGAATTCTCCCCGCCTAGCCTTGTGCTGACGTTCTTCGTCGCTGTTTCCTGTAAAGGGCAATGCCCCCGTTAAGAGCTCAAATAAAACAACGCCCATCGCAAAGAGATCGGCCCGTAAATCGATATCCTTGCCCTGATATTGTTCGGGCGCCATATACACAGGCTTGCCCACAATCCCCCGCGCCGCCCTGGATTCGCCGCTGCGCCGCACGAGAGCGACGCCAAAATCGGCAAGCTTTACTTCGCCTTCCACCGAAAGCAGGATATTGCTGGGGCTAATATCCCGGTGCACCAAGAGCATGCCTTGTTCCTTGGCGCGGGTATGGGCATGATGAAGCCCTCGAAGGGCCTGGCTCGCGATAAAGAGCGAAAAGGCCATCGAAACCGGCCGCTTATAGGTGCGCGCCCACGATAAGAGCCGCCCTAAATCCAAGCCCGATACATATTCCAGTACCAAAAAATAATCCCCGCCCTCCCCTCGCCCAAAGTCCAGCACTTCGACCACATTGGGATGCGATAACAGGGTCATCAGCTTGGCTTCTTCAACGAAAACTTCGGCAAGGTCGCTCATCGCGGCGATTTCTGGAAGAATGCGCTTGATAACCACGGGCTTTTCAAAGCCCCGTTCGCCCACGGCCACGGCCTTAAAGACTTCGCCCATGCCCCCTTTGGCCAGCATCTCCTTGAGTATATAGCGGCCAGTGGCCGGCGAGGGATGGCTGTTCATGGCCTGTTTATATCGATAATGAAGCCGCGGATTGGGTCCAGGCTTTTAGGGCCAAATGCCCCGCCGCCGAACATAGATCGGCGGTCTGAATGTCCAAGGGAATACGCGCCAATGCGCCCTCTTCGGCCGAATCCAGGAAGAGCGCGCAGGCGCCCCGTTCAAGGCGATCATGTCCCCATCCAGCAGCCTCCAGCAAATCCCGTCCCGCCGGTCCAATATCGTCCGCGGCCAGTACCACCATGCGATCGATATTTCCCGCGGCAATCAGTTCGGCCGCGCATTCCAGGGCTTCAATCCCTCCCTGCAGGCCGGAGGCCACCGCAAAACTGGGTCCGGTCAATTGATAGACAATGGCGCATTCCCCCGCTACTGCATTGGGCGAAGTCGCTGGAAAAACCCGGGGTTCCGCGCCGGTTGGGCCCCGGGTCCGGAGCCTTGCCGCAAAGGCTTCATTGGTTTCCAGCGTGGCGAGCGCATGGCCCGCCACAATACCCGCGCCTTCCAAACGAGGGCGGCCTGTTTTTTGGGCGAGTTCCGCAACGGCCGACAATCCCAGCCTGCAGAGCGTATCCAGCCGGGACAGTCTGTCGCGGTGCGCGCCTGTGGCTTGGCTTAGGCTGTCGACATCGATCGCGCCATGCATCGCGCAGGCATGTAGATAGACGGGGCGAATGGGAGCTTGAGCCCGGCCCCTTTGGGAAGCGGACAGAACCAGCGAGGCATTTGCGCCTCCAAACGCGGCGGAAAGCTTTAAAGCGGCCCGAAGAGGCCGGGATTCGGCCCGATTGAGCAAGAGGGCGGGAGCATCAGGATCGGGTTCGCCTTCGCCGGCCGCTGCGGGAGCGACCTGGGCTCGAAGCGCATCGGCGGCGGCCAGGGTTTCAAGAACTCCGGCGGCGCCCAGGGTATGGCCAATCTGCGCCTTAAAAGGATGCACCACGGGACGATGATCTCCACATACCCGCTGAATGGCTTTGGATTCCATCGCATCATTAAAAGGCGTCGCCGTCGCATGAGCGCTGACCACATCGATGCAATCCGCGCTAAATCCCGAGTCTTTGAGCGCAGCCCCGGCCGCCCTGGCCAGCCCGGCCCCTGTGCGATCGGGCGCCGTAATATGAACCGCATCGGTTGAGGCTCCAAAACCAGCCAGATAAAAGAGAGGGGGGCATGCATTTAATGCCCGATCGGCGCGAACCATCGCCAATACACCCGCTCCCTCACCCAGCGACATCCCATCCCGGCCCATCCGAAAAGGACGGGGGCGAGATGCCGTGGTTGCCCTTAACACTTCAAAACCCGATGCCACAAAGACACTCAGCGCATCATAGCCTCCGGCCAATACCCAATCGCAGGCGTCTCGTTCCAGCCAGCGCATGCCCAAGCCAATCGCAATGGTGGACGCTGAACACGCCGCAAGGATATGCGCCCGTTTTTCAAGGAACGATCCGCTCAGTCCGGTGTTGGTCAGGGCCGTCTCAAAGGGGGCAAAATAAGTGGCTCCTTGGGCAAGCGCCCGAAGATCTTGGCCTTTGGCCCTCGCTTCAAAGAATTGTTCGGCGATGAGCATGCCTCCGCTCGATGTGCCCATTGCGACGCCGATGCGCTGCTTTCTCCAGTCCGGCGCCTGTTCATCGAGCGAAGAAATCACCTGTTCCAGCGCCGATTGCAGCAAATCCGCGGCCCGGTCGGCATTGGGGGCCGAATTCAAGCCCAAATCCAAGGGCGCCCTTCCAGAAAAAGGTTTTTGAAGGCCCGCCGCGCTCAGCAAAGCATCGCGCCCAAGAACACAAGGAGCAGGAGCATCCACGCGCGTTACAGCAAAGGCATCCGTTCCTAAACCCAAGGCCGAAACGGCACCGGCGGCCAGAACGGCGATATCGCTCATCGCGGGGCCCCGCCGGGCTGAACCGGCGCGTCTGGATCGCTAAAAGCCTTGGGATTGGGCGGGTTTTCTTCAATGCCTTCACAGAAAATCTGTACCGATAGGCCCGTACTCTGCTGGGTATAATAGGTGTCGGCACACAAAAGCCCCCGGGCCGAAATCACTTCCCGATCCAGACAGCGGCTCCTGCCTTCGGGCGTCGGCGATGACCACCGGCTTCTCCTGATCACCACTTCGGTATCGCGGAAATCTGCGCCCGTACCAAAGATCGCGCAGATCTCCATCACTGTATCTTTTTGAACAGCGTCGCGGAGCGCAAAACGATCGGCCGTTCCCCGGCGCTCATACCATAAAAACTCCCCCACCACCGGCTGAAGAAGCCAGAACTTTAAAAAATCCACCGGAAATCTCCGGGTGGCCGCGCTGTTGAGCTTGCCCCGCACCGTGAGATTCAGCGCCGGCACCGCGAAACGAAAGTCCTGCTGAGCATCGCTGAGCCATAGATCCACGCCCGTTGTGCCGCCCGGCCCCAGCAAAATCATCCGAAGCGCATCGGGAGGCGCCACGGCCACCGCGCCCCGCCCTTCCAAGTAGCGTCCTGTGATGGGCTCGCTCAGCAAGAAGGCCACTTTTTTGGTGTGGGGCGCCTTGGGATTCAGCTCTGTTTGAAGCCGGCTCAAGAGAGCCTGCGCCGTCTGAAAACCCTGTTCCGAATACGCGGCGCCCGGGCTTTGATCTGGATAGGGATTGACGGCGCCCGGCTGAACCGAGGCGATATCCGCACAGACCGCTGGCACCTGTGGGGGCACAAGCGGGATTGGAAACGATGCCTCCAGCCAACATCCTCCAAGCCCAAACAGCGCCGATCCAGCTATCCCCATCGCAATCATCGTTTGAGACATTTTCATGTTAAACCCTCTTTCTCCTGGTAGGCGTGGAGGCATATCGCATAGCCTCGATCCGGGGCATGCCCAAGCAGCAACACCTCCAACCACTGACCTTTGGCCAATTTTGATATCGCCGCCGCCGCCGCCATTCCACCGGCGCCCTCATGCTCTCCCGCCCGTTCGGCCGCGCTAAACCGCGGCTGTTTTCCCCATGCCGATTGAGCCAGCCATTCACCAAATACCGGATCGCGGCGCCCCATCACCACCACCGCCCCCTCGTGCAGCGGCGCGGGCAGCTCCAAGAGCGGATGCCTTTCATCGCCCCGCCATTCCTTTATCCAAGGAATATAGGCCAAAGGCTTTGCATTCCTGGCCTTTGCATGCGCCTCGGCCTCAAACAAAAGCACCGCGGCCCCCTCGCTCCGAACCATCGTCCGTTCCATCCCCGAACATAGCGGACTTAAACAGCGCTCCACCACCGCGCTCGCTTCTTCCACGCTTCCGCCCGCAATCACATCCCCTTCGTCCATCGCCACCAACAAAGCCGCCGTCGCCATCGCCGCCTCGGCCGTTACGCCCAAATCCGCCACCGAAAAGACCGGCCCTCTTAAACCTAGATAAATCGCCGCATGCCCCACAGGCGACGAGGGAACCAGATTGGGAAAATCCACGGGACTCGCGTATTTCACGCCTTTTTCATAGATGCGGGCCATATAGTTGGTCGATGCATCCACACTCCCAAAAGCCGCGCCCACAATGGCGCCCGAACGCTCCGACTGCGCCAAGCTCCGCGTTTCCAAACCCGCTTCAGACAACGCCTTCGCTAAAATCACCGTGCTTAAGCGCCCTGCCCTATCCAGCCTTCGCGCCCGGGCAATATCCAAATGATCCGCCGCCGAAAAAGCGATAGGCGCGGGCATCGGCGGAGATCCAGGCTCCAGATAGTCCCCGCTCCCTTCCCAGCCTTGAACGCCCAGCGATCCCACCGTCGCCGCACCCACCACCACCACCCTGCGGGGCGCCCGGCCGTGGACGGGCTCAAAATGTCCCGGCTTTGTAAAGACCAAGACCGAATCGGTCCCTCCAAATCCAAAAGAATTGGAAATCGCTGCCCTTAAAGGCTGCTCCCGGCTTTCGAGCAGATGCCGAAGCTGACATTGAGGATCGACGTCGGAAAGTCCCACGGTGGGAGGCATCTGTCCCCGGACCAGGCTCATCACGGTAATGGCCGCTTCGATGGCTCCCGCCGCGCCTAAAGTATGGCCAATCTGACCTTTGGACGACGAGACCCACACCCTTTCAATTTGCTTTCCAAAACAAGCGTGAAGCGCCGCGCTTTCCATCGAATCATTTAAGGGCGTCGCCGTTCCATGGGCGTTCACATAGTCAATATCGGCCGGCCCAAGCTCCGCCCGCCGCAACGCTTGACGCATCACCCTCGCCGCGGTGTGTCCTTCTTTTTCGGGATTCGTAATATGATGCGCCTCGGCTCCGATGGCCCAACCCCGAAGCTCGGCCAAGGGCATGGCTCCCCTGGCCCGCGCCGCTTCTTCCAGTTCCAGCACCAAAAACCCGGCCCCTTCGCCCAGGTTTAAACCCGCCCGCTGTCTGTCAAAGGGCCGGCATGGCTGAGGATCGAGCGCGGACAGCGCCCCAAATCCTGAATACGTCAAGCGGCATAAACCATCGGCTCCCCCCGCAATCACACAAGAGCTCAACCCGCTCGCAATCCACGCGGCCCCCAGCAAAATCGCATTGGCCCCGCTTGAGCAGGCACTGCAAATGCTTCGAACCCGCCGGAAAGGCCCCACCGCATCGCGCAGCCGATCCGAAGTCGCCGATATCGGATGAGACAACATCCGCTTCAGCGGCGAAATCGCATCGGGCTCCCTCGACAGCCAAGCCAGCAAATGCTCGGTCTCATACATCCCGGCCGTGGTGCCACCCAACAACAAATCCACAGGCACCCGGCTCAGATCGAGACCCGCGTGGGCCAGCGCCTCCCGCACGGCGATCAGCGCCATCGCATCCGTACGCGACCATAGCTCGGCCTCCCCAGGGGGCGCCGTCTCGGCAACGGACAACGAAAGCACTTCCGCGGCAATGCGCGCCCGGCTCCCAGGAATATCGAAGAGCGACAGAGGCCGGATCGCCCGCTCGCCTCTCAGCAGACCATCCATGGTGGCCCCGGCCCCGCGCGCCAGCGGAGAAACGACGCCGATTCCGGTGACCCAGATGCGCATGGCTGATGATTGGGGCGAAGCGGCCCTCTCCCTCTATCTAGGCCGCCTTGGCGCGCACAATATACTCGGACAGCGATTTCACCGACGCGAAAATAGGCCGGGCTTCATCGCCTTCGGGAACGCGCACACCAAACTTTTCCTCGATGGACATCGCAAGCTGAAGCGCATCCAAGGAATCGAGCCCCAAGCCTTCACCGAACAGAGGCCCTTCGTCCTCGATATCGGAAGGCGATTTACCCTCGAGATTCAGTTCGGAGATCATCAATTCTTTAAGCTTTTGCCGCACATCCAAAGGATCCATATGCCGGGAAGTGCCACTAGCATAAAGCGGGCTTTGGTGGCAGAGCGCAAATCAGGGAGCGAAAAAGGCAAACACAAATGGCAGTCTAAAGAAGCTGCTCAAAGCAAGGAGTGAGCGATGTCCGATTCTGAAATCAAAAGCTACGAAGAGTTTTGGCCCTATTACGTCCGCGCCCACACGCATCCGGGCAACCGCATGCTGCATTTCGCCGGGACAACCGCGGCGATCACCTTGGCCGTTACGGCGCTCGTAACCCGCAAACCCAAGCTTTTGCTTGCGGCGCCCATCGTTGGTTATGGAGCCGCGTGGATTGGCCATTTTGGCATCGAAAAAAATGTGCCTGCCACGTTTGGACATCCGCTGTGGTCGTTCGCATCGGATTTTGTGATGTGGTGGAAGATCGCCACGGGCACGATGGATGCAGAAGTCGAACGGTATACGCGCGCGCCCGAAACGCCGAAACAAGAGGCCGCTTCAGGCGATGGCCACACGGCGGAACAGGCTTATCAGGCTCCTGTTTCCGCGCCCGCCCCCGATCCGCGCACGCTCAATTAGTTAGCCGTTAGTAAGCCAGCAATTTCTTGTAGTGCTCCAAAAGCGCGCCGCTCATCAGCCCCGAAAAAAACGACGCATAGCTTAACCACACCGACAAACCGCTCATGTTGTCAAACATCGGCGGCAAATAAGGCGGCGGCTTCACCACACCGTCTGTTGTATGCGCATAGAGCACCGGCACATCGTCGTGCGCCACTTTTCCCGCGAATAAAAAGGGAATCATCGCCGCCCGGTCGAGCTCAATCGCCGCCCTTAAAAATGCGTAATTCAACGCGATCCCCCGGCAATAACACGCATCTTTGGTAAAGGGCGCCCCGCCGTCCAGCGTCCCTCCCCGGAAGACACGCCGCGCATTCATAAAACATTCGCCTTCTTCGTAGCCCTCGGTGCGATACCACTCGAACACATCCAAAAAACTCGCCCCGTCTTCCGCCTTGTCCACCGCGAGCAGCCTGTCATTCAGCTTCTTTGCCCGCTTGGGAGAGCTCCTAAACGAAATAATCTCCACCAGCGCCGCCAGCCCCTCCTGCACCGCCGTCGTCCTCGGAGGACCTTTGGCCAGCCACCTCGCCACAGGCTGAGCCCGCCCATTTAAACTCGTCGCCACATGAACCCAGCCTTCATGCGCCTCGAGCAAATCGACATCGCGCTTCGAAAACGAAGCCCCGCTTCTCAGCTTCACATAATCGCTTCCCGCCGCAGCATCCGCGAGCAGCGCATCATCCACCTGCACCCGGATCGGCGCCCCTCCAAAAAAGCGATCGAAACGCGAATTCAACTCGCGCGCCGCCGTCTCCGCCGAAATATCCCGCCGGTCTTCAGGCCCCAGCACTTCACCGCTCACCGTCGACAAAATCCCATACAGCGCGTGCCCCATTTCCCGCACCGTGCTCATTCCATCCGGCATCGCATCCTTCGTCGACCCGTAGAGCGCCCGCGAATAGCTATAAAATGCCTTCGTTCCCCGCGCCGTCAGCATCTTGACCACCGAACGGTAGTCCTCCGCCGTCGCCCTTAAAATCCGTCCCAGCGCATCGGTCTCGCCCAATTCCCGCTCGGCATCCCGCGCAATACCCTCGAGCTCTTCCAGCTTGGACACAGGATCAAAACCCAGCTCCGCCGTATAGCGAACCTCGGGCATCTCTTTCAGCGAGCCCCGGAAAAACTGCTCCTGAACCTCGGCCTCCCACCTGAGCGCCTGCAAAATCCTAATCGGCCGCTGAGCGTCCAGCACCCGCTGCGAAAGCGCCGCAAGAATTTCTTTGTACGAACGCCAAGGCGCCGAAACCACAGGAGCTTGAGCTTCGTTTCCGGCCGCGTTCTCCGGCGCGCGCTCGACGGGTGGCGCGGCACCGTCTTCTGAAAGCGCCTCGCCCAAAGCTGAAAGGCCATCCGCGCGTTCATCCCGCATCGCACCATTGCTACACGCCCGCCCCCAAAATAAAAATCTTGTCTTTCATTTGCATGTCGGTATTCGAAGAGCGGCCCATCCCCCAAATTGTTATGAGCAACGAGTCTTCCCAGCCTGCCCAGCCTGCCCACGCTTCCGACGCCGAGCTACTCGATCGCACCAAAGACGCAGCCGTCCGCCTTCGCAAGGCCGTCGCGGAAGCTGTCGTGGGCCAAGATGAGGTGGTCGAAGCCATGCTCATCACCTTGCTCGCCCGCGGTCACGCGCTCTTGGTCGGCGTGCCCGGCCTGGCCAAAACGCTGCTCGTGTCGTCGCTGGCCCGCGCCCTCGATTTAAGCTTTGGCCGCGTTCAATTCACGCCCGATCTCTTGCCCGCCGATATCACGGGCACCGATGTGCTTTACGAACAGGGCGGCTCGCGCAGCCTGCGTTTTATGCCGGGGCCGATTTTTCACAACCTGATCTTGGCCGATGAAATTAACCGCACGCCTCCCAAGACCCAGGCCGCGCTTCTCGAAGCGATGCAAGAGCGCAAGGTGACGGTGGGCACCCAAAGCCATTCGCTTCCCGATCCATTTCAGGTGTTTGCGACGCGCAACCCGATTGAACAAGAGGGCACTTATCCTTTGCCCGAGGCGCAGCTCGATCGCTTCCTGCTTGAGATTCATGTCGAGTACCCGAGCGAGCGCGAAGAGACCGAAATCGCCAGGCGCACCACATCGGGCAAAACCATTGTCATCGAACCGGTGCTTCACGCCGAAGACGTACGGGCGATGGGGCAACTGGTGCCGCGCATTCCCGTCACCGACGAAGCCGTCAATCTAGCGGTTGCCTATGCGCGGGCGACGCGGCCCGGCGGCGAGCGGCCCGTCAGCGAAGTCAAGGATTATGTGCGTTACGGCGCCGGCCCCCGGGGAAGCCAAGCCTTGGTCCTAGCGGCAAAAGCCAGGGCGGCGCTGAGAGGCGAAGCGGCGGCCGATATCGGCGATGTACGGGCGCTCTTGGTTCCCGCGCTCCGGCACCGCATCGTGCTTTCGTACCGGGCGGAGGCCGACGGCGTGCGCGATATCGACGTGCTTTTGGCCGTTCAAAAAAGCATCAAATCTTAAAATCTCAGCAGTCGAATCATCGATCCGGCGTGTATGCTGGCGCTTGTATGAAGCGCTTTGGAATCATCGGCGGCATCACTCGTTTTGGATTGTTCGGCGCGGCCCTCGCGCTCCTATGCGCATGCGGAGGCGGCACAAGCTATGTCCACGCCGACAACACGACCCTCGGCCGCGTGGTCGTCTACCGCAATGGCATCGCCTACTTTGAACGCTACGCCAATGTCACCGAAGACTCCCTCGCGCTCACCGTTCCAGGCGATAAAGTCGACGACTTTTTAAAATCGCTCACCGTCGTCGACGCCAAAACCGGCCAGCCCGCGCCCATCGCCTACCCCACATCGCCCCAAGCCGTCGATCCCAGCACCGGCCTGGTCGATATGAAAATCGAACTCAGCGGCCCCGCACCCCATAACCTAAAACTCTCCTATGTCACCGAATCCCCTTCCTGGAAGCCGTCCTACCGCATCGTCGTCGGCACCAAAGGCAAGGTGAACCTTCAAGCTTGGGCCATCGTCGACAACACCTCCGGCGAAGACTGGAAGGACGTAAAGCTGGGCGTAGGATCGAGCTCCGCCCTCTCCTTCCGCTTCGATTTGCGCACCGTTCGCTTTGTTCAGCGCGAAACCCTTCACTCCGACGATCTGTTCGCCCTCGCCCCGCCCACCGGAGGCGCCACCCATGGCCGCGCCGTGGCGGGCATGTCCCTCGAACTCAGCGACGACAGCCCCGAACTCGCCCGAACAACCACCACGGGCGGCCAATACGCCGTCGACGAAGTGCGTTCCTACCAATCCGCCGCGGACATGGCGCCCCAAGCCCTGCCCCCTCCTCCCAGCTCCGGCGGCTCCGAGAAGGCGGCGACCATGGCGGAATCGGTTGTGGTGAGCGGCTCCTCGGCCGGCGTCACCAAAGGTCCTGCGCGGCCCCGCCGCACCTCCGGCAAAAGCGCAAGCAAAGACAGCCTCGCCTCCGGCAACTACCGCGAAAGCCCCGTCACGACCAAATCGATGCCCAAGCCGGCCACGATGCCCCAAAGCCAGCAGTATTCGGCCAATACACCGATGCCCCAGCAGCCCGGCGGCTATCCCCAGCAGCAATATCCCCAAGCCACGCCCTATCCCCAACAGCAAGCGCAGAACAACATCCTCACGATGGCGCAGAAGCTCAAACAGAGCCGGGCGCGGGTGGTCATCGAAGGCTATGCCGATCAAAACGACAGCGACAAATTCGGGGCGGCCCTGGCCCGCGCCAACCGGGTGCGCGACCAATTGATTCAAAACGGCGTATCGGCCGAGCAACTGATTGCGGTGGGCAATGGAGAACGGGCCGATCGCAAAGGCGGCGTCAAGATTGTCGAAGCCAAGGCCGAAGGCGGAAAAGAAGGGGGCGAGGCTTCCTTTGACAAGGCGGCGGCGCTCAACAACCCGGCGGCCGAACCGATAGGCACATCGCATTTCGACTCGGAAACGGGGATGACCGTACCCCGTGGCACATCGGCCATGGTGTCGATTGTGCACACCGACACGGAAGGCGAGGTTGTCTTTTTCTACGATCCCGAAAGCACCCGTGGAAACAGCGCCTTTCCCTTTCGAGCCATCCGCCTTCGCAATCCCACCGATTCGGTCTTGGAAAGCGGCCCGGTCACGGTCTTTGGCGAAGGCAAATTTATCGGCGAGGGCCTAAGCGACCCGATTCCCGCGCGCTCCATTGCCTTTGTGCCCTTTGCGCTCGACAAACAGATTGTGGTCGACAAAGAAGAAGACACCAAAGACGAGATTGCCCGCATCATCACGGTACAGCGGGGCGTATTTTCCACGGAAATCCAGCACACGCGGCGCATCAAGCTCACCTTAAACAACCGGCTCGACGAAAAAGCCACGGTGTATTTGAGGCACACCGTTCAAAAAGGCTACAAACTCGTCAAAGCGCCCACGGAACAGCAGCGTTTGGGCGCATCGCACCTATTTAAAATCGACGTAGCGCCCAACGGCAAAAGCGAAGTGCTCATTGAAGAAGCCACGCCTATTTACCGGACAACAGACATCCGGGGCACGGTCGGCATCGGCTTAATCAAGGCGTATTTAACGACCGCGGCGGAAGGCAAACTGAAGACCGCGGTCACAGAACTCATCAAACTCCAGAATGAAATCGAAAATTTGGAGCAGCAGATTGGAACGATGCGCCAACAGATGCAGGAATACCGGCTGCGCATGGATGAGCTTCACGCGCAGATCGTGACCTTGAAGGCCGTAAAGACAAGCGGCGGGAATTTGATGACGCATTTGGAGAAGAAGCTTCAGGAAGTGAGCGAAAAGCTCTCGAAAGCGACGGTCGATTTGGTGGGTGTGCAAGAGAAGCTGATGGTGGCGCGCATCCGGTTCCAGGATGGGGTGGCCGAGTTATCGCTGGAGAAGACGGAAGAGCCCACGAAGCCCGAGACGCCCGCGGGTCCGGCGAAGAAGATTTAGCCAATCACCTAGCTAAAAACGCCCTTCCCGCCTGCCCCGAGGCCAATCACCTAGGTAAAAACGCCCTCCCCGCCTGCCCCGAGGCCAATCACCTAGGTAAAAACGCCCTCCCCGCCTGCCCCGAGGCCAATCACCCAGGTAAAAACGGGCACCCCGGCCCCAAAAAGAACTTGTCCCCCGCTAAAAACCCAATAAGCTCCAACCCTGACAGCTTTCACCCTCATCAAAGGAGTTCCCATGGCTGCCCTCTCCCATATTCCCCGTGACGAAAAACACAGGCTCGCTTCCGAGCTGCACAACAACCTAGAAAAGCGCGCCCAAACCGGCCCCGCCGAACCCTTGCTGGATGCCATGATCCCCAAATTCGCGGCATCCCGGGATTCCCTGGCCCAGCACGTCAGCGACAAAGCAGGCGCGGAAGCAACCCGGGCGGCGCTCTTGGCGGTATGCGACACCCATGACGACGACGTAGACCGCTGGTACCGGCATATCTATCGTTACATTGAAGTCGAATCACTAAGGCGCAACACAGCGGCGCACGCATCGATAGAGGCGCTACGACAAGCGAGCTATCCGGACGGATTAGAACATGTGGACGCGCGCATACCCGATCAAAACGACGAAGTGAACAAGACCATAACCGTGCTTCGCGAAGCGCAGCATGCGCAGATTGCAGCGGCGATAGAGCTCCCATTGGAATGGCTCACGAAGCTGGAAGCGGCCGTACAACAAAGCGAAGCATCGTACACGGCATATCAAGCGAGTTTTGGAGAAAGCAAGAGCGCGGTATCGCTGGGACGCGACGCGGAAGCGGAGTGGGTAGAGCTGGTCCGGGCGCTGGATCACGCCATAGCGTTTCGGTCGATAGGAGCGGAGGCTGTGGTGGTGGAAGAAGGGAAGCGGCTGATTGCCCCGCTCAAGGATGCCATTAAGCGCCTGCGCAGCGAAGCCAAGAGCCGGGCGACCTTGAAGGCGAAGAAAGATACAAGTTTGCCGACGGGATAATTTCGCTGTCTATCGGAAAGCATAGGCGGAGGCGGCCCCGCGCTGCCGCCCGTAGCCAGCGATTGCCACAATCCTTGCCAGCCTGCAAGCGTATTCGCAACACCCGCAGCCGCTAACCCAAAACTCATGCTGGTCGCCGGAATACCAATCGCCGCGCCGACTTGACTCAATACCAGCGCGCCGCCTCCGGTCATACCTGCACCGCCGATAACCGTCATCAGCGCGCCGCCCAAGATTTGCCCAACAAATTTCGATCGCTCAAAACGCGGCGATCCCACAGGCCCCACGCCCGCGGCCCGCTGCGTGGCATCGAGTGCAGCCGCTCCTGGAACAATACCTTGAAGCAATCCAAGGGTTAAACCGGCGTTTACCTGTCTATCGGAAAGCATAGGCGGAGGCGGCCCCGCCGTTAGCGTGTGGTTTTCGGGTTTCTTGGGGCGCAGTGTGAAGGTATGGGTAGCGGGATGGGTAGCAGGATATCAGTCTGGAGCCCAGATTTGTTTGAAGGTAAGGCCGGTGAGGCCGGAGGATTTTATTAATTCGACGAAGGGGGTTGTGACAAAGATAGAGCCGCGTGCATATTGAGGGATGCGAAAGATAACAGCATTTTCGAGGGTTTCCGGGCGGAAAACATATTTATGAATCATCAATAGACGCCCAGGATCGTTTGAACGCATGACGCTGGATTTGGCTTCATCCAATGCGTCGATCATGCAAGTAACGTTTAAAGTCCAAAACTCGCCATCGTCGCAGGCGAGGGGAAGAAGCTCGCCATATTGCTCTAAAAACGCACCTATCGTATCTTTAGCTTTGCGATTTAGAACAAGATCTCCTATGCTGCTTGAAGGCAAGTCGCCGGGCACAAACTTGCGGCCAAGATCCTCACGGACAATTTCAACGCATGTTGGTTTCCAAATGACTTTGCGAGGCTGCCCATCAAATACAAAAGTCTCATAATCATATGGTGTGATTGGGCAAACCAGTTCGACGTCTTCTGTGTGATAAACAGAAAAAACTCTTCCCCAGCGGCGAATCGGAGTATTCCGGCAGTCGGTCCGGAGTGTTGCCGATGCCCACGATGATGACCTCCTCCATCCTCCCCATGCGGATGAGACTGTCCGCCGTTTCGTCCAACCTCCAGTCGTGACCGGTGAACGACGTCGCCGGATCGAAGATGTTCTGTCCGTCATTCACGTACAGCACCGGATACCGTTTCGCGGGGGCTGTTTCGTAGGACGGCGGGAGCCAGACGATGAGGTCCCGCGCATGCGCAAGACCGG
>CAZICM010000095.1:0-24126 GCA_964537685.1 uncultured Polyangiaceae bacterium
CCACCTCCCAAGTAAGCGTCCAAATGCCCCGCCCTTGCATGCGATCTTTCGCGCCCATGCGGGTCGGTCTTGTCGGCCTCGTATCTCCGTAGTATTCGCAACGAAAGCTTTCGAAGCTTCCCTACACCGATGGAACACACACCCAGCGATACCGCGCACCCCGCTCCTTTCGTCGCTGGCACCGCTGGCCAAACCCGGGACGTGCCCTCCGCTCGCGAGCTGCATGATGTTTCATGGCTGAGTCCCGCCGATTGGATTGAGCTTGCCCGTTTGATGCTGACCTCGCGGCTGATCGACGAGATTGAGGAGTCTGAGCTCATTCCCGCCGGTAAGATCGTTTATGCGTGCGCCGCGCGCGGTCATGAGCTGGCCCAGATTCTGCTCGCTTTCGCGCTGGATCATCCGAGGGACGGGGCTTCGCTGTACTACCGCTCCCGGCCTTTTGCGCTGGCCAGCGGGCTTTCCACGGCCGAAGCCTTTTCTTCGTCGCTGGCGAAGGCGGGAAGTTTTAACGGCGGACGGGATGCGGGCGCGATTTTCGTTCTGCTCCCCAACCGCGATTACACCGGGCCAAGGCGGGCCAGGGCCACGGTTATTCCGGCGGCTGGTGATGTAGGAGCTCAGTTTAGTCCGGCGGCCGGGTGGGCTCAGGCGGTGGTCTATCGCCAAAGGCTTCTGCGGCAGCGCGATTGGGCGGGCGCGATCAGCGTCGCGCTCGGAGGCGATGGCTCGGTCGCCACCAATGGGTTTTGGGCGGCGCTGAATATCGTGACGACCTATTCGCTGCCTTATTTGTTTTTTATTGAGGATAACGGTTACAGCATCAGCGTACCGGCTTCGCTTCAAACGCCGGGCGGTAATATCGCGGCCAATCTAGCTTCGTTTTCAAATCTGACGGTGCTCGACGGCGATGGCACCGATCCGGTGGATGCTGCGCTGAAAATCAAGCAGGCCGTGACGCATGTACGCATGGGTTCGCCTTGTTTGCTGCGCCTTTCCGTGCCCAGGCTCAACGGTCATTCCCACTACGATACGCAAACCTACAAAAGCGCCGAGCAGAAGCAGAAAGATCAGGCTCGCGATCCATTGCCGAAAGTGAAGGCTTTGCTCGCAGAGCGGAATATCTTGAGCCCGGAGCAGTGGGACGCGCTCGCCGAGAGCGTGCGCAAAGAGGTGATCGAGGCCCGCGATGCAGCGCTCGCCGAGCCGGAACCGCCTCAAGCCCAAGCGGATTGGTATGTGTTTCACGATCCCGATCACCCTCAGCTTGTGGGCGGGATGGTTGGAGACGAGGTTCTGCCGCGCTTCGAATCGATGATGCCTCAAGGCCCGATGTCCAGCCGCGGCCTGAGCGGGCTTTCGATGCCGCCGCCTTCGATGGCAGGGCCGTCTTCGATGCGGGGCGCGGAGTCGATGGCCGCCCTCACGCTGAATACGGCGATCCGGCGCACGCTGGAAGTGGAGCTGAAGGCGAATCCGAGGGTGGTGATTTTCGGTGAGGATGTGGGGCCGATGGGCGGCCTGTACGGCACGACGACCAGCCTTCAGACGCGATTTGGCGCGGAGCGGGTCTTCGATACATCGCTTTCGGAAGAGGGAATCATTGGCCGGGCGGTGGGGATGGCGCTGTCGGGGCTGTTGCCTGTGCCCGAGATCCAAGCGCGCAAATATGTTGAACCGGCGATGGATCAACTGACCAACTGCGCATCGATGCGCTGGCGCACGGCCGGAAAGTTCGCAGCTCCGATCGTGGTGCGGATGCCCTGCGGTTGCGGACCTAAAGCGGGCGATCCGTTTCATGCGGTGACAGGCGAAGGAATTTTGGCGCATACGGCGGGGCTTCGGGTGGCGTTTCCGTCGAATGCGGAAGATGCTGTTGGGCTGTTGCGCTCGGCGCTGAGGGGTAACGATCCAACCGTGTTTTTGGAGCACCGGGCGCTGCTTTATGCGCCGATCGCGAAGCGTTTCTATCCAGGCGATCAGTATATGGTGCCCTTCGGGCTGGCTCGAGTGCTTCAGCCCGGGGACGAGCTGACGGTGATTACCTGGGGAGAGACGGTCTACCGCTGTTTGAGTGCTGCCGAGGAATTGACGGGCAGTATCGAGATTATCGATCTGCGGACGATTGTGCCTTGGGACAAGGAGACCGTGCTGAAGTCGGTGCGCAAGACGAGGCGCTGCCTGATTGCTCACGAGGAGACGATGACCTGCGGCTTTGGTGCCGAGATTGCAGCGTTTTTAGTGCAGGAAGCTTTCTATGAGCTGGATGCGCCAATCTTGCGCGTGGCGAGCAACGATCATCCGACGCCCTACAACACCACGCTCATCAAGGCCACGGCGCCCACGCCCGAGAAGATTCAGGCGGCCATGCGAAAGCTCTTGAGCTCCAAGTTTTAGTTATTCCATAAATGAACGCGCGATTTGGCGAAGCGGGCGGTCACGCCGACCAGGCCAGGCTGATCGGCGATTTTCTCCATCACGCGCAAGGCATCGCTCCGCGCAAAGGTGTCCGCGCGCAGGCCAAGGCTTTCGGCGGCTTCTGTAATAAGCGCCTCCGCCTTCTTCTGGCCAAGCGTCGGGCTCAACAGACGCACGAGCTCGGCGCAGGGTATGGGTGTGTCAGCAGCCATCAATGGCCTTCGGGACTGTTCTACTCGGGAAAGGCGAGAACGACCGTCGTTGAGTTGTGGAAGCCCGATAGATCGCCCATGTTCATCGCGACTTCGCCATACGCTTCGTATCCCGCAACCGGCGCCCCGAGTTCTTGCGAAATGGTCTTGACGGCCTCGCGGAACTCTTCATGCAAAACGTCTTTGCGGCACCGGCAATCGAAGACGACAGCGCCTGCGGTCTTCGCTCCGCCCAATTGATCGCGGGCTCGCCTCGCCGCAAGGCCGGCACTCTGAATCTGCCGAACGCTGTCGCTATCCATGACATGCATGTAGGTGCTTTCAGGAATCCCGCAGGCGAAGGCCATCGAGCCATCCGGGCCGCGCGCGATGGGCACGCGCACTTTGAACTCTTCGCCCACCTCGAGGCCGCCTTCGTAGATGCCCAAAAATTTGTTGATATCGCCGCCTTGAAGCGTTTCCGGATCCATGCCGTTGGCGAGCGCTTTTTCGCGCGTGGACTCGACCCACACTGTCCACGCGGGCTTGTTATCGATTTCGTAAACCATATTGCCATCGGCGCGGGTCACGCAGAACGGCCCCGCAATCGGCGAATGGCCATGCGCCACGCCCACGCCGAGCGGGCTCTTCGAGTAAATCTTCGCGACCATCAAACCGTCGCTGACAACCGTTTCGTTGCAGGCCACGTAGGTCGCCTTCATCTGCAGGTCGTCCCCCGCGGCCCCGCCGGCCAAACGCACGCTTTCTCCGAGCATCCCCGCGGTAATCAGCGTCACTTCTTCGCCCATGCCCGACAAGCCGTCCACCAGAACCATGGCCGTGCAATGCGGGTAGCCTTCCACTTCGGCGGGCAATGAGGTCACAATCCGGGTAATCGTCCCCTCCATGTCGGCGCGGAGCCCAGAGCTCGCGGCGGCGAAGATTTTGTAATCGCCGACCAGCGCAAAGATAGAGGCTGCGCCCTCCTTGTCGCCGTTTTCCGAAAATTGGCCGGCCGTCGAGCACCCGAGCACCGTTGCCGCGCCAAACGACTCACGAAGCTTGGGAACAAGCTCCGTGAGAGGCTGTGCCGTCGATGCGAACACAACCACGAGCACAGGCTCTTCTGAACCGAGCTGCTCCTTAACCTTCGAGGCCAGAGCACCCGCGACCTCCACCGTGGTTCCTTCGGCGATCGCCGTGGCCACCTTCGTTTTCATGCAATCCTCCCAACAGCTCCCGTTAAACCTTATCAACAGTGCAAGGCCATCCGCTGCAGCGTTCCCCCCCAACTGGATCCACCGCAGATCTTCGGCCCTTCTGTTCAAAGCCCAGATTAAACCACATCAGCCTTTCATGAATAGGCGATAATCGCCGCGTTCTTGAGATGCACACCCATTCAAGAACAAAGCCCGAGCCGCCCACGCGGCCGGTCCACACAAGGATTCACCTCTTGCCCGGATACCCCCCATGTCAAATGCATTTGAAGACGTAAATCGCTATTTCCGCCGTGCGGCCGATGTCCTTGGCCTGTCACAAGAACTGATTTCACAGCTCACCACCCCTCACCGTGAAGTGCGCGTCGAATGCAATATCCGAATGGACAACGGAAAGATCGGCACCTTCACGGGCTACCGCGTTCAACACGATAATGCACGCGGTCCATTTAAAGGAGGTCTTCGATTTCATCCCGCGGTCGATATCGATGAAGTGCGGGCGCTGGCATCGCTGATGACGTGGAAAACGGCCGTGGTGGGCGTTCCTTTTGGGGGCGCGAAAGGCGGCATTACTGTCGATCCGGCGCAATTATCGGCAGGTGAGCTGGAACGATTGACACGCCGTTTTATTGAAGGCATTCACGATATGATTGGCGACACGGTTGATATTCCTGCGCCGGATGTGAACACCAATGCGCAAGTAATGGCGTGGATCATGGATGAATACGCTAAATTTCACGGATTTAAGCCGGGCGTGGTGACAGGAAAGCCCGTTGAATTATTTGGCTCATTGGGACGCGATGAAGCGACGGGGCGAGGCGTGATGATCGCGGCCGAGGAATATCTGGCGACCCAAGGAAAAAGCCTATCGGATGTAACGTATGTGATTCAAGGGTTTGGCAATGTGGGCAGCCACGCGGCCCGCCTTATTCATCAAAAGGGTGGGAAAATCGTTGGGATTGGCGATCATACGGCGTCGTTTTATCAAGAAGGCGGGCTGGATGTCGATTCGGCCCTGGCTTGGGTGAAGGCCAAGCGGACACTGGTGGGATGGAATGGAGCGCCGGCCATTGCCAACGAAACCTTGCTCACGCAGAAATGCGATGTGCTGATTCCAGCGGCTTTGGGCGGCGTGATTACAAAGGACATTGCAAAGGAAGTTCAATGCCAGTTGATTGTCGAAGGCGCCAACGCTCCAACGACACCGGAAGGCGATGAGGAATTAAATCGGCGCAATATCATCGTATTGCCTGATATTTTTGCCAATGCGGGAGGAGTGACGGTTAGTTATTTTGAATGGGTGCAGAATATTCAGGTTTTCGCATGGGATGAAATGAGGGTGCGCTCGGAACTGGAGCGCATTATGCGGGCGGCGTTTTCAAGCCTTCACGGTTTTGCGAAAGAGAAGAAGGTGGATTTTAGAACGGCGGCCTTTGCCCTGGCGATTGAACGGGTCGCTAAAGCGACGGCGCTTCGGGGTATTTAACGGCTTGGCCTGGCTAGGAGGAGCGGTCTTTGCGCTGTCTTCTTCGCAGCCACAGCGCAAGCATTGCCCCTAAAGCACCGCTAAACGCGGTTCCCACGCTCAACCCGGGCGATACCCTGCATCCACATCCATCCCCGCCTCCAGGATCGGGCGTTCCCGGCGGATTGACCGGCCCTCCCGCATCCGGATCGCCGTTGCAGGATTCTGCTCCCAAGGTCACTTGCGTCACCCCCCAGGCTTCCATGCATGTTGTCCCCACGGAAGTGGCCTGACCGCACTCCAAAGGCCCGCAAGGGGAGTTTAAATGCATCAGCGGCGTAAAGGTAGAACCCCCCGTGGTTGAAACGCCCGCGGTAAAACCATCGGCATATTCATCGGCACAGGCATAAAGCAGGGTATCGGTCGCGGTTAAACAGCGAACCGTGATTTTGGAGACTTGCTCAAACTGGTGGGTGCTGGTTGGAGCCCGCCACAAGCCATCCTTACCCCCGCCGACCCAAACCGTTGAGCCATCGGGAGAAAGCGCGAATCCATAGAGATTGCCTGTGCTATCAAAGATATTCGTCCAGGTTTCGCCTCCATTGTTGGAATACAAAACCGAATCGACAGGATCGCCGTCCACCCGCACATAGAGGATATCGGGATTTTTAGGGTCGACCGCGCCGATATAGGGCAAATGGGTATCATTTGTCCCAGGAATATCAAAACTCTGCCAGGTCTTGCCCCGATCTGGACTTCGGTGGATCGCTCCTTTATAGCCATCGGCGGGACCATAACGCCCGCTGACATACACTCTCTGGGTATCTGAAGGAGCGATATCGACGGTTAAGCCTAGAAAAGCCTTGGCCAAATCGACACCTGCCTGGCTCCAATTTACACCATTATCCGTGCTTTCCCACAACTGAGTCAAGAACTCGCTTGGGCCTATTCCGTTGGAGATAATGAGCACGGCGCGCGAAGGATCGGCTTTTTCTACCGATAGATCGGTCACAAACTTATCGGTGAGCCCGCCTCCTATAAAGGCCCAGGTACAGCCTTGATCGTGGGAGACACTTAATCCTTTAAAAATACCGGCCAGCAAGGTACCATCCTGGGTAATACCCATCATGGGATCTTCGATACCGCTATATCCGATGGCGCCCTCGCAAACCCAGCCCCATCCCTGCCCTGCGTCGCGCGATAGCATTACGCCATAGGTGGCGCGGACGACGAGGGTATTTGGATCGGTGGGATGGACGGCGATCTGACCGGCGGCGGGATATCGTCCATTGGCGAGGGCCGGAGCGGCGTTTCCAAGCATAAAGCTTAAAAACAAGGTACACGATAATAGATTCGCTTTGGTGTTGGTCTTCATGAATACAAACATAAATCAAGATGAACACCGGCGGGATGAGTATTTTAGCTTTTAATGCAGATGAAACTGAAACGCTGCTTCATCTATCGCCATGCCGCTCTCGGCTCTGCAGCGGAGTTCCCAAAAACCGGGCATATTCAATACAACATGCTCGATAAAATAATCTCCTGCATTCATTTCCCGCTGTGTCATGCCCTCGGGAGCTTCATGCCCCATGGAAGGCATCAGGGCCGAGACCGTGAGACGAGCGCCTCCGATGGGTTCCAATGTGTGGATATCCCTCAGCTTAAGCTGAAAATCATTGACGCCTTCGCCGATCTCGTTCCTGGGAATAAGCTCAAATTGAAAATACCCCCATGCTCCTTGTTCGATGGAATCGCTGAAGACAGCTTCGTTCTCAGCTCCGCAGCCCAATACGAGCAGCGCGGCGAGGACCATCATATAAAAACCCATGCGGCACTTGTGCGATCGGATATTCATAACGACAAGACTCCCCAAGCCCGGCGAATTCCAAGAGAAAACGCCATGGTTGTAGTTTCGTTTTGGCCCAGGCCCGAGATGGGTAGGCCAAGCTCGCCAAACAAAAACGCTGTCCAGCGAGCGTTCACATCATAGGCACTCACCAAAAAAACCGCCGTTTTAGAAAGGGAAGCATGGTCTAATACCATGCCCCCAATTTCTGGAGCGGCTTGGCGTTCATGGTTTAGGCCCAGTGAAAAGGAAAATCCCGAGCTCCACGAAGGTCCAGCCGCGGCGGTCAGCGCAACGCGGGGCGCGGAATGGATGGGTGTTCCGTCCTTGAGATGAAAGGATGTGGGAAAACCAACGGAGGCGGCAAGAATGGCAAAGAAACCTTGATCCCAATTCTTTTCAAAGGCTATTCCTGGGCGGACTTCAGCATAATCCCTGCCCGTGGCTTGAGCCTGAAGAGGATCTTTGGCTTGAAGCGGGCCTGTTCCGGTCGGGATATCGGCGCTTAGGGTGAGGGCCAATCCAGGCCACGGACCTGGGGCATCTGGAAAGCGAATATCGAATCGGGCATTGGTTTGAATATCCCCCAGACCATATCCGCTTGAATTCAAGCGCTGGGTGGAACGGATATTCAGAAGCGCCGGGATGATAAACCCGAGCTGAAGGCGCTGGATAGGGCGAACGAGCCAACCGAGTTCGGCGCGGAACTCCAGATCTGTGGAACCATGCCCCGGCGGGAAGAATGAATGAGAGGCATCCCAACCGCCAATCCTGGACGTAGAGCGGAAATTCAAGAGGGCGGCGGCATGTTCTGAAGGGGCGAGTCTTTGTCCGATACCTCGTCCACCGCCACAACAAGCGGATGCACGGGCGGCACTGGGGAGGACGAGGGCGAACAGGACGGCAGCGGCTGACAAAACCGGACGGAGCATATTGAACGGGGCGTATATAGTAGGGCTGCCGACCTTTTTCGCGCGTCAAGATGTCGCACCTGAATGGAGGATGATTAACGCTTGACAATCCGCTCTTTCTCGGCGATTTTGTGCCCCTCATGCGCCGATTCCCCCCATTTCTTTCCCAGCTTTTGAGATCGTCTCAGAACCCGTCGCGAGCAACCACACGGCTAGGGCGAGCGACCGAGCCGTACTCCAGTACGGTGAGGGAGCTCAACCGAAGCCGTGTGGTGCGCAGCAGGGTTATGAGACGATCTCAAAACCTCGACATCCTAGCCTCTAATCAAAACCCCTTAACAACAAGCCCTTTCAGATTATATCCTTGCTCCAATAACACCCCCGCCCGCTTGCGTTTCCCCACAGTTACCCAGTCACCAGACCCACGCAACCGGATACCCCGCCCGAGCCCTCACGGCTTCTCTTGATCACATTGCTTCGACCCCCCAAGGGTGAGCAATTCAAGATCGCCGATTGCATCCACAAGATCTTTCGATGCTGCATGCACATAGCGCATCGTCATCTTTAGATCCGCATGCCCGAGCAGCTTTTGAACCGCCCGCACATTCACGCGCGCCCTGCATAGCGCCGTCCCGAAATAGTGCCGCCCCGCATGCACCATCCAAGGAATTCGCCGCACGTTCGCCCGCTCTCGAATGCGATCCCACACGTCATAGATGCCCGCCGCTCCATAGGGTTTCCCATCAGGAGACGCACACACCAGCGCGCCGAGCGCACGCCCTTCCACCGCCGAGAGCTCCCGATGAAGCAACGCATGAAGCGGAATCGTTCGCTCCTTGCCGCTCTTGGGCTTTTCGGCATACATCGCCGAGCCTTTGCCATCCTTCGCAGGACCGCGCGAAATCGCTTGCCTCACGGTTAGCGTGCCGCGCTGCAAATCAATATCGCGCCATCGCAGCCCGCGCACTTCCGCCGTGCGAAGACCCGCATAACACACCAGCAGAATGATCAGCCGTTCATCATGCGATTCGCACGCATCAATCAAAGCTTGTACCTCTGCATCGGTGTACGTTTCGATCTCAGGGTCCGGCGTCCGCTTCACCGACGGCAATTCAGGCCGCGCATTTAAACGCTTCTTTTCAAGCGCGAACTTGATCACCGAGCGAATGCATGCGTAGGTGTGATTCGTCACCGCAGAAGAGCGCCCCGCTTCCCGATCCTTCTTTTGAAGCGTTCGAATATGCTCCGTTCCAAATTCATGGAGCGGGATGTTCCGCAGCGATGAAAGGTGATTCTGCGCGATGGACTGATAGCCAAATTGCGTAGCTGCTTTCAGCGTTGGAACGTAGTCCGAAAGCCATTCATCGATCGCATCCCCGAAAGTGAACGCGGGAGGCTCACGGATGACCGACGCCCGCGCGACGGGATGAACAATTTCAAAAGGCGATCCCGTTGTCGCGAGCGCGGCCAATCGCCGCTTGAGCTCAGCCCTCGCGCCTTCCCATGTTTGCACTTCCGCATCGCGGCGATAGCGCGCCGGCTTTCCCTTATTGGGTCCGTTCGGTACTTGATACCTGATGTCAATGACCAGCACGCGCTTTCCGCGCCGGAGGACTTTGCGAACCCCGCACGCGCTTCGCGTTTTCTTCGTTGCACCACCGCCCGCGATTTCGCCGAGCTCAACATCAGCCCGGACAACATCGCGAGCATCAAAATCACTTCGATCGCTTGCCATGAGTGAAACTCCATTCATGGCGCGCGCTTCGCGTAGAACGCCGCTTACACGGGATGCGCGCGCGTTGCAATTTATTTGTGTTGCAAATCAAGGGAGGCTTCGAGCACGACGAAAAGAACTTGACCATGCCCCGGCTCAACTTCCCGTTGCACTTCCCGTCCATCGCTCATCGAGCCGCACGCGCCACAAGCGCCCAAGCTTGCGCGCCGTCACTCCATCGAAGCAAGCCACGAGGACGCCGTTCTCGCTTGCCCTCGCATGGCGTTCGATGTTTCGGCGCAGTGTCACGGCAGGCAGACCTAAGAATGCAGCGGCTTCCTCCATGCCCATCCAGCCCGCCGAAGGCTTCGTTTTAGCCAGCCCCGGCTTTTGATCCGCACCGCTCATGCCCTCGCCTCCATTCACTTCGACCATTAGAGCGTGCGGACGACTGCAAGCGAAGAAACCTTGAGCGTCTCCGCCAACGCATTCACAGCGATTCAATGATCAAAAATTGCGAGATATCCCGAGATATTGACGCCTAATTCCGCTTCAAATGCCACGAAATGAACAGCAATCGTCCAGCCGGGCGATCGCGCCCATCGCCCCAAATCGCCCCACCCCAAGCCCCGCCGCCGACTTTCGCGCGCGGCATATATCGCATCCTTTAGCCCCGGCAAATACATCAAGCGCTTGCCAGCCATGCCCTAAGCACTTGTCAACAATTTGAACGCATTGACACACCAACGATCATCAATAACATCCCGCATCAGCAAGCACGCCGATCAAATAACCAAAAAGCCCTATAAACAAAGCCATTCCGTAACATCACCCATGATTGCATTGCACGATAGAAGGGTATTGACAGCCATCGATCATTTTGTATGTGCGATCGATACCGCGTTCAATAATTCCATACACCACCCCCGCCAAATCGTCAACACATGCTTTGCATCACGGACCCATGCTTAGATCGGATGGCCTCCATCCACTCGTGGCGAGTGGTGAAAAAGTGGCCTTTTTGTGGTCAATGAGTGGCTTTTTGTGGATTCGGCCTATGCGAGGGCCTATGACAAATGCCATTCATGATCTATCCATCCCCTTCGCCGCTATGATCGAATTGATAAACGAGCAGGGCAATTGAGCATTGACACACGCGATCGCATGTCAACGGTCAATCCAATTGTGTTTTTGTATTACGTAAATGAGTGGATCAAGCCGAGGGCAGAGAAGGCGTATGAAACACGGCAATCATCGATAAGATCGGACATGCTCGAGAATGCGATCAACTTGTTCGCTTTGAACAGATATCCTTGCAAATAGGCGAGGCTCATCCTTGAATCGTGCCGGCCAATATCACGGAAGGTTGCGAATCCATCAAATTGCTTTTGGAATGCGCGAATGGATCCAAGCAGTCAAGCCGCCCCCGCCCATTCCCCGATCGAAACCTTCCCCGGTGATACTTGGGATCAGCGCCGCAAGGATTTCGCCGATCCGATCAAGCCTCACCCGATGTTTCCCCTGGACGAAGATCAGCCCCAGGAAACACGCCGGATTTACTTCATCACGATCTTGCGGCGCAGTGATGAGAATGGGATTCCCGAGCGTTGCCCGAGGCGTTTTTCGGCCGAGGAGCTCCGAGAGCAGGGATGGAGCGCGATCATTCATCGCTATGGCCGAGGGTGGTATCGGGCCGAGGGGACGTCGAGTTGTTATGTCAAGCAGGCGTTTGCCGATTGGCAGTATTTCGCCGGACCCGATCCGCGCCCGTTCTATGACGATCCGCCGGCCGCGCCGAGTTCTGCCCCCAAGACGACAGCCGCGCCGCCCGCACCGGCCGCAGCCCCCACAACCACCCAGCCGCCCGCCGGGCTTGGCCAGGATTGGATCATGATGTTGCAGGTAGAGCGCGAGCGAACCGAGCGAGAACGCGAGCGTATCGAGAGATCCTTGGAAGCCGAACGAGAGCGAAATCAGCGCTTGCTCGAGATTATGCTGGCTAAGTCGAACACCCCCCCGCCGGCCCCTCCACCGCCGCCGCCGTTCCCGATCAAAGAGTTGCTTGAAGTCGCGAAGCCCGCGCCGATTCCCTTGAAGGAATTGCTCGAGATCGCCAAGGGTTCACAGCCTCAATTGACCATCAAGGATATGCTTGAATTTGCCCGGACCATGCCGCAGCAAGGCGGGTTTAAGGAGCTTCGCGAGAACCTCGACGTCCTTGAAGCGCTTGGATTTGGACGCAATAGCGCGCCGAGCGCAGACGCCGAGGGGGCCATGGCGAAGGATTTGATTTCTACGGTGCAATCGGTGATTTCAACCGTTAAAACCAATGTGGACAGCGCGCCCGCCGCACCGGCTCAAGAGCAGGCCGCGCCCGCCCGCCCACGGGTTAAGATGGCAACCGTTGTTGTTCAGGGATTGGGTGAGGTGCTCGTGCCGGAGGAGCGCCTGCAGGGCATTATGATCGCGCAGCAGGCGATTTCTCCGGCGCAGCCACAGGCCCAAGCCCAAGCGCAGACACAGCCGCCGACACCCCCAGCACCCAAGGGATCGGCAGGCAACAATGGAGCGCCCCCGGAGAGCCCGCCGCCCGCGTCTTCTCCGCCGTCCGCGCCGCCACCGGCCAACGATCCGCTTGCCGCGCTAAGCGCTCAAGTGGCCGAATTGCAAAGCGGGCTTGCCCGCATCACGGCGTTTCTGGTGAACGTGTTTGGAGCATCGCCGCATCCGCCCACAGGGACGGCCCAGAATGCCCAACCAGCCGAGAGGGAGCCGCCGCCGAATCCAGAACCCGCCCAGCCTATCCAAGGCCCGGCAGACGAGGCCCCCACGGCCGAAGCGCCTCCATTAAGCGTAAGCGCTGAAATCGCTTCCGCCCCCGAAGCGCAATCCGAGCCAAGTGCCGCCGAAGCGGAGACATTCAAGACCGATGCAGCGGAGGAAGCAGAGGCCAAAGAAGACGAAGGGGAGGAGGAGAGCGGCGAGGATGAAGCCGAAACAGAGGAGGAAGCCGCACAAGCCAGCGCGGAAAGCGAGAAAAAGCCAATTATCACGCCCCCGCCTAGCATGCCCTCGCCCGATCAGATTGACCAAATGCTTTCCATGCCCGAGATGCTTGAGATTTTGCCGCCCGAGCTTAGGCACCAAACCGAGCAAATCCGCGACTATTACCGAAGCAGCGTGCGATCCGCATGATCAAGGCGAGCCCTGTTTATTTCAAAGATAACTTCGAGAAGGCCGCCTATATGCAGCGCGGAGCCGAGAAGGACGCTCACGCGCCGCTTGTGCGGGCATGGGCAAGGCAATTTCTACAAGGTCCAGATGCTCGATCAATTGCAGAAGCAATCTTTTCATTTTGTCAATTGGCCGTTGATTATGTGAATGATCCAGGGGTTGAAATCCTGGATTCGGCGAGCGTTGCGCTTGCGCGGGGATTTGGCGATTGCGATGCGAAATCAAGGCTATTTGTGGCGCTTTGTCTTGCGTGCGGAATTCCCGCGCGCATTCAGCCCCGATTTCGCGAGGGTGGAAAGCGCTTTCCCCACGTATTGGCCGCCGTTCAATTAAATCATCAATGGTATGAGGCCGATCCTACCATCGTTAATAGCCGGATTGGTCAAATACCCATTCGAAATATCGTCACCAATTATTGGGGATCAAAATGAAAAACAAATTGATTCTTCAGAGCGTTGTTGACGAAAGCAATCCGAAGAGATTTGCTCCATGGGTGCGCGCTCTTTATGGCAAAAATGGGGTGTACGCCATTTTTTCAAAACATGGCCGCGAATATAGCGCTGAATATGTTGGCGTGAGTTCGGCGCAAAAACTTTATGGAACCCTTACCCGGCATTTTCAGAATTGGGATCGTAAAAAAGGCGATCAAATGACGGGCCATGTATTCGATCGGAATAGGGTATGGGTGGCCGTCGAGATTATTCCCGATCAATACGAAGCCCTAGAGCGCGAGCAAGAATGGATCGCCGCATTGGAGCCGGCATTAAATCAAAAAATTGAGATTGCCATGGATGACGAAGAGATTGACGAGCGCGAACCGAGCGAGGGTGAGCCCGATTTTTTTGATGAGGTCGCCGATTTTTTTGATTAGCCAATCGTCACGGTTTTCGAAGCCCGGTGAAATACGCGAGGCGTAACGCTCCACCGGCATTTATCAGGGATTCGAATTTCCTGCGCCGAGACCATCGCGACGGCATCCGCCAGATGTTGCATGGTTGTTGCGCCAAATGGATCGCCTTCGCTGTTTACATGACTGACAACAATTTTTGTTGCTTTCATGCTTCGCAATTCGGCCAAAAATGCCCGCGCCTCCAATTCACGATAATCACACCAGGCTTGCAAAGAATCACATACGATCATTTCATTCGGGCCATCGATGATTTTTTTGTTGGCCTCACGCCAAGAAATGGCTTGACGCACGGAAGGATTTTGAGAAACCACATGCACGGCATCGGAGCGCGAGCCGGTACGCGCAAACGCGGCTGAAATCAAGGCATGGCTCGATTGCTCGCGATCCATCCACCACACCGCGCCCCGCGCATGCATTGCAATTTGAGAGGCGAGCTCGGCGGCTAAAGTCGATTTGCCCGAACCCGGAACACCGGCCAATAAAATCAGATGACCGAGGCACACACCGCCCAGCGCTTGCGATAATTGAGCATTGAAGTCAACCGGTTTTAGAATGGTATTTGGATTCAATGGGCGAACCATGACCGCGCCCTCTTGACGGGCGAGCGCGTCCATCACGGGTTCCCACACTTCCGAGCCACAAAACCGGCCTTTGTACGTACCCCGGCATTTGCCGCCCCAGGACATTTTTCGCCACGCCCCACATATCGCGCACACGAGCCGATCCATTTTTTTGCCTTGCCAGTTAAAAAGAGGTTGACAACCATCGAAATGCTATCTGACCGATTGAATATTCAATACGTTCTATTTGTTGTGCGTTCGTTGCGTTGCACCGCAACAGAAAAGAGCATTTTCATGGTGTGCCCTATTTATTTAATGTGCGATGTATGCCGCAAACCGCAATTGCTTTTGAAGACACAGGCGCACCCCTTGACATTGGAACCTTGACGAGCGCTTTCGATACCGCCGATCCCGAGGACACGGGAGCCGTTGATCTGAAAGGCGCAGCCGCCGCCGGCTCGACAGGAGCCGGCATTGGTGCCGCGCTTGGGACAGTGATCCCCGGTTTGGGCAATGTGGCAGGGGGCGCGATCGGGTTCGCGGCAGGAGCCGGGTTTTCAATGCTGGGGCAAGTATTGCCCAAAAAGAAGAAAAGCGCTCCGGCCAAGAAGCCCGCCGCTTGGCAACAACAGATTGTGAACACGGCCCGAGCCCAGCCCAACAATCCCTACGCCGCCGCCGATGCGCTGTTATTGGCCGCACCTGGATTTGACTATGTGAGCGCCATGAAAGCCGGGCGCTTGCCTTCTCAAGTAGCCGCAACCGATGCGGGCAAACAAAGGGCCGCTGCATTGGAGCAGACCCATGGAGATGCTATACGAAAACAGCTTGCAGCTTATGCCCCCGAGGAACGGGCCATCATTGGAGCGGCTCTCACGGCAGGACTGGGGAAAGAAGCGCATCAAGTGATCTCCCGGATGCGGGCCGAGCGAAAGGCGGCCGAAGAGCGGGAAAGATCCGAGAAGGAAGCCGAATTGATGCGCGCCCAATTGTTGGAACTGGAAATGAGGCGCAATGCATTAGCCCAGGAAATAGCGTCCATGGGTCCGGCTCACTATGAAAAGAAAGACGCTCCCATGCAAGAGACTACGCCCCCAGCCAGTGCCGAGACCGCAGCACCGATGCAAACCACACCCCCACCCAAATCGAGCGCGCCTAGCCAGCAGACACCCCCAGGCATGGAAGCGCCCTCGCCTTATTCACCCGCCGATCGGCCGAAGCCGCACACGCATATCACCCAAATTCCCTTGAGCAAGGCCGCCATGACTTTGTTGTTGGCAAAGGTAGATGGAGTGTGGGCAATGCCTAAACGGGAAAAGCTTTTGATCGCGGGAAGGCTTTCGAAAGGGGTGCAAGACACAGCGGGCATTGATGCGGAGGCCGGGGAATATGTGGCCAAGCCAGGACAAACCCCCGCTGGCATCGCCCGATTGCTCACGGGAGACGAAACAAGGGCGCCCGAGCTTCTCGCCGCCAATCCATTTAAAGATCCCAATAACCCGCGATGGAAGATCCCGCCTTCTTATCAAATCTATGCGGGTTCGATACCGAGTCAGACGGCGCCCATTGAGGAGACGGGAGCGACGCCTAAAGACGGAAAGCGGCAGCCAACAACGCAAAGGCAATATGTAGTTCGACAGGGAGAGCCGCCCTATTATTTCGCCTTGCGCGTTGGAGCGCTGGAGAGCGATCAGCATTGGTTTAGAAGCTTGAAATGGGCAAACCCTCATAAGCTTTTAAATGCGAAAGGGGATAACTTCTTAAAGTACAATGCGGGAGAAGTGCTCAATTATCCCGATAATTGGCCCAATCACACGGACGCCGTCCCCCAGACAGCCAAGGGGCCGCCGGGGAGTTCTCCACAGCCCGGCCAAGGGCAGGCGCCATATGTGATTCCCGCGACTTGGCCCCAGATGCCAGGCATGCCCCAACAGCCCGGCCAAGGGCAAGCTCCTTATGTAATTCCCGCGACTTGGCCCCAGATGCCAGGCATGCCCGGGCAGCCGAGCCAAGCGCAGGGCGGAGGACAGCCAATGACGCCCCCAACCGAGCAAGTTACGGCCGACCCTGCCGTTGTACACCAAAGCCAGGGCATCCTAGCGCATTGGGCAAAAATGCACCCAGGAGACACGAACCCGGGCGCCCCAGGCTTCGGCACTTATCCCGATGATATTTCGGGGCAATTTACCTTTAGAACCCGCCAAACCCTTCAATACTTTCAAATATGGTGGCGAAAGGAAACAGGAACCCCGCTTCGAATGGACGGCTATTTGGATCAACCCACCTATCAAGCGCTTATTAAGTACATCGAAACCCGGGCCACTCAGGAAGTGCCCCAGGGGACCATCCCCTATGTGCCCAAGAAGCCAATGGGTTCAAACGAGCTTCCCTATCAAGTGCCCGCCCCAGGAACGCCCGTTCAACGCGACCCGCCCCCGCCTTGGCCAGGAGCTCCCAACAAATCCGAGGGGGATGGAGCCATTGTCGTTTTGCCCGTCACGGCTTTGGCCATACTTGCCGCCAACCTTTTAAGCTAGGTGCATCATGCCCACCAACCCACAGCCATCATGGACCCATAAAGAGACCGATGGAGGGGGCACGACTTATGCAGCCTTTGCAACGGCCCTTTCCAAGGCTTGGGGAGCCGTTCCACGCCAAGAAGCGAGCCGGTATTACCGGGTTTTGATGCACTTGACGCTGCAGGCCGGTACTTTGAGCAACACGCCCCCAAGGCCAAACGGACAAGATATCGTCTTCGGGAACTACAGCGCCTCGCACTTTGGGGACGAACAGCGTCTATGGATTGCGTCAACCATCCTTCGATGGCCTTTGTTGATCGCCCTGCCCGATCGGGGTAATACCATCGCATTGCCTCCATCATCGATTAGCTCGGTAAATGGAGAACCCGCCGTTTTAATCAATCCCAACGAGACGGGCGAAATCACGATTTTAACGGTTGTTGCAGTGTGCGCCGTATGCGCCGCCGTTGTGGCTTGTGCCAATTGGGGCGCTAATGTGATCGATCGGCATCTTGCCCGGCAGGCCGATCATGACAATTTGGTGTTTTCAACATCAAAATCGATCGAATTGATTTTAAGCCACGCCAAAAGCGAAGCCGAGGCAGGAAAGAAGCTTCCTTGGTCGCCGGAAAAGTTAAAAGTGCTTGAAAATCTCGAGGCCATTCAAAAGGCGATCGCCGATAAAAAAGAAATTCCCCTTCCCATGCCCTTTGAAGGCGCGATTTCAAAAGTAGGCGCGGGCTTTGAGCACGTCGGCGAAGGGATCAAAGGTATTGGCGAAGGGGTGGGAAAGGGGGCCGAAAAAGCCGGTGAATGGATACTTCCAGCCGCGATCCTGGGCGGATGTGCATTGCTCGCCTATTCGATCGGGAGGAAGTAGCCGCTTTTGTGTTCACGGAAACCCATTGAATCGAATTGTTTTGAATGAGGGCCGAGGCACTTGCCCCGCGTTCTCAGGGAGTGATGACAATGGCGAAAAAAAAGCGCTCGAAAGTGGGAAAAGTGCTTCTCACGCAAGGCCAATACGAAAGTATTCGAAAGAAGGCTTCGGCCGGATATCAAGCCGCCAAGCGCGGAATTGTGCACGTAGGCCGCCGCTCTTATGAATTCGTCCGATCGGATGCAGGGCATAAAAGCGGCATTGTGCCCGTCGCCGCCGCAGCGCTTACGGCGATGATGGCGGGATGGGATGAGATCAAAAAGCGCCAATTTATCAAAGATAATTGGTGGTTTTTGCCCTTGATGCTGATGCTCGTGGGTTGGGTGGTGCGCTATTGGGCCTTGAAACACGGGCGATCCCGATTGGCCGAGGCCGGAACAACGCTGCTTGTCACGGGTGTTGTCCTGATGTGGCAAGCCTATAAAAACCAACCAAAGAAGCAGGAGCAGCCTTTTAGCCAGCAGCCCGGCGAGCAGGCATCCGGGCCGGAGGAGGGCGGAGCCGGTAGGCACTGGATTCGCACCGCCGATAATCAATATGTGAGCGCGCCCGCCGCATTGACGGAGGGATCGCGCTTCGACGCCGCCGCCACCATGGCAAACAGTCTTTATGAGGAACCAATTCGATCATAATGGAGAAAATCATGGATGAACTCAGCATTGAAGAGACGGGAGCCATAACCGATTTTTTGGGTCAATTGGATCGAGATGGCAATCAACAAACCGAGGGGCCGGACGCGGAGAACGAGGCGATTTTAACCGAAGAGCCCGAGGACGAGACCCAAGGGCCGGAGGACGAGGAAACCGGATCGGCGTTCAGCGTGCAGGGGGCCGCTTCGGCGATGCTTTCAGGCTCGTTTAAAGCGGAACTCGACAAGCTTACGGGGCAGTTGTCCGCATTGGTGAAGGGCAAAAAAGGAGGCTTTACGCCGAGGCAAGCGGCGCAAATGCTTTTGTTGGCCAAGCAATCCAATCAGCGCAGAATCCCGCTTCCGAAGCGCCCATTGGTCTGGAAAAGGCCGCCCACGGTGCCGCCGCCTTCCCCGGGCATGGTGAAACGCCGAAAAGAGCTCTACGAAGTGGCGAAGCGGCGTTACAAAGGCGATTTGATCGTTGAAAGGGGTTTTTATTATTCCGTTGGTGAATTCATTTTAGACGGGGTTGCCGATGGAAAACGCCATTTCTTAATTGCCCGCGCCCAGGGTTCAGACGCCGCCGTCATGACCTTTTTTCACGAGTCCATTGATGAGACCTCGACGCGATTGGGGAACAATTACAGAGTATCGGTGAGTGACACCAACCTTCGAAAACCCGGCCGCACAAGCTATTTAGAGCAAATCTTTTTGATTGAGTCCATTTCCGCCGAGTTCCGCGGACTTCGCGCGAAATATTCGGAAAAGGCCATCAATGACGCAAGCTTCACCAATCCCGATATTGTTTCGGCGCTTTCGGGCAATAGTTATTTATTCGATGATTCAACGCTGATTTTGCCGGGCAATATTTTTCGCAATGACGACGGCGTCTGCGAGCTTGAACGAGCACTTCACGGAGCGGGCATTTTGAAATTCAGAAGGCGGGTAAATGAAGCCGGCGATAACAGCAATTCGAACGCGGTATTGATCGACACATGGAGGCACATTCCCATTGATCGGCAGCGCGAGAGCGTCAAAGAAACCAGCGGAGCCGCGCCCGTTCTCGATTACCTCAATAAGCAAGAGGGCTTTTTGTGGAGCCTCGATCCTGAGAACCCCGATCTAGGCGAGTTCAATGCAATGGTGGAGCTCAGGGAAGATTTTGTGTTTCCCGTTGAGCCCGTCGATTTGGGCTCAGGGTCGCAAATCATCCCTGAAAAAGTGGGTTTGTATTTTGCCTTGAGGGTGTACGGTATTGGTATTCGGCCGAGAAAATCGCAATTGCGCGAAATTGGAAGCAAAGCGCGATGATCCCGGTCAAGCGAATCACGGGCGAGGTTGTATCGCTGAATGTAGACAATCCCGGGCAATGGTCAGGCATTTTGATCGTATTTCGATTTCCTGCCTTTGCTTTGGATTTTGGTGTTCGGCGATTTTTGAGATGGAAGGTCAATGCATCGATACGCATACCCGCCGATTTGCTTGAAGTCATGCCAGGGGATGAAAAGAAGGCTGAATGGATAGGATTGGGGCGCCCGATTATTACGCCCGCGCCTGTTCAGCAAACGCAGGCCGTTGGTGTTTGCTATTTTCCGCCTAAGCTTTCAGGCCGCGATGAAAATATTTTAGGGGCTCAATTTACCTTTTCATCGCCTTTTCAATCGCTCAATGACCGCGCCCGGGATGATCGGATTGCCGATATTTGGTTATCACCGATTTTAGGGCAAACATCATCGATTGGATTGTTCACGGTTCCCTTTCGAGGATAGACATGCCGACGACCGAGCAAGCCCGCGATATTCTTCTTTCGATTTGGCCCAAAGTGACCAAACAAACGAAGATTCATCCCGCAGAAATGCAGCTTGTTTTGGCGATTTTCCGCGCCGAGTCGGGCTATGGGCAATGGCCTGCCGGATCGGCGATGGAGGATTCGAAAAATTGGGGCGCCATTCATTGCCCAAACAAGGGCAGCGATTGCTCACCCGGAGCGCAAAAGGGCAAGACCTGCGCATTGTATGTCGATAGTATGGATGGCACGGCGAAAACCCGGTATGAACAGTGTTTTCGTGTGTATGCGAGCCATGAAGAGGGCGCCGCCGATGCTTTGCGGCATTTGTACGAATACCGGCCAAGCTTGCCGGGCGCATTGGTCACGGGGGATGCGTTGTTGGTCGCCCATCTGATGAAAATGACGCATTATCATACAATGCCGAGCCGCGCCTATGCATTGGGTTTATACAACAATGCCGTTGAGATTGCCGAACGGCTGAACGAGCCGCTTTATGTGACATTGCCGCCATGCCCGGCATGCGGAGCGGGAGCGGGGGAAGCTTGCGAACCTGGATGCAAGAAGCCCGGGCCGGTGATTCAGCAGGGGCCGCTTGTGCCGATTCCCGGGCCGGGCGCACCGCAGCCGCCGCCGCCGGGGATGCCCGCTCCGGCGCCGCAAACGCCCTTTCCCGGGCCGAGCGGGCCGCCGGGGATGCCGAGGGCGCCGACGGTCCAAGCGTCACGGGAAGAGGCGGAGGAGGGCGGAGGGGGAAGCGCGCTTCCGCTTGTGTTGTCGATTGGGGCAATGGGGGTGATTTCGGTTCTTACTCGATAGTCTTTCCCATCCGACGTTGCAGCTTCAGAATCAACTGTTCGCACATTTTGTGGTCAGGGCTTGTTGCGCAGAGCTCAATGATAACATCCTTGCTATATTTTGCTTTTCGCCCAGGCCGGCTCAGTGTGCGCACAAGTACCTCAAGAACTTGCTTCCCTCGGATCATCCGCTTTGGGTTTTTTTGGATTTCTGCTCTGATGGTAGGATCTGCTTCTTTGAAGCCGCGCTCCTGAATGAACTGAGGACACAATGCTTGATGGTTGAGTGGAATCAGTCGATTCAGATGAATGTCGAGTTGCGGTAAACGATTCATGCGCCATTCCTCCACTTCAAAGGCGAACCAGCGGGCTAATTCCATCAGAAGATTCTGAATTTCAGAGAGTTCATCCGCATCACACAATCGATCAATTGCGCTACCATCAAGAAGATCGTTTTCAATGCTGTAACCGTTGGTGAAAATAATATCGGCGTAAGCATCCGGAATCGCTCCAAAAAGCCACATGTCACGATCAGCAAGGAAAGCTACATTTAGATGATCGAATTCGTGACGGCGCTTGAAGACTTCGAGAACGCTGGTGCGTGATCCTGCCTGTAAAACGGTGCCACCAGGAAAATTGAGTCTACGTTCCACCAGGCGATAAATTGATGCATCAGTGACCCCTTCCACGATCAGCGTGGGAATGCTCGTTTTCGTGAGCGTGGATACCAGTTCGTCCACGGTAAGAGGCGGCAAAGGCATGTTCATCCTCCCCGATCGTCATGAAGTATCAGTTCGCGGTCAGAGTACTTCGAATAAATAAATGGGGAATGCGTGGCCACTATGAATTGATTAGCCGTGCCCTGTTGCAGGAGTGTTGGAAACAGTTGTCGTTGCCAATCAACGTGAAGGCTGATTTCCGGTTCGTCGATGAAGATGACTCCATTATGCTCGAAGGCGTTATACACAAGGAAGCTCAGCATCTGTTTCTCTCCTGCCGAGAGCTTGTCTGATGCGATTGCTTGTTGCGCATCGCCGAGTGTCACGCGCGAAGTCACTTGTATACCCTTATGCTGAAAAATCCTGGAAATCAAGTCACTGAGAGCTGAGAATGGCCGGAGAAGATTTTCCTGTTTACCAGCATGAAGCTTCACCTGTCCTTGAATACTCTCGAGAGTTTCTTGAGCGATTTCAAGTTTTTTCGCCTCGGATGTTGCGCTGTTCGTGAGTTCGTCATGTCGTTTCATCAAGTCAAATATGTCCGTTGACAGTTTTCGATGATCCTCATTGATCCTCTCAGAGACATCAGCATAGTGGTTTGTCAACGACGAAACGATATCTTGTGTTGAAATCGAAGTAACAAAATGATGCCCGCGCACACTTAAGAGATTGGCCAATGCAGAAAAAGAGGACTCCATGCGAACTGGTGAGTCAAGTAGAACCATTTGCTCGCCGTCTGCAAATCGACGGCCCGATACACCCATCGAAAACCCCCCTTCAATTCGCCGAAAAGTCGGAAAAAACAGGGACGATCCTACTCCTGCGACAAGGCGGTTGAGCGCTTCAATCCGATCGGATTCAGGGTGCCCTATCCCGGTCTGAGTCGGTTTATCGGGCATCTTGATTTCCCATCGCATTAAAGGACGCGATTTTCGCTTTTCAGTGCGAATCGAAAGATCGTAGTCGCTTGTTTCCACCTCCGCCGACGTAAAATCCATTTCGTGGAGGATTCGTTCGTTGTTTCCGCTAATCATGAACCAAAGAAGCTTTAGCAGAGTTGTTTTCCCGCTGCCGTTTTTTCCAGTAACAATATTGATGTCCTCGTGAAAGTTGAGATCACAACTGACACGCCCATTGAGATTTTCCACTTTGAATCGCTTGATCATTGTCGAATTGGTTCCCATGCGCTTCCAACTGAAGCGCACGACATGTGCGGACTTATCGATAAAACTGCCTCTCTCTACCGCACTTGGGAATCACACTCAAGTTTTTTGAGGGCGAGTCCGCTCTGGAAAGCCACAGGCACTCACGCGCAAGCGTTTCCAGGTCCAATCGCCCAGGACTCGCACCGTGGAGAACCAACCAATCCTAGGCCGCACGCACCCTTGAGAGCCGCTTGCGTCTGGTGAGCGCAAGTGGGAGGGATCGCGCTTCCTCTTGTGTTGTCGATTGGGGCAATGGGGATGATTTCGTTGTTGAAGCGATAGGCGCGCCCACGGATTGCAACAAATTTGACTTGTCCCGCAATTGCATGGTGATTTACGCCCGCCATGCGATCGCGGAGCGAAAAGATCGGGCTTGTTCTAAGCCTGTTTGGAATTATCAACATTGGCATCGCCATCGCGATCCATTCGGTTCGTGACGACAAGCCCAAAGAAAAAGCCGCCGAGCCCACGCCGAGCGCTTCGGCTCACGGAGGGGATGCAGGCGAAGGGGATGCCGGAGGGGATGCCGGAAAGGATGCCGAAGCCCCGGCGATCGCATTGATGGCTGATGAAGATGCAGGGGATGCCAGCGCTGAAAAACCGCCGCCGAATGAGCCGCCATCGGAAAGCACGCAACACTCCATTCCCACCTCGGCGTCCATCCCTGCCCCAACCACCCCGCCCCCGCCATCCTGTCAGCAAATGGTGTTGCAGAAAGGCGCATTGTGCGACAGATGCGATTTGCAAACGTGCTTCAATCTGACCGAGTTGTGTGCACAACAAGGGGATAAGACGGCCTTGATTTTCGTGAGTTTTGCCTGTTTGAGCTGCGGCGCAAGGGGACTCCCCGCCTATAGCGCGTGGTGCAAGCGCTATGGCTATGAGTGACACGGCGATTGCCAAGGTAGCCGATCAACAACCCTATCATCGACCCGATCGACCAGCCAAACCTTTACAATCGAATCGCCTTTTGTGATACGCACAAAAAAACTGCGGCCGACGTGTGACGCGCCAGCCGCAGAGGGCAACCCTTATCAAGGAAGGTTTACCCATGCCCTTTGTA
>CAZICM010000096.1:0-24006 GCA_964537685.1 uncultured Polyangiaceae bacterium
ACGCGAGCGGGCTGGTGATGGAAGTCGGAGGGCTCATGACACACGGCTCGGTTGTGGCTCGCGAGTACGGTATTCCGGCCGTCGTATGCGTGCCCGATGCGACGGTGAAGATACGGACAGGCCAGCGTATTTTGGTCGATGGCAATTCGGGCTTTGTGCAGATCCTAGAGGACGCTTGCAATACGGCGGAGGGTGCGCAATAGCGATCGTCATGGGCAATAAAAAGGTTCGCGCCCTGGTTTTTCTCGCCGAGGGTGCCGAGGAAATGGAACTGGTCATTGCCGTGGATGTTCTGCGGCGGGCCGGCGTGGATGTTGTCGTTGCCGGCCTTTCGGGCGCTATGGCCGTGCCTTGTAGCCGCGGCGTCCATATCGCTCCTGATATCGCGCTTTCCGAGGTGGACGGCACGTTCGATGCAATTGTGCTTCCAGGCGGAAAAGGCGGTGCGAATCGCCTTGCCGCATCTCCCGCCGTCGGCGAATGGCTTCGTTCTCAAGCCAGCGCAGGACGCACCGTTGCGGCCATTTGCGCGGCTCCCATCGCGCTCCGGGCTCACGGCGTCTTTCCGGGCCGCCGCATGACCTGCCATCCTTCGGTCAACGATATTGTGTCCGCGCACGGCATCCTGACGGACGGCGCCGTGGTTGCGGATGGCGTCCTGATAACAAGCCAAGGGCCTGGAACATCGTTTGCGTTTGCGTTTGCGCTTGTAGAGCGGCTATGCGGGCGGGCGGTGGCCGAGCAAGTGCGTGCGCCTATGATGTTTCAAGATGGATAAATGATTAAGACAGCGGCTTTTTTGGAATAAGACTCTTTTGTGGGCTGGGCTATCATGCCTATTGAAATTGAAGACGCGCGGTGATGTAAGTGTGAATGCGTTGTTCGTTCATTTTGTGCGTCGTTCGCACGCCATAGTCTGGGCTTTGTGAGTACGAATTCATCGCCAGATGGGTCCCGCGCGGAAACCCCCTTTCAGTCCATTGAGATCCTCAAAGACGCGCTCTCAGCGATGCTGCACGGTGCGCTGATTTGCGATACTGCGGGGGCTGAGCTTCGTATTTTGTATGCCAATCCGGCGATATGTGAGCTCAGTGGCTATGCAGCGGAAGAATTGATCGGGCGGGATTTTTTCAGTCTTCAGTCCGATGATCCGGCACTTGGACGCAGCAGGCTGACATCGGCTGATTTGGGAGGGGGTTCTCCGGCTCAGCGCGACATGTCTCTGGAGCGCAAAGGAGGGCCGGCTCTGCTGATCCGCCTGTCCGTCTCTCCGGTGAAAGCCGATAAAATCGATCAAATTGATAACAAATCTCTTGTTATTGTTCAAATTCATTCGTCCGAGCTCATAGGACAGAGGCAACTCGCTGAAGATCAGCAGCCAAACGTTCATGTTGTATTGCATAGTATTGACGATGTACTCTGGTCGTCGACGCCCACCGGCAATACAACCTATATGAGCCCCAATATTCAGCGGCTGCTGGGATATTCCGCGAGCAGCCTATGCGGACACGCCAGCCGCTTTGCCGAACTCGTCTTTCCCGACGACTTAAGCCGCCTGCAGGCTCTCTACGGCGATCGCTTCGATTTTACGGATACCCTCGATGTAGAATTCCGGATCCGCCGGGCCGATGGCCAATGGCGCTGGATGCGCGATCGCGCGAAGGTCATCCGGAATGCGCAGGGCAAGGCCGTCCGCTTGGATGGCGTCATGACCGATATCACCGAGCAAAAAAACAAAGAAGACGCCTATCGCAGCCGGGATGAGCGTTCGTTTTTGGGCGGGGATAATGTTCCAAACAGCGCCGTGTACCAATTGGCCGAGACGCCCGATGGCCGCAAATACATGCCTTATGTCAACAGCGGTATCGAACAGGTCACAGGCATTTCCGCCGCCGAACTTATGGCCGACGCGGGCATTATTTACGATTGTATTCTCGATGAAGACCGGGAACGGGTCTTAAATGCCGAGGCGCTTTCCCGCGATCGGTTGACGGTATTCGATTGTGAATTCCGCGCCCGCTCACCCAAAGGAGGCGTGCGCTTTTTGCATTTCAGGGCTCAGCCAAGGCGATTGCCGGGCGGCACGACCATTTGGGAGGGAATTGCCATCAATGAAACCGATCAGCGGGAGGCCGAGGATAGGCTTCGCCGGAGCGAATCTCTGCTCCGTCAGGTTTCGCGCATGGCAAAAGTCGGCGGCTGGGAAGTCGACAGAATTCATCGTATTCCATATATATCCGATGAAGTTTATAAAATTCTTGAGCTGGGGCCTGAGCTGCGGCCATTATCGCTGAAAGACGCATTAAAATTCTGCCCCAGGGACGCGCGGGTGAAGATCTGCAATGTCCTGCGAAAAACAATGGAGCAGGGCGTGCCTTTCGAGCTCGATATTCCCATTGAAACACGCATGGGTCATCTGCGCTGGGTAAGGGTGCACGGCGAGGCGGAATCGGGGAAAGACAGGTGGGTGAGGCTTCGGGGCGCGGTGCAGGATATCACTGCGGATCGGGAGCTCGAGGAAGAGCTTCGCAAGCTGTCGCATATCGCCAAGCGCACAACCAATGCGGTGGTGGTGACCGATGCCCTGGGCGTGATTGAATGGGTGAACGAAGGGTTTACCCGGATTTCAGGCTTCACGGCCGACGAGGTAAAAGGAAAAACGCCCGAGCTCGTGGTGAGCGGCTTCGAGCGCGATCCCGCAACCGTCGAATTTTTATGGCGGAAAATTCACCGCGGCGAAGGCTTCAGAACCGAGTTTCTCAATCGCGACAGGACCGGAAGGCAGTATTGGGTTCAGGTCGAGGTCCAGCCTATTTTTAATATTGATGGTAATGTCTGCCAATTTATTTCAATTGCTCAGGATATTACCGATAGAAAAGTTGCCGAGGAAGAATTGCGCAGGAGTGCCGAGGAGCACCGTACAATTCTTTCGAATCTACAGAATTATGTTCATAAACTCACGCGGGCGCCGGATGGGCGGCTTTTGTATGTATTCAGCGAAGGGCGGCTGGCGGGCGAGTTCAAGGCGACCATGGCGGATGTTGCGGGAAAGACGCCTGTGGAGTGCTTTGGCGAGGCGCTGGGCTCGCATTTGCAGGCTCAATACGAGCGGGCCATCGCCGAAGGCGCGAGCATTGCAGAAGAAATCGAAAATGGGGGCCGCTGGTTTTATCAAATTGCTTCACCACTCTATCAAAATGGACGAGTGGAAGGCGTCATTGCATCGGGCATCGAGATTACCGCAAAAGTGCTTGCCGAGCGCGCGAGGGCGAAGCTGGAAGAGCGCCTCTTGCTCACTCAAAAGTTAGAGAGCTTAGGTCTTCTGGCGGGCGGCATTGCCCACGATTTCAACAACTTGCTTGTGGGTGTGCTCACCGAGGCAAGCGCGGCCGTGGAAGAATTGCCGCCTGATTCGCCGGTTGCCGATACCCTGCGCAAGATTGAGGCGACGGCCCGGCGCATGAGCGATCTCACCAAGCAACTCTTGGCCTATGCGGGCCGGGGCACGCTGGTCACCGAAAAGCTCGATCCCAATCGCCTCGTGGCCGAGATGCTGGGCCTGCTCTCCAGAAGCGTCGATAAGGCCGCCCATTTGACCGTTAAACTATCCAATGAAAACGCATTGGTCGAAGCCGATCCGACCCAGCTCCGGCAAGTGATTATGAATCTGGTGCTCAATGCATCCGATGCGCTTTCTGGGGCACCCGGTGAAATTCGGGTTCGATCGTATGTAGAGCATGGTCAAATGGGTGGGCGCCAAGACGTGGGAAGCGCGCCTGCCACTGGATATTGGATTGTGGAAGTATCCGACACGGGCTGCGGCATGGATGCGGAGACGCAGAAGCGGATTTTCGATCCCTTTTTTACGACGAAGGCTGCGGGCCGGGGCCTTGGTTTATCGGCGGTTCAAGGCATTGTGCGAAGGCTCAAAGGCCGCATCGATGTGGAGAGCGAGCCGGGAGAGGGCTCGACATTCCGCTTGGTCGTGCCTCTGTGCGCGGGGTCGGAAAGAAGGGCGGATACCCATCCTGGTTCAGCGCCCGTACAGCGGCCGCTGCGGGTTCTTTTGGCCGATGATGAAGAGCTTGTGCGCCATACCGTTAAAAGGTTATTGGAGCGGCGCGGTTTTTCAGTGACCACCGCGCGCGACGGCGCCGAGGCGCTTGCATTTTTCGTTTCAGCGGCCGATCCATTTGATTTGGTCATTTTGGATGTGACGATGCCGCGCTTGGGCGGGCACGAAGTGCTAAAGGAAATTCGTGCAAAACGTCCGGATGCCCGTGTCATTCTAGCGAGTGGGTATACCGAGCACGAGCTTTCGGATGAACAAGGGCATGGCGGCGCGGATGGCTTTTTGGAAAAGCCTTTTTCCAGGGAACAGCTCGATCAGGTTATCAAGTCCGTTCTCGAGCGGGTTTCGGTGCGGACGCAATAATTCAAGCGTCTGCCGTGAATAAAAAAGCTTTGATTTTGCCCGCTTGACGGCACGGATATTCATTGCTCCGATGGCATTGGCTGGAGGTCTTAGGCGTATGGCGAAATTGAATGTTGGGAAGGCATTTGCTGCGGCGGCCTTGTCCGCGGTTGGAATCATGTTTGCCGTTGCGGCGGGCGCGTGCTCGGCCGAGGGCAACAACGGGGGCGACACTTCAAATTCCGGAACGAATGGCGCGGGCAGTTCCGGCGGCAATGACGATGGAGGTCTGTTCGGGTCATCCAGTGGTGTTGGCCAGGACGGCGGTTTTATTGACGGCGGCTGTGCATCGAGCCAATCGAAAGCGCAGCAAGTGCCGCTGGATATGTATATTATGCTCGATCAATCGGGTTCCATGTCGGATGCCGCGGGCAATTCGACGAAATGGGAAGCCACGGTGGCCGCATTGAAAGCATTTTTCCAACAGCCCGAGGCGGCGGGCATTGGTGTTGGGATTCAATATTTCCCATTGACTTCGAGCATGCAGTGTCCGGTTTCCTGCGCGACGGACGCGGATTGCGGCGCTTGCGGTCCTTGTGTTCCTTTCTTCGGAATTTGCGCTGGAGCGGGCGGCGGCGATAGCTGCAATGTCGACGATTACGCCAAGCCCGAAGTTGAAATCGCACCTTTGCCTGGTGTTTCGGCGGCGCTGAACATGTCATTGGCCAATCATTCGCCGAGCGGAGGCACCCCGACCTCTGCGGCCTTGGATGGCACGATCAAGCATGCAAAAGACTGGGCAATTGCCCATCCCGATCACGTCGCGGTGGCGGTTTTTGCGACCGACGGCGATCCATCGAGCTGCGACACCGATTTGGCGACCATTAACGCGATTGCGGCGGCGGGCGCGAATGGCGTGCCCAAGATTCTGACCTTTGTTATCGGCGTTGGAAGCTCGCTCAACGCATTGAATGGAATTGCGGCGTCGGGCGGAACGAATCAAGCGTTCTTGGTCGATGCCAATGCCAATGCGACCCAGCAATTCCTCGACGCAATGAATGAGATCCGGGGAAGCGCGCTGGCGTGCGCCTATTTAATTCCTCAGCCCGCGATGGGCGAGCTCGATTATGATGCAGTGAATGTGCAATACCTTCCAGTTGGAGGCCAGCCTGAGCTTATTCCCAAGGTTGAAGGGAAACAGCAATGTCCAGCGAGCGGAAAGGCTTGGTATTACGATAACAACGCGACGCCGAAGCAGATTATTATGTGCGATGCCGCGTGCGAGGCGATTAAGATGGATAAAGATGGCGAGGTGAGCGTTATTTTTGGCTGCAAGACGATCGTGAATTAATCAATTCGAAGATATATTCAATTTATCCCAAAAGCCCTGCAAGCGGCCCCGAGCCTGCGTCCCCGAAGCTCCCGATATTTTGTCCCATCGCTTGAGCCATCGAAACAAATAGTTTTCCGTGGCGCTCATAACCATAGGAAAGCAGCCTTCCCGTGGAAATGGCGCCTCCCGCCCGGCCTGCCAATACAAAAGGCATGTCATCATGTAAATGCGTATTTCCATCGCAGACCTCGGTGCACAGAAGCACAAGCGATGTATCCAGCATCGTTCCATCGGTATCGGGCGTATTTTTTAATTGCTGGAGCAGATAGGCGAATTGGCTTACCCACCATTTGCATTGCTGCACAAAGGCTTTGAATTCGGGCTTATTGTAATCGTGGCTCGCACCGTAATGAGAAGCCTGGTGGCTGCGCATATCGAAATTGGGGTTGTACATTTCGGTCCCGGGAAAGCGGCTCATAATGAGCTCGCTGGTATGCTGCGAAGCCTGAATGGTGCCCACCTGGGTAAGCCCGCAAGCCATTGCAAGCACCATTAAATCGATTTGCGCCTTTAAAATGGCTGGGAATTTAGCCGGATCGTACAGCTCTTGATCGGAAAACCCCGAGGTATCGACGGCCGGATTATCGCAGGACACCACGGGCATAATGCCTTCGCCCTTAATGCGCTTTTCGACTTCGCGCAGCGATTCGAGATGCATATCGAGCTTTTGTTTTTCGGTCGTCCCCAGCGAGCTTTGAAGCGCCTGCAAATCGCCGAGCATGCCGTCGATGATGCTGACCTTGATCGGATCGGGCATACCGCCCGGAGCCGGCCCAGAAGCGCCTCCAAAGAGCAAATCGAAGGCTTTTCGGGGATTGTCCTCGGGGGTGATGCTTTGGCCCGCGCTTGGATAAGAGATGTGTTTATCGCCCGAGGCATTGTTTTGATTGGCCATCGCGCCCAGGTACAAATGCCTAAATGGCGCATTGGCGCCCGCGGTGCGGGCCAAAAATTGATCGATCGATTCTCCGTAGCCGCCGTCCACGGCCGTCAAGAGTTTTTTCGCGCCGCCTGGATGGCTTCCCGAATCGGTGCCGCCCATGGACAGGCCATTGATAAATACGCAATCGTCTTTAAACGCCGAAAGCGGCTGAAGCACCTCGGATAAAGAAAAATTCGATCCTGATCCAGTGCAATGCCATAGAGATGTCTCTCCATTTTGGCTGATGCCTGGAACACCATCGGGGAAGTAAAAGAAAATAACGCGCTTGGCAATTCCTCCCGCGGCCTTGCTTTCGGCCGGTTTTAGCAATTGATAAAAAGGAAGCGCAAGCCCCGCCGCGCCCATGCCAGCCAGCATATTTCGGCGTGAAATTCGTCCGTGGATTTTCATGATGGCGCTCTCCTTATTTCCTCTCCGTAAAACCCTGGGATGTAACGATTGAAATCAACAGTTCGCGGATGTCGTAACCGCTTTCGGCAAAGCGTTTTTGAAGATCGGAAAGCGCGCACAAGTCGGCGGGCGTTTCGAGATAACCCATCGCGAACCTATAGGTTTGCCTTGTGAAACAGGCTTTTGCGGCATCGCTTCCGGCCACGAGCGATGCGAGTTCGGGCAGCGTCGAGAAATTGGCCGTTGTGCCCGAACCTAGCCTTTCGATGTCATTGATGGAGCCTGAACCGTCGACGGGAAGGTTATTCTCCATGGCGCGGAATTGTCCAATTGCATCGAATTGCTCGAAACCAAAGCCCACTTCATCGATGTATTGATGGCACATCCGGCAGGCTGGATCGCTGGAATGCTGGCGGAAGCGTTCGCGGGTTGTGGCATTGGGATCGATATCGGGAACGCCTCCTGCATTGGGCGGAGGCGTGGCGAATTGCTGGCAGAGCAAGTGTTCGCGCACAAAGACGCCGCGGCGCACGGGCGAAGATTGATCGGAATGGGAATAGCTCGCGAGAACGCTTCCCTGGCTGATGATTCCGGCTTGGCGCTCCGGGGGAAGAAGGGTTTTGGTGGGTGTGCTGCCGCCGCTGCTCACGCCATAGATGCCCGCGAGCTGATCGTTTACAAAACTATAGTCGGCTGAAAATAATTCATCGAATTTACCCGATGAATCGAAAATCACATGATTGACAAATTGGCGGGTTTCGGAGGCCATCGCGGCCCCGATAGAATCATTCCAATTTGGAAAGAAGACGCCGCTTTTATCGGCGGAAACAATGCTTTCGACGCCCAGCCATTGAAGGGCGAAGGTGCCCAAAAGCTCGCGGCTTCTTGGGTCGGCGAGCAGGCGCCGGGCTTGGGTTTCAATGCCCGCCGGGCTTTGGAGTTCGCCATTTTCGGCCGCCTCGAAGAGGGTGTTGTCGGGCATCGTGCCCCAGAAATTGTAGGAGAGGGCGCTTGCGGTTTCATAAGGCGTTAAACGGTAGGCGCCGCCGGAAGCGGGCGCTCCAATTTCAAAGCGGTAGAGGAAATAAGGCGAAGAGAGCATGATCTGAAGCACCACGCTCACGCCGGTTTTGAAATCGGGCTGGGCCAATAAAATCGATTTGTAGCGATTGACTTCTGTATCTGTGATCGGCCTACGGAAGGCGCGCTTTCCAAAGCTTCGGATAAAGGTATCCGCGCAGCCCGGGGCATCGCCCGAAGGATCGCAGGGCACGAGAGAAGACATATTTTGCAGCGCGGTTTGAGCGATATTTTCCGCCGCTCTCATGTATTGCTCGACGTGCACCGACGTAACGAGGCCCGCATCGGCATTGTTATCGAAGCCATAGCCTTTGGGGCGGCTTTCCAGCGGGAAATCCTTTGCGATATCGCCAAATCCCGTGGCTCCTCCAGAGCCGGGCGAACCCGCGCAGGTCATCGCAAGCAGCGAATTCTTGCCGCCAAAGCCATCATCGGCCGACATCGGATTCCCAGGATCGCTAATCCAATTGGATTCGTTAATAACAAACTTGTATTGATGCGATCCATCCGGCACCACATGCTTGCCGACATAAATATCCTGACTGGGGATATAAATCATCGGCCATCCTCCAGATGCGATCGTCGATGGCCAGTTATTAAAACTTCCCGCGATATGCACGGACGTATAGTTCTGGCCATTGGCGGGCAATACGAAGGTATGGAGCGAGCAGGGATCGGCCTCGCAGGCGCCGGCGACACAGGATTGGGATTTGATATCGCAATCGGCATCGCTTTGGCATGGGCTGCTCGCGGCCAATTGAAAGAGATCGCGGACCGTTGCATTGTATTCGCGGCGCGTAAGCAGGCGCAGGCGCCTCGGCGAAACGGTTTCGCCTTTTTTGCAAGAAGCAAAGCCGCCGACGATATATGCCGCAATATCGCAGGCGCATGCGGCATCGCATTGATTGGGATCGGCGGGCGGCATTTGTTTATCGATGACATCAATGAGCGTATGTTCATCGCCCGCCCATGTATTGAGCGCTTTTCCAATCGCGCCTTCACCCGATATCCCATGGCAGGCGGCGCAGCTTTTGGCATAGAGCTCCGCGCCCCGCTGGGCATTGCACGCGGCGGTCGGATGTTCGCCCGCATCGTCGCTGCAGCCCGGGGCCGCGGCCCCAAAGCCCAGGAGGCCCGCGAGCGATACAGGAACCAGCAGAGGTGCAAGACGTTTGCTTTTTAAATAGGGAATTCGGTATTGCTTGGCCATAGGATTTAAAATTCTTTCGTTTTGGCTATAAATTTTAACGGTTTACATCCAAGTGAATTGAAATGCGGCACGCAAGGTTGTGCTTCATGCCTGTGCGGCCCGCGCGCGTCAAGGCGGGATTGCAGGGATCTTTCCTGCCCGGCGATGTAATGCTAGGGCAGCTCGATACGAAAATGTCCGCGTTAAATACCGATGAACCGTGCCCAAGCCCGAAAGAACGGGCCGGCCTTTTATGCGCGCTTGCCTTGGGCGTTTCGGCCCTATCCGCCATTCCAACGGCTCTGCGCGCGATGGGTGCCGGCGGCTCTTTTTGGGGCGCCTTTCTTGCGGCGGCGAGTGTTCTCCTGCCTCTTTCCGCTGCGCTGCTCGGCTTGTTCCGCTCGGCGGGGCGGGGTTTGTTTAGCATTCTGGGCCCCTCATCCGATAGAAAGCCCGCGCTATTTATCGCGCTGTGGATAGGGTTTTCGCTGCCCGCGCTCACGTTGCTCGGCACAATTCTTAAAGCGGGCACCAATCACCGCGGTCTTGGAGGCACAACCTTTGGTGTGTTCGCGCTGGGCGCCGTTGCTTTTTCATTTGTGCTTGCGCGGCGCGCGCTCGAGATCGGCCATAAGCTAATTGAGCGGGGAACGAAGCCTTTTGTTGTCGCGGGGCTGGGCGTATTTATTTCTGTGCTTCCCTTGATGCTTGCGGCGCTGCCTTTGGTGAGAACCCCTTCTTCGGATTTGGCTGCGCGCAATGTGCAAGCCACGCTGATCGACGCCTGTATTTCAATGGTGGGCGTGGCCTTGATTCATTCTCTTCAATTGGGCAATTCATTCATTAAGAAGATATCTTCTTTTGGCGTGCCAGCGGCTCTGGTTGTTTTCCTTGGTGGAGCCTTTCTTTTAGAGTCTTCCCGCACACTCGGCCCCGCGATGAAAACGGGAGGAGGATTGTCGGCATCGCTGATTGGAATGCTCGAGGCTTGGACCGATCGCGATCACGATGGGATGGGTTCGCATTTTGGCGGGCAGGATTGCGATGAGGGCGATCCTTCGCGGAATCCCAATGCCCAGGATTTACCGGGCGATGGAATCGATCATAATTGCGACGGCGCCGATCTTCCATCGGCTGCTCATGCCGATCTTCAACAGCCTGTTCAGGGAGCGGGCTCTGCGGGTCCGGCGGCGGATATTTCATCGAAATTGCCATCCAATACGATCAATAGTGCTCCGCTTTCGCCTTCCGCCGCGCCGGATAGCCGGCCCGCCTCAAAGCCTGCGACACCCGCTGTGCCCGCCGCCGGGGCAAAACCCGATATTTATTTAATTACCCTGGATTCGGTACGGGCCGATCATTGTTCGGTTTATGGTTATGGCAAGAAGACCACGCCCAATTTAGAAGCATTGGCGTCCAAAGGCATTGTATTCGAACGCGCCTATGCGCCGGCCAGCGATACTCAGCGCGCGCTTATTCCCTTGGTATCGGGCAACCGTTTATCGAAAACCGCACGCGATCGCCGGGAATGGCCGACCATTTTGCCCGAGAATGAAACGGTCGCGGAACGCTTGAAACAAGCCGGATATATTACCGCCGCCGTCACTTCATTCACATGGATGAGCGAAGAACGGGGTTTTAATCAAGGATTTGATCGTTTTGAGGCCATCTACGATAAAGCGCACCCAGAGCGGGATATTACGGGCGAGCATGCGCTGCGGGCGGCCACGGGCATCCTAAAAGAGCTTGAAAACAGGGCTCAGCCCATCTTTATGTGGATTCATCTCTTCGATGCCCACGATCGCTATCTGGAGCACGAGGGGCTTTCTTTTGGGAAGGGCACGGTCGCGCTGTACAACGGTGAGGTGGCCTTTGTGGACAAGATCGCCGGAGAGTTCTTGGCAGCCCTTTCAAAGAGCGCCCGCGCGTCCATGCCTCAGGTGGTTGTCGTTCATGGCTCTCATGGAGAAGCCTTTGGAGAGCACGATTTCAGCGGGCATGGCACAGAACTGTACGAAGAGGTGCTTAAGGTGCCTTTGATTATCTCTGGGCCTTGGGCGAAGCCTTCGCGCTATGACACGAGTGTCGTGAGTACGGTGGATATTGCGCCGACTTTGCTGTCCCTGGCCGGAGCGCCGGCCGAAAAAATCGACGGGCGATCGCTTGCGGATATCGTCCGGGGCGATTCAAAAGCCCTTCAAGGCGCGGTCTATGCGCGCGGACCTAAGCGTGTGGCCGTGATTGATGGCACATGGAAGCTGATTGTGTTCGAGCGCAAGAAGAAGGATCGGTTATTGCTATTTGATCTGTCCGCCGATCCAAAAGAGACAAAAGATCTTTCTACCGAACGTCCTGACGATCTGGCTCGTCTAATCGCATTAAGAGCGGCATTTGAGTCGCCGGAGAAGTCGCCGTGAATAAAACAAGCTCCTCCCTAGCCTTTCGTATCGCTGTTATGGCGGGAATTAGTGTCGGTTTGGGCGCCGTTGCCCTAACCGTTTTTTTGCGCCTCGGCGGTGATGGGACTGTGCCGAATGAATTGGTAACAAATTCGCTGAAATCGGCCGCTCCGCCGCAAATGAAACACGCCTGGCGCCTGATTCGCGGCAAACATTGGCAAATTGAATCGCAAAATATTGAATCGCGCGATGTCACCGATGCGCGCGAGGGCAATCAAGGCACTTGTCCTTCCGGTATGATCGAAGTGGAAGGCAATATGAAGCTCGATCCTTCGCCCAATGCCTATTACGATATGCGTTCGGTCGAGGAATTGCAGAAGACAACCTGCAAACGCTGGATCAATAAAGATTTCCCCGAGCGCTGCGCCGAATTTGACCGGGATAAATGGCTTGCCGTTTCGAAAGAATTGGAAACAAAACCGATGCATTTTTGCATCGATCGTTTTGAGTATCCCAATCAAAAAGGTGCATATCCGATGATTTACGTGTCGTGGTATGAGGCCAACGAGCTATGCGCGGAGCAGGGCAAGCGATTGTGCTCGGAGCACGAGTGGACCTTCGCTTGCGAGGGCGAGGAGGCGATGCCTTATCCCTATGGTTATGTGCGCGATCCCTCGGCGTGTGTTGTCGATCAGGTCTGGCGGCCTTATCACGAATCGCAGATGAGGCCGCGCGATGGAGCCGCGGCGATGGTCGAGATGGATAGGCTGTGGCAGGGCCTTGCGTCGGGTTCGCAGCCGCGCTGCAAGAGCTCGTTTGGTGTGTACGATTTGACGGGCAATATCGATGAGTGGACGAGAACGGTGCGCGATGGAGAGCGGCCGTCGATTCTCAAGGGCGGATATTGGGGGCCGGTGCGTACGCGCTGCAGGCCCGCGACGCGCTCGCACGATGAAAACCATATGTTTTATCAGCAGGGCTTTCGATGCTGCGGCGATGCGGGCGCCGCATCAAACCGTCAAAAGCCTTTGGATGATGTGATGACGGCGCCGCTGCCCAGGGAGCTTCAGTGATGAGCGCGGAGAGCGGCAAGATTCAGAAGCAAAATATCAAGCTGAATTTTTTGACGCTGTTCTTGATTTCGCTCGCGGTATTTGCCGTGTTTGCGGCGGCGCTTCCCAATCTTGTGCGCGCGCTGTTTTCCAGCGGGCGGAGTGTGCGGGTTACAACCGAGGCCGATCATTTGCTGCCACCCTCCGTCCGGAGCGATGACCTCGCTCCGGTGGGCGCGCATGGAGGCAGCAAACGCTCGGCCGGCCCAATCCGATCGGATTCAAAATGGAATCAAGATCCATCCGGTGATTACGAATCCAACGATCCCCGCAATATCCCCGATAGCCTAAAAAATCCCTTTGAAGAAGAAGAAGAGCCTCCGGGCACATTGCATCACGAAAAGCGTTCTGATCCATTCGCTGAAAATGAAAAAGGAAGCGAGCAGGGCGCCGACAAAGATGAAACCAAGCCTGGTTCGTCGGTGAAAATGGGAATGGCGCGGGCTGCGATGGTACTCCGGGACGGTCCATTTGAGACGGCCGTGGAACTGGCCGAAGTGGAAGCCGGAGCGCAGGTGGTGGTTCTGAAAGAGCTGAACGGTTTTGTTTTGGTGGTGCACGGCGGAAAGATGGGCTGGGCGCGAAAGAGCGATATTGTTGTGCGATGAGCGCCGCGCCTGGGCAACGGGAACCTCACGATTCACGCAAGCGGGCCTACCGGGGAAGAATTCTCTCACCCCGTTCGGGCTTTTTTTCTGATCCGGCCTGTTTTGATGATTGGCCGGATGGTCTTGTGGAGGTGAGCGGCGAGGGGAAGATCGAGCGGGTTGGGCCTTATGCGCCGGGCTTGTTTGAAGGGCCTGTGCTCGATGTGCGTCCTTCGGTGATCGTGCCCGGCTTTGTCGATGCGCATTTGCATTATCCGCAGACGCGCGTGGTTGGCAGCGCGAAATACGAGCTTTTGCCTTGGCTCAACAATGCCGTGTTTCCCGAAGAGGCGAGGTTTGGCGATGAAGCGTATGCGCGCGAGGTGGCGCGGGAGTTCATCGCGAAGATGCTGCGATTTGGAACGACGGTATGTGCGGCGTATTCGAGTTCGAATGCGCGGGCGACGGAGGTTTTGTTTGAAGCGTTTGCGGATGCGGGGATGCGGGCATGGGTTGGGCTGACGCTGATGGATCAAGAGGCGCCGTCCGATTTGCTTGTGCCTTGCGATGAGGCGATTGAGGCTTGTGAACGGCTTTCGGCCGCGTGGCATGGCTACGATGGAGGCAGGCTTTCGTTTGTGGTGACGCCCCGCTTTGCGCCGAGCTGTTCAAAGGCGCTTTTGGAGAGGGCGGGGGCTCTGGCCAAAGAGCGCGGGCTTCCAATTCAAACGCATATTTCTGAAAATGTATCGGAATGCAGTTTTGCGCTTTCGCTCCATCCTTATGCCAATGATTATTTAGATATTTACGATCGGGCGGGTTTAATCGGAGAAAAGACGCTGCTGGCGCACAGCATTTATTTATCGCCTTCGGAATGGGATCGCATTGCGGCCAGGGGCGCGCGCATTGTTCATTGCCCGGATTCGAATTTCTTTTTGGGCAGTGGAAGGATGCCGCTTTGGGAAGCCCGCAAGAGGGGCATTGTTGTGGCGCTGGGCACGGATGTGGCGGCGGGGCGTAGTTTCGATCTGCGGCGCACGATGACGCATGCGTACGACAATGGGCTATGCGCGGGACATGTGCTTTCGCCGGCTGAAATCTTTGCGATGGCGACGCTGGGCGGCGCGGAGGCGCTGGGGATGGCTAAAGCCATTGGCAGCTTGGAAGCGGGCAAGGAAGCTGATTTTGTGGTGATGCGGGTTTCACCGCATGGGAAGACCGCGGAGCAGGTGCTTTCGGAGATAGTGTTTGCGGGGGATGAGACGCAGGTACAGAGGGCGTATGTGCGGGGGCGCCTTGTGTATTCGTTAACGGTTTAATTGGATTTCGCCGCGGGCAGGGCTTTTTGATAATAATCGACGACTTTGTAGCCCCGGGCGATAAATGCCAAAAGAACGCCTGCCAAGAGCGCGAGGGCCGCATAGAAAAAGAATTGGGCCGAGCCTGTGAATACATTTAATGCCGAGGCGAGAGCGACGGCGAGATTGGCGGCCGTCACGGTTAAATTCCACAGGCTCATAATCGTACCCTTCATTTCGCGGGGCGCTTGGCTGTAGGCGAATTCAAGGCCGGTTGTGGAAATGAGAATTTCGGCGACGGTCAGCACGATATAGGGCGCGATTTGCCAGAGAATGGATAGGTAAGCGCCTTGTTCAATGGCAATTTGAAGGCTGCCCGCGACGACGTAGGACAATGCGCCGATAAATAGGCCGATGGTCATTCGGCGCAGGGGCGTGAGCTCATAGCCGATGCGCTGGAATGCGGGATAGAGAACGGCCGTGGTCAGCGGAATGAGCATCATCACAAGCGCTGGATTGACAAGCTGCATTTGCGAGGGCTCAAAGGTAAAAGGGCCGATTTGGGGATTCATCGATTTGGCCTGAACCACCCAGGTTGAGGCTTTTTGATCGAAGAGCATCCAAAAGAATGGGACGGGAATAAAGATGGCAAGGAGCCTAAATACGGCCTTGGCGCCTTCGACGGCGCTTTCAGGATGGGCGTTTTTGGCGCTGTCGAGCCAGTGCTGATCGCTTTCTTTGCGGGGATTGCGGAAGGCGCTGCGGATTATTTTAAAAAATGAATCCGGGTTTTTTCCCGTGGGCGGGATTTGAACATAATGGTTTCGGCCCAGCCAAAAAATAACAACCGCAATGGCCATCAATACGCCTGGAATGCCAAACGCAATCGCCGGTCCGTAGAGCTTGAGGGTTTTGGGAATTAATAAACTTGCGAAAAACGAGCCGAAATTAATGCTCCAATAAAAAATGGCGAATACTTTTTTGACGAGGTGTTTGTTGTCCTCGGTGAATTGATCGCCCACCATGGCCGAAACGCAGGGTTTAATGCCGCCCGAGCCCAGCGCGATTAAAAACAATCCACCATAAAATCCCGTTGGATTGGTGTCGAATACGGCAAGGCATACATGGCCCAGAACATATAAAATGCTCAGCCAAAGAATGACTTTGTATTTACCAAAAAATCGATCGGCCAGGTAGCCGCCGAGCAGCGGGAAAAAATAAACCCCGCTCACAAATAAATGAAAATTGGCTTTGGCCAATGCCTGCCGATCGGCCAGGTTGGGCGAGGCATTGACCAATAAATAATCAATCAAAAATACGGTGAGAATATTTCTCATGCCGTAAAAGCTGAAGCGCTCGCACGCCTCGTTGCCGATGATGAATGGAATTTGACGGGGAAATCGACTGCTTTGCGAGGCTGTGCTCATGGGTTTTTCCTAGGGCTTAACGGCAGGGGCTTTCGGCGCTTAAAGCAGCCTTGGCCATTTCCCGGACAAGCGGTGGTGCGTCTTTAGAAAAAAGCGGTGAAAGGCGCTGTTTTAAGTCTTTCGGGTGAATCATGCCCAGGGCCGCGATGGCCGCCGTTCCCATGCGGCGTTCGCGTTCATCCATGGGTTTGATCGAGCGGTGGGCGTATTTGGTCCAGTCTTCTAAAGACCGGGTGTCGCACATCGAGGCCAAGGCCAGCATCGCTCTCGCCCTTACTTCCACGAGCTCTTCAGGGTCGTCCTGCCGCTCGCGGATTTTTTCGGCGTACGCCTTGGCTTTGTGCGCTCCCAAGGCATCGAGCGCGCGGCCCCGCACATCGCCCGAAATGTCCAACAGCGCGCCGGCCAGCGAGCGATCGGCTTCGGGGGTGGCGGGTAGCGTTCCAAGCGCGCTTGCAGCACCCGCCCGAATCATCGTCCATGTGTCTTGAGAGAGGCGTTTTGCAAGCACTTGCGAGAGTTCCGCGGAAGGAGCAGCGCCTTCGCTCATCGCTTGGCCAATCGCCAATACGGCGCTTTCGCGAACCCTCACTTCTGGATCGCCGACGGCCTTGATTAAGTCCGAAATCAGCGCGGGGACACGCGCCGCAGCCTCGGCGGCCTTTAATCGGACATGAGGATCGGGATCGGCGCGAAGTGAAGCCTGAAGATAGGCAAGGGCTTGAGCATCGCCCGCGCGGGCAAGTTCAGCCGCGGGAACTTGAAGGAGATAACGGGTGCGGAATGGCGCGTTTTTTACGGCGAGCGCCGAAAAGGCTTTGGCGCCCCCATCGATCGATCCAAGCCTTGGCCCGATGGCGCGAAGCAGATCGATTTTTACGATGTCCGAAAGGGATTGAAAGGCTTCGGGTGAAAGGGCATCGGTGAGCGCGCTTTTGGCTCTTTCGCTTTTGGCCGCGCTGGATAGGGCTCTTCTAAATTCGCGCCGCGCATTGTCTTTTGATGCGCCGATGGCCTTGAGCAGCACGGGAACGGCTTCGCCCGGCGCTAGAAGTGAAAGTTCGTTGGCGGCAAGAATTTTGGTGCGTTCACCGGCGTTTTCAATCAAGCCGGCGAGCGCGGGCGCGGCTGCCCTTCCACAGCGGCGAATGCGATCGAGCGCATGTTCAACTTCTGGATCGGGCTGGCCGCGGCTTAGCTCTTTGGCTCTCGATGTGGCGTCTCTGTTTTTTAGAATGCCTATAAAAAACGGTGTTTGTTCGCTGCATGGAGCGCCTTCAATGATATCCAGCGCAAGCCGTTGGCCGCTCTCGTCGAGCTTGGGATAGGCATCGATGACCGCCGCAACAGCAGCCTTGTCTCCCCGCGATAGAAGGGCCGCGGCAGCCTTCGATCGATCGCCTCCTCCCGCGAGCGCTCCCGCAAGGGCTTCTAGGCTTTGGCCGTCGAATGGCGTTCTTGCGGTGATTTCTGCGAGGCTTAGCGCGCCTTTGTTCTTCGCTCCCGGGCTACCAAAAGCGCTCTCCAGAACGACCGCGAGACACGAGGTGTGAAGCTCCGAGGGCAACTTCACTTCGTACACGCCGCCTTTCTTGCGGTTTGCATCATCGGGCACGCTCACTTCAAAGAGATCTTTGTCCGTCGCGAGATAAAACACGCGCGGTGAAGCGATTTCGTCGCTCTCGGCTGGCAGTGCAAACTCGATTGCCGTTATGCCGACTTCCGACGGCGCGGAGAGGCTTACAAATTCACCGCGTCCTAAATCGGCTTTATTTTCCGACCAAAGCGTGGCTCTGTCGCCGTCTGTCAGCGTCGCGAATTTTTTATCGATGGCACTGGATGCGGACGTGGCCCTCAAGACCTTCAGCGCTCCGGGGGCCGCCGGTTCCGTAAGCAAAGAAGCCTTAAGCTGAAGGGCTTTTGCGCGATCCTGCTTGGATAGGTTTTGGTACGAGGCGCCTTTAACAAAAGTGAGGTTCGCCGGATCTAAAGCGCGTGCGGTAACCAAGGTGCTGCGTCCGCAAATACTCACATCTTCGCGGTTTTCTCCGGACACGACGCGAACGCTTAAATCACCGGGTTTTTGGTCGTCGGACCGCTCGTACACGATGGCTTTGGAGCGGCCTTCGCCGTGCTCGCCTTTGGCAATTCCGGTGATCTCGTTGAAGAGAACAAGAGGCTCCGCGCCCTTATCCGCCGCGGGCGCCGCCACGAGCAGCACCCATCGGCCAGGGCCCGCGGGATTGGGAACCTCCGTGCGGATAAGATGCCGGCCACCCTTCAATACAAGCGTTTCTGTTTGGATTTGAGATGGGCTTTGGGCCTTGGAGAGCCATTCTTTTGCATCGGACGGAACATCGATCACCGTTCCGCCTTCGCCGCTGCATTCGCCCGATGCGCATACCCGCGCTTGTACGCCCTGCGCATCCACCCTCACGCCCAGCGCCTGCTGACCCGCCGCCGCAGGCGCCTTCTGAACGGCCAAAACAGCGGGGCCGGCCGCCCACGCCGGCGCGGGTCCAGCGGCCCAAAGCACCGCTATCGATGCATACAAGGAATACAAACATCTCCGGGAAGCCCCGGCCGCGTTTTGGCTCATGGCGCGCGATCTTTCATCGCCTTGCTTGGCGTATCAATAGTGGATCGGAGAATGTTCTACACTCGCGCCTGTTCATGAAAGAAATCCCGAAGCCATCGTTTGAGCTTTCGTTCGCCACGCCCAGAAAGCTTCCCAAAATCCGCGATCTCAATGGCAATGTCGTTGTGCTGGATATCGCCTTCGCCTCCCAGGCCGGCGGGCATAGTTTCGAGTCCGTCACCCGGCCGTTTATCGATGCCCTGGGCGCGCGTCTCAAGGCTTGGATTGATCATCACGATAGTATTCATCAAGAAATTTATAAAAATGATCCGCGCTTTATTCTATCAACCAAAGCCGAGCATCCCGCCTGTCCCGAAATGGTGACGCCCGAATTGGTCAAGCGCATTGGACAAGTGAATACCATCGTGTGCCACGGCGATTTTGATGGATTAGCCAGCGCCGCCAAATGGATGCGCGGAGGCGAAGAACCCTATCCAGGCTGTGATGCCGATGCCCGCGCCATCGATACCCGAATGGGGGTTCCAGGTCCTTTGGCCGAACGTATCGATTGGGCCATTCGCGCCAGACCCCGCGACAATGCGCTCCTCGGGCTTATTGTCCGGCATCTGGCCGCCGGTCTTTCCGATGCCTCGCTATGGCAGCCCATCGATGACGCGGGCGCTCATTTTGCCGCGATCGAAGCCGAAGCGCGGAGGCTCGCGTCCGGTTATGAAGTCTTTGCGCCGGGCCTCGCCGTGCTCGATTGCTCGAAAAAAGAGCGCCCCTACGATAAAACATCGCTCCTTTTGCTCGGTCAAGAGCGCGCTCCAATGGCGGCTGTTATCGACGGCGATAGCGTCACCTTCGCCGCCCGCTTCGACAGCGGAATCAATTTCCTCGACCTCTTTGGCATTTCAGGCGGAATGCCCACCGTCGTCTCCATTCAAAAAACAAAGCTCGAAGCCGCGCTTATTTCGCTCGGACTTAAATCGGATGCCATTCGCAAGATTATTCAATCATCGAATACATAAACCCCTCGATGATTACCATGAGCGCCTCTTTTTTGACCTCCCAGGGCCGCATTGCTACGAGGGCAATCCAAACCCGGCCCAATAGCGTTTATGGCAGCCAAAACCTCGACAAAAGAAGCCTCAGGCACCGACGAACTCTTCTTCCACAACAACACCGTTTCGCTGTGCCTGCTCGTGAACCGGCGGCACCGCACCCTGCGCATTTTCGATTTCCGCGCCGGCCCCACCAAATCGAAACGCGATTTCGTGCTCTCCGTCGCTAAACGCGAAGGCGCCGAAAAAGTATTTATCGTTGTCGAACGCGATCAGGTGGGCACCTGGGCCAAGCTCGGATTTAGCCGCGAAGGCTCGATCCCCGCATTTTATAGGCGAAATGATGCTTGGATGATGGGGGCCATCGTCTCCCGGATTAAGCCGATGCGCCTGGAATCCGATTCCGAGTTCGATGAAGAAGAGCTTATGGCTCAAGCCGCGCCCGATCCTGCGCTTGCGGCTTCGGCGACAAAAACGCTTCAAAAAGCCACGTCTCTATTGCGCGATAAACCCATTGCCAAATGGCCCGCGCTTAAAATGACGCCCGCCCCCGAAAGCGATTATAAAAAAGCCCTGCTCACCGCCGAACGCACCGGCCGCGCTCTATCGGGCTTTGAATCCTTTGGAAGGGATTCCGAACGCAAAACCTGGATGTTTAAAGGCAAAAGCGGTCCAGGTATCTTTGCCGCCTGGGAAATTCAGCCCAGCTTTGGAAGCGCCCTCGTCGAACTTCTATGCGCGCCCCATACCGAAAACGAACGCGATGGTGCCGCCGCTTCTCTCAATGGTTTATGCGAAAAACTCCTTGAAGCCGGAGCTTTTAATGCCTTCGCATTTAGTCCAAGCGATGATATTTGGAGCGCTCAGTCTTTTTTAAGCGCAGGTTTTAAACGCTGCGCCGTTCTCGCTGGACATTTTTTGGTATCGGGCGAACGCAAAGACGCAATCGTGTGGTCGAGAAAGCTCGCCGACATTTAAAAGCATGGTAGACGCCCAGAGCCCACCCTTGTCTCGAACTATGGCTTGGGCCCTCGCGCTCACCGCGACCTTTACAATGGCGGTCTCCTATATGGACCGTCAGGCTCTCGCGGTCCTTTCTCCGACCGTCACCAAAGACCTGGGCATCTCGGAACAAGCCTATGGCTGGTTGATTTCCGCCTTTTCCATCGCCTATCTGGTCGGCGCCCCCATCGCGGGCCACCTTATCGACCGCATCGGCGCCCGCCGAGGTCTCTTTTATGCCGTTTTGCTCTGGTCCGCCGTCGCCGCCCTCCATGCCCTGGTTCCCAACTTTGCCGCTCTCTTTGCGCTTCGCATCGCCCTCGGCCTCGCTGAAGCTCCTTCTTTTCCGGGTGCCGCCCAAACCATCCACCGCTCCCTCCCCGAACATGAACAGCCCCGGGCCTTTGGTATTCTATTTACTGGAAGCTCCCTTGGAGCCATGCTTGCTCCACCTCTCGCCACCTACTTGGAATCGCGATTTAACTATCGCGTCGCCTTTCTTGGCACCGCCCTCGCCGGTCTGATATGGATTCCCATATGGATTGGCATCGCCTTTCGCCCCAAAGCCCGCCAAGTCCTCGACCGCCCCCAAGGAGAGCCCACCCAAACCCCCAACACCCCAAACCCCGGCATCTCCCTCCAGCTTCTCTTCAACCCCTCGGTCCTTCGGGCCGTCATTGGAATGCTAGCCATTGCCCCCATGCTAGCCTTTGCCCTCAACTGGTCGCCTAAATACCTGGCCCATGCCTTTGGACTCAAACAAAATCAACTGGGCGTCTATTTAATCATTCCCCCCATTCTCTTTGATGCCGGAGCGGTGATCTTTGGTTATTTGGCCACCCTTCGCGCCAAGAACAGAAACGACGGCTCATCCCCCCGACTCCTCTTTTCCATTGCCATGGTCCTCACCATGGCGGGCGCCTTCTTGCCCCTCGCTCCAAAACCCTGGCAAGCCGTCATCATTATTGGACTCGCCATGGGAGGAGGCGGTGCAATCTGCGCCATGATGAGCCCGGACATGTTATCCCGCGTCGATCCCCGCGCCGTTTCCGCCGCTAGTGGAGTGACCGCCGGAGCTCAATCGCTCGCTTATATTATCGGCAATCCCCTGATCGGCAAATTGGTGGATGTCACCGGAGGCTATACCATCGCCGTTATCGGGCTGGGGGTATGGGTTTTGCCCGGCTGTCTCTATTGGTTATTCACCACGCCCCCGCCGATGTGGTCGATGCGCAAAGATGCCTTATCCAATCAATAAACGTCTCCGCCGCCTTCGCCCGAGCAGCGCCAGACCCAAGAGAAAGCCTGCCCACGTTCCCGATCTTTGCCCAGCCTGAATACGGCAATCACATCCTCCCTCGGGATTCTCCGGCACAGAAGCTCCTCCACTTCCCATCGTATTACCACCTCCACCACCCTGACCACCCACACCCCCATCCAATTCCTCGACCGTCAACCACCTCTCCGCGGAGGCGATCTCGATAGGCGGCGCGGAACCGGTGGCCTCATATATCGCATGAAGTGCCTGCCCATGGCTGGTTGTCGTATTTTGATCCCTTAAAAATTCAATATATTCACGGGTCATCGACTGAAAATATACCCGCGCCACAAAGCGAATATGCCCCTTCATCTCCGGCGGAGGCTGTACTGTATAGCTCACTTCATCGTAATGCTTATATCCTCCGCCTTTGGACGTATAATCGATTTCCCCCAAGGGCAGCGTCGTATCCGAACCTAAAAATCCGCGCGGGGGAATCCTTGAATCCATCAAAACACTATCATGCAAAGCCAAATGCTCCTCGGCTTCTTGAGACGCCCCGTTCCAGCGCCCATGCTGAGCCTTATAGATTCTGGGCTTGGGCTCCGCCTGAATGTGCCCCGACTGCGCATCATAGCCCCCTATTAACACCACTTCATTCCCCTCGTGATCGGCAAAGGACACAGCGAGCCAAGCTCTTCGGCTTTCGGCATAGCCCGTGGGAAACTTATGACCGGTTTTATTTTCCACCCGAATTTGCACCTGAGCACTCTCCCCCGGCATCAAACGATCGGGCAGGCCCGCAAACGACACCTCCACGGCGCTTCGAAGCATGGCATGAGAAGCGTAATAAGCATTTTCAAACGCCTTTGAAAACGCCTGAGCCCTCTCTGGATTGGCCGCCTTGACGGCCTCAATTCCCCATACATTACCACCGGCCAGCGCATGGGTCCTAGGCGAATCCCGCAAGGGAGCATTCAAAGGCGTGGCAATGGGCCAAGCTCCCTCGATACGTTTCATATGACAATCGGCGCAGCTTTGAAAGGCAGGACTGCCGGATTGAGCGAAGTCGCTTAGGGTCCATTCTTCGTATGTGGTATCCAGAGGGAACTCATAAGCTGTTTCATTCCCCATGGCATCGCGTAATTTTCGTTCGGGATTGGTCACTTGGTGGCACTGGCCGCAGAAGCGGGAATCGCCCAAGGTTTTGCTTTCGAGGGTGGCATGGGCGGGCGAGCTGGCATTGGCATAAGGGCCCCGTTTGGCGGAATTGGCATCGAAGACAAGCTGAGCATTGCCCAGGAAGAAAGGTCCATCGGGCAAGGGAGAAGACTCGGCGCGGTGGCACGTTTCACATCCGACACCTTGAAGATCGACGGCATCCAACTGAGAGGCATCTGGGGCGGCATGACCTCTCACAAAAGCGAGTGGGGTATGGCAGCGAATGCAGAAGCTACCGATACCGGGCATATCCTGATTGGCGACGGCGAGGGCGGCGAAGAAGACGGGGTCGCGGGCGGCATTGGCCATCATGCTGCCGGCCCAAGTATCGAAGGGGAGGTAGTTTTGGTTCCCATTGAAGCCATTGCCATGGCAGAGGATGCAGCCGTCGGCATCTTGGAATTTGCCGCCGAAGGGCAAATCGCCTGGCTGGGTACCTTTGAGGTCGTTGAGTCCGGCGAGAGCGGTATGGCAAAAGAGGGCAGGGAAGGAGGCGAAGGCGAGGGGAGCGATGAGACGGGCGAGGTTCATTGAGGCATTGTCGGGGATTTTGGGGCGGCGGGCAAGGGGGAAGATGAGGGAGGCGCACAGTGGATGTACAGGGACTCGGTTGCGAGGGTTTGAAGTGCTGGTGGGTGACTCAGGGGCGCA
>CAZICM010000097.1:0-22782 GCA_964537685.1 uncultured Polyangiaceae bacterium
ACCAGGATCGCCCTGCGGGCCTGTTGGACCCATGACACCAGGATCGCCCTGCGGGCCTGTTGGACCCATGACACCAGGATCGCCCTGCGGACCTTGAATTCCTTGAGGACCTTGGGGACCCATCGGGCCATCCGCTCCCGTTGGACCCATCGCACCCACTGGACCAGGATCGCCCTGCGGGCCTGTTGGACCCATGACACCAGGATCGCCCTGCGGGCCTGTTGGACCCATGACACCAGGATCGCCCTGCGGACCTTGAATTCCTTGAGGACCTTGGGGACCCATCGGGCCATCCGCTCCCGTTGGACCCATGGCACCCACTGGACCAGGATCGCCCTGCGGACCTTGAGGTCCCATGGCACCAGGATCGCCCTGCGGGCCTTGAATTCCTTGAGGACCTTGAGGACCTTGGGGACCCATCGGACCATCCGCACCGGTTGCGCCCGTCGCTCCCGCTACACCTGGAATACCCTGAAGACCCTGAGGGCCCTGTGCTCCCGTTGCTCCCGTTGCTCCCGCTATCCCCTGAGGCCCCTGAACCCCTTGGGGGCCTTGAATTCCCTGCGCCCCTGTTGCACCCGTGGCTCCCGCCACACCTGGAATACCTTGAAGCCCCTGAGCTCCCGTTGCTCCAGTTACTCCCGCCGTACCCTGGGGCCCCTGAGGCCCCGTCGCCCCTACCGGCCCCTGCAAGCCCGCCGGATCGCCCACCCATTGCCCATTCTCATCGATAACCACACCAAATCCCTGAATCGATACAGAATGAGGATTAATATCTCCCACCACATCATTGGCCATCAAGGCATAAGGCACGCTTCTGGTTGCCGAGCGGGGCGTCATTTCTGAATCGGTGCCCACTTTTATACCGAGATATCTCACCGAACCATCGAAAACCTTGCCATCCAAAGGCACGGTTTCCCCTAATTCGACAGAGAAATAGCCGTTATCAAACGTAATGCTATGCGTTTCCGTCCACAGCACGGCCGCATTGGCATCAGGACCATCGTATAGCGTAAACACCACATCCAGGGTTTCATTGACCGGCTGAGATTTCGCATCAAAGAGCCGGCCCTGATGGGTAATGCTGCCCGGCACGGCGGCCAGCGCCCCTGTGGAGAGCACCACAGCACCCAGACCGATGATCGAAGCTGTTATCCAACGTTTCACTGTTCGAATTGTCATGGTTTAAATACTCCCGCTCGCACCAACCAGCCCACTTTGTCCACCTTGTCCACCCGGGCCACCCCAACGAAGGCCCAGCACTACATCGTTATTCATCTCTAAAAGAAGAGCTCGAATGCCTTCATTTCTCACGATCACACCCTTTTTTCAACCCCCTGTCGATATGCAATACACCACGATCGTCATCTTTCCTCCTCTTTTTTCCTGTCATGATTCGCCCAAATCGAAGCCTATACGTTTTTTATCTTTACAAGAAACATATGGCTTCGCTACGTAGGCGCCCATGTTCCTCGATATCGGCCCGCTCAGGCGCCATCGAAACTTTCGGCTTGTTTTTATAGGCCAACTTATCTCTTTTATCGGTAGTATGGTGACTTATGTAGCCGTCCCCGTTCAAATTCAAGCCCTTACGCATTCTCAAGCCATGGTTGGCCTCCTCGGGGGCACGCAGTTGTTGCCCGTCCTCGTCTTCGGGCTGTGGGGAGGCTCGCTCGCCGACGCCTTGGATCGCAGAAAGCTTCTCATCGGCTCGGAAATGGTGATGACCCTGGGCGCGCTGGGTCTCGCGCTAAATGCCGCGAGCAGAGCCCCGAGTGTATTTGCCGTCTTTGCGCTCGCCTTTATCATGCAATCGGCCAATTCGCTTCACCGCCCGGCGATGGAGGCCCTGGGCCAAAAACTCGTCACCCCCGCCGAGCTTCCGGCTGTTTCCGCCCTGATTTCGCTTCGGGGAAGTGTCGGCGCGGTCGCGGGGCCTATGATTGGGGGATTGATTGTGGCGCATGGAGGCATATCTGCGGCGTATATTACCGATGCGATTAGCTTTGGCTTTGTGACGATATGCCTCTTGTTGATGAGAGACTTGCCCCAGCAAGAAAAGAGCGCTCAAACAGGCTGGAAAAGCATCAAGGAGGGCCTTCGCTACGCACTTGAACGCCCCCAGCTTGTAGGCACCTATATTGTTGACATCGTTGCGATGGCATTTGCCTTTCCATTGGCGCTTTTTCCATCCATGGCCCAGGGCTGGGGTGGAGCGGACGCCACGGGATATTTATATGCTGCCATGCCCGCGGGCGCTTTAATTATTTCGGCATTTAGCGGCTGGACCCATAAAATCCAGCGCCAGGGCATGGCTGTCATCGTTGCGGCGGCCCTATGGGGCGTCTTTACGGTAGGCTTTGGATATGCCAAGACATTACCCTGGGCGCTTTTCTTTTTGGTACTAGCGGGAGCGGCCGATGCGGTCAGCGGAATTTTTAGAATGACGATATGGAACCAGACCATACCCAACACCCTGAGAGGACGGCTGGCGGGGGTGGAAATGATTAGCTATTTAAGCGGCCCGCTCATTGGAAATGCCCGGGCGGGTGCCGTTGCCGAAATGACAAGCAATTCCATATCCATTATGTCGGGCGGAGCGCTATGCGTGCTGGGCGTGGTGATATGTGCTTTTCTCTTGCCCTCCTTTCGCCGATACCACCGTCCTGAATATCCCGAAGGCGAAACCCATTCCGCCACGTAAACGAATACGAAAGGACTCTTCGGAAACACCACAAATACTTGTGAGCGCAGCCCGCACGCGCGTAATCTACGCGCAGAGGGGTGTTATGCGCTATCTATCGGTTGAACGGATCGGCCCTTTTGTGCTGGACTACGAGAACAGGCGCCTGTTAAAAGACGGGGTCGAATTGCGCATCCGGCCAAAGACCTTTGAGGTGTTGTCGATTTTGGTGCGCGCGCATGGGAAGGTCGTGCTCAAGGAGGATTTGCTTCGCACCGTGTGGCCTGATGTGCATGTGAGTGACACCGTCCTAAAAGTGTGTATCCGGGAACTGCGTCAACTCTTTGCCGAGGATATCCGCAACCCCCGCTATATTGCCACGGCCCATTCGCGAGGTTATCGATTTCTCGCCCCCGTTGACAGCGAGTCCGATCCCGGGAGCGACAATAACGCGCTAGATCATCCCGAAGATGCCGCCTATGATGCGCCTTCGCGGGTCACTAGACCCTTTATTGGCAGAAAGCCGGAGCTCCAGCGATTGATGGATGCCTTTGCCCAAGCCTGCGCGGGACACCGCAGCACCATGTTTGTGGTGGGCGAGGCAGGCATAGGAAAATCTTGGCTAGCCACCGCGCTCATGAAGAAGATCGCTTCAATGGCCAAAAGACATGAAAATCCCTGGATTCTTCAAGGGCAATGCTTTGAGCAACATGGTTTGACAGAGGCGTACCAGCCCATTCTGGATGCGATTGCCAGACTCGACGGGGATTTGCCAGGGCTTGTGCTGGGCGAACATTTGGCCAAGCACGCTCCTTCACTGCTCGCCCAATTGCCATCGCTGCAACGGCCGGGCGACGCCGAGCGGCTGAGCCGGCAAACCTTGGGGGCTTCACCAGGCCGTGTGGTGCGCGAAGCGATCGCATTTTTCGACGCGCTTAGCCGGATGGCTCCCCTGGTGCTGATCATCGAGGACCTGCATTTCGCGGATGAAATGAGCCTGGACCTGCTGATGGCCTTGTGCAAGCGAAGCGATCCGGCGAGATTGTGCGCGCTGTTCTTTTGTAGGCCAAATCCTTCCAGTGCAACGGCTCCGGGACTGAGCAGGATGAGGCATGAGCTGGTGGCTTATTCCCATTGCAGCGAGCTTCGACTGGGCGCGTTCGAACTCCAGGAAGTGCGGGCCTATTTAGAGATGCTTTTTTCCCGGAGCGCCTTCGTTCCCGCGCTTGGAGAACAGCTTTTCTCATCAACCCAGGGGCATCCTCTTTTTCTCGCGATGCAAGTGGAAAGTTTAGTCTTGCAAGGGTATATCACCCAGGATGAGAAGACGGGTATATGGATATGCAAGTCCGATCTATTGGGAAGTCCCTTGGAGATGGCGGAAAGCATTCGATCCCTAATTTTAGGACAGGCGGACGCCTTGCCCAGCGCCGAGCTTGAGGTTTTGGAAGCAATGTCCATAGCAGGGGAATGGTTTAGCGCGGAGCATGGAGCTGCGATGCTGAATTGCCCAGTTCTTGAACTCGAATCCACTGCGGAAAGACTTGTACGGCATGGGCTATTTACAGTTCGGGAATGGCTGGAGGGCCCCGGGACTGATCGGACGAGCGCTTATCGCCTCCGGCATGGGCTTCAGCGATATGCCTTGTATGAACGCATCGCGCCCGCGCGCCGGGCCAGCCTTCATTTGAGGCTGGCGGAAGCGCTCGAGCAGGGCCCCTTTCGTGGCCTCGATGCACTCGCGGCTGTGTTGGCCCATCATTTTGAGCAGGGGAAAGCATTTCGCCGGGCAGCCCAATGGCTATATCAACTTGCCCTTATTGATTGGCGCCGATTTTCAAGATCCACGGCCATTGAGCATCTCAAGCGGGCGATTGAGCTGCTCTCACACGAAAAACAAGGACCTGATCTTGCCTTGGAAACAGAGATCTACCGTGCGCTTGCCCATGCCAGTGCATTGACAGTAGATATTCCCCATACCCTTCAAACGCTACTTCAGTTGAAGAATCTAGCCCTCATGCACGGGGACATTGAAGCAGTAGTGACGGCACTTCACGAGCTTATCATGTACCACTGGCAGGATGCACCGCAGGCGGTCGCATTGGCCAAGGAAGCGGCACAGCGGGCCGAAGAGCAGGCATCCGCATCCACATGCCTGGTGGCCCATGGATATCTCAGCTTATGCCGGGCGCTATTGCATCGCTGTGCTCCCGACGATCCCGCCGCCGTGGAAGAAGGACTTCAGGCATCCGCGCAATCGGGAAGCTTGTGGACCAAGCTGGGCTATCATGGACTCACAATGCTCGTCTATCTCAATTCCAATCCACAAATCGCGCTGAAAATCGCGCAAGGGATGAAAACAGACGCCCTTTCACTTGGCATGGAGTCTCATTATATAGGCGCCGTTACTGGGGTCTTGATCGCCCGCCTTCGCCTGGCTCAATGGGAAGGGCTTTCCACCGCCCTCTGCGAGTTCGAGGAGGAGTGTAAGCGCTGGGATAACCAAGGCGCGGCCTTCAATATCCACCTGGTGCGATCCATGTATTTGTTTGAAGCCAGGGACTTTCAAGCCGCCTTCCACCAAACTGACGCGAGCTTGCCAAAGATGCGCGATCTAATGCCTCCCCCCTATATTGGCCATTTGATGGTTCGCGTGGCTCGCTGCCGGCTTGAGCTGTTGGATGTGCAGAGCGCCGAAGAGCTCTATGCTCAGGCGCCTTCGGTGGAAAAATCATTCTTCTGGTATTTGGCCGATGCCTTTGAGCTGGAAAGCGGGGTAGAATTCGCTCTGCGTAAAGAAGACTTCGAGCGGGCCGAGCGTTACATTCAGCTTCTGCATGAGCAGGCTTGGGGGTATAAAGATGAGGATTGGCTGCTGCGAAGCCGAACGCTGCAGCTCAAGCTCTATGCGCATCAAGCCCGCTGGAGCGAGGCGGAGCGGGAAATTGAAACGGCAGCCGCCGAGCCCCTGGAGATTTGGCATGTGGCGGCATGGAATTTTCATGAAACCGCGGCCCGTATTTTCCTCAGCCAGCGTAAAGAGAACGAGGCTCAGCAGCATCTAGAATTTCGGGATGCCGCCGTGAATCGGCTACTTGCCCAGGTGCACGATCAGCCTGGAATTTACGACGCGCTGGTCAAGGCCAAAAACCGAGCACTCGTGCCCTTTACAACCTGAACTTCTCCGACCTCAACCTGAACCAAAGCTGAACCAATTCAACCCGCGCCTCGTGCGAATAAAGGGATGGCGAATGCCGCCCGGGCCGAGCGCAGGTCTAAAGTTACCAAACGTTCGCGGCTCTGTCGGCAAACCTTGGGATTTTGACGCACAGAGAGGTCGATATGTTTGGACATCGTTTATTTCAAAGCTTCGCTCGCGGTACTGGGCTAGGCGCTTCAATGCGGATTGGCCTTTCGATCGCAGCGGGTGCATTGCTTAGCGCGGCTCAACTGGAGAGCGCCTGGGCAGCCAACGACAAGCGCTGGGATATCGACAACAATGGGATCGAGGATTTTGTTTTTCAAATTTCGGACAAGGGCCGGGTGCGCTGGGCCAGGATGAGCGACTCGGGAGGGGTGGTGGAAAGCTCGGAAGAGTTAGGGGGCATGGCCAATCGTTATCGCATCATCATGGGAGCCGGCGATTTTAATAACAATGGCAACAAAGAGCTCTTGGTCTATGACCTTGAAGCAAATAGGATTGAGATTTGGCCGATATCGGCGACCAACATGGCGAGTCAAACTCACTATTACGCAGCTTCCACTTCATATACCACGCTGAATATTCAGGGTTTGCAGGCGCCGGTTCTCCGGGCGCCAGTCAAGTATGGAGATCTAGATCAAGGAACTGCCGACAATTTAGACGATGTGTCCGTCAGACCCTATGATATTCCAGCCATAGGCGATTTCAACGGTGATGGCTACGATGATTTTATTCTCCAAAAGCGCAGCGATTCAACCTTGACCTACCATTTGATTCAGGGCGTGTCTGGAAATGACAAAGCATTTACCAAGCTTAACACGGGATCGCTTAACAATATAAGCTGCAGCCCGTGTGAGCTTGTGGGCACGGGAAAATTGGATAACAACGCCGCGGACGATTTGATCTTTCGCAATACATCGACTGGAGCGGCGTACTATGTACTGACGCAGCCTTCGGCCGGTTCAATTCATATAACAAAGCAAGGCATACTGGCCAATGTGAGCCTGCCTTACCCCAGCCATACCGTCGTTGGCGTGCGGGATATTGACGGTGATGGTTATGCCGATCTCGTCGCGCATGTAGACAATCCCAATCTAAGCAAGCCGGTGAGATTCTGGACGCTCGGACCACCACCCTCACAGGGAAGCGCGCCCATTGTAACGAAATCGGGATCGTGGAGCACCAATTATCCCGTGGATACATGGCGTATCTTGGGCCTGCGCGACACCAACGGCGATTCCCGCGCGGATTTGCTCGTTCACCATCGCAAAACGGCTATCGTAAGCACCATAAGAACGGGCATTATTGATAACAACAATGAAATCCCATTGGGATCAACCGTTCCATACTTAGCGGTCAGCGGCACATCCCGCTTTCCCGGCCCTCTTCGATATGGAGATGAGTATTCCGCCGCTACCGAGCAAAACATGATACCCAATCCATTCCCAGTCCCAGGCTTTGAATCGACCTATGGCGGCGGCGATCATTCGACCAATCTCCCAGGAACCTCAGTCTATTACGCCAGCGGACAAATCAAGCGGACTTTTTATGTGTATCCCGAATGCGATGGTTCCACGGGTAACACCGCTCCATGCGTCGGACACCCCAGTATCCGCTCGTTTGATCATGTGACCAATAAATGGTCCGGGGTTCACCGCATTGCCAATCAACCCTTTACTGTACCAGATGGGAGCTACCTTAGAGATGCCCATGTATACCCCCAACTGGTGATCGATAACGCGGGATATCTACATGTGTTCCACAGTGGCCATGTACATCCGCTCAAGCATTATAAGTCGCCTGTACCGGCAAATGGAACATGGGATCAGCTTAAGCAAGCATGGACAGATGTGGGCCTTCCCCGCAGCAACGGCTCGGCCATTTCCTTCGCGGACAAGGCCACCTATGTGATGCCCGCAAAGGCCAACAACGGGGTCATCTATATCTTCTGGCGTCAATCGTATATTTTTGAAATCCCCGGGGCGGCCGTGGCGAACCGCTATGATCACGACCCATGCCAACTGCACACCTATAATATCTATGAACCCTGGTATTATACCTTCTCAACGAACAATGGAGCGACCTGGGCCGAATCAACCATGATCCTCAATCCCCTGGCGAAAGCGCCTCCGGCCGATCCTTACAATGATCAATCAGGCTCACACGATGCCAACGGAAACGGCTGGGATAGCTATTATGCAAACTTCCGCTATATGCCCGCGATCAATGAGTTTTATATGACATTTTCGCTGTCTCAATACCACAACTGCGCGCACCAGCGGACTTCGTTTATGCGCCTTGTTCCCGATAGCTCAACCCATATCCTCAAAGCATACACAATTAGCGGAGTGGATATCGGAAACCGTATCGATGAGAACGAAGAAACGGCTGCCAACCAATCTATCTTTCATATTCAGGGCGGCACATTGAACGGCCATACTTTCACAGGCCGCGAAGTCCAATGGCAGAAACCTGGAACCGGCGCGGGAATCGGCGTGGTCACAGGCCATGACAACGCAGGCAATGCGCATATCTTTTATCATGACTACGATCGCTTTAGCATGCCTTCTATATATCACACTTATCAGGACAGCTCGAATACCTGGGCGGCGCCTATGCGGCTCTTCCCGGCTCCGCAGGGCTACAGAGATCACCGTATCTTCGCAGTGACCTTCGATCCCAGCGACGCCACCAAATATTCTATCTATCTCACATCCAACGAGCTTAGGAATATGGAGACAAACTATCACTCCATTCAGAAATGGAACTTCACCTCTTTAACCGCCGCCAATCCCTCGACAACGAACGCCATCATGGCCGTAAAGAATTCACCCAAGCGCTTCTATGATATCTCCCAAGTCACCAACGCGGATATGACGTTAGGCTCACGCCACGAGGTTTCGTTCTGGCAGGGAACGTATATGTCCATGGCAAAGGTTGTATCGGATGGCAAGGTATTTGGCTGGGGCGCCGGCCAGTTTTGGTCAGACCACGAATGATATCACCGAAGCTGATTCTACGGTCTTTGATGCGATAGCAGCACAAATTCTATACGCCTATTCTTTTTCCGCCCCTCCTCGGTATCGGACAGCGCAATAGGTTTGGTTTCGCCATAACCCTTTGAAATAAGCCGTTTGGGGTCCACGCCTTTCTTCTCGATCAGATATCTCTTTACACTTTCGGCACGATCCCTTGTAATCTCCCGGGCCCGCACCACCCCGGGACCTTTATCGCGATGACCTTGAATTTCCACCACAAAGGAGCTTTCTTTATTTAAAATATCCCCCACTACATCGAGCACCGCATAACTTTCAGGCCGGATGCGATCTTTATCAAATTCAAATACAATGGGCTTGGCGATAAGAATAGCGCATCCCGATACCCAAGCCAGCGCATCGGGAGGCGGGGCAACTTCAGGCGGACACGGGGGCAAGGGAGCGGGCGTACTCGAAGCAGCCGAAGAGGCAACAACAGGGGGAGAAGCGGCGGCGCTGCTTTGAACCGGGGGCGAGGAACTCAAACCGGACGCGGAAGGAGCCACGGGCGCTGGAAGCGCTGAAACGCTGGATGCAGGATGCTCTAAAGGCGCAGGCTTAGGCTCGCATCCTAAAGCAAAGCAAGCCAGCGCACATGGTATCCAGATCTTCACATTCATAAACCGACTCCAGGGCAAACGGCGCATCGAAAAGAAAACGACACAAATATCTTGACCTTACACAACCAACCGTGCAATCGTGCCTGACGATGAAAGCGGGCGACCGAATCGGCGGCCATTATCAGCTTCAAAAACAGCTCGGTCAAGGGGCAACGGCCACTGTTTGGGAAGCCGTGCATACCGTAACGGGGCATAAAGTCGCGGTCAAAATCATCATGGCCCACAGCCCCGAATTTCGCCAGCGCCTCCTTCGCGAAGCCCGCGCCTACGGCTCTCTACGCCATCGCAATATCGTCGAGATCCACAATATCGGAGAAACCCCCGGAGGCAATCCTTTTTTGGTGATGCAGCTCCTCTCGGGCGAAACCTTGGCCGAACATATCGCCAAAACCCGAATCATCGAGCCTTTGCGCGCGGCTCAAATCGGCAGGGATATCGCCAATGCGCTCGCAGCCGCCCATCAGGCCCATATTGTCCATCGCGACCTCAAACCCGCCAATATTATCCTTCATCATGAATCAGATATGCTCCCAGGAGATTTTATTTTAAAAATCCTGGACTTTGGCGTGAGCAAACAGCTTGGCACCGATCAGTCCCATCTTACCCAAACAGGCATGTTGATTGGCTCACCCGGCTATATGAGCCCCGAGCAACTCAGCGATTCTGGAAATATCGATCCCCGCTCGGATATATGGGCCTTTGGTGTCATGATGTTCTACATGCTTTGTGGCGAGCTTCCCTTTACGGGCACGGTCCAGGAGGCGACCCAAAAAATCCTGCGAGCCCCCATTCCCAGAGTATCCGAACGCCGGCCGGGTGTCCCGCCGGAACTCGATGCCCTGGTTGCCCATTGTTTGGTCCGGGATCGGGCCCTGCGTATTCAATCGGCGGCCGAGCTTTCCCAGCGATTGACGGCGTTTTTACAAGGCGCCCAAGCATCGGCTCAACAAGCCCCCACCATTTCCGATATCGAGAAAACCTGGGTTATGCCGATGAAGGACAGAGATTCCAAGGCGGCGCTCCAGGCATCGCCATCCACATTCCCCCCCTCGAGCGCGCCCCCGGAAAACACCGCCCGCAGATCCCAGCCCCAAAAACCTAGAAACCTCGTTCTATGGATTGCTTTTTCCACCGGGGCAATCACCGCATTTGCACTTGGCCTTTATCTGATGGGCTCGTCTTCTCCGCCTCAGAAGCCAGCCCCTCAAAGCGTGCTCGCCCCCAGCGCAACCAGCGTTCCCCCACCGCCTTCCAATATTCCCCCGGCTATTGAATCGGCGCCTGCGCCTGTACCCGAGCCAATGAATACACCCACCGCAATCCCCACCCCGGCCTTTTTTGGACATCCAGCCCCCGCCCCAAGCACCGCCAAAGCACCGGAAGCTCCCAAACAGCCCCCGTCGCTCAATCCCAGTCCCCCAACCACCAAGCCCGCCAATACCAAAGGGGGGATCATTCGGGAGACGCCTTTTTAGAACCCTTCCAAACGGCGGCGCCAACTTCATGATAGAGAGTTGATTTTTCGCGCTTTCCCCTGAAATATACCCCTATGTCCGACCCCACTTCTCCCGGCGAAGAAATCGATCCCTACGAAGAGCTCCAACAACCCAAACCCACCCTACAACATCCCCGCTTTGCCGACGATCACCAGCTTACCCAAGTGCTCGCGGGCCATCCACTAGGAGCGGGAGCCAAAGGAAGCGGGGTGAAGCGGCTTCAACAAGCCTTGGTGGATATGAGCTTTCTCCTTCCAGGCAGCGCCGACGGCTCCTTTGGAAAACAAACCAAAAAAGCGCTAAAAAATTATCAAATCCATGCCCAAAAAAGCTTTAGCGATGTTCCCGGCACCGGCGAACTCTGCGCCCCAACGCTGCTTTCGCTGGATCAACTAGCTCCCTCCCCCGAACAAAAAGGCCAGGAAAAAAACCTTCCCCTGCCCTTTTTTGAAGGCAAAGCTCTAAGGGTCGTGGTCGTAAAAGACGAACACCGCACGTTCTTGTTCGATCGCAAGGGCAAGCTGATGCGCATCTTTCTCAATGCCGTCGGAGCACCCGCGACCCAAACCGCCGAAGGGCTGAAAGTCGTCGCCTCTAAAATCGATGAAGAAGCCGCAAAAGCCACCGGAATCAGGCTGTGGGGAGGACCTGTCTTCGGTGTGCGAATTATCGATTTGTCCTGGGCGGATGGCAAAAAATCTGGAGAAGAACTTCATGGAACCAACCTCTCCGCATCGCTGGGCGAAGATGTAAGCCATGGATGTATTCGCCACGCCAATCCCGATATTATCGAGCTCTACGATGCCCTTCGGGTTGGAGATAAAGTCGCTATCGTCGCCTCTTTCAATGACCCGCGACTCCATACAGGCGAATAAATTCTATCAAATAAAAAACCAATTTCATCTATTTTAATTCATTCGATTCATCATCGGGCATAAAATCCCTGCGCGTGCAAATCGACACAATAGGCAATCCTTCCTGTCGAATTGCATCCGCCCCGCCTTCCAAGCGATCGACAAGCGCCACAACGCCCACCACCCGCGCCCCCGCATCGCGAAGTTTTTGAACCGCTTTTAAGGTCGACCCGCCCGTCGTAATCACATCCTCCAGCATCACGACCGCCATGCCCGGCCGCAGTGCTTTGTCCCCTTCCACCAAACGCCTCGAGCCATGATCCTTCGCCTCTTTACGCACATAGAGCGCTGAAACAGGCGCGCCCCGCACAAAACTCGTCAGCGATACCGCACTCGCCAGAGGACAGCCCCCAAGCTCCACACCCGCCACGGCTTCGCAGGGCTCAAAGGCACGCAGCGCCTCAAACATCAAATCGCCCACCAGCGCATGACCTTCCGCCGTCAGCACCGTTTGCTTGCAGTCGATAAAAAAATCGCTCTCCCGCCCCGATGCCAGCACCACGCGCTTACGCTCAAATGAACGCTCGCGCAGAAGCTGCACGAGCCGTTCCCGCGCGCTTGTGCCCATCCCAAACTCCTTCAAGGTGTCTTGATTATTTGGCGTTCTTGCTCTTGCGAAGCGAGCCTTTGGCGCCTTTGGCAATCGATGGAATCGCGGGGGCCGGAGGCCCGGCTTCCCCTTCTTGAGCCGCGGAATTCTCTTCCGCTTCCGCCGCCGCAGTCTCGGCTTCTTCCGCTGCTGCTTCCGCTGCCGCCGCAGGGTTCTCCACCGCAGCCGCAGGTGCCGCAACGGGGGCCGGTGCCGGAGGCGCAGGCATTACAGGCACGGGCGGAACAGCAGGCGACGACGGCCTAGGTGCGGGGGCCGCCGCCACCGCGGGAGCAGGCTTCGCGGGCGCCGCAACAGGACGAGGCAGCGTCGGTGAAGGAGGAGCCGCAGGCGCCGCGGGCGCCGCAACAGGTGCCGCACGGACGGGCGCGGATGCAGCAGGAGCGGGACGAGCCGCGGGAGCAGCAACCGCAGGAGCAGGACGAGCCGCAGGAGCAGCCGCAGGAGCCGGCCTGCCAGCAGGCGCCGTTGGCTTGGCCTTCGCCGGTGTGGCAGCCGCCTGTGCGGCTTGAGCACTCGCCTGTGCCGCCGACGTATACCCAGGCGGAAGAGGACCCTCTGTCGACACAAGCCCGCGAACCAAAGCCCCGGGACGAATCCCAACCGAAGGCGCGCCCAAATCGCCCACAACCTTTGAGCCGGCTTCCAACACCAGCATTTCCGTCGCGGAGATATTGCCGAGCACCGCGCCGCGCACTGTCACGCGCCTCGCGCTGATATCGCTCTTCACCATGCCCGTCTCGGCAATCAACAGCTCGCCGCCGAGCACAATGCTTCCTTCCACGCGACCGTGAACATCCAAATCGGCATCGCCGCGGATATTCCCGCGCACAACCGCCGTAGGCCCAATCGAGGAAATCTCCGTCATCGGCTACACATCCATATCGACGTTGCCCTTAAACGAGGCACCGTCGGCGATGGTCAACCGGGGCGCCTTTACATCGCCCACAAGCCGACCGCCCGCGAGCAAATCCACGCGCTCACTCGCAGCCACATTGCCTGTCACCGTACCGCCGACCGAAAGCGAAACCGCACTGATATCCGCCTCGACCTGAGCGCCCGTATCGATGCTCACAACGCCGTCGGAAGACAGCTTTCCCCGCACCGCACCGGCAACCGTCACATCCTCCTCGGACGTGATCTCACCCTCGATCGTAATTCCATGTCCGATAATCGTTCCCACGCCGCCTCCTGCCTGCTTTAACGGCCAAAAAATTCGGCCGGAAGCTCAAACACAGCCTCGATCCGACCTTTAAAAGAAGCTCCTTCTTCCAGGCTCACTTCCGCGCCGCCCATCGTCCCGGCCACCTTCGCCGTCGACCGGATCACCACCGGCCCGCGCGCCGTCACATCGCCCACAAGCTCGCCGCCAATGCTCACCGAATCGGCTTCCACAGGGCCCTGCACCTGCGCCCCCTCCTCGATCGACAAGTCCCCGCCCACGGCGATTCCTCCTTCGACCTGCCCCTCGACACGAAGCGCGCCACTGCCGCTCACCCGGCCGCGCACCCGCGTTCCCCGCCCCAGCACCGACGAAAATTCATCGCTCATCGAAGAAGCATTGTTTTGCATAACCCGCGATCCAGCACGAAACGGCGGGCACCCTACTCCAACGCGATCCCGCTAGCAATGCCGCCTTTCATCTCCACCGAACGAATATTTTCGATGTCGCATTTGTAGGTTGCGTCCCGCTCGAGACGCCCGCGGCGAATCCATCTGCCCGATCAATCGCCGGACGGAATCCCCGCGCTCATCATCGCCAGGTCTTCGCAGGTACCCAGCACGTAATAACCGCACACCTTTTCGTCCTGCAGACAGCTCTGCCCCGCGGGACACTGCGCCGGATCGAACACATCCGCATTGCAGGGCCTCGAACAGAAAGGCGGCAATCCAAGGCTCGACGGCGTAGCCAGCGGCGCGTCGTACACACCATTGCCATCGGTATCCAAAAAGATCGGATTCGTCACCGCGAAGGGCGGAATCGGATACCAATCCGGCACCGCGGGCGAAGGCGGGAAGAACTGCGCCAGCGCCTTCACCTGCGTAAACGCAAGGCTTGCAATACGCGGCAACTGAAGCTCTCCAAAAGGCACATCGAGCAGCACCGGACTCATCAGATTTTCATCGTTCAAGCCCATCGCGACCACCATCACCCACGCATCGTGATCGGGCACCTTCAGCACCACATCTTCATCCACATCCACAATCGCCTGAGGACCTTTCGAAGGCTTCAGCACTCTCGCAAGCCTTCCGCTCACATAAATCTCGACGCGATCGACACCAAACCAGCTCGCCGTCTCGACGCGCAAATGCAAATTCGTCGCATTGCCCGGCTTCACCTGAGCGATTTCACCAAAGGTCTTCCCCAAAATATCGGCGCGCACAAACGGCCCGTACGTCGCGAATGCATGGCCATCGCGCAGGCTCGCCGTCGCATCCGAAAGCGCGATATCGCCCGGAATATCCGTCTCCGAACGGAAATACGTCCTCGGCGTTCCAGGCTCGATCAGCCCATTGTGGCTATCGCTCGAGCCCACCTGCGTCGGCGAAAAACCAAACTCCAAATAACGGAAGGCATCATCGACATGACCCTGATGATGCGTGCACGGCCAATTCCTTCGCTCGGCCGGCACCGGATCGTTTCCGTACTGCGCCACATAACAAAACTCCTCGGCCTCCACCGCGGGCGTTTTAAAATCCCAGTGAGCGTTCTGCTCCTCTTCGGTGCGCGTCAAAATCCGCTTCGCCATCTCCCACGCCAGCGCCGAACGATTGCGGTGCTGACACACCGAAAACGGCTCGCCCGGCTTGCACTCGGCCAGTTTGCCCGCCTTAATCTCGGGACACGCGCCACCTAAATCGGCTTCGTTTTTCGATGTATCGATACGCAGCAAACACCGGTTAAAATCGACCACTTCCGAGATGGTCGGCGTGCGGATCAAATCCAGCCGCTTCGCATTAAACACCTCCATCCCATCGAAATCGCAGGCCGCCGTCGTCAAGAGCACATTGCTCTCCGGCTCCGTCCGCTCCATCGAAAACGGATCCACCCCAAGCTGATCGATATACCCAATCACGCCATCCCTGGGATGAGCCAGCACCGTAAACAATTCCTCGCCCGGACTCGCCGTCGAACGAATGCCCGAAATCACCTCGGGCCCTGTCTCGCACACCCAATCATGCACACCATGATCGGGCACATCGAGCTCGTCGTATTTCAATGGAAACCCTATAAAATGCCCGAGATCGAGCGTCGACACCTCGGCGCCCACCGCCGTCTTCAGCCAAGGCTCGAGCCCCAGTCTCCGCACGGCCGGCAACAGATCCGTATGCACATCATGATCGGTCGCCACAGCCACATCGAGCCCCTCGCTCGCGGCCGTTGTCACCCGCCGCTCCAACTCCATCCCGCTGTCAAAGCTCAGCCTCGAATGCAAATGCATGTCGATTGAAGCCCAGCCCCGGCTATTGATCTCCCGTCCGACCACCGCCTCCAGCCTATGGATTTCTCCGGGCTTCAGCGTCACATCCGCTTCTTCCGCACGCCCGTATTCAATCCCGCGCGACACCAGCACCCGATAGCGCCCCGGTTCAACCAGCACTTCGCCTTCACCGCGCGCCGAATACTCAACAGCCCGCAAACCATTGCCCAAGCGCGCCTCGCCCATGTACACGCGCCTGTGTCCATCGCGCTCCAAAGGCTTTCCATCGGCACCCAGCGAAATAAAACTCAGCTTCGCCGGCACGGCCTGAGCCCCTGTATCCATCACGCGGTACACAACGCGCGCAGGCAGCGCAAGACTCGGCGCAAACAACGTTTCCGCACCCGCGCTCACCGTCACACGCACGGGCGCCGATACCGAATTCCCCGCCGGCGCCGCAGCCACCGCCATATACGTCCCCGCCGCCACCTGAGCCTCAAACCCGCCATCCAGCGCCTTATCCAGCCCCAAATCCGAATCGATCACATTGAGCAGCCCCACATTGCCCGCCGCCGCAACATTCGCCTCCGCAAGCTCATCCACGCTCGCAAAACCCTGCTGATGAGCCGCATCGGGATCGCTAAACAAAAACACCCGCGCCTTTGGCACCGGCTGCCCCGTCGAATCCCACAGCACACTGCCCTTCAGCGTTCCCATGGAAACGCCGCGCACACCATTGGCAATGCTGGCAACACTCGCTATATCGCCCTCGCCCACCGCAAAATAACGTACATAATGAAAGGATTGCTTATTATCACAAACATTATCATCGCCGGTATCGGCCAAACAATTGCGTCCAGCGCTTAAAAAGGCCGTCGCGGCGCTTGTAAAAACGGGCACATTTACTTTTGTGGGCTGAGACTCTTCGGCGGGCGGAGCGGAAAAATAGCCATAGCTCACATCCCCGCCGCTTGCGGCCACGAAATCGAAAGATAGAGGCTGCTGAAAGGTATCGCGCCTTGAAAACAGGGCATCGAACACGGTTTTCTCTTCGTCATAACCCATGCCCGGCCCAAAAATATCGTTTTGATTTCCAAAGAAAACGAAATCCCCCGCGACTACGCCGCCTTTAATATCGGTCGGATTGATCGGATTATCATTGCCCAAAATGCCGAGAAAGATATCGGAAGGCCCCGTATAATTCGAAAGCTTCAGTGGATCTTCGCATTCACAGGACAAACAGCCGTCGGCGCCCCTTTTGAAACCCGTTTCGCAATTTAAATCGCAGGTAATCGATTTGGGACATCCGGCGGGCGCGGGCAAAATGAGTGTCGTTTCAATGGTCACAAATCGATCGCCCGGCCTCAGGCTATAATCCGTCACAAAACGCAGCGTCGGCTTTAAATCTTGAAACAGAAGCCCCAATAAATCTTTTTGGCGGCGCAATACCGTTAGTGCATCGAATATATACGCGCCTTTTCCAGCTACCCGAATCCGCGCTTCATTTCCCGCCGATCCATCGTTTATCACGCTCACTTCGGTTGTATCTGGGTCCGGCACCAATAAATTGGCAATGGGAAACATTTCCGCGAAGCGATCGCGTCCCTGGCCTTCAATCACACGCCCGTCTTTGCGCCGTACATCGGCGTCGACCAGGCTTCCTCCAAATACACCTGGACCGGGGCTCCTATGGCCTCCCAAAATCGCCACCCGGATTTGATCGTTTTCCAGCAGGAAATCGCCGACATTGGCCATTGAAACCGGGCCGCCGATCAATTCGAACGCATTGTCGATTTGTTTTGCCCGGAGCAGGTTATTCTGTTCGCAGCCCGAGCCTATAAAAGGCGCAAGCAATAGCAGCGCAGCCATCGGCGGGAGTATTTTTTTCATGCCGGCCTCCGCATTAAATAAAAATGAATAAATTTTAAAATCCAGCTTTTAAAGTTCTAATTGAAGTCCCAGGCCGAGCATGTCGTTGGCAAGAGAACGGCCTCCCAATTCTTGGCGGTGTACATATTCCAATTGGGTTTTTAAGAGGTCCTCCACAATAAAATAGGTTACGCCGCCGTTGACCACTACTTGGTCATTTTCTGTCGATACATCTGTATTGGCGTTAATCCATTCCACCCGGGCATTAACGGTTAATCTATCCTTTAGAATGGTGTATCCAGCTTCGCCCACCATCGCGACCGATTTTGTGCGGGCAACCTGAAGGGTGGGTTGGGTGGGAATATCTTCGGGATCGACCTGGGTTAGTAAAAATTCCCCAAGCAGATGTATTCCCTTCCAATGCAATAGTGCATCCGCCGCTCCGCCGTGAATATTGCGTGTGCCGCCGTCGCTATAAAAATAACTTACGCCGGCTCCCAGGCGCGGTTTGGGCAATTGCTCGTAATCGGCAATGGTGCGCCCCATATCGCCAAATGGTTCGGTCGATAGGCGTACCGAATACGCTATGTCGTCAAATCGGTTGCCAAAGGGCGACGCGTTGATCCGGTAGCCCGAAAAAAATAAATCGTTGCGCTGAAATCCATTCCAAACGCCGACCGCGTATTTCAGCGCGCCCCTTAAAAATTTGCCTTCCGCATGCACGCCCACTTGCTGAAATGGGGCGAGTGCCTGCGTCGCCAGCGGTCTATCCAGTAGCGCTGTTCCCGCGCTCGTTAACAGCCCCGTGCGGGTGAACGGTAGGCGGTGCGCGCCCGCGTACACTTCAAGCCAATCCCGGAATCGATATCCAACCCACGCCTCATTGAGTCGGACATTGCCAATTTCATCGGTAATCAGGTCGGCACTTAATTCAAAAGGTACGATGTCGTAGAGTTCCCCGGAAATGCCAACCCGGGCGCGCCTCATGCGAAAACCGGCTTGTTCCGCCATATCTCCGGCTTGAAAGAAGGCGTCGTCGCCTACATAAGGCATGGCTTGTACTTGGATTAAGACGAGCGGATATACGAGCAGTGGCTCGGTGCGCAGTTCTATCGAATGTTCGTCTTTGGATGTGTCAGGTGAGGGTGTCTCCGCAGCGCTTATGCCGCTGATTGAAGTGGCAACCCCCAAACAAGCCGCAGCTATGGCTTTTTTATGCAATCGCACGACCATCGTCGCCTCCAGGACGATGGTGAGGAGAACAGCGGGGCGCTCCGGTTGCAAGCCCGATTTTTAGTATTTTAATATTTTTATATTTTATATTTTTAATATTTTAATATTTTAATATTTTTTAAGATGTTTTATTTGCAATCGAAGTTTTGGCAGGTCTTGCCGGGGTCGCAATGCGTGTCGACAAGGCATTTCACGCATTGAAATACGGGCGAACAATAGGCTTTGTTTTTGTCTTTGGCTTCGCAGGTGGCGTCCAGCAAGCACTCAACGCAATCCCCGCTGTCCGCTTTGCAAATAGGGAGATCGCCGGGACATTCGTTGTTATTCGAGCATTTTTCCACCGTGCATTTCTTGTCCTTGCATACTTCGCCCAATCCACAATGGGAATTCAATAGGCATTGCCGGCATTCCCCATCCTGAATGTCGCAAATGGGCTCTGTTGCACCGCAGTCCGAGCTGTTTAGGCATTTTACGCATTGGCCGTAGACCGGTGAGCAAAATGGATCGTTGGGACAGTCGGCCTGCGATAAACAGCCCATGCAAGCCTTGGTGACAGGATCGCAAATCGGTGCGTCGCCCGGGCAATCCGCATTGGCCGTGCAGGCCGGCTGACAGTCATGCTTGTCGGGGAAACAAGCCTGTCCGGCCGCGCAGTCGGAATTGTTCGCGCACGCTTCGCATTTGCCATTCAAACAAACCGGCGCAGTGGCCGGACAATCCGGGCTCACCGAGCATTCGACGCAGCCCAAATCAAAATCGCAAAACTGCCCGCCGGGACAGGCTTGCGAACATTGAACGGGGCCTCCGCTGCCTCCGTCGGTGCCCCCGCACGATATCGCCCAGCCCAGCGCCGCCGCAAACAAAATGACCGGCACCGCCTTCACCCATCGTCCCGCATTTGAATTTACCATTTTTATGCTCCAATTTTAAAGATTTAAGTAGCAATTTGATAAAAAACCATTTACTGCCTAGAGCTCGCTATCGTCATCGTCGACCTTGCCGTTCTTATCTTTATCGCGCAAGAGCCTGGCGCTCGCCCCGATACGCGCCCGCATATTGCCCACCATCTCTGCATTTTCAACGCCGTCCGCGATAATCCACCCATTCTTCACATCCGCCTGCCCAAGCTCTCCAGGATTAATCCATGTATTTAAATTGAATTCGATGAGCAATGCATCAAAAATATCTTCCAATTCGAAATCGTTTTTACCAGCGGGTGTGAGCGTAAGCGGCTCATCCATGGGAATTGAAATTCGAAAAGGAACGCCATCGGAACGGGTGCCTTCGAGATAGACCGGCGCAGCAAGAAGAGCATCGGGAAGAGAGGCGATAGGCTGTTCCAGCGGCTGGATATTGGCATTCAGGGCACAATAGCTCGCGTCTGGCTCCCTGTCCCACACGGGAAGCGAGGGCAGCATTTGATTCTCCAATAAATCGACGGCGAAAATCTCGGGCACATCCGGCGAATTGCCACTTCCGCATTGATCGGCGCTGTCCAATTGAAAATGTCCGAGTGAAATCCAAGCCTTATTGACAATAACACCGCCGCCGAGCGGATTTATGCCTGTTTGAGGCGCTCCTTTGGTCACTTCATCGGCCGTACCCACAACGGAAAGCTGCACCTGCGCACCGGGTGGATTTCCAACGGATGTGCCAGTACAGCCGGCGCCAAATGCCAAAAGGGACCCGATAAAAACGCTCAGCAAACGTTGCAACATAAAAAGGTTTTTCATGGCGGAGCTCCTTCGGGCAGCCTATGCGCGAAGACAGGGAAAAGAAAGCACCGCCGTGCTGCTTTTCGTATTCGGCAGGAATACGGCGGGACCGCGGCCTTCTGTCTGCCGAAAGCGCGTTTCATGAAGCCGTGGTGCCGCCCCACAAGCGAATACCGCCCAAGAGCCCGGCCACATTTTCAATGGGGCATACATTTTCGGGAAGCCGCTTTTTATTGAGATATTTGGCATTCCCGCCGCCCACATAGAGCACCCGGTAATTAAAAATAGGCTCCAATTGGGCGATGGCCTCGCGCACCCGCTTATTCCAGCGCGCATTGCCTATTTTTCTCCGCTCCGCATTGGACACCCGCTCTTCATAGGTTTTGCCCTTTTTCAAGGGATGATGCCCAAGCTCTAAATTGGGCACCAAATGCCCATTTACATAGAGCCCCGCTCCCATTCCCGTCCCCAGCGTGATCAGCATTTCGACGCCTCGTCCTTCGATCACCGCCAGACCTTGAATATCGGCATCGTTTGCAATTCGAACAGGTTTTCCAAATATCTTTTCAATTTCTTCGGCTAAATGAAAGCCGGCCCATTTTGGATCGAGATTGGGGGCTGTTTTGGTGACTCCATTTTCGACAACACCAGGAAATCCGATGGATATACGATCAAAATCGCCCTGAGACTCGACGACTTTTTTGAGCACGGAAAGCACATTTTTGGGCTTAGCGGGCTGAGGGGTGGGCAGCCTCGAACGTTTTGTCAGGGGATGTCCATCCAGACCGACGACAATGGCCTTGATTCCTGTTCCGCCGATATCAATGCAAAGCGTTTTCATGGTGTGCACGGCATCCTAACAAAATCCCGCTTGGGAAGGTCTTTTTTTCAAGGGCGTCAACACGGGCTTGAAGTTGGCGGCTAATTTTGAGACCTTCCGGGCGCGCGGTCGGGCAGGCCGCGCGACACCAAGAGGACATATCTCAATGGCAGCCGCGCTTGGAATGGACGGCGTACCGAAGGAACTTCTGCGGGACGCCTATCAACGGAAACCTATTTATTTGCTTAAGATACCCTTTCATTTTGCGCTGTGGGCGGGCCTGGTTTGGGTCTTGTGGACGACGCAGAATCATCGTTTTGCCGTTCCGATTGGGCTTGTTTGCTCATTTTTTATCGCGCAGATCGTCCGCGGATTGGGCGCTATTGCCCACGATGCGGTGCACGGCAATTGTTCGCGCTCGAAATTGGGTTCTTATTTAATATCGCTCTTGTGCTGGGCTCCCTCGGGGATGAGCGTCACGATATACACGAATTATCATTTACACCACCATAAAATTGCCAACACCTATCCTGATGTAGATAATTTTGTGGTGACGGACTACACGCGCAATCCGGTGCTAGCGAAGCTCATGCTTTTATGCGTGTACACCTTTGCCTATCCGATCTATTTTCTTTTCTGCATGTTTCGCTACATCAAGCGCCTAACGGCATGGCAGCGAATCCGAATGAATTTAGAATTGATAGGTTTTTGGTCGCTGGTTGTGCTGGGTTATTTCAAGTTAGGATTTAGCGTTTTATTTTTTGCGTATTTGCTGCCATTTATATTAGGTTCGATGATAGCGAGCATCACATCGATGATCGAGCATTACGAGATGCTACCCGGGGATGACGCCTACAGCTCGCGGACCTATGCGACGCATTCATATTTTATGAATTTCCTATGGAACAACGTAAGTTTTCACAACGAGCATCACAAGTTTCCTGGCATACCGTGGTACAATTTGCGCAGCTTTCATGAAGCGGCGTATCCCTATTATGAAAAGCGGGTTCAGGAAGAATGCTACACCAATACGATTGGCATTGCATTTAAATTGTGGGGCCGGATATTGCAATTGGATATTTCGAAATTGGACGAGCGCTATCAGGGCGAAGGAGAATTGGGCTCAGGCGAAGGCGGAAGCAAGGCAGGCAAATCACTTGTTG
>CAZICM010000098.1:0-22168 GCA_964537685.1 uncultured Polyangiaceae bacterium
GGGAGAGATATTCGGCAGGCTGTATGATAAGCTGCGGAAAAAGCCTGGCTAGCGGCTTATCCTTCCTTAGGCTTCTCCCCCGCCGCCCCAGTATCCTTTTCCTCCTCCTTCTTCCCCCCGGCATTCTCCTCCCGCCGCTCGGAAAGCTCATCTTGAGCCGCCTTCACCAGCCTGCGCTCGCGCACCAGCCCCGCCCGCACCCGCTGCGCTGATACCTTGCGATTTCCCAGGGTAAGAGAACGTAGGGTAGAACTCCTCAAAAAGCTCAGGCCGAAGGCAACAAACATCGCTTATCGGCGTTCGGGATCATCCGAGAGGGATGATGGCGCGGCATTGAGGCGATCGGGATCGGGGGATTCTGGAAATATTAGCTGCCTCCCCCTATCTCAATCTCATATCTCGGCTCCGGGTCCCGCCCCACACCCTTTAGCCACCGCGCATCAGGCGCCCATGCCCCATTAATCTCCTCCTTGCGCCGCGTCTCTACAATCACTCTCCCAGGCATTACCCGCAGCAAATTGTATTGAAGCGGATACCCAGGCACCATCTCCCGCGTCGCCGCTCCAAACGTGCCCCCAGCCACCAAATCCATGCGCCTTCCCCCTGCGCTCATATCATAGCGGTAAAGTAGATTGTCCCCCTTGTGTATATGACCATGCAGCCCAATCCTAAATCCTGCCACCGCAAGCTGTTGTAGAAAACCTGCGTCCCGTATTTCATCGTCAACCCCGCTCTTCACAGGATGATGAAAGACCGCAATTCTTAAACCCATCGGCTTGCCCAGTGCTATGAGCGCCCGCGCAAGCGCCGTCGGGTGGATGCCCGCCCGGCTCCGAAAATGATGGTCAATCTCCCACGCCGAGTTCAATCCCAAAAATTCTAGCCCGTATTCAGGCAAAACTTGATAGGTGGCTTGGTCTTCATAGGAAAGGGCGTATTCCTCGCCTTTGATTTCATAATAAAATGCGGCAAAATGCTTGAAACGCAGCTTGTACGCCGCATCGTCCCTCACTTCAAGGATGTCGCCCGTGTGCTCGATAAATGTGCCAGGCTCGAGCGAACCTCGATAGCGCGCTCTCTTCACAAGCGAATAGGCATCCTGCGACAAGAGCCAGTTTAAATCGTGATTGCCTGGGACCAAAATCAATTGCCGGGGCGTAAGACCAAATCCATTCATGATCTGTTGCAGCAATTGCTGGGCCGCCCCGTATTCCGAGGAGGTTGATTGATTTGTAATATCCCCAGACACCACCAGCGCCGCCAGTTTTTCACAGCGCTGTCCGCGTAGATCGGCCGAAAGCTGGGCATACCAAAGGGTCGCCTGGGCTTCGGTGCTAATGTGAATGTCCGATAGATGAAGGATATGAATCGGCGGCACCGATGGGCTGCTTTGCTCCGATTGGGGCGGAATCCCGGCGATGAGGGCCACTCCCGAAGTACCCCGCGCTTCCTCCGAGGAAATCAGTGAAAATTGAGGGCCGTCCGCCGGATGATATTGCACATCGTGATGCCCGCTCGCGATGGCTAAGGTTTCCCAGTCCAGTTTGCGAAGAAAAAATTTAAGCTGGGGATCTTCAAGGCTGAGCGTGCCCGCCCCCCGATTGTAATAGAGTAAGTTTTTGGCGCTTGGATGGGTCTGAAAGAAACGGCCGAGATGACTCGAGCGCATCCATTCAAGGGCACCTTTAAGATTGGGCCAGCGAAGCAAGGCTTCTTGAATGGCAATGTCCCCGTCCTTGCTTTGAGAGAGCAGCCAGAGCAGCACCAAACCCGCTCCTCGGGGAGGAGGCTTTTCGTCGTAGGCGGCGAAATCGAGGATTTGGGTATAATAACGGCCCTTGAAATCCCGGACAATGCCTTCCATGACCTCGGCGGGGCTCAGGGGAATGTCGGCCGTTTGGGATTGAGCTTCGCGGATATTGCTTTTGTCGAGCAGGCGCTGGCAGAGGAGTTGAGCAATATAAAAACTGCCATCGGCTTCGTTGATAATTTCGCCCCGCCGCTGAAATCGTACCCTGGCAGCTTGTTCGCCCTGAATAATCAGCTCGATAAGTTTTTCGTCGGGCTGGCGATCCATTCGGATAATGCTGTACCGCCCAGAGAGATCGGGAACAAGCTGAGCCAGGGAATCGCCGATGGGGTTAATTCCTATCAGCGTCACTTTGGCATTGGGCCGCGCTTGGTCGGCCAGGCCCTTCATTCGCTTGGCGAGTTTTTTCTTGTGGAGCTCGTCGAGATAGTGAAAATCGTCGATGACCAAATGACCGGAGAAGCTTTTGGCCGCCAATTGAGCGAGGATCGATTCAAATTCGGCCAAGGTTTGGCCATCGGTATCGTCGGGGGCAAGCAATTTACCATCGACTTCCTTGAGCGGAAGACCGGGATATTGCCTTTGCAGAGCGACGCGCACGGCCGTGCTTTTTCCGACCTTGGAGGGACCTTCGACAATTAGGCCCCGGCCAAAGATGCCCAGCTCGCGCTGAATCTGATCGAACTGAATGGGCCTAACAAAAGTCTGGTCCGGAGGGCCATCGATGCGAAAGATATCGTGAATGGTAAGGGGTGCGGGCGAACCGGGCGTTCTTGCGGGTGAACTCGGGGCATGGATAGGCGGCTTGTCGTCCCCGGCTTCGCGCATTGGCAGATCGAAATCCCTGTTTTGAACGATGGCTTCGACGCCTTTGATCACATCGAGCAGCGCCTCATCGCGATTTTTCCATACGGTAATGGGGACGAGATTGCGGGGAAGAGGCGAGAGAGAGGAGAGGAATTCGGGGAGAAGCACGGGCCGGAGCAGAATAGGAATAATGATGCTTTGGCGCCGGCTCGACATTTGGAAAGCATATTCGAGCCATTTAAACTCGATATCATCGGCGACAAAATCGGCGCTTAGAAGGGGAAGGACAAGATCGGCTTCATCGAGGCGGCGGGCGATGGTCTCGGCGACTGGCCGTCCCGCCTCGATTTTCATCTGGCTCCACAGTTCGATGCTTCCCTGGGTTTCAAGCACGCGGAACATGCGCTCTAACTGCGTGGCCAAGGGCAAATCTTCATCGGCATAGAGAAGAACGACGCGGGCGGGGCGCTTGGGAGCTTCTTTCATAGGGGCACCAAAAAACGGTGTGAGGCGCCGGTATAGCCGCAGTTCTACCCGCTATGCAAGTTTTTTTCTCATCAGCTTATTCTTTTCCTTGACGGCCCTCCCATCTTATGATGACCTGTGCCGATGCTCCTTCCCATTCCCACGCTAGAGACCCCCCGCCTTCGTCTTCGCGCCTTTGCCGAAAGCGATCTGGACGACCTCGCCTCCATGCTGGCCGACCCCCAGGTTACCCGCTTTCTCGGCGATGGAAAACCCAAAACCCGCCTTGATGCCTGGCGCCAATTGGCCGGGATTTTAGGCCATTGGGTGCTCCGCGGCTTTGGAGTCTGGGCCGTCGAGCTTCAATCGTCGGGCCAATGGATAGGCTGGTGCGGTCATTTGCAGCCCGAAGGTTGGCCAGGGTTTGAAATCGGTTATTCGCTCGCGAGGCCCTTTTGGGGTCATGGTTATGCCCGCGAGGCCGCCGCCGAAGCCTTGCGTTATGCCCGCGAAGAGTTGAAAAAATCCGAGATCATTAGCCTGATTCGGCCCGATAATGCCGCGTCTATCCGCGTCGCCACGTTCCTGGGGGCGACCTTGGCCGAGTCGTTCGAGTTCTTGGGCGGCCCAGCGCTGATCTACCGCTATCCTCAATAGGCGCTCTCTTCACTTCGGCAACTTCCCCCGGTGAATCTTAATGTACCATGCCTCTTTTTTATAAAGAGCTTCGATTTTATCCAATAGCACCTTATGCTCCTTTGGGTTGCGCACACAGCGAAATCCCAGCCCAGGAACATGATATCCAATGCGCGCCGAGCCCCGGAAGCGGGGATCAATCCCCTTAAAGCTTCGGTTCCAGCCTCCTCCCCGTATCGAATGATAGCCGTTGGGCTTTATCTCCAATGGATCGCTCATCTTCTCCGAGGGATAGGGCCAATATGTGTCCAATGTCCATTCCCATACATTGCCAGCCAGGTCTTGAATCTCGCCCGCAGGCCATTTCTTTGCGCCTTTGGGCATGCTTCCCACCGGTGAAGGTCCGCCTCCATGGCATCCAAAGTCGCCCGCCGGTCGATCGATGGGCCCATACGTATAGTCCGCATGCTCACAGGTGGGCGCTTCGTTGCCCCAGGGATAAGCCCGGCCATCGCCTTCGGTCGCCGCCCATTCCCATTGAGCCTCGGTGGGCAAATGCTTGCCCTGGGTGCCGCAATAATAAGACGCCATGGGAAATGTCACGACATTCATCGGGTATTCGCGCTGTTTGGGATAGGTTCGAAAGGCGCTGCTTTGCGCGGGTTTTTCACAGCCGGCTTCTTCGATGCATTGGGTAAAGGCCGCGACGCTGACTTCTGTTTGATCCATGCAAAATGGCATGCTGAGGACGACCCGGTGAGCGGCATCGCTGGGGCCATGGCCTTGGGATTGAACGCCAAATTTGCCAAATTTATACACTTGGCGGCCTGTGCCCATCACAAATCCATCGGGCGGGGTGGCGGGGACATAGACTTCGCCCTTGGGGCAATGGGGCACGCATTGGCCAGCTTCGCATCGCTCGATGGAGAGGCAGGCGATGGACGCGCAAGGGTCGGGCGGGGGCGCGGGCGGGGCCGATGCGCTTTCGGAAGCCGTTGGAAGGACGGCGTTGGCCGATGGATCGGGTGCGGGCGAAGGTTTAGGATCGCCCTGACAAGCCACAACAGAAAGCGTGAAGAAAAACAGAAGGCGGTGGTCCATGGCGGGTGAGCGGGACGGGATACGATAGCCTGAATGAACGGGCCAACAAATGGTGTTTGTTTTTTTGGAGCCCGCGGCAAAGCGCTTGACAAGCGGCGAAAGGCTACGTTAATCGAAAGGAATGGCCGAGGGGAACGACAAAAAAGCGGGCAAAGGCATTGCCTATCGATTGGGATTGCATCGTCCGGAGCTTCGGGCGTGGGCGCTCTACGATGTGGCGAATTCGGCCTTTTATACGACGGTTTTACAAATCTTTCCGCTGTTTTTCGTACCTGTGGCGGCTAAATATTTGCCTCCCGAGGTGGCGCGTTCGCGTTATGCGCTGGCGACATCGCTGGCGGTCATTTTGGTGGGGCTGACGGGGCCGCTGATGGGGGCGCTGGCGGATGTAAAGGCCAACAAGAAGACGTTTCTTGGGGTATTTTTGGCGATTGGGGTGCTGTCGACGGCGGCGATGTATTTTATTGGGGAAGGGCAGTGGGTATTTGCGCTCAGTGTATTTGTGATAGGGAATATCGGGGTAACGGCGACGCTGGCTTTTTATAATGCGCTATTGCCGAGCATTGCGTCGGATGATGAAGTGGATCGGGTATCGACGGCGGGTTTTGCGCTGGGGTATTTGGGGGGAGGTATTCTGCTTGGGTTTAATCTATTTATGATACAGGCGCCCGAGAAATTTGGGTTATCGGGAGCGGGGCAGGCGACGAGGTTATCGTTTTTAAGCGTTGGGGTATGGTGGCTATTGTTTTCGGTTCCTTTGTTTTTAAGGGTAAAAGAGCCGAAGGTGAGGCTGGATGCCGGGGAGGGCGAGGGGCATCCCTTGCGGGCGACGGTGAAGAGGCTTGGGGAGACGCTGAAGGATTTAAAGAAGCATAAGGATGCCGGTCTTTTGTTATTGGCCTTTTTATTGTACAACGATGCGATTAATACCATTATCCGGATGGCGACGACGTTTGGGGACGAATTAAAGATACCGCAGGCGGCGCTGATAGGAGCGGTATTGATGGTGCAATTTGTGGGGGTACCCTTTTCGTTTTTATTTGGATACATTTCGGACAAGATAGGGGCGAAGCGGACGATTTTTATTACGCTGGGTGTGTATGCCTTTATTACTTTTTATGGGTACACGCTGAGAACGACGGGACAATTTTTTATTCTGGCGTTTTTGGTGGCGATGGTGCAGGGCGGGGCGCAAGCGTTAAGCCGGTCTTTGTTTGCGACGATGATACCCAAGCACAAGGCGGGGGAGATGTTTGGCTTTTTTGGGGTCTTTGATCGATTTGGTGGAGCGATGGGGTCGATGGTATTTGGGTTGGTGCTTGGGGCGACGGGTTCGAGCCGGCCTGCGATTTTGACGCTGGTGGTATTTTTTGCGGCTGGGGCGCTGCTTTTGTGGAAGGTGGATGTGGAGCGGGGGCGTAAGGCGGCCAGGGAGGCTTCGGCGGCGGCGCATGAGGTGGGAAGCCGGTTGGAGGGTTGACGCCACTTAAGCTGTTAGCCTAGAATTTATTTTTGGGGCTTGGTCGATTTCTGTTCCCAACCGTGATCAAAAGTGCGTTTGCCGGCCATTTTACCTATTGAGAAATGGAGGTCTTCATGAAGACGCTTCTGGGCATTGGTGTATGTATGGCGCTGGGGCTGGGTGTAGGCGCCGGGTGCACGATTGAAATTGGCTCATCAAACGATACAGGAGAAAATGCGCCGGCTGTTCCAGGCTCAAGCGAAGGGGTTTCAGGGCAGCCCCCGCTGGATGCGGCTCAGCAAGCTCGGCAAGAAGAAGTCGATCGCTATATTGCCGATGTGGTATATCAAGGGGCGACTGTGCTCTACAGTGTCATCTTGCCTTCGGGTGATATGCTGGATTTTATCGATCGCAATACGCTGATGCCGATTTCCCAAGGGTTGCCGGTCCTGCCCGTGGGAGCCGATTTGGCTTCGCTGCCTGCGGGTATTCAGATGGGTATCAGCGAATTGGAACAAAGCGCCGAGCTATTGGAATGGGCGGCTGCGGCGACGCCTTTTCGGCGGCCGACTTTTTGGCCTTATGTGATGGGCGAAGTGCCTGAAGCGCAGTCCATTCAAGATTATCTTGCGCGTTTTCAGGTGGGAGGAGCGCCGTCGGAAGGGAGCCGGCTTTATGCGGGGTTGGTCTCGCCGCTGTCCAATCGAGGGGTCTCGGGTTACATGAGCCAGTTTCAGCCGAAGGTTGATGCAAAAAGCCTGAGCCTTATCGAGTTTGCGGTTGCTTGTCCGGCCGAAGGCCCTGCCCAGGAGATGATAGGTATTGCCATTTCGGTCGATCGAGCGAACGGTTTTGGACCAAACCATCTATTGCTCAACGATGGCCAGCCCCGTATGCATATTGAATATGCCCGGGCCGCTAACGGACCCGATCTTTACGTATGGGATGGAATGGATGGGCAGTTTGTGCCCAATCCCTTTCGCCGCCATCAACCTGGAGAAATCGTCGAGGTCTCGAAGCTTGGCGAGACGTCGATCGAGCATCTGCTGGCCATCTTTCAATCGCTCAACAGCGATTGGTGGATTGCTTTTAACGGCGATTTGCTGGGATACTACCCCGCAAGCCTCTTCAAAATGCTCAATAAAGGCGCATGCAGAGCGGCCTGGTATGGCGAGAACTACAATCCCAAGCCTGGCACGGCGAACTATACTGAAATGGGCAGCGGGCTATTTGCCGAGGCAGGACTATTCAACGCCGCTCATATTCGAAATCCTCTCTATTACGACTTGGGCTGGCTGGCCGTAAAGCCCAAAGACGAATTCTATATGTCGCCGGTCAAGCCCGCATGTTACAATCGCTCGGCGCTTATACATTTAGGTCCACCCTGGGATAGCAGTTTTGTGTTTTTAGGAGGCCCGGGTAGCAATAACTCTGGGTGCGTATGGCCATGAACTCTTCGATTTACCGCCCATATTCTTATAGGTTGGCCGGGTTTGGCCTTGGCCTTATCTGGCTGTCTGCCTGCTCCTCGCTCGACGAAGTCCCCGGAGGCGGCCGAGTCGAACATCCCACCGAACCCCGTCCACTTGTTGCGCCGTCCGCATCTATGGCGTCAAGCGCATCTCCAATCGCTTCCGCTTCAGCCTCGACAGGGCTGCCCCAAGAGCGACGGCGCACGCCTTCGGAATCGTATGAAGAGACGACAGGCATCAAGCTCTCGGAAGCGGACAAGGCCATTATGGACGATTGCCCTCAACATGCTCTCTCCAAAAATGTGCCTAAGCGAGCATGTGCCAATGATGAGCAATGCGGCGATGGCTTCTGCGATCGAGGGCATTGCGCGGCGATTTGGACATGCAATCTGGAATATGGCCAGCGATGCGAAGAACCACAACGATGCGGCGCCTATTATGTTTGCGTGGATGGCCGATGCAGGTCTTGTATTTCCGACAGTGAATGCAACTCATCTCCCAGCAACCGAGATCCCAAATGCGTTTCTGACTCCACGATTTCTGGATCTTCGTCCTGCGTAGGCAAAATTCCCCGCAGCATGGGCAGTGCCACGCCTTGGCCTCGTTCCAAATAGCAAGAATCCAAACGTGGAAGGTGGATGTGGAGCGGGGGCGTAAGGCGGCCAGGGAGGCTTCGGCGGCGGCGCATGAGGTGGGAAGCCGGTTGGAGGGTTGACGCCACTTAAGCTGTTAGCCTAGAATTTATTTTTGGGGCTTGGTCGATTTCTGTTCCCAACCGTGATCAAAAGTGCGTTTGCCGGCCATTTTACCTATTGAGAAATGGAGGTGTTCATGCGCTGGATGCGGCTCAGCAAGCTCGGCAAGAAGAAGTGGATCGCTATATTGCCGATGTGGTATATCAAGGGGCGACTGTGCTCTACAGTGTCATCTTGCCTTCGGGTGATATGCTGGATTTCATCGATCGCAACACGCTGATGCCGATTTCCCAAGGGTTGCCTGCTCTGCCCGTGGGCGCCGATTTGGCTTCGCTGCCCGCGGGTATTCAGATGGGTATCAGCGAAGTGGAACAGAGCGTCGAACTGTTGGAATGGGCGGCTGCGGCGACACCTTTTCGGCGGCCTACTTTTTGGCCTTATGTGATGGGCGAAGTGCCTGAAGCCCAGTCGATTCAAGATTATCTTGCGCGTTTTCAGGTGGGAGGAGCGCCGTCGGGAACGCATCAGCTCTATGCTGGGTTGGTCTCTCCGCTACCCAATCGAGGGGTATCGGGTTTTATGAGCCAGTTTCAGCCGAAGGTTGATCCTGATAGTCTGAGCTTGATCGAGTTCGCGGTATCCTGTCCAGCCGATGGGCCAGCCCAGGAAATGATAGGCATCGCCATTTCGGTCGATCGTGTCAACGGCTTCGGGCCACACCATTTGGCGCTCACCGACACCCAGCCCCGCATGCATATTGAATATGCCCGGGCCGCCAACGGCCCCAATCTTTATGTATGGGATGGAATGGATGGTCAGTTTGTGCCCAATCCCTTTCGCCGCTATCAGCCTGGAGAAATTGTTGAAGTGTCGAAACTCGGCGAGACCTCGATTGAGCATCTGCTGGCTATCTTCCAATCGCTCAACAGCGATTGGTGGATTGCTTTTAACGGCGATTTGCTGGGATACTATCCCGCGAGCCTCTTTAAACTGCTTAAGAGCGGCGCTTGCCGAGCCTCGTTTTATGGTGAAACGTACAACCCCAAGCCTGGCACGGCGAACGATAGCGAGATGGGTAGCGGGTTATTTGCCGAGGCCGGGCTTTTTAATGCCGCTCATATTCGAAATCCCCTCTACTATGACCTGGGCTGGCTGGCAGTGAAACCCGAAGACAGATGGTTTAGTGCCCCGGTTGAGCCCGCATGTTATAACCGTTCGGCGCTTATACATTTAGGTCCCCCCTGGGATAGCAGCTTTTTGTTTTTAGGAGGCCCGGGCAGCAAAAACCCCGCGTGCAAATGGCCATGAATCCTTCAATCTACCGCATGTCTTCTTTTCTTCGGGCCTGGTTTGGCCTTGGCATGCTCTGGCTCGCTTCCTGTTCTTCAGTCGACGAAGTTCCCAGAGGTGGCCGAGTCGAACATCCCACCGAGCCCCATCCACTTGTTGCGCCCTCCACATCTGTAGCTTCAACCCCATCTCCAATCGCTGCCGCAAAAGGATCGGCGACGCCGTCCCAAGAAGCTCCACCTAGACGGCGCACTCCCTCGGAAGTGTACGAAGAGAGTACAGGCATTAAGCTTTCGGAAGCGGACAAGGCCATCATGGACGATTGCCCATCCCATGCTCTTTCCAAGAATGTGCCCAAACGAGCATGTACCAAGGACGAGCAATGCGGTGATGGCTTCTGCGATCGGGGGCGTTGTGCAGCTATATGGACATGCACAGTGGAATACGGTCAGCGATGCGATGAAGAGCAAAAATGCGGAGTACACTATCTCTGCAGGGATGGCCGCTGCCAATCGTGTGCAGCGGATAGCGAATGCAAATCGTATCCGAACAACAGCGATCCCAAATGCGTACCTGATCCTTTTTATGTTCCAAGCTCAAAGCAATGCCGAGGATGGGTGGGCTCTGTGGTGCCAGAATACCGTCCGATTACGCCTGGTCCATCGCCTTCTAAATAGCTGAAATAAATGCCTGAAATAAATGCCCGGCACCTACTGTGGGTATTTTTTGCGGCTGGGGCGCTGCTTTTGTGGAAGGTGGATGTGGAGCGGGGGCGTAAGGCGGCCAGGGAGGCTTCGGCGGCGGCGCATGAGGTGGGGGATGGGTGATGGGATTGTTCCCTTTTTGAATAGGCATATTTGACTGAGCGAGGAATCATGAACGACTGGATTCAACTGCTTGCGGGAGGATTGTTGCTCTATTTTGGCGCCGAGTGGTTTGTCGGTGGAGCATCGTCGCTTGCCCTTGCGCTTCGGGTTCCGCAAATTCTGGTCGGGCTGACGGTTGTAGCCTATGGCACTTCGGCTCCTGAAATTATTGTTGGTATTGAGGCATCGGGCGCTGGATATGGTCAAGTTGCCCTTGGGAATATCATCGGTTCGAATATCGCCAATATCGGCTTAATTCTGGGCATTGCCGCGCTGGTGCGGCCCGCGCGGGTCGATGGATCGCTGCGCCGCCGGGAATTGCCTGTGTTGCTGATGACAACGGCATTTCTTCCGGTGCTTTTGATAAATGGGCGGATAACTCGTTTTGAAGGTGCGCTTGTTGTTCTTATCTCGATTGCATATACGCTGTGGATGGTGCGTGCCGCGCGGGCTGCGGCGACGGTTGCTGCGGCTCAGGTGGATGCAAGGGCTGCGAGCGATGCGGCGGATATTGCGGGAGCGCCCAAGCCCAAAGGTACGCTATGGGCCATAGCAACGGCCGCTATCGGGCTTTTGGTGTTACTGATAGGCGGGAATTTTTTTATTAAAGGGGCGGTATCGGTTGCTCATAGCCTTGGTATGAGCGAGCGAATGGTTGGATTGACCATAGTTGCGGTGGGCACATCACTGCCCGAGCTTGTAACGAGTGTAATTGCGGCGCGGCGAGGGCATTCGGATTTAGCGGTGGGCAATGTGGTCGGGTCGAACATATTTAATGTGCTATTGTGTTTAGGGGCATCGGCGCTTACGGCACCGATTTTGGCGCCGCTGTCTGCGCTCGCTATCGATCTTGGGGCGCTGGTGGTTATGACCGCGGTGATAGCGATATTTATCCGAAGCGAGCGGACCATTTCTCGCGCTGAGGGGGCGGTGGCCTTGGGGCTTTATCTGGTGTTTACGGCGGTGACGGTGGCAAGGGGATAGCTCATTCACACCCCCTTCGCATACACCCCAGCATCCCGCTCAGGATAACTCTCATACATATGCTCAAACATCGCCGCGCACTTCTCCCGGAACATCTCTTGTGTATATGCCTTCGGCAATCCCTCATCGAGCATATTCTCGATGGCCACTTTCAAGGCCGATCGCGCCGCCTTCTTCTGCCTCCAATTCAACACCAAAAACCCCTTCATCCGCTGTAAAAGCTCCCTCGCCAGATGCTTTAGATCCCCGCGCTCCTCTTCGCTAAGTTCAGGCGCAGGCCGCGTCAGTATATCGAAAATCGTAAGCTCTTCCTCGCTGCAATTCTCCCGCCTATGCCGCTCCTGCTCTTCATTCAGACGCTTCGAAAACGTTAGCAGCTCCTCAAACAGCTCTTCGATATTCCGGCTGTCTTCGTTATAGCTCGCGATCAGCGCTTCAAATTCCTCGATATAGTTCGCCCGCGTGCGATTGAGCATCAATAGTGTCTCGATTTTGGCGCGAATCGCCGACTTCAATGCCTCCAGCTCGGTGTTCTTATGCTTCGCCCCCTGAAAACGCCTCGCCAGCGCCTCAAAATCAATCTTCGATAAATCAATCGGCGGCGGCAGGTCTTCCCGAAGGTTAAGCCCCCGTATCGATCGGTCCAGCAACATGCCTATCTGGCCCATCACCGCCGATACATCCGGCGGGTTTGGGTTGAGCTTGGCCCGAATCGACTCCGCAATCGCTCCAATACCCGCCACCCGCTCCGCAAATTCAAGCGCCGACACGTCCGGCTTCACCGCCCGGAACAGTGTCCCCACTAGCTTCTCATACCCAAAAAAATCCTGCCTCACAGGCTCGGGCGCTATCAGCGCATCCACCGCGTCATCCACCGCCTCCAGCCGCTCCACGCCCCCAAGCGGCAGCGCTTCAATCGCCCCCAAATCTACCCCATGCCCCCCGCAAAACACCGTAATCGCCGCTATCGCATCCCGCAGCGACTTCACAAGCTGCGCCTTCTCCTTTACCGGATTCGCGCCCCCTTGCCCCATCCCATAAATCGCCAGCGCCCTTTCCAGCGATGCAAAGACATTGGCATAGTCTACAATAACGCCGCTTTGCTTCCCCGGAAATACCCGGTTCGCCCGCGCAATGGTCTGCATTAGCGTATGATTGCGCATGGGTTTGTCCAAATACACGGCCGAACAGCTCGGCGCATCAAAACCCGTCAGCCACATCGCACACACAAACACCAATCGCAGCGGATCTTCCGTATCCTTAAACTTCTCATCCAGCCCAGGCTCCGATTCATTCATGCGCCGCCGGTGAATCTCAATATTCAGCCCCAGCTTCTTCATCTGCTCGATTTCGTTTTGCCCAGGCGATACAATCACCGCCATATCCGTCGTCTTTAGCACATCAAGCAGGGTTTTTAGTTTTTCAATGCGCTCTTCCCGCCTCATCCATTGCGCCCGGCTTTCATTCTCCCGCCGCCCCGGCAACAGCTCCTCCAGCTCTCTCTCCGCCCGCTCAAGCTCCGCGCCCCAATGCTTCTTCACCTTATCAAACATCCGGAGCGCCGTCGCCTTGTCAATCGACACCACCATGGCCTTGCCCATAAAGCCCCGGCCCAAAAAATGCCCCACAATATCCCGCGCCACCGTATCCAGCCGCTCATCCCGCGTAATCAAATGATAGCGCCGCCCGAGCAGCTTCTCCAGCTTGGTCTCTTGGGCCTCATCCAATCCCGCTTCCTCAATCAGCGTATACAACTCATCATTTAGCTCGGGATTCACCAACTCCAATTCAGGCGTCCGGTTCTCATAAAACAGCCGCACCGTCGCTCCGTCATCCACCGACTGCTGAAAATCATAAACCGATACATAGTCCCCGAATACTTCCTTGGTCCGCTCCTCGCCCGCAATCAGCGGCGTCCCCGTAAAGGCCAAGAATATCGCCTTGGGCATCGCCGCCCGCATATTCAGCGCCAGCGTGTCGTATTGGCTGCGGTGGGCCTCGTCCGTCAGCACCACCACATCCTCCCGCTCCGTTAATACATCCGGCGTCTGAAACTTATGAATGAGCGTAAACACATAGCGATGATTTTCCCGCAGCAATTCGCGGAGATGCGCGCCGCTGTTGGCATGGCATTTTTCCCCCTCGCTTTGGGACACCGCCCCCACGCCCTTAAAGGTCTTGGCAATTTGAATATCCAGCTCGGCCCGATCGCTTACCACAACAAAGGTCCAATTACCGGACACCTTACGCAGCACCTTCTGCGCAAAGAACACCATAGAAAAGCTCTTACCGCTGCCTTGGGTCTGCCAAAACACCCCACCCCGTCCATGACCTTGGCGGCGGGCCTCGAGCATCGAAGCGATGGCATTGTTCACCCCCAGAAACTGATGATTTTGCCCGACGATCTTCACCAAACCGGCCTTATGCTCGGAAAACAGCGTAAAATTCTCGGCGATATCGAGCAACCGCGCTTTATCGCAAGTTCCCCGCAGCAACACCTCCAGCGACACCCTCCGCGGCTCATCCTCGCGCTCGATACGTTTCCATTCGAAGAAGCGTTCCCAATCGGCGGTCAGCGAACCGATGCGGCTATCGCTGCCATTGCTGACCAAAAGCAGGGCATTGTACCAGAAGAGTTGAGCGATTTGCTGTTTATAATGGGTGAGGTTTTTCTCAAAGGCCGCGCTGACGGGCACGCCCGGCTTCTTTACCTCGATGACCAGCCAGGGCAAACCATTAACAAAACCGATGAGATCGGGCCTACAAAGATAAAGATTACCTACGATAGACAACTGACTGACCAGCAAAAAATCATTTTGGCCGGGCTCGTCCCAATTCACGGCGCGGACCCGTTCGGATGTATGGCCGCCGTGTTCGCGATCGGGGATAGAGACGGAGACACCATCTTTCAGGAGGCGATAGATTTCGCGGTTGGCGGCTTCCAAGCTCATGGCGGATCGATCGCGCGAGAGTTCATCGACAGCGCATTGGATAGCCTCTGGTGGGAGCGAGGGATTAAATTTTGCGAGAGCGGCGCGCAAACGGCCGGCGAGGACGACATCGCCTTTGGTCTCGCGTCCTGGGGAGTTTTCAATTCCTAGGATTTCCCCTGTGGCGGACAGAATTTGCCAACCGAGAGAGGCAAAGATGGCGATGGCGGGCTGCTCGACGAGGGGATGTTCGGTATAGGGATTGGGGCTCATGGCGCGGCATTCTCCTCCATATCGGCGGCGAGGGCTTGTTCGATGGCCTCGATACTGGGCAGACTGGTTTGGAGTTCGGCGGGCAGGGCTTCCATCAACTGAAACTCGGCGATACCGATAGGTTTCGTCAAATCGCGCAGGGCATACTCGGCCACCACCTTGTTTTTGCTTTTACAGAGCAAAAGACCGATGGTTGCGCCATCATATTCGGTTTTCATCAGCGCATCCACGGCGGACAGATAGAAACTCAATTGCCCTGTATGTTCGGGCTTAAATGCGCCGGTTTTTAATTCAACGACGACAAAGCAGCGCAATTTCAGGTGATAGAACAACAAATCGATAAAAAAATCCTCACCACCGACCTCGATATGCACCTGACGGCCGACGAAGGCGAAGCCTGCGCCGAGTTCGAGCAAGAAGCGGGTAATATGCTGAACGATAGCATCTTCGAGGGCGCGCTCGCTTGCCTCGGGGCCGACGCCGAGAAAGTCGAAGAGGTAGGGGTCCTTCAGTGATTCTTGTGCAAGATCGGAATTTGGTTTGGGAAGACAGCGCTCGAAATTGGTAAGCGCCCTACCTTCGCGCTCCAAGAGGCGCCCTTCGATATGGATATTGAGCACATGACGAGACCAGCCGAGTTCGACGGCGCGGCTGGCATAAGCCAGTCGGATTTCGGGCGACTTCAGTTTGGTGAGCAGCACGAGATTGTGTCCCCAGGGCAAATGTCCAACAGCCTGTTGGACAATTGTTTCATCTGGCCAAGCTTCGGCGAAGGCGCGCATATACATCAGGTTGGCGCGAGAGAAGCCTTTAATATTTGGGAAAGCGGAGCGGAGGTCCTGGGCGAGGCGTTCGATGATTTTGGCGCCCCAGCCTTCATTACGTTGACGTTCTAAGATATCGCGGCCGATTTGCCAATAGAGCGAGACGAGTTCGCGGTTGACGGCGAGGGAAGCGCGTTGTTGGGCGGCGTGGATCCTGGTTTTTAGGGTTGCGAGCCATGGGGCATAGTCGGTGGGGAGTGGGTTGATATTGGGCATGGTTTAGGTATTTTTGAGGTTGATTTGGCCAGAGAGGAGGCGGGGGAGGAGGAGGTCGCGGGTGCGGCGGAGGGTGTGGGTCTTGGAGTAGAGCTGAACGATGCCTTTCACCATTGGCCCTGCCAGGACGGAGAAACTCCGGCGCAAATCACTGGGCGGACGAGCAAACTCCATCTGCGATGCGAGCACTGGACTCAGATTCTGTTGAGCAACCCCTGTGGAAAGCTGCTCCAGCTTCGCCTGCATCTCGGACTCGCGGAATAGGCAATAGGTCATCGCCCAGTCGAAGGCATCCACAGGCACCAGCTTGGAAACACGCTGGTTCAACAAGAATGGTTCATTGTACACCAAACACACACGACCCACATTGCCAGTTAACGAGAGCAAAATGTCACAGTCATGAAGCATGCAATATGGAGGCATCTTCTCGGGCACTTCATCGATCCGGCTGTCCGTGTCCGGATTGAACAAGCCATCTTGCACATTCTTAATGGTAACTAGGCGATACCGACCATCCCCCGTAAATGTTCCGCTCTTGAACGCGAAGCCGGATTTGAACTGAACGAAGTCTCCGAGAGCGCATATCTCCCACCCCTTAGGAATCTCCCCGAGCGGCGAGGCGACGCGGGGGTGGTGTTCGTGGCCGGGGAAGCGGAAGTGGACGAACCACTCGCGGTAGAGGGCGCGGGCCATCGACTCCAGAATCTTGATGCGCCGCTGGCTGTTCTCGATCAGCTCGTCGTAGGCCGAGAGGATGCCGGCGATTCGGCGCTGCTTGTACTTGTCCTCATAGTAGTTGACCTCAAATGAACGCAAGTTGGCCAAACTGATGAATGGTTGCGCCGAGCCCGAGCGCACATTCAAGACGTTTGATCTAAACACAGGACTCAACACCAGGTAATACAAGTATCGTTGATCAACCCTCTGCGTATCTGGCCGAAAGAGCGCCACATTCTTAATACTGAACTCGCGATCATCATTCACGACCGCCGTGTCCCCAACTGATCCGATATTGCTGAAGAGTATATCGCCGCGTTGCGGCCTTACTCGCTTACATGCTTCTTCATGATCTTTGCGGGTGATAAAATCGCACGCCGAAAAATCAATCGCACCACCAGAAATATGTTTACCTTTGATGAATGGGATGCCTTCCCTCTGGAGCTTTGGCGAGTCGTGTGTCCCATCGGTCACTAGCTCACAGAGATAATCCATTCGTGCTCGCTTCAAAACCGCCATCTTCATCACCCCTCCAATATCTCCCCAACATTCCGCGCAATCACCCCCTCCAGCTCCCGCGCCTGCGCATTTAGCCCCTCAAGCTCTTCATTCAGCGCCTCAAGCTGCTCCTTAAAATCTTCATCGCTTACGTCCTCCCCAGGCGCTACCCCAACATATCGCCCTGGATTCAACGACCACCCCTGCGCCTCTATCTCCTTCACACCCACCGCTTTGCATAATCCAGCCACGTCCCCATACATAGGCTTCTTCCCAAATATCTCCTTCAGCTTCCCTTCCGCCTCACGCCCCCCTACAATATAATCCGGCGCCTCGCCCCGGTATAACCTCACCACATTCGCCAAAAATCCAATCTGTCCCGCCGTCCATTCCCGGTGCGCTCTGTCCACTTGTCTGTAGATATGCCGCGCGTCTATAAACAATACTTTCCCCGCTCGCTCCGTCTTGCTCTTCCCCTTGTCCAAAAACCATAGCGTGCACGGCAACGTTACCGTATAAAACATGTTCGGCCCCACAGCCACCATCACATCCACCGCACCGCTCTCTATCAGCTTCTGCCTTATCTCCTGCTCGCTCGATCGCGCGTCCGAGGCAGAGTTCGCCATCACAAATCCAGACCGCCCCTTCGCATTCAGCGCCGAATAAAAAAGCTGTATCCATAAATAATTGGCGTTGTCAGGCTTCGGCAATCCAAAGGGAAATCGCCGCCCTCCCCCCACCATGTCCTTTAGCCGCTCTTTGTCGACCGCGTTCACATTAAAGGGCGGGTTCGCTAGCACAAAATCAAAATGCCCCGTCGCCTTGTGCGGATCGTCATAATAACTGTTTACGTTGCCGCCATGCCGTATGTCCCCCTCCAATCCATGCACCGCTAAATTTAATCGGCATAAACGCCCTGTTTCGTCGGTCTTTTCAACACCAAATATCGCAAGCTCCGCCGCCGGATTCTTCTGATGCTCGCTCACAAAACGCGCCGATTGAACAAACATACCGCCCGAACCACAGGCCGGATCGAGAATACGCCCATGAAAAGGCTCGATGATTTCCGTCAATAACTTGACAATACTCGCAGGCGTATAAAACTCCCCGCCCTTCTGGCCTTCCGTCCGGGCAAACTCGCCAAGAAAATATTCATAAATACGCCCAAACGCATCAAAGTCGACAGTCGCCGGTATCTCCGAGACTTTTTTAAGCAGCTCTTTTAAAAGCGTCGCCGTAAATAAATTATAGGTCTTCGGCAATACGCCGCCGAGCTGATCGTTATGCTTTTCAATCTCGCGCATGGCCGCGTTGACTTGGCCGCCGATATCCGACGACTCGGGCAGCTTCAGCAAATAATCGAAACGCGCGTGGGGGGGCAGATACAAAATCCCCTCCGCATGATAGGCCGCGGGATCGCCCGCCCGGCTACCCCGCCGCGACGAGCCGCCAGCCTGTTCCAGCTTGGCCTGCTGAGCCGCAAAACGCAGCTCGGCAAAGCGAAGAAAAATTAGACCGAGAATCGGGCCTGAATATTCCTGGGCTTTCAAGCCGGAATTCGCGCGGAACTGATCGGCCGCGTCCCAAAGCCGTTTTTCAAGGGTAACTGAGGAACCATCCTTTTCGGGCGTAGCAATCCAGCGCAAGCGGTGTCTCCTAGGTCATGGGGGGTGGGCCGGGATCGGAGTTCTATCCAGATTGGCCGCGCATCTGGAACGCGGCGCTTGTATAGCCGCGGGTTTCAAAAATCAAATAAATCTTCGCTTCGCGCTCTTCCCTGGCCTCCGTCGCCTTTCTTTTTCCGCGCCGCGCCCGTCCAAAAACCCCCGTCCATGCGCGATGTCCGCCATCCGCCCGCGCCTCGCCCGCCGTCCATGGACATCCGCGTTTTCCCGTGCGCTCCGGGTCTTGGGTCCCCCGTGCCGCCTGTGCAGGCCGGCCGGGTTGCGTCCGCCGTCCATGGACGCCCTCGCTCGCCCCAAGCGGGTTGCGCCCGCCGTCCATGGACCATGCGCTCGCCCCAAGCGGGTTGCGCCCGCCGTCCATGAACGCCCACACTCGCCCCGACCGGGTTGCGCCCGCCGTCCATGGATTTCATCCGCATCCCGCCCGCGCCGCCCAACTTGTCCATGGACGGCCATCAAGACACGCCTGCCTTGCGCTATTTGGACAGCTTTTGCGCAAGTTCAGCCTGCCTCTGCTCAATATCTTGCTTCATCTTGGCCAATTCAGCCAGCTCCTCTTGAACTTCTTGCGCCATGGCCAGCTCCCGCTCCTTGTCTTTTTGAGCCTTTGCTTCCTGGAGCTTTGCCTGTATCGCCAATAGCCGAGCCTTTTCCTTCTCAATCCTCGAAAGCGCCTCCGATACGCTCGTCAAGGTGTACTCCCGGGGACGCGCCTCCTGCAAGAAAAACGAATCTTCCCAGTCCGCCGGCAAATGCAGTTGAAGATTGGCCAGCCTTATCTGCTCCAGATCCGCCCGGAGCGCCTTTCGGATGGCATTGGCGCTATCTACCAGATTCTTTTTATCGCCCACCACGCCAAAATCCGAAAGCCGCTGCTCGCATTGCGCCATATTGTCCTCGGCCGCATCGCATAGGGGAATAAGCGCGGCAAGGGCATTGCCCATGGCTTGGATATCATTGTTATTGATTGTGGAAAGCGTTTCGGGCCAAACGCGCATTTCGTCGAGCTGAGCGCCGAGTACGGGTTTGCGCTGCTCGGAGGGTTTTTGATTTTGGGTAAGGCTTTTAAGCAGGGGTGAATTGCGTTTATTGCCTTCGAAGGCAAGCACCGCGGTGATGATGCGGGCATGGGAAATATCCAATTCAACATTGAGATATTCGACTTGAGCCTCGGCCTCGGTTTGAGCGTCTTCGAGGCTACGCTCCTTGGATTCTGTAGCATCACAGAGCGCGGACAGAGGCTCGAGCTTAGAGACCAGCGCCTGGGTGAGAGGCTGGGCTTTAAGCCGGGTTTTTGTAAATACGTTGTGATGCCGGATGGTTTTAATGGGTGTGTTGATGGTGAATGATCGCATGGGAAGGCAAATAGACGAAGGATGAGTTGAATGCAAGATTTTTGAGAGCTGAGCTGATAATAGAGCTTGTATGTCCAAACATGGATGGCGTGTTCGGATGTTGGGCTTGCTGTTTGTCGTGTGGGTGGTGAGCGCATGCGGAGACGCCAAAATTTCGCCGTTTATAGCGGTGCCGGTGCCGCTTCCTTCGGGCGATTTGTATTTAGGCTGTCCAGATTTTGAAGGTGAACGGCCGCTGGCTAATTTGCCGAATGGGAAGACGGCGGAAGCGGGCGCCAATCATGGAACGTTTTCGGTGTCAAGCGCCGGCGAAGCAAATTTTTTGTATGGGATTGAGGCGCTTCCTGGGCGGGCTGGGCAGGTGCCAGGCATTTCTGTCCGCTACTCAAGCGGCTCGGATGACGGATTTTTAGGATTTGGGTTTTCGCTGGGAGGGCTGTCGGCGATTTCGCGCTGCGGAAAGAATTTGGCGGATGACGGCGAGATTGAAGCCGTTGGGGATAAAGCCGGGGATGCGCTTTGCATGGATGGGGCGCGATTGGTGGAAGTTGCGCCGAATGAATACCGGACGGTGCCCGATTCTTTTTCAAGGATTGTTGCGAGTTCAAATGCAAAAGGGCCGGAAGCGTTTACGGTCTATGCGAAGTCTGGATTGATCTTTGAATATGGGAGCGAAGACAGCGGGAAAGTTTTTTCAAAGGACGGAGTAGTTCGCTCGTGGTTAATATCCAAACAGCGGGATCGCAATGAGAACGCCGTTTTGTATAGCTATAAGAATGAGCGGGATGCTGTGGATGGCCATACGCTGGAGTTTGGGCCTGAGCGAATCGATTACACGGATCACCCTGATTCACCGGCATCGCGGGCTCTCGTTTTTAAGTATGAATCGCAAGCGCCCCGGAAGCTGTATGCCCGGGGAATGATCTTAAAACGATCGCTAAAGCTGAAGACGATCGAGGCCCGGGGACCTGAAGATAAACTGGTTCGAGAATATAGGTTTGCCTATCAGACATCGCCCAATACCCAGCGCGCACTGCTCTCGTCCATTCAAGAATGCGCTTCGGATCAAGCCTGCAAGCCTGCAACAAAATTTTCTTATGATCATGGGCAGGGAACGGGTTTTGATGCGTTGATGACGGGTTTATCGGGGCCGGGCAATGATCTAGGAAGCGTGATGACGCTGGATATGACGGGGGACGGCCTGGATGATCTTTTAATATTGGAACAGGATGATCAGTTTGAACCGGGAGAAGATAAGACGCTGTGGAGATTGTTGCCGAATCAGGGGCAGGGTAATTATTTTAGTGCGTCGCAGATTGTCTTTGAACAGCCGCACTTAATCGATCCCATCACGAATTTGCCAGGCCCGCCCGAGAGCGCAACACCGATCGATTTTAACCACGATGGGCGGATGGATTTATTGTTGCACGATCTTCGGGGCGAATATGTGAACTGGGGTTTTTTGATATCGGCAGGAGCGCAGCCGGCCCAATATCTGAAGAGCAATACGAAAAGAATCTATGCTCAAGGCTCGGCGCCTCCGTTGCATTTCAATTCGGCAAATGCCTCGTCTCATTTAGCAGATGTGAACGGCGATGGAATGCCGGATCTGGTGAGCTGTATTTTTAAAAATATTCATGAGTGGTCGGTGAACCTGTGGACGCCTCAAGGTTTTAATGTAAATGCTATCGCGATTCCGGCGCTGCTTCAGCACCCTTGCGATATCGAATTTATTCCTGCCGATATCGATGCGGATGGGCAGAATGAGATTTTGATTCCCGGTTCTTATGCGGTAAACGGCGGGATTCAATTGACGGCGGGCTTGGATGTTTTGGCGTTTAAGCATCAGGGCAATACATGGACACGGGAGGATGCCGGGCTGCCACGAGTGATATCAGGCGGCCGGATGATCTTGCTGGATATGAATGGGGATGGTTTGCTGGATGCGCTTCAATCGGGATTTCAGGATGCGCAGCTTCGGCTCTTTGTGAATACGGGCGATGGATTTTTAGATGCGGCGAATGCACTCCAAAATGCGATTCCCGAGTTGGATAAGTTTTTTAATATTGCAACGCAAATCGA
>CAZICM010000099.1:0-22056 GCA_964537685.1 uncultured Polyangiaceae bacterium
CATCCATTGGCACCGTTGGATTGATAGCGAATCGATAAAGATGGCTGAAAACCGCTTCGCCCGGGTGGTACAGCGAGAGGCAAACTCCAATTGAATTCGCCGGTATGCGATACGCCGGATGTGCCGCCCAAATAACCTATGGAAGCGCTGGGCTGGATGGTATCTGAAGGTAGGAGTGGAGGCGCTTCAGGAGTGGCGCGCGCATGGGAAGAAAATACGATCAGGGCGAGGGCAAAAAGAAGGGCGCGGTAATACATTCGCCCAGGCTAGAAGGCTTTTGTGGCGCGTCAATCGCCTTCAGCTTGGATCTCACCAACCTTTAGCCTCCGCAGACCGAGCACGAACCGACGCAACAAACCAAATACCGCTCTCGCAATCGCTTGGCAACTCATATGTCTGACCCGTTTTGCATCGCCTACAGCTTGGAGGTCGATTACCACCGCGCCCAAGCCCACGGCGCCAAACATACCCGAACCGATAAATAACGGTGTCGCGGAAACAGAACTTAAGGGCGGCGATGTTCTCGGGCGGGCCGCGCCCGACGTTGTCGCGTGTCGTCTCTTCGCTGTTCCAAGCTTGTTCAGGTATCGGCGTTTCAAGGCGTTTCTGTGCGTTCAACAGCGTCTCGATAGACGGCGATGCTGATCCTTCATCCTCGCCGCATGTTGTCGATTCATCGCTGGATAAAGTCTCTGCGCGCTCTCGGCTTGGATGATCGTTGCCTTTGCTGACGCCTTTGCGCGCTTGTCGGTGCCTCTGTTTGCGGTGCGCGGGGATGCTCCGATTCGGCTTGATCTGTAGGTGGAACGGCGTTTGTGCCCGCGTCTGCTTGCTTCTGCTTTTGCTGCTGTCGTCATCGTCTCAACAGCTCCCGCAAGCTTGAAAGCTCGGCATTCTATCGCCTTCGATCGTCTCAGCATTTGCCGTTCCCGGCATCGAGTCGGTCGCGGTTTTCACCTCGTCTTTTGCTTCGTTTCCCGCGTTGGATTTGGCTTTCGATTCGCTGTCGGCCGTGTTCGTTACGGTGTGAACGATGCGGGCTCCACGAGTTGCCCAGCCCTCCCTACCCTTCAAAACCCTTCAAATCGGCTCGAAAAAAAATCTCTCGCCCTTGGAATCACCGTATACGCGGCCTGTTCATGCCCCGTTGAAGTAGGAGACCCATTCTCTCGTTCAGTCTCATTGCATTTAACTCATACCGAAATAGAGGAATACTCATGTCGAACGATCCCAAAAACCCGGTTGAAGGCGAATTTGTTTTTGATGCTTCCGAGTGCACCGCTTATGCCGTCGATCTGCCCCCAGGGGCTTGTCAAGGCATGCGCAAGACGCGCGGGGGCTATGCGGGGGCTGTCAGCGAATTGTTGGCCAATCAGGCTCAAACCGGACCCAAAGCCGGTATTCCCGATCAGGAAGTGGCCGACTTGCAGCTAGCCAATCAGCAGATTGCCCGTATCGATGCCTTTCTCCCGGCCATGCGAAAAGCTGTTGAGATGCTGGAGGAAACCCGCGCCATGCTCGATGATGAGCGCGAGCGGATTGTGCTGAATGCGGCAAAGGCGGTGGATAGGCGGGCCAAGAAGGATAAATCGCTCTTGGCCAAGTATCAAGCCGTGAGGAGCTATAGGTCTGAGGTGGCCAAGAAGGGCGCGAAGTCCAAGGCTAAGGGGCAGCAGGCCCAAGAGCCGGCTGCGAAGCCTGAGTAGTTGGGGTAATGTGCGAATGCCGCTCGCCTGAGCGGTTTGCCCTCCTGAAATAGCCTGCCTGCCTTTATTTTCCATCCCATATATCAAAAGCTCTTTCGTTGCCTGTTGACGAAGAGGCCGAAATAGATCTGTCCTGTGGGGGTTCTAGATCATCGCGCTTTACATACAGAACGGCGGATCGTAAGCTGGTCTGGCAAGAACTCGCGCTCCTGGATGGGCGCCGCCGCCACCCAAATGCGGACGAGCGGGAGCAGGTGCGTCGGGAAGAACATTGATCGAGGGAGAAGAGCAATATGGGATGGGCAGCGCACTACATCGAAAAGCTGAAGGCTGGGGAGACTGTCGCGTTTCGACCGAGGGGCAACTCCATGGCTGGCAAGATCGCGTCCGGGCAACTTTGCACCGTTGAGCCCATCACGCTGCACTCGAGCTTGAAGGTCGGCGATATTGTTCTCTGCAAAGTTGGTGGCAGCGAGTATCTGCACCTCATCAAAGCCATACAAGGCGAGCGTTTTCAGATCGGGAACAACAGGGGCCGCATTAACGGTTGGGTGGGTGTAAACGCAATCTTCGGCAAGTGTATCAAGGTAGAAGCATGAAGAGAGTTGGTGGCAAGTCCATGGACGGGTCTCTTGCAGATGCGAAAGCGAAGGGGAATCCGAAGCCGTTTCACCTGGATGACCCGCGTGGTCTGTTGAAGCGGCAGGCGAAATGGCGTGTTGACGCCGGTTTTCGCGCTGCTTGCGGCCGCGAAATGCTGTTTCCTTTTTGTAGAATTTTTGTTGACGGGGCGGCGGAGATGCAATAATGGGCGCGGAAATGATGAATTGAGGTGTTGCTTTTGGTGGAGATTTGGGATGGATTAGGCAGGTCTGCATAAACCGCTGTCGAAATGGGTCGGGGCGGGGAAGTTATCAACAGAGCATGCAAAACACGTGCTGTTATCACACCTGTCTAAGCATCGCGAACAGCATGGAGGCATAATGAATCAGGGCAATTGGGGCAACAGTGGTGGATACGGCTTTCCTCCGAACGGGGGTGGGTATGGACCTCCGGCAGGTTATGGTCCGGCTGGACGTTATCAAGAGACGCCGTTTTTCACTGACAACATAGTCACCATTACGAACGCCCGTGCCGTAATTTACGGAACAACGTACGCGCTCGCGAATATCACCAGCGTGCGCTCATGGACAGTCAAGAAGCCGTTGGGTCCGCTGTTGCTTGGCATTCCGTGCCTGGTTGCTGGAGTCGTCACCGCCTTTTCTAACGGTGGCTGTGGAGGCGTGCTCGTGCTGGTGGGCGTGGTGCTGACAATCTCCTACATCCTTTCGAAAGACAAACATTTCGTCCGTATCGGAACCGCTGGGGGTGATGTTGATGCACTTCAGTCGACAAACCCACAATATGTCCACGCTGTTGTCACGGCACTGAACAATGCGATCATCCATAGGGGCTAAGTCAAGGTTATGCCGAGCCGCACACCTTCTTTCGGGGCTCGCAGCAGAAGCACACGTTCAGTACTTCTTCGTGTAGCGGTCTAACCCAACATGCACCGACTTCACTTCGCTCACGCGCTGCCAACACCCACGTTCCACAACATCCAACAACCCCTCACCCCATTCATCCAGGAGCAACCCCATGTCTGACCGTCCTCCCTTCATCAAGTCCACAGCCGAAATACCAGAACGCACCCACGTTTACCCCCAAAGCACCGAGCCGATGGGGCCTGTCCGGCGTCTTGGCAAGGAAGCCGGCCTACAACGCATCGGCATCAACATCCAATGCCTCCCTCCCGGCAGCCGTTCGTCGTGGCCGCACGCAGAGGAGGATGAAGAGGAGTTTGTCTATGTTGTCTCCGGTGAAGTAGACGCTTGGGTGAATGGCCACATCCATCGCATGACCGCGGGCGACTTTGCGGCCTTCCCCGCTGGCACCGGCATTTCGCATTGCTTTCTCAACAACTCTTTGCATGACGCCGTGCTACTTGTCGGGGGCGAGGCCGCAAAGCCGGCAAGCCGCATCTTCTATCCCCTGAACCCATCGAGGCGGGACGATCTGCCTGCTCAATCTTGGTGGAACGATGTCCCGCATCAAGAACTTGGGCCGCATGATGGCTTGCCAGATGCCATGCGCTCGGGCCGGACGTAAAAGCAACAGGTAAACCATGCTGGCCACCCCTCACCTCTCAATTCTGCGGAGCCGTGCAATGCGAAATGCAAGTGTAAACCTGTCCGCGCTGGATGGCACAGTAGCCCCCAGCGTCCTCGATGCCATGCGGAGAGCCTCGGACGAGCTAACCCGCATCGGCGTGCGGCACGCGCTGGTGGGCGGCCTCGCGGTCGGTGCCCATGGCTATCCACGCGCCACGAAGGATGTGGACTTTCTCGTCGGTGACGAAGCATTTGAGCACCATGCAGGAGGGATCGTCACAATGAAGCCCGGTATCCCAATCCAGGTCGGCGGCGTGTTGGTTGACCTGCTCTCGGTGCAGCCCGACGATGGCGCGCTTAGCAACGTTCCCGTCGTCCGGACGGGGGCCGAGGTGCCTATCGCTCCCATCGAAGCGCTCATCCACCTCAAGCTGAAGTCGCCGCGTTTGAAGGACGCGGCAGACGTGATCGAACTGCTGAAGGCTGGCATTGACCAAACGCGATGCCGTGCCTGGCTTGCGGCGAATGCGCCGGCGCTGATGCCGCACTTCGAAGAGTTGATCGAGCGCGCTCAGCGGGAGAGCGAATGAACGCTTGACCCGCTCCACCTTGCAAGGTCCTGTCAGCCCGCCCGCTCTGCCTTGCAAACGCCTGCAAGCCCTCGCGCGCGCTCCATCACAAACATGATGACGCCGATCCTTGGGGCGTGGTATTGAACCCCTAACGCGAAGGTCATTATGATCAACGGAAACTGTAACTGTGGGGCCGTGCGCTACGAGATCGATTCAGACACATCCGACGTGTATATCTGCCACTGCTCCATTTGCCGGAGATTTACCGGCAGCAGCGGTATCGCGGTCTTGGTTGTAGAAAAAAGCCGCTTCAAATGGCTTTCGGGTGAAGAGCATGTCTCCACTTGGAAAAAGCCAAATTCCCAATGGGAGTGCTGGTTTTGCCGGAATTGCGGCTCTGCCCTCCCTGGTGCGAATACAGAAACAACCGTGTTTGTTCCCGCCGGATCGATCACGGGCGGAGCCGGTGAATTACATGTGGCTCACCATATTTTCGTAGGTTCTAAGGCATCCTGGGATGTCATCGGAGACAACGGGAAGCAGCATTTGGAAGCGTACAGTTGACGAAGTCACACTTCCCCACGGCGCATCTCCAAAATCCTCGGGCGTGAAGACACTGAACCCCGGTCGTTTATGTCACGCCAGTGGAACCGGATATTATGCAGCGCCGGCCTTTCCACCAACCGCAATATCAAAATGGAGGACGTCTTCGCGCGTTCCTAACTTCGTGTACAATGCGATGGCAGGCCCGTCTTCATCGCCGGTATCGGCCTGAACAAAGATAACATAGGCCCCCCGCTCAGCCGCGATCTTCTTTAATTCTTCAATCAGCTTCGTGGCGATTCCCTCGCGCCGGCACGCTGCTGAAACAGCTAAATCGTAGATGTATATTTCGCTCCGCTCTTGCTCAAACTTTTTAAGTTCGTAGGCGGCAATGCCTCCAACCACATCGCCGTTTTTCAAAGCGGCCAGCGCGATGAAAGAATCACCGCCTAAAAGCCGCCGAAGGTAATCCGCGCTTGGACGATTCCCCGTGTAGGTATCCTTGTCGTCAAAGGCTTCGCCAAACATCGACGATAGCGCCTCCATCAGAGAGATGTCATCAGCCGTGAGATGGTGGATCACTAGAGACATAAGACAATCTCCTCGTTCCTTTTTCGCTGCACTCGGGCCTAGCTCATCCCCGCCGGCGAATCAATACGGTTGCAACGCCTGCGTGTCAACAGAATATGATCGCACCTTCTGACATCGGAAGGCGTCCTGATTTTTCATAGCGTCCTCAGATGCGCGCCGCCATTCGCCGTGTCTACCGGGCGCGCGCGCGAGCTTCTGCAGATCTCCGCTTGACCAGCCGGCCGCTTTGGTGTCCAGTGTTTGCCTTGGCGTGATTGAAAGGGGTGCACAACAAGATGAGCGCTCACCAAGTCAAAGAAATATTGGTACGTCTAGGCATTTCGGAAGAGCAATTCCGGACGCTCGGACTCATTCCGCTCGTGGAAGTTGCGTGGGCTGATAGCCGCGTGGACTTCGCCGAGCGGTCGGCAATCATGCGGTTTGCGAAGAAGAAAGGGTGGCTTTCTGAGGGGGGTGATGCTCTCATTGCCGGGTGGCTGAAGTCGCGGCCCGAACAAAGTTTCTTCGATGACGCTCGCACGGCGCTTGTCTCTCTCGTTCGGGATCGGCGCGGGCTTGGCAAGGCGTTTCCCGAGACGACGCTGGGTTCGGTTCTTGGGGCTTGTCATGAAGTGGCCGCCGCCTCGGGAGGACTATTTGGTTTGCGGGATCCCGTTGCAACTGAGGAGGATAAGCTGCTGCAGCAGATTGCGGACGCCTTCAATCTCGGGGCTTGGAGAGAGGCTGTTGTCGCGGCGGACACGGCCCCCGAGGGCGGCGATCCCGGACCAGAAGGGCACTTTTTATTGGGGAGCGCTTCTGACTTCAACCGCGATCCTTTGGGCTTTGTGGTGGCTACGATGCGCGACTATGGCAACGTAGCAAAAGTTCGACTCGGACCCGCCATCGTCTATTTCTTGTCGCACCCCGAGGGCGTAAAACATATTTTAATGGATAATCACCGAAATTATCGCCTTCCCCCCAGCTTCGAGGATATGAAAGAATTTCTCGGGGAAGGGCTGCTCACGACGGAAGGAGAGCATTGGCGTAGACATCGCACCATGATTCAGCCTGCTTTCCATATGGACAAGCTCGCGGCGATGGCGGATGTGATGACGCAAATTACATCCGAGGATCTGGCGCGTTGGACGGAGGGCGACAAGGGGCGTGAGCCCATCAATCTCATGGAAAAGCTTATGGAACTTACCCTCCGCGTGTCCGGCGTATGCATGTTTGGAATGGATTTGACCGCCGATACCAGGATTGTGCTGGATGCTGCGGCAATCTGTCTGGAGCACATGGTCACGCGGTCGCGCCAGCTTTTCCGATTGCCAATCTCGGTTCCGACCGAGGCCAACCGCCGTTTCCGGGAGGCGCGCGCCACGCTAAACGACATTGTTCTCGGGCTCGCAAAGGCGCGGCGAGAGGGCAAGTCCGAGGAAAAACCCGATGTACTTCAGCTCCTGCTTGACGCGCGGGATGAAGAGACGGGGATGGGCCTTGACGAAAAAGAGCTTCGCGACGAGCTACTGACGATGATGGGAGCGGGCACGGAAACGACGGCGCTTGCGCTCATGTGGACCTGCTCATTTTTATCCAAATATCCGGCGTCGCGCCGTGGGGTAATGGACGAGATTGGACGTGTTCTCGGAAATCGGACGCCCACATTGGCAGATATTCGCAATATGCCATATACAAAGCAGGTAATTGACGAATCGATGCGACTGCGTCCTCCATTCTACATGGGTGGTCGCGTGGCGGTGGGAGAGGATGTAATAGGCGGCGTGAGGATCCCGCCTGGAGCGGTGGTTATCGCGGCAACCTACGCGATGCACCGTCACCCCGAGATATGGTCGAACCCAGAAGGTTTTGACCCTGACAGGTTTAGCCCAGAGGCATCGAAAGGCCGGCATTCGGCTGCATTTTTGCCATTTAGCGTCGGCCCGAAGAAGTGCATTGGGATGAACTTTGCGACCATGGAGATGCAGCTTGTTTTACCAATGATTCTGCAGAAGTACGAACTCAATTTGCTACCGGGACTCGAGCCGGAGCCATATCCCAGCCTTAGCCTTCGCGCCAAGGATGGGTGTTGGATGACCATTACCCCTCGGTAAGCCATTCCGGACAGCGAGAATCGAAGCCTGATAGGGGATACATTATCAACTCCAGGGGTCCATCATGCTCATTCACGGTTCCTGCCACTGTGGCAACATCCACTTCGAACTCGATTGGCAGCCCCAACCGAGCGAGATCCCTGCCAGAGAGTGCGGCTGCACCTTCTGCCAAAAGCATGGTGGTGTCTGGACCGCTTGCCCAACGGGCAGCCTCACGATTGAAATCGCCGATCAGGCCCGTGTCAGCGAATATGTGTTCGGCACCAAGACGGCCAACTTTCACGTTTGCTCCACATGCGGGGCAGTACCGGTCGTTACCAGCGAAATTGGCGGACAAACCTATGCTGTCGTCAATGTCAATACCTTCGAGGATTTCGACCGATCCCAACTAAAGCGGGCAGCCTCAAACTTCGACGGAGAAGATGCATCGGCTCGCTTGGCGCGCAGGGCTCGAAACTGGATTCCAAAGGTTCGGTTCCGGCGCGGCCCCGGCACCTAAGAGGAGGTGTATAGACAATGTTCATACTGCTGGTTGGTCCCAAAGGCAGCGGAAAGAGCCATATTGGCCGAATCATCGAGCGCCGGCTCGGCGTACATTTCTTTCATGTGGAGCCGCTGTGGATGGCCTACCATGCCCAGTGCAAATCCTTGGGCCGGGAGCCCACTGTCGCGGAAGGCATACGCACCATTCATCCGAAAATCGCCGAGGCGCTGAGATCCCACCCGCATGTGTGTGTGGAAACGATCGGCGCTTCGTCCGAGCTCCTAACAGACCTACTCTCGCTCGCTCCGCCGGAGGCAACGCTGATGATCCGCGTGTCTGCGCCTCTGGACCTATGCCTCCATCGTATCGCAACCCGGGACCAAACCCACCAGATCCCCATGGGCCTCGAAGCAATCCGCAAGACCTATGAGCTGAGCGCGGCGTTAAGGCTTAATGCCGCGCTGGTGTTTGAAAACGAGGCGCTCTCCGAGGAAGAGATCGTGAGCGCAGTGGAGGGTGCCATGGCTGCACAAGGGCACGCTTCTTCGGGGAGTCCGCCCTTGGCTTAGACCCAACCCCACACAGGCTATAATCCGGTTGCCGAAGAATACGGCGAAACGTTCTTCGATGAGCTGCAACACAACCCCTTTGATCGAAGGCTTCTCGGCCGCTTTGCCGAAGAGGTGCGGGGCTTAGGGCCTGTCTGTGATCTGGAATAAATCTGTCTCACTGGACTTCTATTTCTTTTCGTCCGATGAGATGGAGGGTTATGTGAACGCGCCACAATACTCTAGCTTTGCATAAACGAGCATGATACACCTCGAACCCTCGCAATTGGAGGTTCAGATGGGTAATGCATTGCTTTCGGGAAAAATCGCGGTCATCACGGGCGCAGCGTCGGGTATTGGCAGAGGTTCCGCCCTTGTATTTGCCAAGCACGGAGCCAAGGTGGCCGTCGCAGATGTAAACGTTCAGGGCGGAGAAGAAACGGTCGAATTGGTCCGGCAGGCCGGCGGCGAAGCCTTCTTCATTCAAGCGGACGTATCGAATAAAGAACAGACCGTGGCGATGGTGGGGAAAGTGGTTGAGCGATGGGGACGCCTCGATTGCGCGCTCAACAACGCGGGAATCGATGGTTCGATGGGCGCCACCGCGGATTGCACCGAAGAAAACTGGCAGAATATCATCGCCGTCAACCTAACAGGGGTATTTTTATGTATGAAATATGAAATCCAGCAGATGCTCAAACAAGGCGGGGGAGCGATTGTCAATATCGCCTCGGTAGCAGGACTCGTGGGCTATCCCGGACTGCCTGCGTATGTTGCATCGAAGCACGGGGTCGTTGGCCTGACAAAAAACGCCGCGATTGAATACGCCAAACAAGGCATCCGCGTGAATGCGGTGTGTCCCGGCGCTATCCGAACCCCCATGCTCGAAGATGCCATCCGCCAAGGCTTGATCCCCGAAGATCAACTGGCGAGTGTGGCGCCCATCGGAAGGTTGGGCCTGCCCGAAGAAATCGGCGAAGCCGCCGCATGGTTATGCTCGGAAAAATCGTCGTTTATGATGGGACAAGCGGTCCCCGTGGATGGCGGGTGGGTGGCGATGTAAGATATATTTACCCCCCCAGCAGCCTCGCCCATTGAACCGGCTTCTTCCTCAGCACATTCGCCTCCAGCACCTCGGCGAGCTGCAACAAAAACCCTTCTTCCCAAGGCTTTCCCATCATCTGAAATCCCACCGGAAGCCCAGCCCTATCGTAACCGCAGGGCACCGTAATCGCCGGATATCCCGATAAATTCCCCACAAAGGCAAAACGCATCAGCGCACTCGTCACCACCAAATTGCTCTCGCCCCGGGGTAGCAAATCCTTTGCAATCTCAGGCGCCGTTATCGCCGTCGCCGGCGTCGCGATCACATCCACCTGCTCAAATATCTCCTCAAGCTGATGACACAGCTTTGTCCTCACCCGCTGCGCCTTTACATAATCGCTGCCCCTAAATGCCCTCGCCAGCGCTAGATTGACCCGCACCGCCAAACCGTAATCCCTCCGGTGCCTCTCGTCATAATCCACTGCAAAATTCGCCATTTCCGATAAAATCGTCACCGCATGGGCCACCCGGCATAAATCAAGCCCCGATAGCCGTATTGGAACCGTTGTTGCCCCCCGCTCTTCCAGCGCCCTTATCCCATCCCGGCATGCCTTCACCACATCCGGCTGCGCATCGTTAAACCAGGCATCATACACCCCCACCCTCACACCGCTCAAGTCGGTATTGCCCAAACGATCCACATGCGGCAAGGGCTGGCGAACCGTATTCCTATCCCGGCTATCCGGCCCCGCCATCAGAACATAGGCCAGCGCCGTATCCCTTACCGTTGCGCCAATAGGCCCCACATGCCCCACGCTAAAGCATAAAGGCAACACTCCATGCTCACTCACCCGGCTCCATGTCGGCTTTAGCCCAACAACACCGCATAAAGCCGCGGGAATGCGAATCGAACCGCCGCCATCCGCCCCCACCGCAATGGGACACAATCCAGCCGCCACCGCCGCCGCCGAACCGCTCGACGATCCACCCGGAAGCCTGCCCACATCATAAGGATTGCGCGTAACGCCAAAATGAGCATTAAATCCAGAGGTATCGATGCCAATCTCATTCATATTGGCTTTTCCAATCAACAGCGCGCCTCCCGCCCGCAGTCTTTCCACCGGCGTTGAATCTGCCTGCGCATGCCCTATTTTCGACGCCAAAAAGCGCGTCCCTCCCGTCGTCGGATAACCCGCCACATCCAGCTCGTCCTTCACGGCGACAGGCACCCCATCCAATGGCCCCAACACAGCCTTCTTCCGATATCGCTCGGTGCTTTCCTCCGCCTGCTTTCGAATCTCTCCCGCCTGACTCGCCACGAGCGCGCGAAGCGGCCCTTCTCCCGAATTCGAACGCGCAATGGCCTCGATCACCCGCTCCGCCACCGCCAAAGGCGTGCTTTTGCCCGATAGATACGCCTTCACAAAATCCGCCGCGCTCTCAAACGCAAAGCCTGGGCGGCTGGGGCTAACCTCAAAGATATCCCATAACTCATCCACCGTCACCGGCTTATCCCTAGCCATCTCCACCAAATGGGGCCGGGGAAGAGGAGGCGCAACCGAAGGCGATTCATGCACCCGAGCCGCCCGAAGCGCATCCACACCTGTATCTGTATACAACTTCCGGATCAACAGCGGCCCCGCCGCCGCATTCTCCATCGCTGCCGCAAATGCCTCCAGCGCTCGCCCCGACAGCCTCGGCGCCGCAATTGCTTTTAGATCGTAGGACATAATCGATAACCTCCTCCAATATACAAAATATACAAAAAAACGCTCAATCCTGAGGACCGATACTCACAGGCGGCTCAGAACCCGGCACATTTCTCGCACCCACCTCAGGCGCCAGCGGAATACGCTGCTCCTCGCACCCATAGGCCGTGGGCGTCAATTGAATCACCGTATGCAAAGGAATAGGCAAACGGCAACATTCACCTGGAGGAATATTTTTATAAAAAGCCACCAACGCCCTCAGCACCGCTTGATGCGCGATCACCAACACGGGCGTACGCCTCCGCTCCAATTGTATCAGCAGGGGATCCAGCCTTTGAATCACATCTTCATAGGATTCGCCCCGGGGATAGCGAAAACGAAACTTATCGGCCGTGCGCGCCTCATGCAGATCGGGCATTTTGTCGCGGATCTCTTCGTATGTCATCCCCTCGCATACCCCCGCATCAATTTCGTCGAGAGCCTTCCACATCCTCGGATGATTGGTCAGCGGCCTTGCCGTATGAATGGTCCTTCGCAGCGTACTCGTCCACACCGTCAGCGAAGCATCCAAAGGCACGCGGCTCCGAATAAAATCGGCAAGATTTCGCGCGTAAATCTCACCCCGCGGCGAAAGCTCCGAATCGCCCCCGATCAATCCTTTTTGATTGTATAGGCTCTCACCATGCCGGGTCAGAAAAATAGGCAGCGGCGAGATATGCATATCCACCAGCAAAGGCACCAGCCGGGCCGGCAAATATCCATTGATTCGATTTAGAACGAGTTGCCTGCCCACATCAATGATTTTAATATAACTCGCATCGGGATCATCCAAAGGCTCATAGGCTCGCTCATAATGAGCAATACGCGCCCTAAAATCGCTTGCGGCGTCTTCCGCGTCCATATGCGCATAATCGGGCGAAGACAATTTGGTCGCCCTCACATTGCCTTCAATCACGGCCGGATCGTTACAGAGCGATTCGATAAAAACGACGGGCACGCCTCTCATTTTGCAGCGGTCCATCACCATTTTCCGGCGGGCGCGCGTGGAATTTGTCGCATCGAAAATGCCCACTTCCCCGTCCTCGGAAATCCACCGGAGCATATCTTCCAGCGCATGCAGCGCCACATCATTCAGCGCCTTGCGGGAAACTAGATTGGCTTGATCAAAAAACTCATGAGATTGCCCCGCGCCCAGCAATTTCCGCCGGTAGGAGCCGACATTAAACACCTCGGTATCGTGGCCAATCCATCGAAGATAACGCGATAGCCTACCGGCAATATACGACTTCCCCCTCGCGGGCAGCCCCACCATAGCCAGCACGGTTTTTGAAGGATCCCTGAGATGCGGCGCCATCTTGATCGGGCGCCACAATAACAAAGACATCCAAAGCCGTCCCTGTTATTGTGGGGCCGCCTGAATGATTCTCATTGTTAGCCTGAATTTCGGCATCGAACGCATCGTGCGCCTCGTTTCCGAGGAAGCCGGCATCGAAACGCCTCCCGCCATCGTCCGGGGAGCCCTCGAAGCCCGCCATGCCTCGGCCAAGGGTATTAATGCGGCCCGCGCGCTCTTGCGCCTCAATTATCCGGCGCTTGTCGTGGGTTTAATCGGAGGATGGCCAGGCCATTTTATCGTACAGGATTTAAACAAAGAAGGCATTCAATTCGTTCCAGTTGCCATCCACGGAGAGAACCGCACCTGCGTGGTTCTTCGGAAAAGCTCGGGCGAAAGCCTGCTGGTCATGAACGAATGCGGCCCCGAAATTTCCGCCGAAGAATTGCATCAAATTGACGAAACGTATCAACAATATATCGACAGCGCCGAATTGATACTGCTCACGGGAAGCCTTTTGCCTGGAATTCCCGACGATTTTTATGCCCGCCTCATCCGCCTCGCCCAAAAAGCCAACAAAAGGGTCTTGCTCGACGCGGCGGGAAAGCCTTTGGCTGAAGCTCAAAAAGCCCTTCCATTTGGCATTAAAATCAATGCCCAGGAAGCCGCGGCCTTCACCGGACAGCCCATTCTCAATCTCCAGGCCGCCGCGGACGCCGCCCAATGGATGGTTAAACAAGGAAGCTCTATCGCCATGATCACCCTAGGCGCGGCGGGCGCCGTATTGTGCACGCCCGAAGAACGCTATGCCTACACCGTTCCAATCATTAGAAGCCACAATTCGGTAGGAGCGGGCGACGCCACCCTGGCCGGCCTGTCGCTCGCCCTTCTTCAAGGCCGATCGGCCAAAGACGCCGGCCTCTTTGCATGCGCCGTCGGCACCGCCGCAACCCTTCACGGCGCGGGCCGCTGCGTACCGGATGATGTGCGGGAATTTTTAGGCCAAGTTCATTGCTTGGCATTTTGATTGGATTTCTTTTTCAGATCCCGGATGGAAAATCCAATCGTCGATGATTCCAATCCCACGCATTCATCGGGCAAGCTCTCTTTACACCACATTGCGGGAGGCCCGGCCAGCTTTCTTATACAGCGTTCGGCTTGATCCACCGTCTTTGAAGCCTTGGGAAATTGGCTCAAACATTCCTTAAACGATAGCCGTTCAATACCTCGGTGTTCCTGTTCGCATACCGAGAAGTGCCGCTGCCGGACAAACGAATACGATAGATATTCCTGCGCAAACGCACACAAGCGGGCCTTATCCAGCTCCGGGACATCCTTCAGCATCAAAGCGCCTTTCACACCGCTGGATTTCTTTGCAAGCTCCGTCTTCGCCCTCGCCGATGCATCTCCATTTTCATCGAAATAAACCTTCTTCCGATAGTCAAATAGAGCCCCCATCAGCTCGTCATCGCCGAAAAAACAGCCTGGCAGCTTTAATTCTTCACACAATGAGCGCAAAAAACGCTTTTCCTCCCCATACATCAAAGCCGGCGCATCGCCCGAAATCGCCTCCGAATGAGGCAGCGAAAGCCACTCGCCACACGTAAAACATATCTCCAATTGCCCCAAGGGCTTATCCTTCTCATCCATCAGCAAAATAAAATGATGCGGCTCAAATTCACAGCGGGTCCGCGCCCGGTTTTGCGATTCGCCCTCGCGAAACCCGCCCGCCTCGGCTTTCGATAAAAATGCGGCCAATCGATCGAATTGATCCTGCTGAAGCGGCACGCCCGGATCGATCACATGATAACAAAAGCGTCCATTCCGATCGAATATATTGCATGGCTCGTCTTCAGAATCCCCCCGATCCTGAAAGTGATAAGCATATACCGTTGCTTTTTTAATTTCCCCCTTCATCAGAGGCCCCGTTTTTGGAATCGCCGCCCCAGGATCGAGCCTCACAGGATTAGGATGAAACCAAAAGGTATTCCGAAAATCCCAGGCCGCATGAAGCTCCGTTAAACGCGCCTCCAATAGCTCCGGCCGGTTTAAAGCCTTGTTCTGAGGAGATGGGGGAGCTCCCACGCTTGACGAACTCTGCGAAGGCACAGCTTTGGATTGTATGGCGGTATCCCTTGAACCGCACGCCCCGCTCAGCGCCGCGATTCCAAATCCCCCAAGCATCCAATGCATCAAATGCCGTTTTGCCCGGTAACGAATTGAATTCATTGTCCTTTGACCTTGCCCATGCCCAATCCCTGGACCTAGGGCAAGACTAAAACATCAATTGATTTTTGTATGCGTATTTTTTATACACACATCCACCTCTTCGCTCCACCGCCGGCAAGCGCCAATATGTTTCAGTGGCTCACGCGATGTCCAACGACCGATCCAGCGCTCGCGCGTCTGTGGAGATTGCTCAATATTTTTCTGAGTGTTGCATTCATCCTCTGCTGCCTCAATGGTATGGCCGAGGGCCGATGGTCGATCCGAAGTATCTATTCGCTGATTACCATCGGGGGCCTTTCCGCTGTCTATTTCATCAATCAAAGCGGATGGATACGCTTGGCTGCCTGGCTATTCTTTGCAGCGGCGACGGCTCCATCTGTGATTGGCGTACTTCAGGTCGCTTCGCTGTCCTATGCAAATCCGTATTATGGAGTTTATTATCTATTGGCGGGCATTGGCATTGGCGGCGTATTTTTTTCTTTTCGAACGGCCGCGGCGCTCAGCATTCTGATCACGCTAACCGCCCTTTGGCTTTCGCTATTTGGCATTGAGTGGGCGGGCGGGCAGCCTTGGCAAAGCATAAAAGACCCCATTAACTATTTGGTATCGCTGATATTATCGTGCATGGTTGTAGGATTATTGGCAAGCTATACAAGCTGGTCGCTGGAGCACGCGGCCACAGAAATCCGCGAGCGCAAAGCGGCCGAACAAATAGCCGAGGCGGCGCAGCAAGCAGCGGAAGCTGCAAATAAAGCTAAAAGCTTATTCCTCGCCAATATGAGCCACGAGCTCCGCACACCGATGACCACGATATTGGGCTATACCGAAATGCTCTATGAAGAAGCCACGGCGGAGGGCCACACGCGCCTTGCTTCGGATCTGGAGCGCATAGAAACATCGGGAAAGCATTTGCTTTCGATGATCAACGATATCCTCGATCTATCAAAGATAGAAGCGGGCAAAATGGATATCTTTGTCGAAGCATTTTCATTATCTAAACTCCTCAGCGACGCGGATTTGGGATATACGGCGGACCCGCTGACAAAAAAACAAAACAACAAGCTTATCTTCGCACTGGCGCCCGGCTTGGATACCATGGCCACCGACCTGACCAAACTGCGCCAGGTGATGCTCAACCTCATTGGCAACGCGGCAAAATTCACTGAAAACGGCAAAATTTGGGTACGGGCCGAACCCCATCCCAAAAAGCCCGACTGGATTCAAATTTCGGTGAAAGATACCGGTATTGGTATGACATCCGAACAATTGGAGCGATTATTCCAGCCCTTTGTACAAGGAGACTCATCGACAACCAAGCGCTATGGAGGCACTGGACTCGGCCTTGCGCTATCCAGGAATATATGCGGACTGCTTGGAGGCGATATATCCGCCGAAAGCAAACCGGGAGAAGGCTCGTGTTTTATGGTATCGCTTCCATTGCGCATTGCTCAGCCTCCGCCCGCGAATGCCAGCGTCTACGATAGCGTAAATACCAGGCGTTCAAGCACTCCGCCCGATAGAGCAAGCGCACTGCCCGATAGAACAAGCACTCCGCCCATATCGCTAAGAAGGCCAAAGGCATAAGAGGGCATCCCAGGGAATCACCCTTAGAGGGTATCCTACAGGGCTACTGCGGGTTTCATATCTTCGGTCAACCTCCGTCACCGTACAATGTACGGCTCCGTCGGTCTCCCTAGCTATGAAACCCTCGTAACGCCCTGTAGGACACCCTCGCAGCCATAACACTCCAAAGCCTACCTTGTCAACTATCGGACACTGTTCGAGAATCCCCGCGCTGAGGCTTGCCCCCAACGCTTGAAGCTTTCGGGCGTCTCCCTACTGTTACCCAAGCCGCAAGACACCCGATCGAAACGCTTCACGGTTCGTCTTGCTCGCGATCTTGAGACGCCCCCAAGGTGAGCGTTTCGAGGTCGCCGATCGCCTCTTGCAGATCCTTGGACACAGCATGCACATAGCGCATGGTCATCTTTAGATCCGCATGCCCCAGGAGCTTTTGAACCGCCCGCACATTCACCCGCGCCCTGCATAGCGCCGTCCCGAAATAGTGCCGCCCCGCATGCACCATCCAAGGAATTCGCCGCACGTTCGCGCGTTCGCGAATGCGATCCCACACGTCATAGATGCCCGCCGCGCCATAGGGTTCTCCATTGGGCGAAGGGCAAACAAGCGCATGCCCCACCTTCGCCTCCATCGCCGAAAGCTCCCGGTAAAGCGAAGCATGGAGGGGAATGGTGCGCTCCTTTCCGCTCTTGGGCTTCTCGGCATACATCGCCGAACCCTTGCCATCTTTGCCCGGTCCTCGGGAGATAGCTTGTCGCACCGTCAACATGCGCCGCCTTAAATCGATATCCCGCCACCTTAGCCCGCGCACTTCCGCAGTGCGCAAACCCGCATAGCATACCAACAGAATGATCAATCGCTCATTATGCGATTCACATGCTTGAACAAGCGTTTGAACCTCTGCATCGGTATAGGTATCGATTTCGGGATCGGGCGTTCGCACCACCGAGGGCAATTCAGGCCGCGCCTTCAATCGCTTCTTTTCAAGCGCAAACTTGATCACGGAGCGAACGCATGCATAGGTGTGATTCGTCACCGCAGAAGAGCGTCCCGCTTCCCGATCCTTCTTTTGAAGCGCTCGAATATGCTCGGTTCCGAATTCATGAAGCGCTATGCTTCGCAATTCTTTAAGATGATTCTTCGCTATCGACTGATAGGTAAATTGCGTAGCCGCTTTCAAGGTCGGAACATAGTCCGAAAGCCATTCATCGACGGCATCGCCAAAGGTAAAGGGTGGAGGCTCGCGAACGACGGAAGCCCGCGCCTCTTGATTAACGATTTCAAAAGGCGAACCGGTAATCATCAGCGCAGCCAATCGCCGCTTTAGCTCAGCCTTCGCGCCTTCCCACGTCTGAATTTCAGCATCGCGGCGATAGCGCGCAGACTTCCCTTTGTTTGGACCCGCTGGAACAGTGTACCGAAAATCAATGACCAGAACGCGCTTTCCACGGCGGCGCACCTTTCGGACGCCTCCGGCCCCCCGCGTTTTCTTGTTGGGGGTGCTTTCGAATTCGATCGAATTAGAATCAATTCGACTGTTTTCTCGAGCGTTGTTTTCAAAACGATCAAAACTATCGCTTGCCATGATCGAGAACTCCAATGCATGGCGCGCGTTTCGCGTGGCTTACCCATATCACGGTGACGCGCGCGGATCATCTTTTTTGTGTTGCCCTGCAAAATGCGCGGATTGCGCGCCTAAAGGCGTTTCCTTCAAGCCGCTTCAAGAGCCCGTTGCCCGCGAGGTCCATCGTTCATCGAGGCGCACGCGCCACAGTCGGCCAAGCTTGCGGGCTTCAATTCCATCGAATTGAGCGAAAATGACGCCGTCTTCCGAGGTCTTGGCATTTCGTTCAATGCTTCGGCGCAGGGTAACGATTGAAACGCCTAGAAAATTAGCCGCCTCATCAATCCCCATCCATCGGCCGCTGGGTTTTATTTTGGCTAGGCCCGGCTTTTCATTGGTCGCGTTCATCATGTGAGCACCTCGATTTTTTTAATCCGTGCCTTGATTGAAGCGCCTTGAAATGAAGCCGCGAAGCATTCTTTGACATGCCAGGCAACGCGACACGAGCAGCATGGAGAAAATGCCTGCTCATCATATTGGTGATGAAATCAAATGTATTTGTGCCGCTTGCGTATTAGATCCGATAAGTGAAAGCCCGCGCGCATGAATGAGGCGAGCCATCAAAATAGCCATTGACGCCCCAACGGCGCATCATCCCGCGCTCGCGCTTATGCAAGCGCATGGCCGGAGACATGGGTGCGGGGCTCGTTCATGCCGATCGGATGCCGGCGATACGAAGGCCCTCGGCTTGGAACTGACCACTCCATCGGAGACACACGACGTCCCCATTCCCAAAATGCCGCCCCCAGAAAATATTTAATTCGCGCATTTTAAATAAAAATTCAAATTGTGATTTCAATAGGTTGTGAATATTTGTGCGCGCTCGCGCGCATGTGTTTTGCGCCCTGAAACGCCGCAAACCTATCGAGAGCCTTGATGGATCGATGTTTTCTTCCATGCTCCGCATCGATGGTACGCGAGGGCTGATTTCAAGCGTGCGCGTCCATTGCAAGCCCTATCCGCGCGGCTTTTTATTTCGTGGAACGGTTGCCATGCGATCGGCCTGTGGAACGGCGTTCCACACGCCTATTGAGGGGAAAGCGTTCGACATTCGCACAAGGCGCCCCTGTATTTCGGGCGGCTCGCGCTTGACAACAACGCCCGCAACCCCGAACGGGGAATTTTGCCGCGCGCCCAAGCCTTCCTGCTTCGCCGATCCTAGGGCGTCAACACGCCTTCGGACTGCGTCAAAAATTCGCTCATGGCGCCGCATGGGATTCGTTTAAAGAGCGGTTCAAAAAGCGGTGGGGGGAGTGGTGCGGGGAGCGGTCAAACAGCGGTGCCGGAGCGGTGGACGAGCGGTGACGAGCGGTGAATCACGATTTTTGGAAGTGGGGGGAGCCCCGAGGCATTAGCGCATTGCACAAATTCAAGCGATGGTGCCGGCAATGCATGCTGATTGCATTCTTTTTCGAATCGATGAACGGTGGGCAATATGTTTTCGAGGGGTTCACCCTAAAAGACTCACGCGAGCAGCACGATGGACATGGGCTCACGGCGTGAGTCACTCCCCGCGAATGGAGAGCGTGAGTCATTGCGCGCGAGGCAATGAAAGCCGGGTATTTTTGGCAAGAGCCTCGATTTGCAGCCGCTCGAAATCGCCGCAACCAAAAAACCGCCATGAAGCGCCGCCCCAAATCCAAAAACTCTTTTATGGGCGATGCATTCGCGTATTACATGAACCTTGAAACCCCTATTTCAGACGCGGCCCGAAAAAACAAATGCATTTAAAACATCGTGTTTCATTGGGTTTTCTATTTGCTGCCCTGGAAATCCCATTGAATAAAACCCAATTAAACCCAGACGGCCTTTTATTTTCCCGCAATGGCCGTCCAGCGCGCCGCCATTGAATTAAGAACGCGGCTTGCGGCACCTTGGCGCGGGTTTCCAACGCAATAACAAACCCTTTAAAACAAGCCCATCCATCACCATGCGGACCATGGCGAACGGGCATTTTTAATGCATGCCGTATGCGCTGAAATCAGGGCAAGGAATATGAAATCCAATCTTGCCCGCCGCATTGATGACACGGACGATCCCCGCATCCCGCATCCGATGTTTCCACGCTCGGATGGTCAACCAGAATCAAGGAAGATCTTTTATATCCGATTGTTTAGGAAGCGAAAGCATGATGGACCGATCGAATTTTGCCCGGTTCGCTTCCTCGCATCCGAGAGTCGAGACGAAGGATGGAGCTATTTCGTGGAGCGATTTGGAGGCGGTTATTACCGCGCCGAGGCCACGAGCTCCGCGAATAAGAAGCAGGCGTACACGGGCGGATCTTCGCTGAGATGGTTTCACTTTCCGGGTAAATCGAAGCCTTTTCCTTTGCCCGGCTCAACTGTGCAAGAGCTGCCAAAACCGAGCGCGCCAACGATGCCAAACGCGACATGGAACGAGGTGCGCGCGCTTCTGAGATCGGAGCGGCGAGCCTTCGCGGAGTTGATCGAGGCCGAACGAAAAGCAAGCGATGAGCGGATGATCGCGGTGCTCGCGCGATTTGAGAAAGTGACGCGCGAAGAGCGCGAACGAATGCAAGCGATGGACGCGATGCTGCGCGAAGAGCGCGAGCGCGGCAAAGAAGCCGAAGAGCGCTTGATCGATGCGCTGAACTGGTTTGAAAAGACGGCGCGCAATCGCGAGGATGCAACGCGCGATGCCTTGCTCCGCGTGACGGAAGTGATGCGCATTCATGCTGGAAATGAAGCTGTTCGGATCTCCTACGATGAATGGAGGCCGGTGGATGCGCCGAAGCCTCGGAAACCTCGAAAGCCTCGATTGCCTTCAACCGATCGGAAAGCGCGCGCGCCCAAAGGCAAGAAAGCCAAGGCTCGCGATGAGGCGCCGAGCGATGGACACGGGGGATTTACTCACCCTCCTGATTTGAATTTCGCGCGAGAGATTGGCGTTCATTTTAAGCCCGAAGCCTATCGTTCGGCCGTTGTGGCGCATCTAAGAAGACCAGACGCGGAGCCGCCGAGCGAGCAGGAAGACGAGTCCTTTGAACCCTCGCCCGCCGCGATGACGGCCGACCATACGCAGCGGGAAGAGAGCCTTGGCGACGGTACACAGCACAGCGAAACGAACACGGCGGACAGCGAATCGAAGGCGGAAGGCGACGCGGGAAGCGAAGCAACGGATGAGGCGAAAACAGCGAGCGAAAGCGATACGAATGCCAAATCGCCGAGTACTTGGGAGCTCTTGCAGAGATGGCGAGGGGAACTAGAGCAGAAGCAAGGAGGCGCGAGCACAAACGCCGTTCCGCCTACAGATCAAGCCGAGGCCGAGCATCCCCACGCACCGCAAACAGAAGCACCGACAAGCGCGCGCGAAGGCGTCAGTGAAGGCAACGATCATCCAAGCCAAGGGAGCGCAGAGACTCCATCGAGCGATGCATCGACGGCATGCGGCGAGGCTGAAGGATCAGCATCGCCCTTTATCATTGCTCTGTTGAACGCACAAAAACGCCTTGAAACGCATACAAGCGAACAGATTTTGAACAGCGTACAGACGACACGCGACAACGTCGTGAACGGCTCGCCCTCGATGCTCGAAGCCGTATCGATCCGCGTTCAACAAAGGCCGCCTATCAACGTTCCAGAAGGCACAACGACAGTCCGCACGCTTCACGGATGGGTGACGATTCCGAGCGAGTGGCTGGAGCCAAACATCACAGACGATGTGCGCGCGATGCTTTCGAATTTACTTTCGCAGCGCATCCCCATCGACACGCCCGAATAAACCATCAGCGTACCGTTCGCGTTGATGTCCCACAAATGAAAGGGTTGCCGAAACGCCCTAAATCGCCGTATCTGCGCAAAACGATCCGATGGTAAAAACGACGCTCCC
>CAZICM010000100.1:0-20993 GCA_964537685.1 uncultured Polyangiaceae bacterium
GGCCGTAGCCCGAGAGCCATCCATTGTGGATGGGGTGGTCGTATTCGTCGATGAGGACAATCGATTTTTGTCCCGTAACGAGATGAATATACCGGCAAAGCTCGCCGAGGGCGCTCCGATATGAGTTAAAGGGAGCTTTGCCTTTGATAATGGCCTGGCACTCTTCTCGCTCGTCTGAACTGAGCTGATCCGATTCAACGATCGTCCGATGTTCTTTGTAGAGTCCCCGGATCAGCCGGATGATCGCTGCGACACAATCTTCAAATGTTTTGCCGCGTATCTCTTTAAAACTAATAAAGATGACAGGATAGCGCTGAAAATGCTTTTCCTTGTAGAACGCTCCCTTTTCGCATTGAAAGACCTTTAGATCTTCAAAGAGATGGGCGAGATTTTCGGGTCGCTTCTCTAAAAAATAGCGAAGCATCGATAGATTGAGCGTTTTGCCAAAGCGGCGGGGACGGGGCAACAGAAGGGCTTCATAGCGGGTTTCGAGAAAATCGATGATCAGTTGCGATTTATCGATAAAGGTCGCTCCTTGTTCACGGAGCTTTCTAAAATCGCTGATGCCTAGGGGAGATAAAAAAGCCATGGCAGAAGTGGGTGTACGCGAGAGGCTGGAGGCGGTCAAGGCTTTTCACTTCCCTGCACCATTCACCCATTCCCTGCAAAATTGCTAAAGGCGCATCGCTCCTCCAGCGGATTGTGTTAAGAGGGCAAATGCTTGTGTTGGAGACGAACGATGCCCAAAAAAGCCCGTACAAAGAACGCCCGTTCCCTTTGGTTTTCGCTGTTGCCCGCTGTGCTGATCGGCTGTGCGACGAGCGACAGTGCTAGCACGGAGGCTAAATGTCCGCCTTCGGTCATCGCTTCGGGCGATGCGGCGCCCAGGAAAAATCCGCCTCCCGAGCCTCCTGCCGATGGGCCTTCCGTCGATGAAGCCAAGGCTTTTGTCGATACGGTAAATGCCGATCTCAAAAAGCTGTGGACGCGCTCGGCGAGGGCCGGCTGGGTCAACCAAACCTTTATTACGGAAGATACCGATCAGCTTTCGGCGGCCGCCGAAGAAAGCAATATGGAGTACCTGAGCCGTACCATTTCGGCGGCCACGCGCTTCGATCCAATCCTAAAAGATTTGCCCGCGGAGACGGCGCGCATGCTGCATTTGCTAAAAATCGCAAGCGTGCTTCCTGCGCCCAACGATGAAAAGCAAAGGTCGGAGCTGGCCGAGATTTCGGTAGCGATGCAGAGCACCTACGGCAAGGGCAAATATTGTCCCGCAAAGGAGTTTAATGGCAAAAAGAGTGCTTTGGCCAATGTCAAGGGAAAAGATGGCAAGGTCAAAACGTGTCTCACCCTTCAAGATCTGTCCAATGTGATGGAGTCCAGCCGGAATTGGGATGAGCTGCTTGAGGCGTGGGCGGGCTGGCATCAGATTGCGGTGCCTATTCGCGAGAAGTTTCAGCGCTATGTCGAGCTGGGCAATAAGGGGGCGAAAGAGATTGGTTTTCAGGATTTAGGGGCGCTGTGGCGTTCGGGTTACGATATGCCGCCCGAGGCGTTTGAGGCGGAGACCGAGCGGCTATGGCAGCAGGTGAAGCCTTTATACGATGAGCTTCATTGCTATGTGCGCGCCAGGCTGAGGCAGCATTATGGCAAAGATAAGATCGGCGCTAAAGATCCTATTCCGGCCCATCTGCTTGGGAATATGTGGGCTCAGGAGTGGAACAATATTTATCCTTTGGTCGAGCCTTTTCCCGGCGAGGCTTCGCTGGATGTGACCAAGGCGCTTAAGGATAAGAAGTATGATGAAATTAAGATGGTGAAGAAGGCCGAGGCTTTTTTTACGTCGCTCGGGATGACCAGCCTTCCCGAGACGTTTTGGGATAGGTCGCTGTTCAAAAAGCCCGAGGGCAGGGATGTGGTATGCCATGCGAGCGCCTGGGATGTGACCTATTCAGGCGATATCCGCATTAAGATGTGTATTGAAATTAAGGAAGAGGACTTCGTGACCATTCATCATGAATTGGGTCACGATTATTATTATGCGTATTATCATAAGATGCCGGTTCTATTTCAGCAGGGAGCCAATGATGGCTTTCATGAGGGCATTGGCGATACGCTGGCTTTGTCGGTAACGCCCGGTTATTTAAAGAATATCGGCCTGTTTGATAAAGTGAGCGACAATCCCAAGGCCGAGACCAATTTCCTCTTGAAGCAGGCGATTGAAAAGGTGGCGTTTTTGCCTTTTGGAAAGCTTATCGATCAATGGCGGTGGGATGTCTTTTCAGGCAAAATCCCGCCCTCGGCCTATACCCAAGCCTGGACGGAGCTGCGCAGGAAATATCAGGGTATCGCGCCTTCTGTGCCCAGGTCCGAAGCCGATTTCGATCCCGGCGCGAAATATCATGTCCCCGCCAATACGCCTTATGTGCGCTATTTCTTGGCGCGAATTTATCAGTTCCAGTTCCATAAGGCGCTCTGTGAGGTGGCAGGCCATAAAGGGCCGCTTCATACTTGTTCGATTTATGGAAGCAAGGCGGCGGGCGATAAAATGAAGGCGATGCTGGCGATGGGTGCGAGCAGGCCCTGGCCCGAAGCCATGAAAGCCATTACGGGCCAGTCCAATGCGGATGCTCAGCCTTTGCTGGAATATTTCGAGCCGCTTCGTAAGTGGCTGAAAGATCAGACCAAAGGCGAAACATGTGGTTGGTAGAATGCACAATCGGGGGGAAGCTTGATATTTGTGCCGAATGGTACATCAAGGATGACGAAATTCTTCTTTTTTAACCTGCACATCCTCTTTGTTTTTGGTAGGCATAGCGCGTGCCGATGAAATTGAAGTGATGCTCACTTCTTTCGCGGCGCGTAAGGAGAATTGCTTTCACTATGAAAATGCTCAAAGGTTCGATGCTTCTTGGTGTGATTGCGCTTGTTGCGATGGCTGGTCTCGCTGCTTGTGGTGACGAGACCGAGACCACGACGTCAACGTCGTCTTCCAGCTCGTCGACTGGTTCGACGTCCAGCAGCACCGGTTCCACGTCCTCCAGCGGTGGTACGGCTGGTATGGGCGGTATGGGCATGGGCGGCGCGGGCGGTGCAGGCGGCGCGGGCGGCAACTAAATCGCCGAGCTTGCCGGCGGATCGGCCAAATCTATAAGTATTTGCGCTGGTCGCCGGTAGGCATGGGAAGGGCGCGGTCTTCTTTTGTTCCTAGACAAGGAAGGCTGCGCTCTTTCTTTTTATGCTGTCCCATACGGATTCGATAGCGATGCATTTGTTGTTCAGGTGCTCCGCATTGCATAAATCAAGCGTTTCATGTGCGATGGCGAACAAGGGTTACGCTGTGCGGCGCGGGCGTGGATCTATAAGAGACGCATCGAAAATCGATGTACCAAGGCCAACTAGCTATTGACAGGAAGCGCGGTATTTTGTCGCATGGAAGCTTGCAGAGGAGATTGGCTTTTTATGAAGACATTTAAAGGTTTGATGTTGGTTGGTTTTGTTGCGGTTTGTGGTGCTTTCGGCCTCGTCGCTTGCGGTGATGAGACTGGGGAGACCACGGGTGGTAGTTCTTCGTCTTCTTCTTCCAGCACGTCGACATCTTCTTCGAGCACGAGCACGAGCTCGTCCTCCAGCGGCAGCGCGGCTGTAAGCTGCGGCGATTACTGCGCCGCCGTGATGAAGAACTGTACGGGCGCTACTGCTCAGTATGGTTCGGAAGCGGAATGTACCGCTGCGTGTACGATGCTCGAGACAGCCGGCAAGCTCGGCATGCCTGCGGATACCTCGGGTGATACGGTGGGCTGCCGCTTGTATCACGCGGGTGCGGCTGCCATGGATGCCGCGACCCATTGCGCGCATGCGGGTCCGTTCGGCGGCGGCGTTTGCGGCGATCTGTGCGAGAACTTCTGCACGCTCGCGACCGCGACTTGCAAGACCGAGTATCCGGATGCGGCTACCTGCGCGACCGATTGTACGGGTTATGCCAAGGATCCCGCCTATTCGTATCAAGCCACGGGTGATAACTACGCTTGCCGTGCTTACCACTTGACGGCGGCGGTTGCGGATGCGGCGACGCACTGCGAGCACACCAGCAAGACGAGCAGCATCTGTAAGCAATAGGCTGGAATAACCGCTTCCAATGCGCGGATAGCGGATAAAAAAAGAGGCGCGGTCTTTGATAGGCCGCGCCTTTTTGTATTTATGGGGAAATCAATCGATTGAGATTGATCAATGAATAACAAAAATCAGTTCGGAACAGGAGGCACCACGACGTTATTGATCGTTCCCACATTGCCGCCCGCGGGATATCCATAAGAGGCATACCAGTCGGTGCCCCAGACCGTAATGCCAAATTTGCCGTTGCTCGTGGCTTCATGGCGGCTGGTGTTGCACGCGGGGGTCACTGCATTGAAGCCGCGGATTAAGTCCACATGGGCGACTTCGTATTGGCCCGATGAGCCGACGGCCTGCCATCCCGTAACTTCGCCCAAACAAGCGATGTTTACGGGTTCAAATCCTTTGGCGCCCGCGACGCGCGTGATGACGAGGTTGGTTGTCGCGTAGGTGGGGTCGGTGAAGAAGACGTAGCGCTGAAGGAATTGCGCGGGAGGCAGCGAAAATACCCATTCTTCGTCGCCCAAATCGCAGTTGCCTCCGCCGTATTCAGGACCGCAGCCGGGGCGGCCGTTGGGTGGGCGGCCAGGCATGTAATGCGTCACCGCAAAGGGATGATCGCCGTCCTGCGAGCGGACGGTGAAGAGCGCTTGGGTCTCGAATTCGGCGACTTGGCCCGCGTTGAGTGTAGAGGGTGCGCCGTTGGGCGGAGCCGGATCCCAGGTGAGCTGGGTGCCGTCGACGACGCCGAGAAGCCGGTAGGGAATGCTTTCGCTGCCTAGACTGGCTAGGCGGGTGACGACGTTGGTGCCCACGTATTCGCTGCCCAGCGCGCTGATGGGAAGAATTTGCTGATGCGCCGATTCTTGGCCTCCGCCTCCAGGCGATGTCTGCGTTCCCACGCCCAAATAGGTGCTTCCCGCCCATACGCCCACCGGCTGATCGCTTTGGAAAATGGTGCCGGTGGGATCGGCGCCGATCCACTGAATCATTTCGCCCTTGTTGATGACGAAATTGTTGGTTTGGCCCGCGTTGGCCGTCGGCAATGCGCCGCCTCCGGGCAAATTGGTGGAGGGAAGGACGCTTAGCTTGGTTCCGTCCACGGTGCCTACCAGCATGGTCCACAACTGGCCTCCCCCCTGGGGATGAGGCGCGACGGTGTAATAGTTCGTTCCCCAGCTTGCGAAGGGAAGCAGCAAGGAAGCGCTGGGCAAATAGCTCTTGGCGCCGCCATAGGGCAGGATGTCGTAGGCCGTGACGGGCGTGTCGGTGGTCACGCGGAAGGCTTTCCCACCGTTGCCCGAGCCCTGAATGGCCGCGTCAAAGGTGACGGCGGGTGTGACGGGGCAGGTGAGAGGGCTGCCCAAATCGTGCTTGGCGCCGGGCTGATGCGACAAAAAGAGTACGGCGACTTCATTGGGCGGAAGGCCCGTTGCTGGAATGGGGTCGTAGGTGGTGGAGGCGCCCGTGCCTTTGGGAATACGGCCAAATTGCGTGGCATCGAAGGTCTGGCCATCGCGTTCCACGGTGATTTTCACCGGGCGGCTCCAGGTATTGGCCAAAAAGACGGCATAGCAAGTGCCCCAGTAATTGCTGGGCCCGCTGCCGTTGGCATAGAAGGGCGGATCGGGCGCGAAATAATCGCAGCCGGTCGAACCTTGGGTTTTGGCGGCAGCTTCGCAGGCAGGAATGCATTGGCCTTGGAAACAGCCTTGATCTGAAGGACACGTCATCAGAACCGTGCCGTTTTCATCGGTCACGCTCTGCAAGTCGGCCGAACAGGCATTGCCCACGCTGCTTCCACCGCCGCCTCCATTGCCACAGCCGAAGACGCAGCCGCTTGAGCCGGTGGAGGTCGAACTGCTTCCGCTTCCGGACCCGCTGCCGCCTTCACCGGTATTGAATGTGCGTTCGCGCGGGCCTGCGCTGCATGCGGCTGCAATCGTGCCAAGGCTCAAAACAACGGCCGTACAACCGAGAACAAAATAAAAGGGACGCTGGCTCATCGAGCACCTCGCTTGCTCATAAAGAATAAAAAACGTTTTGAAAGGCTCACGCGAAGGCGGGTTTGGGTCAACCGCTCTCTTCGGCGCCCGATGCAAAAGATGCCGTGGCGATAGGCGTGTAACGGGGGCCGGTAGGCTCTAAATCGCTGCGGAATAAGACAATTTCACCGATACGGGCGCGGCCAAAGTCGCTTTGGCCCAGGGGAGCGGCGCATGCGGCAAGGCCATGATCGCCTCCGGCTTCGCGGGCTCTTGCCAAGGTGAGATGAGCCTTGAAGGGCCGGGTTTCGGGCTTGTGGCCAAAGGGCACCAAGGCTTCGATGAGGCTCTTTTGAAGGGTATGGAGCGCATCGAGATCGCCCGCGAGCCCAGCCCAGAGCACGGTTGGCCGGTGCGCCGAGCCAAATGCGCCTCCGCCCTTAAATGACAGCGTTATTGGTGTATGCCGGGCCGCGGTGCGCTTTAAAATATCGCATAGCTCGGGCACCTTTTCGTCTTCGGTCTCTCCCAAAAAGACCAGCGTAATATGCAAATCTTTGGGATGAACCCATTTAGAGCCCGGCGATTTTTGGCGGAGCCTGGGCAGGGCGCGCTCGATGCGCTCCAGCACTTCTTTTCCGGGATCGACGGCAATGAATAGACGCATGGTGTTTAACTTCGGAGAACGGCGCCGTACTGCTGTTTCACGGCTAGAACAACCGCTTGATGACGGCGATCGACTTCTTCATCGGTTAAGGTGCGCGCTTCGTCGGGGCGCGTTTTAGCCATTGGATCGCGGTAGATGACATGAAAGGCCAGCGAGCGGTGTTCGGCCGGTACATGCCCGCCCTTGAATAGATCGAAGAGCGTGACCGATTCGCACAGCTCTCCCGCCGCCTGCCGGATGGCATCGCCCACCGCTCCTGCATTCACGTCTTCGTGCACAATGAGCGCGATATCCCGCATGACCGGCGGAAGTACGGCAATCGGCTCGTATTTGGGCTGTTTCACGCCGATGCTTTCCATCGCGCCCAAATCCAGCTCGATCACCACACAGCTTCCGTCCAAATCCAAATCGCTGATCACATCGGGATGAAGCGGTCCGAATGTGCCCACAAGCGTTGTTCCAGCGAAAATATTCGCGGCTCCCCGGGGATGCAGATAGGGAAGCCTTGTGTCCGCGGGCTGGTGTTCCACGGAGGCCGGGCGGCGCAGGGCCCGCTCGACGATTTCAAGCGCAATTCCCTTGGCATCGTAGATATCGATGGGCACGGGTTTGGTCAGCACCGAATCTCGGTAGCCCGCTATCACCGCCGCAAAGGACGAAGCTTCGTTGGGCAAGAGCCCTGATTGCTCGTTACGCTCTAAAAAGCGCGCGCCGATGCTAAAGAGCCGGACATTTTCCTCGCCGTGCCGGCGCGAGCGGGCCAGGGCTGCGAGCAGGCCCGGCAAGAGTGAAGTGCGCATGACGGAACGGTCTTCGGTGAGCGGGTTTTGAAGCGCGAAGGGCGCCGGAGCAAGCCTGAGCGCGGCCAGTTCCTTGGGAGAACAGAAGCCCATGGTGACAGCTTCGCACAGGCCCGCATCCATCGCGGCCTTGCGCACCCTGGGCTTGACAAGGGCCGTTTTGCGCGGCGGCTGAGGCTTAATGGCGGGCAATTGGGTGGGCACCGCTCCCAAGCCCATCACGCGAATTACTTCTTCAATCAAGTCGGCTTCCTGCTTGAGGTCTGGGCGGTGCGAAGGCGCGAGAACATAGCAAAACAAGCCTTGGCCATCGTCGCGGGGAGGCTGCACCGAACAGCCCAGCCGATGGAGAATGGCCGATGCATCAGCGAGCGGGACAGCCATGCCCAGAAGCGATTGCATCCGGCTTTCGCGCAAAAGCACGGCGGTCGGCTCTTGGGGATTTACGCCGGCGATAATGGAATCGGGCACGCCCGCGCCCTGACCCAGATGAGCGATGAGAGAAGCCGTTTGAGCCAGCACATCGGGCACCGCGCGAGGATCGACGCCTCGTTCAAAGCGATGACTGGCCTCGGTATGCAAACCATGGCGGCGGGAGCTGCGGCGTATGCCTCTGGGCTCGAAGTACGCGCATTCGATGAGCACCCGTGAAGTGCTTGCGCGGATCTCGCTATTTTCACCGCCCATCACACCGGCCAAGGCCACGGCGCCCTCGGCATCGGCGATCACCAAATCGTCGGCGCACAGCGTCCGGTCCACTCCATCGAGTGTTCTGAATTTTTCGCCGTCGCGCGCTCTTCTCACAATGATCTCGGCGCCCCGCACCAGATCCAAATCGAAGGCATGAACGGGATGGCCGAATTCCAATAAAATTAAATTGCTTGCATCGACGACGTTATTGATGGAACGCAGGCCCAAACTCTCTAGGCGATAGCGCACCCACGCGGGTGAAGGGCCAATTTTCACATCGGCGACCAGAGCCGCGCCATAATGCGGGCAGCGTTCGGTATCTTCGATAGAGACCTTCGCCATTTGGGTAATCGAACCTTCGGCGACCCTGGGTGGAGCGTCGGGCGAAGGCGTTCCGAAAGGCAAGGCATAGAGCGCCGCGGCTTCCCTGGCCAAGCCCAAATGACCGAGCGCATCGGGGCGGTTGGGCGTCAAATCGATATCGAAAATAAAATCGTGAACACCGGGAAGGGCTTTGCGCAAAGGCGTTCCAGGTTCGGCGCAGCCCGAGGGCAATATCAAAATACCGGCATCATGATCTTCATCTTTGGAAGCCGTTCCTGAGCCTTTATTCAAGAGGCCCGAGAGGCCCAATTCCCGTTCGGAACAGAGCATCCCTTCGCTGGGGATACCGCCGATTTCCCTTGCGCTAAGGGTTAAACCGACGGCGGGCAGATAAGCGCCCAAAGGAGCGAGTGCGACGAGACCGCCTGGATCGGGCACATTGGGGGCTCCGCACACGATGCGCTGCTGAATGCCGCTGCCTCTATCGACAGTAACGAGGCGGAGTTTGGCGCGATGCGGATGAGGCTCGATATGAAGGACTTTAGCGACGATGACATCCTTCGTGCCCTCGCCGAATTCGGCAATAGAATCCACGGCCAAGCCGGCTTGGGTAAAGCGTTCGGCGAGCTCGTGGGCGGAAGCGGACAAGGCGGGGAGAAGAGCGCGAATCCAGTTGTAGGAAGCTTTCATGCGTAGGCGGGCGCCATTAGCACACTTTGAAAGGGAATCCTATAGGGGCGACGGGTCACCTTCGTAAACGATAGTGAAGGACAAGAAGCTTGCCGTTGGTCTGTCTGTTTGTTTAGGCTAGACCATCGAAAGGCATGGCTTGCCGATGACGCGCATCTTTTGGGATGAAATGGCCAAGAGTTTTCTTCAAGAAGTCCTTGAGCCGGCGGGCAAACCCGAGACAGAGCATAGAATTGTTGCACATGAGGCACAGTTCGCGGATTTATGGTTTGAGCCCGATCCAAACCAGGCCGACAAACGCAGGCGTTTGGGATGGCTGGGAACGATGAGCGAACAAGCTTGTATATTCGAGACCTTCTCCAACCTGCCGCAGATGGATGATGTGCGGGAGTGTTTGCGAAAGGTATTGGGCAAGCATCATCATCGGATGATGGAGCACAAGAAAAAGGGTCATGCATGGCCTGACATGCCGAGGCTATGGATAATCGCGCCTGCGATTCCAAAGGGGCTGGCGCAGGCATTTGGATTTCAGCCCTCTCCGTCTTGGCCTTCGGGGATAAAGCTCTCACCGCGTGGGATTCAGCTTGGATGGGTAGCGCTGGCCGAGCTGCCGAAGACCCGCGAAACGTTGATGCTCCGTTTGATTCTGGCGCGGGGCACAATATATGAACAAGCGCAGAAAGAATTGGATGAATTACCTGACGATGCATGGGAAAAGTGGGCTGTCAACTGGTTTGTGTTTGAAAAATTTCGCCGCTTGGTGGATGATCGCCAAAACGGCCGCCGTGAGCTCGGCAAGGAAGAAAAGGAGTTCATCATGAACAGCGAGCAGCGATGGGCGATGTTGGAACGAGAAGTGATGGAGAAAGGCCGCCTTCTAGGTTTTAAAGCAGGGCGTTTGGAAGGCCGAAAAAAAGGCCGGGAAGAAGGGCGGGAAGAAGGGCGGGAAGAAGGGCGGGAAGAAGGGCGGGAAGAAGGGCGGGAAGAAGGCCGACAAGAAGCCCTTCGCTCGATGCTGATGCAAATTTACAAGAGCCGCTTTTCTAAAGTGCCCCGCGCGATTTCCAATGCTCTTCGCGCCGAGCAGTCTTCCGAGCAATTGCTTGCATGGAGCGCCGTGTTCTCGACGCGCTCGCCCAAAGAGATCGCAAGCGCCCTCGGTATTTCCAGCCGTCTTTAGTACCTGTCTCCCCTTTCATCGACGCTGTACACACATCTGCCCATTGTGATGTGCTGCCCGCGTGGAAGTCATTCTCGCCGTCGCCTTTCCTGTAGGTATCATTGCCCTTATTGTCGTTGTTGTTCTCCGCGAAAATAAAAAACGCGCCCAACGCCGTGAGCTTGTTGCCAATGCTCTCCGCGTTCAAGATCCCACCGTTATTGTCAACGAAAAGACCGGCACCGCCGCCTGCACCTTCCGCGGTCTGCCCGCCCGCTTTTGCTTTGCAACCCGAGGCTCGGGCAGCTCCGCCGAAAGCTGGACCGAAGCCGAAGCCGATGTCGTTCATGAACATTTCGTGCTTTCTATCCGCCGTCAAAAAGACCGCGATGAAAAGTTGATTCAGAAGGGCCTCGCCGTCGATATTCAGCTCGGCAATCCCGCGTTCGATGCGGCATATCTGGTCGAAGGCGCTCCTGCTTCCTTGGTTGTCCGCCTTCTTACCCCCGCTATTCAGCAAAAGATCTTGGATTGCAATGTCGACGAAATCGATGAACGGAATACAGGTATGGTTGTCGCCCGAAAAGGATGGCGAGAAGATCAGGCCGATATCCAGGCATTTGTCGATTTGGTTGTCACGCTGGCCGAGCGCATTGCTCCCGCGGCCGCCGAGGCAAAGCTAGCGGATGCTCCCCCACCTGAAAGCGCCTATCGGGGCGCAGCCATGTCCCCCGGCGATCAAGCGAGATGGCAGTCGGCCCAATGGAATGCAGCTTCTCAAAGGCAGGCCGAAATTGCTCAGGTGGAGCAGATCCGGGCCCAGCGTAAGGCACATGAGCGCAATATGGCGCTGCTTGTGATGGGAGTGATTCTGCTGGTGGGCTTGGGTTGGATGGCTTTGGGAAAGCAGTGCTAACTTCCTTGGGCGCCCGCCACCAATTCGCCGCAGCTCTCTTCCCTCAATAAACGCTTTCGTGCCCCCACGGCTCTTGACATCATCGTCCGCCTTCGCTCCGCGCTCTTTCGATCCCGCTCGCAGAGCTCTTCATGGGCCTTTGCGCTTAACATACGCTGATAGGGGGATAGCAGCACTTCCGCCGATGTGTTCAGCGCTTTTCCCTCCACTGGTTTTAACAGCAATTCCCGGGCATAGGCCGAGCGCGATCCAAGGAATTCTTTCGATTTCTTGGCCCTTTTCCATTGAGCCGCCAGCTCTTTGCGGGCCCTTTCAATTTCTTGCCTTAGGTGCTTCCTTTCGTCTTCGCCGGTCACAAGCTTATTCACCCATTCATCGAGAAGCTTTAGGGTGACGCCTCTCAACACAGGCGCCCGCCTTTCAAAATAGAAGGGAGGAATGTATTCCCATGCGCCAACTTGGCTTGAACTAAAAAAGTGAAGCCGGGAGATGATTCGAATCAATTGAACGCCTGCTAAAGGCCGGAGAGATGCTTCTTTCGAAGACTGAAATCCATGCGCCAATAGTTTTCGCAGCAGCGGCAAGCCTGCCCTTATGGACCGAGGGCTTTCCCCCGCACACCATCCCCGATAGAGAATACCCAGTTGTTCATGGCATAGATCCACCAAAATCGCATCGGATGTCAGCCTGGCCAGCGTATCCGCGTCAAGCCCAGAACCTATGTTTTCCCGTTCGCTCCCTGGCCCGGTGAGAAAGGCAAGCCTGCGCAGCTTTTCATCAAAAGGCAACGCTTGCAGGAGATGCATGGCATGTTCATGCCCCAATATATGCTCAGGGCGATGTAGCTCCGCGTCGGCCACCTTTGCCACCGAGATCGCCGCCTGCGCTCCATTCACTGTTCTATGGATTTGAATTTCCCCCATGCGCCAGCGCTTGCAGAACCAGTAATTCTTCTGCTGTTCGGGTTTGAGTTCCCATACGAGCATTAGACGTTCTTGAGGATGCATCCGCTGAAGTTCGACAAGCAGTTTCAAGGCCCGGCGCTGCATGGCCTTCTCGCTGGGCTTGCCCCAAAAGAGCCAGGACCATTTCGATATGTCTACCCGGTGAGGCTCTTCTCCAAGATAAGGCCCAGTGGATTTCTTTGAGCGCCGGGCTTCCACATACTCGCTTTCAGGCTGAACCGGTCCTTGGCTTCTATTCGTGGGCACGAGCAGCCTCATCAGATCCGGCGGCTTTGCACCCTCTATCAATACATGTCCCCCACCCGCGCATAGCCCAAGCACTTGCTCCTTGGATAGGAATTGCATTGGCAGCCTTTCCCCCTTTGATGTATCCATCGCCTGATTGAGCACAACCAGCGTGCGCCCCGATAGATCGTCCGATAGGGTTTTGTTTGCGGCACTTCCCCGCGCATCCAAGTCCACCCCGCCTTCCAAGGATAGATCGAGCACTCCACTGGATAGGCCCAGCTTTGAAAACAAGCTTTCCCAGGCTTGAAGCTCCAATGCCTGGGTTCGGTTATGCACCAGAAGCAGGACATCTTTAGGGCTCTCCCAAGCAAAAGGCCGGCCCACCCGAACATCAAAATCGCGGTATTGAATGGGCCGCGCTTCTAGAACTTTATCGATTCCTCCCAATTCCAGCGATAACCACATCCGTCCAGCTCTATAAAAAGGCGCATCTTCCGCGACCGCGATGGTGCCCTCGATATCGATGGATTGCCCCGGGCCCAGCGCTGGGATTTCCCGCTCAAAGCCTTGCGACAAAAGAATGCGGGCACCCTGCTCATCGAAAAACATCAATTGCTCGTCGAGAAGCTCGCTCTCATGCAAGAAGAGCCGGAAACGAACAATGCGCCCAAGTTCGGAATCGCGGCCAAAGGCTCGCTGGGAGATATTGGTGATGCGAAATCGCAGCCGGGCCGCTTGTCCTGGGGAGAGAGAATGAAGCGTTTCAAGCGCCGATGCCTCAACGGGAAAACGAATGAGAAAGCGCCCCAATTGCAGGCTGTGATCGGTTTCATAATCGCTGAATTCGCGGGCCGCGTCGGGGACCCATGCCCTGTGCCGAATCACTTCCTCATAAACGATGGGATCGGAAGGTTGACTGGGATGATAGGCGCCCAAAACGCAGCTCAGCCGTTCCGTTGCAAAGCGATGCCGCTGCCCCGGCTCCAGCGAAAAAGGTAACACCAAATGCGCGCGTTCCGGGGCAATCCAGCCTTTTTCTTGGAGCATGAGTTGAATCTCCCGGGTCGCTGGAGTCGGCATGCCTCCAACATTTTCTACCTCAATCCCAAAGACATGCACTTTTTCTTCGGGCTCATAAATCCCATCTTCATTGTCGCTCTTATGCTCAAAAGCCTTCAGGCGAATATCGTAGCGCGAGGGATAGGGATACATCTCGGCGCCTTTCTGGACATGAATCACAAAATGTCCATTCGAGCCGTCCTTACCTTGGTAGAGCACCGCATGCCCCGGAGTGCCGTTTCGCCCCGATGACCCCGTTGAACCGCCTGGATTGGAATGGGTGGTCGTTCGGGTCTGACGGTTCCCTTGGGAATCGGTATAGCTTTCTGTTTCGGTCCATGAATACGAACTTCCACCCGCGCCGCCCGCGCCGCCCGCACCACCTGCGCCGTTCTCCCCTGGATTGCCTCCCTTGCCTCCCCGGATGACATGCCGTGTAAGCATCAAGAGATGCGTATCTTCATGAGCGACCTCCACAACAATCTGTCCACCTTGCCCACCCACCGCGCCGCTCGAACCATGTCCCCCCCGCCCTCCATCGCCGCCCGCCCCTCCATTCTCGCCACTGGAGTATCGCGTTGCATCCCGGCCCGCTCTTCCCCGCGCGCCATTGCCTCCCCGTCCCCCATGCCCTCCATGTCCCCCCCGTCCTCCCCGGGCCACCAAATCTACAAATCCTGTATCCCCCATGGCCAAACGCTCTTGGACCTCCACCTCCTGGCCATCCGCACCAAGGCATTTTCCCGAAATCAGCACATAGCCCGCCTCGTCGGAATCGGGCTTTAGCCGAGCCCGGATAAGCCCCGCATCCTGGCCTGGGTTTGCTGGACCCGCATGTTCACCCGGCATTCCATCCGCGCCGGGGCTTGAGCCGCTGCGCCCATTGCCGCCGTGAACTCCGTCCAAACCCGCGCGTCCTGATACATCGATGCGCAACAGGCTGTCGGACACCGGCGTTTGAATATCGGGCGCGCTCTTTTCGCTTTGCCTGTAGGGGATCACGGAGCGATGATGTCAGAACGCATTCAAAGATGTCCAGAGAAAAGGCTTCAAAGAAAAAAGGGGCAGCCGGCTGGCCACCCCTTTCATCCCACAACCATCGAAGGGTCTTTATTCTAGCTCGGGCATTCCCGGCATCCCCGGCATCCCCGGCATCCCCGGCGGCATATCTTCGCCCCCGTGATCGTCCTTTTTATCGTCCTTCTTGTCGTCCTTCTTTTCAAACTTGGCCTTGTCCGCCGTCGCCCAATCCGCCGACCACGAACCAAGCACATACACTGTCCCGTCTCCGCCTTCCTTCTGCGCGAAACGGCTCGAGCCCTTCGATACCTTCCCAACCTTCATCGTGTGCTCGCCCGCGTTGTCCTTGAGCGTTATCTTGATGATTCCACCCTCGTTCACCGCGTTGTCAAATCCCGTGTCGGACTTGTCGTCTCCGAAGTCTTCCGCCGCTAGGCTCTTGTATGCCCGCAGCATGTCCTTCACCTTGCCTTCATCAAAACGCTCCCAGGACTTCTCCGGCTTCTTCTCCAGCTTCCCTTCCTTGTCGCGCTTCGTGTAGGCTCCAGACCACTTGTCCCCGTTCTTCGAGAAACTAAACAAGCCATTCTTGTTCTCCACCGAGGCTTGAATGGCATTCGCGTCTTCAAATTTTAATATCGACGTCTCCCGCCAGTTCTTCATCTCGCGGGTGTATAAATAGCTCGAATAACCAGAGGCAATGTAGACCCCATCCTTGCCCCCAATGCGCACCATCTGACCACGAGAACCGCTCTTGCCAAAATAAAGATCGGCCGCCTTTTCGCCTCCCTTCATGGCCGTAATGTGAACGGCTTTCTCGTCCGTCAGCTCGTACTGCGCATAGGTGTTCGCCGTCCGGTCAATCGTCTCCTTGAGCTTTAACTCCTTGAGATTATCCAGCAGCGAACGGACATTCGACGTATTGGCCTTCGCCGATACAGGCGCCGTCACTTCCCACGCATCGCCCTTCTTCTCCAGCGTCACCGACGACTTGTCCGCGTTTTTTATCTCCAGCTTCGTGATCTTCTCGATATCGTCCTTGCTCACGCTGATGGAGGGCAAATCCGCCGTCGCCGCCGTCGCCGAATGCTGGGCCAAATGCTCGTTCTTTTGCTTGCGCGTCGCGTATAAACCGCCCGCCGCAAGCAATAAAACCGCAAGCGCTACGTAAATTTTCTGTTCTGTCTTCATCGAACAACCTCGTTCCGATCAATCCAGCGAAATGTTTCCGCGCGCGGCTTCACGCATCTTCCAGCGAACAATGCCAAAGGCCGCAAAGAGAAGCGGAGCGATTAAAATGAGCGTCCACTGCACCTTGAATTGCACATTGCTGCGTTCCGCCCTAAAGGCTTCCAGCTTCTTGACCAGCGCTTCTTCTGTGTCTTCCGCCGTCTGCTTGGGCTTTTCAATGTCCGCATAGGTGAGGTTGGGCTCGCCCAACAGCTTGGCACTCGCCGCAAGCAGCGTCGAATCCCCGCTCATCCAGTCCAATATGTTCTTGAACGCCAAAATCGTCGTCGTCAGATACTTCTGCGCGTAAGGCTGCGACAGCGCCATCAGCATCTCGTCGCCGCCAAAGCTGCCCATCATCGCCATCTGAGGCGGCATGGGAGGCGGATTGCCCGACCTGGCAAATGGATTGGCCAAAAACTGAGACGCGCTGACCACCAGCAATCGGCTCTTTTCCTTGGACACCGGATTGGCCTCAACGCCCAGCGCATCGCCGCCGCCCGCAAAGGCACTCTTGATTTTGCCTTCCAGCGCAACCGCGAACACCCGCTGCCCATATTCACCCTTGGGCTTCCACTCGGTCGAGATCTTCATGTCGATGGTATCGCCGCCGTCCACCGTCGTGCGAGGCGTCGAACGGGCAATCGCCTTCAGCTCGGCTTCAGGCTGCTTCTCGGGATGAGGCACCAAAGTCGAAGGGAAGGGGAAGGAAAGCTCCTCCAAACGGAAGAAGCCCGGGAATTCCTGATCCAAAAGCTGCTCGTTCTTGTCGAGCCGCCCATCGTACTGAGCCTGCACAATGCCAGGCGCCCTAAACCAATCCATCTTCCCAAGCTGCGTCTGCACCGGAATCATAATCGACCGGCCCCAGTCCAGCACCGCTTCCTTCTTCATCTCAACGCCATAGCCATCGAGCAGCTTCTCCAGGCCATGCGTATTCAGCTCCGCCTTCATCGAGGCATCGGAGCCCTTCATGTTCACCGCACCCGCGAAAATCGCCACGCTCTTTCCGCCCAGCATCAAAAACTGATCGATTCGGCGCAGCTCCTTCTCGCTAAAATCCTTGCCAGGCTGCGTGATGATCAAGCCGACCAACTCTTTGTTGATCTCGGTGTCGCCATTCTGCAAATCCACATCCTCGAATTTGTAGAAAGGCAGCGCCTGCTCCATGATTCCGCGCATATTCGGTCCAGGCCGCCCCTGCGACGCAATCAGGTTCGAATCCGTAAGCTTTATTTCATCCTTGCCCGTGACAATACCAAACTTCTGATTGATATCGTCGGCGCGATCGCGGATCTCTCGGATCTTGTTCGTGATCCAAAACTCCATGCCGGAAGATTGATCGGGCGAAAGTATCGGAATGGCTTCCTTTTCGCTGCCATATTTAAAGGCCAAGCCCAAAAATCCACGGCTGAAGGTCGTCTGATCCGAGCCTGTCTCGCTCACATCGCCAAAGTTCGCTTCCTGCAAACCCGCGTCTTTCGCCGCCTGGCGCTGCTCGTCGGTCTTCGGCTCGACAATCGAAAACTTTACCTTGCCGCCCGCCGCCCGCTCGTACTCGCCAAGCAAGTCGACCATATCCTGCACAAAGGCATCGACCTTGGGCAAACCGCGCGTGATGTACAAATCGATCATCAAGTCTTGCTTGAGACCTTCGCTCACCAAACGCGCCGAACCCTGAGACAGCGTAAAGCGCTCGCTCTTTGTCAGATCGAGACGCTTGTGCATATTGAATGAAATTACGTTGGCCACGACCAAAATGGCCGCGACAATCAACAAATAAATACCCGCTTCGGTAGCGGCTTTTGCTCTTCGTTCCATGTTGCTCTTTTCCTCCCAGCGCTCTTCCTAGCTAGGCCCACTTCCTGCGCTCGAGGGCACGGAAAGCAGCCATCAGGCAGCCCGCCGTGATCGAGAGGAAATAGATAACGTCGCGTGAGTTGATCATCCCGCGTGCGAAAGGCGCGAGGCGTGTGTCAAAGCTGATAAAGGCGATGATGTTGCGGATAAAGGGATTGTCCATTTGCTCAAGGCCCAGGCCCAGCAAATGAAGGCTCGCCAGAATCACAAAGGTCACGAAGACGGCGATGACTTGCGTTTCCGTAATCGATGAGATCAAAAGGCCGATCGAAACGGCCGCGGCGCTGTACAAAATCAGCCCTACATAACCCGCGATCACCGGCCCCGAATCGAGGGAGCCCAAATGCCAGGGGAAGTAAAACATCATCACCGGATAGAGCGCCGTGGAGAGGATGAGCAGAAGCACAAGGCCCCACGCGCCCAGGAATTTGCCGAGAATGACTTCATGATCCTTCACAGGAAGGGTGATAAGCATCTCGAGCGTTCCGCTCCGTTTCTCTTCGGCGAGCAGGCGCATCGTCACCACAGGGATGACCAAAAACGAAAGAATGCGCGGAAGCTGATAAAAGAGCTGCTGAAGGCTCGCCCGGTCGGCCTGCCAAAAGCCGCCGTTCATGTAGAAGAAAATAAAACCCAGGCTCAGCAGGCCCAGACAAATCACAACGTAGGCGAGCGGCGAGTCAAAGCTCGATCGAAACTCCCGCTTCGCAATGGTTAGGGTGGTGCTCATCGCTCACTCCTTCTTCCCTGGTTTTTTGCTCTTGTTATCGCTTTCGGGCGCTTCGTCTTCCTCTTCCTCGTCGTCATCGCCCTCGTCGCCGCCTTCTTCTTCTTCGTCGTCATCGGCGTCGTCGCTCTCTTCTTCCTCTTCCTCGTCGTCGTCGTCGTCCGCATCGTCTTCATCGGGCTCTACAGCCGTGCGGCCGCGATCCTTCGCCTCATCGCCCTTCGTCAGCGCCTTGAACACATCCTCGAGCGAACGCGCCTCGCGCCGCAGCTCCATCAGAAGCCAGCCCTTTTGAACGATAAGCCCAAAGATCTCGGCGCGGATATCGCCGCCGGCCGTGCCTAGCAACTGAAAGCTGTGCAGGTTATCGTCGGTCGGCAATTCATTCACAGCCGTAATGCCCGGCAATTTCTCAAACGCCTCTTGCACTTCCTGCGCCGAAGGAGCCTTTTTGGCAGGCCCGCCATCGAGCACGCGCTTTTCGTGAATCGTCACGATATAGCGGACCTGGCCGCTCTTGCTCACGCGGATTTCATCGAGCGGCCCATCGGCCACCACGCGCCCCTTGGACACAATAATCGCGCGCGCGCAGGCAGCCTCGACCTCGGACAAATTGTGCGTCGAAAGCAAAATCGTGCGCTCTTTGCCGATCTCCTTGATATAGCGGATAACCTCGGCCTTTTCGTTGGGATCGAGATCGCTCGTCGGCTCGTCGAGAATGAGAATGGGCGGATTGTGCACCAGCGCCTGAGCGAGCCCCACACGCTGCCTATACCCGTGGGACAGCGCGCGGATATCCTTCCCAAGCGACTGCGCCAGACCGCACACCTCGACGATATTCTTCATGCGGCGCTTAAAGGTCGGCGTATCCAAGCCCCGCATATCGGCGACAAAGCTCAAGTACTCCCACACGCTCATTTCGCCGTAGAGCGGAGCGCGCTGAGGCAAATAACCAAGCTTACGCCTTACCTCGAGCGGTTCTTCGAAGCAGTCGAAGCCATGCACCTTCGCACTGCCTCCGGTCGCCGAGATAAAGCAAGTAAGAATGCGCATCGTGGTGGACTTACCGGCGCCGTTAGGCCCCAAAAAGCCGACAACCTCGCCTTGATGCACTTCAAAGCTCACTTTATCGAGTGCCCGCACAGAGCCATATCGTTTTGACAGCTCAACGGTCTCGATCATCACATCGCTGGACAAACTGACCTCCTTGGTCCTAGGGGAACAGGGTCCCCAAAAGCAGAATCCCTCAGGGAAATTTGCCCCCCGAGCTCGCTCGCCGCCGCCCCTTTACAGCAATTGGATGGGCAAGACAATAGTTTGATTGAAAGCGGCGAGACGAAAGCGCCAAGCTCTTCGGATGAAGCCATCTGCCGGAGGGCTTGGCGGGCGGCTCAACCATTGGGGCTCAAAATTATTCCCGTGCGCTCTGGAAAATATTTGAGCTTGCCGGAGTGGGCTCGTTCCTATAAAGCGGGACCTCCGATGAACAACATCCGTCCTGCCGTTGACGAACACCTTGCCGCCGACCTAGCCAAGCGTTGGGGGCTCGAAGGACAATTCAAAGAACTGGGCAGCTACGATGGCCGCAATTTTCTGGTCAGCGGCCCGGACGGGCGGCGCCACATTCTTAAATTTTCGGGATCGATAGAAGCGCCTGAAGCGATTGACCTTCAGAACCGGGCGCTGAAGTGGCTTTCGGAGCGTCCCAGCGGGCCCTTGGTGCCCCGGGTCATTGCCACATTGAGGGGTGAAGACATTGTATCAGTGAATGATGCGCAAGGACGGCCGACGCTGGCGCGGGTACTAAGCTGGCTTGAAGGGGAGATGTGGGCGGATTTAGGCATACCCACGGCGAAACAACAGGCTGAATTTGGGCTGGGCCTGGGCCGACTGGTTCGAGATTTTGAAGGATTTAAGCATCCGGCGACCGATCGGCCCTTTTATTGGAACCTGGTTCAAGCGGAATGGATAGCGGAACAAGCGGGCATCTTTCAGGGCGACGCCGAGCGTGCGGCGCACATTGGCGAAGCGACGGAAGCATTTTTGACCCGAATCAAGCCCCGGCTATCGGAACTACCCTGGCAGACCATTCACGGGGACGCCAATCATCACAACGTACTGTTCCAAGGCGACAAGCTAACAGGATTTATTGATTTTGGGGATGTATGCCGGGCGCCCGTGGTATGCGAACTAGCGATAGCGCTGGCTTACGCGCTTATGTTTATACCCAATCCTCAAACGGTCATCGAGACAGCGGCAGGGATAACGGGAGCCTTTCATCGGGTTTCGCCGCTTAGCGGCTTGGAAGTGGAGCTATTGTTTGATTTGATACGGGCGCGATTGGCGGTATGTTTAACATATTCGACGCTGGAAAGTGCGCGGGACCCTGGCAACGCGCATGTGAGCGTATCGCAGCGGTCGGGATGGGTGCTATTGGGGCAGCTTGGGGAGATTGGGAGATCGGGGTTTAGGGAGGCGGTGAGTGGGGCTTGTGCTTCATGTAATCCATCTTCCTAGCCCCCTCCGACCTCTTCCAAAACTTTGTAAAGGTGATCTC
>CAZICM010000101.1:0-20075 GCA_964537685.1 uncultured Polyangiaceae bacterium
GGGGTGGCGGCCGCCAGGCGCTTTTGAGCATTTCTTTTGCCCCAAACCCTTCCGCTAATTTTGGACGCCACAACCCGGGCCGAAAAGAAAAAGGCCAAGGAAGAAGCGGCCCCGCAGGCCGATCCAAAAAATCCCTAGTCTGACTTGCGAGAGCGCCGTGCCCCCGTGCCCTGAGCGAAGATAGACGATAAACTCCGCGCCACAAGAGCCTTCTCAAACCAGCGATCGAGCACGGACACATCCGAACAGATGTCAATCTGAATTTCCTGCTCGCTCGACAACACAAATCCACGCTTCTGCAACACCTTTTTTAAGTTGTCTTTCATCGCCGCGAGACGCCCTTGTTCTATCCCCTTCCCAAGCCATAGCGCCTTGCCCTCCTCCTTGCCTTCGCGCTTGCCTTCGCGCTTGCCTTCACGCTTGCCCACCCGAAAACCACTCTTGTAAAACAAGTTCTCCATCTCGACCTCGCCGCGATCTCTTAACATCAACCACATCGGCTTGTCAAGACCTCTTCCACGCTCATCCCATTGCGCCAAACCCACCATCCCAGCAACCACCTCTTCGTACGTCGCCTCATCCGCCATTTGCCTCAAACGATCCAACACCATCTCTAGCCGCCGAGGCGTCGCGTCCACCGACAACGGCGCAAATGTCAACCAAAATAAATTGTCCCGTGCAAGAAGTTCATCAACCGTGCGCAAAAACACCGGCTCCAGACGATAATGAACCCCCGAAAACTCACAGTCCAAAGGCGATGTCCTCACCGCTTCCACCAATGGATAGGGCGGCGCGCTCCGGCCGCCAAGCAGGATGACCATGCTCTCGATTCCAGGGATATGCTCGCCCGGCCGGTATTCGCTAAACAGCGAAAGCGCTAGCATCACATGATACTCATACACGCGGCGCCCTAGGTCAGGCGGATAATGCGTCATGAATTCCCAGTGCAATATCCGTTCGCCTTGCGATGTCCTCACCAACAGCACCCGGTCCAGACGCCTTTGTCTCGCCGCAAATTGGGTCTCGTGCCAGTCAAGGCGTTCGATTTGCGTTTCCGCCGGCAGTATCGTCCTTGCTAAAGGCTCAGGCAGTAGTTTGCTGATGCGCCGTAGGATAAGGTCGGTTTCATGCCTTTGCCGCTTGGCTACAAGTGCGGCCTGCGTCGGCTTGGGCTTGTTCATGGCCGCCACCTTCAGCAATGGCCCTGCCAAGATGTGTCGCTCTATATTTCACGGCGTTTTCACTATATTGCCCGCCTATTCCCTCTGGCGCCGCCACTTTTGGGGTGGCGGCCGCCAGGCGCTTTTGAGCATTTCTTTTGCCCCAAACCCTTCCGCCGTTCTATGCTCTCTCTATGAAAAAGCATGTTCTCACCATTCAATGTCTTTCGTTTGCCTATCTCGCCGCGGCTTGCTCCAGTACGACAACGGGGGGACAAGGCGGACAATCCAATTCAGGGGGCTCGGGAGGTGCCTCGGCCAGTAGTAGCAGCGGTTCCGCGGGGATGGGCGGGATGGCCCAACAAGGGGGAGGTGGCGTAGGAGGGATGGGCGGTTCCGGGGGAAGCATGGGCAGCGGCGGCTCGGGAGGCGGCGATGTCTGTCCGGGGGCCTGTGTGACCAATGCCGATTGTGCTATGCCTAAACCGGTTTGCTCGAAATCAGGCCCCAATCAGGCTTGTAATGCCTGTTATGGAGCCTGCGATGGCAGCCAAATATGTATGGGGGCCAATACCTGCGTTACCGATGCCGATTGCAATGCGTCGCCCGATGCCCGCTGTGTGTGCGCCGAAAATGGCTGTTCCATTTGTGTGCTGGGCTATACCGGAGGTCCCGCGGGCTTTCCAGAGGCGTTGGGTCAGGGGGTGTGGCTCATCGGCTGGGCCGGCGGGCTCGATCATTTTTCATGGGTGCGTTTTGAGTTTCTAACGGCAACGTCGGGAACCTTTACCTTGCTCGATCCAATGGGTGTGACGCTGACACCTTATTATCCTTGCGAGGGTTCGGGGCCCTTTCAGGTGAACTTGGGCTTGGGAACGGTTGTGCTGGAGCTTCCGGCGGCGTGCAATATGCCAAAGGCTTGGCTGGATGTCGAATCGTTTTTCGATCCGGCCGGGTTTCCGCCGCATGCGATTCAAGGCGCCAATATCAAAACGATGGGGCAGTATATTCAGGGCTTTCAGCACAATGCGAGCTTCTGCGACATGGGCTTTACGATGTGCCCCGACCCCTTTCAGCCCTAGGCACAAAGCCTCTTGACGCGGGCTTGTAAGCGATGTATGTGGGCAATTATCCAAAGGAGATTTGGGTTATGGGAAAGACAGTTCTTGTGACAGGCGCAACGGGTAAAATCGGTTCTTTGCTGGTTCCTAAGCTAAAGGCAGCCGGAGCGGATGTGAGGGCCTTGGTGCGCTCCACCGATAAGGGGCAGAAGGCGAAGGAGGAAGGCGCCGATATTGTTCTGGGCGATTTCGATCAGCCCGAAACGCTGAAGGGGGCCATGCAGGCGGTCGATACGCTGGTGTTGATTACGCCGCCGGGACCCGAGGCGGATAGGCAGTCGCAGGCTTGTATCGAGGCGGCCAAAGAGGCGGGGGTCAAGAATGTGGTGAGGATTTCGGCGATTATCCCCGATGATCGGCGGCCGACGGACAACACGCGGCAGCATGCCGAAACGGACGATCTATTAAAGGCTTCTGGGCTTTCGTTTACGATTTTAAGGCCGCACGCTTTTATGCAGAATATTTTTGCCTCGGCGGGGTCGATCGCCCAGGATGGGAAGATGTATTGGGGGATGGGCGATGGGAAGATGGGGATGATCGACGTGCGGGATATCGCCGATGTGGCGGCGAAGGTGGTGATGGAAGAGGGGCATGATGGGGCGATTTATGCGTTAACGGGTCCTGAATCGATATCGTTCCACGATGTGGCGAGGGAACTGTCAGAAGCGTTGGATCGGGAGATTTCGTATTTGCCCGTGCCGCCCGAGGCGGTGGAGTCGAGTATGAAGCAGTTGGGGGCAGGAGATTGGATGTCGAAGTTGATGCGGGATTATTCGGAGGCGTATGCGAGCGGGTGGGGGGATTTTGTGACGGAGGATGTGGAGAAGGTGCTGGGGAGGAAGCCTCGTTCGATTCGGGAGTTTATTCGGGAGGTGCTGGTGCCTTCGTTGAAACTGGCTTCGGCGTAGAAGTTAATTCAATCCCCCTTCCACCCCCAAGCTCGGCACGGCCACCGGGCCTATTTCGGTGGGGGTGCAATTGCCATTTCCATCGCAATCAATGCCGGTCTGCTCTTTGGAGAGCGAGGCGTTAAGCATTTCAAGCACGAGGGATATCCAGCCTCGCTTGCTGAGTTTCCAGCGCTTTTCGATGCGGCCGTCGATGCGGAAAAAAGGAGCGGTCCGGTCGCTTCCCCATTGGCGGGCCGTTTCCGCTTCGAGGGGTAATCCAGTGTAGAAGACCATGCGGGTGCCCAAGCGCCAGCCTTTGCCGGGCTCCCAGGAGATGGCTCCATTGAGAACATGGGTCCGGTCGAAGCGGGCGACGCCCGAGCTTGTGCCAAAGTGCCGGGTGGAGCGGGAGAGAGTGTAGGAAATATAGCCTCCCAATTGTTCGGTGAGCTTGCGGCGGAGGTAGATTTCCATGCCGATGGCGTTGCCCAGCGCGCGCTGGTTAATAACCGCAGCCCCGTCGCCGTCGGGTCCCTGGCCTTGATCGGCGGGTTTGGGAGGTTCGGGTCCTGGGCCATTCATGCCTCCTCCCGTCATGCCATTGCCGTTCATTCCATTGGGGCCGTCCTCGTTGTTGTCGGGGCCATCGCCGCCGGCAGTGTTGAGGACGTCGTTCATGTTGAAGAAGCCGTTGAGGAAGAAAGTGGCGTTGGCTTTGATGCTGAGGGGAAGCTCGGCTTCGAGACCGGTAGCGGTTTGGAAGCTTTTTTGGAGGCCGCCGGAGAGTTCGCCAATGGCAAAGCCGGGTACGGGGAGGACAAAGGCGGGGGGTTGATGCGCTAGGCCCATGGCACTGGTGAGGCGGAGGCGCTGGGTGAGAGGTACGCCCATGGCCAATCGCAGGTCGGCGGAGAGTTCGGTGGCGCCCCGGGAACCCCAGAGGTCGATGCGGGCGCCGGGGGTGAATTCGACTTTGCGGCCGGCGTCGATGATGGCGTCGGCATAGAAGCCGACGGCGATGTCATGGCGAGGGGGAAAGAGGATATCGAATAGAGCTTGAGCGCCGGTATCGGCTCCAGCATCGATGGAATAGGCATCCATGGTGGCGTCGATGCCTCCGCGGAGGAGTATATTTTCGTCGAGGCGGTGGAGAATGCGGGTACGGGAGCCGATCAGGATATCTTGGCTGTAGATGCCTTCGCTTTGGCGGTTGGTGGAGGGGTCTTCGGGTCCAGCGAGGGCGGTGCGGTCGAGGCCGAGGGTGAAGGCTTGGCGGAGTTTGGTGCGAGGGCCGACTTCGGTATCGTAGCGGAGGTCGAGGCGGTGAAATTCGACGCCGAAGATGGTGCGGTCTTTGGTCTCGGTTTCACCGGTGTCGGGGTTGATTCGCTCGGCGATTTGGCCGAGATAATCGTAGGCGCCGAAGGCGAAGAGGGAGAGGTGTTGGGTGGGGGAGATGTCGTAGGAGCCGCGCAGTTGGTAGTCCCAATAATTGAGGGTGGTGTTGGGGGCAAGGAGAGATAGGGCGGCGGCGGTGTAGGAATAGCGGCCACCGGCGAGGACGGCGCCTTTGTCGCCCAGGGGAGCTTCAACGAGGGCGCCCGCGTCAAAGAAGCGGATTTGAGCTTCGCCGTGGAGATGGTCCTCGGGTAAGGTGGTTTCTCCGGAGACAATGCCTCCGGCAAAGCGTCCAAATTGGGCTGGATAGCCGCCTGGGTAGAGGTCGACACGGTCGACGATGGCGGGGTTGACAACGGAAGGTCCCAAGGCGAGATGGTAGAGATAGGGGACGCGGATATTGTCGAGGAAGTAGCCGACATTGCCTGGAGGGGCGCCCCGGATAAAGAAGAAGGGTAGGCCGGAGATGATGGGGGTGACGCCTGGCAAGGATTCGATGGCGCGGAAGGGGTCGCCGAAGGCGCCTGGGAGGACGCGGACTTCGGCGCGGCCCATGGTGGTAATGCCCAAGGGGCGGCGTTCTCCGATGGCGAGGATTTCGATGGGGGCTTGGGTCATCGGGGTAACGGTGGTGCCGCGGGAGGTGTTGGGGGTTTGGGAGCCAGGAGACGATTCGGGTGAGGTTTCAGGGAGGGGTTGAAAGACGGGGGGCGTGAAATGAATAAGAACGCGAATCCTGGCATTGACAGGTTTTCCATCGCGGGTGGCGGGTTCGAAGCTCCAGGACGGGGCGGCTTTTAGGGCGGCGTCGCTAAAGGGGGGCTCGCCTTTCCATAGCTTTTGATCTTTGACGCTTCCATCGGCGGCCACCGTGATTTCCAAGATGACATCGGCGGCTGTGCGGGCCTCTTCGGGGAGCTGGCTTGGGTATTCGGCGCTGAGGGAAGTTTTGGGCTTGGGCGGTACGACGGCGGAGGGAGCTTTTTGAGGCGTTGTTTGACCGGGGGGCGGATTTGGCTTGACTTCATCGGCCAGGGCGGATGCGGGCCGGACAAGCGAGGCTAAAACGCTGAAAGATACGCATAAAAGAAGAGCTGTGCGATGCATGCCGAGATGGCTTGTAGCCGAGTCAGGCCCTTATGTGTCAACTATTTTGTTAAAAAGTGTAAAGAGACACGGGGGCGCGGAATGGGGATGACAGATGGTTTAAGGTGGTGGTAGGCTCGCGGCGTTCAGGCTTTCATCAAGGAGATTGAAATGCGTCGCTCGCTTTCTCACAGGCCGTTCTCGGTGCTCTTGGGTGTATGGTGTTCGGGTGTGCTGATGGGTTGTGGCTCGGAAGCGCCGCCGGATTCGAGTTCGGGAGGAGGCGCGGGACAAGGCGGTCAAAGCGGGCAAGGCGGTCAGGCCGGACAGGGAGGACAAGGGGGTCAGGGTGGCGATCCGGTGGTGTGCGGCGATGGAACAGCCGAGGGGTCTGAAGCCTGCGATGATGGAAATAAAGTGGCGGGCGATGGCTGTTCGGCGGTCTGTGCGGTAGAGAGCGGCTTTGGTTGTCAGAATATGGCGGACTCGCCCAGTGTGTGCACCGATATCGATGAATGCGCGCTCAATCCTTGTGACATGAACGCGCTTTGCACCAATGTGCCCGGTTCGTTTACATGCGCGTGCAACGCGGGCTTTATGGGCGATGGAATGAGCTGTAGCGACATCGATGAATGCCTGCAGAACCCTTGCGATCCCAATGCGAGCTGTGCGAATACCTTGGGTTCTTATTCGTGCACCTGCGATATGGGCTTTACGGGCAATGGAATTACATGCGTGGATATCGATGAATGCTTGACGGTGAAGCCCTGCGATGCCTTCGCGACCTGTACCAATACGCCGGGGAGCTATACATGCGCCTGCAATCCCGGCTACACGGGTTCGGGCATGGTCTGTATCGATATCGATGAGTGCGCGCAAAATATCTGCGATTCCAATGCAAGCTGTGTGAATACGCAGGGCTCGTTTAATTGTACGTGTGACGCCGGATATTCGGGCAATGGACTTACCTGCACCAATATCGATGAATGCGCGGCCAATCCTTGTCAAAACGGCGGGCAATGCGAGGATTTACCAGGGAGCTATGCGTGCGTGTGCAAGTGCGGATTTGCTGGAGCGCTGTGCGAGCTTTCGGCGCCCTCAACGGAGATGGTTGAGCTTGCGTCCGCGATGCATCATGTGCTGGGAAGAAGAGCCAATGGGACGCTGTGGTCTTGGGGCGATAATGATTATGGACAAATGGGCACGGCGGCGAATCACGGGGGAAGCTGGGTGCCGACGCAGGTGGTGAATTTGACGAATATTGTCGCGATGTCGACGGGTGGGCAGCATGCGCTGGCGCTGCACGCCAATGGTTCGATTTGGGCCTTTGGGCGCAATGATAGCGGCCAGTTGGGCACGGGGGATATGTATTTAAAGCAATCCGTACCTGTGATGGTCGTGAATTCCAGTGGATTTGTGGGTGTGGCGGCGGGTTTTACGCATAGCCTGGGGCTGAAGAATGATGGGACGGTATGGGCATGGGGAGACAATACCTATGGTCAATTAGGGGATGGGACAATGATTACGAAAGCGGTTCCGGTGCCTGTTCAGGGCTTGAGCGACGTGATGGCGATCAGCGCGGGTTTTTGGCATAGTTTGGCGCTAAAGAGCGATGGTTCGGTGTGGGCTTGGGGGCATAATCCAAATGGTCAATTGGGGGATGGGACGTTTCTGGGCAAGACCGTACCCGTGATGGTGCCGAATCTCTCCAATGTGACTGCGATTGCTGCGGGCGGATCTCATTCGATGGCCTTGAGGAACGATGGTTGGGCATGGGCATGGGGAAACAACGCGGCGGGACAGCTTAGCACGGGTACAACGACAGATAAAAACACGCCTCAGCTCATGCAAGGCATGTACAATGTGGTGTCGTTGGCGGCGGGTTATTACCAGAATGCCGTTGTAAAGGATGATGGAACGGTGTGGACCGTTGGCGTGAATCGTCTGGGGCAGTTGGGGGATGGTTTGCAATCTACAAATTCGACTTTAGCGGTGCAGATCAAGGATTTGGGGAATGTGGCGCAGGTTTCTTCTGGAGAAGAATTCTTCCTGGCGCTTCAGAACGATGGCAAAGTATGGGGGCTTGGCTCTTGTACACATGGTGAGCTGGGGGTTATCCCTGGATTTTTCTGGCTTGCGCCCACGCAAGTAAAGGTGCTGAGCAGCGTGAGCGAAATTCTGGTTGGGGAAAACACCATGATGGCCATCAAGAACGATGGAACCCAATGGATGTGGGGCTATGACGGCTATAATTTAATCTATGATGGATTTGATGTGGACCGGAATATCCCTGAAGAAATACAGTCATTTCCTCCGGGTGTGGTGAAGGTATTGGGGGGAATGCACAATGTTGTTGTGAAGAATGATGGGACGGTGTGGACCTGGGGGCTGAATGGTTATGGGCAATTGGGAGATGGAACGACATCCTCAAAAAGCTGGCCCGTGCAGGTCATGGGGATTTCGGATGTGAGTACCGCGGCGGCGGCTGGGTATCATACGCTGGCGCTGAAGAACGATGGAACGGTATGGGCATGGGGGCAAAATACCAATGGGGAGCTTGGGGATGGAACAACCACCTCCAAGAGTACGCCGGTGCAGGTGATGGGCCTATCGGGGGTTGTGGAGATTGTGGCTGGATATCATCATAATTTAGCGATAAAAAACGATGGCACGGTGTGGGTGTGGGGAAGCAATAGTTATGGACAGGCGGGAGATGGGACCTCTGGAAACAACAAGCTGGTGCCGGTGATGGTATCGAATATGATGGGGGCTTTGCATGCAGCGGCAGGCGAAGAGCACAGCATTATCGTGAAAAGCGATGGCAGCGTGTGGACCTTTGGGCGGGGCGATGAGGGACAACTGGGGAATGGGACGATTTTTATGAATAAATCCACACCCTTTCAAGTACCGGGCCTAAGTAACGTGCTGAGCGTGAGCGCGGGCTATAAGCACAATGTGGTGATGAAGAGCGATGGCACGGTGTGGGTATGGGGAGAAAATTCTCGGGGAGAGCTTGGAAATGGGGATACTTTTCATCAAACCTCGCCTGTGCTAGCCTTTTCCAATGCAGTAAGCGCCAAGGCGGGACGGTGGCATTCGTCGGTACTCGCAGCGGATGGAACGGTGTGGAGCTGGGGGTATAACATAGATGGTCAGCTTGGAGTGGGACCGCTTCGGGAATCGAATCAGCTTACATGCCCCTAGGATTGCAGAGCGAAGTTCCCGACCAGGCTTCAAATGAATGGCCCTTGCGCTCGAATCCTAGGCGATCTTCATCATCCGCATAGAAGATTAAATAGCTCATCAGCTTCCACAGGATAAAATCTTTATCGTTTTCGGCGCGGACACAGCGCGAACGCCATGTTCCTGAATTGAAGTAGATTTGTTCTCTCCCGCGGTGAACGCCCAGCGCTGCGGTTTCATAGTGATGGGTATGGCCATACACCACATAGTGGAGCCCTGTATTTTCGCTGAATATCTTTGGCTCTTTTGGGGCGGCTTTGCGCTGGGGGCCTTCGATTTTCAGGCCCAAGTGCTCAAAGGCGGACAGGCCCGCTGCAAGGGTATCCACGCCGATGCCCATGCGCAGCAGCCATTGCAATCCCTGAAGCTGATCGGCTTCATCGACAGGATTTAGATAGCTATCCCGCTCCTTGAGCCATGCTTTGGCATAAGGTAGATCCATAAAAGCATCGAAGGTTTCCCTGGTGGTTTTATCGATAAGGCCGGAGACGGCATCCCGCAGAGGCTCAGGCCAGGGTTCTTCCCGGCATAGACAGGCGGACGTATAGTAAATCCAGGGGATAACTGCGGAAATAGGCCGCACATTATCCAGATCCAAGAGGCGGTTATAGACGGTTTCGATAACATTTTGGGGAATGCCGCCCTCCTGAAGGTACTTTCGCACCATGATAGGAATCCGGGTAATAAATTCGGCGGAGAAGACTTCACCGATAGGCACGCGCTGATAATCTTCATCGCTGAATTCAAAGCGATCCCTGGCCCAGCCCTCAAAGTTCCATACATCGAATTCATGGCCATGCCTGGCGAGCACTCCATAGCGCCGGCTCTCCAAGGTATGAAGCGACAAGCCTTCCATACCTCTGGAATCGATACCTAATAGGCGGTCGATTTCCGTTTTGATGATTGGATCGATGGTATAGAGGCGATCGTGGTTTCCGGGGATATACAGATGCCGGACATCGATATTGAGCGCGGATAGGCTTTCGGCGATACCCGCGGCCCTCCCCGATAGAATTTCGATAGCCTCGCTATTCTCTTTTGCTATATCCCGGAGAACCTTGGAGGCGTGTACCCGGCAGGCTCCGCTTATCGCGCTGGGATCGCTGATTAGTGATGGCGAACCCCAGGGCCTATCGGCGATGGGTATATCTTGCCATTGCTGCGAGCGCACCAGATCGAAGATATCGCCAAGATACAGAAAGATAAGCTCTTGGGCTTTTTTGGCGCGCGCCGCCGAGATGATCTCGTGCATCAGCCGGGCAAAGGCATCGGCCTTTACATTGTGATCGCCGGGCGTGCCATCGGTGAAATGAAGGTCGGACAGAACAACAAGCATGGTCGTGCGAGGGAGTTTTTCAGAATTCGCGGCGCTTGCCAAGTCTTTTTCAGCATCCAAAAATAAAGGGTTGACACGGCTTTTTTTTGGGTGTTCGATGCGCGGCCTTCAGACGAGGTGTTGAGATGAGCGATGTACAACAATTGATCGCGGTCGATGTGCAGGTGGGAACAGGCGAGGAAGCCCGCGCGGGGCATCAGGTGAGCGTGCATTATGTGGGCACACTGACCTCGGGCAAGGAGTTTGATAGCTCGCGCAGACGGGGCGAGCCCTTTTCGTTCCGGCTGGGCGCGGGGCAAGTGATTAAAGGCTGGGATCAGGGTGTGGCGGGGATGCGTGTGGGCGGTATCCGGCAGCTTACGATTCCGCCGCATCTAGGCTATGGGCAGCAAGGGTTTCCAGGCGCGATTCCGCCCAATGCCACGCTGGTCTTTGAGGTGGAGCTGCTGGGCGTCCGCTGATTAAAGCTCGCTATGGAGCGGGCGGAGCAAGCACAACATTCACAGGTCCCTGCGCTGGCAGCTCGAAGTCCGCATCTATGCTGAAGGCCGGCGTATTGGTCTGAGCGTCCATTTCAGAAGCGAATACAGGCACATGAATCCTATATTTGGCTGCCGGCGCGATATGCTGGTTATGGCATGAGCAGCCATCGGGCTGGGTTGAAAAGGTATAGGTATATCCCAACCATTCGCCGGATGTCATAGCGCCCGGCGCAACCGTAATGGCCTGCTCAAAACATGCCCCGCATGCAATACAGCTTCCTGGAGGATCGCTGCAGTCCACTGTGCAGTCGCCATAGCGAGAAAGAGCGGAGGTATATCCATCGGCACATGCAAAGATATCAAAATTTAGATGGCAATCCTCCCGCAGATAGAGGCTGGTCATACCTGGATTTTGAAACTGGAATACCACTTTAAAAGGCCCGGCTTGATCGGTGGGGACCGTGCATTCCGCTGGAATTTCGCCTCCTGCGCCGCCTGTCCCTGCCCCGCCCGTTCCGCCATTGCCTCCGCTGCCGCCGCCGGTTTCAATGGTGCCTCCACATGCTGCAGCCAATACGATCCATACCGCCCCACAAGCCATGAACTGATATGCTGTTTTCACGCTGTATCTCCTAAAACTTTTGCCGGTACACCGTCCGCAATCGGCGGGCGCCGGCCTATAATTGTTTATTGCAAACTCAATACCAACCCATAATAAAGGCATTTTCGCGAGGTGCAGCGGCATACCTGTCGCAATGTGTGTCAGGATGCGCAATCTTCCCATCGGCGCCGAGACGTTTTTTCTTTCGGTCTGTCACACTTTTTTTCTCAAAACCGACCAACAACCAAGGCCGCCTTCGGTTTAAAGACTGAATCGGCTCAACCGAAGGACATCGGGCGATACCACCATGACAAAAGCGATTTCCCTTTTTAAAACGCTCTGTTTTGCGTCCACCCTTGCGCTCTGTTCATGCGGGCATCCGGCGATTCCCTCGGAGCCGTCGTATTCGAGCTTGCCCACTCCCCCTAATGCTTCTCCTGTTCAAGGCATGGGTGCCCAACCATCGCCAACGGTTCTGGCAAATCCGGCTCCTCCACTGCCGGATGTACGTATCGATCATATCCCCCACATTCACCAAAAGCCAGATTTTTGCGGGGAAGCTTGTGTCGCCATGGCACTTCAAAGGCTGGGGCATCATGTAGATCAAGACCAGGTATTTGCCAGAAGCGGGGTAAATCCAGCCCTTGGGAGGGGAGCATGGACTCCAGAGTTGAAAACGGCGGTAGAATCTTTAGGATTTAATCCTGGCCCTGTGTGGAAACCTATTGCGGCGGCGCGGGCAGCGGAGAAACTCGGGGCGGAATTTACGGCGATGCATCGGGATCTTCAAAACGGCATTCCATCGATTGTATGCATGCATTACGACGATAACCCGAACACCACCGAGCACTTTCGCTTGATTGTAGGCTATGATTCCTCGCGGGATGAAGTTATCTATCATGAGCCCGCGGAGGCCGGCGGAGCATACCGGCGTATGACCCGATCGAGGTTTATGTCGCTATGGCCGCTAAAGTACAGGGCGGACACATGGCTCGCAATTCGGCTCAGGCTCGAGCATACCTATCCGGCACAGGCTCAAGTCAGCACGCGCCCGGGCTTTTCTCCTGCGGATTATGCGCAGCATGTGATGACGCTAAAAACCAAGCTTTCACGCCTATCGGGTTCGTATACCATTTTGATCGAGCCGCCCTTCGTGGTTATCGGGGACGGCACGGAAGCGCAAGTGAAGGCGCATTCGGCCCATACCGTGCGATGGGCCGCGCAAAAACTGAAGGCCGATTATTTTTCAAAAGATCCCTCGCGTATTTTGGATATATGGCTCTTTTCAACGGCTTCGGGATACCGGCGCAATGCAACGATTTTGTTTGGGGAAGAGCCGACAACGCCCTATGGTTATTATACTTCCGCGAACAATGCACTGGTGATGAATATTGCGACGGGAGGAGGCACGCTGGTTCATGAAATTGTGCATCCTTTTATTGAAGCGAATTTCCCCGGCTGTCCGCCTTGGCTGAATGAGGGACTGGGTTCGCTCTATGAACAAAGCGGCGAGGAAAAAGGGCGTATTCACGGATATACCAACTGGAGGCTCGCCGGATTGCAGACCGCGATCCGCCGGAAGAATGTGCCTTCGTTCGAGCGTTTGCTCGCTATGGATGGAGATGCCTTTTATGGAGGCGATTATGGAGTTCACTATGCCGCTTCCCGGTATCTCCTTTATTATTTGCAGGAGCAGGGCCGGCTTGTGGATTACTATCACGCTTTTTATAAGAATAGAGAAAGCGATCCAACGGGCTTTCAAACGCTCAAGAAGACGCTCGGCGAAGAGGATATGATCGCCTTTCAAAAACGCTGGGAAAGCTATGTGATGGGTCTGCACTTCCCTTAAATTATTATTCTACAACTCCCCCTCCCCCAATACCACCTCTCCTTCCACAATCGCCGAACCTTCGTTGTCCACCGTGCTTGGATGCTCGACCCGCTCATAGCTCACCCTCCACCGAATCGGTTTTCCTTGGGCTTCGCGGCCCAAGTCTAACATTGCCACCCGAGTCTGCCCAGGCATTACCCGATCGTCGCTTAGCATCACTTTCACATGAGACTGAGAATCCATCGCGAAATGTCTTGCCAATATTTTGGTGGATTGTGCAAGCACTTGCTCTTCCACGCCCACAGCTTCGGCGCTGAGGGAAAGGCGCCGAAAGAGATCTCCCGTTGGAAAGGCATGCCCCAGGGCAAGTGGCTGAATGCGCACTTCAATCTGATTTCCCTTCCGGGAAGCCGAAATTGAGGCTGCAGATTTGAGCATCGCCGGATCGCGGGAAGCTACAAAGGCATGGGAGCGGTGGCTGCCTTCACCCGAGGATGGATGCCGGTTGGGGATTTTGGGGGCATGACAATCAACACATCCTGTACCTGCAAAGGGCGAGGATTTATGTTCGCTATGGGTGGATTGCATCAAAAGCTTTTCCTTGCGCCTTGGATCGTGGGGGAAAGAAAACTCATGACAGCCCGCACAAGCCGCCTCGGAGGCAAAAGCTTGAGAACGGCGCACGGGATGAGGCGCGGGTTTGGCTATCTCCCCCGAAGAACGAGGAGCCGCAAGGATAGGCCCATCCTCTGGAACATGACATGAAATACATCCAATTCCAAGTTCGGACAATTCTTTGGGAGCATCTTCCGCTGGATTCGCCTCGGGAGCATGACAGCCTCGGCAAAACGCCAACGGCTCAATGGCCAAGGCCCGCCTATAGATAGGATCGGTATCGGATTGGCGGTGTAGAGAAGAGCGCCATTCCGCGGCAATCTCTTGATGGCAGCCCTCGCATTTGGCATTCTCCACCGCGGGATTTTGCTTTCTCGGCCTTGGACCTGGGAAAGGCATACGCTCGCCCCCAGTTTGCACATCCTGGAAATCCAGAGGAAGCGCATGGCCCGCAATAGCCGACAGCGCACAGCCGAGCAGAGGCGCCAATAGCCAAAAGCGGCGTTTCATTTCACGACCGTACCGGTTTTGAGATCGAGCTTCAGGGAACGTGAAACCTTGGGTTTTCCGCACATCAGTTGAGGCGCCGAGCCTTTGACTTTATCGGCGATAAGCTGCGTCAGCCTGCGGCCCATATCGTAGGAGGGCACAAAAGCAACGAAATACCGCCTTCCGCCGTCAATCGTCTCGGCAAATTCGGCCTTGGAGAATTCGGTGCGGCCCTTAAGCGCATCGCGCGTCAACGGAAAATCAAAATCGGCGGGTGCCGTCTTGGCGAGTTTATATAGAACGACAAAAACATCTTTGCAGGCGGGTGTGGCCGCTTTCACCAGAGCCGATGACTCTTTCGTTTCAGGCTTTTTGATATTGGGCTTAAGGGATGGGCCTTGTTTTAAGCGCAGAAGAGCCGTGGTCGCGGTGGTATCGCCCGCATCCCGATCCGGTCCCGAAACAACAAACACATCTTCATCCCAAAATACGATTTCCTGGGGCATGAATGTGGCAGTTTCACCTTTTGAGTTCTTCAGGAACGAGCGTTCATGTCTGCTGAATCCTCGCCGGTTGGAACGCTCGGCGATTCAAGCGTTTGTATCCTAAATCAAGAGCTTGGCCGCCCTCGCTAGCATTGGTGTTCGTTCGGCGCCTCCCGCGCGAACCTCAAGCAATGAGGCCGAAGGCACCTGGAGTAGGCATCGACCTTGATCGCGTTACAGCGACCCTTCTGCGTGGATTCGCGCCTCCAACAGAAGTGAGTCAGTCATGCGCCAAAGAAATCGACGTGAATGCGATCTCCCCGCTGCACTTGCAGAACCCGTTCAGCCCCGCGAGCAGTGCTGTTTCGTCTATGCCCGAGTCAGCACCAACGACCAGGCCGACACGGGAACAAGCCTTGAAGCCCAAGAAGAACAAGGACGCCGATTCTGCAAAGACCAAGGATATCCCGATCCGCAAGTGCGGATTGAAGTCGAAAGCGCCGGTGAAGAGAAGATCGAGCGCCGCATAGAAATGAGGCGAATCCTCAATGAAATCCAACCCGGCGATGTGTTGGTGTGCCGCGATTTGACCCGATGGTCACGCGATCAAGTCTTTGCCCTTCAAAGCCTTCGGCAGCTCAAATCCAATGGCGTCACCGTCCGATTCTGGACGCAGCCATTTCTCGACGTCGTTCCAGGAGCAGGCGCCGCTCCCGTTGACCTGACAGGAATCCTCGCATGGGCCGCTGAAAACGAGCGCCGCATGACCTTGGAACGCACCATCACCAACCGGCGAAGATTGCGGGCAAGGGGTGATTTTGTCGAAGGACTCCCGCCCTTTGGCTACACGGTGCAAAATCGTCGGCTCGTCATCGTTCCCGAGCGGGCAGCCATTGTGCAGCGCATTTTCAACGACTACTTGAACGGTCATCCCATGCGCGACATCTGCGATCGTCTGCGCGCCGAGCATTCCGCCCTTGTTTCGGGCTTTCGCAAGCCGAGGATCATGCGATGGTCATGGAACTTCGTTCAGAGAGCACTTCGAAACCGCCTGTATACAGGCTATTCACCCACAACCCGAAAGAAAGGCCGAGATCCTCTCTTACCAAGTCAGAGCGAATGGTTAAAAACCCACGAAGCGATCATTCCGCCGCATTTGTTCGAACAGGTTACGGAAATCTTTGAGCGCCAAAGACAATCATACCGACCTCATGATGGCCCAAGTATTACGAGGCACTACCTGTTGAAACATGTGGCCGTTTGTTCGGTGTGTGGATACGCAATACGCCCCTCCCATGACAAGCGATTGAAAGAAGAGCTTCGAGATCGCTACCAATGCGGCAAACGCCACGAGCCGAGGCGATTCGCCGATCGAACGCGCTGCACAAACGGCTCGACAACGCTTCAACGGAAGGTAGATGCAGACGCGGAGGCGCAAATTTTGGCGCGCTTGGACGAATTGGTGGACGTGCTTTCGAAGCACGCGAAGCCGGCAAAACCCACACCTCCAAACTGGGGAAAGCTTGCTTCGGCCTTGTCGGATAAGCGCGCATGTGTGGTTCGATTGGTTGTGAAGGGAGTGATCACAGAGGAGGACGCCGCCAAGCAGTTGAACGAGCTGCAGAGAGAGGAAGCGGCTTTGGAAACGCGCCGGGAAGCCTTTGAGCGGGCACAATTGGCCGACACGGAAGGGGCACGAAAAGAAGCTTTTTCGAAGCTGAAGAGCTACCGCGGCTTGTACGAAAACTTGAGCATTTCCGATCGCCGCGAGCTTTTCTTCGAACTTGCCGAATCGGTGAAGATCACCCCAGCAGGCGACGTCTTGATCACTTGGCGCCCCGTGCCACAGATTTCGAACAACCTTGAAACGACAAAGGCAGGCGCTTCGCGTTAGCCTCTTCCATATTCTCAAACAAGCCAAATAGAAGCGCTGTCACGCCACAAGCCGCCCTCGGGCGAACCCATCAGCCATCACCCGCCGATTGTCGCACGGACGGCCCAAGCCTTCGGTCTTGGATTTGCGGCATCGATAGCGATCCACGCTCACGGCAAATGCATAAATGGCTTGCCCGCCACGCCTTCCGCACTTGTCAACACCCCCGACAACTAGCACCCACTTGCACCGCGATGCTTCTTGTGCCATGCTTTCATCGCGTAAGGCCACATGAATCCATTGATTTTGCCTTTTTATTGGGGGCATCTAAAAGGGTATTGACAACCCTTCATCACATATCACGAACAACGCTATCGGAACGCTATATTTTGTGTCAACCCTTATTTAGCGCTGTTTCCAACGCAATGGGGGAATGACTTGACGCCCGGCATGCGGTAGGGCGAGCGGTGAAGGGTGCGGTCAAGAAGCGGTGGATGAGCGGTGGATGAGCGGTTAAGGAGTGGTTAAGGAGTGGTGATGTGTGGTGAATCAAGAAAACAAGATTTCGGGTCATCATGAGTTTTTTTCGAGGCAACGCTTTGGTGATGAATGGGCTTGAAATCTAGGTGTTTGTTGACATGGGGGCGATCAACATTCATGAAGTGCAAAGCATTCCAATGGGGGCAAATTCAGTGCGCAATGTGGGGGTGTGCCAACATCAAGGCGTATTTCATTTGAAGGCAAAGGGGGCTAGCGTTCACGGAGCGCGGCAATAGGCGCGAGAAGCGGAGAAGATCAGCATGGCTTCCCAGGATCCCCCCGTCGATTGGAGCCCGAATCGAAAGGATTTTCACGATCCGATCCGGCCTCATCCCATGTTTCCCTTGGCCGAAGATCAGCCCGAGGAAACAAGGCGCATTTACTACATCCACATTTGGCGGAGGAATGAGCAAACGGGTGTTCCAGAGCGTTGCCCGCGCCGGTTTACGGCCGATGAAACCCGAGAAAAAGGATGGGAATTGATCATTTCAAAATATGGCCGAGGCTTGTATCGCGCCGAGGGGCTTTCTTCGATGTGTGTGAAGCAGGCGTACAGCCGCGCCCCCGATGGAAGTGAGTGGGAGTATTTCGCAGGGCCGGAGCCGAAGCCTTTTTTCACGCCGGAACAAGGGGAAACACTGCGCCTTGGCATTCCGCAATCACCGCCGCCCGCACAGCCTTCGCCCACGCCCCCAGCGGGTGAGCAAGGTATGAATTGGCTTGCTTTTTTGAGCGCTGAACGCGAGCGATCCGAGCGGGCGATCGAGCGCGCCGAGCGTCAAGCGGAAGCAGAGCGAGATCGCAATGCGCGCTTTTTAGAGGCGATGATTTTGAAGCAAGGGGACGGGCAATCATCAGGCTTAAAAGAGTTTTTGCTTTTGTCGCAGAAGCAAGCCGAAGCCGAGCGGGAAAGAAGCGCACGGTTTATGGAGGCGCTTGTCGCGACGCGCGCCGATGCTCAATCCTCCGGCGTCAAGGAGTTCCTCGCATTGGCTCAAAAACAAGCCGAATCCGAACGCGATCGAAGCGCGAAGATGATGGAGCTCTTGATCGCTCAGCGCACAGGATCGCCGCTTGCGGGTGTGAAAGAAATCCTTGAGTTGAGCCACGCTCTACCCCGTCAAGGTGGGCTTGCCGAGCTTAAAGAAAACCTCGATTTGCTTGAAACGCTTGGGATCGGGATTCGCCGCGACGGTGGAGGGGGCGGAGGAGGCGGAGGCGCCGATCCCGATGCGAATTTGGCCAAGGAATTGATTTCGACGGTTCAAGGCGTGCTTTCAACGGCGAGCGCGGCGAGTTCGATGCCCTCGAGCACGGCCCCGGCGAAGGAGCTTGAACCGAAGGCGCCCGCCCAAGAAACGGAGGAGGCCGAGAAGCCCAAATCCAAAAGGTTGGTGACGATTTTTGTTGATGGAGTGGGCGAGGTGCAGATGGAGGAAAGCCGTTTTTTAGCCATGATGGAGGCAAGGCGAGCGGCTCAGGGTAGGCAAGAGCATGCCGCGCCCTCACGGCCCGCGCAGGCTTCGCAACATGCCGCGCCCGAGGGCATGGCGATGGTTGAAGCGTTGACCAAACAGATGGCGCAGATGCAGGCACAGATGATGGAGATCGCCAAGCGTCAAGCCGAGCTTGCGGCTTTGCTTTCGCCGCAGAAAGACCTTGTTTCCAAGGCCGAGCCGGCGAGCCCGCCGAACCCGAAGGCCGAAGCCGCCGCCGTCGAGATTCCAGCGAGCGCGCCGGCCAATGATCAAGCCATTCAGGATTTGATCGCGGCGATTGAGGCGCCCTTCGAGGAGGCACAGGAGGCACAGGAAGCCCCGCCGAGCGCCCCCGAGCCGGTTATGCAAGCCGAGCCCGCGCCGAGCGCTCCAGAAGTCGCACCAAAGGCCGAGCCCGCGCCGAGCCGGGAAGCCCCGCCGAGCGCTCAGGAACCCGCGCCGCAGGCCAAGGCCGAGCCGAGCAGTGAAGACGCCGAAGAGCTTGAGGAGGAGGACGAGGAAGAAGAACAAGCCGCGCCGCCTTCACGGAATCAAATCCCCTTGGAAGAGAGGCCGCCTTTGATAACGCCGCCGCCGAACATGATGACCGAGGACGATATCGCAAAAATTCTTTCACAGCCCGAGGTCATTGAGGCTTTGCCGCCCGGATTGCAAGCGCATACCGATGCAATCATCAAAGAGCTACAGGAGCGTCACCGGGCGAGGGCCTCATGAAATTCAAATCGCAGCCTCTATCTTTTGAAAACCACGAGGCGAAAGCCGTCTATATGCAGCAAGGCGCAAATCGCGATGCTTCGAAGCCTTTGGTTTTGGAATGGGCAAAGCAGTTTTCACCGATTGTCAATGACTGGGAACGCGCCGAAGCCATCTTGAGATTTTCTCAGCGATGCATTGACTATGTGAACGATCCCGGCGTCGAGATTTTGGATTCGGCGAGCGCCGCCTTGACCCGAGGCTTCGGCGATTGCGACGTAAAAACGCGGGTATTTATCGCGCTATGCAAGGCTTGCGGCATTGATGCAAAAGTGCTTCCCGTTTTCCGCGACAGAGGCCGGCGATTTCCTCATGTGTTGGCCGCCGTCTTTCTTAACGATCAATGGTGGAAGGCCGATCCAACCATTGTGAATAGCAAGATCGGCATTGTTCCCAAGCGGGGAGCGATCACCAATACATGGGGGAAGAAATGAAAAGCTCTTTTGAGTTGCGAAGTGTTATCGATCCCGAATCACCAAAAAGATTCGCGCCATGGGTTCGAGCGCTCTATGGCAAGAATGGCGTATATGCGATTTTTAATCGAATCGGCACGCGCGCCGAATACGTAGGCGTAAGCACCGGCGAAAGCCTCTATGGAACGTTGACGCGCCATTTTCAAAAATGGGCTCATCCGGCTTCTGGGTGGGTTGAGGGGTACATGGATAACCCCCCG
>CAZICM010000102.1:0-19772 GCA_964537685.1 uncultured Polyangiaceae bacterium
CCTCCCGCGTCCATGTATTGCCCTGATGCTTAAACGCCAATACATCAAAGCCCGCCGTCAATTGAATCCCGCCGTTTACCGCATAAGAACCGGGTACTAGGATCTCATTCTGCCCATCCGCATCGATATCCGCAGGAATAAATTCGATATCACAAGGATGCTGAAGCAGTGCCGGAATAGCAATCGCATTTGCATCAAAACCTTGAAGCGTCCACAGATTCACCGACCATTCATGAACATTTTCAAATTGGCAGCTCACCAGATCCGGCATTCCATCGCCATTCACATCTGCTAAATGAGACGAAGCATTCGCCGAATTAAAATGCAGCGGAGGCGCCGAGCCTTGAGCATATATTCTCTTTGTATTGCTCTTCAGATATTGGGCCGGCTGCGCTCCATTGGATGATATCAAAAAACCCCAATTCACATATTCGCCCCGAAGATCGTGCAACAATAGATCCATGCGGCCATCATGATTAAAATCGATCGGCGTCGCGCTCTCGGGCGGCCCTGGCAAGTTCGTGATGGGATCGATCACATGCGGCTGTTCAAAGACAATCTGCGATGCATTAAAATAATTACCCTGCCCCTGATTCGGCAACAATCTCCATAGCGTCTTATCTTCTCCGGGCTCGAGCTGCGTATCTTGCTCCGATATTAAAAGATCATCCAGGCCATCCCCCGTCATATCCAGCGTCATCACGCTTCCAAGATCATTGCTCGGACCTGATAAACCCGTCATCAACTCGTCAAAACCTGTTCCCTGCCCATGATCATAAGAAAACTTTGTTGCGGGCTTGCAGGCTTGATCCGAAGCGCATTCTTGAATGGACGAGAGCAGTATGCGCTGGGTATTCGGCGATGTCTGATATGAAAACCTATATTCTCGAACCAGTTTATCTTCAGGTCCCCGGGCTTCAATCTTCTTCAGTTTTAACGATCGTTTTATGATCATTCCCCGGGCATACAGCTCCCGGGGTGTCTGCGATTCATATTTGAAAACGAGAGCCCGCGACGCAGGTGCATCAGGATGATCCGTGTAATCGATTCGCTCAGGCCCAAACTCCAGCGTATGACCATCCACTGGATCGCGCTCATTCTTATAGCTATATAAAACCGCGTTCTCATTTCGATCCCGCTGCTTGGATATCAGCCATGAGCGAACTACGCCGTCGCGTGAAAACACTTTGCCGCTGTCTTCGCTGCCATATTCAAAGATCAGCCCCGACTTCGCATAGACCGTAAACGCTGCCGGCCCTTTTGCGTTTGAGCTCGCTATGATCTTCGAAAAAGAATCAGGAACCGTCCGGTATTCATTGGGCGCAACTTCCACCAAGCGCGCCCCGTCCATGCAAAACGCATCCCCCGTATCATCCCCAACCGCCTCAATCTCGCCATCGTCCGCTAGATTCTTGCCGCAGCGCGAAATCGCCGACAGTCCCCCCAGCGAAAACCCAAACCCCAAAAATCCGTCATCCGAGCCGCTTGAGTAGCGGACAGAAATGCCTGGCACCTGCCCAGCCCGCCCAGGAACCGCCTCGATCGCATACAAAAAATTTGCTTCGCCGGCGCTTGACACCGAGAACAAGAAGTGGTTGGCACCTGCCTCCGCCGTTTCCCCATTCGGCAAATCAGAAAGTGGCCGCTCTTTATCAAAATCTGGACAGCCCCAATACAACCCGCCCGGTGGAAGCGGTGCAGGCGCCGCTGCAAATGGCGAAATCTTCGCGTCTCCGCACGCGCCCGCTACCAGCACCACAAAGAGCACACCTAGCAATCGAAGGGGCAGTCCTTGTTTGGGCATGAAAGATAAATATCAGCTTCCTTGTCCAAAATCTTGTTTCACCGCGCAGAAAGCCCTGGCACCCTTTTCCCAGAAGAGCCCGTCTCCCTCGTTTCCAGCACCTGGCAGGCCCAACTTGCGCGGAAGCCGTCAAAACAAAGCAATATAAGCGCGCCTTTTCGGCTGTCCATGGACAAGCCCAACAGAGCGCGCGGGATGCGGACGATATCCATGGATGGCAAACGCAACCCGCACGGGACGAGCGTGCGGTCCATGGACGGCAAACGCAACCCGCGCGGGACGGGCGTGCGGTCCATGGACGGCAAACGCAACCCGCCCGGGATGAGCGCGCTGTCCATGGACGGCGAATGGCATCGCGGCCGAATTGCATGCCCGGTGCACGAACAAAAAACCCGGCGCGCACGGGAAAAGGCAAGCGTCCATGGATGGCCAAGGCGACCCGCGCGGGCGGCGAACATAGCGCATGGACAGCAAACCTTGAACGCGCGGGGCGCGCAAAAAGATGGGCGATCCCTCCCCTTCTGCGCTCCCGCTTTTTTAAAAACCTGCTTTTCCCCGACAAAATCAACACGCTTCCAGCTTTTTTCCCTTGAGGCGCCCTCCCAACACCCGCCATAACACCCGCTCACCATGGTGGATATGCCCCTCTCCCGCTTGAGCGAAGATGACGACCTCGTCCCCATCTCCGCCCTCCAACATTTTTTGTTTTGCGAACGCCAAGCCGCCCTTATTCATATCGAGCGCGTTTGGAAGGAAGATACGGCCACCGCCGAAGGGCGCCTCCTGCATGAGCGCGCCGATATCCCAGGACGCGAAAATCGCCGCGGCACCCGTATCGAGCGTTCGCTGATGCTCCGTAGCCAAAAATTGATGCTCTATGGCGTGGCCGATACCGTCGAGTTTCCCGCCCGGGGTAAGGCCGGCCCTCCTTTTCCTGTCGAATATAAACGGGGCCGGGTAAAAGATTTATTGGCCGATCAGGTACAGCTTTGCGCGCAGGCTTTATGCCTTGAGGAAATGCTGGGCGTACCGGTGCCGGCGGGCGCTATTTTTTATGGTGAAAGCCATAAGCGCCTCGATGTACCTTTCGATGAAAGCCTTCGCGCCAAAACCCAGGAAAGCGCCCTGCGCATGCACGCGCTTATCCGCAAGGGCGAACTGCCCCAAGCGGTGTATGGCCCAAAATGCAAGCGATGTTCGCTTGAATCGCTATGCCTGCCCAGGGTTCCAGCCGATGCTCAACGGACACATCGCTATTTAGAGCGGCTATTGACCCAAGATATAGATGCCTAATCCCGGAGGATCTTTATATTTTATGAATCTTCAACTAAATACCCTATTCGTTACCTTGGATGGAGCCTATCTTCATAAAGATCATGCCACGCTGGTCGTCAAGCAGGAAGGCGAAACCAAGCTTCAGATTCCCATGGCCCATTTAGCATCGGTGGTATGCATGGGGCGCGTCGGCCTATCGCCGGAACTGATGGGCGCATTAAGCGAAGCGAACATCCATGTTGCCTTTTTCTCTGCGAATGGACGCTTTTTAGCCCGGGTGGAAGGCATGCCGGGCGGGAATGTGCTCTTACGGCGGAGTCAATTCCGGGCGGCGGACAGCCGGGAGAAGAGTTTATCGCTGGCGCGATCGATGGTGATTGGGAAAGTGGCGAATACCCGTTCATTTTTAATGCATGCGCGGCGGGATGCGGGAGACGGCAAGAAGGGGGAGCTTAAGACCGCGTGTGAGCGGTTATCGATTCATTTAAGAGCGCTTGCATCGGCGGATAACCTAGAGACGGTACGGGGATTGGAAGGCATAGCGGCGAAGGATTATTTTGGGGTATTTGATCATTTAATTAAAAGGCCGGAGGCAGAATTCCGATTTGAAGGCCGGAGCCGGAGGCCGCCGCGGGATCGGATGAACGCGCTTTTATCGTTTGGCTATGCATTATTGATGCAAGACTGTGCGGGTGCGCTGATGGGGATGGGGCTGGATCCTGGGGTAGGATTTTTACATGAGGAGCGGCCTGGCCGATTATGTTTAGCGTTGGACATGATGGAGGAGCTACGGTGTGCGGTGGTGGATCGGCTGATGTTATCGCTGGTGAACCGTGGGCAGCTTGCGGTGGAAGACTTTATGGAGGAGGCTTCGGGAGGATACCGATTAAAGGACGAAGCGCGCAAGAAGGTATTGGTAGCGTATCAAGAGAACAAGCAGCAAGAGGTGAGGCATATCTTTTTGGATCAGGCGACGGTATGGGGGCGGGTGCCGCATTTACAGGCGCAATTATTGGCGCGGGCGCTGCGTGAAGGCGGAGCAGGGGAGTACGCGCCATTTTCGATAAGATAGGAGGGAGGGAGCGATGATGGTATTGATATGTTATGATGTAGCACAAGACGACAAGGCCGGGGCGAAGCGACTGAGGCGGGTATCGGAAGCGTGTAAAGACTATGGGGTACGTGTACAGTATTCGGTATTTGAGTGCCGGATTGACGGAGTGATATGGGTCAATTTACGGAACCGGTTATTGAGCGAGATCGATTTGGGGAAGGACAGTTTGAGATTTTATTTTATCCGAGAGAACGACGCGGAGCGGACAGAGCATCATGGGGTGAGAAAGCCAGTGGATCCGACGGGGGCGCTGGTGGTCTAGCGCGGATCGATGCGGACGCGGGAGAGCTGGGGGGTTCGCGCATAATGCGGGGCGTGCGGGGATTTGGTTTTTTTTGGTTTTTTTGTTTGGGAGGAGAGCGGGATGGGAGTAGGATGGCGGGCGCCGCATTGCTCTTTGGTGGCCGGTTCGCGAAAAGCGGTTGTTTTTTCGAGGGATTTTGGGCACTTAGGGGGCGCGGCGTCGCTCTCTTCTTATGAAGAGGGCGTGGATTGAAACCTGTGCCCGACGAGCTCACCGGCCTTGTCGAGCAGGTCGCTCTCTTCTTATGAAGAGGGCGTGGATTGAAACTCGATCGCCGATGTTATCGCCGCGCGGATCGGCCTGTCGCTCTCTTCTTATGAAGAGGGCGTGGATTGAAACTAAAACGCCGCTGTACGTCTCTGCTGGCAGCGTGGTCGCTCTCTTCTTATGAAGAGGGCGTGGATTGAAACTATTCGATCGTATGCGGCGACATGCTGCGCCTGCAGTCGCTCTCTTCTTATGAAGAGGGCGTGGATTGAAACGCGATGGTCGCTTCCGCTATGCGTGGGATCGAGGGTCGCTCTCTTCTTATGAAGAGGGCGTGGATTGAAACTCGAAGGCCGACACGGAGGAGCAGATCCGCGTGCGCGTCGCTCTCTTCTTATGAAGAGGGCGTGGATTGAAACAATGACCAAAGGAAAGGAGACGGAGGTAGATGAAAGGTCGCTCTCTTCTTATGAAGAGGGCGTGGATTGAAACGTTGATCCAATATCCCCCGCACACATAATCACGTCGCTCTCTTCTTATGAAGAGGGCGTGGATTGAAACTGTACCTTGCTTCTTTGGTATTCCTTGCCCCCAATGTCGCTCTCTTCTTATGAAGAGGGCGTGGATTGAAACCTTCATCTTCGTCGCCTCCTCCTGCACTCGCCCAAGTCGCTCTCTTCTTATGAAGAGGGCGTGGATTGAAACAGCACTTGTTTGATATCCCATCCCGTGTCAATCACGTCGCTCTCTTCTTATGAAGAGGGCGTGGATTGAAACCTATCAATCGATAGCAATTCCGCGGGCAAAGGCTCGTCGCTCTCTTCTTATGAAGAGGGCGTGGATTGAAACACTTTATCTCCATTGTTTGAAGACATGGAGCATCAGTCGCTCTCTTCTTATGAAGAGGGCGTGGATTGAAACCACCAATCCGGGCGAGGACCCCAAACACTGTATCGTCGCTCTCTTCTTATGAAGAGGGCGTGGATTGAAACTGTTATCAGTGACAAAAAGCCCTCAATATACACAAGTCGCTCTCTTCTTATGAAGAGGGCGTGGATTGAAACGCCGAGCCGCTGCGGCAGCCCGGCGGCTGGGCAAGTCGCTCTCTTCTTATGAAGAGGGCGTGGATTGAAACCGGGAACGCTCGCGCGTCTTGCTAGACAGCCTGTCGCTCTCTTCTTATGAAGAGGGCGTGGATTGAAACCGACGGGATCTGCCTGATCTGCCTCATGTGCCTAGTCGCTCTCTTCTTATGAAGAGGGCGTGGATTGAAACGGGTCTTGCGCCCTAACTAGCACGCGATACGTGAGTCGCTCTCTTCTTATGAAGAGGGCGTGGATTGAAACTGAGCTTCTTCCGCCGCTGCTTTGAGTTCTTCAAGTCGCTCTCTTCTTATGAAGAGGGCGTGGATTGAAACGGATGCTCTGTCGCGCGCCTTGAATCATCTCAAAGTCGCTCTCTTCTTATGAAGAGGGCGTGGATTGAAACATCAACGAAAAGCTCATGACGCAGACCTTGTGCAATCGTCGCTCTCTTCTTATGAAGAGGGCGTGGATTGAAACGTAGATCGGGTGACATTTAGGCGACGCCCTGACCACGTCGCTCTCTTCTTATGAAGAGGGCGTGGATTGAAACGCCGATATGGCGCGCAGTCCGCGCGTTGACCTTCGGTCGCTCTCTTCTTATGAAGAGGGCGTGGATTGAAACCATCGCTCACGGCGTCCCATCCCCAGCGCCCATCGGGGTCGCTCTCTTCTTATGAAGAGGGCGTGGATTGAAACCCGTCCGGACCGATACCTCGCTTAAACCAGGTGAGGTCGCTCTCTTCTTATGAAGAGGGCGTGGATTGAAACGTGACTTCGCGCGGAGTCGCATTGCTTATCGAAGTCGCTCTCTTCTTATGAAGAGGGCGTGGATTGAAACCGGTGACGGTTACGGTTACGGTGCCGGTTACGGGTCGCTCTCTTCTTATGAAGAGGGCGTGGATTGAAACGATTGGCGATAAACGGATGCAGGAGCCCCCACGATGTCGCTCTCTTCTTATGAAGAGGGCGTGGATTGAAACGATTGGCGATAAACGGATGCAGGAGCCCCCACGATGTCGCTCTCTTCTTATGAAGAGGGCGTGGATTGAAACTTGGCTGCTGCGATGTATGCCATCAGGGCGAACGCGTCGCTCTCTTCTTATGAAGAGGGCGTGGATTGAAACAGCATCCGGCTTGCGTGGGAGAAAGAGGCTTGGGCGTCGCTCTCTTCTTATGAAGAGGGCGTGGATTGAAACATGAACGACCACATCGCTTTTCGGATCTCTTCGGGTCGCTCTCTTCTTATGAAGAGGGCGTGGATTGAAACTTATAACAGCGAGGATTCAACTCCGATGAATCCGCGCTGAACGAAACACACTGCAAATCACACGAAGGGGTCGCAGGAAAGGATGCCGAAGCCCCAGCGATCGCATTGATGGCTGATGAAGATGCAGGGATGCCAGCGCTGAAAAATCCCCGCCGAATGAGCCGCCATCGGAAAATAAGCAATACGCCATTCCCACCTCGGCGCCCATCCCTGCCCTAACCTCCCCGCTCCCGCCATCCTGTCACCAAATGGTGTTGCAGGAAGGCGCATTGTCCGACTGATGCGTTTTGCAATTCGTGCTTCAATCTGTCCAAGCTCTGTGGCTTTGAGGGATACGGCGATTGCCAAGGTAGCCGATCAACAACTCAACAGTTGCATTTGTCTTGTTTTGTTTCGGCTGTTTTCCATCTCGATCTCCCTCCGAATCGATTGATTCTCGAGGCACTTCAATTGCGCCGCAAAATCTGATAGCCACAAAAAAGCGGCCGATGTAATGAGACGCCGGCCGCACGGGAACCCTTTTTAGATAAGGCCACCCAATGAAAAAATTGCTACGATTTGCCTGCTTTGTGCAAGTCCTGTTTGGTCTTGCTTTTTTTTCTGGCCGAACTGCGCGCGCTCAGTCGAATTCCGAAGAGGTGTTCAACATGCTCTTCGAGCAGGGCAGCAAAGCCGCTGATAAAGACAACTTCAATGAAACGATCGCGGCTTGGATTCCTGCATATCGCATCAAGCCACACTATAAGATCGCCTGCGGTATCGGCCGCCTCTCCCTGCGCTTGGAACGCCTTGTGGAGGCCGCAACCTGGCTGAATCGATGCAGGCTCACCGCGCCGCCACCAAAAACAGACGAAGGCATCGCGAGGCGCGGCACGGAGTTGGTCGAGCTTGAGGTCGCAAAAGCGCATCTCATCACCGCAGCCGTTCATGCAGAACCAGGGGCAACGATCTTTGCTCACGGTGACGAAATGGGGATCGCTCCGCTCAACGTGACCCTGTTTTTTGCGCCCGGTAAAAACTCGATCGAGGCGCGGAAATCAGGCGAAACCATGACCATAGCTTTTGAGGGCGAGCGTGGTCAGGAACTCACTATCGATTTAAGGCCGCGCCAATTGCCCGCGCGCGTCGTCCCTATCTCAGACGCAGAAACCCCTTCGCCTCTCGTGACCGCGCCTGTGCCTGCTCCGGCCACCCTCACCATGCCCTCGTGGGAACCCAAGCCCGCAACGTGGCGCTCATGGGGCAAAATTGCCCGAAGCAACGTCTACATTTTTACGATGGGTGGTGCTTTTGCCCTCGGCGGTTACTTTGCTCTTGTGAGCGAGGGAATGCAGGACAGCCACGAAATGGAGCTCAGCATGGCGGTGAAATACACGCGAATGGGGCTCTATGTGGAAGCTGCTTCCGCACTTGACTCGGCCAAATCCGCGAACTTCTGGCGCCTTGTGTCTTCCGGATTTTCGACCGCGTTTCTTATCGCCGGTAGCACGATGGCTAGTGGATGGCTGGGCGCCGTGACGTTGGACAATGTTTCGATTGGCCGTGACTCGGCCTTGGTTCAAGGGAGTTTTCGATGGTGACGCTCGGCAGATTCGCGTTGATGGTTGCGGGATTCTTACTTCTCGCCGATGGATGCGGCACGGCGGAAGCAACACAAGAAGCCTACGATAAGTGCCTCGATTTCAACTATGGGCATGGCGGCCCTGCAACTGGCGAGGGAGGCCAAGGCGGAAGCGTCGCCAATGCATGCACGCCTGAATGTACAGCAGAAACGGCGGCGAAGGATTGCGCCGCTCTGGCGCCCGATCCTCGTTGCGGAAGCGTGGTGTGTGTTGAAAACAGGTGTGCGCGGCAAATTAAGCCCGGCCCGATTCCTTCCCAAAAATATGGCGACTGCAAACAAGCCGTTTGTGATGGAGCGGGCAACCTGATCGAAATAGGTGATGATACGGATTACTACAACGATGGGAATCAATGCACTGTTGATTTTTGCAAGAGTGGCGCGGCGCATTTCGTGATGCCAGACGGTGTTCAATGCCCCGAAACGGACGAGGGATTTTGTTATAATGGCGAATGCGTTGAATGCATTGGCACTTTGCCACAGGCCGCATGCAAAGGCGCCGGGATGGTCTGCAATCAGTTTTGGTGTGAACTCTTTGTGGATTGCATTGGAAAGTGTGGCGGCAATTGCGTCCCGTGCTCCTTTGGCCAAGCATGCATTGAGAATGCCGATTGCTTGAGCGGAGTTTGTGCGAATGGAATATGTCAATTCCCGACATGCGCGGACGGGGTCAAGAACGATGGAGAGACGGGCAAGGATTGCGGTGCCCCAAGCTGCGCCGATTGTCCACCCGGCGAGGGTTGTGTGCTGCCCGAGGATTGCCTTAGTTCTGTCTGCATGTTGGGAATTTGCCAAGCTCCCACATGCACCGATGGAGTGAAAAACGGCGACGAGGAAGGCATTGATTGTGGCGGCAGTTGCGGCGCATGCTTTGCCCAATGGGAGAAAAAAATGCGCAAACGGGGTAGTATTTAGATCAACCGCCACGGCAAAGAACAAGGTCAACCCAGCAAGCCAAATCGCAATACGGAGGAGAGAATGATTAAATTTCCGGGCAAACACCAGCGGCTTCGACAAATAGCCATTACGGGCGCGATCCTTATTTCGACGCTTATGCATGCCCCTAAAGCAAGAGGCACCGATTTTGGTGATCTTGGGATCGAGCCCATCGATGCGGATGCAATGCGTTCCTATATGACGGCTCATTATCGAGACATTCAAGTCCACGGAGGCGTATCGATTGGCCTTGGCGCGGTGGGCATGGCGGCCGGTGCGTATCTGCTCCTTCGGCCGCCCGCAGCGGAACACCGCAAGATTTCGATCCCCTTGCTGACCTTTGGAGTGAGTCAAATTGTTGTTGGCTCGCTTTTAGTCGCATTTCCCCCTCCACACGTTGCCGAGGCGGGAGGCATGCTCACAAACGACCCCGATCGATTCATCACTTCTGAGCAGGACCGTGCGAGCAATCTCCACCGGCTTCTCACGTATGGGGTGGTCGGCGCGTCTAGCAGCGTTTTGATTCCCATGGTTGTATGGTTGTTTTCAGATGAGTTCAAGAAGACTTGGCAGCCGCTCATCGTCACACAGGTGGGCGAAGGGTTAATAACGTGGCTTATGGCTTCATCACTTCAGGGGTCTTTGGAGGATTATCAGCGGAAGCTCTTTGGCTTTGAGCTGAACAGAGCATTGCAATCCCCTGGTAGTCCTCAACCAAAACCAATGTTGACCCGCCCGATCATGTTCAAGGTAACGGTTCCATTTTAGGCCCTTCTTTCGCTTTAGGCGAATGATTTCACATGGTCTTATGATATCGATCTTGATTACCCGCTTGAACTGAAGGAAGACTCCATGAAAGACTGGCTTCGATTTGGCAGCAAAATAGGCGACCACACCATCACGGGTGTTGGCCGGCACGGCACGGATATCCAGCGATACAAGGCCATTCATCGCAGAACTCGTGTCCCGGTTATCATCACTTGCACGATGTACGACAAAGAGCGAGGGCCGTTCAACTTTGAGGCTCGAGCTGAATATCGAGCCTCGCTTAACATTTGCGTGCCTTTGCTAGACTGGGGTAAGACCGAACAAGGTTTGTTTTACCTCGTCGAACCGGACCTGAACATCCAACCTCTCAACTCTCTTCCAGACTCCTCCTCCCCACAAATGATTTGCGTAGTGGCCCATGCTTTGGCCTGCCAGCTCAGAGCGTTTGCCAGGGCGTATTTTTTACACGGTGCCCTTGAACCGCGGGAAACTGTGGGGATTGTTAAAGGACAGGTTACAATCTACGGTGTGGGTTTCCGTCAGATCCTTGAACGCGACAGGGGGATAGGAATTCACGCAAGCGATCACACCGCACCCGAAATCATGGATGGAAGAACGTGGGATCACAAGGCGGACGTATACAGTGTGTGTTCTATTGTAGCATCGATGTGGAAAGTCTGCAACAAGTCGCTCCGCGATTTGGGGTTCGTTGGCGACTTGTTGGAACTGGGCTTGCGCCCGGACCCAGCGGAGCGCTTGATGTGGGGAGACTTTGTGCGTGTGTTTGGCGATCTTTTGCACCAAATCATTGAGCACACATGGCCACCGGGCGAGAAGACCGATCGGGTCAAAAAATTTTTGGAAAAGGAAGCGGATTCCAGGCCGGATTCGGACGAAACGCCCATTGACAATCACACCGAGCCCCTGGACGCTAAAGTGCTTGGGGACTGGGAGATCCGTCTGCAATTCGCGGAAGCAAGCGATGGGATCGAAAGCTACCTTGCCCAACGGATTCGCGGCTCTGAAGTCGCTTTATTGCGCAGATCTCGATCGTCCACGGTGCACGCAACGGCGCTACACGCAACCGCGCTAAAGGAGTGGATGGCGAAACGGGACACGATCACTCAACCAAACATCCCTTCGTTGGTGGACGCAGGTGTAAGTTGCGATGGATGGATGTTCGTTGCCGAGGATTTCCCGGCAGAGAATGTCCTACCCTCCCTTTTTGAATTCGGGAGCCTCGAGAACCAGCGCGAAAAGGTTCTCAAGACTGTGCGGAGCGCGGCGCAAGCACTTCAAACAGCGGCAAAACGCGGAGTGTTTCACGGGGATTTGGTGCCCAACCGCGATTTGATCGTTGATCGAAAGAATGGACGATTGATGGTGATGGGGATCGGAGCTCTTCAAGCCTTCGGCCTCGGGGAACATGTGACGAGCAACCCTCACGCCGCACCGGAACGGCGCGCGGGAGAGCCCTTTGATCACCGCGCCGATATGTATGCACTTGCGGCGATTCTTCGCGAAGCGCTGAGCCAAGCGGGAACAGAAGAGCTTGAAGGATGTTTCGTCCAATTTTTTGAGATCGCGTTAGCCCCCAAACCGGCGGATCGTTTCAAAACCTGGGGAAAGTTCCTCGCATCGCTGGATCGATGCCTGAAATTGTCCGCGGCGCAATCGGCGAAAAGCAAAGGCGGGACAAGACCGGCAGCGCCCACCACGGCGCCCGCCCACACGCCGACGAGCTGGACGCCGTCATCCAGCGATCCTACACCGCCTCCGGCACCTCAAGGCGCAAAAGCGGGCGAACGCGAAGCCGCACGGGTGCTCGAGCTCGTGGTGAACCCCGCGAACGAAAACACCCAGCATGGGCCGAAAGGGACGGAGGGCGAGACGATCGACCGTGAAACCCTGCCTTCGCCGGTTTTCGCTCCAGCGTGGCGGCCATCGCGTGCATTGGCCTGGATCGCTTCAAGCGTGGGCGGCGTCGCTTCTGTTGCGGCATCCCTCGCGTTGCTTTGGTCTGCGCGCGTTCCCCCCCTCGCGCCGTTTGAGTTGGTCCAAAGTCCTGCGACATATGAAACCTCGAGTGTGTTATGGGCCATGAGTGCGGTGGAAGGCATTCGATCCATCGAGCCTTCGCAATCCGCAATTGTATCGCACCCGAGGGGCAGCCATGCGCGCCTCGAACCCGCCCGTTCGCGCGGTTGCAGCCTTGTTCACTGCACGCTCGAAGGGGATCAAGAATGAATATGAAGCCGATTATGTTCGAATTGAAGTTTGCCTTCTGATTGGTCGTTTGAAGCTATGCCTGCAAAACCCCTTTCAGCCGTCGAGGTAGGGAACCGCATACGCGAGCACCGAAGAGCGCGGGGGCTGATTCTTGCCGACTTGGCCCGAAAAGCGGGCCTAACGATGGAACAGCTTCAAAGGATTGAGCAAGGTCTGCACGATCCAACGGCTTCGGTGCTTTGGGCCATCGCAAGGGGGCTAGGGCTGTCACCTGGAGACATTCTAGCGCCACGGGGCACACTGTCAGATGAAGCTCGAGAGTTTATCGAGCTTTGCGCGATGGTGCCGAGTGAAGTGCAGCAGGCACTTGTGCAGATTATGAGGGCAAGCCTTGCCGAAGTGCGCCCCGCCACATCTTCGCCATCCTTGAAGCGAGACGGGAAGGCGAGTCAAGGAAAGCGGCCGAAGGCGATCGGGAGATAGGATGTATGCTTTTTGAGACTCGGCTTACATCGGACTTGATTCCTCGCTTGAAGAGGGCGGGGATTGAAACAAACCAGGAGATCGGACGATGCAACGCGAGAGACAAGATAGCAAAGCGGAGCTTGGCGCGGTGATTCGGCGATGGCGGGCAAGGCAGAGCCTAACCATTGAGACATTGGGAGAGCGAGCGGGCTTGCACAAAGACGATCTGATGATGATCGAGTGTGGCGAGTGCGATCCGGCCTTTTCGACGGTATGCGCAATCGCGGCGGGTTTTGGGTTGAGCGCGGGCGAGATGCTATCCGACGATCATGAGGCGTTAGCCGACAGCGCGCTCGAAATGGTCAGGCTTTTTGCCGATGCGCCGGAGCCGATAAGCAGTGCGTTGCCAGGCTTTTTGAATGCCTGCATTGCCGCGAAAGAGGCGAAGGCAAGGCGAAGGGCGCGGGGGAAGGCGATAGGGAGCTAAAGAACAGGACAACCTATGGGTACTCAGTCAACAACTCAACAGTTGCATTTGCCCCGATTCATCCCACGGTGACTTTTTGCTCCAGCGCTCTTCGTGTCGGTTCAACAACTCAAATGTTCTATTCGTCCTCTCTGCGCCTTCCCAGCACAACCGCGCTCCTCTGAAGCCCGAATCGCCCGCTTCGCAGAATTAGGGTGACTGCAAACAAGTTGTGTGCAATAACGATGGTCGTCGAATGGAAATGAACGACGACTCCGATACTTACAACGATGGCAATCTCGGCCCGGCCGACGACGGCCAAAGCAGCTCAAGCTTCGACCAGCGGAGCACGGACCCGGCAGGCGATCGAATCATCGATCACGAGAAGCTCGAGAAGCTCGATGCCAAGTCAGAGCTCGGCATGGCAATCCAACGTTGGCGGATAAGGCGGGGGCTAAGCGTAGAGGCATTGGGAGAACGGGCAGGGTTGCTTGGGCACCATGTCTTGATGATTGAGCGCGGGGAGTGCGATCCCGCGTTTTCGACGGTAGCCGCAATCGCGGCGGGTCTTGGGTTGAGCGCAGGCGAAATGCTATCCGGGGATCATGAGGCTATCGCGGATAGTGCGCTCGAAATCGTGCGGCTGTACGCGGATGCGCCGGAACCGGTGAAGAGCTCGCTTCCAACCTTTTTGATGGCGTGTATTGCAGCCAAGGAGGCTAAGGCCAAGCGGAGGGCGCGAAGAAAGCCCAGCGGAAGCTAAAAGAACGAGGCGATGCCCACAAAGCCTCTTTCGGCCACGGCCCGCTTTGCAAAAAAGTGCTTGACGCCTCCCTGGGGAAAAGGCAGGCCAAAGACATGAAGACAAAACAGCGAGAAGACTTGCTCGGCACACTAAAAACCCGCTTTGAAAAAAATATGCGCCGTCATTTGGGCCTTGAATGGGCAAAGGTGCAAGCCAAGCTGGAGGCGAGTGCTGAAAAGCTACGGTCGCTCGGCGAAATGGAGAGAACGGGCGGCGAGCCGGATGTCGTTGGCTACAATCAACAAAGCGGCGAGTATTTGTTTATGGATTGTTCTGCGGAAAGCCCCGAGGGCCGCAGGAGTATTTGTTATGACCGGGAGGCGTTGGATTCAAGAAAAGAACATAAACCGGCCGATACCGCCATGGATATGAGCAAGGCCATGGGGATTGAAATGCTCACGGAAGAACAATACCGGACGCTGCAATCCCTTGGAGAATTCGATACAAAAACATCGAGCTGGCTAAAAACACCCGCTGAAATTAGAAAACTCGGCGGCGCTATCTTTGGCGACCGCCGCTACAATCATGTCTTTGTGTATCACAACGGCGCTTCGTCTTATTATGCCGCCAGGGGATTCCGGGGCGCGCTGAGGGTCTGAATCGCATCTTCGCCAACGCGGCTCATCGGATTGGTGAATGATTTTTTATTATTTTTATTCTATTTTCGATCGAGAATTATTTTCGATCGAATGGACGCGCTTTATGCCGGATATTCAATCCAATTACACAGAAAATCGATAGGGTGGAAGCGTTTCAATCGTATTCATCACTGTGCGCCCATTCGCCGAGCGCGCCACATAGTGCGTTCCCATATCCACGATGGGCTTTTCCCGTTCGGGTATGGGCTCGCCCTCTTCCGCTTCTTCTTCGGCCGCCTCCGGCTCGACATTTAAATCTAAATCGCCGGGATCTTCGCCCGATGGCTGTTCGGGCTTCACCACGCTGGTCGCCCCAATGCTCGCCAATAACTCGCGTATCCCGTCCTCGCCGCCTTCGTAGGCCGACATATCATTGCCAGACACGCCCAGCGCGCCCGCCGCCATGTCCACCGCCGCGTCCACCAAATCGCCCGCCGACGGAACTTTGATGCCGAAATCGATGCCCATAAACTCAAACCTCTCTTCTATGAACCGTATTCGTCCTCAAGCGCCTTCGCCGTCTTGTCGTCCAGCTCGCCCGTCGGCTCTATCCCTTTGATGCGCTGAAAATCCGATATCGCTTGCTTGGTTTCGTCGTCGAGATCGCCGTGTATGCCGCCTTCGTAGAGCCGGAAGTTTCTCAGCCGTCCCTGCGCTCCCGATGCCTGTTTCGCCGGATCGATGTGTCCAAGCGCCAGCGTGTAGCGCTGCCTCCGCTTCGGCAAAAATAAAGTCACCGTGCTTAAATCCGCGGGGATATCGGCCTTCAGCTTGCCCGAACCGTCGGTCTTGCCTTCTATTTCTTCGCCCAAGAGCCCCAGCACATAAGGCTCGTTCGGCAGAGGTTTTAGGTTTGCCGTCAGCTTTAAATGAATCGTCGCCTTCTCGAGCTTGACTTGAAAGGTGTGCCGCTTCTTCGTCTCGGCCGACTCCATCTTGCGCGTCCGATCGGGCACAAACACCTTGTCGCCCGGATGGAGCACATTGGGATCTTTGCGCTTGTCGCGCAGCTCTTGATTCTGGCCGGCCTCCCACAAAAGCTTCCAGGGCATGCCGTGCTTGGCCGCGATGCTCGCGATGCAATCCCCTTGCTTTACCGTGTAATACATGGCTCTTCGCTCCTTCGCGCTCTATTCCGTCGGCATGTTCTTGCGCCACTGCGCAAGATAGGGCGTTGGATTGATTAAATCCGAGCGGCGCTGATATGGCGGGTTGCCCCTCACCGTGAGCCCTCCCGATGCCTGACCGCTGTACATCTCCAAATGGAGCATGTCGGACGGTACGCGAATCCCCACCAAATGCCCTACGCGCGCAATGCGCTGGCCCGCTTGGACTTTGTCGCCTTCGCGCACCGTGGTCTTCGATTGGATCTCGCCATAGCGGATCACAAAGTCGCCGTGATCGACTTCCAGCGCATAGGTGTCGCAATAAAAATAATAAGGTCCGCGAATCACCTTGCCGTTTCTTACGGCATGTATCCAAGTGCCCAGCGGCGCATAGAGATCGCAGCCCGCATGCTTGCGGCCCCCGCTTCGCCCAGACCCAAAGCTGCCCGGATTCTTCGTCCAGCTTTCCGAGTACACACGCGAGAGCGGAAAATACGTGCCGCCTCCGCCCGTTGTGGCCACCGGCGTATGAGGCGGGGTCGCTGTGTCCACGCCCGAACCGATATTGGTCGCATTGGGATTTTCGAGCAGCGACCAGGTTTTAGGGCCAACGACGCCATCATCGCGCTCGCCGTGCTTGCGCTGAAACGCCTTGACGGCTTGCAGCGTGCCCGGGCCGAAATAGCCGTCGGTGCCCACATGGAAACCCCAGCGAAGAAGCTGTCGCTGCATCGTTTGAACCTCATCGCGTAAATGAGGGGAATGATCGGGATAACCGTCGTTCAGTCGAAGTGTCGGATGCATGGCTAAATCCGCCTAGGAGTGTAAGCCATAAACAGGGGCTTCCTCCACTGTTTGCTTACGGTGTATGTTCAGAAGCCGGGCCGGGCGCCGCCGCCTTGGGGCATCCGCTTCTGCCCACCTGCCAAATGGAGGAACCGGGTCATGCCGGTCTTAGAGCTGTCTTTTGCATCCGGAGAATCTTCTCTCGGTGTGCGCCGGTTTTCGGTGCATGAAACGCTTTCCAGCTTGTTTTCAGTGTCCGTCTGGGCGCGCTCGGAGAATCCGGGTGTCGATTTAGAGGCGCTGATCGGTCAGGAGGCTTCGCTGCGTGTTCAGAGCGGCGTGAAATTCGCGCGGCTCGGCGGGGCACGGCTGTGGACGGGCATTGTCAGCAATGCTCAGCAGGTGCAGGCCGTGATTCCCGGAGGCGGCACCAAGGAGCTTTCGACCTATTACGTGCGCATTGTGCCCAAGCTGTGGCTTTTGACCCAGAAGCGCAATTACCGGGTGTTCCAGCACCAATCGATTCCAGACATCGTTGAAAAGATTTTGGGCGACTGGGCGATCGAGCCGACGTGGAAGCTGGGCGGAGAACATCCCAAGCTCGAGTTTAAGGTTCAGTACGCGGAGAGCGACTACTCGTTTATCAGCCGGCTCTTGGAGGAGGCCGGGATTGCCTTCTGGTTCCCCGATGATGACAACAACGGCTCAAAGCTGTTTTTGGGCGACAAGCTCGAGTCGGGCGAGCTGAGGCCGGGCGAGGCGCTGAGTTTCGTCGACAATCCCAATCAAGAGGCCGAAAAAGAATTTGTCACGCGGGTTCGCATTTCCCACGAAGTGAAGCCGGGCGCGCATGTGATGCGGTCTTTTGATTTCCGCAATCCGACCTTTAATTTAATGGGCGACGGCCCTCAGCTTATGGGCGCGGATGGGCGTTTCGAGCAATATCACTACGAACCCAACTCATTTAATATTGAGACCGACAAGGGCGGCAACACACCGGTCGCGGACGACAAAGGCACGGCGAGACATAGCGAAGCCTATGGGCGGGAGCGGGCCGAAAAGCGTTTATTGGCCGAGCGTTCGGGGCACCGGGCCGTCACATTCGACACAAACACCATCGATTTATGGCCTGGGCAAATTCTAAAAATTGACCGGCATCCCCACGGTGAAATCAACGATTCGAGCAAGCTTCTGGTGACAGAGTTTTCGGTCGAAGGCACACCGGAAGGCGAATGGAACATGTCGGCGAGGGCCGTGTTTACGGATATGCCTTACCGGCCTCAGAACAAGACGCCCAAACCCCGGGTTGAAGGCGTACAGAGCGCGCTGGTCGTCGGACCGAAGGGCCAAGAGATTCACACCGATGAATTTGGCCGGGTTCGCGTGCATTTTCCCTGGGATCGGGAAAGCAAATCGGACGATTTCAGTTCGCTGTGGGTGCGCGTAAGCCAGGGCTGGGCGGGCACGGGTTATGGAATGATTGTGATTCCGCGCATTGGCCAAGAAGTATTGGTGGCCTTTGTGGCGGGCGATCCCGATCAGCCCATTGTGGTTGGCCGGGTATTCAACGCGACGCAGACGCCGCCCTATAAATTGCCCGAACACAAGACAAGAAGCACCTGGAAGAGCGACTCATCGCTGGGCTCGGACGGCTTTAACGAGATTATGTTCGAGGATCTCAAAGGCCACGAACTCGTATGGGAACAGGCGCAGAAGAACCGGAGGCGCCTGGTCAAAAACGACGAGTTTATAACCGTCGTCCACGATCGGCAGAAACTGGTCAAGCACGACGAAACCGAGCGAACGCTGGGTTTTGTAAAGATCTACATCGGCAAAGATCAAGACATTGTCATCAAGCATGACAAGCGCGAGCGCGTAGAAGGCAATAGCCATTTGCGCATATACGGCAAACGCAACCAACAGGTGGATGGCAAGCAATCCCTAACGGTAAAGGGCGACCGGCATGAGATTGTCGAGAAGAATCATGCGCTTGCGGCCGGCGAAGAGATTCATATCTCGGCGGGCACCCAACTGGTCATCGAAGCCGATCAGGACATTACGATCAAAGGTCCGGGCGGCTTTGTACGCATTGATTCGAGCGGCGTGATCATCAACGGCAAGACAGTAAAGATCAACAGCGGCGGATCGCCTGGATCGGGCAAAGGCTCGAGCCCGGATGCACCGGTTGAAGCGGTGGAAGGCAATACCGACGACGTGAGCAAGACGCTCATTGGTCAATAGAGCGATAGCGATAAGGAGAGGACGATGCCTGCGGTATCACGCATCACAGATCTGCATACCTGTCCCGCGCACGGCGGAGGTCCGGTCATTACGGGCGAAACCTCGGTCATCATTGGCAATCAGCCGGTAGCGCGGGTAGGCGACAAAATGGTCTGCGGGCCATCCGTCGATGTGATTGTTCAAGGGGAAAACTCAGTAACCGTGGGATATATGCCTGTAGCCCGCATTGGCGACGGAACGGCGCACGGCGGAAAGCTATCCAAAGGCGATCCCACGGTTATCATCGGCTCGAGTCCTCAGAACGAAACACTAAAAACGGACAAGCCTTTCTGCGAAGAATGCGAACGCGCGAGAAAAGAAGAGGAAGCGCGGGCCCAGCGCGGAAAGGCATAGCCGATGACGCCTCGATGCATTGTAGAAGTGCGCTGGGGGAAGCTCGGCGGCGAAAAAGCCGTCATTGAACCGGGCAAAACGCTGCGGGTGGGGCGCACATCGAGGGCCGATTTTGAGATTGCGCACGATAGCAAGATGTCGAATGTGCATTTTGAGCTGTCGTGGGATGGCAAGACATGCACGCTGCGCGATTTAGGAAGCATGGCGGGGACCGAGCTTCACGGCGAAAAGATAGGCAAAGAGGCGACTGTACGGCATGGGG
>CAZICM010000103.1:0-17938 GCA_964537685.1 uncultured Polyangiaceae bacterium
GCTCTTGAGGGCTTGAAGCTGTGTAGCCTAAGCCGCCGAAAAGCCTGGCACCTGTTCCCGGTAAAAATCCCTTACCATTCCCCAAAAACTTTGCTTGACCCTCTGGTGAGGGCTCACCTTCGCCCGCCGCACTTTACATGAGCCTTTGATAACGCTTCACCTTCGCCCGCCGCACTTTACATGAGCCTTTGATAACGCTTCACCTTCACCCGCCGCACTCTACATGAGCCTTTGATAACGCTTCACCTTGAGCCGCCGCACTTTACATGAGCCTTTGGTGACGCTTCACCTTCGCCCGCCGCACTCTACATGAGCCTTTGGTGACGCTTCACCTTCACCCGCCGCACTTCGTTTGGGGTTCGGGTAAGACGGGATCCTGGAGTGCGGCGAAACCTCCCCCCACCAATACCCAAGCTTTTTATTGTCAACCGCTTCTCCCGCATAGTAAAGTCCCCGATCGCATATCCCATGAGCACCGATCCCAGCGACGACCACCCCGAAAAACAAGCCGCCAAACCCCAAGCCCAACCTGTATCCCCAACCCCAGTATCCTCTCCCAATCTGCCCAAGCTGATCGCCCTGTCGATCATCGCAGCGTGCGTTTTTACCCTAAGCTGGCGAAGCGCCACCGCCAAAAGCCCCGCACCCAACCGAACCCTCACCGAAATAGAACGCCGCGCCATCGGCCGCGATTTGGCCAAACGCGAGCCCGATATGCGTAACGCCGCCCGCTTGCACTTTCCCGGCGATCACTGGTCCGCCGATGATGATTTCCACAATGCCGAACTGCGAAACGCCCGAGGCTTGGCCACCAAGCTCGGCGTTTCGGTTGGCGAGATTTTGCGCAGTATCGACGAGGATATCCGCAATCCTGCCTCCCAAAACCCAGGCCGCCAGCATAACGCCCACCCCTGTAAACCACGGCCCTTTTACGATTGATGACCATGCTCTCAAGCTTTCTGCGCCGCTTTCGCGCCCTCGCCGCCCAAACGGCCCCGCGCTTGGCTCTGTTCGCCGTGTTGGCTCTCGCGCTCTGTTGGCCGCTGACCCGAAAGGCCGCTTTGCTCAATGAGTTCCGCGATGCCCATGTGTTGTGGAACTATGAGTATGTGGCCGCCGCTTCCGTCACCGAGTTTGCCGAGCTGCCTCTGTGGAATCCTTATTATTGTGGCGGAATGTATGGCCTGGGTACACCTCAAAGCCGTTTCGCCGCGCCAACCTTTGTGGTTTCGTTGCTCTTTGGGGCTTCCCGCGCGATTCCCGTGACCGCGTTCCTGTTGCTCCTTCTCGGGATGGAGGGCTTCTTTCGCTATGCCCGCACGCGCACGGGCTCGGCCTTGGGTCCGCTTCTGGCCGCGCCTATCTTTGCATTCAATGGCTTTTTTGGTGCCGCTTATTTTTTGGGCTGGATTAATTTCTTTGGCTTTCTGCTCCTTCCCTGGACTCTGTTTGGGGTGGGGCAAGCGCTGCGGGGGCGTATCAGCGGTGTGCTTATCGTTGGCTTGGCGTTTGCGTTTAATATTGGTTTTGGAGGCACCTATTCGGCACCCCTGGCCGCTATTCTCGCGGTGGTGGAGTCTGTGCGCGTCCTTATTGAATTGCGCCCCTCCCGCGCTCAACTCCCTCGGCGCTTGTCCTTTTTGGCCTGGGCCGGACTCGCGGCGCTGGTTCTTTCGGCCTTTCGTTTGTGGCCCATCGCGGAAACCCTTAGCGCCGCACCCCGGATTATGGCGGGCAGCCCAGGCCATTCCCTCAAAGCCATCGCCGATATGCTCTTTGTGAAAAGCGCACCGCAAGGGGGCAATATCAATATAAATGGCTTGTTTTTTATGGGCTTGGCCCCGTTGATCTTGGCCTTGCTGGGTCTGTTCACAAGGCGAGGTCAGGGTGTGCTGCTCTTGCTTGGGCTCTCTTTGTGGACGGCGACGGGCTATGCCTATGGGGCGAGTCCTTTTGTATGGATGCGGGAGCTGCCCGTGCTCTCTACGCTGCGTTATCCCGAGCGCTTTCTCTTTGTGACCGCGCTGTTTGGCGCCGAGCTCGCGGCATTGGGCATCGATCTGTTGGTGCGGATGGCGCGGCGCCGGGATTGGATCGCGCTGGGGGTGGTGGCCGCCGCCGGGGTGGCTGGATTTGGGGCTATATCGCAAATTAAAAATATCCACCGGGTAGCCGAGGGGATGTCGCTTGCGCCGAGCCCGCCCAGTATAGAGCGTGCCTTTCATCAGGCCCGGGGCAATCGTTGGGCACTGGCCTATTATGCGCCGATGGCGCGAGGTTCTTTATCGTGCTGGGAGGCGTATCCCGTGCCGATGTCGCCTCTGTTGCGGGGCGATTTGCAGGCCGAGGAATATTTGGCCGAGGGGACCCAAGGAAGCGTCGAGCGTCTGAGCTGGTCGCCCAATCAAATCGCGCTGAAGGCCGAGTTGCAGAATGCAGGCCGGTTGTTGGTCAACCAGAATTGGCATCCGGGCTGGAGGGCATCGATCGGTACGGTGACATCGCAGGAAGGACTGCTGGCCGTGGATTTGCCGGCGGGCGCGCATAAGCTGATTCTGCGCTTTGCGCCTCGTTCGGCCTATGGAGGCGGGCTGATTTCGCTGGCGGGTTTGGGCGCGGTGGCCGCGATGGTGTGGCTGGAGCGCAAACGCCGTCTGGCTACGGTGCGGGGTCTGGTGCAAGCCTCGGCTCTTCTTTTGGGCTTGCCTTTCTTCGCGGGTCTTGGCTCGATGCTGGTGATTGCGGAAGCTCGTCCGCCAGCGCCTATTGTCCGCAATGCGAATGGCGTTCCTGCCTTTCTTGCCGATGGGCTGCCCGAAGGGGTGATACCGCTGGATATTCAATTTGATATGCCGGTGAAGCTGGTTGGGGTGCGTTTCCCCGCGAGCGCCGACGAGCTTGGGGTGGGGAATATTGAACTCTATTGGCGGGTGGACGGCGATGTACCGCGTTCGGTGGGCGTTTTTGTTTCGCTGCGCGATTCAAAGGGGAGGGTGATTCAGGCCGATCATGAAGTTCTGGCGGCGAGTGTATTTTTAAGCGGCGCGCCGAGGGGCCAGGTGATTCGGGATGCCTTTTCGGTGAAGCTGGGCCAGCATGTTTCTGGGTCTTGGAGGATGAGCGTTGGGCTGTGGCATGTATCGGGCGATCGATCGCGGGTGCCTATACGGGAGGCGGGGGGCCTGGAGGTGAGGGAGCATAGCGTGATGGTGGGGGCGTTTGAGCTGCGTTGAAGGTTCTGCCTTGTCGAACGTTTTAGCGCCTCCGATGCTTCGTTCTCGAGGCTGCCCACTCCATCGCCGGCCGCTCTATAAACACCCATGACACCCATGCGAGCAGCAAGGACAATCCCAATGCGAGCGCGGTATGCAGTCCCATGACGCTCCATGAACCGGGCGGCCCTGCAATGGGGGCCGTGGCTCCAAGCGCAAGCTGGTGATTTAAAAAGACTCCATAGCTGACAAGGCCCACCGCGCGAAGCGGCGCGGGAAATAGCCATCGCGCGACCGATTCGGGGCATAGGGCCGCTCCAAGAACAAGGGCCGTTGTCGCAAGAGAAATAAGGGCGTAGGGCCAGGAGCCCAGCTTTGTGCCATAGAAGGAGCCTTCGAGGAAGAAAAAGGGAGGAAGCGCAAGGACGGCGAGAAGAACCAGCGCCATCGATATCCCAGATCTTTGTTTTGGGGAGATGCCCGCCACCATGCGCGCGTGAAGGGCGGCGGCGAGTGCACCCAGGATAAACTGGTCGATTCGGCATGGGGCCCATCGGCGCTGGGATGCTTCAAGGAAGGTGCCGGGGGCGGCTGTGAGTGGGGCGAGTTCGTGAAATATCCCTCGCAGAAGCCAGGCGCTTACGACAAGAGCGGCGCCAAGGAGCCATGGTCGCAAGGAGGGGCGCCGTGTGAGGATGCGCGGGGCGAGGAAGGGCCATACCAAATAGAAGCTTGCTTCGGTCGAGAGGGACCAGGCGGCACCGATGATAGCGAAGCTGCCGGGCGAGCTATAGCCTTGCAACAAAGTCAGGTGCGCGGCGAGGGTCGTTGGAAACGAAGGGTGATGGCGGACGGCTGGCACGGCAACGATAACGAGCGTGAGCGCGGCGAGATAGCCGGGATAGATGCGGGCGGCGCGGCGGATAAAGAAGGACGCGCGCCAAGAAGAGAGCGTTTCCGAAGTGGCTGGCTCCTTGGAGATGCGGGCGAGCCAAGGCTGGCTGAGCGAGAAGCCGGATAGCACAAAGAAAAGGTCGACCCCCCAATGGGCGTGATGGAGGACGGTGAGCATCCAGGGGGCGAGCCAAGCGGGTGTGCTTGTGTGAATGGCGTTGGTAACGAAGGGAAGATGGGTGTCGCCTAGGTGCTGGATAAAGACGGCGAGTACGGCGATACCCCGCAAAGCATCGAGGGTTGGAAGGAACGCGCCGCCCGAAGGCTGGGGGCGGCGGCGGAGAAAGTGAAGGAGAGCTGGAATCCGGTGCGGAATACAGACAAGACACCCGAAAGCTGTAGGCTTGTCAAGGAGAGTGTTTCAATGAAAGGCCAACACCCGGCCACAAACGGTTGACAATCGATTTAAAACCGCCGACAGTCCCGCCCGTGAACAACGAAAAACGAATCCAGGATAAAAATATCTGGGTGGTCTATATCGCCACACTCGTGCTTGGCATGGGTTATGGAATCTCCATCGGCCTCACGTCCATCTTTCTCGATTCAAAAGGCTATAGCAATGCTCAAATCGGCTATATGGCCTCGTGGTTTGCCATAGGTATTATCGCCCTCTCCATGCCTATGGCCAATATCATTAGAACTCTCTCCGCAAAGGCCACCCTTATCGCTTCTCTCCTCGGTTATGCCACGGTCGCCGGCCTCTTCCCCCTGATGCCTTCCTATCCCGCAACCGCCTTGATCCGCGGCCTCGACGGCGCCTTCTCCGTAGGTATTTGGGTAAGCTGTGAAACGATTCTCTTAATCCGTTCCGATATCCGCTTTAAAGGCTTTGTGATGAGTATTTATGCCGTCACCCTCGCCAGCGGGTATATCTCCGGCCCTCTCCTTGCCAAAGTCATTATCGCTTACTTCCCCATCTGGACGGCCTTCTTCTTCGCTTCGGGCTTCGCTGTCGCCGCCGCTTTAATCGTTATCGTCTTTCTCGATCGCATCAGCACCCGCCCCCCCGAAAACCACCCCGCCGAAAGCCCCCAAGACCAAGCGCCTTCCCCTATCAAATCCCTCTTTCTTCAAATTAAAATCTCTTGCCTCGGCACTTTCTCCTATGGCTACTTCCAAGCCTCCCTCGTTATCTTCCTCCCTCTGTATCTCATGAAAATGAAAGGAATCTCCAAAGACAATACCATTATCGTCCCCGCCTTCTTCGCCGTAGGCATGCTTCTCTTCTCCAATATCGCGGGCCGCCTCGGCGATACCTATGGACACCTGCGCACCATGCGCACCCTCGCCGCTATCGGAATGTGTATGGTCCTGGGCTTTGTCTGGCTCGATTCCTTTGTGATTATGAGCATTGCCGTGTTTATCGCAGGCTGTACCCTCGCCTCTATTTCGCCCGTCAGCCTCGCCCTCCAGGGATTGATCGTTTCCCATGCGGATTATAGCCGCGCCAATGGCCTCTACAATGCTTCCTATGCCGCCGGCATGCTCATCGGCCCCACCATCTCGGGCCGCCTCTTTGAAAACTATGGCCAAAAAGGCGGCGCCTATATGCTCTATCACTTGGCCGCTATCTGGCTCTTCTTTGTCCTCTTTACCATCATCTTCCGAAAAGACGATCCCACCGTCAAGGGAAGAGCGTTTCGAACGTAAACAAAAAAATACCTTGCCCACCGAATCGGCGAGTCTTACACTCAGCCGCATGAACGACATCCCAGAACCAGCACCCAAACCCAACCCTGCCCCCAAAACCGCTTCAAAACTCCCGCGCCGTATCGCTATGGCGCTCGGCATTGCCTTCTTAATTGCCCAATTTATCCCTTATGGCAGGGCCCACCAAAACCCACCCATCGCCTCGGAACCGGCCTGGGACAGCCCAGAAACCAAAGCCACTTTCGATAAAGCCTGCGCCGATTGCCATAGCCATCGAACGGTATGGCCCTGGTATAGCCATATTGCACCGGTATCCTGGCTTGTGCAGCGCGATGTCGATGTGGGCCGCTCCGAATTTAATATTTCCGCCCCTCCCGGCAGCCAAGGTGAAGCGGACGAGGCCGCAAAAGCCGTCCGCAAAGGCGAAATGCCCATGGCGATTTATACCGTTACTCATCGGGATGCTATTTTAAGCGCCCAAGAGACACAGGTGTTTGTCAATGGCCTCACCAAAACCTTCGGCGGCGAAGGAGGCTCCGGAAAAGGAGAAGGCAAACAGGGAGGCGATCGCGACGACGATTAACGGTTTTCCCGGGCGAAACAGGGCTGCGGCGCTTTTTTTCTTAGCCGGATAAGCCTCGGTGAAACAATACCCACCCTCCGCTGTCTCTCCTTCCTTATGCGCCCCGCCCTTTTTATTCCCGCAATTCTAGCCTTGTTCGTCCCCGGCTGCGCCAACGAAAGCCCCAAGCAAAAAACCCAAAGCACCTTTTTCTCTTCGGCCAATCCCGCGGTCCCCGAGGATTACCAGCAGCATATCGCCGCGCTCAAACCTAAAATCAAGCGCTTAAAAGAAGAGTTTCATATTGTTATCGAGCCGCCCTTTGTTGTCATTGGAAACGGCGAGGAAAAACATGTCAGGCACGATGCCGAAAAAATCGTGCGGTGGACCGTTCAAAAATTAAAACAGGATTTTTTTAAGGAAGATCCCAAGCACATCCTCGATATCTGGCTATTTAACAGCGCCGATACCTATGAAGCTTATGTCTATGCCCTCACCGGCAAAAAGCCCACGACGCCTTATGGATTCTATTCCCGCGAAAACAGCGCCCTGTATATGAATATACGGACGGGCGGCGGAACCCTCGTTCATGAAATTGTGCATCCCTATGTTGAAGCCAATTTTCCCAATGCGCCGCCCTGGCTGAACGAGGGTCTGGGGTCGCTCTATGAACAATCCGACGAACGGGACGGGCATATCGTTGGAAACACCAATTGGAGGCTCAGGGGACTCAAAGCCGCTATCTCCGATGCCCGCGTGCCTTCTTTTTCCACGCTTACTTCGCTCAATGATTATGCCTTCTACGGCGAAAATTCGGATGTGCATTACGCCGCTTCACGCTATCTGTTGTATTACCTTCAAGAGCGGGGGCTGCTCTTGCGCTTCTATCACAGCTTCTATGAAAACCGCGAAACCGATCCAACCGGTTATCAAACGCTGGTCCGTACCCTCGGCGAAAAAGATATGGCCGCCTTTGAAACCCGCTGGACCGAGTTTGTGATGGGACTCTCCTTTCCTTAAGCAAAAAGCCCGCAGTAAAGAAATAAAACCCCCTATGGATGGACTTGACGGCAGACGGGTACGGCGCTCAAGCTTAGCGATCTAAAAAAGCGAGGCCAGCATGACCGAGCCCAGCAATGCAATCCAGCAGGCATCGGATACCGCGCGCTTTGAGCGTATCCTCAATGTGCTAGCAGAGATTGTGAGAGGGAACTACGACGAGCGCATTCAAGTCGACGAACGCAGCGATTTGCTGCTTGAAGTCGAAATGGCCATCAATTTGGTTTTAGAGGAGCTGTCGCTTGCCCGGAGCCTGCAAGAGAAACAGCAGGACGAGCTAACCCAGCAGAATGAACGCCTGGCCGAACAGCAGCGCCGGCTGCTCAGGCTATTGTCAACTCCCATTTTAAAGGTATGGCCGGGTATCATGGCGCTGCCTATTATCGGTCCCGTAAATGCCGAGCGGCGCGGGGCCATTTTAGAGGCTGTGCTGCGGACCATTGTGAATGAGCGGGCAGGTTATGTGATATTGGATTTAACGGGTGTGGACGAGCCTGATATGGAGACGGCGCAGTTTTTTATATCGGCGGCCCATACAATAAAGCTATTGGGGGCGCGCTGTATGTTATCGGGCATAGGGCCTGAGCTATCGCGTTCGCTGATAGATCTGAATACAGATTTGCGTGAGATACCGATAGCGGCGAAAACAGCGGATGCGATAGCGATGATATTGTCCAGGCGCATTTAGCGATGAAAGGCAGGACGCGATGAGCATGAAGCTGGAGGAGCGCAAAACCCCCGGAGGCCGGGATGTGCTTTATAGCGAAGTGGGCGGCCAGGTAAGCGGGGATGATGCGAGGGTGATGCTGGAGCGGCTAAAGCAGATGAATCGGGGAGAGCCCAAGCCTTGTCTGCTGAGCGTGGTGGCGAAGGATACGAAGTATTCGGCGGAGAGCCAGCGGGTCTTTACAAAAGATTTCGAACCCTATTATGACAGGCTGGCAACGGTGGTAACGAGTTCCATCGTAAGGGCGGCGATTAATTTTATGGTTCGAATTGGAGGAAATGCCATGAAGGTCCGGATGTGCGAGAGCGAGGAGGCGGCCTTAAAGTGGCTGGATGAGGAGAGATAAAAACCTACCTCGCTCCTCCCAGGGCTTGCCTTCCCAAAAGCACCTAGAATATGCGCGTAGTGAGATATGTATGTAGGTCCGCCAACGAACAGCCGCCTCATGCTTCTCGGAGGCCCAGGCGGAAAGAATTCAGGATGCATTTGGCCATGAATATTCAAATTAAACAGATATCCCGGCGGCTAAACAGCAGCCCTGTTTGGCTGCTACTCGGAGCGGTTCTCTCTTGCGCGTCAGGGGATGAAGCAAAGGGAAATGGACGTGTTGCGCTGCCCATGGCATCCGAATCGAGAACGACACCCTTATCTCCTCAGGATAAGGCCCTCCTTGAGGATTGCCCTGAGCGGGTATGGTCGAAGAATACGCCTAAGCGCCAATGCTCAAACGATAAGGAATGTGGAGATGGAATTTGCGACCGGGGAAACTGTTTGGCACGCTGGACTTGATAACCAAGACCCTACTTGCAGCGCAAACCCCTATATACACGGAACTCGAGGGTGTTATGGCGTGGCGTCTGGCTTCGGCGGCAGCGTTGTGCCGGGGATTCCGGGAAGCGAACCCAAAGGGAAATAATCTCGATTAATTCAATACCCAAGCATCTTATCCCCACAATATCGAACAGCGGTTGTTCCTCGCCCAAATAAATGCCCGGCCGGCGTCCGATGCCCCGTTCCCTCCGATGCGTCAAGGCAAAAATGTCCTCTAACAAACATCTCCAGCCGAGCCTTCCAACGAAAATGAACGCCCTGCATTTTTTTCTTCCCCTTCTTGGCCCACCCTGGCAAAAGGCGCCCAGCAAATAGGTTTTTTATTTTACGTTCCGTTGTCTGGAGACAATCATGAAACGCAAACTCCCTAAGTCTTTAAGCGGTTTGACGATGCTCACCGCGATGGCGGCGCTCGTTGCGCCCTTGGTTTATGCGTCGCCCGCTCATGCGTGCGCGGTAGATATTTGTGCGACCAACGCGGTTCCTTTCGATCCCGCGGATCCGACATGTCCGCAGCAGTGCGGCAATGCTGTCTGCGCCGCGGACGCCTTCTGCTGCAGCACGGCTTGGGACAACATCTGTGCGGGCCAAGTTACCGCGGAATGCGGCGTGACCTGCCCCTGCGGTAATGGCATCGTCGATGCCGGCGAGGACTGCGACGATGGCAATTTAAACAACGCCGATGCCTGCCCCAACACCTGTCAGTTAGGCGGCGTGTGCGCCCACCCTCTCTGCGTGATCGGCGTGGCTCTCGATCCGGCCTGCGATCCTTGTGTCAGCCAAATCTGCGCCGCAGACGCCTTCTGCTGCGACGCCGCAGCCGGAAGCTGGGACAACATCTGTATCAGTGAAGTCGGTTCAATCTGCGGAACGCCCTGCCCCAGCTCGTGCGCCCACGATATCTGCGTGACCGGCGTGGCTCTCGATCCCGATCCCACCACCTGCGGTCAATGCGTGGTCGATATCTGTGCCGCAGACGCCTTCTGCTGCGACGCCGCAGCCGGAAGCTGGGACAACATCTGTATCAGTGAAGTCGGTTCAATCTGCGGAACGCCCTGCCCCAGCTCGTGCGCCCACGATATCTGCGTGACCGGCGTGGCTCTCGATCCCGATCCCACCACCTGCGGTCAATGCGTGGTCGATATCTGTGCCGCAGACGCCTTCTGCTGCGACGCCGCAGCCGGAAGCTGGGACAACATCTGTATCAGTGAAGTCGCTTCAATCTGCGGCCAGAACTGCGTATGTGGTGATGGTGTGGTCGGCGGCGCCGAGCAGTGCGACGACGGCAATACGGCAAGCGGCGATGGATGTAGCGCGACCTGTCAGCTTGAAGGCGGCGTCTGCGGCGATGGCAATCTCGATGCCGGCGAGCAGTGCGACGACGGCAATACGGCAAGCGGCGATGGATGCAGCGCGACCTGCCAGCTTGAAGGCGGCGTGTGCGCCCACGATATCTGCATGACCGGTGTTGCGCTCGATCCGGCCTGCGATCCTTGTGTCAGCCAAATCTGTGCCGCGGATGCCTTCTGCTGCGACCCCGCAGCCGGAAGCTGGGACAACATTTGCGTCAACGAAGTCGGTTCAATCTGCGGAACGCCCTGCCCCGGCTCGTGCGCCCACGATATCTGCGTGACCGGCGTGGCTCTCGATCCCGATCCCACCACCTGCGGTCAATGCGTGGTCGATATCTGTGCCGCAGACGCCTTCTGCTGCGACGCCGCAGCCGGAAGCTGGGACAACATCTGTATCAGTGAAGTCGCTTCAATCTGCGGCCAGAGCTGCGTGTGCGGCGACGGCGTGGTCGGCGGCACCGAGCAGTGCGACGACGGCAATACGGTCAGCGGCGATGGCTGTGAAGACGACTGCACACTGCCCACGGTCAACAACGATCTCGATTTCGATGGCATTCTGAATGCCAACGACAACTGCCCCTTCGTGCAGAATTCCGGGCAGGAAGACATCGACGGCGACGGAATGGGCGATGCCTGCGATCCAAAGAACGATTTGGATTTCGACGGCGATGGCGTGCTGAACACGATCGATAACTGCCCCTTCATTGCGAATCCGGCTCAGGAAGACACGGATCAGGATGGACTCGGCAATGCCTGCGATCCAAAGAACGATTTGGACGACGATGGCGACGGCATTCTAAACAATATCGATAACTGCCCCTTCGATGCGAACCCGGCTCAGGAAGACATTGACAGCGATGGCCAAGGCGATGCCTGCGATTTGAAGAACGATCTCGACATCGACGGCGACGGCGTGCTGAACACGATCGATAACTGCATTGGCGTTGCCAACAACAACCAAGCCGATTCAGACGGCGATGGAATGGGCGATGCCTGCGATCCGCAGGACAATACGGATCTCGACGGCGATACGGTTGACAACGATGCGGATAACTGTCCCTTCGATTCAAACACCAACCAAACCGACACCGACAATGACGGCTTGGGCGATGTGTGCGATCCGCAGAATGATCTGGATGTGGACAACGACGGCGTGCTGAACAATGCCGACAATTGCCCCTTCAATGCCAACAGCGGCCAGGAAGACACGGACGGCGATGGCTTCGGCGATGTATGCGACTCGACCGACGGCCTCGATGTGGATGGCGACGGCGTGCAGAATGACGCGGATAACTGCGATTTCACGCCGAATCCGATGCAGGAAGACGTGGACGGCGACGGTCTGGGCGATGCCTGCGATGCCCAGGATGATCGCGATGTCGACAACGACACGGTGCTAAACGACGCGGATAACTGTCCGTTTATCGCCAACACCGATCAAGCGGACGCAGACGGCGATAAGGTCGGCGATGTGTGCGACGGCGTTGACAACAACGACATCGATGCCGATGGCGTTGCCAACACCGAAGACAACTGCCCGATCTCGCCGAATGCCGATCAGGCGGATGAAGATGCCGACGGCCTGGGCGACGTATGCGATGACCAGAACGATTTGGATCTGGACAACGACATGGTGCTCAACGATGTCGACAACTGCCCCTTCGACCCGAACGACAAGCAAGAAGACAAGGACAAGGATGGCCTGGGCGATGCCTGCGATCGGCTGGACGATTCGATCTTTGCGTCGGGCGGCTGCAATGCGAGCGGCAATGACAACAGCGGCGGGCTCTTTGCCGCGGTGCTGGCGTTCCTTGGCCTGAGCTCGCTCCGGCGCAGGAAGGCCCGCTAAAGCCTAGTCCCCCGCCCCTCGCGCTTCTCCTTCACGCCCTGGGCGATCCTCCAGCAGGATGCGATCGCCCGAGGTGTGAAGGAAAGCGCGGGTGGGATGTCGAGAGAAAAATATTAAAGGTGTTTTGATTATGCGAAGCTATCGGTTTTCACGCTATCTGTCGGTCGCTGCATTCAGCGCCCTGGCATCGATTTCCGCTCCATCGCTAGCCCAGGATGAGCCTCAGAATATTCAGCCGGCCATCGCGCTTAACCGTTTTAACCCGGCGCCGGCAGGTGACAGGCTATTTGGCGTTCCGTCGCCCTTTGTGACGGGGCACATGAATTTCGCGGCGATGCTGCTCTTTAACTACGCCCACGATCCGCTGGTGCTGAGGCGCCTGACGGACGACGGCGGAAGCGAGAAGATAGCGAGCATTGTCGGGAATCAGATGTTCGCGCACGTCAATGCGACGCTCGAGTTATGGGAGCGGCTGGGCGTGAATATCGATTTACCTTTGGCGCTCTATCAGAGCGGCGATAGCCCAAAGGTTGACAGTTCCGAGTTTATATCGCCGGACGGCTTTCAGCTTAGCGATTTAAGGCTGGGGGTACGCGGGCGGGTGTTGGGCCAAGGCACGGATGCCTTTCAATTGGCGGTCGGCGGTTATATCTGGTTTCCGACGGGCAACGGCGATCCTGGCTCTTTCGTGGGCGATGGAACGGTGCGCGGCCTGCCTCAGGTGATGGTGGGCGGCTATTTGAATCGCTTGGTATATTCGGCGGCGATTGGCCCTGAATTCCGCCAAGACACAAGGATTGCCAATGCCTCGCAGGGCATGATGTTTCAGGGCTCGGCGGGCGCTGGATATATGCTTGGGGATTCGCGGGCCTTGCAAGTGGGCGGCGAAATAAGCTTTGCGACGGTGCTCACCGACGCCACATCGCGTAATACCAACTTTGAACTGATGGTCGATGCCAAGTACCGGGTTCACCGTTTGGTGGAAGTGGGTTTGGGCATAGCGCCGGGCCTAGCGCGCGGCATTGGAACGCCCGATCTGCGCGTGGTGGCGATGGCGGCTTATGTGCCTGTGCCTGCGGCGGCCTGCAAAGATACCGACGGCGATAAAGTCTGCGATAGCGACGATGCCTGTTTATCGGAGGCCGGCGTAGCGAGCGAGGACCCGAAGAAGAACGGCTGCCCGGAGATGAAGGATAAGGACGGAGACAAGATCGCCGACAAAGACGATGCTTGCGTTGACGTTCCGGGCGTAAAGAACGACGATCCGAAGAAGAACGGCTGTCCGCCCGACAAAGACGGCGACACCATTATCGATAAGGACGATGCTTGTCCCGACGAGCCCGGCGAAAAGAACGACGATCCCAAGAAGAATGGGTGTCCGGGCGACAAAGACGAGGATAAGATTTACGACAAAGACGATGCTTGTCCGGATGTACCCGGCGAAAAGAATGACGATCCCAAGAAGAACGGCTGTCCGCCTGATAAAGACGGCGACACCATTGCCGACAAGGACGATGCCTGTCCCGATATCCCCGGCGTAAAGACCAGCGATCCCAAGACCAATGGCTGCCCAGGGGATACGGACGGCGACACCATCCGGGACGATAAAGACGCATGCCCCAACGAAAAGGGCAAGCCGAATGACGATCCCACAAAGAATGGCTGTCCGACGGCGGTACGCGTAACAGAAAAGGAGATCATCATTCTTCAGCAGGTTCAATTCGATACCAACAAGGCGACGATCAAGCCGGTATCGAATCCGCTCCTGGATGAGGTAGCGGGCGTGCTGAAGGAGCACCCGGAAATTCTCAAGCTCGAGGTACAGGGCCATACCGACAACAAGGGTTCGGCGAAGCTCAATGAGAAGCTATCGCAGAACCGCGCGGAGTCGGTCATGAAGGCACTGGCCAAGCGGGGTATTGATGCAGGGCGCATGACGGCCAAGGGATATGGTCCGAATCAGCCCATTGATACCAACGATACCGATGCGGGCCGCCAGAAGAACCGGCGCGTGCAGTTTGTGATTCAGGACAGGAAGCCGAAGGCGCCTCCGGCCCAGTAGGTTTTCAAGCAAAACTGAATTAGAAACTTAACTCCCGCGCGCCCACCGGTGCTTCAAAGCAAACAGGGCGCGCGGGACTTTTTTTGTCCCTTTCATTCCAATGCCCAACCAAAGCCTCGGCCGTTTTGGTATCGTTGGCGCGGGCCCCCACATAGCGCTGGCTCTTATGGCTAAAATCCAAAGCTTTAATTTTGGCCTTGGCGCCAAAGTCTTTTAAGATCGATTGGGTTTGAGGAAATTTAAAATCCTTGGGCGTCACGCTGGATACCGCAAAAAAGACCACAAAAGGCGTTGGACAGCCGGCTTCCGTTCCCAGCATGGGAGCAAATACCGATAACAATTTTTGATGGGTTTCCAGCGCATCGGCCGAACTCTTGGGCGCCGCGCCCGCCGATGCCTGCGCCGAGGGAGCCGGAACTTCTTCAGGAGGAAGCTCCGAGGGAGGCGTCCAGCCCACATCCTCGGGCGTTTGAAGGATATCCGGCCTGGTCGATAATAAAATACCCGCCTCCCGGTATTCCACCGCAATATAAACGGTATCCCTGCTCTGCCCAAATAAACCCAGCGGCCTCTTTAAATGTATAGGCCCAGGCGCCTTGGCCTTGCTGAATACGCTCCGGCCATCATAGCGATAAAGCGAACCCCGCCCATGAATAAACAGCGTTCCATCCGCCGCCATATGCGCTTCTTCAATCCGATCCACCGGAAGCGCTATCTCCCGCGACCCATCTTTTGACAGCTCCGCCAAAAACGCCCGCTCATCATAATTGGCCAATACATACGCCGTCGGTTCCGCAGCAAAAATCCATACCCGCTGAGGCTCGCCCGCCGGAGCGGGTAAAGGCACAATACGGCTATTTACAAGGGCTTGGCCATCACCGCCGTCTTTGTCCCAACGCTCCACGGCCAGCTTATCCCCGCTATCCCGGTCCACACCCGCCAAGAACACATCCCCTTCCTTGAGCGTGGCCATCGCCATACCGCGCAACCGAACCTCGGCCTTCTGACCCGCCGCCTGCTTCGGCAGTTCCGCCAGCTTTCCTTTGGCCGGGATAGCAAGTTTAAATACGCCGGGCTGAATATAAGCCAGCGTGCGGTGCGCCCCCCAAGGCGCCGCCGCTATAGGAAAATCCTTGATACGCCCAAAATGACCATAGAGCCGCTGATATTGAAAACGGGCATCGATAGGATATCCCGCCCGGGGCGCCACCCATCCGGTATTGGTCTTGGCGTCCACCCATAAATCACCAGGAAAGCGGCCCATCACACTCACTGGGATGATCCAATTCACATCTGTAGGCTCATTGCGGTAATCATTGCCCTTAAAATCATAGGCAAAATCTTTAACAGCCAAAAGCGCTCCGCCTTCGAGATACCAAAAGAAAGGCGTTACGACCATCACCCCGCCCACCGCAAACACCCGCATCATATCCTGAAGCGCTTCGGGTTTCGCGGGATTGCCAAGCACCAGCGTTAACGCAAGCTCGTGTTCGCTTACGGTCAGTGTAGGCTTGCCTTCGGGCACCACAGGGCCTGGCATTGCCGAATCGGCGGGAACCAACGGGCTGGATGCCGAGGGCCGCGCTTGAACCGAAGACGAAACAGGAGCCACCGCCGGAAGATCGCCTTCGCTTTTGCCTTTTCCACACGCCGAAAGCCAAAGCAAAGCCAAGCCCGCGCGGACCAACACGGAACGGATACGCATGATGTCTGCCGCTGCATATCACAAATACACAGCCCGCTTCATCTTTTTGTTGTCAATGGCCTACCCCTTCAATACGCTATATGGCCAGCGTGAAAACCTCTGAATTCATCACATCACCTTCCTCGATGGTCTTAAGCGATACCGATCGGGCCTTGGCCGAGCGGCTCCTGTCGCAGCGAAAGAAAATCGGCAGCACCTATGCGCTGATCGTCGGCGGAGCGGGCCTTGCTTTTGTGGTCAGCCAAATCATCAGTATGCTCGATTGTGCGCCCGAAGACAGGTTTTTGTATGGGCTGGCTATCGTAGCGGGAATTGTCGTAATGGTCTTGATGATCGACTATTTTGGTTTCCGGCTGGTCAGGCGGATGGAGGAAGATTTAAAGGCCGGTCTAAAGCACAAGCGCACGGCCCCGCTCACGCATCTAGAGCATCACGAGAACGCGCACGGCGAAACCATAAGCTGGATTAAATTGGAAGGCGATAAGCAAAAACTCTTGGCCCGGGGGCCGATCTTTGCCGGATACAAAGAAGGCGAGCGCGTAACCATCGAGTTTCTGCCCCGCTCCAGGCTGGTGTTCAGCGCAAAGAGAGCAGATATTTTTTAAGAAAACGAGCCGTCCTTTGATGATAAAGCGTCTATGAACACAATGAGAACCTCCGTGCGAATTTTTGGTCTTTCTTTGGGTGATTGGGCTGCGGCTGTACTGCCTGCCTTTGCGCTTTGCGCGTGCGGAACAGGAAATGGAGGCCAAGACGGTGTAAAAACACCGGAGGGTGGAAGCGCCAATCCTGTCGAATCCGCGGTTGTTTCGCCTGCGGATAGCCCCTCCGCAAAAGCGGCGGAAAGCGCGGCGGCTCCCACCGATCCAAAAGCGGGCGAGCGGCGAATGGCGGGCGGTCCAAACGCGGGCAAGAGTGAATCGGCGGGCACGGGAGCTCCTTTTGCGGGAGACGATCCTGGCAAGGCGGTGGCAATTCCAACCAAACGAGCCTTTTCGCTGGGTCCCGCAGAATCGTGGACCATTGGTTTATATGAATTTGTCAAGACCGAAGGCACAAAGAATTATTTTAAAGAGCCCGGTGAAACGACGATATTTGCGATTCCCGGCGCCTATACCAAGCCGGCCGAGCCTGTGAAAGGTTTAAAGAAAGGCGCGGCCGTATTGATACCCGATGAAGGCGGTATGGCCTGTGCGCGGGTCATTAGCGCTTCGGATACCGAGGTCAAGATATCGATGATGACAGGGGACACGGAAAAAGGCGATAAATCCGTGAAGCCCGACGAGGTGCTCGTGCTCGAAGCGAAGCTCGATTTTGGGGCGCGGGTGGCGTATCAGAGCGATCCTAAAGATAGCAAGTGGCAATTGGGCGGACTGGTCTACAAGGACGACAAAACGGCTTGGCTCGAAGGCGCCACACGGGTGCCGGCGGCTCAAGTCAAGGCGATGGATGTGGTGAAAATCTATAAAGCGGGCGATAAAGTGTGGGCGGTGCCCACGGGAACGGCTGGTTTTGTGCCGGCCACGGTGGCCAAGGTGATGTTCGAAGGTCTTTTGTATCAGGTAAAGCTTTCGGACGGCTCGACGAAAAACGCCGATTTTTGTAGTGTAACTTCGCCTCTTTAATCGCTGGCTAGGTTTTTTTTACAATCCCCTTCAGCGCATCCATTTGCGAGGTCCATGAAATAGGGCGCGGTGATGTTCCGGGCTGAGAGCGCTGCAGGCGCCCCGACGGCGGCCCGGACTCGGTGTTCACCAGCTCGTTCAACCTGCCATGCGAGGCTAAGTTCAATATATGAGCATAGCCTCCTAAATAGATCGAACCCGCCACAACGATTGGAAACGATACCGCGTTATATCGCCGCGAAAGCTCTTCCTGCTGGGCAGTATCGGTAATTTCCTCGGCGCTAAAGACAAAGCCGCCCTCCTTCAATAGCTCACACACCCGCCCGCAAAATAAGCATCCGGGGCGGGTG
>CAZICM010000104.1:0-938 GCA_964537685.1 uncultured Polyangiaceae bacterium
GGGACCGAGCTTCACGGCGAAAAGATAGGCAAAGAGGCGACTGTACGGCATGGGGGATGGATACACGCTGGAGAGACAGATTTTCTAATCTATATCGAAGGTAATACCAAGGCGCCTATCGAGGATGGGGATGAAGAACCCAGCGACGACGAAACGGTCGAGCTATCGGTTCATGAAATAGAATTAAAACAAGCGGCGAAGCGATCGGCGGAAGAAGCGCACCGGTATTTACAGGGGATAGCGAAAGCGCGGCCGCTCTATGCGATATTGGATGCGGCGCGGGACGAACGCATCTTGATATTGCTGCGCGAGGCTGTAGAGCAGCATCGTTCGCTTTATGAGGGAACCGAGGGGCAAGCCTACGAAGACGTAGCACCCTATATTGTGGGGCCGCTTTCGGCGGATTCGCGTTTGTTATCGTGTTTGGTTTTGGAGGGATGGGGAAAGCGGTGGGGGTTGTATTGCACAAGCGGCAAAGCGCCAACAGAAGTTCGCCGGCATTTTAGGCGCTTTTTAATGGCGGAACTGGGCGAGCGGAGCGACCGGGTCTATTTTCGCTTTTATGATCCATGGGTATGGCGGATGTTTTTACCGATGTGCACACCGAAGCAGAGCGAAGATTTATTCCGGGATATCGACGAAGTATATTGCGAAGGCACGCTGGGCGAACCATTACGGTTTAACGCGGAAGCGCCTTCCGGTGTGCCGGTGATGGCTGGACTATAGCATTTCGCCCATGGCCTCCGTGGACACGTTCGATTGTCCGATGCACAAGGCTTGGCGCGGGCCGTCACCTCTTTTCATGGGAAAGGCGTACATTTCTGTGCCGCGGAGGCATCGAAGGCTGAATGTACAGGCCGACCATGAGCATTAGGGGGCCGTCAGCACAAAATGTACGGCCGGCTCCGTCTCAGCAGGCGCCGACTGCATAAAATGTA
>CAZICM010000104.1:1038-17776 GCA_964537685.1 uncultured Polyangiaceae bacterium
CGGCCCTGCTCCGAGCGCAGGGCGCCGACTGCATAAAATGTACGGCCCTGCTCCGAGCGCAGGGCGCCGACTGCATAAAATGTACGGCCCTGCTCCGGGCGCCGGGCGCCGACTGCACAAAATGTACGGCCTAGCTCCGGGCGCCAAACACCGACTGCAGCTTTTGTACGGCCCTCTCCGTCTCATCGGGCGCCGACAGCACAAAATGTACGGCCCAAATCCGAGCGCAGGACGCTTAATACCAAAACTCCCTCATACGGGCGCCGCAGTCGCCACCCCGCTGATTCGCCCTATCGCAATCACCCGTAGCGATTGAGGATGCGTTTCGTATTGATCCTCGACCAAATGCACCTCGGCAATCAGCCGCACCGAAAATCGCTTGAACATCGGCAGCTTCTTCGCCACGTCCTCGTCGATATATCCAAGCAGCGAATCCTGTTCTCCAACCGACCGCATTAAAAAGCGTAAATGCTTTCCGCCCAGAACTTCCCGCTTCTGATAATAACGCCCTGCCAAGAGCGCCCGCTCTATCTGCGTATCTAAATAATCCGGGGCCAAACCCTTCTTCTCTTTTACAAAGGCTTCCCTTATCCGGTTCAGCAAGCCTTCCGATACCGACGGCGATGCAATTAAGCCCGGCGTCGTCAAGAATTCTTTCCCTGCCGTCACCGCCGCCCTCAGGTTTTCATCAGGCTGCGTTATCAAGGGAGATGCCGTCGATATCGCTGCCCTTAAACTTTCCATCTCGTCAAAGGGAAATTCCATCTCCCCTGCCAATAATACCAGCGGCGGTATGTACTTCCCGTCGTCCCTTATCGCGTCCTCCGCCGCACTCGCTACGCCTTTGAGATCGGTACGCTCGCCATGTACCAAAATCTCAAAGACTTCCCGCCTATCTTCGACCTCTTGAGGCTCCTTCGCCGCATCGTCCAGTTCCCGATCGGGCGCCTTGTCTTCAAGCGCTTTCAATACCGGCTTCCAGCGCGCCGTCCCCCGTACCCGAGGCATGCCCGAGGGATCAAACCATAACAACTTCAGTACTTCCCGCCCGCCCGCCGCCGTCTTCCCAGGACCAGATTCCGCGCTCGCCGCTATCGCTTTCGCATCCCGCTTCGGTAAATTCCATGGCGCCGTCGCCGCCGCAGCCGCGTTCGATGCGCCCGCTACGCCTCCCGCTTTCGCCGATTCTGTCGACGATACCGCTCCCGCCGATACCGATATCGCAGGCGCCGCATTCGCCGCTATCGCATCCCGTCCAGGCGCGGGCGGAGGCGCGATTCCTCCCGATGCCCAGGGACTGTCGCTTCCTGCCGCGGGCGCTGCCGTTATCACCGGGACCACCGGCGGCTGTACAACCGCAGGCGTGATCACGGGCGCAGGCGGCGCAACCACAGGCGCAGGCGGCGCAACCACGGGCGGCGGCTGGGGCGCCGTCCAGCTCCCCGACCCTGGAACCGAATCTTGACGAGGCCGCGCAACCGCAGGAGGCAGCGGCGAAATATTGGGCCGGGGCGAGCTGGGAGGTGTTCCTTGGGGCGTCTGCGATACTTCAGTGATCGCTTGCCATGAAGGCGCCGATGGTGCCCGCACTGCCGAGGACGCTGTGCCAAATGGCAGTCCGCTCGATGTCTTTCCAAAAGGAAGCGCACTGCCCGGCGCCCCGGAACCAGCCCGATCATCCCTCGTTCCGCCTTGTTTATTTTGCGTCTGCGCAAAAGGAAGCGCAGGCGGCGGCGCAGGCGGCGCATTGGAGGTCGGGCCCGAAGCTCCCTGCGCAAAGGGTAAAACCGTGCTCTTGCCCTTGGTCAGCGCTGGAATTGACGTGATGCGCGTGCCCCCCGGCATAGGTACGGGCGAAGCCTTCACCGGCTCTTCATCCGGCGTCACCGTTAGCTCATCCATCACCGATTCCGTCGATGGATCGCTCAGCCCTACGCGTCTCTCCAATTCACTCCACGGCACTTCGTATCCCGGCGAATCCATCCCCACCACAACCCGCCCCGCCTGCGCCGGCTTCTCGAGCGCGATCTGCGCGCGAAAGGTCATCGTCGCAATCGCCCGATCGGTGTCGATCCATAGCGTATCCGCCCGCACCGCTACTTTCTGAGCCCCACCTCCCCTGCCCCAATCCACAAACACCGCCGGCCTTATCCCGGGCAAGCTTGTCACCAACCGCGCATGCTCGGGATGCATATGCTCCAGGACAATGCGCTCATTTTCCCGCAGACCCGCGAGCTGCTGATCCCAAGGCGCCTGATTAAAAAAACTCATATCAAAATCATCAGGCACAGGCCGTCCCCGCCATGTTCCCTGCATAAAACTCTGAGCGTGCCTTCCCGCCTTATCCACGCGCGTGGGCCAGTTCATCGCGATCGGTCCAAAACCCACAGGCTCCACAAAATCGTCGGGCGTCGCGACATGCGTTCCAGCCGGCTGAAGATTGGGCAAAGCCCTTCGCCCATAGGCATCCCTCACATCGCCCCGCATCCCCACCGGATTCCATGTGCCCTGCCCGCCCGCCGCCCGCTCATAGCGAAGAGGCATCCGGGTAAAGCGCTGCCCCTCCTGCATTCCGCCTTCAAGCGTAAAATAACGATCGCAATACACATCAATTGCTTTGTCTACCTCGCCCACAATCAGCCGAGTCGCCAGCGAACGCACCGCCTGACCCCCCGGCGCGAAGGCATGGCCCACAACCATTACCTCCGCCCGAGCCTTCATAGGCATTACATCCGAGGGCGCCCGCACACTGCGGTTGGGATCATCATTCCAATGATCGTCGGACTCGTTGATTTCTTCCTGCTCTTGAGCGAGCGAGGCTTCACCGGGCGAAAGCGCATACGTCGCTTTGCAGACGACCGACAGCGCATAACTTCCTGCCCTAGGCTGCCAGATCAGCGAGCTTGTGCTCAGCGGGCAGACAGAGATGACTTTCATGGCCGCCGAGCATAACACAGCCTATGCACATTCGATGCGCACTGTAGAAACGATACGGTTTAATGCCTTGCGCACGACTTCGGTATGTTCATGCCTAACAATAAAATAGCCGTCGCCTTCATAGCTTGAGCTTCGTTCCTGGCCGATGACGGGCAATTTGGACTCCACGATCCAATGGCCTATTTCCGACTCCACTTGAGATAGCCCTGCAATCGATTGAATTTTCCCCGGCCCCTGCCCGCGCAGATAAGCGATACCCGCGGCAAAACGCCTTTGCTGTGGAGCTTCGAAAACGCCATAGACCATCACCTTGGCCCAGGCATACCAAAAATCGATTTCATGGGCATACCCAACCAAGGTGGTAAACTGCGCTCCCGGCGGCCTTGCGGCGACTTCGGAAATCGCAAGGCTTCCATCGGCGCGCCTAAACCATTCCAAATGGCTAATTCCGGTATCCATGCCCAGCGCATCCAAGGTGCGAAAAGCGGCATCGCGAATATCATCGTATTGAGGCTCGTCAATTTCGCGGGGAAGGAGCACACACCATTGAATCCAAGGATTGCGCAGCACTTCGAGGGGTGTGGGATAATAATGAGTGAGCGAATGCCATAGATGCCGGCCGCCGATGGACACGGTTTCAAAGGAATGTTCGTCACCCAGCACAAATTCCTCGAGCAGCACAGGCGCTTCCGGGCTTGGTTTTAACTGCGCCAATTGAGCGCGCAATTGCTGTTCGGAATCGGCTCTAAAGGTCGAAATGGCTCCGGCGCCCGCGGGCGGCTTTAATACCAGGGGATAACCTGAACTTTTTGCGAATGCCCACACATCGGCTTCGGACAGGGCCGTCGCATAGCGCGCACAGGGCAAACCCTTTTGCTGCAATATCGATTTCATCCGGGCTTTATCGCGGAAATTGGCTGCCGCCTCGGGACTCATCCCGGCAATACCCAAATCCCGCCTGACTTCGGCTATAGGCACCTGTATTTGCTCCACGGCGCCAAACATCCTAGAAATAGGCTCTTTCACATAATCGGAAAGCTTAAGCGCGCCCTGTTTCAGCTCGGCCGCATCCATGGTATCGCGAAGGGTTAGAAAAGCCGCGATTCCACCCAGCAATCGCTTTGGAAATTGATCGAAAGACTCCTGCGACAAAATTCCGAGCTTGATATCGGGAAGCCTGGCGAGCGATTCGATAAAGCGAATTGCGTTGGGGGTAAGATACGGAGCGGCAAAAATCACAAAGGGCATAGCTATGGGCGCCTTCCTATCACTTCGCGTTTAAAGGCTCGAAATTCATGGGATAAATGACCAGCGCATTGCCCGCTCCGGGCGAGGGAAATGTTAATTCTTTAAAGGCCGAAACCACACAGGTCCGGACTTCATCGCTGGGCAGAGGAGGCCCCGACACCACAAAGGGCTGTTTTCCCAGACTAGGCAGCGCAAGAACGGGCGGAGAATTGGGCTCGGGCCTGTCGGCATCGCCCGCATAGCTTACTTTCCCCGATGGATCGACGATCATATGCACCGTCATTTGGCCGCGGAGTTTTGGATCTTTCTTTAAACGATCCAAATAACACGATTGAATTTTATCAAAACTTTGCTGAATGGTTTCCTGCACGGCGCGGTAGGACAATTTGCCCCGGTTGCGGTAAGGCGCATAAGGATCGACCTTACAGCGGGGTAAAATGGCCGAAAGCACGGCTTCTTCCTGCTTTAGCGAGGTATTGAGCTTGGTTTGAAGCGAAAGCGCGGCATCTATTTTTTTATGCGCGACGGCCTGCTGCATTTCCCGGACTTGAGGCTCCGAACGTTTAAACCCTTCGCGAAAAGCCTTTACCGAACGCTGCATTTCGGCATCGAAGAATTTGGGCTCGGGCATTTCCACCCAGCGGGCCAGCCGATCGGCGATCATCCCCAAGGTATTGGGATCGGCCTCTGGATCGGCCTCGCGCATCACCTCGATAAAGCGGGACATTTTAATAAATTCGGGCTCGATGATTTTACAGTCCTGCTCGAGCGATGTGGAAGGGGAGGCGCTGGACTGGGTATTGGGGCCCGGATTCTGAGGCTCGGACACAACGGGCTGCGTGGCAATGCCGCAGGACAGAACAAAAACCGAAAAAAACAGCGCTGAAAACCGCTTCATGATTTGATATGTACTGTATACAGGGATATTTGCCATTCTCACAATCCCAAAGTGCGGGCGCGGAGATATTTTATTTATGAATGAACAATGGGCGAGTCAATATCATCATGCTCAAAGCCTATTGAAGAGTGGCCAGACCGAAGAGGCAAGGCTGTTTGCGCTGTCTGTGCTCGAACATTTGGAATCCGGCGCCGGAGATAAGCAGGATGTTCTTGAATGGAGGATGTTTTTGCGGACGGCAACGCCTCAGCTTTGGCCGGAGGACAAGAAAAAACGCCCGCCTACCGTTCCGGTTATTTTCAAATCGAATGTGTTGCTGATCACGGCGGATACCCGGGGCTATTTGACGCTGGTGAATCCATCCGAACGAAAAACCCTTCAAATGCTGCGCCGGAATATGATCAGCGATATTCATATCGAGCATCCATCGCCCATTTTATGGTTTATTGGAGCCCTTCAGTCGGCGGTATGGGATTCATCCAAAGGCGTTTCCAATCCGATTGGCGTGCGGGTATCGGAACAATGCGATGTGGCCGCGGCCGCAGCCGCTTTGCGAAGGTGTTTAAGGCTTCCGGTCGTGCCCGTACCGCTAATTCATTTGCCGGTCTTTGGCTGAGTGCGCCGACGCCCCACAAGCCTAGAGGTTATGGAGGAATCAAAGAACGTATACGGGTGATCGGATGGCTGGGTTATTCGGGGGAATTAGGCTTTGGAAAGGGTTATGGACACTTTGGTATGTCCAAAGGCGGCATCGAAGCCGTTCATATCGAAAGGCTTTCAGGGGAGGGCCGATAAGCCGAAAATCGATTTATGCGCCATAATCATAATAGCATACATCAGCAATCCAATTAAAATCTTTCCGATGCCAATTTCCAGAAGGCCCACCTTGGCGCGGCCCGAAAGAATAGCGCCAAAGGGAATGAGCGAGGTTTTCGATGCAAAGGCCGTCCAAGCATCGCCCAGCGCCCTTTTTCTCCGCGCGTCGATATGAAGCATGCCCAGCAGGCTGAGCACGGAAAGGCTGCCGAATAAAATCGCCGAACGGGCATCTCCATTGGGAGGAAGATGAGCGAGCCCCCACAGCAAAATACCCCATAGCATGGGATGGCGCGTCACTTTCACAATTCCCGCGGGTTCCGCTGAGGCCGCCGATTCTTGGCCCGCTGTCGTCGGGTTTTTGGTGGTCATTGAAAGCACGAGCAATACAAAAGAAATAGGCATCACCACATTCGGAAAATAGCGTGTCCATTTGGGCGATTGCCAAAGGCCGATATAAGGCGCCGAGCGAAAGGTAATAATCACCATCACAAAAGCGCTCAGCACCAGCAGCGAATACAGCCCTTGAAAGCCCTTATCGGATAGTTTTTTAATCAGGCGGCTCCGGATGGGATGGCTGGAGAGCCCTAAATGAAGCGCCACAAATAAAAAGGCCGAACCCAATAAACACCAAATGGGAACAGGGGGCCTAAATACGCCGGGAGAGCGATACGACATAATGGCCGCCGTCATATCGTCCGCGTCTTGTTCCGATATGGGGAAATGAGGCATGGAGCCCGGTAAAAAGCCTTCCACGACCTCGACCACGGGATGCAGAATCGAACGCTTGATATAGGCTTCGTCGGCGATAATGTCGCGGGTGACGCCATCTTCCACGATACGCCTTTGCCTGCCCGCGAGTCCCGCCAAGGGAGGCGCGTTGCGCAGGGTATCGTCAACCGAATGGCAGGTGAGGCAGGACTTTTCTTGAATCAGGCTTTTTCCCCGCTCCGGATTGGGGGATGCCTGGGCGCTGCATAGAAATAAAATCTGCGAAGTCAAAAGAGCCGTTAAGCTGAGCCAAAAGGTTTTCCGGTGCCGGTGCATGCTTATTTTCATTTGGATTGCCTATATTTTCTAGGGGATTGAGCAGAACTCCCGATCTGCCCCATCATTTGCATTTGCGCCGTTAAAATTCCCGCCGCCACCGCGACATTCAGCGATTCAACCGGGCCCGCGCCGGGAATGGATATCAATGCATCGCATTGTTCTCTAACTCTGTCGGATAGCCCCTCGCGTTCATGGCCGAGCACGGCGATGGTAGGTTTTTTAAATTGAAATGAATTGTAGGCCGATGTGGCCCTGGCATCCGCGCCCACGACGCAAATATGCTGAGCGCGAAGCCGGGAAAGGGTATCGGCGAGATCGGTCGTGCGGCTTAATAACAGATGTTCGGCGCCTCCCTCGGCCACGCGCACGCTATCGGCGGGAAGCGCGGGATGAGGCGCCGGCGCCCCCAACAACACCGCATCGATTCCAAAAAAGGCCGCACTCCTTAGAATGGCTCCGATATTGTATGGATTGCGGACGCGATCGAGCGCCAATGCAATGCCTCGCCCTTGTTTTAAAGCCTCCGCAAGCTCCGATGGAGATGCAAAGCGGCGGGCCGCAACCTCCATGCATAAGCCTTCATTGTTTTTGGTATTGGCAATATGCTCGATTGAATTTAAATCCATTTCCGAGCATGGAATCCTATGTTCAGCGGCGAAACGAATTAAAGGCGCGAGTATTTTTTTATGTTCGGATGCATAAGCAACACGGACAATTTGGCCGGGCCTGCATTGAAATACCGAAAGCCCCGCGTGCAATCCATAAATGATTTCGGTCTTGGGCTGGTATTTATCGGTTTTGGCAGCGTTTGGCCGCGCGGCATTGGGTTTCATCGGCAGCGGGAAAAGACCCTAATCGCAAAGCGGGCCACAACACAAGTTCAATGTATAAGATTGCGGCGCGGAATTGTTAAAAGCGATGGACGCATGCCTCGAGATCGGATATAGGCGGGACTCCGTTTAACCTTTAACCACGGAAAACCCCATGCAATCTGCGCCTCCCGGAGCCCAGCCAGGCTGGGTTCAAATGGTTCCCTGTCCCCGCTGCGGTCAATCGCTCGATCCAACCAAGGCCGTTTACTCCAAGGAAGGCGAGCTCATCTGCAAGAATTGCGAAAGCTCGGATATCGTTAAAGAGGGCTATGTGCGGGCGGCCCGGGGAATTAGCTTTGGTTCGCTGGGCGGAGCCGTTGTATCGCTTATTTTCAATCCATTTTGGATTCTATCCATCACGGCAACGGTAGGCGCAATTCAAGCGCTGATTCTCATTCACAAAAAAGAATACCGCGAGCAATTGGGCAACCAATATGGCTCTTGTTTGGTGGCCGCGATCGCTGCTTTAATCCTGGGCGGCGTATGGCCTGGTATGCGTATTTTGCTCGGAATACTCGGCTTGGTATTGTTTTAATCCTGCCGGGCGCGGCGTTTTTAACGTTTTTCATAGGCTGCGCTCCCGCTCCCTTTGAACGCAGGCACAGCGGCACCGAAAACAACCGCAAGGCCGTTCAATATTTTATCGATCGCCTTTCAAAAGCCGGCCTTTCCTGCACCACCGACACATGGACCGTCATCAATTACAGCGCGCCCGTCGAGCTTCAGAACGGCATTTGCAGGCTGGCCGGCAAAGACAGCCGAGAAATTGCCGTCATTGCCCATCACGATCAATCTCCGGCCACCGTACAAGGCGCCGATAACGATGCCTCGGGCATGGCTATTTTAATCTCGCTGGCCGAGGTTTTTGCCAAAGTATTTCCCTGGATAACCTAGGCAAGCGCTGGTCCAGCGGAATCGGATATGAAGCGATTGGACAATTTGGAGGCTATTCGCCTGCTTGGTTTATCGATCTCTTTCAGCGGAGCGCCCGGGCCTATCCGGGGCTTTGGGTGCCTGTCATTAAAGATCCGCTCTTCCAAGTGCTCGACCAGGCCGTGCCTATTTCATTGATGGATGGAGGGCCGCTGGTCGCCTCGGGCATTCCAGCCCTGGGCTTGGCCGCCACCTATGATTCCAATCACATCGAAGATGTCTGGCAATCTTATCATAGTCCAAACGATCGCATTGAATTTCAGGACGCGGAGGCGCTTGGGCAATCCGGACGAATTAGCGAGGCATTTCTTCGTCAACTGCTGGCTTTAAAGGAATTCCCGCGGGAAACAAGTCCATATCTATTTTTTGAAGGACGGGGCATTTTCAAAGGCATTCCGCTCTATGCGCTCTTTATGGTCTTGCCTCTTCTTTTTGGAGCGGGCGCTCTTTATGCCTATCGAGAAAATCGCCGGGCCAAGTATTCCTCCATGCGCATGCCTTCGGCTCTTTCCAGCCCTGGGCCTGATGGACAGGTATCACCTCTACCCGGCGACCGCGAAAGATCCGGCTATTTTTTATCCTCGCTGGCCTGCCGCCGCTGTTTTTCTGATGCTGCTTTTGCTGATGCTCGTTGGAGCCCGCAGGCTGTATACGCGCTTTTTTATGCCCCCAGATTTTGGCGCACGGAGAAGCGTCGCCTATGCTGCGCTCGCCCTATGCTCCTTGTATTTAATGATTCGCAATCCGTTTTCGCTCTTATTCATGGTCCCAGCCCTTGCATGGCTATGGATTCGCGAGAGGACGGGCCTGGGCCGCATATTGAATGGATTGGCCTTGTTTACGGGCGGATTGGTTATTTATGCGCTGCTCTATTTCTTTGGCTTTGTGATACTGCGCAACGATTTTGCCGTTCTTTGGTATATTCAAATTAAGTCTGGGCGGCCAGCCACCCAAACGCTTCATCGGGATCGGTAAAGGCTTTGGCATTGACGCCCATCTCGCTATATGCCTTGATACGCCGCCTCATATTCATTTGACCCAAGACCAGTTCGGGCATCACAACGGCCCAATGCTGAAGTCCTAAAGCGACAACCTGGCTCTTGTAATTGGCCTGAGCCCATTCGGCATCCTCGGGTGTCAACGGCCCGTTTTTGCGGTCATCCGATAGGATTTTATGCAGCTTATGCGTTTTAATAAGCTCCAAATGGCCCCGCAGTACATTCCGGAAATCCTCCCCATAAACAAAACGCTTAAGCTGATGCCGTATAATGCCCTCTTTTTGATGATACCAAAGCCCACTGGCCTCGCCCTCAAAAACAGTAATGATTCCTTGGTGGTTCATTGTTTAACCGCAAACGGGCGCCCGCCACTCACGCACAAAGAATGCACCTATCACAGATTAAGCCCCAGTGGAAGGCTTTTTTGCTCAAACTTCACCGCGGGCTTTCGCCGGGCATTGTGAACCGATCGAAGCTGTGGGATAAATGATGCTTATGGGTATTGCGCTGATCGATATTGGAGTGAATCTCACCCACGCTTCTTTTCACCAAGACCGGGAGGCCATCATTGAAAGGGCTCGAAAAGCAGGTGTTTCGCCGCTAATCGTAACGGGTACCAGCGAGCGTATCAGCTTTGAGGCCCACACCCTGACCGAGCGCTGGCCGGGGCTTTTGTTTTCGACGGCGGGTATTCATCCCCATCATGCCAAGGACTGTTCGGAGCAGACGCTTCATTCGCTTCGAAGCCTGCTTTCGGCGCCTTCCGTGGTGGCGGTTGGGGAATGCGGGCTGGATTTTAACCGGGATTTTTCTCCGCGTCCCGTGCAAGAAAAATGGTTTGCGGCTCAAATCGATCTGGCGCTGGAGTTAAAGCTGCCATTGTTTTTGCACGAGCGGGATGCTCACGATCGTTTTATGGCGATTGTGCGGGAGCGGCGGGCCGATGTGGCCGGTGGTGTCGTGCATTGTTTTACGGGGAATGAAAAAGAGCTGGATGCCTATCTCGAGCTTGGTTTTTTTATCGGGATTACTGGGTGGATTTGCGACGAGCGCCGCGGAAAGCATTTGCTGGAGCTGGTGAGGCGTATCCCCGCCGAGCGGCTTTTATTGGAAACGGATGCTCCTTTTTTAATTCCGCGCAGCCTGCGGCCTAGGCCCTGGCGCAATGAGCCCTGTTTTTTGCCGCATATTCTTTATACCGTGGCCAAGGCCACAGGGCGCCAAGCGGCGGATGTGGCGGCTCAATCCAGGGAGGCGGCGTTTCGCTGTTTTCCTAAGCTGCGAGCCTAATTGGAAGAGGGCGCCGGCTTTAAAGGCGCAGGTGTATCTTTGGTTTCTTTTATTCCGATCGTATTTTCAAAACCCTCGATCAAAATGGATTCCTGACTCAGCTCGGTGAGAGCTGTTCTGAGCGAGGCTTCATCGGAAGGCAGATCGTCGGCCCAGGATCTTATTGTTCCATCGGCGGAAACCGATACAAATGTTTTTCCATCGGGAGCAAAAGCCAAATCTTTAATTTCGCCCGAATGCCCTGTGAGCACGCGCTGCTCTTGATGTTCGATATCCCATAATTGAATGGATCGGTCGGCATTGGCCGATAAAAGCCGGCGGCCTTCGGGGGAAATGGCCATTGAAAGAATCGCGCCGCGGCGGGCCGGAAGCATGGCCTTTGAGCGGCCCGATGCCGTTTCCCACAGCCTAATCTCCGAACCGGTGCCCGAATAGGAAGCCAGCCATTCGCCTTGTCCGCCAAACAATACGTTGGTTATGGGAGGACCTTGGGTGTCAATGGTGCGGTCGGCTCCGCCTTCCCAATTCCATAGGCGAAGGGATTTGTCTTTGGAGCCCGAAATCAATCGATTTTTTTCGGGCGAATAATCAAAGCCGCTTACTGTTTCGAGGTGTTTTCCCAGGACGCGCAGGGTTTTGCCTTCCGCGCTGAATACATAGACCGTGCCGCTTTCATCGCCCAATGCGGCCGTTGAACCGCCCGAAACGCCGATCATCGCCTTGGGCAGGGCCGAAAGTTCGCCCGCGGGCTCGGGATTTGGAGCATTTAAATCCCATAGAAGAAGTTTTTTATCGGTGCCGGCCGAAAGAAGCGCGGGGCCTTTTAACCAGGCCAGCGAAATGGCGGCGCCTGTATGGCCTTTGTGTATGCGTTCGCGGCTATTTGAAAAATCGGCGTCAAAGGCGCGCACCGTGCCATCTTCACCGGCGCTCGCGATGTATTTGCCATCCGGCGATATGAGCAGAGATTTCAATTTCCCAGAATGAACACCCAATTCTTTGAATTCACCATCGGACAGGCGTACCAGCCCCACGCGTCCATTTTCCGAAGCGATGGCTGCATGGCGTCCATCCGATAAAATACGCAGATGTGTGATCGGGGCTTTGGAATAATATAGAATCCGATCGCTTATTTGATCAATTCTCCACAATCGCGCACTATGGTCGCGGCTGGATGCAGCCAAGTTACGTCCATCGGGCGAAAAGGCGACTTGGGTAATGGCATCGCGAAAGCCTCCAAGGGTTTTCCACGGGCCGGCCTCGGGATGCCATAGGTTTAGGCTGCTCGAGCCGTCAATCGTGGCAAATACATCCGAATTGGGCGACCTTACGATATTTAAAAGCGCGCTCTCGGTCTTGCCGATGAGTTTCGTTTCACCGGATGCGCTGTCCGTGATTCTCAATGAATTGTCGGCGCCATAGCTTAAATATCTTCGGCCGTCTTTCATCAGCAGCATGCGGCGCACTTCGCCTTTATGCGCCTCGGCCTTTTGAATGCGCTTGCCATCCTCGGTATTGAAGAAGCGTAAAGCGCCATCCTCGGCGCCCACGCCCAAGGTCTTGCCATCCTGGGAAAATAAAACCGCCGTGCACGGGCTTTCTTGAGCAGGAAGACTTCGGCGCGATCCTGTTCGCAGATCGAAGATCAATGCATCTCCGTCGGCGCAAAATCCGATCGTATTGCCATCCGGGCTTAAATCCGCGCCCCGTTCCCGGCCTTTGATCGCCATGAGTTTGGTTTCTTTGCCCGTCGCCCACTCCCATATTTTTAAACCATCGAAGGCAACGAGCACATAAACGCTCTTGCCATCCGGGCTCAGCCGCGACCAATTTAACCGAATTTGTGTAGAATACTTTTGTTTTTCAATATTTTTATCGGCGGCTCCGGCGCGAAGGGTCCACATCCCTAGTCCGCCGTCTTTGCCATAAACAACGAGCTGCTTGGCATCGGGCGAAAAGAAAAGAGACGCGGCATCTCCCTCGGCCGCAAGCTCGGTCTGCGCTTTGAAGGTGGCCGCGTCCCATAGCTTTAGGCTTCGATCTTCGCCCAGCGTGACAAGCATCTTTCCATCGGGCGAAAAGGCGATATCGCTGAGCGGCCCCGTGTGGCCCCGAAGCACCGTGGCCACGCCTTTGGCCTTTGCGTCGGCCAACAGCGTGCGCAGATGACCAAAGACAGGCGAGCCGCTCCCTATCTGTTTCATCCACGCGGCCGCTTCATTGGGGTCGCGCGCGAGCAGCGATCGAATATGGGCGAGCATCCACTGCTCCGAGCGAAGAACGGCATTGGCTTCGCTCAGCGCCGCGCTGTCTCTCGCTTTGATAACACGCTGAACGCTGTACGCGCCCAGCGCCGATAGCAGCGCCACAAAGAAAATCGTCAGGGCCAGCGCGGTCCGGTAACGCTTGAGAAAGCGGCGGACAATGGCCGCAGGCGAATGGCGTTCAACGCTGATCATCTGCCCTGTCGAAAAACTCCGCAGGTCCGCCGCAAGTTCGCGCGCGGTCGTGTAACGCTGGTCTCGGTGCCTCGCCATCGCCTTTTCGGTGATGGCCCGAAGCTCGCCGGGAACGCCGCGCACATGTTTTTCAATCGGCACGGGCGGCTGGCTCACAAGCTTTTTCAGCACTTCGCCGATGCTCTTTCCGTCGTAGGGCGGCTGCCCCGTGAGCACATGGTAAAGCAGCGCGCCGATCGAATAGACATCGGCCCTTTCATCGACCGGATGACCCATCGCCTGCTCGGGCGGCATATACGCGGGTGTGCCCACGACCGCGCCCGCGTTGGTGAGTTTGTGGCGGATGGTGCTATCGCCGTCGGGAACTTCAACGCCCGTCTCGCCAAGCTCTTTGGCGAGTCCCCAGTCGATCACGATGGTCTCGCCAAATTCGCCGATCATCACATTGGCGGGCTTGAGATCGCGGTGAATGGTTTTTTTCGCGTGGGCGTACGCCATCGCTTCCGCCACCGCGAGCACATGAGGCACGAGCGCGAGCCGCTGCTCCAGGGATTTGGCTTCCTCGATGCGGTCGAGCATGGAGCGGCCGCTCACCAGCTTCATCGCATAAAAAGGCTCGCCGTCATGCCAGCGGCCCGCTTCGTACACGGGCACGATGGATGGATGCTGGAGGCGCGCCGTGAGATACACCTCGCGCGCAAAGCGCTCTTTGGCTTCGCCTTTCGGAGCGAGCAGCTCTTTGACGGCAACGGTGCGGTTTAGCCTTAAATCGTAGGCTTTTAGAATGCGCCCGATGCCTCCCTGCGCGAAGACGCCTTCGATGCGGTAACAGGATCGGTCAACCGGTGTCCATGTGAGCATCGTGAAGCGCGGCTGGGTGGTCTCTTCTTTTTTCTTGGCCGCGGAGACCGGAACAGAAGGCGCACGCGCGGGCATCGGCGCGGGCAGCGTCGCGGCTAGTCGCGGGTCGGTCGCGCGAAGCGATGGAGGCGGCGGTGGAAGCCCGCGGGCCGAAGTAGACGGCATCGGGGCTTCTACCGGAGGCGGATGATGCGCATGAGGCGCGGGCGGCGCAGGCGGCGCAGAAGACTTTTCACGCGCGCTCTCGCGGGAGCCTTCGAACACCGTTGTCACGGTTTGAATGGAAGGCCCGGGCACCACGGGCTTTGGAGGCGGAGAAGACTCGGCGCGGGAAGCCGTTTTCTCGGTGCCCATGGGCGAGGTAATCGACTCCAAAGGCTCGCCCTGCTCTTTGGGTTTTGGCGCGTAGGGAAAGGTTTTGGTGGTTTCTTCGGAAGCCGATTTAAGAGCGGGTTCAAACTCCGGCTTTGGCTTTGGTTCTTTCCCGCTCATAAACGCTGCGGGCGATCTTGGGGGAGACCGCGAAGGAGAAGCAAGCCTTCAATGACCGCCGACAGCCTTCTTTAGCGGTTTGTTGAACGCCCACATGGCGAGGCCCGCGCCCACACCCATCACCGTGAGCAAGCCAAAGAATTCTTCCTTTGACCAACGGGTGTACAGCACACCAATTGCGCCGCTCAGGAAGTTGCCTAGGAAGCTCGATAGGAACCACATGCCCATCATCATCGACACGATGCGCACGGGCGAGACTTTGGTGACGAGCGAGAGACCGATGGGCGACAGATAGAGTTCGCCGATGGTGACGAGGAAGGTGCAGACGACAGGCCAGAAGAGGCTGCCTTTGCCGGTGCCGACGGCTTGCGCGCCGATGATCATCACGACGAAGGACAGGCCGAGGACCATGCAGCCGATGGCCATTTTGGAGACGCTGGTGGGCTCGGCGTTCCGCTTCGCCTGAAAGCGCCAGAAGATATCGAGCAGCGGCGCGAGCAGGATGATGAACAAAGGATTGAAGGACTGAAACCAGGTTGAAGGGATTTGGAAGCCGAAGACCACGGGCCAGTGGGTTTGTTCGTCGGCCCAGCTCTGCATGGTGTTGCCCTGCTGTTCGTACACGGCCCAGAAGATGACGTTGAGGGCGCATAGAGCGATGAGCGCGCCGACCCGCGTCCATTCGTCGCTGGTGAGGGGCTGCTCTTTCTTTTCGGCTTTTTCGTTCGCGTGCTCGGCCTTTTTCTTGGCGAGGTTATCGGGCGCGAGATGCTTGTGGCCGAGCAGATAGACGGAAAGTCCCGCGAGCATACCGACGCCCGCGGCGCCAAATCCCCAGTGCCAGCCATAGACCGCGGCGAGCGTTCCGCAAACGAAGTTGCAGATAAAGGCGCCGAGATTGATGCCCATGTAGAAGATGGTGAATGCGCCGTCGCGCCTTGAATCGCCGGGCGCGTAGAGATTGCCGACCTGGGTGGAGATATTGGGTTTGAACGCGCCGTTGCCGAGAATGAGCAGCAAGAGCGCCACGAAAAACCAATTTTCAAAGGCCATCACAAAGTGGCCCAGGGCCATCAGAATACCGCCGACCACAACGGTCTTGCGCTGCCCGAGCCAGCGGTCGGCGATAATTCCGCCGAAGAGCGGTGTGAGATAGACCAGCGCCGTATAGGTGCCATAGAGCAGAGAAGCCTGTTCGGCCGGTGAATCGGGAAGCAGCGTGCGAATCGCATCCCAGCCGAGAACGGTGCTGGGATTGCCTGGATCGAGCGCGCAAGGCGGCGTTTTCTGCTTACAGCCCTGCAGCGATTCGCGCATGGTGACGAACAAAAAATTCACCATGTAGAGCTTGAGAAGACCGCGCATGCCGTAATACGAAAAGCGCTCCCACATCTCCGCGAAGAAGAGGATGACGAGTCCCACGGGATGCTTAAAACGGCGTTCAAATCCGGTCATCGGAACGGGACGCTCGGCCTCATCAACAGCCGCCGGGGCCGTATTTTGTTCGCTCTCTCGGCTCACGGTTTCTCCTGCAATGGATGTTAAAAACAGATGTTAAAAACAGTCGGAGTGCACACGCCCACACCTAAGACGTGGAGGCGCATCCTAAATCGCCCTGTATCGCGATGGGCGTGCAAATTCCGCATCACGGGACTTCTGTTCGCGGGAAGGACTGCAAAATCCGCACGGAAGATTTTCTTTCTAAATAAAACCCGTTGATTTTATTGATTTTTATTTTGGGCATAAAACCTGCTCGGCTTCTCTGCATTCTTTAACCAAACAAGGGAGAAAACAGATGCCCACGGCTTCTCCACGGGTTCGAGCTTCAACCTCGATGCGCTCCGCCAGCGCCTCCTTCTGCTCCACGCTGTACCCCGGCGGCGG
>CAZICM010000105.1:0-16234 GCA_964537685.1 uncultured Polyangiaceae bacterium
GTCGGTGCTTCTGTTTGCGGTGCGTGGGGATGCTCGGCTTCGGCTTGATCTGTAGTCTGTTCGGTATACTCGCGCGGTCGTTCGCGTTCCTGCACAGGCGCGTGCTGCGCTTGATGATTCGCGGGTGTGTCTTGCCTCGGCTCTTCTTGCGTCGCTTGAACATGGGCGGCGGCGTCCATCGGCCTCTCGCTTTCGCGCTCGATCGGCTTTTCTGAACGCTTCAAATACTTGTGAATCCACGCGGGCGCGTTTGACCAACCAGGAATGCCGCTGTCGGTCTTTGGGCTTGTGTTCAGCGTTTCTTGAACGTCGCTCGTGGGCACCTCATTCGCTTCGATCGCTTCTTCATTCGCGCTCGTGTTCGCTTCTGCGTTCGGCGTTGCCGTCTCTTCGCTCGCCTGCGCTTCGCCTGCATTTGCTTCTGCATTCGGCGTTGTTGCTTCTTCGTTCGCGTGCGTTGCGCCTTCCGCCGCTTCGCCTACGTTCGCTTCGCTTGCGTTCGCTTCGCCTGCGCCCGCGCTCGACTCATCGCTAAACCACTCTCCAAGAACAAGCCCATCGTAGAGCTCCTTGCCCGCCATGAATTCAGAACCGCGATCCGCGATCCAATGCACGGCGCGCCCAACCGGCGACCCTTCCGGCTTTTTCATGAGCGCATCGCGCTCTTTGTAAACACGAGCGGCTTGTCCTCGCGTGTCTTCCTGCGGCGACTTCTTCGGCCTTCCTACACCGCGCGATGGCGGCTTTACGGCTTTTGGCTTTCGTACTCTCGGCTTTCGAGGCTTCGGCGCATCCACCGGCCTCCATTCATCGTAGGAGATCCGAACAGCTTCATTTCCAGCATGAATGCGCATCACTTCCGTCACGCGGAGCAAGGCATCGCGCGTTGCATCCTCGCGATAGCGCGCCGTCTTTTCAAACCAGTGCAGCGCATCGATTAAGCGATCTTCCGCTTCTTTACTGCGCTCTCGCTCTTCGCGCAGCATCGCGTCCATCGCTTGCATTCGTTCGCGCTCTTCCCGCGTCATCTTCTCAAATCGTTCAAGCACCGCGATCATCCGCTCATCGCTTGCTTTTCGTTCGGCCTCGATCAACTCCGCGAAGGCTCGCCGCTCCGATCTCAGAAGCGCGCGCACCTCGTTCCATGTCGCGTTTGGCATCGTTGGCGCGCTCGGTTTTGGCAGCTCTTGCACAGTTGAGCCGGGCAAAGGAAAAGGCTTCGATTTACCCGGAAAGTGAAACCATCTCAGCGAAGATCCGCCCGTGTACGCCTGCTTCTTATTCGCGGAGCTCGTGGCCTCGGCGCGGTAATAACCGCCTCCAAATCGCTCCACGAAATAGCTCCATCCTTCGTCTCGACTCTCGGATGCGAGGAAGCGAACCGGGCAAAATTCGATCGGTCCATCATGCTTTCGCTTCCTAAACAATCGGATATAAAAGATCTTCCTTGATTCTGGTTGACCATCCGAGCGTGGAAACATCGGATGCGGGATGCGGGGATCGTCCGTGTCATCAATGCGGCGGGCAAGATTGGATTTCATATTCCTTGCCCTGATTTCAGCGCATACGGCATGCATTAAAAATGCCCGTTCGCCATGGTCCGCATGGTGATGGATGGGCTTGTTTTTAAGCGTTTGTTATTGCGTTGGAAACCCTCGCCAAGGCGCCGCAAGCCGCTTTCTTCATTCAATGCCCGCGCGCCGTTCGGCCATTGCGGGAAAATAAAAGGCCGTCTGGGTTTAATTGGGTTTTCTTCAATGGGATTTCCAGGGCAGCAAATAGAAAACCAATGAACCACGCTGTTTTAAATGCATTTGTTTTTTCGGGCCGCGTCTGAAATAGGGGCGTCGAGGTTCGTGTAATACGCGAATGCATCGCCCATAGAAGGGTTTTTGGATTTGGGGCGGCGCTTCATGGCGGTTTTTGGGGTGCGGCGATTCCGAGCGGCGGTAAATCAAGGCCCTCGCGACAATTACCCGGCTTTCATTGCCTCGCGCGCAATGACTCACGCCCTCCATTCGCGGGGAGTGACTCACAGCGTGAGCCCATGTCCATCGTGCGCCCATTTGCATCACGGCCATGATGTCTTGACGCCCTAGGATCGGCGAAGCTTGGAAGCTTGGGCGCGCGGCAAAATTCCCGGTTCGGGGTTGCGGGCGTTGTTGTCAAGCGCGAGCCGCCCGAAATACAGGGGCGCCTTGTGCGAATGTCGAACGCTTTCCCCTCAATAGGCGTGTGGAACGCCGTTCCACAGGCCGATCGCATGGCAACCGTTCCACGAAATAAAAAGCCGCGCGGATAGGGCTTGCAATGGACGCGCACGCTTGAAATCAGCCCTCGCGTACCATCGATGCGGAGCATGGAAGAAAACATCGATCCATCAAGGCTCTCGATAGGTTTGCGGCGTTTCAGGGCGCAAAACACATGCGCGCGAGCGCGCACAAATATTCACAACCTATTGAAATCACAATTTGAATTTTTATTTAAAATGCGCGAATTAAATATTTTCTGGGGGCGGCATTTTGGGAATGGGGACGTCGTGTGTCTCCGATGGAGTGGTCAGTTCCAAGCCGAGGGCCTTCGTATCGCCGGCATCCGATCGGCATGAACGAGCCCCGCACCCATGTCTCCGGCCATGCGCTTGCATAAGCGCGAGCGCGGGATGATGCGCCGTTGGGGCGTCAATGGCTATTTTGATGGCTCGCCTCATTCATGCGCGCGGGCTTTCACTTATCGGATCTAATACGCAAGCGGCACAAATACATTTGATTTCATCACCAATATGATGAGCAGGCATTTTCTCCATGCTGCTCGTGTCGCGTTGCCTGGCATGTCAAAGAATGCTTCGCGGCTTCATTTCGAGACGCTTCAATCAAGGCACGGATTGAAAAAATCGAGGTGCTCATATGATGAACGCGACCAATGAAAAGCCGGGCCTAGCCAAAACAAAACCTAATGGGCGATGGATGGGCATTGATGAAGCGGCTAATTTCCTAGGCGTTTCAATTATCACCCTGCGCCGAAGCATTGAACGGAAGGCCAACACATCCGAAGACGGCGTCATTTTCGCTCAATTCGATGGAATTGAAGCCCGAAAGCTTGGCCGATTATGGCGCGTGCGCCTCGATGATCGATGGACCTCGCGGGCAACGGGCACTTGAGCCGCCTTGAGCGAAGCGCAATCCGCGCATTTTGCAGGGCAATACAAAAAAGCTGATCCGCGCGCGTCACCGTGATATGGGTAAGCCACGCGAAACGCGCGCCATGCATTGGAGTTTTCAATCATGGCACACGATAATTCTTCTCATAATTTTGAAAGGAATGCTCAAGAAAACCTTTGTATTGAGCCCAATCCAAACGAATTCACGAGCGGCCATTCAAAAAGAAAATCACGCAATGCCGGAGGCGTTCGCAAGGTCGAGCGGCGAGGCAAAAGCGTCTGGGTCCTTGACATTCGATATGTAATTGCAGACGGCCCAAATCAAGGGAAGCCTGCGCGCTATCGCCGCGATGCCGAGGTGCAATCGGCGGCGGGTGCAAAGGCTGAGCTTCGAAGGCGTTTAGCGGCACTTGCGGCAACAGGATCGCCTTTTGAAATTGCCAATCCGATCGTTAAAGCGCAGCTTGTCGCTCAAAGCGCGGAACCCTTGGAACCGGTGTTCACGTTTGGCGATGCGATCGATGAGTGGGTATCGGATTATTTGCCGACGCTCAAAGCCGCGACCCAATACGGCTATCTTTCAGTCACGCGGCTATATTTGGAAGCGTTTAGGGATGTCCCGCTGAAAGACTTTGGTGCGGTGCATGTCCGAACGGCTCAAAAGAAGCATCGCGAAGCGGGAAAGAAAGCCGCGACGATCAACCATACGCATGCTTGCATGCGATCGGTTTTAAACTTTGCGCTCGAACGCAAGCACCTACAGGCGATTCCTGAAATGCCTTCGGTGTCCCGCGTGGCCGATCCCGAAATAGAAACGTATAGCGATCAAGAGGTCCACGCATTGATCGGAGCATGCGAGACGACAACGGAACGATTGATCATTATGCTTGTTTGCTATGCGGGCTTGCGTACCGCTGAGGTTCGGGGCTTACGGTGGCGCGATATCGATTTGAATCGGCGAACGCTCACCGTGAGGCAAACGATCGCAAGAGGACCGGGCAAGGAGGGCAAGGGATGTGCATTGTATATTGAAACCCCCAAGAGTGCAAAAGAGCGATCCATTCCCCTACATGAGGCGCTCCATCGGGAGCTTGCGGGCATGAAGCAAGGCGAAGCAAAAGCGCTGATTTGTCCTTACAAGGATGGGAAACCCTTTGGATCGGCGGGCATCTACGAGGTATGGGATCGGATTCGAATCCGGGCCAATGTGCGGGCTGTTTCAAGGATGGTGCATGCTGGGCGTCACTATTTTGGAACGGCGTTGTGTAGGGCTCGGGTGAATGTGCGAGCGGTGCAAAAACTCCTGGGGCATGCGGATCTAAAGATGACGATGCGCTATGTGCATGCGGCGTCGAAGGATCTGGAAGAGGCGATCGGCGACCTTGAAGCGCTCACAAAGGGGGCGTTGACGGGAAAGGAGAAGGTAACACCGTGAGGGTTTGCAATCGCGCTCGTTTGTTGAATGGGTAACAGCGGGGAAACAGGCGAAAAGGGCGAGGCGCGAGGGGAGGCGCGAATCGTCAAAAAACGCTTGTGCTTTTCGGAGGTTGGCGGTAGAGGGCCGGAGGGTGTTATGTGTGAGAGGGCATTGGGAAGGGCGATAAAGACGGACAGCACACCGAGGCCGAAGGCGACAAGGGCGCGTTGGATGGGGGATGTTGGCTGGGATTGAGGTGGAGGTTGTGGCGAATAAGGAGGGTGGGGATGGAAGGACATGGCTTGTGTCTCCAAGGAATACCGTCTGCACGGAGAGGCATCGTCCATGCCTTCTTTCTTTTTGTCAAGCCTAAAGGATGTGCCTGTTTGGGGCGAAGCGGCAAATACAAAAAACAGCTTGCACTCCCTCAAGCTCCAGTATAACGATGCTCCGCCCGCGGCCGGTTTGACGCCGCTCAATCCCTATCCTCCTCGATGCATCATGCCCCTGCTCCGCCATACCGAATGGGATGCCTGCCGCTGTTTAGAACGGCCTATCTTTGCCCCCTTGCTATCGCTGGCTCAGCCCTTTTGCGCGTTTAAGCATTGGCCCACCATCGGCGATTACAATGCCGTTCTGCTGCGCGATCGCGATATCCGTTCCGAGGGAGGAGCCTCTATTGTCTTTGAGCCTCAAATTACCGCAAAACCCAAACGCCGCCGAGAACCGATGACGCTGTCCTCGGTCTATGAAGGACGAATCTATACCACCGGATATGTTCCAACAAGACCAGAGAATTGGCACGATTTCTTTAATGCGATCGTATGGGCTGCTTTCCCCCAGAGCAAGCGGGCTTTGAATGGGAGGCATTACCGGGCCGCTGTTTCGCGCCTGGAAGGCGGTTCGCTCAGCGGGGCCCGTACGCGGGAGCAAGATGCCCTTTCGATTGTGGATGAAGGGGGGCTTGTGGTGTTATGCGAGGCGGATGTGGCCATGGATGTGGATGCGGCGCTGTTCCAGGCCGATGAGCACGCTTTGGATTGTATTGTGCGAGGTGGGCGGGCGATGTCTTTTGTCTTGGGTCATGCCCTGTATGAGCATTTTGTGATGAGCCGGGAAATGGTCCGGGCCTATGGAGTTGTGGTGACTTGCGAAGGGAAATTGCCCGGGGGAATCGACGCCCAGCGGGCCTTGGCCGATGAACAATTAGCCCGGTGGATTGAATGCGATGAACATCTGCGGGAACCTTCCGGGCGCTTGGGAATACCTTTGGTGGTTTAGAGCAAGCGTTCCCGCCCTTTCTTTCCCATTGCCAAGCCCAGCAAAGGCATCTAACATGGGTCAATGCGCAATTGGTTATTTGGGATTCTATTGGGCGGTGTTTCACTTGCGGCGGCGTGTTCTTCATCGGCCGTTTCGCCTGAGCCCGGCGGCTCCAGTGGCGCGCCGGATGCCGGGCCGGATGCGGCCGAACCGGATGCTTCCATGGACATGGATGCCAGCACAGGAGGCACAGGAGGCGCGGGAGGTGGCATGGATGGAGGCTCGCCGGCAGTGGATTCACTTGGGTCCAACCGCGACCGGCTCCTGGGGACCTATTTCGATTGGCTAAAAGCCACCGCGCCCACGCCTCAGAGCAATGGCCTTTCGGGCAGCAGCCTGGGCGATGTTTGCGATCTGTGGAGCAAGCTCGATCCCTCGGCGCGCGCTGTGTTCCTTACCCTGACCGCCCGAATGCAGGGAAGCCTGCTCGGGGCCGACAACAGTTCCATGTTGTGGCATGTAACGAAATTGTACCGGATCTCCGGCGGTCAAGACGCGACGCCCACCGATCCGGGAAGCTGTGGGGGCGGGGAATACAACCGGATGATCATGTCGATGGATGCAACCCTGCATGCCGCACAGGTGGACGCCGCCGCTCATCAAGGCAAGGCGCAGGCCAATGGTAAGCCCGATATCGCCGATATTCCCTCCGGGGGCTTTTGGCGCGATTCACATGATCTCGCCGGTCCTCACGATCCATTTGATGCAACCAATGAGACAGAAGACGGCGCGCCTAGGGGGCAAACGCAGTATTTTAAAGATCCAAGCTCGGCCGCTGCGAACACTCCGCTCGGGAGAATGGATCTAACAACACTGGTGGACCCTTACGCGCTGGAGTTTGATCAAGACTACGATTGTGTGCACGCGTCCAATCCGTTGTGCACCTATATTACCTATGGCAATCTCTGTCTTCCGATGTCTTCGTTGCTGGGTACCGAGCTTTTTACGAAAAATTATGGAGATTTTGATGAGGGCTGGAAGCCATCGGGCTGCTAGTCCCTTTTTGGTTTTGCGCTATGATTTCCCCTGGCGGCCGCCACCCCAAAACTGGCGGCGCCACCCTAAAAGCGATCGAGATCTATTGTTTTTCCCGGTAAATTGGCGCGTTTGATGCTGGCCCGCCCCGTGCATATCCGCCTCGCATGTCATTTAGCTACGGAGAACGACCAGATTCCTATGCATCCGCCTTGCTCACCAAGGCGCTTACGCTTCCCAATCCCCTGGACGACGGCGCCACCGAACGCCTTGGACCCAGGGAAAGGGCTATGGATGGCGGCTTTTCCTCGCTGGGGGATGCCGATCTTATCGCCATTTTGCTGGGTACAGGCTTCTCGGGCAAACCCGTGATGGAACTATCCGGTGAATTGCTGGGACATTTCGGAGGCTTGGAAGGATTGCGGCGTATGGGTCCTGTCGCGCTTGCCGAGCATCCAGGTTTGGGTATGGCCAAGGCGCTTCGCATCGCCGCGGCCATGGAGCTCGGCAGGCGTTCGCTTCAGCAGATGATGCGGCCTTCGGATGGGCTAAGGGGACCGGCCGAAGTGATGGCTTATGTGCTTCCAAAGATGATTAGCATCCACCATGAAGAGATGTGGATCGTTTCGGTCGATGGGCGGAATGCGGTGCGGGGTGCCCGAAGGGTGGCTCAAGGCGGATTGCATGCTTGTTCGATGCTTGCGGCCGATGTGTATAGGGCCGCTCTGGCCGACGCCGCTTCGGGGATTTTTGTGGTGCATAACCATCCCAGCGGCGATCCAAGCCCAAGCTTTGAAGACTTAAGCGCAACCCGTTCGGTGCTCGAAGCCGGCCGGATGATCGGGATTCCGCTGATCGATCATGTGATTGTCGCAGCGGCGGGGAAATATTGTTCGATGATGGAACTCGGGATTATTGAGCGGGGAGCATAGACACCAAAATCCCATTCTTCAGCTCGCTGGGCTTGTCGGGTCTTGGCATGCTCGAGAAGCGAAGCACCGCGCCTCCCCATTCGGCTTTTTGTTCACCGCTCAAGAGTTGCCTGTACAGCTCGCTCGCTTGCGTCATCGGGCATCCAATGGCTTCGCGAATAAAAGTGAGCGAGGCCCCTGTCGCGTAGTTCGCCGCCTTCTTGCTTCCATCCTCGCCAATGACTTTCACATAAAATGTGTCGTCCGCAGCCCGCGCCGCTTCGTCGGGTTTGGAAAAGACCAGCATCATGGATTCAATGGTGCGTTCCGAAGAAAGCGTCACATACAGCTCGGTCATCGGAGCGATATAGCGGCGCACATCCTTGCCGTTGATCTGTCCGCCTTCGCGCTGTCTGAATTGGCCCTCTCCATAAAGCGCCGATTGCTCGAGCTCCCGTTCGCTCTTGCCCAAGAGCCGCTGCGCCTTCATTTCTGCAAGCGCTCTCCGCAGCACATCCCGGTTGTGTGCCGCCCGTTCATCGCTTCGTTCGATTTGCAAAATCTGATTCAGTTCGGCGATGGCGCTTTCATGTTCGCCAATCGATGCCAGCGCGTCCGACAGCGTGCGCCGCGCGTCGATTAAACGGGCGTCCCGGCGAAGCGCTTCGCGGTAACAGGCGATGGCCTGCGCAATGTCTTTCTTGGCTTCGTAGGCAAGTCCAAGCGCATAGTGAACACGGGCGTCGGACGATGCGTTCTGCGCCGCTTTGGAAAGCCAAACAAGAGCTTTGTCGTACAGCCTCTTTTCGTAAAACACGATGCCCAGCTCTTGTTGAATGCGCGCATCCGATGGCTCGAGCTGCGATGCCTTCAGCAGTTGAAAGGCCGCGTCGTCCAGCTTGCCCATTTGAACCAGCACGCGCGCGTAGGCCACCCTCGCGTCGCATACATCGGAATCCAGCTCCACCGCCTGTTTCAGCGCCGCCGCCGCATCGCCCATATGCCCAATCGCCGCATAAGCCGTCCCCAAATGAAGCCAGCTTTCCGCATCGTCCGGGTCAAGCTCGACCACTTGTTTTAAATCGCTGATTCCGCCGGCTGTATCGCCTTTCATCAAGAGGGCAAGGGCTTGGGTGCGCAGTTGATCGGGGTCGCTCATAGAAGATGAATGCGCGCATGTTAGGGGCAGGCGAGACGCTTATCCAGGGACCCAGCCCGAAAGTTCATGCGATGGCAGGTAGGTCAAAACAAATGCATGCCAGCTTCGAAATGAGGGGTTGACATTTTTTAATGCCTATGCAGACACGCGCCGCTCGGCTACCCTTCCGCGCCCGATGACATCGAACGAAAATATTCGCTACTACGCGGCTACCGATGTTGGGCGTCTGCGCGATCACAACGAGGACAATTACCTCATCGATAAAAAGCTCGCGCTCGTCATTGTGGCCGACGGTATGGGCGGGCACGCGGCGGGCGAGGTTGCCAGTGCGCTGGCCGTCCGGATCATCCATGAAGAGCTGAAAAAGGAGCGCGAAAAAGTCGCTCAATTGCAGGGCGCCTCGGCAGGCAAGCCCATCAAAGAGATTCCTCCGATGCTCGAGCACGCCGTGCAGCGGGCCTGCTCGGGCATTCATGAAGAAGCCAAGGCCGATCCCACCAAGCGGGGTATGGGGACGACGCTTTCGGCCCTGTTGGTCGTGGGCTCCTACGGCTACATCGCGCATGTCGGCGATAGCCGCATCTACCTTCTCCGCGACGGGAAGATCCAGCAGGTCACCGAAGATCATACGGTGTACAACGAGCTGATTAAGCGCGGAAAACTGAGCAAAGAGCAGATCGAAAAAGTCGCTCAGAAAAACGCGATCACCCGCGCGGTCGGTGTCTATGAACGGGTCGAAGTCGACACGCTCACGCTCGAGGTCTTGCCGGGCGATCAATTTCTTCTCGCCTCCGACGGCCTGCATGGATACATCGCCCACCACGCCGAGCTCGAGCCTTATCTCGATCAAGAAGACGGCGAAGCGGCCACGCGCGAACTCATCGATTTAGCGAACAGAAAGGGCGGAAAAGACAACATCACCGCCGTGCTCATGCGCTTGGGCAGCAAGGCCGACGACGATGGCGCGCGGGCTAGAAGGCTGGCGCTGAAGCGCGATGTGCTGATGAAGATGCCGCTCTTTGCGCGCCTCGACGAGCGGCAGCTCTTGCGCGTGATGCAAGTGGCGGAAGTCATCGCCTTCAAGGAAGGCGAAGACGTGATGCGCCAAGGCGATCGCGGCGATGAGCTGTTTATTGTGCTCTCGGGCCGCGTGCGCATCTCGAGGGGAGATGCGGTGCTAAGCGAGCTCGGCCCGGGCGAGCATGTCGGCGAGATGGCGCTCATCCGCAGCGCACCCCGATCGGCCACCGTCACAGCCATCGTTCCAAGCGAACTCATTGTCATTCGCCGCGCCGATTTCTTCGCCATTTTGCGCAAAGAACACGAACTCGCCGTCAAGCTGCTCTGGCAGTTTTTGGGCGTGCTCGCCGACCGCCTCGAACAGACATCGAGAGACTTGTCATCGGCTCGCGAAGAACTCGCCGCCGAAGACATCACCGACGCGATTTTCCCGGCCGAACCTTCATCCGAAGAGGGAGGCGACCGAAAATCGATCGAAGTCGATCTCTCGGGAGCGGAAACAACCTTCACAGGCTCCGAGCCCGATCCAACGCCCCAGCCGGGCGGCCACTAAACCAAAGACGCCAAAAGAAAAAACGGTAGAAGGGCTACGCGAAATGCTGCGAAGGCATGACGGACATCATTCCCGGATTGACACTCAACGAAAAGAGCCGCTAGCGTCCGTTCCACAGGTAAATATGGGCACGCACGGCGGACGCTTCTGCCACGGCCGGGTCGGTCGAACCTTTGCAATGGGTTTTCTCGTGGGTGATACGAAATCGCTGGTTCTGCGGCGCGCGCTTTTTCTTAGTGCGCTTTCGGCTGGTTTAATGCTCGCGCCCGCGAGGGCGTATTGCGATGAACCTCGAAGTGACACCGAGCCCTACGTCATGATGGAGTCGGGCGAGGTGACGAACGTCATCGACGCATTTGACGACGGCGACGTCTTCGATGCGAACGTGAGCCTGGGCTTTGAGTATTCAAGCAAAAGCTCTCGTATCGTTCGCGAGACCAATATCCAGCAGCCTGGGCTTACGACGGGGCGCTATACGGCCAACACGCTGAATGTGGCCGACTACAGCGAATCCACGTCGCGCTTGGTGCCGAGGCTGGATATCGGCATCTACAAGGATTTGGCGCTCTACCTCAAGCTGCCGATTGTGCTTTCCAACTCGCGGCAGCTCACGGGCGACGGCGATGTGGGCACCTCGCCGGCGGGCGTTCAAGATGTCGTTCTCGCGGGTGCGCCCGGCGATGGCCGGCTCTTTTCGCTTCCGTTCAACGCGCCCGATCGCAGCGGTTTGGACTACGTGGCTGTGGGCCTAGATGTGAACATCCTCTCCCAGCACCGCGATCGCACCAAGCCCACCTGGCTCTTCGGCGTAGAAGGCCGATTCGCCGTGGGCGAACCGATGCACGCGTGCAACGCGAATCCGGCGCAGGGCCAAGTCAAATGCGCCAATCCAGCGGACGTCAACCGCAACGGCACATCCGATGGAAACCTTGAGGGCGTGGACGCCGCCGAGCGCGATCCAGGCGTAAGCCGCGGGACGATTGGCCTCGAGGTTCACACCATCATGTCCAAGCGCATCAAGTACGTAGAGCCCTACGGCGGATTTAAGGCGCTGTTCGAGTTCCAGCAGCAATCGAGCGACTACGGCCTCACCGACTTGGAAGGCTCGCTCGTCAACCATCCTCCGCTCGTGGGCACCGTGCTCGCCGGCATCATGGTGATTCCCTGGGAGAACCGCGAAAAATTCGGCCGCCTCACCTTCGACCTGCGCGTTGAAGCGATGTACACCTCCGAAGGCCGCGACTACTCCGAACTCTTCGACGCGATCGGCTCAAGCGCCGCGCCCACCCTGCGCAATCCTCAGTGGGCCCGCTTCGCGACGAACACCGACTTCAGCGCATCGGCCTGCACCGACGGCGATCCGATGACGATTTGCTATCCCAACTCCGTGGTCGACGAGACCTCGCAGAAGACCTACTCCACCGGCCTCACCGACGTGCAAGCCTTCGGCTCCTACCGCATTTCGGGCTCGGGCACCTGGCAGGCGGGCAAGTTCTTCAAGCTCAATTTCGGCATGGGACTCCGCGGCGACGGCATGCATGGAATCACCGGCGATCAGCCTTGCAATCCCGCCGTGAAAGACGACATCGGCAAGTCCGGCCCCTGCAAGAGCGGTGACTACGCCACGGGATTCGAGCCCACGCCCACCGGCATACCCAACCCCAATTACCGCCCGAGCATCAACACCATTGGGCGCCGCTTCTTCGTCGCCAACAGCACAACGTTCGATCTGTCCGTCAGCGCGACGGTTATGTTTTGACCGGCCGAGCAGCCAGCCGCGCACATCTTCTTATCGCGGCGGCGCTCTTGGGTTCCGCGCTTGGATCCCGCGCCTTCGCCGCCGAAACACCTCCCTCCAATCCCGCTCCCAAAAGCCCTCAAAGCGAGCCTGAACAGACGCCCGAGCGCGTACCCACGGCCGCCATCCTTCCGGCGCTGCTCGCCCCGCGCCCCGGCACCGACAAGACCGATCCAGACTTGGCATTGTCGGTGGCGGGACTCGATGCGCTGCTCGTCGACACAGCCCAAGATCTCGGCCTCTCCGTCGAGCTGGCCTACAGACCGCCGCCCCGCTTTTTAAAGGTCAGCGAGACCGATCTGCCCGCCCTCTCCAAAGAGCTGGGCGGCTTTTTGATTATGCCCACGCTCACGCCTTTATCGGGCGGAGACATCGAGATTCGGCTGGTGCTTTCCGATCCCCGGACCCGCTCGCTCAAACTGCGGGTCGAGCGGGCCGAACGCGACGACGTGGCAGTGCGGGCCGTCGTAATGCTCCGCGACCTGGTCATGGAAAGCCTCGCGCCCGGCGCCAAAGGCAGCGCGCCTATTCAGCCAAGGCCGGAAGAAACGAAAGGCTTATTGGTCACCCCGGCCAAAAGCGCTGGACGGGCCACCTTAGCGGTGAATGCAACGCTTTGGGGAGGACTGCTCGGCTACTCGATCCAGCGCGCCAGCGGCTCCTCCGATCCCCGGCTCCTCTATCCGCTCTTGGCGGTGGGATCGGGCGTGGGCCTGGGCAGCGCGATGATCATCGCGGAAGAATGGGATGTAGGCGTCGGCGATGCTTGGTATTTGGTTGCCGGCGCATGGTGGCCGACCATCGCGGCCCATTTAATTTACGAAGGCCGCTTTGCCCAGAAACCCCGCTACCGCGCGCGCAGCGATGAACGGTGGAGTTTTGGCCTGGTGGGCAGCGCCTTTGGCATTGGCCTCGCCACCTTGGGCCTCACCCTGGGCGACATGTCCGAAGGAGGCGCGCTGATGGCGCATTCCGGAGGCGGCTTTGGCCTCGTCTTTGGCGGCCTCACCGAAATGTTTGCGCGGGGCGACCTAGGCCGCATACCCCTCGCAGGAATGGGCTATGGAGCGGGCCTAGGCTGGCTGGGCTTTGCTGCCGCGGCCACCCTCCTAAAAGCCCGTCCCTCCCGCGTCCTGGCCGTCAACCTAGGCGCCATCGTCGGCGGCCTAGGAGGCGCCGCCCTGGCCAGCCCCCTCTTGTTTGACGACCCGACCGCCCCCGAATCCCGGGCATGGCTCTCCATCACCGCGGGATCATCCCTTCTCGGCGCCGGCCTTGCATGGTACATCAGCCGCGATCGCCCCTCGCAAACGCACGCCCGATCCACATGGGAATCGTGGGCCAAACGGCTTCCAACGCCTGGAATCATCGGTGAAAGCGTGTTGGGCAGCCGCCGCGCCCCCGCGCTCGGATGTCTATTTTCAGGCTCTCTTCCGTAAAGCAAACCCCTATGAAACTAACTGTTTCCCAAGATCAAAACGGCCTTCGCCTCGACAAATTCCTCGTTCAAAGCGTTCCCGGCCTAGGCCGCGCCGCCGCCAAGCGCCTCTTTGAAAAGGGCCGCGTACGGGTTACGCCCGAAGGCGCCTCGCGCGACAAAAAAGCTCAAAAAGGCGATGTCGTCGCCGTGGGCGACGTGGTCGACATCGAATTGTCCACCGAAGAACTCAGCGCGGGCGCCCTTCCCGACCCCCAAGCACCGCTTCACATCGTCTTGGAACGCCCCGATCTGGTCATCATCGAAAAACCCGCCGGCCAGCCCTCCGCGCCCCTCGCCGCCGGAGAAAAAGGCACCGTGGCCAATGCCCTCCTCGCCCGCTATCCCGAAATGGAAGAGATTGGCTTCTCGCCCCGCGAGCCAGGTCTATGTCATCGCCTCGACACCGACACCAGCGGTTTACTCTTGGCCGCCCGCACCCCAGAAGCTTTCCGTATTTTAAGCACCGCCCTCAAAGAAGGCCGACTGGATAAACGCTACCTCCTCGTATGCAACTCCGCCGATCTCCCCGAACAAGGCAGCATCGAGATTCCGCTGGCCCCCCATCCCAAAGACAAAAGGCGAGTCTATCCATGCATCCATCCCCGGGATGTAGCGCGCTATTCTCCCCGCCCTGCTCAAACCACCTACAAAGTCCTCAGCATCCACGGCGACATGGCCCTGGTCGAAGCCAAGGCCCCCAAAGCCCTCCGGCATCAAATTCGAGCCCATTTTGCGGCGATAGGACACCCCTTGGCTGGAGACCTACTCTATGGAGGCCCTCCTATGAAGGACCTAAGCCGCCACGCCCTCCATGCATCGACCATCACCTGGGGAGGGGACGCCCACGTTCCAGCCTTCTCCATGGTGTCCCCCCTTCCAACCGACATTCGCGCGCTGCTCGGCGACACCACCGAAAACCAACAGGAATAGACTTCACAGCCAAAACTGTTTTGTGTAACTTCGCGGGCATGCCCATTCGCACTGCCCAAACCTGTGGAATCCTCGCTCTCGGCGTACTTCTTTCCGCGTGCAGCAAAGACACGCCCAAACCCGATCCGGCCAAAGAAACGGCGGGCTCCGCCCCGGCGGCAACATCGGCCGCCCCCGCCCCCAGCGCCACCCAAAGCGCCGCCGCGCAACCCACGGCCGCTCCATCTGCCGCCCCCACCGTAGCAGCCGCCGCCAAACCCCCAGCATCCCCTGAACCTGAACTCAAAGAGTGGGACAGCACCAAACTCGATCTCAACGTCATCAAAAACTGGAATGGCCCTGGCTGCATGGCGCGCCGCGTCCGCGAATGGATACGGGTAGGATGTTCCTCGACGACCACACAAAAAGGGGCTCCCATCAGCATACAAGTTCTCAAAGGATTCCCCAGCACCAAATACAGCATCATGGACGAGCGGGGAGGGACAACGATGCTAATTTTCTCTGCGACGGAAGGCTTAGACGGCGAAGCGACCTTTACATTTTCGGGCGGCTCATTCCGGTTCACGGCGAGCTGGCCCTCGGGCCAGCCTGAACCGAAGGCGATAGGGGCCTTTGAAGAGATAGCGCTGCCTGTGGAGCCTACCGGAGGCAGCGCGGACGATGGGGCAGGGGACATCGGGGGCGAAGCGCCAGAGGCTCCCGTGGCACCCGCGCCTACGAAGCTTGAAAAAGCGATTGTAACATCAGACCCCTTGCCTGAAGTGCCTACAGTTGAAGGCTCGCCCACGGCGGAACAATGGACAGCGGCCAAAGAAGTGGGTGTGAAAGGCTCGGACGGCCATGGATGCGAAACCAAACAAATAGGCGAATGGTTTAGGGTGGTATGCCGATCCAACAACAACACGGGAAAAGTCACAGCGGCGACGGCAGTACGGGGTTTTGATGCTACCCAAGGCTATTTGGTGGTGGGGAACGGCGCGGTGGTATTCTTGACAAAATACATAAAAGGTTCGGATATTGCGATAGATATCACCTGGGAGAAGACCGTTGGCCGGGTGAATTTGAAATGGCCGGAGACGGCAACGATACCTCCGGCGATACGGGGAGAAGTGGTGTCGAGATTGTGAGAGCAAGTATTGAGGCGCTTGTTGCGCGCTGTCGAATGGCCTCGATGCTTTTGCTTTCTGGATAGGACGTTGTTTGTCTGAGCCGGAAGCTTTGGTCTTGAAGTGGGTTTTGCGCGCGCTGTAGCCTGGATGGATGGCGCATACATTCAGGATTTTTGTTTTTGTTTTGTGTTGGATGGTGGGGCTTCGGGTTGCATGGGCCGATATTGGGCCAGTGTTCGAGCCCAATATCCCTGGGCCGACTCTGCCAACAGATACAGTGATATCGAGTTCGGGGATTGGGTATTTGGGGGGTACGGGGTCGGTTTCGGCGAGCGGTGAGTATATTTGGCAATTGCCGCTGTGGACGCCGGATGGACGGGGCGGATTTAAGCCGGAGCT
>CAZICM010000106.1:0-15271 GCA_964537685.1 uncultured Polyangiaceae bacterium
TGCCACTCGGGGCGGCAGTCGCCAGTGGTGTTAAAGCGGCGGGGCATGGGCGGAGAGTGCGGCGATGGGTGCTGGATGTCAAGATTTAATTTAGGAAGTGCGGCGGGGCGAGGTGAGCGCTTACCAATGCCTCGGATAAAGTGCGGCGGCTCAAGGTAAACCCTCACCAGAGGTCCAAGTAAAGTGCGGCGGCTCAAGGTGAAGCCTCACCAAAGGCTCAAGTAAAGTGCGCCGGGCCAAGGTAAGCCCTCACCAAAGCCCCAAGTAGAGTGCGGCGGCTCAAGGTGAGCCCTCACCAAAGCCCCAAGTAAAGTGCGCCGGGCCAAGGTGAGCCCTCACCAGAGGGTCAAGCAAAAAAATTGGGGAATGGTTAGGGATTTTTATAACAAAGCGCGGGAAAAAGAAGGCTATCTCAGCTCAGCATTCGCCCTCAAGGCGTTGCCGGCGAGCCCCCGGCGGAAGCGCTCTCCCCCTCTTCCTCGTCATCGTCGGCATCGTCCCCCTTGGATTCATCCCATGCAAAAAATGCCTCCACCCATGAACGCGGATAACCCTTCGCCTTTGCAAGTTTCAACAGGTCCGCGTAAGTATTGGTCCGAAGCGTATTCACGCCCTCTTTGTATTCCAGCACTTCATTCCGAATTCCCCCATTGGCACCCATGGCCTTCGAGCGATTGTCCAGCGCGGTGATGGCCGCTCCCGCTCTTACCCCCAGCTCGACACCATAGGGGGAAAGAATATGGTCGCTCGGTAATTTCGCGACCTCGGGCACAATAAAGCTCAGCGTCGTTTCGGCCTGCTTGCGGAGGGGAGCGCTAATAAAGCGGCTGGGAGCAACCTTTATCCATTGCTCCAGCAAGAAAGCGGCGACGCCCTTGGCGACATTCACAAAGTTGGTGGTAAAGATATCGAGGCGGGAATTGGTAACAGTGACAACGGCCTGGGATCGGACGATATTGCGCCGGCCTTCACGTTCTTTGTTAAACACGGGCGTCCAATCGGCGATACATTGCTGAAATGCTGGGGCAAGATGCTGAGCATCTGGGTCTGCGGAGAGGGAAGCCTCGGAGGAATCGAGCCGATCGAGATAGTGCAAAAGGCTACGTGAGAGAGGGATTTGTCGCATGATGGTATTCTCCTGCACCCTGTTGGGTGTGTATGGGTGGATGGAAGCGAAGATAGGGTTGAAGCGGGAGGAGTATGGGCTTGGGGGCGGGGAGCTGTCAAGGGTAAATGTATTTTGAGGGCTGGATGCGGGATTGGATGGGGATTTTTGATGGATGAGCTGGGCAGGCAGAGGGGAGGGCGGCGAAGCGGAAGCGCCATTAGTCGAGGCGGGCGGGGAAGGCAATCGAAAAAGTGGCGGGGAGAAAAAAATTTTTTTGGAACGATCTCTTTGGCCGATTGGAAAAGATGCTGGACATCCTTCGAATATTTTGGATATAGATATCGCATGAGAATCAAAACATCGGTGAGCCTGCCCGAGGAAGTAGTCGATGAAGAGAACGCCCGGGATTTAGAGATCATCAATCGGCGGGCGGATTTTCTGAATGAAGAAGCGAATGATGTCCTTGGATATCAGGTTCCTCTGTTGGGAGGTGCCAAGCATTTCGGTGCGGGATGTGGGCGACGCGCCCGCATGAATGACGAAAAAATTCTATTGACCGCAAGGAGAGAGTATGAAATGAGCACATGCAGTCATTGCTCACCAGTGTTGCACGATGATTATCGAATGGGATTCCAAAAAGGCCCGAGCCAATCTCCGAAAGCACAAAGTGTCTTTTGCAGAAGCAGCGACAGCACTCCGCGATCCTATGAGCGCCACAGGCCCCGACCCCGATCATTCGATCGGTCAAGAACGATATATCACGTTCGCGATGTCATCCGCGGGGCGTCTGTTGGTCATTTCACATACAGATGATGCGCAAACAATTCGAATCATCAGCGCTCGCCTAGCGAGTCGGAGAGAGCGAAAGATCTATGAAGAAGGATAAACGTTCGCAAGCCAAAAGCGATGAGATCCGGCCTGAATACAAGCCGGATGATTTTCCAGCGAAGATGGCGAGAGGCAAATATACAAAGCGTCTGAAGGAAGCATCCAATGTGGTGGTGTTATCACCTGAGGTTGCGGCTGTTTTTCAGACCGATGAAGAAGTAAACAATGCCTTGTTATCATTGATCAAGTTGGCGAAAGCAACCATGGGTCCGCGGAAGCGCGGAGGTGGGCGTTCAAAGACGCGGGCGGCATAGTGAGCGGGGGAGTGCTCGGGGAGGTGCCGCCGCAGGAACAGAAGCGAGGCTTTTTTGTTAGGTGTGGGTCAGGGGGCTTCTGGGGAGGCGGCTTGAAGGGCGGCGCGTTGCTCCAGCAGGCGCTCGCACCATGCTTGGAGGTCTTGCTGTTGGGTGGCGCTGAGGCCCAGATTTTTGGGGTCTGGGGTCTGTAGGTGTTCGCGAATTTTTGTCAGCATATCGATGTGTGTACCCTCGCCATGATACCATGAGCGGCATCTATCCGATATCAAAAGCCATGCCTCCGATACGGGTTCGGTGCGCCACTCCCACAGGATAGGCCATAAGCGTAACAAGACCCCATTCGGAGCGAATGCTACTATTTCGTTCTCATCTGCAATGAGAACATCAATAATCTTCCCCGCTACCATAAAAGGCACGCAGGAACGATAGGAAGGAAACGCTGTTATCCATTGCTCAATGGCATCCCGCGGCTCATTTACGCTTTTGGGGGAACAATCTAACAAGGAAAATGAAAGAACCGCCACCTCGGCTTCAGACAAATGTTGAAGGCCCCTAATCATATCCAAGGTCACGCAACTATCACTGAATCCCAAAGCCCAGAACAAGCTCACGGTCATAGCATCCCGCGTATCCTTTCTGTTCAAAGGCAAGTCCTCAGGTTTAAGAAGACCTGAGCGTAGCCAATCGGCCAATGCCGCTATCAGTGTCTTCCCTGAAAAACCCAGGAGATGGGTTGACGGTATGTCCAATTGTTGGTACACGGCGGCTGGCAGCGCTGGTGATTGAGCTATTACTGTAGTTCCATACCCCGCTAACCAATGAGCCTTTACTAGGCGCAATACAAGAGCACGCCGCTCCTGATGCTCCAATCGATCGCCTTGATCATGGAGCAGCGAGTAGGCAAGCACGCGATCTTCATCGCTTCCCCCCGTCAGCTCGCCGATAAAGTCCTCCAGTTCGCGGGGGCTCGTCTTGCCCGCCCAAAAAAACAATACCGCCATCCAAGTATCTTTATGCCGATTGCGCCATAGCTCCTGTCGGTCCAATCTTCGCCCATCCGGCAGCCGGGTGCTACCTTCGCAGACCAGCTCGGCCATCAAAAATTCCCCGATGGTCTTATGGGTAAAAGACCAGGCTCCAGGGCCTTGCAGCAATCCCGTGCGCTCCCGAAGCGCTGGCAAGAGCCGGTCTATTTCCTCATCCAGCCCAAATTTATTCAACGCCTCGCCCACCAGCCGAGCCATCGTGGCATCGTTGACTTCATTGATGCCCTCGATATGGAAATGAAGCGCAATATACGAAAGCACGCGCCGCTTGTCTTTGTCCGTAAGTTTGGTTGCCCGCGCCTCAATGCCCAGACCCGAATCCCTTAAGCCAAGCATCGCCCCAATATAGCGCTCATACAGGTCTACTCGGCCGCTGGGCAGCTTCCTATCCCGATGATGAACAAAGAGAAGCGTTCCAAGCATTAGCGGGGTTTCCGCCAACCCTCTTAGGCTGGGATCGGATAAAAAGGTTTGCGCCATCGCGTAAGCATCCACATTTCGATCCGAGGCAGAGAGCTCGCCTTCAGGGAGATAGCGATGCCAGCGTTCGATAAACTCAACAATGCGAGGCTGATCAAAGGGCCGGATGTCCCATTGTTTCCAAGACTTTGGTAAACGAAGAAGATGGCCGCTCTCCAAGGGCCGCGACGTAATCAGCAGGGATGTCTTGCCTGCGACAGTCCCAAGATCGCGGATCCATTGTTCAACGGCATCCCGTCGGGCCTCGGGTACCTCGTCAAATCCATCCAGAATTAAGGCCAGCCCAGCCGACTTATACCAGCGCCTCAAGACATCATCGGTGAGCGCATCGCGCAGGTGAGGCCCCGCAAGGCCGCGGAGGATCTCCAGCAGGGATTTTTGTTCGATATCCCGAATCTCGCGCAGGCGCAGCACCACCGCCAACCGTAGGGGTTTTGCCTGAAGCAGCTTCGATTGAATCCATCGAGAGCAAGTGGTCTTTCCGGCTCCCGCGCTGCCATGCAGAACATTCCGGGCGTCCGGCTCTGTGAGCCCCTGAAGAATATCCTTTTCTTCACCGAAGGCGAGACGATCGCGTCCCCGCCGCTCAATTTCGGGCACAACAAAATGATCGCTTAGCGAGCCTTCCAAGCTGCGCTCGGGCCGCAGCGGTGAAAGATCCAACCGCATCAATGCCTGATTGAGCAAGGTCTGGGCAAATTCCCGCCGCAAAATCTCGGCCGCGCGCTCCTTTCGATCGCCCAGTGCATCGACAACGGCTTCCGGGAGCCCGGCGACCTTGGCGCCCATGGAGCGAAGCTCTTCGGCAAGCTGGGTGAGACGCTTAAACTCTTCTCGAAAGCCTTCCGCTTGCCATTGTGCGAGGGCAATGCGCGATCCCGCAAGAAAATGCGCCACTTGGGGAAAGAGAAGAGTATAATATTGGCTAAGTCCCTCGTCCCGAATAGCTTGGGGAAGCTCGCCTCCCGGATGATGCTGATCAAAAATACGGGCTCCATCGAGATCGCCGGCGAAAAAGCGCTGAGGATCATCGGCGAGGGGCTGAAGCTGTTCGCATAGAATGGTGATCAGCAATTCTTTTTGAGTATCGCTTAATTTCTCCGCGCGAAGATACTCGTCCATCTGTTCGATAATGCGATCGACGGCATCCTCGACCAAACGGCCCATGCGGCGCTTGGTCTTTTCATCCTTGAGTTTTTCGCCCAGCGCGCGGGTGCCGAGCGAGACGGCGACTTTGCTAATGCTGTTCGCGGCGAATCCGAAGAAGCTCATACTCACAAACGCACGATACAATCATCGGTGGATGGACATCCAGTGAAAAGATGATGGCGCTATTTTTTCTAAAAAAGTCCCTTACACATCCACCCCGGCTCCCTATCTCAGCATACCCCCTAACTCCGCAGCGCAATCCTCAAGAGCTCCCGCACATTCTTCGGACAATCAATATCATCGCTCTCATCCGCCCAGTGAAATTCGCTAAACTCTTCATTGGGATGCACCGCAAAGCTGTTGACCTCCGCCACAAAACAAAAATTCATATGTAGCCCCTTCGAACCCGCTTGATGCTCTTCATACCCAATAAAACCCGGCGGTGTGCCATCCACTCCCCCAGCTTGAGCCTCAAAACGGCCTTCCAGTCCCGTTTCCTCCAACAGTTCGCGCCGCGCCGCTTCCAGCGGTGTCTCGTCAGGCATCAGTTCGCCCCCTATCGGTAGCCATAATCCTAGGCGCTTGTGCTTTATCAATAAGACCCGCCCGCGATGCCGGGCAAAAACCGCTACCGAAAACGCTTTTCGTTTATTCATAGGCCTCGTCTTGTTCTATGCGGCTAAGCACCCAGTCAAATTCTCCGGTGCTCACTTTGGCTTTGCAATAGGTGCAGTTGCCCGTGCTGTTGACGTTCATCGGGGCTCCGCAATTGGGACATTCAGGGGTCATGCGGGGCTGGCCCGTCCGCGATGAGCCCCGTATCAAGGTCCAGTATTCGCTATATGCACGCTCTTTGCTCTTTGAGCCCGATACGATATTCCCTTGGCTGTCTACTGTATAGTCGAATCCGCTCGCGAAGACCCGTACCGTGATGGCATCGTAATAGCGGTCAGAGACAATGCGCGATAAATGTATGCCGGCGATTCGCGCGTTTTCGCTGATGTTGCGCAGCCCAGCCTGCTTGTAGGTGTCTATCCAGTAGCTTTGGGCTTGCATCAGCGAGTCGCTTAAGTAGGGCCGCATTTGTAATAAATCTTGTTCCGTCCACGCTTTTTGGAAGGTGTTGAAGATCAATTGTACGCGGCCGGTAAATGCATTCCACGATTGCGCAGGATCTTTTTGTACCAGGCTTAGCCAGGCTTCTTTAACGTCGGGATCGGTAATGGTCGGGGCGTCGGTGCCCACTTCCACGGTATTGCCCGTCAGTATGGGTCCGCGCTGTTTGCGCTCTTTGACGTAGATATGATCGACCACCCAGTCAAATTGGCCGCCAATGATGTTTTGATTGCAATAGGTGCAGGTGGTGCCCCGGATGGCTTGAAGAGGGCCGCCGCAGTTGGGACAGCCAAAGATTTGAGCCTTTTCAGGCGGCCGCGATTGAGCGCTCGCCCGCCGTTCCAATATCCATGTTTCTACGGCGTAATAGCTTTGAGGACGGCCTCCTTCGGGCGTTTCCGTGTAATTGCTTTCAAATTCAATCGTGGCTTGCACTTTGCCACCGGGGCTGGCTTGGAATTCTGTCATCACGTATTTCATCGAGCCAATGACGATATCCGTGACGCTATGCTGGCCAAGCGATGCGAGCTGTTGGCGGGGACCCGCGTTTAAATAGGGCGCGAGTAAATTGAGTTTGCCCGCCGAGCTTCGGGCTCTATGCGCTTCGGCATAGAGGGCATATAAAAAATCTTCGAATAAAACCAGCGAAAATTGAGGATCGGCGCGGCGCAGGGTTTGAAGCTGTTTGCGCGCCGATATGCGGGGCTTGGGCCGGCGTTCCTCGGCTTCGAATTCGTCGAGGGCTTTTTGTATCGATTTGGGTAAATTGCCCGAGCTGCTATAGCCTTTTCGCTTATTAAATCCTTCCGAGACATAGGAGTAGGCGAGGATGACCAAAATAATGATCACCAAGGGAATGCCTACCACGGGGATTTCAATGACCAGCCATACTAAAAAGAAAATTAAATCGATAATACTGCCGTCGCCGCCGCCTCCGCCGCTTCCGCTGCCTCCGGAGCTGCCGCCGGAGCTGCCTCCAGAGCTTCCGCCCGAGCTTCCGCCCGATGAGCCGCTGCCATAGCCTTGGCCTCCGCCGGGACGGGCTAATGCGATCGAATTAAATAACAATACAATGAAAAGAGCTAGCAGCGCCGAGGCTTGATAGGGATGGGCGCGCACCCATTGAAGCAACAGGCGGAGCTCATTCGCGGCATGGCGTACAAAGCCCGTCAGAAGACGCAATATCCGTTTCATGAGCGCACCTCGTCGCCGAGTTCGTTGATATCGTCGGGCGCGCGGGGAAGGGTTTTTCCTGCGATCGGTCCGAGTTCTTTTAAGGCGGCGAGAAAGATGTCGGCCGATTCGCCGCGCCTTAAAATGCCGCGCATCTTTTGAATGTGTTCGGCAAAGGCGGGGCCCAGTTTTTCTTCGGCGGCGCCTATATCGCTGACGAGTTCGAGCCTTCGTTCAAAGGCCGAGACAAATATCAAAATGCCGGTGCGGCTCTTGGTTTTTGAAAGGCCGAGCTCGTAGAAGGCGGCGCGGGCGGCTCTTTTGACGCTGGCATCCATGCGTTTCGCCGGCAGAACAAGGCGTTTGTAGGGCGCGGCCCACGCCGAAAAGAGCGTGCCGGCAAGAAAAAGAAGCGTCATTTCCAGGGGAAAATAATCGCTGCGAAAGGGCGCGGGATGAAATAAAAAGACGCACAATCCCGCGAGCGCGCAGATAAAACCCGTTAGAAAATCGGCGTCCCGGTACGTGTCCGAGCGATCGTGGAGCGCGACGACAAGCTCGGCGCTGGTATGGCTTTCAAAGGCTGAAACGGCTTCGCCGGTAGCCTTTCGGGTTTCTGGGGTGAAATACGAGCGGATGCTCATGGGCTGTTGGGGACGCTAATCAAATTCGATTTTTTTTACCAGATGAATTCCTTTGGGTGACGGTGCGGAAGAAATGATTTAGGGTTCGGGCGTGAATCTCGTCACCCTGCGCAAGAGCAAGCATGCATCGCCCCGAAATACCAAACGTTTTCTGCCGACGACGCGCGGGGAAATGGAGGCGCGGGGCTGGGATGCGCTGGATGTGCTGATTGTGAATGGTGATGCGTATGTGGATCATCCGGCGTTTGGTGGTGCGCTGATTGGGCGTTTTTTGGAGGCGCGGGGGTTTAGGGTGGGGATGATTGCCCAGCCGGATTATCGTTCACCCGATGATTTGCTTCGAATGGGTGTGCCTCGTTTATTTGTTGGGATTACGGCGGGTAATTTAGATTCGATGCTTAATAAATTGACGGCGCAGAAGAAGATGCGGGCGACCGATCAATATTCGCCTGGAGGGAAGACGGGTTTACGGCCGAACCGGGCGACGATTGTATATTCGAATCTATGCCGTCAGGCTTTTCCCGGGGTACCGATTGTGATTGGCGGGATAGAAGCTTCGCTTCGGAGGATTGCGCATTATGATTATTGGTCGGATCAGGTGAGGCGATCGATTTTATTGGATTCGAAAGCGGATATATTGATATTTGGTATGGGTGAGAGGCCGGTGTGGGAGGTAGCGAAGCGGCTCCGGGCTGGGGAGAAGGTGAGGGCGATCCGGGATGTGCGGGGGACGGCGATAGCGCTCCGGAAAGGCGAATGGGAAGAGATAGAGCCTTCGGCCTATGTGACGGACGGAAAGACATTGATTTTACCGAGCTATGAAAGCGTCGTGGCTGACAAGGCAGCTTTTGCGGAGATGTCGAGGCTATTTCAATACGAGACCAATCCAGGCAATGCGCGGCCAATGCTTCAGGCGCATGGCCAAGAGGCGGTTTATTATAACGCTCCGGCTTATCCTTTAGAGACCAAGGATATGGATGAGCTTTATGATTTACCCTTTGCGAGAGCGCCTCACGATTCGTATAGCGAACCGGTACCTGCCTTTGAGACGGTGAAACATTCGGTGGTGACGATGCGGGGATGTTTTGGGGGCTGCACCTTTTGTTCGATAACGGAGCACGAAGGGCGGGTGATTCAGTCCCGATCGGCGGAAAACATCTTGAAGGAAGTGAGAGCGCTTCGGAGGATGGACGATTTTCGGGGTACGATTAGCGATTTAGGCGGACCGACGGCGAACATGTATCAGATGAAGTGCAAGAGTGAAGAGATAGAGCATGCGTGCAGGCGGCTATCGTGTGTATATCCCGAGGTATGCGAGAATTTGAATACGGATCATGGTCCGCTGATATCGCTGATGAAGTCGGTGAGGGAAGAAGAAGGGATTAAGAAAGTATATATTGCATCTGGAGTGCGTTATGATTTGGCGGAGCTATCGCCAGAATACATTAAAGATTTGGCGGCGCATCACACAGGGGGCCAATTATCGGTTGCGCCGGAGCATAACAAAAAAGAAGTGCTCGATCAGATGAAGAAGCCTGGGATTGAAAGTTACGAACGGTTTGCGGAGCAATTTTTATGCGCGAGCGAAGCAGCGGGGAAAGATCAATATTTGGTGCCTTATTTTATATCGGGGCATCCTGGATCGACGCTAAAGGACATGGTGGAGTTGGCTTTATATTTAAAGAAGAACAAAATGAGACCGAGGCAGGTGCAGGATTTTATACCGACGCCGATGTCGATGGCGGCGTGCATGTATTACACGGGGATAGATCCATTTACAAAGAAGCCTGTATACACGGCGAAAGATTTAAAAGAGAAGAAGCTTCAGAAGGCGCTTTTGTTATATTGGGATCCGGCGCATCACGATGAGGTCAGGGAGGCTTTGTTAAAGGCTGGGCGCGGGGATTTGATAGGGAATAAGCCGCATTGTCTGGTGCCTCCGGCTACGGGGAAGGGGGCGTTGCCGAGATATATGAGGAGATAGGCAAATAAAGGCGCCGCAATTCTATATCTTCAGCAGCACTTTCCCCACCGATTCATTCGATGCCAAGTACGCATGGGCCGCAGGCGCCTGATCCATCGGAAATACTTTATCGATTATCGGTTTGCATACCCCGCTCTCAAACCAGGGTACAATATGCTTTTCCAGCATCAGCCGCGCTTCGATCTTTTCATGCATGGGCCGCGAACGCAAAACCGTTCCTATCAGCTCCACCCGCTTCTGCAACAGCATCCCCAGGTTGATCTCTGTGCTGATGCCAGCCGTTAGGCCCACCACCACAATGCGCCCTTGGCTCGCACAGGATTTTAGGTTCTCTTTTAAATAGTCTCCCCCTACCAAGTCCATGATGATATCCATGCCCCTGCCATGGCTGAGGGTATGAACCTGTTGGCCAAAGTTTTTCAGATCAGGGATAAAACCATGATGTAGGCCAAGCGTCTTGCAGCGTTCAAGTTTATCTTGGGAGCGGGAGCTTCCATAGACCGTGCATCCCAATGCCCGCCCAATCTGTAAGGCCGCTGTGCCTACTCCGCTCGCTACCGCGTGAATCAGTAGAGTAAGAGATCGGCCCGATTGAGCCCCGCATAGTTTACCCGAACCCGAATGTGGCCATGCGGCGGCTCGGGGGTGGGGACATCGTGAATGCGGAGGATTTCAGGAGGGCCTGGGTTGGTGATGGGAATGGCTCGCATGGGATGGGGCTCCACAATCTAAATCGGGCACACTGGCCCACCTACATAACATAGGTTAAAACTCCCCTTCAGGGTCATCGCTTTCCCGTCCGGTTTAAGCGCCGCGGCGGAGAATAAGCCTTTTTGATAATGAAGCGCTGGATCGGATTCAAGCTGAATTTCGCTGAGCGTCCATTCAATGCCGTCGCCGTCAATGAAGCGCCCGCTGTATTGAAATTGATCGAAATCTTGCTTCACAATCAGTTCAATACATGGCGATTTGCCCGTATCCCGGCATGCGCTTAGCCAATGGGTCCAATGTTCTTTGCATTGAAGTGAGGCAACCCATGCGTTTTCGGTCTTGCAATAGACTATGCTGTTTGGATCCATTCCAGGCGCCGCCAGGATCATCGATCCACAGTCGGTGGCCAGTTCAAATCCTCCCACGGGTCCACAGGCGCAGTTGTCGCCGAGTGGGGGCGTGTAGGGAATGTCCGCGCTTCCTGTGCAGGTGCCGCCGGGGTTGGGATCGATGCTGCCGGCATCCACTGGTCCAGGATCGCCCGAGGATGAGCCTTGGGGATCGGGAACCGATGCATCGGGAGCGAGGCCCCCCGACCCTTCGTTGTTGCTGGTTGAGTCGGATAGTTCAACCGATGATCCGCAGGCGATGATGCCGCCAAGACCTATCAGGCTCATCATGGAAAGCCGTTTCATGGGCGATGCCTTTCATTCAGATTGGGGGAAAGTGTGCCGTTTAGGCGTGATGATGTCCCACGGTGAGAAATGCGGGCTTTCGGGTCATGCGCCGCGCTATGGTTGCCCCCGCCGCGAGGGTGAGCAGACCCATGATAAAGATGCCCCGAAGCGGCGACGATCCCCGGCCTGTTGTTTTGCCGCTTTGGAACATCGGCGCCATAAAGGCCGATGCGCATGGATCTCCCTTGGAGCCCTGAGCGGTAATGTCCGGTCCAAGTTCGTCGCTGGGTGTGCTCTTTAGAACGAAATCCTGACTCAAGGCCGAAACCGGTAAATTGGCTTCCAGTCGCGTAAGCCATACATTTGCGGGATGCAGGCCCGTCATCGCCACCGCGAGATCATCCAGTTTTCCACAGGCAAATACCCTTGAATCAATTTCATTGGCCGTCGGTGTGGAGCACATGGCGGGATCCGTCGGGCATAGATTGACGACTTTCTTTGTAGAGGCTTGGGTGCCGCTATATTGGCTTTCATTGCACGCCATATCGGCTTCTTTGTTCTTGAATCCTTGATCAAAGAAATCCTGGGCGATCATTTTATAGCCGGCGGTTTCGGCGATATAGCCATCTTCAAAGAGGAAGCGGCTGTGTCGCGCATAGTTGGTTAAAAATACCGATCCTTGGTTTTGCGATAGCCAGTCTTGGCGCGCTTGGGCATAGTTCGAGGTGTGGTTGTCCCAATCCCAGGTGAGCCCCGCGGGATCGATGGTGATCGCTTTAAAGTTGTCGACATCCATCCGGCTTTCCGAGAGAACCATGACAACCAGGCCCACATTGTCGCGCGCTCCAGCCGCCAGCATGCGCAGGGGGAATGTCGTTTGCATTCCTGGCATCACCACGCGCAGGGGTTGCATTTGTTGTACGCCCGCGCCGGGGGTAAGCTTGGCTGCGATAAAATCATAGCCCTGGGCGAGGTAATCATCCAGAATCGGCTGAATTCCCGCGGGGACGGTGTAGTTTCTGTCGGTGAGCCATTGGGCCAGGGTGCCGGGTGTGGTGGAGTCTAGGATCATATATTCATAAGGGCCGGCGGTGCCGCTATGGAGAATATTGACGACGGGATCGCGTTCGGAGGGGCCCTCGCCATTTTTCAAATCGCCGCCGGCGGCATCGGCCGAACCGCAGGCGCAGCCGGAGTCATGGGCTTCCATGCCCTCGCTGCCACAGAAGGCTTGGCCGGAGCCGATGATGGGGGTGGTGCGGGCATCGAGGGTTTCGATCCAGGCGTCGGAGCCGACTTGGACTTGGGCGCCTGGTTTTACAGGATAGATCCAGGCGAAGGATTCGGGGGCGCCGTCATATTGGATTTGGTCCCAGAGCACGGTTTGGTCGGTAGATATGGAAATGACGACGCGATGACCGGTGGCGCTGGTGGTTTCGGGTGTATCGCTGGGTGTGATGAAGAAGCCGCCTCCGCAGGCATGGGCCTGATGGGAAAAGGTGGAGAGGGCGGCGAGGGAGAGGCTGGCTAGAGAAAGAAGGAAAGCTTTTTTCATGGAGTGGGATGGTAGGCGAAGGGGTGGGGGGAGGGGAAGGGGAAAATGCGGTTGAATATCAGAACATATGCGCTGGAAGCATGCTGAATAAAGGCTTCCCCGGCCCTGCCGCGGCTGCCGCCTTCGTCCCCGCCTCCTCCGCCGCCCCAATCCCAACGGCTCCCGTTCCTTTCTTCGCCGCCCCCGCCACGCCCTTCGCGGTCGTTACAACGGTTAAAACACCTATAATAACCGCTATGGTTCCATGCCTAAACGTCCCCCGCCAATCATGCGCCTTCTTGCTATTATAGGCATAATACCCATGCTCCCCCGCCGCATCTTTCAGAGCCAGCCTTTGGCTGCGGCTAACTCGCGTATATCTGCTTCAAGTTTTTGAATATCGAAATTAGGTATAAGCATGATCTTCATTTCGTTAATCGAACATAAGATCATTCCCATAAATAGCTTGCGCTGGACCAAAGGTGTCGCATTTTTGAATTCGTCGTGCGGAATTCTAAGTCGGAATTCGAGATGCCTCTTTTTCTTATAGTAACGTTTGACTTCGCAATAATCGGGGCTATCAAGGGCAAGAATGATTGGTATGTGATACCATTTGATCACACTGTCACCGTAGATTTTGCCTTCGAGAACCGTATTGATTGCTTCCTCTACCTCACATTGGACGCTGGCATAGTTATCATAGATATCTCCCTGAATTTCGCCAGAAGTAATCAGTTTTAGACTCATTTTACCAATCCGACTTGTTTAACGGAGGTCGTTTTCCCCCGTGGGTTGCTTTGTATTCAAGAATTTTTTCATGCTGCCAATTGTGCATTTCACGTTTGGTTCCGGCTTCTTCAAACTTCATGTTTACATTGTGTTCCTCAAGGTATGATCTACTATAGCGCCTGGGACCGGAAGTTGTTTCGCCATACTTCATTACTTCACCGGTTTTTTTTGTCGCGCAATGTATATCCCTGAGCGGATTTAGGCGTATCCAGGCGATTATTATGAGTAGAAGCCTTCGGGGGCACAGCGGCCTTCGTCCCCGCCTCCTCCGCCGCTCCCGCATGGGCCGCCCCGTTCCCCGCACTTCCTTTCTTCAGCGCGCCCGATAGCCCTTTACCCGTCGTGACAACGGCCAGCACCGTCAACACAACAGCCACCGTTCCATGCCTAAACGCGCCCCGCCAATCATGCGAGTTCGCCGATAAATGGGCATAGAATGCCCGCTCGCCGATGGCATACAGCGGATTAACTTTGCCTAGCCCGGGTGGTTGTCAGAAAATCCCGAACGCCGGGATGCTGGGCAGCAATCGTTTCGGCTACAGCAAACATTGTATTTTTCAAGGTGTGCGAAAGAGCTTCACTGCGGGAAATCATGCGCCCTAGCAGCGTGGTTTCGCTCCAAGGCGATTCCGCTGGCTCGATAAAGCGAAATAATGTTTGCACTTCGTCGCCATAGATCTCAATTCCCATGCACACACGCTGTTCAGGCGTTGAAAAGTCTTCCCACTGTCCCAGTGCAATAGCCAAAGTTATACTTCGGATATGATGAAGTGGAGACCAGGAAACATAATACACTCCATATGGCGTGCCATTATCATAGATAAATCCATGTCCGTTAATGGACATACGTCCGCAGCAGTGGCAAATTGATTCCCTATTTTCGTCAGCTTCAAGTGTTAGTTTTATCATAGTCATTTCCGTTCAAGAAACTCTTCGCTTGTGCTTGCGCTCTTTTGACGGTTGCACGTTCTGCAGGTATTTTGTGCGTTCTCGATAGTATTGTTACCATTTCGCGATTTAGGAACAGCATGATCAATCTCTGAACGAGCAGGACCGCGCTCTGACACTGTTTTACGGCCACAAAACACACAAGTATTGCCACTTTCTTGACGTGCACGTACCTGTATGCTTTTCGGAAATCCTTTGCCAGCTCCCTGTCCGCCACTTTGACCCAATTTGGGCATTGGCTTCCCCGGCCCTGCCGAAGCCGCCGCCTTCGTTCCCGCCTCCTCCGCCGCTCCCGCATGGGCCGCCCCGTTGCCCGCACTGTTTTTCTTCAGCGCGCCCGATAGCCCTTTACCCATTGTGACAACGGCCAGCACCGTCAACACAACAGCCACCGTTCCATGCCTAAACGCGCCCCGCCAATCATGCGAGTTGGCCGATAAATGGGCATAGAACGCGCGCTCGCCGATGGCATACAGCGGATTAAAGCGCCGATTAAATATGCCTATCACATTCTCAGAAAAGCCCGCCCATCGCCCCGAAATCCAAGCGTCCCATCCTGCCCGGCCTACTTCTCTCGCCGTTCCAAAGAATGAATAGGCACCCAAGGATAGCGCATCCAGCGCCGCGGCTTTTCCTGCTTCCCATGTGAGTTCATTTAAGCCTTCAGCAATGCCCGCCGCTGCCTCGCTGGCGTTATGCCCCGCATCATTCTCGATATAGTGTTCCGGTATCTCGCTTTGCGCTGGACTCGGCGCTCCCTGTCCCGC
>CAZICM010000107.1:0-13983 GCA_964537685.1 uncultured Polyangiaceae bacterium
GACCCACTCTCGTCTTCCCTACAACTCAGTTTTCAAGGATCGAGCCGAGATATTGCATTGTCTGCACTATCTCACATCGAGTGGCCACGCATACTATTTATGCTATGCGCGCCTGTATCGGCAATTGAACCACTTGGCTTCAATCACTTTCGCATCTTGCGATGCGCCATCCGACGGCACTCTCTGTTCTCGTCGAATGGGGCGGCGACTTTAGAGCTCGTTGCTCTGATTGTCAACGCCTTTTTGATTTTTTTTCAAGCAGCCCTTTTGCTGAGCTCACTCAGCTCACTCAGCTATCTCAGCTCACGTTTTCTCGGTGCGACGCGACTTGCGTTTCACTCGAGGTGTTCCGTGCGCTTCGGAGTTGCGGACTCTACTCACGCGCGCTCTTTCGTCAACGAAAAAAAAATTATTTTTTTCACTTCGCGCCAAATGGCCTTTTTAGAAGGCGTTTTGAATCAATTTTTTCTGACGATCGCAAACGCCAAAATTGTCTCACGTAAGAATCTCGATGTGCTCGTCAGTGAACCAGCGTCCACCGCTCTCTCGAATCACTGTCACTTCCACACCGCACGAAAGCCGTACCCGATAGCCACGCTCCCGCCGGGAAAGCCCAACGACACACCCAATCACGTCCAAATCGTACCAATTCCCTCCAACGCGCATCCTCACCGGACGCGTTCGATCCCGGGGGTCTGCCTCCACTTCCAACCCAAACCAATAGGCCACGTTCGGAAGTGGCCAGCCTGCTTCCGCGCAAAGAAGCGCATCAGCCTCGCACAGCGCACGCTGCGACACCGCAAACGCAGCCCGCCGGTGAAGCACAAGAACAAGTGCGTACGTTCCATGAATGCGCCTCACGATGTAGCCGCGCTTGTTCGTTCGCACGACGATCTGGCGCGCTCCGAAAATGCCCGGGGGCTGGAGCTGTGCGAGCACGATCTGCCAATGCGCAGCGGCAACCCTTAATTCAAAGGGATCAATCTCTCCCGCGTAGTCAACCGTCTCGCCTTCAAAATCAACCAGTACCGCTCCGCGTGCGGATGGTGCGTTCCGCAATAGGCGTCTCAAGATCTGGCTGAAGATCGTCGCATCTTGATCGCGCTGAGCCGGTGAGTCCGCTTGCGCAGTCCGCGTTTTTCCACGCGAGCTCATTGCCCAATCGGTACCAAAGATAGAAGTGCGTCCACGCTTGCATCGCTCGTGCTCACTTCACCCAAAGTTTCGTCCCGAATAGCTTTTCGTAGTGCACGAGCCCGCGCCGCAATCACGTCGCTGCGAAGTAGTCTCTCCCGTTCGCTCCGCTCTACGGTGAGCGCCGGCGTCCGCTCCATCAGCATCATGACGTGCGCTCCAAATTCTGTGATCACAACAGGACTGAGTTCGCCTCGCAGCGTCAGCTTTGAAGCAGCCTCCGCAAACTCTTTCGCAAAGCTGCTTCCACCAGGCTGGATTACCCGGCCGTCGGCTGTCACAGGCGGAAGCTGTTCAACCAGCACTTGAAAGCTTTCTGCAGGCACCGCGTTAACCGTCTTCCTAAATTGTTCAATCCAATGCTCTTCAGTCGTGGCGTTCATTGGCGCGGTGTCCGATGGCAATGACCGGCCAGGTTGATCTGAATCCGGTGCTTTGGACTCTTCATGTCCAAATTCCTCAAGCAGCGCGCGGCGAATATTTTCAGCAAGCTCTGCTGCCTTCGCACGGCGCGCTGCATCGTCTTTCTTCTTGAACCTGACCACAGCCTGCACAGTGCGAAATCCGACCGGCCGATCGAACTCAAGCCATCGGCGAGCCGTCGCCTCGTCCAGCTCCTGCTCCGTAATCTGACCGCGGGCCGCTTCCAGATAGAGCTCCCTCAGTAGAAGCCTCGAAAGAACGCCTCGCTGCGCTGCGCGAAATTCAGATCCCGCAGCGAATCCCCTCGCCTCTGCCTCAGCAGCAAATAGTGCGTCGCGAACCGCAAGCTCGCGCGCCTCAGAGACAGAGATCCCTTGAGCCTTGGCGATATACGCCAATGACGCTTCGTTGATCTCCTGCGCTCCTACGCGAACGACAACGCCGGCTCCGAGCTGTCCCTCTTGAACACTTGACGTCGACTTACCCGGCTCTGCCCCATCGCAGGATAGACCGAGGACAGCGATGAACATCGCGGATGCGCATACGGCTTGCCGCGCGCTCCGCGTCCGCTTCATGCGCCGCCTCCGCGAGGCCGGAGTATCTCTGTCGAAGAACGCAGCGACAATGCTCCGACAATCAGCAAATAGAACGCCCTTAAGTCTTGCCTGTTCCCAAGCGCATACAGCCCAAAGCCAAACGCTGCGGCTGCGCAGAGAAGCAGAAGAATTGCAAACACATCGATCGCCCGCGACACAAGGCAGCCAGCTTACTCTCCCTTGGCTCGCTTGTGGGCGCGGAGCTCACTCGCTTTATCAAACGCTTCTTTTTACGGTTGTTCAGCGTCCTTCACCGCTGTTCACCGGTCAACCAGAAACCAAAACAGCGCGCCCGCCGCAAGCGACAGCAATAAAAGCAAGAGCGGCCGGGTCGCCTGCGAGGGAAACTTTCGGCTCCCCTCCGATGAACGTTTGTCCCTCGCAATCGCGACCGTCGCCGATGCGCTGATGAGCGCCATGGCACAGGCCAGCGCAAGCGTGTGCGAAAGCAGTGCGCGATCGGTCTCTCGCGCCCGGAATGCGACGAACATCAGTGCGAGGCCGGAAACAATGCCCACCGCCGTTAACGGAACAGCCAGGCTTGGCAAGGTTTGGCGAGCCTGAAGTACAGCAGCGAAAGGTTCGGGATCTTCCTTCGGCAGCGCAGGCCAGCGGTCGTTCCACGAAAGCGCGTACACACCCCAAGCAATGACACCAATAAATGCGCGCAGTGGATCGATTCGGTTGGCCTGAAGGACAGCCGATGCAAAAAACCACGTCGCTGTGCACAAAAACAAAAAGCCCGAGATGCCAATGAGCCGGGCTAGGCGAGGTTTTTGAGCCAACAACAGTGGCCCGCCCACACCAGCAAGCAAGGCCGCGAGCGCCGCGATAAAGGCATGTCTCGGCGAGCTCCTCGCAAGAGACGCCGGCGCGACTGTAATTGCCCACGCAACAAGCGCCGCAACACTCGCACGGGGAACACTTCCCTCGGGAAGACCCGGTACTGCACCAGATGCGTCCGCGCGAACATCGCGCCCAGATGTCTTCGGCTTCCGGGCGGCGGGCACCGCGTCCACGCCCATATCGCTTTGCTCGGGCTGCTCGTTGTCTTCTGCCTGCTCCGCCATCTGTCCGCTCAAGCTATCCCAAGCGCAGGACAGGCTCTACGCCGTTGTTCGGAGAAGCGCCGCAATGGGAATGAGATCAGCTCCTTCGTCCGCATCTTCATGCGAATCCAAAACGCCTTCCGGCTGGACCTTGTCTTCCTCCGGCGAGGCCACGCTGAGACCCAGCCGCTTCCACAGCGAGCGATCAAATAAATGCGACGGCCTTACATTGCCCAGCGCCGCCAGCATGTTGCGCCGCGCTCCCGGATTCCGCGCATCTAAATCTGCAAGCAGCTTGCTTATCGCTTTGCGCTGAAGGTTCTCCTGCGAACCGCACAAGTCGCAGGGCAAGATCGGAAATCGCTCCTGCTCCGCAAACGCAGCGAGATCGTCCTCCGCGCAGTAAATCAGGGGCCGGATCACAATGTTGCGGCCGTCGTCCGATATCAGCTTGGGCGGCATCGCCTTGAGCTGCCCCGAAAACACCAGGTTCAACATCAAGGTCGTAATCGCATCGTCGCGGTGATGCCCAAGCGCGATCTTGTTGCATCCAAATTCCACGGCGAGGCGATACAAAATCCCGCGCCTCAGTCTCGAACACAGCGAGCAATACGTTTTCCCTTCGGGAATCTTCTCCGTGACGATGGAGTACGTGTCCTCCTTCACCATCACAAATTCATGGCCGTGCGCCTTCATGTAATCCGACAGCAAATGCCCCGGATACCCCGGATGCCCTTGATCGATATTCACAGCGAGCACCTGAAATCGAACCGGCGCCCGCTTCGCTAAATCCGTCAAGAGCTCGTGCATCGAGTAGCTGTCTTTGCCTCCCGATACGGCGCACAAAATGCGATCGCCGTCGCCGATCATTTCAAAATCAGCGACGGCGCGCGCCATCGACTTGCTCAGTTTGCGGCGAAGATCCACAGCCCTAGCTTGATGCGAAATCCTCAACCAAACGCAGGTACGTCAACACGCCGTGCCCCGTGCCTCCTTTGGCATGAAGCCCCTGCGGCTTGCTCATCATCGACGGCCCCGCAAGGTCCACATGAATCCACGGCACGTCACCCACAAACTCTCTCAAGAACAATCCCGCCGTAATCGATCCGCCCCAGCGATCGGCCACATGCTTGATGTCCGCCCAATCGCTCTTCAATCCCTCGCGCAGCTCTTCGATGAGCGGCATGTGCCACATCGCTTCACCCGCCGCCTTCGCCGCCTTCTTAAAGCGCTCCGCCATCTCTTCCCTGTTCGCGTAATACCCGGCCATCGTCGGCCCAAGCGCGATCACAATCGCGCCCGTCAGCGTCGCGTTGTCCACAATCAAATCCGGCTTCTGCTCCCTCGCATACGCGAGCACGTCCGCCAGCACCAGCCGCCCCTCGGCATCCGTGTTGATGACCTCAACCGTCTTGCCATCGTACGACTTAAAAATATCCCCAGGCCGGTACGCATCCCCATCCGGCATGTTCTCCGCCGCGCCGATCATCCCGTGCACTTCCACATTGGGCTTCAGCGCCGCTACCGCCGCCATGAGCGCGATCACATTCGCCGCGCCGCCCATATCGCCCTTCATCTCTTCCATGCCCGCCGCCGGCTTGATGCAAATACCGCCCGTGTCAAACGTGAGCCCCTTGCCCACAAACACCAGCTTCTTCTTCGCCTTCACCGCAGGCGTGTACGTCATGTGAACCAAACGGGGAGGACGCGAGCTCCCGCGCCCAACCGCCAAAAATAAATTCATCCCCTTCCGGGCCATGGCCTTCTCGTCCAGCACCGTGACCTTCAGCCCGTTCTCCTTGCACATCGCCACCGCGGCTTCCGCCAGCGCTTCGGGATGCAGCTCGTTCGGCGGCTCGTTGATCAAATTGCGCGCGATGCAAATCGCCTCGCCGATGCTCTGCCCCAAATGCATCTCTGTCCGATCGGCCTTCCCCACCTTGCCCAGCTTGGCCAAGGTCACATGCTCCAACTGAACTTTCGGAACCCGATCGCCCGTCAGGTATTTTGTAAATCGGTACGAGCCCAGCACCGCGCCTTCCGCCGCCGCCCGCTCCCCGCCCTTCACACCTTCAGGCAGCACAATCACAATCGATTGCGCCTTCGCGCCCAGCGCAAAACGCGCCCCCTTCGCCGCCAGAAGCCGAACCTCCACCTCTGTCAGCGGACTCGTCTTCCCCAAACCAAACAGCACCACCCGATCGGCCTTCAGCACACCCACCGAAGGAAGATCCAAAACCTGATCTTTCTTTCCGGTGAACTCATCGCGCTTCATCGCCTTGGAAAACGTTTGCCCAAGCGCCTTCGCAAGCACGGCCAAATGGCCTTCGTGCTCCGATGTCCCCTCGGGGATTCCAACGAAAACAATATCGGCGGCAATGCCAAACGGATCTGATGTTGAGAGCGAAAGCTTAATGGGCATGCGATCTCCTAACGTGAGTTCCTCATCCAGGGAACAATAGGCGGCGCATCTAATCACGAGATGCCTGGAAGGTCGATTCTTAAGCAGGCCCGCTCAAACCTCTTTTTCATTCACCTCGCATTGACCTCGCAGAGCTGCCGGGTTGGGTTTGCCTTCACAAAAGGAATGGGCGAAGCTCGCGCGCAACCCGGCATTTCCAATCCGGGAATGTGTACGGGTCAACGCAGGAGACAGCCCATGGTTCCGACACACCCGAGCTCAGCGAGCTCACCATCCAGCGAGACCACCCACACCCCTGCATCGCGCATCGGCATCACCCTAGAGACCTACATGCTCGAAGGCATGCTCGGCTCACCCGCCGCCTCGGGCACCTTCACGTCCCTCTTCAATCAAATCAGCTTCGCCGCAAAGCTCATCACGGCCAAAGTCAGGCGCGCGGGACTCGCCAATATCCTGGGCTCCGCCGAGATGACCAACGTGCAGGGCGAGCGCGTCCAGAAGCTCGATGTCGAATCCAACGACACCCTCATTCAAGTCTTGGGGCGCCGCCATCACTGCGCCGCCGTCGCCAGCGAAGAGCTCGACGAGATGTGCGTCCTCTCCAACGATCCACGATCCAAATACGTCGTCGTCTTCGATCCCCTCGATGGCTCATCCAACATCGACGTCAACATCTCCATCGGAACAATCTTTGGCGTGATCCGCCGCAGGCACACCGATCGCGTCGTCAGCGCCGAAGATTTTTTAATCCCAGGGCGCGAACTCGTCGCGGCCGGCTATGTGCTCTACGGCTCATCGACCATGCTCGTCTTAACCACGGGCAAAGCAGGCGGCGTACACGGCTTCACCTACGATCCGACCATCGGCGAATTTCTTCTCTCGCACGAACACATCCGCATCCCCGAACGCGGCTCGACCTACTCCATCAACGAAGGCAACAGCGTTCACTGGACCGATCCGGTCAAGCGCTGGAACGCATGGCTCAAGGAAGAAGACAAAAGCACCGGCCGCCCCTACGGCCTCCGTTACGTCGGCACGCTGGTCGCCGACGCCCACCGCACCCTCTTAAAGGGAGGAATTTTTGCCTACCCCGCCGACAAAAAGAGCCCCTCCGGCAAACTCCGTCTTTTGTATGAGGCCAATCCCTACGCTTTTATCTTCGAAGCCGCCGGGGGGAGGGCCATTAACGGCACAGAAAATATTCTAGATATTGCTCCGACCAAGCTCCACCAGCGGGTCCCCTTAATCCTTGGCTCTCCTTATGACGTGGACATCTTCGAACAGTTTATGCAAGGCGAAAGGTAGGGGCTGGATCTCTGCCCACCCAGGTTCATCCTTGATCCGCCCTCTTTAATCCACACCCCTACCCCAATCCAGCAAAACGGCGCTGAACCCATAACGGCCCACCACGGCCCGGCAATTGCAAATCACAGCCGGCCATGAAGAACTCCATCACAAAAATGATCGGCACCTTGGGCTTCACCTTTCTGGCCGCATCGGGTTTTGCGGCATGCAGCGCCGTTCCCGACGAAGTGGAAGATCCCACTGACGAAAACCCGATGGAAGATGACTATGCCCTAGGCGATTTTGACCGGCATTCCATCATCACCGACGCTGAAATGCTCGATGCCAATGCCTTTACCGCGGGCCAAGTCGACGCCTTCTTGAAAAAACCCTATCCCCATCTTTCCAACGAAGGCTCTTGTTTATCCCGAATGACCTTCGGCGGAAAGACCGCGGGCACCGTTATCGTCGAAACCAGCAAAAAATACGGATTAAACCCGCTCTTTATCCTTACCCATCTTCAAAAAGAATCGTCGTTAATCGGCAATAAATCGGCCACCTGCTCCACCACCAAGCTCAACAAAGCCTTTGGATGCGGCTGCCCCGATTACCAAGCCTGCGATCCTGCCTATTCAGGATTTGTAAAGCAATTGGACTGCGCCGGAAAACTCACAAGAAGCTATATCGACGATCTCAATACCAAAGGCGTCACCATTGCGGGCTGGAAAGTCGGCGTAGGCAAAAAGACCTTAGATCAATATGTGATTAAGCCCAGTGGCCAAGCCGGAGCCGTTTTATATACCTATACACCTTGGGTCGGCGATAAATCCTACGGCGGCAATTCGCCTCCCTTCGGTAACTATCTATTTTGGAAGGTATGGCGCGGCTATGCCAAAACCACAGGCTATAAAGGTCCGGGCGGCGTATGCGATGCTGTATTTACCGATATCTGCGGCTCACCCTACCGCGCCGATATCGAATGGCTCGCAGCAGAAGGGATAACCAGCGGCTGCGATCCGGTCAAAAAGCTCTATTGCCCCGACGGCGACGTAACCCGCGCCCAGATGGCGGACTTTTTATATCGCGCGCTGAATTTAGCGGACGGCCCCGATGCCTTTGACGACGACGACGGTTCGCCCTTTGAGCCGGCCATCAATGCCATCGCGGCGGCGGGCATATCCAGCGGCTGTAGCGCGGATGGCACGAAATTCTGCCCCAACGATGCTCTAACACGCGGTCAAACGGCTGCATTTTTGGCAAAAGCCTTTAATTTTGCGCCGGGCCCCGATGCCTTTGTCGACGATGAAGCTTCTCCCTATGAAGAATCCATCAATGCGATTGCAGCGGCGGGGATTTCGAGTGGCTGCAATGCCGCCAAGAAAGAATTCTGCCCCGAGCTCAAGGTGACGCGGGCGACCACAGCGCTCTTCTTGCACCGCGCGATGAAGTAAAATCCCCACGCCTCCATCATCGATCTCCGTTTCATCTAAAGGTTGACACCCAAAAAACTCAACCTGCGTGTCAACAATTTCAGCGCGGGATATGAAAGCCATGTAGCCTGGTAATATGCCGGCTCTTTCACGCCTCACATCCGCTTTAGGCCAGGCATCCGCCCTGTTGGCCGCGCTGATGTTTAAAAAGACATCAGCAACCACGGCCTCTGTCATTGGACTCTCTTGCTGGCCTACCTTAACCAAGGAGCAACGATCATGTGGCGTATCCGGCATCTTGCTGTTTTTGCATCTCTATTAAGCTTGCCCGCGCTCGCCTTTGTCCTTCATGGCTGTGGGCAAGACGCAACAGAACCATGCGCGACAGCAGAATCCGAGCCCCGCCTTCAATGCGGAATCGGAGCTTGCTATGCCCTCATCGAACGTTGCCGGGACGGCCAGCCCCAAAACTGCGGGCCTTTGGTGGCGGAAAGCGCGGAGACCCCCGATGGATTTGATAATGATTGCAACGGCGTTGTGGATGATGGAATCCCCTGCGATACCTTTGAAACCCAAGATTGCTACACGGGCTCCCCAATCTATGCAGGAAAGGGCCTGTGCCAATACGGGATTCAAATCTGTCAGCAGGGGACATGGAGTTTTTGCACCGGAGACGTAATGCCCCAGGAAGAGCTGTGCAACCAGCGCGACGATGATTGCGATGGAGACGTGGATGAGGATTGTTCCTGTCTTGAGGGAGCCGGGCAGTCTTGTTATAGCGGTCCGCAGGGAACAGAAGTCTACCTGCCTTGCAGGATGGGCCAGCAGACCTGCACCAATGGGCGCTGGGGTACGTGCGAAAGCGAAATCGTGCCCGCGCTGGAGCTGCACGACGGAAGCGACAATGACTGCGATGGCCGTATTGACGAAGATTTTCCCTGTCAAATCGGAGAAGTGCAGGACTGTTATAGCGGCCCTCCCAACACCAGGGGGATGGGTAGATGCCAAGATGGAAAACAGCCCTGCATGGAAGGAGCATGGGGGGATTGCATCGGTCAGGAGCTGCCCAAGCCCGAGGAATGCAATAATTTTGATGATGACTGCGATGGTACAGTGAACAATGGTCAGTTGGGCCAGGATCAGTCCTGCACGACCGGATTGCTTGGGATTTGCTCGCAGGGAAAAACGCAATGCCTAAACAATGAAATTGCGTGTGTTCCCGAACTGGTTCCTCAAGCCGAGCAATGCAACGGTGTTGATGATAACTGCGATGGAGATATCGATCTCAATCCTGTGACGAAAAAGCCGCTGACGGGGGCGCTGTGTTCGATTCCGCTATTGTTGGGCGCGTGTGTGGTGGGCGTGGATACCTGCGAGGGCGCGCAGGTCATTTGCAAGCAGAAGACGTTTCCCACTGCGGAAGTATGCAATAATGCCGATGATGATTGCGATGGTATTGTCAACAATGGCTCGCTCTGCTGCCCGAACTTTTTAAAGGATGGAAGTGAAAGCGATGTTGATTGCGGCGGTGTATGCGGCTCGACGTGTTTGAGCGGGCAAAGCTGCTTTCAGGACTTGGATTGCCAAAGCCAGGTGTGCGGCGCCGATAAAATTTGCCAGCCGCCCAAGTGCGACGACCTAAAAAAGAATGGCACCGAATCCGATCTGGATTGCGGCGGTATTTGTCCCAAATGCTCGGATTTTAAGCTCTGCAATATCTCTGCGAATTGTCAGAGCGGCGTATGCACGCTCGGTATTTGTCAACCGCCGAACTGCAATGATATTACCAAAAATGGTATTGAGACAGATATCGATTGCGGTGGAACGACCTGTCCGAAGTGCGTGCCTGAGAAGACGTGCGGTGTGAATTCGGATTGCGACAGCGCGATATGCCAGGGCGGGTTTTGCCAGGCGCCTCAATGCAATGACAGCATCAAGAATGGATTTGAATCCGATATTGATTGCGGAGGCCCTGCCTGTGCCGGTTGTAACGCCGGAAAAGCCTGTGTCGCCGGAGCAGATTGCCAAAACAGCGTTTGCACCAACAATATTTGCCAGTCCCCAAACTGCATTGACAACGCCAAGAATGGAACTGAATCCGACGTGGATTGCGGAGGCCCTGCGTGTCCGGATTGTTCGGATGGTAGAAATTGCGTGATTTCCAGCGATTGCGCAAGCAGTGTGTGCGCTATCAATATCTGCCAGCCCCCAAGCTGCTTTGACGGCGTCAAGAACGGAATTGAATCCGACGTGGATTGCGGAGGCCCTGCCTGTGCCGATTGTGGCCCCGGAAAAACCTGTTTCGTCGGAGCAGATTGCCAAAGCGGCGTTTGCTCCAACGATGTCTGCAACTAGAAACCCGCAGTGCCTCCCCAGGTTAGCCCCTAGGGATCTCTAGCGCAGCGTATACCAATATCTTCGGAGCGGTACGCGGGCCACTCATTAAAACGCTGAAATGTCTTCAGAATATCCCCCCCAAAACCCCAACTCCCACCCCGAATGACTTTGAGCCCAGGACCAACAACAGCGCAATCCTCGCACGGCAGCATGTAGCTAGGTGCGTAACTATCCAAACACCATTCCCACATACTCCCAGCCAAATCCGCTTGCCCCCATTTCGATTCCCCCTTGGGCAATCTCGACCCCACAAAAGAAATATCCCCAAGATCGCATTGCTCCTGGGCATTCACCGGCTCATTCGACTCCCCGCAATTGTATACCGCATCCGCAACGGCGATGTCCACCAAATTAGGCGGCACCGACCAGGGATAAACACGCTGTTCAATGCCTCCAGCCGCCGCATAATTCCATTCGGCTTCCGTAGGCAGCCTTCCGCCATCCCATGCACAAAAGGCAAAGGCTAGATACCAATCCACGCAATTGATGGGGATCTCATCGCGCACCCCCGGCGCGCCGCTCCATGTGTGCCATCCCGAACTTCCACACTGCAATTGCAGCTCCAATGCCTCTTGGTCGGCCGGAAGATTGACATTCCATTCCGGCCTCCAACCGCTTCCCTTTACCCGCGGATGAGCCCCCTCGCCCTCCACCGGCTTACTCCCAGGATAGGCTTCAACAAACGCCCGGAATCTCCCCACCGTCGCTTCAAAGCGATCCAGCCTAAAGTCGCCCACGGATCCCGGATAGGCCGCCATATTGCTTCGGAAATATTTGCCCCCGACCACCAGCGGACTGTCACAGCAACTCTCACCCTTTTCCAAACCGCACGCGGGAGCCAGGTCTTGGCAACTGGATCCACCCACGCATACCCCCAGATCGCAGACTTGATGGGCTTGGCATGAACCCAAATCGTGAAACTTGCTATCCTCCCCACAAAGTTCGGGCTGCCCACCCAAGCACCGCCGATCGCCGGGCGTGCATCCGCCGATGCATGCGCCTGCTTGACAGCTTTGCTCGCCCAGGCAAGCAGACTTGCTCTGCCAGGTGCCAATGGCATCGCATTCCTGGGGGACACTCTCGGCACAGCGGCGCTCCCCTTGAACACATTCACCTGCGCATTGACCTTCATAACATGTGCTTTCAACACAGGGCACAGGGGCCGCCCATTGGCCATCTTGACAAAGCTGACGGGAATTCTCGCCCGCGCATTGGCTTTGGCCCGCCGTGCAAAGACCAACGTAAAAGCGATCGACGCCCAGAACTGAATTGCAGGATAAAAGCGCAAGAACAAACAGACCCAGGCCCGCTTGAAAACATCCTCGACTGCCCATTAAAACCTCCCTCCCAACCCAACACTCCCCAACCCAAGCTGCACTTGCCCCATCCCCACCTTCTCCTTTTCCCCAGAGCGCGTCAGCAATAAAATCACCGTCCCTCCGGCCCCTCCAATCGCCCCCACAATCAGCCCCGCCGTTGCCATCGTCCCCAGTGTGCGCGCCGAATCAAGCGTCCCCTGCCTGTCCTTGGAGCAAATAAACCGCTCACAAACATCCTCCAATTCGCTTACCCGGCTCCAGGCCATGCCTCCTGTCACCGCCGCCATGCCAAAACCCAATACCCCTATCCCATATGCCGCCCCCAATCCCACCCTCCTCGGCGTCCAAAACGCCTCCACCTTAACGGCAGGCATCTCCTTCTCCATCGCCAAGGTCAGCTCCTGCTGCTTGCGCCTCACCAGCTTCACCTCCTGCACCGCATTCAAATAGCCTTGCCGATTGACTTCAATGCGATGCCTACCCAAATCACGCCTCCCCTCCCATGGCGTCGTTCCCACCACTTCCGAGTCAATGCTCAAAATCGCCCCGCTGGGCAATGAGTCCACCTTAAGCGATGCATCCAGCTCCTCCGCCCCCAGCATCAACTCGGTGTCTTCATAGGGATTTACCGTTTCCGTCGCCAGCCATGAACTTACCTTTACTCCACTCGCCGCCGGCTCCACCTTCACCCCAGGCTTTAGATCAGGCGCAGAGCACATCTCCAGCGCGTTCACATCGATATACCCATGCAAACGCACAATATGCTCCCCAGGCGGCGCCAATTCATCAAAGGGCGTTATCCCCACGTCCTTACCGTCCAATTCCACATGAAGCACCCAGTTGTGCTTCTCGGCAATCCGAAGACGTCCCTGTCTCGATCGCCCCCTTAGGGTCAGCGTATTTTCTTGCTTGGCAATCACATCCAAGCGGCCCTCGATATCCTCGAAAGGCTGTTTGCGCAGCACGATCGAGCGCGTGCCCACCCTCGCCCTATAGGTTTTCTTGGGATTTAGCACGCCCCTGGAACGCCCGTCGATAAATACCTCCGCGCCTTCCGGCGTATCTCCCTTCAGGGAAATCGTGCCCACCTTGTTTTGCAGCGCCTCGATCATCTCCTTGAGCGTTTTCTTGGTGCCTTCCTTAGCATTGGGAAAAGCGTCCAGCGCCTTCTCCGCCAAATCCATCGCCTCATCTTCTTGCCCCAGCTCCTTAAGACACGAAGCCGCGTAGCCCATCACGCTCGCCGATGGCCGAATGGCAAGAGACTTCTGAAAGGCATCATAAGCTTCCCTAAACTTTTTGTTCTTAAAGTATTCATCACCCTCGCCAAAAAGCCGGGCAGCCTCCTTCGATGCATCCAATGGACCAGCCATTGCTGGCAGATCCGCTGCCTCCGACAGGGCTGGAATAACCCACACCATATGCAGCGCCACCAACACACCCCAAACCCATCGTTTCATCATGCTCATCTTTGTCTCCCGAGCGTTTGATCTGGCCCTTGACAAGCACGCATCCCTTGATATAAAAGCCCGCACGCGCGAAACTTCATTGGCCACAAGTGAATTGCTCACCGCCGGCCCACACGCCGTATTTTCGGCAGAGCCACATCGACAACCTAGCCGGGCTCCCTGGAACATGTCCCGCGCCGATTAAAGCGCCACCCCGCCTTACACTAGCCGTCCTCAAGGTGACGCGGGCGACCACAGCGCTCTTCTTGCACCGCGCGATGAAGTCGTTTTTGGCGCGGACAACTGCATTCTGGAAAATGATTCTCGAGTCCATCGCAAAAGCGACCGAGTCCGCGCATTATAAACCTGCATTCTGGAAAATGATTCTCGAGTCCATCGCAAAAGCGACCGAGTCCGCGCA
>CAZICM010000108.1:0-13853 GCA_964537685.1 uncultured Polyangiaceae bacterium
TGGACATCGTTGGCGCGTCCATACAGGAGTGGACACGCAGGCACAAGCACTTTTTGGACCTATGTATGGTTGCAAGATCGGATCGGCTATCTGCCTCGCCAACCTAGGGTAGGTTCCCATCGGCTTGGACTCCAAGCCTATCGTAACCTGATCGGGGTTCATCTTCGTTAAAGGCGAAACAGACAGCAGCCTACCCCAGGTTCAATCGAATATAGCTCCAATCCTAGGGCAGCCTACCCCAGGTTCAATCGAATATGGCTCCAATCCTAGGGCAGCCTACCCTAGGCTCCTCAACGCATTCTCTTTCAGCTTCTTGGACCTATATGTGGTTGCAAAATCGGATCGGCTATCCGCCTGGCCAACCTAGGGTAGGCTCCCATCGGCTTGGACCCCAAGCCCATCGTAACCTGATCGGGGTTCATCTTCATCAAAGGCGAGACAGACAGCAGCCTACCCCAGGTTCAATCGGATATAGACCGAATCCTAAGGCAGCCTACCCTAGGCTCTTTGCAGCCAATTCGCAGCCAATATAGAGCCCTAGGGCGCCGGAGGAGCGGGAGGCGCGTCCGGGGGAGCCGCCTTCTTGGGGCTCGATTTATTGACCCGCCAATCATCTAAGGGCTTGAGCATGGCCCGCACACGGGCCTGGCTTTGAGCATTGCCCGCCTCCTCGGTGGCCATCACCCTCGCCACATAGACGCGAAGCGCATCCATCAGCACCTTGCGCGCTCCACCCAGCGCTTTGGACTCCGCCTCGGCCTTGGTCACGCCAATGACTTCTCCATAATGAAGGTGGGTTTGCTTGACAAAGGCAAGCACATGACCCAGCCCAATCTGAGCAAACTGGGGTTCGAGGTTTTCGCTTTGAATCACCTGAAGCTTGGAATCGACAACGGCCCATTCCTGCTCGACTTTGTAGTTCACATAGTCCAGGCCATCATTAAAGAGCCGGGCATCCAAGTCGGCGGCGATTTTACCCTCGGGGGTGTGCTCGGCCAATTGGGCGATTAACTTGGTCCCCTTTACAAGGACACTGATACCCAAATCTTCGATGATATCGATGGCCTTGACGGTGGGCGTTCCCAAGGGGTCGCCGGATTCGCGCGTTTGTTGTGCGGCGATTCTGCGGGATTTGACCTCATTGAGCCCTGAAAGGACAAGGCCGTCATGAGGGGCAAAGGGTTCGGCGGCGCTCTCCAGGGCGGAGGCAAGGGCGATGGCGCCATCGGTGTCTACCCTGGGGAGAGTGATGAATGAAAATAGACTATAGGACATGGGGGGAGTGTGCCGGGGAGGCGGAAGGATGTCAATAAAAAGTTTGGGCTTGGTTTTGGCTGGTTTTTGGGTGTCAAGGGGTTTTTTTTGAGGCAAAGAATTTTTTGTTTGCGGAGGGGGGAGCGGGGGACGATGGGCTTTCGAGATAGAAAACCAAGACTTTAGTGCATGTCCGATCCGAGTCCGGTGAACCCCAATGAACGCAGGGCCGCCTGGGCCAGTGTGCGCAGCTCTTGAAGTGCTTGCGATTCTGTTTTCCACGCCGATACAAGGTCTCTTATGGCGCGGATACGATTGAGGTCTTCTTGAGCAACGCTCATGGATGTTGTCACTTCAAGCGCCATCACGCGCTCCAAAGCCCGTTCCATCTCTCCGATGGCATTGGGCCATGCCGGATCGGGAATGCTATACGCCCCCGAGTCGATATGGCCAATCATCGCATGAAGACAATTGATTCCATCGGAAATGGCCTCGGCTATCTCCCGGTCGGCTGTCATGGTTCACCTTTATTGCTTTCCACCTTCATACCGGCAATACCACTTACCGATAGGGTAGATCAATGTACAATTATCGCCATTGGAATACTGGTACGAGCAAGTGTATGATGGCCATCCACCTTTGCACCAATATAAATCGCCTATTCCGCTCGAAAGACTATAGGGATGTGCTGCGCGATGGATGCAATATGCCTTGATGGCATAGCATTGCTCCACACATGTTTCGCTGGCGGGAACGAGGCATCGGACTTGTGCACTTGCCGGAACCTCGTCCGCCGCAGCACATTCGGGAGGTTCTGAGGTATCGTCGGGCTCCGGGGGGACATCTCCAAAGCCGCCCGTCCCGGGTGGAAGGATGATGATACCGCCCGCTCCTTGTACTCCTTCACCCCGGAGAAAGCACTCTCCGGTGTCGTAATTACACGCCGTTATCAATAACAGGATAAATATCGCTGTCCTTCTCATTTGGCCTCCCATTTTAGAACAGGCCCGGCTGTCACCATCAGTGCTCCATTGCCCGGCAATACAACGCTTTTTCCCCCATACCACGCGACGTTAGCGCTAACAGCCACGCCTAGCGGTTCGGCGAAATACCACTCGATTTGACTGTGAGCGCCTGGAGCCAAACCTTCCACACGGCGGCAGATGACAGCGCCGCATACCACCATCGAGTACAACGACAAAGACGGGCCAAGGCTGATGACACCGTGCTTCCAATCATATCCGGCCGTTGCGGAGATTCGGTCATGCACTCCTAAATAGCGCCCTGGCAAGACGCTAAACATATTGTGCAGTTCTAAGAGAAATCCCTGGTCGTTGCGCCAATGTGCTCCGGCGAAGGGACTGACTGCAAGCAATGGGGCGGCGCCGATTTGAATGCCGCCAATGGACAATCCACCGCTGAACTGGAACGTCCATAGGGTTGTTGGAGCAATTGCCAAAAAGGAGGCATAAAGCGCAGAACTTGCTCGCAGCCAATGGATCATGCGGAATTGCCTTTAACCCTACATCCGCACATACTTCATGTTCAGACGAAGGAGCAGGGCATGGGAGTGTGCCGGGGGGGCGGAAGGATGTCAATAAAAAGTTTGGGCTTGGTTTTGGCTGGTTTTTTGGTGTCAAGGGGTTTTTTTGAGGCAATGATTTTTTTGTTTGCGGATGCGGAGCGGGGGAGGGGATGGTTTTCCTGTTTTCAACAGCGGCCGGTGTGCATGCAATCGTTTGCATGCGCGCAAACCATTGCATGCAGGGTCTTACAGCGTCCAGCGCTCCCGGCGCATAAGCGAAAAACCCGGTTCAAACGCCGAAAACGCCCCGAGATTGCCGATCGAAGGGCATGGCATGCCGGTTGCCGTAGAATTGGCCCTCCTTATTTGCGACACAACAAGGGGGGATGTTTTTCACAGGAGTTTCAACGGCTTTAAGAGCTTCGCCCCCAAACAATTTGCCATCAATCTCGAAGGGGCAGCGTTTGGTATAAAAGATGCTCTTACGCGAGGGAAAGGGGCTAAGCTGCAGTTCCGAACGGTAGGCTATCCGGTTTTCCGGGACCAAGCACCATTCTCAAACTGCCTTTGCGAATAGGAAAAGGTACCACATGGCAAATGTTCATAAACAGATTGTTCAATATGATAGTGAGATTCGTCTTACGCGCTATGATGAAAATGCGACGCTTAAAGAAAAGCGCGAAGTGATACTTACAAAGCTTCGCGATTCTCTGGATAAGGCGCGCAAGGACGATCAGGGGATTCCCACATTTGACTGGTTTAATCAAGGCAGCTATGAGATGGGGACGGGTATCAACCCGGCCAATGGGGACTATGATATCGACGTGGGCCTTGATTTTAACATAAGCAAATCGAAGTATACAAATCCCGTTGATTTGAAAGAGCTTGTTTACAAGGCCCTGAAGGATCATACTCCGCTCGGGACGGTGGTACGCCGCAGTTGTGTGACGGTGAAGTACCAGGTGGAGGGCGAGCTGGCCTATCATGTCGATCTTGCAGTGTATGCCTGCGATAATCCCGATGTGCATCAGCGCTCGCTCTATCTTGCCAAAGGAAAGCGGCATTCCAGTGCGGAAAATTGTTTCTGGGAGCCTGCGGACCCAAAGGGCCTCATAGAATGGGTCGAAAAACGCTTTGACGGTCAAAATGAGGATCAGTTTTTGCGCGTGATTCGATGCCTCAAGGGCTGGAAGTCCTATCAGTTTGATCCAAATGGGAACAGCGCGCCACATGGAATCGGAATCACGATTGCAGCGGGGTGCTATTTCCGTCCTGAGGTTGTGACTGATCCTGTGTCCAAGAAAACAACATTCGATGATCGAATCGCTATGCGTCGACTGGTCGATAACATGATCAATGCATTTTCGACGGTACCTTCACAAGAAAAGGCGGGGACATGGGTTGAACGGCTGAGCGTGCAATTGCCCGTTCGTCCCGGGAAGGATGTGTTTGAGAAAATGAGCGATGGGCAGATGGCTTCGTTTAAGAACAAGCTCACCGAACTGCGCAGCGTGCTGGATGAAGTCGGCACTGCAGAAGATCCGGTGATAGCGTGTGAGAAAATGCGCAAGGTCTTTGGGCCTCGTTTTCCCGTGCCGGAAAAAGCCGATACTGCTCAATCGCGCGGACCCGCGATCTCTTCTTCTGGAACCTCGGCCTGAATCGGCGAATGGCGCTTTTCACTGAGCGGCTAACCGAGGTCGAGGGGCGGGCCTTATTCAATACCCTTCAGGATAGCGGCATGGTTGAAAACCTCCATACCATTGATCCGAAGGAGAATTGGTGGAGAGGATCAGACGTCGTCGTGGCAGTTCAGGGAGAGTTAAAGGTCGGGTTCTTTCGGATTCCTCTACAAATTGGCCTGACAGAGTATTTTCCTGCGAGGCTTCCCATCATTGCCGTCGATCCACAGGGTTGTTTCTCCGCATTTCCTCATATCAACAGCGATGGAACCGTCTGTTTTCGCCCTTCGGACGAGCCATTGCTCGATCCGGATCGTCCACAGGATATTATCCTTGAGGCCACTGAAATGGCCGCTCAAACCCTTTCCTTGGGATTAAAGGGCAACAATGGCGAAGAATTTACACGCGAAATTGTTACTTATTGGATGGCGCGCTTCCCACATGCCACGATATGTTCGTATCTGAATCTACAGGTAGAAAACAAACCTACCCATAAATCAAAAACATACAGACAGGTCGCGGCAATGTCGGTCCAAGGATTGATCTGCCCCGACGACAGGGCACGAATCATCGCGAGTATTCGGGATGGAAAGGGTATTTTTGCAGTAGCTGACTCTGCTGAGCGTTATAGGGCATACCAAGATGAGCGTACGCTTAAAAAGCTTACCATTGGCAACGCCGTTTATTTGCCTATCGACCCAGCCGCCCAGAATAAGGATTTTGATCCGTGGGAGCTGGGTACTGTCAGCGGCGTTCATACCTATATTTTACCCCTCCTTAGGGAAAGCAAGGGGTTGGGGCGTGATATAGAGCATCGTTGCCAAGCCCGCGAACTTCTCATTGTGCTTGGCGTGAAGAGGCCCGAGGGGCGGCGGGCTTTGATCGGTCTATTATTCAAGAATCGTCATCAAAAAGCATGGTGGCAGGTGCTGAAGGAGCTTAACATCGAACAAATGGAGCCGGTGCATGTTGAACCAGTCGATCGTGAATATCTGTGTCCCAGAGGAGGTGCAATGTTTGATTTATCCCATCGCAGGGTGCTCGTTGTGGGATGTGGCTCTATAGGTGGTTATATCGCAATGAATTTAGCGCGCATGGGAGTGGGCGAGATTCATTTAATGGATATGGATTCATTTAGCCCCGCAAACACATTTCGTCATGTCTGTGGGCGAGCATATCTAGGTAAACGGAAAGTAGAAGGGCTCAAGCGCGAAATAGAGCGTCTTCTTCCTTTTGTTGCCGTGAAGGCGCTGCAACAGAATGTTCTTCATTGGTTAGATAAGCAGTTCTCGGATGCCGAAGCATATGATTTGATCGTCGCGGCGATCGGAAATCCCACCGTGGAATTGCGTTTGAGTCGCGCGATAGCCAATCTGCATCAGGCTCCACCTATGATCTTTGCATGGGTTGAACCGTTTGGACTTGGAGGTCATATCCTTGTCACACACACCTCCAATGGCAAACGGGGTTGTTTTAATTGCCTTTATGAGCGAGGCAGCAACTCTGGTTCGTTGGAGTGTCGCGCAGCGTTTGCCAAACCTGGGGCAAGGTATACGCGGGAAATGATGGGTTGCGGCAGTCAGTTCATTCCGTACGGAGATCTGGATGCTCAAAGCACTGCGTTGTATGCTGCGGATCGCGCGATGGAGATGCTTGGGAATGGAGTGGTTAACACTGGGCTGGCATCATGGAAAGGCGACGCAAAAATGTTTAGGGATGCAGGCTTTACGACAACAGAGCGGTATCGGCAGTGTGAACCCATCACTTTTCTTGCGGGCGACGATGTTGCTCGGGCAGATTGCCCCATCTGTGGAGGAATTTAATGCTATTGTCCCGTTTCCGAAGGGCGGACGCCTCGGTCCTGGTTGTGGGCAGTGAGCCATTGGAGGCAATGGGCCGATATCGCCAGACCCATCCTGGAAGCCTTGAGGCTGGCGGCGTCCTTCTCGGACGCTATTTGGCGGAAGCTCCGCACGTCATTATCGATGAAATAACGGTTCCCATGAAGGGAGACAAGCGAATGCCCATGTCTTTTCATCGTGGTCATGAAGAGCATCAGCGGCTTATAGACCAGCATTGGCATTCAACACGCGGCACATGTGTATATCTTGGTGAATGGCATACACACCCAGAACCCGATCCGACGCCTTCGAGCATAGATCTTAGGGATTGGCGGCGTCGCCTGCGGAGTGATATATTTGATGCAGTATCCCTCTTCTTTCTCATCTTGGGGACGAAGAAGCTCCGTGCTTGGGAGGGGATACGGCAGACGGACTCGATTACACCATTGACGAGATTGTCAGGGCGCGAGCCGTAAGCGAATAACCGCGCAATGATAATGGAAGCCAAATAGATCTTGTTCTGTATCAATAGATGGAAACCAGCATGAGTGATGCCTCGCTAAGGCAAAAAGTCCACATTATTCGCTTGGTTGCGCCGATTGGAGACCATCGCCCAAGCATTTCAATTGACGACGTGCGAAGGGCGATTGCACCAGATGAGCCCTTCGACGAAGGGCTGCTCGTTGATCTGCACGCCCTGCATCTTCGTGATGGTGAGTGCGAATTCTGGCAAAGAGCCCAGTCGACAATTAAAGAGAAGGTAAATGGATTCATAGAACATCGAGTCATTCCTTCTCATGGAAATGCGCTTGCGGTTTTTGCATTTGCGCCGATTCCGTTGCTCTGTGCGCTCGGCCGTTTGCTCGGCGATAAGCTTCCAACCCGGATATTTGAGCGCCATCGTCATACCGATTCATGGAGATGGGATGAGAGGGGCGTACCGCTCCAATGGCAAACGAGGTTGGATTGGGCCGAGCAAGATGTGCAAGACGTGGCAGTGCTTCTTTCGATCAGTGGAATGGTGCATGAGACAGCGGTTCATAAAGCATTGAACAAGCCATTTCATTTATGTGAGCTCCGCATACCTGAGCCTAGGCCAAATGTTGTGAGAACCCATCAAGATTTGACGGAGTTTATTGGACTTTGGCGTAGCCTCCTATCAAGTATTTCGGCACGAATTGGTCCGCATGCGCATATTCATCTTTTCCCTGCGGCTCCGCTCTCTGTATCGATTGAATGTGGCCGCCGGCTGCTTCCCAAAGCCGATCCGCGGATTACAGTTTACGATTATTTTAATGGGGATTTCATCAGTGCATTGGATATTGGAGCTCCGGCCGCGAGGGTTGACGTGAGTGCCTTAAACGCTCCGGCGAATCATGGTCGTGTAAAACTTCTTATCCTCGCGGCGAATCCGTCCACCCACCCCCGGCTCGATCTGCTTGAAGAGATTCGTGCGATCAAAGAAAAGGTTCGCCAGGCTAAGTATACGGAGTTCTTCGACATTGACTCAGCGGAGGCCGTTCGTCCAGACGATCTCCATCAGGTCCTTCTTGATAACCAACCAACGATAGTACACTTCAGCGGTCACGGAGACGCTTCTTCGGGACTTGTGCTTCACGGGGATACCTCGGGAACTGAAAGTCTTGTTAGCGTTGATGCTTTGAAACACCTTTTCAAAACGCTGAAGGGCAATATTCGAATCGTCGTGTTAAATACCTGTGCCAGCGCGGAGTGTGCGGATGCAATTTCCGAGGATATCGATTTTGTGGTTGGCATGAATGCCCCGGTTGGTGATGATTCAGCGAGGAAGTTCGCTGCCTCTCTCTATCTAGGGATCGCATCCGGGGAATCAGTCAACAAGGCTTTTGAGCTTGGCATCTCAGCCATCAAGGTAAATGCTCTTCCTGATGACCGTGTGCCCATTCTCAAGGTCCGGCCGGGTGCATCATCGGAGGATGTCCTTTGTAGCGAGCGAACCAGTGAAACGGACAAGCGCCGCCGGTGAGTGCAAGACCTCCGCTCATGAATGCAATCCCCCTACTGCACCAGCACCATCCCCATCATCCCCGCATCCGCATGATCCAAAATATGACAATGAAACATCCACATCCCAGGCCGATCATCAAATCGAACCGCAATATGCCGGCTCTTCTGATACGGTACATCGATCGTGTCCTTCCATTCCAGCGGCATCACCGGCTGCTTCTGATCGTCCAGCGCTTGAAAGAAATATCCGTGCAAATGAAATGGGTGGGACCATGACATCGTGTTCTCTATCGTCCACACCTGCGTCTCGTGCAGCCCCGCTTGAAGCGGTGTCGCGTCCCATGAGGGCTTGTCGTTGATCGTCAACACCAGCGGCGCCCCCTCCGCTTGCCCAAGCTGGATATGTACCGGTGCCGCGCCCTCCAGATTGAGCGGGTTGATCTCCCGCCCCAGCCCAGGCATTGCGCTGTCTACCGCCGCTTCCCCTTCCAAACGAAGCGTCATTATGTCTTCAATCGGACGGAATTCTGTGCTCCCATAGCCCCGATCAAACGGTATCCAGCGCAGGGGAATCTCGCTGTTGGGCGCCCCGCTGGGGGTGAGTAGCACATCCGCCCTCTCTCCTGGCGCAAGAACCAGCGTCGCTTTTGGAATGGGCGCTTGAATCCTTCCCCCATCGCCTCCGATGCGCGTGAAGTCGTGACCAGGTAGATCGAGCTGAAAATATCGGCTTTTCGCCGTGTTGACCAGAAGCCAGCGCTGCCGCAACCCAGGCCGCGCTTTCAGTGTCGGATTGCGTTTGCCATTGACCAGAATATATTGCCCTTCGCGTCCAAACAGCGTCGCCGTGTCTCCTCCAGAGGCCGGATCGCTGAGCGTGCCATCTTCGCGCAGGCCAATGTCGCTGAGAACAAGTATCACCGGATCGCCTAGATCCGCAGGTTCTGTGGGATCTTCGACCCATAGGGCGCCATAGAGGCCAGAGCCGGCTTGAATCGCGGAGTCGACATGGGGGTGATACCAGTACAGGCCAGGGTCGGGTAGCGAGAAGATATAGTCAAAGCTTTGGCCCGGTTCGATGGCGGGCTGGGTGTGTTCGGGCACTCCATCCATGCTGTTGGGGAGGCGTATCCCATGCCAGTGAATGGTCGTCGGGTCCGGGAGTTGGTTTTCAACATGGGCAATTAGCGTGTCGCCTGCTTTGGCCCGGATTAGCGGGCCGGGGAGGGTGCCATTGTAGGTCCATACAGGGGTGGCGGTGCCCGGAACGATTTCTTGGGTCGCCTCGATGGCTTGGAGGGAGATTTCTAGGATATTGGACGCGGCGTTTTGGTCGGGTAGGGTTGGAAGAATCAGTTCTTGATTCCAGTTGTCCGGTTGGCGGGGGAGCTCGGTTTCGGTGCAGCCAAGGGTGAACGCAAAAGGGACAAAGGCGATGAGGCGTTGGTGTTGTTTGAGCATAAGTGGTACGCGGAATATCACATATAAAACCGCTTTGCAAAACAAAAGTCTTTACATGGCTTGGGAGGGCATGAGATATTGGGCGCATGAGCCAAGATTCTTCGCCGCCTGTGTCGATTCACGCGCTCTTTCGCGAGCCGGTTTTCTTGCATGCCAATCCTCAGTATTACGACTATATTCATCATATTGACCTGGAGGAGGGCAATCAGGTGAAGATGGTTGCGGGGGGGTGCCAGGCGATTCGGAGGGTGGTGCATGGCCGTTATGAGGTGTCTTTTCCTGGGCCGGATGAAGTGCTCGTTCGCTTTTTCGATTTGGCCGATGTAAATCCTTATCAAAACAATGCGGTCATCGCCGTGCTTGGGGAGGTGAGTTATAAGGCTACGCTTGAATTTGGGCCTTTTGCTATGGCGACGGATATCCCCGCGAATATTCCCGATGAGCGCTGGCCTTGGGTGGTTTCGCCTTTTCGGGTGGTGTTTGAGGAGGATCCGCTGGCGATGGGGCATAAAAAATTGCCTCCCGAGCTGTTGGCGCATCCTGAGATGCAGGAGTTTTTAAAGCCTATTCTCGAGGGTCAGGAGGCGGATAGGCGTTATTATGTGCGGGGCTATGTGGAGGAGATTACCTATACCGAGGCGGTGAAGCGGGGATTGGCTAGTACTGCTTAATCAGTCCGTTTTGTTTTAGTTTGGTGATTAGGGCAATTCCGCGCTGGAGGATAACCGTTTCGCCGGGGTCGGCAACGCCCGCGTCCAATAGATCTTTTAGGCTGGCGAGGCTATAGCTGAATAGGGCTGCGGGGCCTGCGCTCTGATTGAGGAATGTGGTTACGCCTCTGTTGCCGCCAAAATCGGTATGGTGATCCTTGAGCCAGTCGGATGTATTGGGAACCTTGCCGCTGCGCCTCTGCATATCGTACATCCATGCGCTAAACGGTGTGCTTAGGGGATGGACGTCTTTGGGAAAGGCCAGTTTGGGGTGGGCATTGGGCGCATTTTGGAGGGTGGGGAAGCTCTTTGGAGCTACGACCTTGGGGTTGCCCATATTGAGCGCATAGCTGCGCAGTTCAGGGATTTCGACGATGGGTTTGCTTACAATGGGAAGTATCGATGTGACTTTTTGGGTGCAGCCATTCTTGGTTAAGTCCAGCGCGCTGTTTTTTATGCGGGGATCGATATGGCCGATGACTACGGGGATATTCTTTCCCACGGTTGTGATAAAGCCCGCGCACATATGGCAGGGCGCGAGGGTGGAATAGATGCGGGCGCCGTCGGGCAATGAGCTTTTGGCATTGCCCCGGAGATAGGCGAGGACCATACTGGTTTCGGCGTGGAGGCAGCCATTGAGGTTGCCCATATTCAATCCCCAGCCGATGATTTGATCGGCGTTGTCGACCATAATGGCGGCGACATTGTGGCCGCTTGGCGTTTGCTGGCCTCTGTTATTGGGAAGCGCGGCGCCGGCCAAGGCAAAGGCAATTTTCATCCATAGATAGTCTTTTTTATTTTGGTCGGTGTTGCAGGCGCCGTTTTGAACAGGTATTCCGTTATGGATTCGGGCGAGGGCGTTCTGTTCGTTGTTATCGCTTACGCGGGCGCTGTAGGTGTTGTTGCAGTCGGCGTAGATATTAAATAGGTTGCGGGCGCTGTGGGTCAGCTCGGTTTCGTTGGAGTCAAAGCCGGAGTTCCATGTGACATGGCCTTGAAGCGTGGTTGGAAAGGTTTCGACGGTATTCTTTTTTGCGTACCAATTGCTTCCATTGATACGGTGGACCAAACTAAAGGTATCGTTGTCGGATAGATTGGTAATGGTGTGGATATTGCTGTCGCTGGGGGTGACTTCTTTGGCCGCCAGGTTTTTATCGAGGAAAACAATGCGCTGAATTTGCCGCTGCCAGGCGAGTCCCAGGCACATTTCGGTGGGTTCGTAGGAGGCGTAGAGTTCGCAGTTGGCGTTTTGATAGTTGTGGAGCAGGTTGACAATGGGGGTTTCATAGCTGTTGGTGCCTTGAAGCCCAATGCCTTTGACTTTGCCGTCATAGGCGATGAATACCGCGTCCTTGCCGGCTTTGGTCTTTTTGCGCTGAACGACGGTGAGTAGAAATTGAGCGCGGTTCATGGGGTTTGACTGGCCTTTCGATGAAGATTGGATGCTTGTAGAGCAAGAAGGCTGGGATGGTCAAGTTTGTGTAGGGTGGGTCACGCACGCATTTGAAGGTGTATTGGGATTGGCTCGTGGGATAGATTGCGATGCCTGTGCGGTGTGGGCCGCTGATTTGGCTTTTTGACGTTTGACTTGAGGAGTGATTGCAATGCATAGGCGCGCTTTTTTTATCGTGGGAAGTTCGGCGATGGTGTGGCTGGGGGTGGCCGCGGGCTGTTCGGGAGGCACGGATCCTTCGCTGGGGAATTCGGGGACGGGGACTTCGATGGGGACGGGCGGTGCGGGCGGCGCGGGGACGGGAGGCGCGATGTCGTCGAGTTCGGGGGCGGTAATGGATCCTCCGCCGGATTACGAGCTTTTGTACGATCCGGCGGTGGTGAGTGAGTTTACGGTTACGTTTACGGCGGCGGATTGGGCGGCTTTGGAGGCGGATAAGGCAAAAAATAAAATGCTTCCTATGAATCAGCGGGATTTCGCCTATGTGCCATGCAAGGTGAGCTTTCAAGGCGAGACCTATGAAAACGTTGGTATCCGTTATAAGGGGAATTCGTCGTTTAATATATCGAGCAATAAGCTTTCGTTTAAGCTTGATTTCGATGAGTATGTATCAACTCAGCATATTCACGGCATTCAGAAGATGAATTTTAATAATGGCTTTAAAGATCCCTCGCTGCTGCGGGAATGTTTATCGCTGGAGATGTTCCGCAATGCGGGGGCGTGGGCGCCCCGGTGCACGTATTCAAAGATTTATTACGATACCGGCGATGGGGCGGGGCCGAAGTATTGGGGTATTTTTACAAATGTCGAGCAGGTGGATAAGCGTTTCCTCCGGGATCGCTTTGGTGATGCTCATTCGGATGGGAATTTATACAAGCCCGATGGTCCTGGGGATAGCTTGGCTTCGTTTAATCAGACGACCTTTGAGAAGAAGACGAATGAGACGGCGGCCGATTGGAGCGATGTGCAGAATCTGATTACGCTGCTGACAAGCTTAAGCGATGCAAAGGCGGTAGAGGATACGCTGGGGCCGATGATCAATGTGGATTCGATTTTGCGTTTTATGGCGCTGAATACGATACTCACAAGCTGGGATTCTTATGCGGGCACGGGGCACAATTATTATTTGTATAACAATCCAAAGAACAAGGCCACCACCGGAAAAGACTATTGGGAGTATATCGTTTGGGATTCCAATGAGGCTTTTGGCAACTTTGTTCCGATGGGAAGTTCACAGGCGGCGATGATCACATGGCCTTGGAATCAGCCGAGCGCGATGGCGCAGAAGCCGCTGTTCAATAAAATCATGATGGTGCCCGCGTGGCAGGCTCAGTATGCGGCCTATATGAAGGCGTTTTTGGCCGATCCAAAGGTGTTTGAGCCGGCGGCAATGCAGGCGAGGGCCGGCGAACTTTCGGCTCTGGTCAGTCCGGCCGTGCACGAGGATAAGCAATACCTATTTCCGACGGTCGCCCCCGATTTGTTTACCCAGAATCTAAACCAAAATGTGATGAATGGGCCGATGGGGCAGATTTTAGGGATTAAGCCTTATATTCAGGACCGGACCAATTTTTTGCTGGGTTCGATTCCTTGAGCATGACTCAAAAAATCTGATCCGTTTTAAAAGGGCAAAGGCTCTATTCATAGGGCTCGTTCACTTCCCGCACAAGTGAATTGGGCCTTTGACAAACCCTTGCTTAGAAGCGTGTGTGCAAACGCAAAACTTGGAGACAACCATGAAGAATGCAATTTCGCGGAAACAGAACTTGGTACAGTGGTTTGCAGCGGCGGCCGTGGTGCTTTCGGCGGCCATGCTGGGAGGAGCCTGCGGAAGCGGGACGGATAACGGTAGCGGTGGAACAGGATCGGGATCGAGTTCGGGTACGGCCAGCGGTTCGATTTTTGGCTGCAGCGTGAATGGTCAGAAATGCGCGGTGGCCT
>CAZICM010000109.1:0-13647 GCA_964537685.1 uncultured Polyangiaceae bacterium
TGAGACGATCTCTTTTGTTCCTGACCGCAGCGCTGAACCTCACGCATTGCAAAGGCTCGGAACAAAACTCTTCCACAACGTCCACCCTTTCATCCGCTCCAAGCGCTTCTTCAGCGGCGGCTCCCGATTCTCCGGAAGCCATGCGCGTCCATCGGCCCCCGCCCACCCGGGAAGGCGGTGCCTTGGTGCGCTCTGCCAATGACGATGCGCTTTATTTGGCCGATGAAGACCACGGTGTAGTCCGGCGCATTCCGCTCCCCTTTGACCCGGCTATCGCTTACACCACCGTCGCCATGCCGGGTCTACCCGCCCAGGTTCTGGCTCTCCAGGATCGGGTGCTGATTACCATTCGAAGCGAGGGCGGCAAACCCGCGTCGCTGCCCAAGGACGAAGAAGATATGGCGGCGGCTCCCAGCGCTTCCGCCTCGGCAAAACCCGCTCCCAGAACCCCTCCCAAAAAGAAATATGCCACCATCCCTAAGTCTCCAACGGGTCCGGGGCTATTGTTGATCATGAAGCCTGATGCGGCCATGGGTTTGGTGGAAGTGGGCCGGGTTACGCTTCCAGGAGATGCATGGGGCATCGCCGTTACTCCCGATGAAAAGACGGCGCTGATCAGTTCGGCCTGGACCCATCAAGTATCGGCTGTCGATATCGCCTCAGCCAAGAAATTGTGGTCGCTGGATATGCGGCGAGAGCCCAGGGCCATTGTCGTGAAATCCGATGGAAAGACGGCTTATGTCACGCATTTGGTCGGAGGAGCGATCACCCGTATTGATGATATATTGGGTCAGCCCAAGACCACTCCAGTGAACTTGCCCCCATCGCCGCTTCGTTCGCCCTCGGGAAAGATCTTAGATGGAACGCTGGCCTATTCGGCGGTGCTTTCACCCGAGGGAAACCGTCTCTTTGTGCCCAGGCATGCCGTGGGCGCGCTGGGCGAGGCCGCTTGGTTTGGCGCCGCAACCGTCGATGTGCTGTTGACGGCGGATGATACACCGCTCGCCCCCATGCGGGAAGCGGGGCATCCTGTGGCAACATCGGAATTAACCCTTCGAATGAGAGAGAACAACCCTCACGAAACGCCTGGACACTTTCCGCTGGCAGATTATACCCCCTTTACGGTAGGCAGGGCTGTTTTATACCGGAAGAGCACCCAGGGGCTTGTGGTGATCAGTGAAGGCAGTCCGAGGATTATGGAATTTGATGCCCGGACGGTCGATCCCACCATGTTTAAACGATGGCAATTTTTTATGGGAACCGGGCACGATAGTCTGATTCCCAAGCCGGAGACCTGCAGCGCTGCCACGGGCCTGGCGATGTCGGCCGATGAAAAGATTTTTTGGGTGTATTGCAGGGCAAGCAACAATGTACTGGAAATCAACACAGGGGACAAAGCGAAAATCGACAGCAAGAGCCTCGAACCCCAAGTCAAACGGCTGGCCCTAGAGGAAGACTTGCTCGGCGCAGATCATAACAAAGGCAGGCGAATGTTCTACGATGGCCACGATGACAAGCTCAGCGGGGGATTGTCGTGCGCGGGCTGTCATCCCGAAGGGCGGGACGATGGCCATGTCTGGCACGAAACCCCGGTCAAGGCGCGGGCCGGCGAAGCAGTGAATTTCTTGGGAGATGCGGATCAAGCTCCTCTCGATTCAACCAAAGCCGTGGGATATGCGCGTCAAACGCCGATGTTGGCAGGACGCGTGGCCGCCAATGGGCCGTATGGGTGGCATGGAGAAAGTGTTGATTTACAGGCTCGTTTAAGGGGAGGGCTAGGCTTGCACCGGTGGGGGCCTATCCCGATGTGGGATGCAACGGAATCCTCGCTGGTGGGAAGAGCCTTGTTTTTAACGCTCTTTGTAAGGCATGGACTCATTCCCCCGGCAAAAGAAGTCCGCGAGCTAACGGAGCAAGAAAAGAAAGGCAAAGAAGTGTTTAACAGCGAGGGAACGAGATGCGCGCGCTGCCATGTCCCCGAAACGGAATACACCGATCGCATGTCTTATCCTTTTACGCCCAAAGTCCCGCCTGTTCGGGGATTTGAGGACGAGCCGGATCAGAACTACAAAACGCCCTCGCTCTTTTTTGTGGATGGAACGGCGCCTTATTATCACGATGGGCGCGCTTCAACACTGGAAGTGTTAATCGACACCAATGGAGACCGGATGGGACGCACCAGCCATTTATCGGCGGAAGAAAAAGCCGCGCTCATCGCCTTCTTAAAGACGTTATAAGGAATGTGGAGGGAATGACCATGCATCGTTCACACTGGATTGGTTGTATAATCGTGGGGATTGTGGGAGTATGCGGGGGCCTTTTGGCTTGGCCTGGATTGAGCTCTGCCAATTCCGATCCCGCGGCAAGTCCATCGGGTTTAGCGAGCGCGGGAGCATCGGCGGCTCCTGCGGGATCGGATTCCCTGGCGGACGTAGGCCCCGGCTCGATGCCCAGCCTTGAAAATCCGCCCTTTCCTGAAGAGAAATCGCCTCGCCCAACGGCGGCCGAATGGAAACCGACAACACCGCTTTTGCTTAAAGATCGCCTACCCTTTGAATGCAATGCCTATCGCGTGAGGGAATGGATAAAAATTCGCTGCTCTAAACTAATGACTGCGGAACTTGCAAGCCTTTCCGGCTCTCGAGATGGGGTGCTGTTATTTGTAGACCCGCCCCCTCCAGGAGGATTTCCCGCATCGCCTGGAGGCGAGATCGTCTTTCCCCTGCGCAAGGGGGATCGGCGCGTATTTGAGTGGTCGATGTTTGGAGAATCCTACGAGGGTGTTGGATTTCCCACGTTGGCCTTTATGATTTCGGCAAGCTGGGCGCCGGATGAACCGAATCCCGTGATCATCGCTCAGATGTAGTCGTACCCTAAAAAGGAAGGATCTTCTCTCATGAGCATTCAAAAAGTCAAAGAAACGCTATCCCGTCTCGCCATCCGGGAAGATCAATTCCGAACGCTTGGCCTAACCCCCTTGGTTGAAGTCGCGTGGGCCGAGGGCAATATCGATTCGCGCAAACGGACGGCCATTCAGAAATTCGCCAAACAAAAAGGCTGGCTCTCCGATGGAGGCGATACCTTGCTCGAAGGCTGGCTTAAGCAAAGACCCAAGGATGAATTCTTTGAGGATACCCGGAACGCGCTTATCTTGCTGGTTCAAGATCGAAGGGGCATGGGCGCTGCTTTTTCCGGCGATACCCTGGCCGATGTGCTCTCGGGATGTCACGATGTCGCGGCCGCTTCAGGGGGTTTCTTTGGTTTTAAAGATCCCATCACGCCTGAAGAAGACAAAGTCCTTGCCCGACTCTCCGAAGCCTTTGAGCTGGGGGCTTGGAAAGAAGCCGTCACCAAACATCGAGAAACCCCTCCCGCAGATATCCCAGGCCCAGAAGGCCACTTTTTGCTGGGAAGCATTCCCGATTTCAACAAAGACGCCCTAGGTTTTGTTATCTCACTGGCCCGGGATCACGGCGATGTGAGCCAAATCAAGCTTGGCCCTATCGATGCCATTGTTCTCTCCCATCCCGAAGCCATCAAACACGTCTTCTTGGATAACCACCGCAACTACAAACTCTCCCCCGCAGTGGAAGACGCAAAGGTTTTGTTGGGCGATGGCCTGCTCACGACCGAAGGTGAAGGCTGGAAGACCCATCGGCGCATGATTCAGCCGGCTTTTCATATGGACAAGCTTGCGGCCATGGTCGATTCGATGACCCGCATTGCCGCGGAAGAACTAAACACATGGCCAAATGAAAAGAACGAGCCTGTAAACGTCATGGATAAGTTTATGCAATTGACGCTTAGGCTTGCAACGGAATGCCTCTTTGGCATGGATGTCGATCAAGATGCCAAGGAAGTGCTTGGAGCAGCCAATGCGGCCATTGAATATCTCAACAACCGCTCGAGACAACTGATAAAACTGCCTATTTCGCTACCCAGCGAAGCCAACCGGAATTTTGTCAAAGCCAAATCGGTACTGGACGAAACCATCTTTAGCCTGGTGAGGGCCAGAAGAGAGGGCAAATCGCCTCAAAAAGCGGACGTTCTTCAACTGCTCTTGGACGCGCGGGACGAAGAAACGGGCAAGGGCTTAAGCGAGAAAGAATTGCGCGATGAACTCTTAACGATGATGGCGGGCGGCACGGAGACCACGGCGCTGGCGATGACGTGGGCGGCATCCTTTTTATCGATGCATCCTGGAATCCGGAGGCAAGCCCAGGAAGAAGTCGCGCGGGTCATGGGGGATAGAATACCGACATTTACGGACACCAAACAACTACCGCTGGTGAGACAAATCTTGGATGAGACGCTGCGGCTTCGCTCGCCTTTGTATGGAAGCGCGAGGATGGCCATCGGCGAAGACACGGTGATGGGGGTAAAGATAAAACCCGGAACGATGGTGGTAGCAAATATCTATGGAATGCATCGCAATCCCCGGGTATGGCCGAACCCTGAAGGATTTGATCCCGAGCGTTTTTCGCCTGAAGCATCGAAAGACAGGCATTCTTGCGCCTTCGTACCTTTTTTGACGGGCCCCAAGAAGTGTATTGGAATGAATTTCGCGCTATTGGAGATGCAATTGATCTTCCCGATGGTGCTTCAGCGATTTGACTTGGACTTACTGCCTGGAAAAGAGCCCATACCTTATCCCAGCTTGACCTTAAGGCCCAAAGACGGGTGCTGGATGGATATCAAGCAAAGGCAGAAGGCGAGCTAATCGAGGAAGCCTGGGGGATGCTTCTCTATGAATGAGCGGATGAAAGCTCCAGCCCCAGCGCCTGAGCGATGCGCTCGGGCGACTCTACTGAAAACAAAGGCATATAGCCGAATAGAACATCTGAGTTGTGTTCATTGTCGAGAGCGCGCTTGAACGCCGGCGGCAGCTTACCAAAGCGGCTTTGAAACACGCTGATCAGCGCCGAGCGCAACGCCGCCTCGCGGCCTTGCTGCATGCCTCTCTCCAAGCCTTGCTGCACACCCTGCACCAACCCCATTCGCATGCCGAGCTCGAGCTTCTGTTTTTCCCATTGTTCGTAGCGCTCTTTCGCTGTCATGATGAACTCCTGCGCTTCGGCTTCGTTTGTTGCATTGTTGTTAACTTCTTCGTAGCGCGCAAGAAAAATTTGTTTGCTTAGATTCTTCTCCCATGCTCCTTCGGGCAGCTTGTCAATGTCCTCCATCGCTTCTTCAAAGATTCGTCCGCGGCCTGCCAATAACCTTAAACTCAAGGTGTCCGCCGTACGCGGTAAATGCCTCAACGATATCCACCCCAGCCCCACAATCGAGGCCATTTCGTAGATCCCTTCGGGCCATGATCCATTCCGCGATAGTCCACACGCTCTTATCATCGATGCCGATACGCTCGGCGCTATAATCCAGCACTTCGTCGCCGTTATCTTGACATCCCCCGCCTTCTTCGCTTCCAGAACTCTTCGATGATGTTTTGTAAATACTTTGCGTAAACACGCTTTTACTTCTTCTTCGTCAGGCGCATCTGTGTACGGCTCAAACATGCAGGGCTGCTCCGCCAGCCGCCCCAGCCAGCCCAATCGCACACGCTCTTCCCATTGCTCGCTCTTCGGCTCATACCAAACATCTATCCATTGCGGGTCCACCGATGCCACAGGCTGCTGAAGTTCGACTTCCCCAGTCGCCTCCAGAAAATCCCGTAAACAACTCTTCGTGTAGTGATCCAGCCATGTGCGCATGCAACGCCAAATGCCTTCGGCTTGCCTCTCTAATCGAACTGCATGGCGTTCACAAGCCCGTTCACTACCCCTTTGGGATGGGTCCCCTCTCGGCTACCCCCTCCCCGAGGCATGTTTCAATCCTTTCATCTCCATAATCGATAGTCTTTAAGCGTCCATCGTGTTCCTTCAAGTTCCCAGAGATCCCTCAACAAGCATCCATCTACAGACAAAAAGTTCTCCGACCCCCCTCGCCAAGGGTAAATCAACTCCCCAAACTCATCGCCACCCCCCTCGCCAAGGGTAAATCAACGCCTCAAACCCATCGCCACCCCCTCGCCAAGGGTAAATCAACGCCTCAAACCCATCGCCACCCCCTCGCGTCAAGTTGTCGCAGTGACTTCGCCGCCATCCTCGGCTATGAAGCGCCCTCGCTATGTCCTCTGTACCACTCAACCTCCCCCTCCCCGTGCGCTCCGGCTCGTCGCCCTCCGACCCCAATGGCCTCGATAACCAAAATCGTATCCTCCTCCGATGGCTCCTCGGCCTCCGGTGGGTCGTCTTCGCTCTCTTGGCCCTGACTCTGCCCATCGGTGCCCGCTTCTTCGGCTTTCATGTCCGCTATGAAATCGCTCTCCCTCCTCTCCTTCTTATCGCCGCCGCCAGTCTTTTCTTGCTCCGCTTTGCACGCTCCGCTTCCTTTGTCTCTTCTAACTTAATCGCTTGTAGTGTCGCCCTCGATCTGTTGGCTATCGGTGCCGTCCTCGCTGGCTCAGGAGGTGCCGCCAATCCGTTTTCTGCCGTCTTTTTTGTGCATGTCGCCCTCGCCGCTTCTCTCCTTCCCGCTAAAACCACATTCGCCCTCTCTGCCCTCGCCGCCGCCGTCTTCGCCGCCCTCTTCGCTATGCCCTCGGGAAGCTGTTGCGCTAACCATTCGCCCAATGAAGGCTTCTCTGCCCATCTCTATGGAATGTGGCTCGCCTTTGTCGTCGCCGCAGGGCTCGTCGCCTACTTTTTGACCCGGGTGCGCCATGCCCTCGAATCCCGCAATCGCGAAATCGCACGCCTGCGTAAACGCGCCGAAGAAAGTGCACGCTTTGCCGCCCTCGGTACCCTCGCCGCTGGAACCGCCCACGAATTGGCTACACCCTTGGGTACCATTTTTGTGCTGGCTTCCGAAATCGCCGACAATTCGGCCTCCGATGGCGAAACCCGTTCTCAGGCCGGAGCCATTCGCCAGCAGGTGGCGCGCTGCCGGGATGTCATCCGAAAAATGGCCGCGGGTACGCCTGAACATGCCTCTGCATCCGAGCTTTTGGACTTGGCGGCCGGTGTGAGACAAGCCGTGGATTTGTGGAAACAGGCTCATCCAGACGCCGTGGTGAACGTTCAGGGACCCGATCATGCCACGGGCCGCTTTGATTTGGCCGAAGACGATGTTCAAGCCGCTTTAAGCGCGCTGCTCGATAATGCTTGGTTTGCAATGCAGGGGGAAACTTCGCCGATTTGGGTGAATATCGAGCCCGAGGCGCAGGGGCTCTGCGTTCGGGTCAAAGATGGGGGCGAGGGCGTGCCCGCTGCATTGTTGGAGCGCTTGGGAGAGCCGTTCTTGACAACCAAAGAACCTGGAGCGGGAATGGGTCTGGGTCTGTATCTGGTCAGGACGCTATTGGAACAAAGGGGCGGCTGTTTGGATGTGCAAGCCATACAGCCCAAAGGGACTTGCGTGGCCTTGCATTTTAAGGCGAGAGTCTAGGAGAGCGGTGGATGGAACGGAATGGACATTCTGAGGGGGCATCATTGCCCACGCTCATCTTGGTGGACGATGACGAAGCCTTTAGGAAGGCGCTTGGACAGGCGCTTTCAAAACGTGGATTTGCGGTATCGCTGGCCCAGGATGCCGACAGCGCGGAGAGACTCGCAGAGGAGCAGGTGTTTGAGTATGCACTGGTGGATGTGCGGATGCCTGGGCGCTCTGGGATTGAGGTGGTCGAGCTGCTTCACAGGCTGGATGATGGCACGCGCATCGTGGTGCTGACGGGGTATGGGACGATTGCGAATGCGGTCGCGGCGATGAAGGCGGGCGCCGTGGATTATTTGACGAAGCCGGTGGATGCGGCGGCCTGTGAGCGGGCTTTGCTGGGTCGAAAAGAGATGCCGGCCGGTCAAAACGAGGCCCGCGTGCCTTCGCTCGATCGGGTCGAGTGGGAGTATTTGCAGCGGGTTCTATCGGATTCGGATGGGAATATTTCAGAAGCGGCCAGACGGCTCGGGATGCACCGGCGCTCCTTGCAGCGAAAAATATCCAGGCATCCGCCACGGCAATGAGCCGCCCTTTTTTTGCTCATCGCGCCCAAACCGCGCAAAAATTTTTCCCATCGCTAAAGGGATCGATTAAGAAAGCCCTATGAAGAAAGCGATTCGCACGTTCTCCGTTCTTTGCGCGGCGCTTCTGCCCATTGCCCTCGTTGCTGTGCAAAGTGGCTGCGGCAACAAGGAAGAAGAAACGCCCCAACCGACCGCGGCGCCGACGCCTACCCCGACGCCCACGCCGACCCCAACACCCACGCCCTCGGCCATTATTACGCCCGAGGAAGATGCGGGTCCGGATGCGTCCGATGCAGGTGATGCGGGCGATGCCGGCAAGGTGACGGGCACAGGCGATCCGACGGGCGTGAAGAAGTGCTGCACGGCGCTGGCGCAGAATCAAAAGAGCGCTCCGCCCGATCAGCAGTTGGCTTATGGCGCGGCGATTGCCGCTTGCAATGCCGCTATTTCTTCGCCTCAGGGCCGTCAAGCGCTCGCCGCTGTGCGCGCTGCGCTGCGCGGTGCCAATGTTCCCAGCGCCTGCCAGTAACGCCTCGTTCAAACCCGCTTAAGGGTGGGTATAAACAAGCGTTCCACCCTCTGCGTTTACCGCTCCATGCCATTCCGCGGGCACTGGAGGATCTGTCCATTCAAACATCCAAGCCGCATCGGCGGGCGCCAAATTGATGCAGCCGTGGCTTCGCGCCTTGCCGAATTCATCGTGCCAATACGCGCCGTGAAGCGCGAAACCCTCGTGAAAATACTGGATGTAAGGCACATCCCGCAGATCGTAATTGTCGGTCACGGGGTCTCCATCCATCGTGCCCGATACATGTTTGGAATGAATCAAGAAGGTTCCGCGCACGGTTGAATGCGTTTTTTCTGGGTCGCCGAGCTCGCCGATTCCCGTGGAGACGAGGGTGGCGAAGACGGGTCTTCTTCCTTCGTAGGCGACGAGCATTTGGCGCTTAATCGATACATCGATCCATTTCTTTCCATCGCGGGCATAGCCTGCCGGATCTTCGCGGAGCTCGGGGATTTTAAGCGCCTGCGCAGGTACCCAGAAGCCTTCGAGGGTCTCTACAAGTCCATGCGGCGAGCCATTATCGCGGCCGGTGAGCGCAAGTCCCTGGCGGTAGCCGAGCGCGCCGTCTTCGCGGAACTCGCCTTTATCGTCCTTGCGGAACTTCATCACGGCCCGCTGCATCACAATCGCGGGCACAGGGAATTCATAGGGATCGGCCGATTTTTTCGAGGGTGTTTTTTTCTTCTTCCTTCCTTCGGGCGCGCCGGATCGATCGCTCAGCGACTTCACTTCGTTGGGAACGGCGCCGGGCGGAACGGGCACGGGCGGAACCACAACCCCTTGTAAAGAGCTTAAAATGGCGGGTTTTGTGCGATCCAGGGGAATGAGATCGAGTTCGGTTGTGAGGCCAAAGCGGCGGCCTGTCCATGTGAAGGTGGTGATTAAGCCAAAGGCGGAGTTGTCGTTGGCGCGGCCCCTATGAACCAAATAATGAAGAGGTTTTTCGGCGCCGTAGGGCTTGGGCAATTCATTGCCGGAGAGCAAAAATTCGGGCACCGGATCTTCGGGAAGCTTGCTTAAGCCGGGCCATAAAGGCGGAGGAGGATCGAGCGAAATATCTTCGGCGCGCTCTTGGTCTTTCTTCTTGGGGAGCTTGAAATACAGATGCGGAGGAGGCGATCGGGAGATCACATAGTGATAGGGCGAAAGCGCCTTGCGATCGGGTCCGCGGACAGCCGCTTGCACGATGGGATGGTCGAGCGAGAGCGAGGCGCCTTTGCCCACGCAGACATAACCGCGCGGCAAGATCCGATAAAAACCGCCTGCGCATCCCGCCGAGCCCGCGGATGTTTCGGCTCTATCGGCGACGGCTCCGGCGCGCAGATAACCGAGTTTGGTGGAGCGATCGTCGGGCGCGACGTAGATCCAGGTGCGCATGGCGATGCTTGCGATTTTGGCTCCCTGGCCGGGCATTGAATCTTGGGACGGTTCTGCATCGGAGCTGGGTGCCGAAGACGCAGAAGAAGCTGTGGGCAGGGGCTCGGCGCTATTGGAAATAGCCGGTGAAACATGGGCTTTTAGCGACAGGGACGGATCGCGCCCAAGCTCTGCGCCGTGAACAGAAGGCCCTGGAGGATCGCCTTCGCGGCAGCCTAAAATGGCCTGAGCCGCACCCAGCGAGAAGGCCAAGACACGCCATATCCCTGAACGCACCGGTGCCCGGACTGTCTTACATTCCTTTTGAAAAAGCCGATGAAAAAAACCCATCTCCACTCGACTTGACTTCACGGATTCGCCGAATCGCTGGCCTTCCTACACCATCCTGATGCTACAAGGGCTCTTTCATGCTTGAACGGATCGCACAATCGCTTGTTTTGGGCGACCCGGTAGCCTGGGCCATCGTTCTTGCGATTTGGTCGTTTGCGCTGGTCTTGATTTGGCTATGCCGCAAGGACGGTTCTTCCAAGCCCCGCCTTTTATTTGCGCTTTTGTTTGCCTCGGCGCTGACGTCAATCGCGGGCGCCTTTATTGCGACGGCGGTAAGCATTCCGCATTTGCGCTGGAGCCGGCGGCCCGCGAAGGATTTGGTCGTTCCCACTGGTGAGACCTGGCGAAAGCTTCGGGGGCCGTGGACGATTGTGGATGGGGCGGGCGGGCCTGATATTGCGATTCCGACGATTGATTCCCAAGACCGCTGGATTTTGTATGGGTTGTTTTCTGAGGGGGCGCTGGCTGGATTTGAAGAGGCGGGCGAAGGGGCACCTGGCCATGGTCAGGTGAGGATGTGCGAAGCGGAAGGTCAGATGTGCCGGGCATGGCCTGCATCATGGCCGGCGCCTGTACAGTCGCAGGGTTCGCTCGAATTTGTTCTTTCGCCCAATGGAGTGCTGTATGCGGCGGCGTTTGAGCGGGAGAGCAAAAAGTTTTTGATCGGAGCGGTAAGCAATACAGTAGAAACCGAAACGCCGAATATTAAGAGTGCGGAAGATCTCGCTCGGATAAGCGCATTGGAGCTCTTGGGGCGCATTGGGACACCGCCTCCAAAGCAGGCGCTGACCAGCCTATTTATTGCGCGGCGGGTATTGAACGGGCATTTCGAGCAAATGCGCGTTGTGGCGGCGGGGAAGGCAGACAACACCTTTGTATTTTCGCTGGAGCGGGCGCGGGTCAACCTTTGGATTGGCCTTCAATTTATGCGTTATGCCGGGCGGCCTGGAATGCTTTTATGTTCGCTCATTCTTCCGATTATGCTGCTCATTCTATTGTTTTGTCCCGCGTTATTGATGAGGCATCTCAAGAAGAAGGGCGCGGTGAAACACGAGCTGCCATCGGCGCTGATAGTGGAGCTATTGCCGCGGAGCCCGGAATCGGCGGGAGCGCTCACACCCGCGCGGGTATGCGAGACGGTGAAGCTGGGCGAAAGGACGCTAAAGGGGGGCGATATTGTGGCGGTGCTGATGGATGCGGAGCGGGAGCGGGAGCGCATTGCATCGCTTCGTTGGTACGAGATACCCGGGATGCTGAGCGTGCACTACACGACGGGCGACATTGTGCAGCGGAGCGCGGGGCTGGAAGCGAAGGGGGAGCCTGGGGTGCTGGTGGCGGCGGATCCGCAGTTCTTGAGGCGGGCGGCTTTTGCGTGGGTGAGGAGGCCGGTGTATGTGGCGGCGCTGCTTTCGCTGGGTATTTCGGCGCTTTTGCCTGGGGTGGGGGCGCTGATTGGGTTGTTTGCGGGATGGTAGAGATCGTCTCATAACCCTGCTGCGCGCCACACGGCTTCGGTTGAGCTCCCTCACCGTACTGGAGTACGGCTCGGTCGCTCGCCCTAGCCGTGTGGCTGCTCGCGACGGGTTATGAGACGATCTCTGGTAATGGATGGCGCGGGCGGCCGATGGGGCTTATTGGATAGAGATATCGAGCTTGTAGTCGAAGATGTCGTTGGCCGCTCCGCCCGTCGCGTACACCTCGAGGTAATAGGTGCCTGCGGGAAGGTTATGAGCGCCGGCATGGAGGGGAGTCGCTCCGCGGCCATCGATAAGCGAGCATTTTCCCCGGCCTGAATCGGTATCGGTGACCAAAATGGTTCCGGCCGCGTTGTAGAGCCGAAGGGAGCTATCGACTCCATTGCTTTCACAGGTTACAGCCCCGTTTTCGAGGACTTCGGCGCGCACGGATTGGCCTTGAGCCACGGTGATGGCGTAGTAGTCGACATCGCCGGCTCCATTGCGAAGACCGGGAGCGAATACATCTGTTCCGGGTGGCGCAACAATTGAATTGGAAGCCGTTGCCCTGGTTTCATTGGGCTCAGTTTCGGCGGGGCCGGCAGCCTGGGTCTTGAGAAGCAGGCTATATGCTGCAATTGTGGCGTTATCGCCCGGTTCATGAACCTGGACATAATAGGTGCCCGCCGCAAGATTCATGACGAGGGCGGAACAGTTACCAATACCATCGTCGTTTGAGGAGTAGATGGTTGTTCCGCCGCTGTTCAATACGTTGATTACCGTATCGATCGCGGCACAATCCTTCAGGGTTGAATCAAAGGTTTCAATTCGAAGGGTTTGAGCGGCAGCTAAGGTGAATTTAAAATAATCGTTATCGCCGACGGGCGTAATGGCTCCCGAAATCATGTGATTGACGCTGATTTGGGGATTTGAATCCGCCTGAGCGGTTGAGCCATTGGGTTCGGTTTCGGTGACGAGCTCCCAGAGACAAACCGAGCTACAGCCATCGTTATTGGAGGTGTTGCCATCGTCGCACTGTTCTGGGCCGCGGAGGTAGGTATCGCCGCAGACATTGGTGCAAATGCTGGGAGATCCGAGGCAGGTGTAACCGGGTTCGACGGTACAAGCGTTATCGCAGCCGTCGCCGACCGCGAGATTGCCGTCATCGCACAGCTCGGAGCCTGCTTTGACGCCATCACCGCAGGTGGTGGTGCAGTTGCTGGGAGAACCCGTGCAGGTATAGCCGGGCTCGACGGTACAGGTTGAGCTGCAGCCATCGCCTCCGACGGGCGGCATTCCGGAATCGTTGTCGCAAGCTTCGCCCGTAACGACGAGAGCATCGCCGCAGATGGGGGTGCAGGCCGTGGGCGAGACCAGAAGATTGCAGGTGAAGCCTGTTTCGATGGTGCAGGTCGCGCTGCAACCGTCGCCGCTGGATATATCGCCGTCGTCGCATTGCTCGGAACCTGCTTTGGTTCCATCGCCGCAGGTGGTGGAGCAGACGCTCGGCTGATTTCCCGCGCAGGTGTAGCCCATCTCGACGATACAGGCCGCGCTGCATCCATCGCCCGCCGTGGTGTTGCTGTCGTCGCAGCCTTCGGATGCGGCTTTTTTACCGTCACCGCAGGTGGTGGAGCAGACGCTGGGCGTACCGCTGCAGGTGTAGCCGAACTCAACTGCGCAGGTCGCGCTGCAGCCATCGCCGGCCGTGGTGTTGCTGTCATCGCAAGCTTCGGTGCCTTTCAACATGCCGTCGCCGCATACCGGGGAGCAGGTGCTCGGCATACCGCTGCAGGTGTAACCAGCCTCGATGGTGCAGGTTGCGCTGCAGCCATCGCCTGCGGTGGTGTTGCTGTCGTCGCAGGTTTCAGCGCCTTTCAGCATGCCATCGCCGCATACCGGG
>CAZICM010000110.1:0-13573 GCA_964537685.1 uncultured Polyangiaceae bacterium
TGCCGGGCTTTACAGGCGAACAGGGCGCGCTGAGCTCGAGCGCGGATGCGGAGGGCGTTCCCGATGAAGAGAGCGCCGAGGCTTCAGCGGACGAGAAAAAGAGCGCGGAAGGCTTTGGTTCAGGGCATGGGCGTTTGGGCGGAAGCCACAAAGGCGACACGATGAATCCCTTTGGCGGCGAGGATTTCGGCGCTCCTGCTACAGGAGCGGCACCGATGGCCACGGCTGCTCCGGCCGCGCCTGCCGCAGAGCCTATGCCTGCCGATATGCCGTTTACACCCGCGCAGCCCGCCAAGAAGCCTGCGATGAGGCGTTCATTTGACGGTGACTTGGCCGATCCTTGGGAGAACCGCTCCCGCCGTATGATTCCGATGCGCCGCATTTTCGAGCGCAAGGGCGGTTTTGAAGCGGTGAATACCATCGCCCAAAGCAATGCCTCCAAGCTCATCGCCGCTGAAAGCGCGCTTTCGATTACGCCCGATAGCCGCGACAAAACGGCCGAGTTGTATGCGCTCTATGCAACAAGCGGCCGGCTAAATGACGCGCAGGAGCTCACAGCGAAATGGAGCGGGCGTGATGCGCTCGATCCCGATGCGCTGATGGCCCGCGCCGATTTGGCCGCGCGCCAAGGTGATCGCGAACGCGCTATCCGGATTCTGGGCGGTCTCGCCGATGTGCGTCCGGGCGACAAAGCGATTCAGATCCGCTTGGCCACGCTGCACGATGTCTCGGGAAATGCGGCCTTTTCTTGTGAGCACAAGATTGCGCTGGCCACGCTTGCAATGAGCGATGCCAAGCGGGTGGCCGATGCCGTGGCTTGCACGAGAAATCAAGGAATGAACGACTTGTCCAATCTGCTGAGGCTCGAAGCCGACCGCAAAGTGCAGGATGCGATCGATAAACAACTGAGCTCGATCACCACGCCTCTTTCTGTGCCGCTTACCGGTGATGTGCAGCTCAGCGCGGAATGGACAGGCGGTGTGGATCTCGATGTGGCGCTTATCGACGCGCAGGGCAAGCGCATCTCGTGGCTGGGCTCGCCCCTTAAGGCGAATGTGTCCTGCCGCGATGTCACCAACCCGGCCACAGAAACCCTCGCCGTTTCAAATCTGCCCGCGGGCAACTACATCATCGAGATTTCAAGGGCAAACGGCGCTGACGCCAATGCCTTTGTGCAAGGAAATCTAACCCTTCGCGTTGTGAATGAGACCCGCAAGATTCCCTTTAACCTGTCGCGCGAGCGGGCAGAGCTGGGCACCGCGCGCGTCTTTTTCACCTCGCGTTTGGTTCCCGTCAATCAAGGCTGGGGCGGCTTTCCGTGAACCGTTCCGCCAAGCATCCCGCCTAAAAGATCCTCTCGACTTCTCCATCAAATTGCGGCATCCGATTCGTCTATGAGCGCCGCTCCCCACGCCCACGACCACGCCGGGCCACATAAGCCCGGCGCCCACGATCACCATCACGATTTCGACCCCGAGCCGACGCGCGTTCTTCCTCCGGATGAGCCGCGCACGCCGCTGTGGGTTCCCCTGCTCGGCCTTGCGCTCTTTGCCGTCGCAGGCACCTGGGCGCTGTTGTTTAGCGGTGATTCAAGCGAAGGAGCCGCGTCGCAAAAATCCGAAACCACCAAGGCTGTGCCCGCCGATCTGCCCGTTCAGCCCGTGACGCCGCCTCCCCAGCTTCGCGTTCCAGCGCCCGGCGCCGCTCCTTCTGTTCCGTCGGTGCAAAGGCTTTCGCCTGAGCAAGCCAAGGCGCTTCAAGAACGCTTAGAACAAATGCGCAACCAGGGCACGCTTCCCCAGCCCCAGCCCCTTCCCGGTCAGCCTCAGCCTCGCGCGCCCGGACAATAGCGATGAGCCTCGACGCTTCTTCCATTAAGCGCGTGCTCGTGCTCGGCACGGGAACGATGGGTCAAGGCATTGCGCAGGTCACTGCGCTCGCCGGCTATGTAACGCATATGTTCGATGCGGATGCGGGCCGGGTCTCCTCCGCGATCGAAAATATCAAACAGGTCACGGACAAACTGGTTCAGAAAGGCAAGATGCTGAACGAGGCGCGCAGCGAAATGATCGGCGCGCTCGTGGCCGTGCCCGATCTGACAAAGGCTTGCGAACAAGTAGATTTGGTGATCGAAGCCGTTCCCGAACAGATGGCGCTCAAGGTCGAGATGTTTGCGCAGATTAAAGAGCGCGCGCCGGCTCATGCGATCTTTGCGTCGAACACATCGAGCCTGTCGATTACCGAGATAGGCAAGCGGGTGGGCGCGGGTCCGCAAACCATCGGCCTTCATTTCTTTAACCCTCCGCCTGTGATGGAACTGCTCGAGATCGTGCGGGGATTGGAGACCCGTGAAGACGTGCTTTCGGTATGTCTCGCCATCGCCAAACGGCTTGGCAAAACGCCGATCGTGGTCAGCGACACGCCTGGATTTGCGACAAGCCGGCTGGGTGTAGCGATCGGTGCCGAAGCGATGCGGATGGTCGAGACGGGCGTGGCATCGGTAGCGGACATCGATCGCGCGATGGAGCTTGGATACCGGCATCCGATGGGTCCGCTCAAGCTCACCGATTTGGTTGGATTGGATGTTCGGCTATCGATTTTGGAGCATCTGCACCGCGAGATTGGCGAGCAATTCAGGCCGCCGGTGATTCTGCGCCAGCTTGTGCGCGCGGGACGGCTCGGCAAAAAGACGGGAGAGGGCTTTTACCGCTGGACGGAAAAAGGGCCGGAGCCCGCGAATATAGGCCGTTTGATTCGTTAGCCGATTGGCGTTTGACCCATAAAAAAAGCGGCGGGTGCTCATCGAACACCGCGCCGCTTTGTGCGTAACGCGAACAGGAAACTACTTGTTCTTCGTGTCTTTCTTGGCGTTCTCTTCCGCCTCTTTAATCTTCTCTTCTTCGCGCTTCTTGGTGCGCGCCTTGACCTCGCCGTAGTCCTTTTCGTCCTTCACGCGCCGATCGATCTGCTTGATCCGCTCGATTGCGGAAGCCGCGTAGCCCAGCGCCTTGGGATTGTTTTGAAGGAAGGTCTGATAAGCATTCCACGCATCTTTGGCTTCTTGCCACTTGCCCTGGCGCTCTTTGAGATCGGCGAGCACAAAGTGAATTTTCGCCTTTAAATCAAGCGATCCGGTGCGGCTCATCGCGCTCTGCCATTGAGCCTCGGCCTCGGCCAGATTGCCATCGGCAAGCTGCGCTTCGCCCATGCGGTAATACGCAAGCGCGTTTTGGATATCGAGCTTGATGGCCTCTTGAAAAGCCGCGATCGCACCTTTGAAATCGCGCGCGACATAGGCGTCTTCGCCCTTCTTCACGGCCTCCATATAGGGGCTAATCCCGGTGATTCCTGCGGGATCGCGGCGCGGGCCTTCGGGCGCCTTGGCTTCTTCTTTTTTAGGGGCCGCGTCTTTTGCAGGCGCTTTCGCGGGCGCCTGAGCGAACGATGGAGCGGCCAAGCACAGACCGAGGGCCGCACAAGCGGCAGTGACCAATTGAACGCGCATGGAAGAAGCCTATCAAAGTCGGCCTTCCGAAGAAAACACCTTCGATCGGGAAGAGCGGTCTTCTCGACAAGTGTTCAGGGTTTGGCCGGAGGCTGAGGAGCCTTGGCGCTGGGCTCGGCCGGTGCAAGAGAGCCGTTGTTTGGGCTGTCTTTGGCTGCGTTGCTTGAGGATGTTGTGGGTGCGGGCGCGGGACTGGGACTGGGCGGATTCTTTGATGGCGGAAGCGGTACAAGCTTTCCATCGGGGCCGGGCGGCCAGGCAAAATGCTGTTCTTGTCCTGTTGCCCTATCGATAAGCACGGCCCGGTTGGCCCTGGGCTGATCGGCCACCTGAAGCGAAAGCTTGACGCTGACTTGATCGAAACGAGGCCGCTGAAAGGCTCGTTTCCGCTGGCCCTCGGGCGGGCCTTCGCCCAAAAGCGGCACATTGAAGCGCAGCCGATCCAAGAGTTCCCGGCCCACATAAAACTCAAGGGCATAACGGCCCATCATGCGCGGCGTCGCTAAGGGTTTTGGAACTTCATAAGCCTTCGCTTGTTCGGCGCGCGGCGTTCCTTCGCGAACGGTCACTTTGACGATCCACTGTTTGGTGCTCGCTTTGGGCGAAGGATCCGGCGCGTAGCCTGCTTGTTTTGAAGGCTCGCCTTCTTCGGCGAAGGCTGTTGAACATGTGGAAAAGCGAGCGCCTAAAACGCAGACAGCCATCGCCACAAGACGGATTGCGAGGGGCTTCGGCCCTAAACGCCGGGACATGCCGCATGGACGGCTCATCGGGAATTTCATTGCTGATCTCTCACCGTTAAAGGCGGATCGCCAAGCTTTTCGACCCAGCCTCTATCCCCATCGACCCTTACCCAATCGCCGGTTTTTAGCGCCGCCGTCACGCCGGGAACACTCACAACAGCCGGTATTCCGTACTCACGCGCCACCACCGCCGCATGAGAAAGCGGTCCTCCCAGTTCGGTCACGACAGCCGCCGCCACCAAAAACAAAGGCGAAAGCCCAACATCGGTTGTGCGCGAAATCAGGATTTCTCCAGGCGATACGGTATCCAGTCCCTGCGCGCCCGGTGCGAGTACCCGAGCCCTGCCCTCCACCACTCCCGCACTCGCCGATAATCCAACGAGACGCTCGCCTTTCTCTGGCGGCAGCACAACCTTTGGAGGCCGCCCTATAAACGTCGCCGGAGGATCGGGCCGGGCCGCATCCCGCGCGTGTTCCGACAGCCTAAGCCGCACGACCGATCCCACATCGGCCCGCCCGCTCCGAAGCGCGGCAATCAACTCGTCATGCGTGCAAAAAAACACGCTTCCCGCCGGCAGGCTCGGATCGATACGCAACAAGCGCCGATCGACATCGAGCGCAATGATCCGCAACATGCCCAGCACCCGCGTCACCCATGTGCGCATTCGCTCCCGCAGCCTTGTAAAACGCTGCGTGCGCGCAGAAAGCGAGCGAATCAGCCATAGCTCGGGCGCCGTTAAATACATTTCAAGCTGCGCCATCTCCCGATCGGCGAGCGCTCTGGCCCGCGCAAGTGCCCGCTGGGCTTCTCCCGCGGGGGCGCGCATCGCCGAACTCAACATCGCAATCACTTGAGCCGGCTCTTCTCGCCATCGGGGCGTTGCGATTTCGGCTTCGCGAACGGCTCGATCGCCGTGCTCATCAAAAAACTGAATCAGCGCATCGTGCGCTTTTCCAGGCGGCAATTCATCGGCAGCGCGCAGCTTGCCCGAAAGCAAAAGCTCGCGCGCCCGCGGATCTTCATTCACGGCATCGGCCACATTCGACAGCGCAAGGCCCGGTGCGGCGCTGTCCACCGAAAGCACACCGCCCACCAAAGCCTGCGCAATATGAGAAGCCCTATCCGCCGGATGCTGGCCGCTTCGAAGTGCGGCCGCGCCGTGATGTGAAGAGCCAGGCGATGAAGCCCGCAATCCCAGCGTTTTCTCGAGCGCTTTGCACAAGCCCAAATGCGCCGCCAGCGATGCCGATGCACAGTGAAGCATCAGCGTTCCCGTGCGATCCAACAGGGAAAGCGCGCTCTTTAGCGTCGTGGCCAGCGCATCGTCGGGCAAAATCGACAGATCCATCTCGAGCAGAGACTTTCGCGATTTAGCCGCATCCACTTCAAACGCATCGGCCTCCCGTTCCAGCTTGGCCTGGCGCGCGAGCAACTTGGCCGCCAAGACAGGCAGCTTTGTGTAAAACGCGCGCCTCGAAATACCGTGCACCTGACGCTCCAGCGCCGCAATCGCCGCGGGATTCGCGCCACCGCTCATCGATAAAAGCGCCTGCGGCGTAAGCCCCGGCACCTGCGCCGCGATCCGCATAAACGCCGTGAGATTGAGATAGAAACGCCCTTGGATATTGCCCACCAGCACTTCGCCCTTGGGCACCTTGCAGCCCAGCGCGCCAAAGGCTTCGCGAAAGCCCTTCTCCGAAAAACTCTGGGCGATGGACCATGTAAGCGGTGTTCCCGCCCCTGGGAGCGCCTCGCTTAGATTGGTCCGCGACCATACGGTTTCGGCATCGCCGCCCGCTGGAAACGCCTGTCCGCGCATCGGCCGCACCTGAAGAAGCCAAATCTGCCGGCGCCGCCCGCTGCCATCGTCTTCCTCCGCGGCAAATTCAATATCGAGCGGCCCCTCCGCCCAGCTCTCGAGCCTGCCCACAATGCCCGAAAGCTCTCTTAACGCGCCGTCCGAAAGGGCGGGCGCCTTCGCCCGTTCCTCAGCGACTTCGATTTCCTCGAGGCCCTGTTCGCCCACCACCAGCGCCTTCGATTTATGGGCCAGAACGCAGGCCCTCACAGCGCCTCCCGATTTCGCAAGGCGCACCGAATCGGTCACGGCCGCCCCTTCCACCACGGGCGCCCCAAGCCCCAAAGTCACATTCACCAGCCGCTCATCCAGCCTCCATTGCTCGCCTTCCAAACCCCAGGGCGGCGCCGTAAACACCACGCCCGCCGCCGCCGCCTTCACCACCGGCTGAATCACCACGGCCATTTGGGCATCTTTCACGCCCGCCATCGCCAAATACGACAGCGCCCTGGGCAAAAACAAACTGCTCCACACCTGTTTTACGGCCTTTTCCAAGGCGTTTTTCCCGCGCACGCCAAGCTCGGTGGTCGCTAAGCCGGCCAGCGAAGTGTCATAGGTGTCTTCACAGGTCGCGCTGGACCGGACCGCCAAGCCCCAAGGTGCTTCGTTTTTTATGTTTTCCCACAATTCCTCTAGAGCCTGCGTGAGCCCCTCGGGCAGATCGCTTTCAAGCATCCGGTCACGAGCTCGTCCAGCGCGCTCCATGCCACCGCTTGAACGGGCCAGCTTCACCAGTGAGCCAATATCGTGGCCTCTAGGCATGATACGATCGACATGATCCTGAAAATGCCGGGCTTCGATGACCCAGCCCTTGGGAACAGGAAAAGCGCCGGCCATCAGCGAAACGAGGTTTGCGGCCTTTCCACCCAAACGCCTGGCCAATTTTTTGATATGGGCGCTGCTGTCGGACGAGGTGGATTCGGAGGCGCCTTGGGCGTCATGGCGTGCGGCGCTTCTGCGGGGAACTGGGACACCGCTCGCAAAGGCCGAAAGCGGCTTAATCCAGGCATGAGGGTCGATAGGGTCCGCGGGCGCGGTCGGCGAATGGGGGGGATCTTTGGGATCGGGCGCGTCCTTGCTCTGCACAAGTGTCGTTTATCACGGTTCTGAATGGGAAAGGCAACGATCATTCAGGATCAAGGTGGCCGAAGGCCCCGCAGCACCCGCTCATGGTAGAGCAACATCTCTGCCCCACCCGGTCCTCGATTCCAGTCATAATCGTGATGTCCCGCCACAACCAAGAGCTCATGCACGACCCCATCCTGCTTTAGGCGCAGGGAAAGGGCTCGGACGGCAGGAAGAAAAGGATCGGCTTCGCTCGAGACCAAACGCAACTGAAAGGGATGTTTTTCCATGGCTTGTTTTGCCAAGGTGGCAAACATTCCAATTTCGCTTTGGCGAATCGCCGGCTGGAGTGCTCCAATGCTTCCAAATGCCTCGGGCCGGGTAAAGCCCACGAGCAGAGCCAATCTTCCCCCCAGGCTAACCCCATCAATCCCTGTCTTTTCCGGTCCGGCCCCGCTTCCAACCGTTTCACGGGCCCGAGGCAAGAGCTCTCCCACCACAAATTCCGCGAACGCCGAAAGCGAACCAGGAGATTTATCGCTCATTAAATCCGGCGTATAGGGACACACAAGAGTAAGCCCTTGAAAATCATCGGTTTTTAGCGATGAATTCAATAGCTTCAACCGTTCCAGACTGGTGATTTCTCCCAAATCTTTGGTGTTCAGCGGTGGAAAAAGCAAGCGATTGTAGAGTTTGTCGATAGAGTAACTATCTCGCCAAGCCTTTGCACCCAAGTCCAGCCCGCGCCCAGATTCCCCCCGCCCATGCAACGCCACCAAAATCGGTATATCTCGAGCGTTTGGATTTTGGAGGACGATCGCCCGCTGGCCCTCGGGTGCTGTTTTACCCGGAGGAAAGTCCAGCTCCTTCCAAGAAGAACCCCGGTTTTCCAAACCCGTGTCGGGGGGAGGCGGCGAGCGCTTACACCCAAGAGCCAACAAGCCTAGAGCCAGCGAGGCGATGTAAATAAGGCGGGGGGATATCAACACAATTTCTAGGGTGCGCAGGAATCCAGTTTTCCGTCGGCCATGCCCATAGGACCAACCAAATCTTTACAGGTGAGACCCATGGGGCAGTCGTTGGGCAGCAGATACTGCTCTCCACAGGCGATATTGCAGTAGAATTTGTCGGCTCCGCCGTTGGGATCTTTGAGGGTAATATTGCAGATACCCTTGCCAGGCCCCATAAATACGCTGCACGTCGCTTGATCCATTTGCCCTTGGCATTCGATGGAGCAGATGCCCGCAACGGCCATCGCGCCCGTGGTGATGCACTGTTGACCCATGGGACAAGGCAGCGCTTGATTGCAGATCTGACCGTAGGCCGAGCCCATCATGCCGCTGCTGGAGCTGCCCGAGCCGCCGCCGCTTCCCATGCCGCCGGTGCCCATACCGCCCGTGCCCCCGCCGGCCGTGCCGCTGCTGGTTGTGGTGCTGGAGCTGCTCGACGAGGACGAGCCGCCCTCGCCGCCGTTGCCACCGCTTCTGGTTTCGTCGCCGCATGCCGCAAGCGCGCCGAGAGCCATAAAAAAGCCCAAACCCATCGCAAGATACTTCATACGCAAACCCATACCCTTCTCTGGTTAAGGAAACGCGGCCAAACAGTTGGCCGAGCAACCATCGCCGTTCACGTTATTCCCATCATCGCAGACTTCTCCACCATCGAGAATGCCGTCCCCACACACGGGAATCGTGCAATTGGTGCGGCATGGGCTCGGCGAGCCATAGGCTGTTAGGATTAGCGGCTCGTTCATGGAAAGAAAATACAAAAGCTCGTCGCCATTCACAAAACCCCAGCCATTGATCGACGGGTCAAATTGGGGTGTTATCGCAATGGACCAATTGCCTGGAAATGGAAAGCCCGATAGCACGCCTCCATCGGAGTTATTATTAAAACTCCAGTTGCCGGTGGCGCCGGAGGGGGAATTCTTTGAAAATTCATTGGATTGATCGTCGGCCACGGATACATACACCTGCACGGGTAGATTTTGGATATCAAAAAACACCTTTCCCTGGGGCTGGTTCTGTCCGCTGGAATTGAAATCGATACCGTGATGCATAAACAAGCTCAGCTCGCCCGTCGTGAGATCGCGATATAAAAATAGCCGGCTTTGCATGAGTTCCTCATAGCCGGTATGGCTGCTCGCCGAGCCATAGCCATAGAAAGCAACAGCATCAAAAGACCGGTCAATCGGCCATACGGCCTGCTCGGCAAATATGCTTTGCAACAAGGCAAACGCAGGGCGGTCTTGATTTTGAGGGCCGAGATCGCATTGCTCTCCGAAATCTAAAATGCCATCGCCGCATGTTTGAAGCTGACAAAACGACGAACAGCCATCGCCGTCGAAGGGGTTTCCATCATCGCATTCCTCGAGGCCAAACCATAGATACCCATCGCCGCAATACGCGGATTGGCAGCCTGCGACGCAGGAATCATTGCTGGAAAAATTGCCATCGTCGCATTGTTCTACATTATACCATAATACCCCATCCCCACAATACGCCGGACTGCAATTTACCTTGCAACTGTCGTTGTTGCTACCATTGCCATCGTCGCACTGTTCCCCCGGATCCATGAGGCCATTGCCACAATAACCCCCGGCGCCGCTGCCTCCCGTTCCTCCGGTTCCGCCGCTGCCTCCAATTCCCCCGGCGCCGCTGCTGCTGGTGGATGCCGAGCTAGAGCTCGAGGAAGAAGCCGAGCCTCCCGCGCCATCCTGCTTGCCGCCCAAGTCGGTACGGCTGCCGCAGGCGGCCACAAACATCAGGGAAAATAAGCTAATCCAACCTCGGGATGGCGAGCGCATCGCTTCTGTATAAACGAGGTGAAGGCGAAGGTAAAGTGAAACCTGAAAACCCTTTGCGGCAAAATACAAAACGTAAAAACATGACGCTTGACAGCAAAAACGAGTTCGGCTGAGCTATCCATTCTCCAGTGCGACACTGGGTGTAATCGTCAGCACGTGGTGAGGAAAAACAAATGAAAAGTGTTCGACTGTGGCCCGCACAGACCGCTGCCTGTGGGGTTGTGTTGGTATTTGGTCTGCTTTCGCGCTTGCCCGCGCAGACCTTGGAAGAGAAAACAGCGCTCGCTCAAAGGTTTTCCTTTGAGCGGGTTGCCCTTCCAACAACGCCTGCGCCCAAAACCAAAACGGTTCTGCCTGTCAACCCACAAATTGCACATATCGCCCGCTGGATCAGCGCGGTGGGGACCTCCGCCGCGCTGGGCGATATCGATGAAGACGGAATCGCCAATGATCTCTGCTATGTAGAACCAAGAAGCGGAGAAATCATCGTTTCTCCCATTCCAGGTACGAGCGAACGCTTTCCGCTCTTTGTGTTAGATACAAGCCCCCCTATCATTTCCGGTGTTCATGTGCCAACCGGTTGTAAAATAGGTGATTTTAACGAAGATGGATGGGCGGACTTGTTGGTTCATTTCATCGGGCGAACGCCTGTGCTCTTCCTAAGGCGGGGTGATGGAGGCAATCCTTCGGCGCTCTCGCTCTCGGCCTTCCAGGCTCAAAATCTGGTGGAAAAGGACGAGCCTTGGTGGACGTCGACCATCTTTCAAGGGGACATCGACGGCGATGGCCATACCGATTTAGTGGTGGGCAATTATTTCCCGGACGGCGAAGAAATCTTTGGAGCCCAAGCCAAAGGGCCGGTGCATATGCATGAAACCTTTGCCCGAGCGAGAAACGGAGGCAAAAACCGGGTTTTTCTATGGGCTGGAGGCGAATCGGGAGCATCGCCGCGGGTAACCTTTAAGGAGGCGGAGAATCCTTTTCCTGATGACGATGCCACCGCGTGGACCTTGGCGGTAGGTGGGGCCGATCTCAACAAAGACGGTCTGGTTGAACTTTATTTTGCCAATGATTTTGGGCCTGATCAGCTCTACCTCAACACATCCAAACCGGGAAAGCTATCGCTGGTGCGCTTGCATGGCGATAAGGGCTTCACCATTCCCACGTCCCGCGTCCTGGGGAATGATTCCTTTAAGGGAATGGGCGTCGATTTTGGCGATATCAATGGCGATGGATGGTTTGATCTCTTTGTCAGCAATATCACGGTGCATGGCGGCCTTGAAGAAAGCCATTTTTTGTTTCTCAGTGATGGCCGGGTGCAAGATATGCATAAGGGTCGTGCGCCCTACCGGGATGAAGGGGAGCGGCTGGGGGTATCTCGCTCTTCTTGGGCCTGGGATTCACGCTTTGCCGATTTTGATAATGACGGAGAGTTGGAGCTGATGCAAGCCACCGGATTTATCAAGGGGCGCATCAACTGGTGGGCGGACTTGGCGGAGTTTGCCAACGCTAACGATCAAATGGTTCAAAACCCCGCGAACTGGCCGAGTTTCCCTGAGGACATCGATATTTCCGGGCATGATAAAGAGCCTTTTTATGTAAAAGGCACTGGGGGCACCTATGTCGATATTTCCACCCAGGTCGGTTTTGATGGTGCGTACAATTCCAGAGGGCTATCGATCGGCGATGTCGATGCGGATGGAGATCTCGATTTGGTATTGTCGAATCAATGGGAAGATTCGTGGCTCTTTAGAAACGGGGCCAAGAATGAGAATCGTTTCTTGGGTTTGCGCCTGATGCTCTCGGCGGAAGTACAGGAAACCAAGGCGGTGAAGGGAGCGGTGGCCAATGCGTCCACATGGCCGGCCTTGGGGGCATTTGCCACGGTCCAACTGCCTTCGGGCAAGACGCTGATTCGGCAGATCGATGGGGGAAGCGGTCATTCTGGGGCGTGTGCGCAGGAAATGCTCTTTGGTTTAGGCAATGTGCCTGCGGATCAGCCTCTTTCGGTTCATTTGCGCTGGCGCGATCGAGCCGGTGCCGTTCAAGAAACAGAGCTTAAGCTAAGTCCAGGCTGGTACACCGTTACGCTCGCCAATGGGCGCGGACAGGAGAAAAAGTAAGATGAGCACAACATCACACGTAGCGGCGGCCCAAGACAATGCCGCACGGGCGACAAGCAAAGAAGCCCCCAAGGGCAAGCCCCGAAACCCGCGCATGGGCAACCGGATGGCGGCGGCGCTTGCTACCGTGCTGACGGTGGTGGGGCATACGCTGCTAGGTTTTGAGCAGGCGGCCATTCATGTGGTTGTCGCGCTTTTAACAGGCTATGGATGCGCTCTTCTGTTTGAGTATATCGATGCCCGGGCCAATCAAAGAGACGCGGGTTTTGAAGGTGGCGGCATAACAAAAGCCATTGATTGGCTGGTGTCGCCGCATATGACATCCATCACGACCTCGTTTCTCATCTACACCAATGAGCGTCTGGCCGTGCTCGCCTTTGCCGTCGCCCTAGCTATCGGCTCAAAGTATGTTTTCCGCGTCAAGAATGCCCAAGGCCGCTATGTGCACTTCTTTAATCCGTCCAACTTTGGCATTGCGGTTACGCTCTTTCTATTTCCTTGGGTGTCGGTTATTCCCTACGCCTTTCTCAGCCATGTCTCCGGGTGGATTGATTGGCTGGTTCCCGCGCTAATTCTAATGCTTGGCACCCGTCTGAATTTGCTCTTCACCAAGCGCATTCCCTTGATTTTGGCTTGGCTGGTGGGCTTTGTCCTTCAGGCGTTTTTGCGCTCTGTTTTTTCCACCACCCCGTTTTTGGCGGGCATTGTCCCGATGACAGGCGTGGCTTTTGTGCTTTTTTCCTTCTATATGATCACCGATCCCCAAACGACCCCAAGCTCGCTTCGAGGTCAAATTATCTTTGGGCTGGCGGTGGCCTTTGCTTACTCGCTGCTGATGGTGGAGCATGTGATCTTCACGCTCTTTTACGCCGTATTTGCCGTAACAGGGCTGCGAGGCGTCTGGCTCTTTGTTCAACCCATGCTTGCCCGGGTCTTCCAATCCGAGCGAGCGCTTGCCACACCAGCGGAGTAATATGAAAACACCCTCGGATGTGGCCGTGGTGGGAATGGCTTGCCATTACCCCGGCGCTAAAACTCCGCGCGAATTCTGGGAGAATATCCTTGCTCGTCGCAGGGCTTTTCGGCGTTTTCTGGAATGCCGGATGCCTCAGCGCGATTATTTTAGCGAGGATCCCCAAGCTCCCGATCGAACCTATGGCAAACAGGGAGCCTTTCTGGACGGTTTTGAGTTTGACCGGGCCAAATGGCGAGTACCCGCTTCGACCTATGCTTCGACCGATATCGCCCACTGGCTGGCTCTCGAGGTTGCCGCCTCAGCCCTCAAGGATGCCGGCCACGCCGGGGGCGAAGGTCTGCCCAAAGAGAAAACCGGGGTTATTCTAGGCAATAGCCTAACCGGCGAAATGACCCGGTCCAATGTACTCCGGCTACGCTGGCCCTTTGTTTCCAGGGAATTTGTGGGTGCAGCTCGAGAAGTGGGCCTGGATGAAAAAACGCGGGATACGCTGCTG
>CAZICM010000111.1:0-12001 GCA_964537685.1 uncultured Polyangiaceae bacterium
TTCGGACTCAAGCCCAGAAGTGAGATTTTTGTTTTTTGGATTTTGTTTTTTGAATTTGGGGTTGGGTTTTGTTTTTAGGTTCTGGGTTTGGCGGGGATTTGAGCCGGGGATTCTGATGCGCGCCTTGACATCGCGCCCATTCGCTCATTAGCGTGCCCGCGCCTGGGTGTGTAGAGCCCTGCGCTGAACGCATTCAAAACATGGAGCGGGCCGTTCTTTTGAAGGACGGCCTCTCTTTATCCAGTGATCTGCAATGCCAACGTTTGCCCTGACCCCTGCGCGTGAGCAAGAACTCGAGCGCATTGTCGCCCGTTATCCCAACTCGAAGGCGGCTCTGATTCCGGTGCTGCACCTCTGCCAAGAGCAGAATGGGTGGATTTCCGATGATGTCATCGAATGGGTTGCGGCGCGCCTGTCCGTGCCCTCAGCCCATGTGAAGGGTGTTGTTACGTTCTACACGCTCTTCAATAAAGAGCCTGTGGGTAAGCACCAAGTGTGGGTCTGCAGAACCTTAAGCTGTGCGCTTCGAGGTTCGGATCAGATCCTCCATCACTGCGAAAAGCGGCTCGGTATTCATGCGGGCGAGACCACGAAGGACGGCAAGGTGACGCTTCGGACGGCCGAATGCCTCGCCTCCTGCGGAACAGCTCCGATGATGCAGGTGGACCGCGATTACTACGAGAATCTGTCAACAGCCGATGTGGACAAGATCCTCGGCAAACTCACGGGTTAATCAAGACATGCTCCGCCAGACGAATTACTTAAGCAAAACGTTCGCCATCGAAGGCGGCCACACGCTTGCCGTTTACGAGAAGGAAGGCGGCTATCAGCAGGCGCCGCGCGCGCTCAAGATGGCCCGCGAAGCCTTGGTGGAAGAGATGAAGGCGGCCAATATCCGCGGCCGGGGCGGCGCGGGTTTTCCGATGGGCGTGAAGTGGAGTTTCATGCCTTGGCCTCCAAAGCCCGAGCGGCCTCATTACTTGGTGATCAATGCCGATGAAGGCGAGCCGGGAACCTTTAAAGACCGGCAGATCATGGAGAAGAATCCTCATTCCGTGATCGAGGGCTGCATTATCGGCTGCTTTGGAATTGGGGCGCACAAGGCTTATATCTATGTGCGCGATGAGCTTCATTTGTCGAAGGCGCGGCTGTGGGGCGCGATCGAGGAAGCGAAAGCCAAGGGATATTTAGGGGAAAAGCCTTTTGGCATTGATTATCCGGTGGATGTGGTCGTGCATACGGGGGCGGGCGCGTACATCTGCGGAGAAGAGACGGCGCTTTTAAATTCACTGGAAGGCAAGCGCGGCGAACCCCGGTTAAAGCCGCCTTTTCCTGCGCAGGCGGGCGCCTTTGGCATGCCGTCGACGGTGAACAACCTCGAGACGATTGCGGCGGTGCCGACGGCGCTTGCGCTGGGCGGTGAGAACTTTTCAAAACTGAGCGAATTGCATCCGCTGAAGGATGGCGGCTGCCGGCTGTTCGGCGTGAGCGGTCATGTGAATAAGCCCGGTGTGTACGAGGCTTGTGTGGGGCTCACGCTGCGCGAGCTCATCTACGACTTGGGCGGCGGTGTGAAGGGCGGAAACTTGATGGCCGTGATTCCAGGCGGTTCTTCATGCCCTGTGCTGCGCGCTGAAGAGATCGTCAACGCGCCGAACCCCAAATCGCCGCTTCATCCCTACAACGGCAAGAGTGTTTTGGATGTGCCTCTCGGCGTGGATACCTTCCGCGCGCTGGGGACGATGCTTGGAACGTGCTGCGCGATTGTGCTTTCGGACAAGGTGTGCCCGGTGATGGCGATGCACAATCTGATGCGGTTTTACCGGCACGAGTCCTGCGGTCAGTGCACGCCCTGCCGCGAGGGAAGCGCTTGGCTATTTCGGATTCTCGACCGCATCGTGGCCGGCGAAGCGACGCTCGACGAACTCGATCGCCTTCATGAAATCGCAGGAAATATCATGGGAAATACCATCTGCGCCTTTGGCGAGGGAACGGCGATGCCCGCCCTGGGTTTCCTTCAGAAGTTTCGCAAAGAGTTCGAGGCATTCGTGCAGACCAAGGGAAAATCCTCGACGCGGAGGCTTTCACTGTGAGCCATGAGCTTTTGGGGCCGGGTTACAAACGGAGCATGAACGAATGAGTAAGCTCGATTTGGCTTATTTCGGGCTGTGTACGGTGTTCGCCCTCGCCGGCGGCATTGTCACCGTGGCAGCCCGCAATCCAATCCGCGGCGCAATGGGGCTGCTCGCGACCATCGTGGGAATCGCCGGCCTGTATCTGCTCTTGTCGGCCGAATTCCTGGCGGTGATTCAATTGCTCGTCTACGCGGGCGCGGTCGTCGTGCTGTTTCTGTTCGTGATCATGTTGCTCGGGCCGAGCGCAAACTCGCCCCGCGACGGCCGGACAGCGCTGCCCAGGTATATCGGAGCAGGCACGTTCTTTGTGCTCGCGGCGGCGGCCATTGCGCTGCTCGCGCGCTCGGGCAAGGGCGAACTGACCAAGCTTCTGCCCGCTTCACCCAAGCTGGGCACCATCGAAGGTTTGGGCCGCGAGCTATTCCGCGATGGAATTGTTCCCTTTGAACTTTCCGGCGCCCTGTTGCTTGTCGCGGTTGTAGGCGCTGTCGCTGTCGCCCGCGGCAAACAAGCCGATCCAACGCTTTTACCCGCCGGCTCGCCCAAAGCATCGGCCGGCTTCACCGGCACGGGGCCTGATGCGCCCGCGGCCGCCCTTCCCGCAGCTTCGGACAGCGAAGCGAAAGAGAGCAAAACGCCGTGACCATCCCCTTGGAATACTTTTTGGTTGTGGCCGCTGCCCTGTTCACAACGGGAGCGATAGGGTTTTTGTTGCGCCGTAACCTTCTTGTTTTGCTCATGAGCATCGAGCTCATGCTCAACGCGGTGAACCTGACGCTTGTGGCCTACAACCGTCATTTTCCGCAGAACCATAACGGACAGATATTCACCTTCTTCGTCATCACCGTTGCCGCCGCAGAAGCCGCCGTTGGCCTTGCCATCGTCCTTTCGTTCTTCCGCGTGCGTAAAACGATTCGGTCCGACGAAGCCGATCTGTTGAGGAACTAAGCGTGGAATCCCTGAGAGACCAGTTCCCAGCGTCGAACTTCACGCTGCTTGCCATTGTCCTTGCGCTGCCTTTGCTCGGCGCGTTCGTCAACGGTGTCTTCGGTAAACGGCTGGGCAAAGAGGGCGTCCGCATGATGGCCCTTTCCGCCGTTGGAGGCTCGTTTTTAGCCAGTTTGGTCACCTTTCTTCTCTTGCCGTCCGGCGGATCGCATGGGCGGCTCGCGTGGAATGTGTGGCGCTGGTTTTCGGTGACCGGCCGCATGGGCCAAACCGTTCCCATCGACATCGCGTTTAGCGTGGATGGAATGACCGCGACCATGATGCTGGTCATCACAGGCGTAGGTTTTCTCATTCATCTCTACGCGACCGAGTACATGCGCAAAGATCCAGGTTTCGCGAGGTTTTTCGCGTATTTAAACCTGTTTATCTTCGCCATGCTCGTCCTGGTGATGGGCGACAACATGGTCGTGCTCTTCGTTGGATGGGAAGGCGTAGGCTTGTGCAGCTACCTGCTCATCGGCTTCTGGTTCACCGAAGAGAAGAACGCGAGCGCCGGCAAAAAAGCCTTTATCGTCAACCGCATCGGCGACTTTGGCCTGCTCGTCGCGATTGCGATGCTGATTTACTACACGGGCTCGGTGCGCTGGGAAGAGCTCCAGAACAACGCGGGCAATCTGCTCACGCAGATTAAGATTTGGCCCTTGGGCAATCTGTCGGCCGAGACGCTTCCCAAATGGCTGGCCGCGGTGCTCATTCCGAGCAAGCCCTTTATGGCTTATGCCTCGACGCTGGTGGGTCTTGCCCTGTTTTTGGGCTGCGCCGGCAAGAGCGCTCAGATTCCGCTCTATGTGTGGCTTCCCGACGCGATGGCCGGCCCCACGCCCGTTTCGGCGCTTATTCACGCGGCCACGATGGTCACAGCCGGCGTCTACCTGGTCGCCCGCACATCCGCCATCTTCGTGCTCTCGCCCTTCGCCATGGCCACGGTCGCCGTGCTCGGAACCTGCACGGCCCTCTTCGCCGCATCGATTGGCCTCTTCCAGCACGACCTCAAAAAAGTCCTGGCCTACTCCACCGTAAGCCAGCTCGGCTTTATGTTTATCGGCGTTGGCGTCGGCGCTTTCACTGCGGGCTTCTTTCACGTCTTCACCCACGCCTTCTTCAAAGCCTGCCTCTTCTTGTGCGCCGGCTCGGTCATCCACGCGATGCACGAGCGCATCCACGACACCGATCGCTCACAAGACATGCGCAACATGGGCGGCTTGCGCAAATTCATGCCCATCACGCGCTGGACGTTTTTGATCGCGTGCTGCTCCATCGCAGGCTTCCCGCTGATGGCGGGCTTCTGGTCCAAGGATGAAATCCTATGGAAAGCCTTCTCTTCGCAGGTTTCCGTGGAAGCCGCGCGAGGCGGAGCGGCGATGTGGCAATGGCCTGCCTGGCTGGGCCCCACCATCTACTGGATGGGCATTTTGGCCGCGACCATGACGGCCTTCTACATGTTCCGCGCCTACTTCATGACCTTCCACGGCCGTTTCCGCGGCTGGGCGATCGTCCCCAATTTCAAGGCGCCCAAACCCGAGCATCACGGCGACGATCATCATCACGATCATGAAGAGGGGCCGCTGAAGGGGCCCGTTCCGCATGAATCACCGCTTCCGATGACCGTGCCTCTCATGGTGCTCGCGGCGTTCTCGCTGGTTGCGGGTTTCTTGAATGCCGAACTCTTGCATCTCGCACCGCTCGGGCATCTGCTGGATCCGATTTTTGAAGGCACCAAGCGCATGGTTGTCGAGCGCGAAGCGGCCAAAGGCTTGCTGATTCCGATGATGCTTCCCGGCGTGGCTGCCTTCCTCTTGGGCAGCGGCGCCGCGATGTACATCTACTGGAACAAGGCCGGCGCCCACGAACGCGCGTTCGCCAAGCGCATGCCTCGCCTCTACCAGCTTATTTACGACAAATGGCGCATCGACGAGCTGTATGACGCCGTGGTGGTTGGCATGGTCGACGCGCTCGCGGACATCTTCACGATGGCCGACAAGTGGATCATCGACGGCATCATCGCCAAGCTCACCGCAGCCCTAACGGCCTTTATTGGCACCGTGCTCCGGGCACTTCAGACAGGCCGCGTTCAGATGTATTCGGCGGCCATGGTCGTGGGCCTCGCGGGCTTTGGCTGGTTTGTCTTCCGCCCCCACGCTGAAGTCACCGTACGCGACGGCGGACGGGGTTCGGGCACCCTTGTCCTCGAGGCCGCATCAGGCCCCGGATACACCTTTCGCTGGGAAGGAAAAGACGTGAAAGCACCGCCTGAGTTCTCGCCCACGCGGGAAATCACGTTGCAGCTTGGCGCGGGCGAAAAACGGGAAGTGAAGCTCTTTGTGCGCAACGCCTTTGGTCAAGAGACATCGGAAACCATTCCGCTCGAGGGGCCGAAGGGTAAACGGGGCGCATCGGATTCGGTGCGGCCCGCTGCCACGGTCCCCCAAATTCGCCCCCTGCCCACCGGAACAAGCATTCCGCTTGAGCAAGTGCCCGGGCTGCTCCCTGGAGGTGGTCGATGAACCCCGCGATGAGTCTTCTCGCCTACTGGCCCGCCATTGCGGCAGGCATCATCGCGGGCGTTGTTCCGCGCGACTATTCGGTCAAACACCGGCTGGGCTTGGCCTTCGTGGCAGCGTTCACGATTTTGGGCGTGCAATGGCTGTGGCCTTCGGACGCTGCTGCTGCCGCCGATGCGGCTGAAGCGGTATCCGGTGAATGGCCGCATTTGCTCAATCTGCTCATTGGCCTCCCACTTGTCGGTGCGGCCGCGGTGCTCTTCATTCCCCGCCAAATGCTCGGCCTGCTCCGAGGCTTCACGCTGCTCATCTTGGGCGTGGGCTTTGCCGCATCGCTTTGGCTTTTGCGCGTTCCGATGAGCGCCGGATGGCATTTCCAATTCACCAAAGACTGGCTGCCCTCCATCGGCGTCCGATGGCATGTGGCCGTCGACGGCATCAGCTTATGGCTGATTCTGCTCACGACCTTCATCACGCCGATCGCGGCCTTCGCCTCCTTTGGCTCCATCAAAAACCGCATCAAAGAACTCTGCTTTGCATTCCTGCTCTTGCAGGGCGCAATGATCGGCGCCTTTGTCGCCCTGGATCTCTTCCTCTTCTACCTGTTCTGGGAGCTCATGCTCGTGCCGATGTACTTGATGATCGGCGTGTGGGGAGGAGCCGAAAAAATCAAGGCCGCGCTCAAGTTCTTCATCTACACCATGGTCGGCTCGATGCTGATGCTGGCCGCGATGGTCTATCTGGTGTGGGTACACCAAAAGATCACCGGCGTATGGTCGTTTGACTATCTCGCCCTATCGCGCGTCGTGCTCTCGAAGAACATGCAGATGGTCTGCTTCTGGGCCTTCTCCATCGCGTTCTTCATCAAAGTGCCGATGTGGCCGGTGCACACATGGCTTCCCGACGCCCACGTTCAGGCGCCCACCGGCGGCTCCGTGATTCTGGCCGCCGTCATGCTGAAGCTTGGAACGTATGCGTACATGCGTTTCTCGATGGGGCTCTTCCCCGGCCCCGCATCATCGCTCGCGGCCAACCTCGCGGGCGTCGCTATCTTGGGCGGCATTGTTTACGGCGCGCTCGTCGCGTGGAAACAAAACGATGTCAAAAGGCTTGTCGCCTACTCATCGGTCGCGCACTTGGGCTTTGTGATGCTTGGCCTCTTTGGCGTCACACCCGCCGGCATGCAGGGCGCCGTCCTGCAGATGGTCAACCACGGCATCTCCACAGGCGCGCTCTTCATGCTCGTCGGCGTCATCTACGACCGCCGCCACACCCGCCTCGTCGAAGAATTCGGCGGCCTCGCCAAAGTGATGCCCGTCTACGCCACGCTCTTTCTAATCGTGACCTTCGCATCCGTCGGCGTGCCCGGAACCAACGGCTTCATCGGCGAATTCATGGTCATCAGCGGCACCTTCGTGTCCGAGCGCCTCGGCGTCTTCAGCGGCCTGCACACCATCGGCGCCGCAGCGGGCGTCATCCTGGCCGCGGTCTACATGCTCAGCGTCGTCCAAAAAATGTTCTTTGGACCGCTCACCAACCCCAAAAACAAACACCTCAGCGATATCTCATCACGCGAGACCTTGGCCCTTGCGCCTCTTGTGCTGATGATCTTCGTGATTGGTTTATTCCCCTCGATTTTCACCGATCGGATGAAGGAATCGATTCTGCTCCACTACAACCAGTTCAAGACGGTATCCGGCCAGGCCATCTTGTTCGCCGACGAAAAGAACGCGCAGATCCTGCCGGAAGACACCTTCTCCCCCGCTTTCCTCAAGGGCGCGCCCCAGAAGAAAGACGCTGAAGGCGAAGGCAACAAGGAAGCGCACGCGGGCCACGACCACGAGGGAGGCAAGCCGTGAATTTCAACGTATTGCTTGCGGTATCGCCGCTCCTCATCGTCAGCCTGGGCGGCATTCTGCTCATGGTCACAGAAGCCTTTTCGCGCCGCCGCGAAGAAGCCGAAGCCCGCCATGAAGGCCCCTCTTCCGAAATCGCGCTGGGCACCGCCATCACCTTGGTGGCCGGCGCTGTCTTCTCGGCCGCGCTTTGGTTTATCGGCCCGGACAACCTCGAAGGCGCCTCATCGCTTGCGCCCTACCTCATCATCGACCGCTTCACCCTCTTCTTTTCGTTCGTCCTCTGCATCGGCGGCGCCCTCGCGGCCATGCTCGCCGGCGGCTACTTGCCCGAACACCGCCTGGACCGCGGCGAGTTTTATCCCCTGCTCACCTTCTCCACGGTGGGCGCGATCGTCCTCGCCGCCTCGGGCGACTTGCTCTCTCTCTTCCTCGGCCTCGAAACCATGTCGCTCGGCGTCTACGCCATGACAGGCTTCCGCCGCGCCTCCCCCCGAAGCACCGAAGCCGCTGTCAAGTACTTTCTGCTCGGCTCTTTTGCGGCGGCACTCCTTCTGTATGGCGGAGCACTCCTCTACGGCGCCACCGGCCACACCGACTTGGCCGGCATTGGCCGCGCCGTCTCCGGCACCGTCATGGGCCGCGCCCCCAATCTCGGCCTTATCGTCATCGCCTCCATGCTGGTCTTGGCCGGCCTTGCCTTCAAAGTAAGCGCCGTCCCCTTCCACATGTGGGCCCCCGACGCCTACGAAGGCGCGCCCACCCCCGCCACCACCTTCATGGCCGTCGCCGTCAAGAGCGCCGCCTTTGCCACCCTCGTTCGCGTTCTTGTCGGCGCGATGGGCTCGCCCGGCCTCATGTCCTGGGCTGCGGGCTGGCCTCCCGTCATCGCCCTCCTCGCCGTCCTCACCATGACGGTCGCGAACTTCACCGCCGGCCGCCAAGAATCCGTCAAACGCATGCTCGCCTACTCGAGCATCGCGCATGCGGGCTACATCCTCGTCGGCGTCGTTGCCATGATAAAAGCCAACGAAGACGCCCAGGCCAGCGTCATGTTCTACCTCCTCGCCTACACCGTCTCCACGGTGGGCGCCTTTGGAGCCCTTATTTTATGCGGCAGCCGCGGCGCGGAAGCCGTCAGCTACGAAGATCTGGCCGGAATTGGAAAGCGCCATCCCATGGCAGCGCTTGCCTTCTCCCTCTTCCTCTTCTCGCTGGCCGGCATACCTCCCACAGCCGGCTTCTTTGGCAAGCTTTACATCGTCCGCACCGCCATCGGCTCGGGCCTCAATGCGCTCGCCGTCCTCTTGCTCCTCAACAGCGCCCTCGCCGCCTACTACTACCTCCGCGTCCTTGTCTACATGTACATGCGCGAACCCGCCCCCGGAGCACCCGTCGCCAAACCGATGAAATCCGGCTATGTCGCCACGGCGCTTGTGGTCGCCGCCATCCTTGTCGTTGTCTTTGGCATCTGGCCGGGACTCCCCTTGGAACTGGCCACCCAAGCGGCGCTTGCTGTACGATAGACACCCTCATTCCTGTCCCCTGACAACCAAGTTGACGACACCACCCTCACTTCTCGAGGCAATTGTGGTGGCCCAAGTCTTGCTACTCCTTATTCAATGAACGCGGATGACCTTCAATCGCGTGTAGGCAGACGGGCAAATTCAGCATAAGAAAGGCCATCTCCAATGAACAGCCACTCAAAACAACGCCTAATTTATGGGTTTTGCGCCCTGGCCACGCTCACATTGGGCTGCAAGAGCGAACCCTCAAAAAGCTCCACAACCGGCGAGGCCCCCAGCGCATCCACCAAAGCCAAAGGCCCCTCGCCCGTACCTCCCGAAAAAATCGCCGAAGTCGTCAATCCTAAAAAAGAGGCCCCCTATTCGGGTCCCACCGGCACCCTCAAAGGCATCATCCGGGTCAAAGGCGATGCCGCCCCCATGGACAGCGCCACCTTCCCCGCGGATTGCCCCGACGCATCCGCCATGTATTCCCCCCTCTTTCGCGTAGGCCAAGATCAAGCCTTGGCCGACGTATTGGTCGCCGTCACCGGCTATGAAGGATACATCCCCGCCAAAGAAGAAGCCGTCAAAGCCACCATACGCGGCTGCGCCATTTCCCAGCGCACCATCGTGGCCACCTTTGGCCAGCGCGTTGAAGTATCGAACATTGACAAAACCGCCACCTACATGCCCTACCTCGATGGAGCCCCCGTCCGGGTTGTTATGGTCGCCATACCAGGCGGAGATCCAATCAAAATGTATCCTCAAGAACCCGGCCATTATTTAATCCGCGATCAAATGGGAAAAAACTTTATGACCGCCGATGTCTACGTATTAAAATACGCGACCCACGCCGTCACCGGCCTGGATGGACGCTATGAAATCCAGGGCATTCCCACGGGCAAAGTAAAAATCAATGCATTTTTGCCTGCCGCCGATATCACCACCGAACAAGAAATCGAAATCAAAGCCGGCGACAACAACGCCGATATCACGATTGAATTCGACTTAAAAAAATACGAAGAAAAGCGCGCCAAAGCGATTCAAAAGATAACCCCCAAACCACTGCCCAGCGACTATATCGGCCCCAAGGGATAGGGTATGCCCGCCCCCTACCGCTCGCACGACAATATCCTAGCCCGCTATAAACTGCGCACCTATCCTGTCTATCTCATGGCGATGGGCGTCTCCTTCCTCGCCGTCTTTATCATGGGCCTTCGATTAGCGCCGTATTGGGATCAGGCTTGGCCTTATGTGGTCGTCGCCCTCTCGGCGCTGCTCCCCATGGTCATCATGTATTTCCTGCCCCAATACCGAATCGCGGGCGGCTCGGGCGAGCTTCGCATCTACAAAGATTTTATTGAAGTTCCCCACGCCAGCCGCTCGGAAGCCGTACGCTTCGCCATCAACGCCGTCGAAGCTCATATTGCCCACAACACCGTCATGCTCAATGGCGTTATGGTATCCCGCGGAGCATCCCTATTATTGATTGGCCCTTCAGAAACCCGAAAACTCTCGTCTGAAGTCTTTGAAACGCCCGAGGCCATGGAACAAGCCGTCCGCAATATCCGGCGCCTGCAAGAGGGCCTCGAAATCGAAGAAAACGATAGCCATACGCCCGGCTTGGCAGGCCGTGATGCCTATGACGATAAACTGGATGACGAACTATCCAAACTCGAATAACCCTGGGCTGGGCGGCCCGCACCACCGTCCCCTCCAAGCTCTCACCTTCTGCTCATCGACATCCCTAATCATCCCCCCATGGCTTCGACGCTCTCATCGCATGGCCTCTCACCACCATCATAAACGCCCACCTTCTGCCTCCTGATATGCCCAAGCATCCCCCCAAGACCCACACCCTCCCCCAGCCGATCCGGCTCGCCGCTTCCCCAAGCATTCACCTTCTGCCTGGTACCAAGCCGCATCGCTTCCCAAGACCTCAAGCGTTGGCCGGCAAGTCCTCATTCCCTCTGTCAGCGTGTTGAACCTTCTTATCGCATGGCCCAGGGCCATCCGCGCAACACATCAATCTTCGCGCCGCCGAACCCGATGGCCGCCCAGGGACACAAGAAGCTTCTCAGGGATACACAAAGCCCTTGACGCCCCAAGAACCAAGCGACTACAAGCAGCGCATGGGATTGCCCTTGACCAGCGTGCGCCTCGTTCTGGTGCACATCACCACCACCAAACTGCCCGACTTGCAGCTCGTGCCCATTGGCCAAGCCTATGTGCCCGTCTGCACGTCTACCCTTGCGAATATCGATGCGCTGCCCGATGCGTTGAAAGCGCAGCCTTATCGCGATGAACTCGACGAAGCCGATGACCTGCATGATGACTTTCACGAGTCCGGTCAAGGCTATATCGACAGCGCGCTTCTGTGTCCGGCGATTTCCAAGGACGATAAGACCTTCCTGGCCGAGGTGCGCGCGGTTTTCTTGGCGGAAGCGGGGGAGCGCTCGGCTACATTTGTAAACGAGGCCGATAAAGCCCGGGAGCGCCGCGCCAAGCTGCCCGCCTACGAGGTCAAGCTCAAGGCATGGACGGTCGCGCCGGGCCAATCGCTGCACGATTGGATCGATGGGTACATCGCCGCGGGGGAAAAGCTGCATACGCTGCTTGAAAAGCGGGCCGATGTGCTATCGCAGTCGAGAAAAGATGCCCGTATTTTGAGGAGCAAGGCGCTTGGAATATTGAGGGATCTGCGCCGTTCTATCCGGCGCGCGGTGGAGTTGGACCCGGCCCTGCCCAGGGACTTGGAAGCCAGAATCTTTGGCTATATGGATACCTTGAGCGCAATGATTAAAAGCAAGCCTGCCGAGAAAGATGAGCCGGGGGCGCCGCAGCCAAACGAGGGGGGTGGGGGATAAGATTGATTTTTGGTTTGCGGGCGGGCGCTGGGTGCCGATAAGCTATCGGGATGGAAAAACAAGCCCGAATCCAGATCCTTTTTTTCTCGTGTTGCCTGCTGCTGAGTCTATTGGGTACAACAGGAT
>CAZICM010000112.1:0-11904 GCA_964537685.1 uncultured Polyangiaceae bacterium
GGTGATCATCCGACGGCTAAGCAGCATGTGTTATTTACAATTTCGAGATTGGGAGGCCATGGTTTTAAAAATCAATCCGATCTAAATGATTTCGAAGCCTTGATGGACTACGTGGCAGCGCTGCCTATTTCAGGACGGAAGGGAGCGCTGAGCGAAGAGGGAGCGGCGGAGCTTCAGAAGCGAGGGAAAGAAATATTTTTCTCGAAAGATGCGGGCTGTGCGGATTGTCATTTGGGCGGCGATGGCAGCGATGGCAAGAGGCACGATGTGGGTAGCGGAAGTCCGCTGGAAGCGCGGCTTTCTTTTGATACGCCCGCATTGAAATGGCTGTCAGGTTCGGCGCCTTATTTTCACGACGGCCGTTATTTAACGCTGATGGATCTCGTAAGCGATCCTCAATCGAAAATGGGTTCTTCGGCCCAATTGCCGGAAGCGGATCGGCGGGCGCTTTTGGCCTATCTGGAGAGCCTTTAACAAAACGATCAGAGGAGATTTGCCATGAATCGGATTGCAATTCAATGGTTTTCGTTGGGATTTTTATTTTGTTTTACATTCGCAGGAAATAGCGCGTTGGGCGATGAGCCCCAGACGAAGATTCCTAAAGGCTGGAAACAGGGCTCGGCGGCGCTTGAAAAGCTTCCGTCGTCGCCGGGAGCCGATTGCTGTGGAATGCAATGGATACATGAGATGTCGTTTAACACACGATCGAATGCCCCAGGCGGCCGGGTATTTTTAAATAGTCTTCCTGTCGTGGAAGTCAATCCTTCAAAATTGCCAACAGAAACGCCTAAAACCCTTCCGGAAGGATCTCAAGCCGATGTGATTGTGATTAAAAAAGAGGGAAGCGTAAGGGTGAGCGTTCAGGGCTTCGAGGCGGGTTTGATCCGTGTGGGAAAGGCATCTCCGGTCGCTATTGGGCGTCAATCTGATGGTGGTGCAGTGGATATGTGCGGCGGAAAGGCGCCTCAAGGGCTGATGCCGATCGTTCATTATGAGGCAATCCGGCGCATTGATACCAAAGGCACGCTTTTGTTTGTGTGGGGAAATGGCTTTTTAGATGCGTCGACTTGCCAGGTGTCGATTGTGGAACGTTATGAGGCGCGTCCTAAGCATGTGGCGGGCGGGATTGTGTTTGCATTTCAAACGAATTGCCAAGCATGCCGAGAGGGTGAGCGAAGTGTATTGCATGTGCTGACCCCTCAATTGACGAAGCGCTTGGAGGTGGATGTGCCCTTTGAGCATCAGTCTCTGGTGCTCGGGCCTGGAAAGAGCGGAGCGTTCGAGGGTTTGAGTTCGCTGAAAGATCCTTTTTCAAAGTCCAAGGGGAATCCGGCTTATCGAACTTGGGGAATGCAGGATTGGTACGAGTTTGTGAATGTGCAGTGCAAGCAAAACTCGGTTTGGTGCGCCAAGCATGTGCGGCTTGAAGTGAGCCAGGGCATGGGTGAAACGGCGCCTACGATTTTTGTGGCGGGTGGGCGGTTGGGGCTGGAGTGATGGGCCGTTTCTGGGCAGCGAGGGCAGCCACGCCGCACAGCAGGGGAATCACCACAAGCGAGTAGCGGCCCGCGCCGAAGAAGACAGCGTGGACGGCGATCGTCGCGAACAGGACGACACCTAATGCGCGAACGATAAAGGGGTCTTCTGTTGGGCGCGGCGCGGGCCATAACGACAGGAGCGCGAGCAGGGCGAAACCGAGCCACGCTTGGACGATAAACGCGGAAAGGATGCCCAGTCCCGCGAGCGCAATCGGCACAATGACTCTCCATGAAGTGAGCGGGCCGCAAGCGATGCGAAGGCGCGCAGCGGCAATGAGCGCCGCTATCAAGAGAAGCCGTTCATAGACGACCTCAGCGGCGCCCAGTGCAATCTTCGCTTTCTCAGGAAAGGCTTGAGGATTGGATGCGTGCAAATACCAGCCCGCGGCGCCTCTGTAATTGAAGGTAGCGCCGAGTTTGCTGGGAATAAGCGAGAGCCACGCGCCGGGATGTTCGAGGATGTAGCGTTTGGCTTCGCGACCGAAACAAGCATCTTTCGCGGCCTCGTCCCACACTTCGCGGCAAGCGTCGGGCACTTTGATCGGCGCCCAGCTTCCGTTGGATTCTTTGTCCGCGCCGATGAGGAGATTCCAGCCTCCATTGACACTCACGAGGGCGCAGCTCTTGATGCGGACGCAATTGCGCGCGGTCCAGGGCGTGCAGACCATCAAGGCCATGGCGAGGGTGAATGCGGCTCCGGCAGCGGCGCGTTTGGGGTTGCGAATGCCGCCTGCGGACACCCAGATGAATAAGGGCGCGAGCAAGACGGACTGAGGGCGTACGAGCGTCGCAGCGCCGAAAATGAGGCCGGCTGGAAAGAAAGTTTTCAGCGCCGTCCAGATGCTTTTTCGAGGTTCCGCGCGCCAATCGATGTTTGTGCCGGCCCAAGATTTACCCGCGTGCATCGATGCCCACGCACCGCAGGTCAAGAGCGATGCGGTCACGCCTTCGGTCATCAGGGCGGGCGTATACGCGGCGAGTCCCGGATACAGCGCGAGCAGGAGGGCTGCCACAGCCGCCGATTTTCTCGATGCACATGCCAGTGCAATGCGGTGAAGCGCGAAGACAGAGAGCGCTCCGAGCAGTGCATTGAAGCTCATCGCCACGGCCTGTTTTGCGCCGAAGAGCGCATAGAGCGCACCCACCATGGCGGGATAGCCGACGGGATAATGAGCGGCATAGGTGACCACGCCGTCGGGCCAAAGCCATGTGTATCCCAAGCCTTGGGAAATGCGCTCAGCAACGGTTTGGTAAAAGGCTCCATCGGCAACGGGCGAGATGCGCGGCAATGCCCAACGGACGATGGAAGCTCGAATGAACAGGGCAATCAGAGCGAATAGCCAGCTTTCACGCTTGCCTGAACTCCAAGCCAAAGCGCGCCGAAGCACTGCGCCCAATCGGCTCATGAAGCGGCCGGCACAAAAGGAAAGCGGCCCAGCAAACCCATCTTGCGAAGCGCATAAATCACTTCACAAACCGGCAGTCCGACAACGTTGGACCACGAGCCGGAAATGCTGGATACGGCAAAGGCTCCGATGCCTTGAATGGCGTAGGCCCCGGCCTTGTCGGAGCCTTCCCCCGTTGCCACATAGGCGTCGATTTCGTCGTCTTCGAGCGCTCTAAATACGACATCGGTTGTTACGGTTTCCGAATGAACAGTGTTGGCACCCGCAATCGCAAAGCGTGTGCACACCCGATGCGCGCGCCCGGAAAGCGCGCATATCATCGAGCGGGCATCGGCAGCATCGCGCGGTTTTCCAAGCACAGCGCCGTCCACAATCACGGCTGTATCCGCAACCAGCACCGCCCCCGCGCCTATCGCTTCGGGAAGGCGAAGCGCGGCCTCCAGCTTCGCCGCAGTGATTCGCTCGAGGTAAGCCGAAGCGGTCTCTCCTTCGGCGGAAGACTCGTCCACATCCACCGAGGCCCAGCGGATGGGTAGCATTAAGTTTGCCAAGAGCTCACGCCGCCGGGGCGATGCAGACCCGAGAAATAGCGGCGTTCTATTGTCGATCATAAAGCCTTTCCTTCGCCGTCTTTTGACCAAGATGCAATTGGTCTTTTCCCTCGCGCCGCGAGAGTAGTAGAGGTCCTTGCCAATGCGCTCTTCTGCTCCGACCTTCACGGCGAGGTCGCGCCTTCCTCTGCGCGCGCTCTTGTCTGCCGTGCTCGCAACGGTTCTGCTGAGCTCGTCCGCGCATGCAGAGTCGTGTGATCCAGTCTCTGGATTGTCGACGTGCATCGATGCGGACAACCTCTGGATTCATCCCGGCGGCGGGTCATTTTTTTCCGTCGCGCCGACCCTCACAACTCCGGCGAGCAAATCGGCTTTCGGCCTTTCCGTCGGCTATTTGTCACGGCCCATCGGGTTAAGGGTCTCCTCGGCCGACCCTGATGGCACGCCCATTTTCGTCATCGATAACCAGGTGAACGCCACCTTCCACTGGGAAGTCGGCATCACCGATCGCTTCGCTCTGTCGCTGGCGCTTCCGGTCACGGTGTTTCAGGACGGCGCAGGCATTGCGGCCGTTCGGGGAAGCGACGAAGCGCTTGTGCGCAGCGTGATCCGGGACGGCCGATTTGGCGTGAGCTTCGCCGTCCTTCCAAGGCCGAGAAAAGGCGAAGACCGCGGCCTGGGACTCACGGCGCATCTTCAATTTGGCGCTCCTTTTGGCGCTAAAGACTGGTTCGGCGGAGCGGGCACGGTGGTCGCAACGCCCACGGTCAGCGCGGATTATCGCATCGGCGGTTTGCTCATAGGCACCGAACTCGGCGCCCGCATTCGCGACGAGCGCATACTGGCAAACGCGGTCATTGGCACGCAGCTCTACGGAGCCCTCGGCGTTTCGTACGACATTCTCAAGGATCGCGTGCTCAGCGCAGGCGCGGAAGCCTTTGCGCTCTATACCGTCAGCGCCCAAAACCCGCCTACCGCGCAGGCATCTGCGGATGGTTCAAGCCCTGCGCTCGTGCCAGCCGAATGGCTTGCAAACGTTTCCAGCGCGCCTTTTTTGGGCGGCGATCTTGTCTTCATGGCGAGCGGCGGCGGATTCATTCCAATGGGCTCCGAATCGGCGGTCACCACGCCCCGTTTCCGTTTCAATCTCGGCATTCGCTACGCCCCGACAAACCGCGACACCGATGCCGACAATGTGCTCGATCGCGATGACAAATGCCCTGTCAAAGCCGAGGATCGCGATGGTTTTCAAGACGAAGACGGCTGCCCCGAACCGGACAACGATCAGGATCGCATTCCGGACGAGCGGGATAGATGCCGCGATGAAGCGGAAACCGTCGATGGCTTTGAAGATCAGGATGGCTGCCCCGATCTCGACGACGATAAAGACACGGTGCCCGACGAGAGCGACAAGTGCAGAAACACCGCCGAAGATATCGATAATTTCGAGGACGCCGATGGATGTCCCGATCCTGACAACGATCAAGACGGCATCCCCGACGCGGCGGATCGATGTCCAAACGGTCCAGAAGACAAAGACGGCTTTAAGGACACGGATGGCTGCCCCGATCCCGACAACGATCTCGACCAAGTGAATGACAATCTCGATCGCTGTTCGCGCCTTGCCGAAGATCGCGATGGATTCCAAGACGACGACGGATGCCCAGAACCGGACAACGACGAGGATGGGGTTCTTGACGGCGCGGACAAATGCGCAACCCAAGCGGAAACGATCGACGGCGATGCTGACGAAGATGGCTGTCCAGAGCCCAAAGCTCAGTCGCTTGTCCGATGGCAGGGCGATCGCGTCATCATCGACAAACTCGCTCGATTTACCCCGGGACGGGCGGACATTTCCAAGGAGCTTGCGGCGCAGCTCAAGATGACCGCGCAGCTCATTAAAGGCCGGATGCCGCTGGATCTCGTCATCGTCGAAGCCTATGGCGATCGCTCAGGCGACAGCAGCGACGCCGCGACACAGCTCGCGGACAAGCGGGCAACGGCCGTGAAAGACGCACTCGTTGCAGCAGGAATTCCGGCGGATCGCATCACGGCGACCACGGGTGATCTATCCGCGAAACGAGGCGCAGGCACACCGCAGATCGAAATAACAGTCACTAGAACCAAGATTGAGGACAAGCGTTGATGAACATCACGGAGTCGCGGCGCACACGCCATTTGCTCCTACGGATCGATCGCGGCGAAGAACTGCCCGCAGCCCTGCTCCGCGCACTGGAACAAGCCGAAGCGCGCTCGGCTTGGATTACAGCCATCGGTTCGGTGGAAGCGATGGAGATTGCTCTCTTTGACACCGCATCAAAAAACTACGGCCGTCCGCGCCGCATTGAAGGTCCGGCCGAACTGCTCTCGCTCACAGGCAATATTGCATCCCACGAAGGAGCTTCTTTTCTTCGCCTAAGCGCGACGCTTGCGCAGGAAACCGAGCTTGGCATGCGCGTCTTCGGCGGCGAGCTCGTATGGGCACGCGCCTACGCGCTTGAAGTTCACGTCACTGTGTTCGACGACCTCGCGCTCACACGGGGCTACGACGAGCGCACGGGCCTCGCACTGCTCACCTTCAAAGCATCGGCGGAAGCGAGCCGCCCAGCCCCTCCTGCGGATGCGGCGCGAGCACCCCAGCCCGCGAGCGAAACCACGGCTACGCCCGCCGCGGCGTCTCCCTCTCCGCCCGGACCTGCCCTTCCCCAGCGGCCTGTGCGTCCCAAAGAAGAGCCCGAAACCTATCCAGAAGTCGGCGATCTCGTAACGCATTTTCATTTTGGCGAATGCGAGGTCATCGACTCGGATGGAGACCGGATTCGGCTGCGCCAAACCAAGGATGGACGGATGCGGGAAGTCTCTCTCTCGATGCTGAAAATCGAGCCTCCGGCGGTCGACGGTGAATCAGGCAAGAGGCACTTCCGTCTAGCCCGCCGGAATTGAATTCAGCCCTTTATTCTAATTACCATCAGCGAGTCTACCCATTCAAAAGTGACTCAAAGTGATTCAAAGTCACTCAAAGCCACTCAAAGCCACTCAATGAATTACCTGCTCCAAATATAAGCTGCGAATTCAAAAGCCTTTCATTTCGCATTCAAAAAAATCAAAACCAATTGTTGACACGAAACTTTTTACTCAGTAGCGTGTCGATGCTGAACCAATTCCGGTGAGCTCCATCATGTGCCAGATAACGAGGAAACAACCAACGCAGCGACTGCTGAAAACAGCAGAAGCGGCGTGGTGTATCCCCGTGGGAACCTGCTTGGATCATCGGTATTTGTCATCGTCCCTCTTCGGCGGTAGCCGCAAGTTTGCCAATCCGGAGGAGGACACCTAGGCGGCCGAAATTCGCGTCTGTAACGATGTGAGAAGGCCGCCCGGGTTCCCCCGAGGCGGCTTTCGGCGTTTTAGGGGCCTAAATAGCGCCACCGCGCGAAAAGGCTTCGAAATGCGATTTTGGGCGCAAACATAGCGCGGGATTTTTGGGGCATTTCTCTGACGCTCCGCTGCAATCGATGCAATTGCGGCTCGCCCGGCGTACACCGTAATTCAATGGTGTTCACCGGACTTCGCCGCTGCGCACCGATCTGCCGTTGAGCTGGATTCCGCGTGATTCAATCGCATTTGTACGGGTAAATCATAGCGTGCGCTTTTAGCCGCGGCCTCTTTTCTCAATAAAAGGATGCCTGCCGGCAAAGCGATCGTATTGCCTGCTTTCGGCCATTAAAACCGAAAGCGGGAATGGGGAGATCTGCGCGCGGATTCCGGAAATGGGCCGCGCCTCCTCCTTATAAATACGATCGATTTATGAGGGCACGCATGAAATGCTCATCGGCGGATGTGTATCCAGCGATTTGCCTATAAAAAAAGGCAGATTGAATGGGTGAGGTGTATCTTTCAAAAAAAAGCCGATCGGTTTTTTTAACAAAATAAATGAGGTGACGTGAAATAAAAAAATCAAATCTTCGAATAGAACAATTGTCAGATGCGAACGTCAAACACGGCGCACTGAATAATTGAAAATAAAATGCTCACTCAATTCCACCGGATAAACATCCAATGCACTTTAATGTGCATCGGAATACGTGTATCCAGGCTTTGAAACAAGGCTTTTCATTAGATTTTTGTTCAAGCGGGCCGGAAAAAAAATAATAAATCGCTGAAACAAAAATCGAAATGAAACGTCAAAGTAAATGAAATAAAAATGAGGGCCGCAACGAATTAAAAAACGCGAGCCGAAATAAAAATGAGGGCCGCAACGAATTAAAAAACGCGAGCCGAAAAAAGATTGAAATAAAAAAATGGCCGGCTCGAATAAGAAAACAAATTCGGCGGCCGAAAAGGCAAAGCAAATAAATAAAAAAGAATTCTGCGGGTGCTGAGCATCGGCGAGCTCAAACGGCTGTAACCCGTCCGCTATTAAGCTTGGAGGTTCAACTCCTCCCGCCCGCACTAGTGTGTTCTAAATTTGATGAGCATTGTCATCAATACGAGGTGATTTATGAAGCGAAAACGTGGCGCAATGCCAAAATATCGGGGTCCGTAATGTAACGGTTAGCATACTCGCCTTTTAAGCGATGAAGCGAGGGTTCAAATCCCTCCGGATCCACTCAATCCAACGGGAGGTTGGCGTCAAGGAGACGCAGCGGGCTCTTAATCCGTTAGAGGTGGGTTCGATTCCCATGCCTCCCACTGTTTACCGGGATCGTTCAATGGCAGGACGCCGGGCTCTGACCCCGCGAATGCAGGTTCGACCCCTGCTCCCGGTACCGCGCCCAATGGGGCAGGCTCAATTCAATGAGCCACTGTTATTTGACAATTGAATAGATCGTTGAAGTAGTAGAGCGGGGGTATTTTGGTAATGACTGTTTACCCAGCAGTCACGATAAAAATGCCCCTTCTTCCGGCGTAGCCTAGTGGTTAGGCAGTCGGCCGTTAACCGACCTTACAGGGGTTCAATTCCCTTCGCCGGAGCCGAACAAGGCACAGCAAGCTGCTGCGCCTTGTTCAACGATGCGGGTGGTCATTCTCGCGATTGCCTTCCGTATTCGATGAGTAAGTAATTTTTTAATCATTCAATTCAATTGCCCTTAAAGCTCTATAGGCAGAGCACCTGTTTCGTACTCAGGAGGTTCCGGTTCGATTCCGGATGGGGGCTCGATGTGTTTGGCCCGTTCGTCTAGCGGTTAGGATTTTCGGACTTTCAATCCGGGGACAGGGGTTCGATTCCCCTACGGGCTGCTATTGGGTTGTGAGCAAGTCAGGTGATTGCGGCGGTTTGAAAAACCACAGAACTCGGTTCGATTCCGAGACAACCCACCGTATTGTTTGTCAATGCGTCTGTATTTTGAATTCGGGATGTAGCCTAGTGGTAAGGCGCCTCATTTGGGGTGAGGAAACCCGTCGGTTCGATTCCGGCCATCCCGACCGCCGTGCGGTGCTGCAAATTCACCGCGTGCGTGGGCGTTGCTCGTTCAGGGAAGAGGGCAGGCAGTGAACCTGCGAAGACGGGTTCGAGTCCCGTACGCCCAACGATGTTTTGATTGTCCATTAAAATGAATGAATTGATTATCAATACGTTCATTTTGACATGGGCCGTAAAAGGAGATATGTGTCATGGCGAAATACCTAAAGCACTTGGCCTCGCTGTTCACTTCGCAGCGCGATAAGGTCAGGGAAGATCAGGTAATGAATAACGCCGGTGGATTTGTCTTTTCCCTCGATAAGTGGGGAAAGCTCGACCGCTGGCTGGTTTTAGGCTGCGAAGGCGGATCGTATTACGCTTCTGAGCGGCAAATGACGCGCGATAATGCGAAAACCATTCTCGAGTGTCTGGCCGAAAATGGTCCGCGCGCCGTCAAGCGCATTGCTGAAATCAGCAATGCAGGCCGCGCGCCCAAGAACGATCCGGCCATCTTCGCTCTCGCCATGGCCGCTGGATCTCAAGATCCGGCCACGCGCAAGGAGGCCCTCGCGGCCATTCCAACCGTGTGCCGCACCGGAACGCACTTGTTTCATTTCGCTAGGGATGTCGAGGCATTCCGTCGTTGGGGCCGGGGTCTGCGCAATGCAATCGCGGCTTGGTACAACGAAATGCCAGCCGATAAATTGGCTTATCAGGCCGTGAAGTTTCAGCAGCGCGACGGCTTTAGCCACCGCGACCTGTTGAGGCTTTCGCACCCAAAGGCCAAAACCGCGGCCCATAACGCGACGTATCGCTGGATGGTGGGCGGCGCCGATGCAATTGAGAAGGCGCACGGAAAAGGCGATGTGTTGCGCACGGAAGACCTTCCCGCGCTGATTGCAGGCTTTGAAAAGCTTCGCAAGGCAACGCAGGTGAGCGAAGTCGCGGCGTTAATCCGCAAGCACCGGATGACCCACGAAATGATTCCAACCGAATGGAAGAACCATTTGGATGTGTGGGACGCGCTGCTCGCGGATATGCCGATGACGGCCATGATTCGCAACCTCGCGAAAATGACCGAAATCGGATTGCTCAAGCCCATGAGCCAGGCTTCTCAGCGTGTTGTCGCAGAGCTTGGCAATGAGTCGCGCCTGCAAAAGGCCCGCGTTCATCCCATCGCATTGCTTTCTGCATTGAAAGTGTATGAAAGCGGCAAGGGTGTGAAGGGCAAGCTCACATGGACGCCCGTGCGTGAAATTGTCGATGCGCTCGACAAGGCTTTTTATCTGTCGTTCAAGTCGATTGAGCCGACGGGCAAGAAGCACATTCTCGCGCTGGACGTATCGGGCTCGATGACATGCGGTGAAATCGCCGGCGTGCCCGGTTTAACGCCGCGGGTTGCGAGCTCGGCCATGGCCATGGTCACGGCCCGCACGGAAAGGGATTATGCGTTCCTCGCCTTTGCGTCGGCGGCGCAGGGCAAGACGCGCGGCACCGATGTGCCTGGCATTCAATTGCTCGACATTTCGGCTCGCCAGCGCTTGGACGATGTGTTGAAGAAGGTCGATAATCTTCCGTTTGGAGGAACCGACTGCGCCCTTCCGATGATTTGGGCCACCAAAAACAAGGTCGAGGCCGATGCATTCGTTGTCTACACCGACAACGAGACCTGGGCCGGCACCGTTCACCCCTTCCAAGCCCTTCGCGAATACCGCGAGAAAATGGGCCGCCCTGCAAAGCTGATTGTCGTTGGAATGACGGCAACCAACTTTACAATTGCCGACCCAAACGACGCCGGAATGCTGGATGTCGTGGGCTTTGACACTGCCGCTCCGCAAATCATGGCCGATTTCGCACGAGCGTAATGAATTAGCCGAAGCAATCCGGTGAGATTGAAACTCTCACGGTCAATCTCATCGGATTGCATATTCTGCCAGATACGCCTGTTGGAGGCATCCGTTCTTAAGCATTGCCTGAAAGGGCCGGACAAGGACGGTTAACGAGGTTCAATTCCGATATCTGGCGCCGTGACCGTAGCTCAACGGATAGAGCTTCATGCGTCCCCGTTCCTTGCCCTTTAGGGCCGCTGGAAGACGCTTATCGATTGCAACTCGGAAGGTTGCGGGTTCGAATCCCGTCGGTCACACCAATTTCATTGAATTTCATTTTATTGTATTGCCCTCATATGCATCTGGCGAGGCAGCTTGATTGTCGATCAAGTGAGAGCGGGTTCGATTCCCCTTGGGGGCGCCGGCTATACCCATAGCCGAACACCATGTGATCGTAGCTCAATTGGTGGAGCGCTAAAAACACCGTGATCCATACCTTGCCCGTTCCGGGCCGAAGGAGAACGGTTATCGACTGTTAATCGAGAGGCTGCGGGTTCGAGTCCCGTCGATCACACCAATTTCATTGAATTTAATTTTATTGTATTGCCCTCATATGCATCTGGTGAGGCAGCTTGATTGTCGATCAAGTGAGAGGGGTTCGATCCCCCTTGGGGGCGCCGTGGAATGTCCTCGTGTCCGAACGGAGAAGGAACCGGTTTCCTAAACCGGCTTGTGCAGGTTCGACTCCTGCCGGGGACGCCGTAATTAAAATACGAACGTATTGAAGCTGTCGTCTAAAGTAGGATACCCGAAAGATCCCTTTTCAACAACTTGCCTGCTTCGGGCCGATAGGAAAGGGTTATCGAAGCCAAACGGGTGATGTAGGTGCGAGTCCTGCCGGCTTCCCCATCATTTTTATTAAATATACCATGGGATGTAGAGTCATGGTGACCGCGGAGCCTCCAAAACTCCTGCGAGAGGGTTCAATTCCTTCACATCCTGCCATGCCAATTGCATGAATTGGGGTCGTAGCTCAATGGGAGAGCAACCGCCTTGCACGCGGTCGATGCGGGTTCGATTCCCGTCTTCTCCACCAATCTTTTGGGGTCGTAGCTCAATGGGAGAGCAACCGCTTCGCGAGCGGTAGACACGGGTTCGACTCCCGTCTTCTCCACC
>CAZICM010000113.1:0-11694 GCA_964537685.1 uncultured Polyangiaceae bacterium
CGAAGGCGGTATCGTCACGGTTGTTTATCCCATCATGTTTAGCCCGGGCGGCTGATCTCCCTTCCCACCCCGTATTTATCCCGCCTGCCGATTTCGCTTGACCACATCTCAAACTTGTGGTTGCGCACGTTCATGCTCTCCCCGCAGCCGACTTGCGATAGGCTGATTCGATGAACCAGCCTCGATGCATGCTGAGTGCAATCCCTTTCTTGTGGCTTGCCTGCGGCCCGTCGCCTGCACCCATCCCCTCCCGCTCCCCATCCACCGCCCCCTCCGCCTCATCCGCCTCATCCGCCCCAAAGATTTCTACGTCATCCCCCCAAGCTCCATCCAGCGCGGTCCAGCCCGCCGCCCCACCGCCTCCATCCCCCGATCTCAACGAACTCGAAGCCATTCTCAGTGCCCCCGCATGGGACGCGGCATTTCTTCAGCAGCACATGGTTGTGCTCGACAGCGACTTTCAAACCATATCCATCTTTGATGCCCAAGACCGCAAACTGCGCTACCGCACCGCCCTCACTTCATCGCCGGGGGGCCGCCATACCTTTAGAGTCTCGCAAGACAAGCTGCTTTTATGGGCGGGCAATAAAATGTACCGTATCGATCCATCCACCGGCACAACCCTATCCACCGAATCGGTTCCCTGGAACAACGAATGCTCCTTTGAACAAGAAGCCGACCGCTGCGCCATCGTCTGCAAATGCGGCATTCAGATCGTGGATTGCGCCACAGGGAAGCGCTTGGGCAGCGAATTTGAAAAAACCTTCGTCCACATTCACGAAAGCGGGATCGATGACGAGGCGCCCACCGCCAATTCGGGCTGCTTTGGAAGCGGCGTGGATATGCTCACCACCGTCCCGGGCATCGCCCTGCTATCCATTGAAGACCACGAAAAACCTATCAAAGGCATCTTCAGCCGCCCCTTAATCTATATCGGCGCAGATACCAAAACAGGCAAAGAACGCTGGCGCAACAGGCAAATTACCCCCAACGGCGCCTATGGCCGGCAGTCAGGCGCCTCCAGCAATGGCCGATCGTGCTTCATTGCCCACGAACCCGGCGATATCTTTGTATTGGATTGCCAGACAGGCGCGCTCCGATGGAAACGCCCCGGAAAATCATCAGACAGCGATAGCCTCTTGGATCGCGTGTTCACCGCCGCCGTGCCCCAGGATAAACTCTTCCAGCGCCTCGATGAAAAAGCCATCATGATGGATATTCACACCGGCAAAGTCCGCTGGCAAATCAGCCTCCCCAAAACCACCTTCGCCTTGCCCTCCGGCATCCCAATCCCCCCATACACCCTAAATAACACCGACAAAACCATATCCAAATCCCTATGGATACTCGATACCCAAACCGGCGCCGCCCTATCTAAAATCGAAATGCCTCCCATGACCTACACCTATCCCGATCCCAGCGGAGGGTTTTATGTGATGACCGGCTCCGGCCAGCTCACCGCTTACGAAGCCGATGGCAGGCAGCGCGTCCGGATTGAACAGGCAGATCCAAGCAATCTCATGGTGAGAAGCGATTTTGTAGCCCTCTTCGATTCAAACCGCATGGTACTCCTCGATAGGAGCGATCTCCATACCGTCGCCGTGCTCGATGGACAGTTTGATACCAAAGCCGAAAGTTCGCTCGCCCATGGAGTCTTGCTTTACCGCTTTATCGATAACGGCAGAAAAATAGGCGAAGCCGTCTTGCTCCGCCGCCGTACTCCCCGGCCTTAATGAGATATCGCATTCTGAGCCGGAAGCGCCAGCGCCTCCGGAAGCACAATCGTAAACGTTGTACCCACCCCAAGCTCGCTCTTCACAAGAATATCCCCGCCCAAAAGCCGGCATAAGCTTCGCGTAATCGTTAAACCCAGCCCCGTGCCCCCGTACCGCCTCGATGTCGAATTGTCCACTTGATGAAAGGCATCAAATATATGCGCGAGCTGCTCTTCGCTCATGCCTATGCCCGTATCGCTGATTTCAAATACAACCCGCGAATGTATCCCCGACCCTTGAAAATCCACCGCCTCATCCCGGAATGCCCTCAGCCGGATTAAGCCGCTATGCGTGAATTTTGTCGCGTTGCTTAGCACATTCATCAGAATTTGCTTAATTCTTAATGGATCGCTCTCTATGGTTCCCAAATCCGCCGCCGCATCGACGATAAACCGGTTATCATTCTGCGCAAACAGCGGGGCAAGCGTCGTCGACAGCGCCCCAAAAATCTGCTGCAGCGCCACCCGCTCCACGGCAATCTGCATCTTATTCGCTTCGATTTTAGATAAATCGAGGATATTGTTAATCAGATCCAGCAAATGCTGCCCCGCCGACTGAATCTTTGCCAAATCCGCTATCCAATGCCGGGCATTTTCCTCCTCGGCATTTTCGATCAATAGCTCGCTATATCCCAAAATGGCATTCAGCGGCGTCCTCAATTCGTGGCTCATGCTCGCAAGAAATGCACTCTTCGCCCGGTTCGCCGCTTCCGCCGCCCGCCTCGCCTCCACAAGCTCTTCATAGGCCATCGCATTTCGGATCGATATCGCGATCTGCGTGCCAAGAAGCCTTAACACTTCGGTGCGATCGACCGTAAACGCTCCCGCCGCAAGACTGTTTTCGAGGCATAAAACGCCTACGCTTTCCCCCTGAAGGCGAAGCGGCAGGCAAAAGACCGAACGCGGCCGGTATCGCTGAAGATAAGCCTCGTCCAAAAGCGGGTTATCCCGCAGCGCGTCCGCCATCACCACCGGCTCCGCCGATAAATGTACGAACTGAATCAAAGACATCGGCACAAATATATTCGGATCTTCGCTGTCTTGGCGCACAGGCATCTGCGCCGCCACAAATAGGCTCCCGTTCCGCGCCAATAGCAGCACACCCCATTCCGCACCCGCATTCTCCAGCACAATGCGCATAATCGTATCCAGCAGCGGCGATAGCCCAACCTCTACGAAAAGCGCCTGCGAGGCCCGGATCACACTGAGAAAATCAAGCGGAACCGATAGGCCCGAAGCTGTGGCCCCGCCCAGCGAATCCGGCGGCAGGGAAGGCACGACGCCTCGGGGAAGCGCGCGCTTGGATACCTTCGGCCGGAATAGCCGGGCATACCGCTTTCTCAGCCGCTCGATATGGGCAAAGGCTCCCCAGCCCGTATATGCGGCGCTCGCATTTGCCATCATGGCCGATGCCGTGCTATTGCGCCCCGCATTCCAATGAAAACGCGCCGATAGCTCCGCCGAAAGCGCTTCCATCGGAGCCAGCCCTTCGCCCACCGCGTGTTCATAAGCCTGATCGAATAACGTGGACGCCGGCAGCTCGTCGCCGGATATCCGCGCCAATTCCGCGGCGATAATCAGCTCGTGACAGCGGTAATTGGAAGGGCAGGCCCTCGCCCAGCTCTTCACCTTTTCATACCATAAATCAAATAGAGTCCGGTACTCTCCATCCTCCTTCGGCTTCGCTTCCATCAGCTTAATCAGCGATAGGCATCCATAGAAACAGATATCAATCAGCGTATAGAGCCAGGCCGCCGGCTTCGCCAACTGATCGGCCGCAATCGCCACCGCTTCTTCGTGCCGATCTCTAAAATAGTCGAGCTTCTGTTTTTCGGCCTTGTAAAAGCCGAGCGGAAGCTGAAGCCCGCTTTTCAACAGCGATGCCGCAAAGGATACTTCATCAAAATCTTCCCCGGAGAGCGAGCCCGGGCTCGGAACAAGACCCTTTAAATGCAATATCACACGGCTTATCAGCGTATGCATCGCCACCTGAGACGCGGCCTTCATTTGCTGAATCTGCCCCGAAAATGAACGGCATTCTTCCTCAATCGAATCCAGCGGATCTCCCATCGACAGGCGCGCCAGCAAGATATGCAGGCAAGCATAGGACGCCGTGATCGGATCCCCCACGCCAAGGCTATCGGTGTGAGCCCTCCGGAAATGCGTAAGCACAATGGGCAGCGGCTCAAAAAAATGCGCAAAGGTGCCAAACATATAGTGCAGCCGCCCATGGCTCTCGCCCATTCCTTGGCGCCCATCCAGCTTGAGCGCCAGCCTGCCAAATTCTGCGGCTTCCTGATAACGGCCAAGCGATACCGCCAAATGCATGCCATACAGCATATAGGCATGGCTCGATTCAGGAGAATTCCCATGCTCCATCGATAGCGATGTCAGCAATCCAACCGCATAACTGCATAAGGCCGGCCTCACCAGCGCCGACGGCGCGCACAGATCGGCCAGTATCTTCTGAATTGCACGGAGCCTCGAATCGGTTAGCCCGGGCTTGTCCAGCAATTCATCGATACGGTGCTCCGATAACCATTTACGCACTTGGGCATGAAGCGCGGCCGCTGCGTCCCTGGCCTTTTCTTCATCGTCTTCTATCGGAATACCCAGCGCGGAAAGCCCCTCCAATCCAGCCATAATGGCTTCCACAGAACGGCCCAGCACATTCTTTGCCGCCATGCGCAGCGAGGCAACCCTCGCTATCGCGCTTTCGCCTGGTGCCGGTACAGGAAGCCTTTCCAGCAATAACTCCGCATGCCTCGGATCGCCCCGGAAATATTCGCATTCCGCTTCGCTGATATGAAGCTCAAAACGTAGCTCGTCGCTGGAATTGGCCGGAGCCAGCAGGCCGCCCATCGCAAAATAACGGCTCGCGACTTCATAGGCCGCGTTTTCCTTCGCCCGCTGGCCCGCTATCAGGTTAAGCGCCGCCAGCTCCGCCAGCTCCGATTCATCCTCCAAAGGCGCCGCGCCTGTATTGAGATGATCCACAAAATCAAGCACCAGCCGGTGGAGCTCGTTCTCTCCCGGCCTTGCCCGCGCCGCGTCTCTCAGCCGCCGCCCTATCTGAAGGCGCAGCGATAGGATATCTTCACCCGATAGCAAGCCATACGCCGCCTGCCTCACCCGCTCATGCGGAAATTGTACCCATGTCTTCTCCGCTTTCGCGCCGGGCGGCGCCCATGGACTCGGCTTGTGGATATTCGATGCCGGAATCAACAGGTTCTTCAATAGCGCATCCTGCAGGCCATCCCTCACCTCGGCTATCGGCAGATTGCAGGCAATCGCAAGCATATGCATATCAAACTGCGTTCCGAGGCAGCTCGCCGATTCCAGCAGATACCGCGTATGCGCGGGCAGCCTCCGGAGCTCGCTCATCAAAAATTCCGCCGCATCCTCGGGAACCTCCGCCCCCCGAATCTTATCCAGCGACCAGCTCCATTGCTCGGTCGCATCGTTGAACACCAAAAAGGAACGCTCCTGAAGCCATCTCAAAAATGCCTGAATAAAAAAAGGATTGCCCCGCGTATGAATATAAATCTCCGCGGCCAGCGGCTTTATTTCGGAAACAGGCCGCCCCAGCGTGTCCACCAGCAATTGCTCCACATGCTGCTGCGATAGCGGTTCGGTCATCAGCGTGCGGATATGGCCGCCGTGCTGCTCGATATAGGCTTTGGTTTTCGATAAAGGATGCGCTGCATCGAAATCGGCGCCTCGTACCGCGCATAGTATCAGACAATGACGGATAGAAGGATCGGACGCCGCCGTTTGTATAAAGCGCATTGTGGCGCTATCCATCCAGTGCAGATCATCGAGAAATAAAACCACCGGATGCGCCGGCCCGGCCGTCGCCGATAGCACACATAAAAGCGAGCGCTCAATCCGCTTTTGAAAGTCGGGCGATGATGTGGCGGCTGAACGGGCCGAGCCCACGGGAAAGACTTCGCCCAGGCTGGGAAGGATAGAAGGAAGCGTGGATACCCCGGAGCCAAATGCTTGAGAAAGCGCTGCAATCCAAGCTTCACGCTCTGTATCGCCGGCCTGTTCAATCACTTGGCTGCATAGCTTGTCCATCAGCGATATTACGGCCGTAAATGGCAGCATCCGGTTGATGGGCTCGCTATGCGTCTGCACATAATAGGCGCCTTGGGCCGCTATGGACGGCTCGAACATCTGCACCAGCGACGTCTTTCCCGTGCCCCCCAATCCCTCAATAAAAACGGCGGCTGTATTGCCCGCAACCGCCTGCTCCAGCGCATTCTGCAAGCTCTCCCGCTCCCGGGACCGCCCATACAGCGTATGAGGTATGGACAGCGCCGGGCCTCTTTCCCATTCGCCCGCGATAAATGCTTGCCCGCCCTGCCCATTCTCCTCCAGCAGCAGCGCCTCCGCCCTCCGTATGTCCGATAGCAAGGAAAGAGCGCTGCGATAGCGGTCTTCTGCATTCTTTGCCAGCAGCTTATCGATAATCCGCTTCAGCGGAAGCGGCGTGCCCGCGCGCAGCGAGCATAGATCGGCAGGCTCTTGGGCGATATGCGCGTGAATCAGCGCCACCGGATCGCGATCGGAAAAAGGAGGCCGCCCCGAAAGCATTTCATAAAATAATATCCCCAGCGAGTATAAATCGGCCCGGTGATCGACCGGCCTGCCCATGCGCCCTGTTTGTTCCGGCGCAATGTAAGTCAGCGCAGAACGGGGTTTATTAAAGGGACGCGCATCCGCGATAGGGCAAGCCAGCGAAAAATCAAAGAACCGGGCATGGCCGCTTTCTGGATGTATAAAAATGGATTGAGGTGAAAGATTGCGGTGAATGATTCCCCGGCGGTGAATCCGGCTAAGGGTTTCGGCGATTTGGATGGCAAAGCGCGTAAACTGCTCGATAGGCATCTCCGGCCCGAGCCACAGCGACAGCGGCTGTTCTTCGCAGGGAAAAAGGCAGAGCGCCGTGTGCAGATGATCGACAACGATGCCCACGGCCATACCCACATCGTCTTGCCCAAGCGTTTCAAGGATGGCCAGCTCGTGGGAAAACGAATGCTGAGCGGCATCGCGGGCAAGCCCCGGAGCGCTAATCGTCAGCAGCACCGGCCGATCGTCGGCTTGGCGCAGCGCCCGGTACAGCGCGCCTGTCCGGTGTTCTGCGAGCTTTTCGCCGATCGTGTAGCCAAAAAAATGCACGGGAATGATGTGGTTATAGTCTTGTCCACGGCTTTTGCCAATAGCGATCCCAACTATCGGCGAGTATGGTGACAATGGGGCCATGGATATCACCGCGCTTGGCCAGGCGGATGGCGGCGGCCACGTTTGTTCCCGAGGATCCGCCGACGAGCATGCCTTCTTGCTTCCATAGCCTCCGGGTGACGGCAAAGCTTTCTTCGTCGGGGATGCTAAGGGCGGAATGGATAAGGTTTTTATCGAGCAATTCGGGCGGTTCGCTCGATCCTATGCCTTCGATGGCATAGGCATGATCGGCGCCTTTGATACCTGTTTCAATCCATCCGGCGAGCACGGAGCCCGCCGGATCGGCCAGAACAATGCTGGCTTTGCATTGAGCTTGGCGCAGGGCGCGGGCTACGCCGGTAATCGTTCCCCCGGTGCCCGCGCCCGCGGTAAAAGCGCCGATTTGTCCTTGGGTTTGGCTTAAAATCTCGGGCCCCGTGGTCTCTTCGTGCACCTTTACATTGGCGGGATTGCGGAATTGATCGGTCAGGAAAAGTCCGCGTTCCTGGGCGAGGCGTTCGGCAACATTCTTGAAATGATCGGGGCTATGGGGCGGAGCATTGGGCGTAATCACGACCTCGGCGCCCAAGGCTTTTAGAGCTTCGCGTTTATCGGCGGACATCTTTTCGGGCATGACGCAGACCAGGCCATAGCCTTTGGAAGCGGCGATTAATGCGAGACCAATCCCGGTATTGCCTGCCGTGGCTTCGATTAAAGTCATTCCAGGGCGAAGAACGCCTCTTTGCTCGGCATCGAGGATAATCGATTTAGCGATGCGATCTTTAATACTGCCGCCTGGATTTAAATGCTCGCATTTGGCGAAAATAGGCACGGGCAAATCGCGGCTGATATGCTCGAGGGCGACAAGCGGGGTATGGCCAATGCAATCGAGAAGGGAATTGGGCATAATGGCGTTTACTCCGGCAGCTTGGCCACCCAATACTGCGCATTCATAGGAAGCGAATTCCCCATCGCGCCCGCATCTTCGCCCGCCCCGCTTCCTTTGGGGGCCGCTCCTATCGCAATCGCTACCGATTTCTTATCCGGCGACAATCCCCACACAATCGCTATCGTCTGATCGGGATATGCCTTGGCGCCCACGTCCAGCCGCTTGCTCTTTTTGCCCAGCTTTAGCGTCACATAAGGAGGCTCGGCCATCAGTTCGGCCTGTATCTGCAAATCCCCGGGCGGCCTTTCCCGCTTTGCTTCGTATCCGCCTTCTTTGATAAAGGCTTCGGCCTCTTTAATCGAATCCATATATTCAGGGTCTAGCGATACCGTCGGCTTGGCCTTTGGGGCATCCGGTTCGATCAACCTTAAAAAGGCCACCGCTCCAGCCTTGGGCTCCTGATAGGCATACACAAATCGCTTCCCGTCTTTGGAAAACCCGGCAAACGATAGAAGGGGATGCTCACGGTCAAAAGCCTTGCGCTTGGGCATAGGCAAAGGTTCGTCGGGACTATCGCCACCCTGCGCCCCAAGCGCCGACGCCGCCGAACGCGGTGAATCGCGCTCTGTTTGAGCTGCCTTTGCCTTGGGCCGGGTTTTGCCCTTGTCCCGGTCCATGCATGCGGAGGTATGCGACAAAAGCAAGGCGGCCAAAAGAAATGATGTGAGACGAGCAAACATAGAAGCCTTTTGTGAATAAGCGCTGTACACTGCTTTTATCTGTTTCGCAACCTGCGAATGTGCAATTGGGGATCGCTGTATGTCTGCCTCCTGTCGAATCGCCGATGGTAGCGCTCCGCTTGAGATTGAGTTTCGCGCCGAAGTGCCCGGGGCGCTGAAGCATGCGATTGAACTTCAAATATCCAAGCAAAAAACGCTTGAAGACGTGGTGCGCTGGGGTCTCGCGCAGAAGCCGCCGAAACTCATTGCGGATGTTGTGGAGATGGACGAGTTTAATCAGGATGTGGTGATTGAATTTTCGCCGTCGGTGTGGCTGGTGTACGACACGACGTGACTGGGCGGATTGGCGGCGGTCGCCGTCTGGAACAAGAAGCCTTCATCTGAAGAGCTGTTGGAGGCGCGTCTTCTTCGGGGATACGAGCCTGTTCCGACGCTCACCAAGGATGGGCCGAAGATTCTTGGGTTTGCGGCGCGGCTTGTTGCTGGGTCTGGGATGGTGCATTCAACATAGGGTTGTGAAGAAGCTATGGGCATAACGATATTGAAGACATGGGCGGCGATGGGGATAGCGCTGAGTGCGTTTGGATGTGGGGGCGCATTGACGGAGCCGCGTAAAGATCCCGCGCCTCGTCCCGAGGGCAAGCCTGTAGAATTTGCGGCGATCGCGTGTTGTGGCAATGATTGCAGCACGGGCAAGTCGCTGAGCACGGCGCATTTTGGGTCGGGTGTGGAAGCGAAGGGAGCGCCAAAGGCGGCGGGCGAGGGGGAGACGGCGGAGGCGGGGGCGAAGCCTGTGGCTCGATATCAAGCGGGAATCATTGAAAGCGAAGAAGATTTTGTGCGGGTTTTTGGGTGTAGCTCGGGTTTAGATTTTTCAAAGCGGCGGGTATACACGACGCTGGTTGGGGGAACGAATGTAACGGGGCATTTATGGGGGGTGACGGAGCATGGGGGAGAGATATTGGTGTATGTGGAGAACAACGCGGTATGTCAGGGTATGGCGGATGATATGAGTCAGACCTTGGTGGTTGCGTTGCCTGCGGGGAAGGTGCCTGTGAATTTGAAGACGACATACAAGGCGGGGGAGCCTTGCGGGCCGGTGCCTTAACGAGGTGGTTTGCGGTATGTAAACAGGGGGAAGGCGGGTTGGGCAGGGGATGAGAAATCTCAAAGAAGGGGGGACGCTGGTTTTGGAGGCGTTGAGAGATCTCGAGGAGGGTGGGATGGGTTTGGGGAGGGCTGTGCGGGTTGGGCAAAGCGGGGTGGATAAGGCTGGGAGGGGCGTTGAGAGATCTCGAAGAGGGCGGGATGGGTTTGGGGAGGGATGTGCGGGTTGGGCAACGCGGGGTGGATGAGGCTGGGAGGGGCGTTGAGAGATCTCGAGGAGGGCGGGATGGGTTTGGGGAGGGATGTGCGGGTTGGGCAAAGCGGGGTGGATGAGGCTGGGAGGGGCGTTGAGAATCGTGCAAAGGGGAAGGGAAGCGGGGCGGGGGTTGGAGGAGAAATCTCGGCGGCAGTCCTAGGTGCCTCGGGCCTCCACTTGGGCCTCCAGCACCTTGGTCCGCCGCACTTTCCTCACCATCACCCGTATGCCATCCCGTTCCACTACGTCCCCTCCACGCGCGTCACGCCCCAGTTGACCCCGCACCCAGTCGCTCAGCGATTGACCATGGCTTCCCCATGGTACGAGCCGTAAATCAATGCCCGTCGCGACCTTCAGTTGGTCCAAGGAAATTCCGCCCCCCACAATCCAGGCTGTGCCCGATTCAACCAAATGGCCCGGTAGACGATCGTATTCGTCTTCGATTTCTCCAACCAGTTCCTCCAGAATGTCTTCTAGGGTAATCATCCCAACCACCCGCTTTTCTGGGTCGCGTACCAGGGCAATATGGGTGCGCTCGTGCAGTAGCCGCTCTAGACATGTCGCAATCGGTTCGTCGGCCCCAACGGTCTGAAGTTGGCGCACAATGCCACGAAGTCCCGGACTTTGAGGGCTGAGGTGTAGGGTGGCGACCATGTCTTTGAAGTTGACATAGCCGATGATGCTCTGAGGATCGCCCTTTTTCGCGACCACCGGAAAGCGGGTGTGCATGTCGAGGTGGGCGGCAATGAGGTTATCCGCAAGGGATGCCTCGGCGTCGAGGCTGGTCATGTGTTCGGCGGGCACCATGACAGCGCCGACTGTGCGCGATTGCATTTCCGTGGCGCCCAAGATGATTCGCTCTTCGCGCTGGCCGATGAGGCGTGAGGAGCGGGCCATGGTGGCTGCGGCGAGAAGCTCTTGGATTTCGATCTTGCGCGGTTTCCGGGCCACGTCCAGGTGACGCTCGCCCCAGGACATGACCTTCAAGACAACGGTTTCCAACAGCCATACAACGGGCCGGACGCTGATGGAGAAGCCGCGCATAAAGGGCGACAGCGCAAGGCAGACCTGTTCCGCGTTACGCAGGGCAAAGACTTTGGGAATGAGTTCGCCGACGATAATGGTCACGATAGTGAGCGGGACGACGACGAGGGCGATAGCGAGGATTTCGCCCCATGCCGGCGACAGGCCCAGGGCGGATTGGAGGGTAGGGGCGACCTTTTTTTCGGCACCGGCGCCGCCGACGGCCGCTGCGATGGCGCCCACCAGCGTGATTCCCAATTGAACGACGGCCAAGCTGGCCTCGATGCGGGTTTTCATATAGAGGGCGGCGCGGGCCCCATGGCGCTGGTTGTCCACCAGGTGCTGCAGCCGGGCAAGGCCGACTTGGGCGAGGGCGATTTCGTAGGCTGCAAAAACGGCGTTGGCGCTGATCATGGCGACCATGATGGCGAGTTCAGGTCCCCACATAGGCTTCTCCGATGGGTTTTTGGTCGATTAGGCAAGGGTGCCAACCACTTCGGGCATCCAGGCTAGTTCAGGGGAAGATCGAAAGTGTTCACGGAGGCCATAGGCGAAATGCTGCGTGAAATCAACAGGAAAGGACGGATGTGCTTGGAGACTGTCCACAAAAACGGGGGAAGATCACCCGCCACGCCCTTCGCGGTCGTTACAACGGTTAAAACACCTATAATAACCGCTA
>CAZICM010000114.1:0-11189 GCA_964537685.1 uncultured Polyangiaceae bacterium
TATTGATAAAGAGTTTAATCTGCTGATCCTGAAACCCAGATTGAAGCGCATCCAGCAACCCATCCCCATTCGCATCGAGAAGAATCATCCGGCCGCCTGATAACACTCTCGGAAGCCCGGCATCCTCTCGCGTCCATGTATTGCCCTGATGTTTGAATGCCAAAACATCCAAACCTGCTGTCAACTGAATCCCGCCGTTTACCGCATAAGAACCAGGAATCAGGATCTCATTCTGCCCATCCGCATCGATATCCGCAGGAATAAATTCGATATCACAAGGATGCTGAAGCAGCGCCGGGATAGCAATCGCATTTGCATCAAAACCTTGAGGCGTCCACAGGTTCACCGACCACTCATGAACATTTTTAAAAATACAGCTCACCATATCCGGCATTCCATCGCCGTTCACATCTGCTAAATGAGACGAAGCATTCGCCGAATTGAAATGCAGCGGAGGCGCCGAGCCTTGAGCATAGATTCTCTTTGTATTGCTCTTCAGATATTGGGCCGGCTGCGCCCCATTGGATGATATCAAAAAACCCCAGTTCACATATTCGCCCCGAAGATCGTGCAGCAAAAGATCCATGCGGCCGTTGTGATCGAAATCGATCGGCGTCGCACTCTCGGGCGGCCCTGGCAAATTCGTGATGGGATCGATTAAGTGCGGCTGCTCAAAGACAATCTGCGATGCACTAAAATAATTGCCCTGCCCCTGATTCGGCAACAATCTCCATAGCGTCTTATCTTCTCCAGGCTCAAGCTGCGTATCTTGCTCCGATATTAAAAGATCATCCAGGCCGTCCCCCGTCATATCCAGCGTCATCACGCTTCCAAGATCATTGCTCGGCCCTGGCAAACCTGTCATTAACGCATCAAAACCTGTTCCCTGCCCATGATCATAAGAAAATTTTGTTGCAGGCTTGCAGGCTTGATCAGATGCGCATTCTTGAATGGACGAGAGCAGTGTGCGCTGGGTATTCGGCGATGTCTGATAGGCAAACCTATATTCTCGAACGAGTTTATCTTCAAGTCCCCGGGCCTCGATCTTCTTCAGCTTTAACGATCGTTTTAAGATCATTCCCCGCGCATACAGCTCCCGGGGTGTTTGCGATTCATACTTGAAAACGAGAGCCCGCGATGCAGGTGCATCAGGGTGATCCGTGTAATCGATTCGCTCAGGCCCAAACTCCAGCGTATGGCCATCTACAGGGTCCCGCTCATTCTTATAGCTATACAAAACCGCGTTCTCATTGCGATCCCGCTGCTTGGAGATCAGCCACGAGCGAACTACGCCGTCGCGTGAAAACACTTTCCCGCTGTCTTCGCTCCCATAGTCAAAGATCATCCCCGACTTCGCATAAACCGTAAACGCTTCCGGCCCTTTTGCATTTGAACTCGCAACAATCCTTGAAAAAGAATCAGGAACCGTCCGGTATTCATTGGGCGCCACTTCCACCAAGCGCGCCCCATCCATACAAAACGCATCCCCCGCATCATCCCCAACCGCCTCAATCTCGCCGTCATCCGCGAGATTCTTCCCGCACCTAGAGATCGCTGACAGCCCTCCCAACGAAAACCCAAACCCTAAAAATCCGTCATCCGCAGCGCTTGAGTAGCGGACAGAAATGCCTGGCACCTGCCCGCCTCGCCCAGGAACCGCCTCGATCGCATACAAAAAATTTGCCTCGCCGGCGCTTGACACCGAAAACGTTCCATGATTGGCGCCCGCTTCAATGGTTTGCCCATTCGTAAGTTCGGGCAATGCCCGCTCACCCTCAAAATCTGGACAGCCCCAATACAAATCGCCCGGCGGCAAAGGCGCGGGCACCACAAAAAATGGCCAAATCTTCGCATCCCCGCACGCGCCCGCCACCAGCACAACGAAGAGCGCGCATAAAAACCGAAGCGGCAATCCAGGCTTGGCCACAAGCGAAAAATATCAAATTCCCCGGCCCCCCTTCAACCCCCTACCCAAAAAAATCACAAAAACAAAAATCCCCTTGACCCCCATTTCTATCGCGATATCCTCCCCTCCATCCAGAACTCCTTCTGGACTTCTCTCACCCTTTCTCAGCAGAACCTGTCTCAAAAAGCGTTACGAGCGCCCCGGGGCTAGGGCGGAGGACGCAGGAATACATCGTATTTTGAGGACGACAACCGACGCCCTGGGGCGCTCCGTAGGTTTTTGAGATAAGTTCTAAAAAGGAAACCCAATACCATGCAACTCCCCCATGAAAATGCCCACTACAGCCAGCGCGTAGACTTCGGAACCTATGTCGTCCGCAGGCTCAAACGAGCCCAATTCACCTCCCTCGCCACCGATGCCGCTCTCGCCACCGCCGCCGTCAAAGCCAAAGGCCGCGCCTGGGAAGACCGCCGCGAACCCGTTCAAGATGCCCTCGCCGACCGCGATGCCGCCGATGATGCCCTCGATGATAATGTCAAAGATCTGCGCGCCAATCTCGCCGGCCGAAGTGCCTCCGCTTCCAAGGAAATCCCCTATACCTCTATCTTTCCCCAGGGTATCGGTTACTATACCGCCGCCCCCGTCGATGAGGAAATCAAGCGCTATACCGAGCTCGGCGAACGGGCCAATGCTCATCTTCCCAGCGGCGATGCTATCAAAGCTCCCTCCCTTCAGGCCAATGCCCAGGGCATCGCCGATTATACCGGCGCTACCACCGCTCTAACCCAAGCCAAAATCCAAGAATCCATGGCCAAGACCGAGCTCGATCAGGCCGAAGAGGCTTGGAATCGCTTGATGGAGAAAATTTATGGGACCTTGGTGGCCGAAATAGGCAAGAAGGCGGCCGAGCGCTTTTTCCCCAGGCCCAAGGGTAAATCCAAAGGCAGGGATTCCGACGCTGCAGATGAGGGTTGAGCGCCTGTTGCTTCTATGTAATCCATCTTCAGCGCTCCAAAGCGGCATTTCAACATCTATAAATCCAGATTCAGAGCTCCCAACGCCCCTTACAGCCTTTTGTAATCGCGATCTTGAGCTCCAAACGCTTCTTACAGCCTTCTGTAGTCGCGATCTTGAGCTCGGGACGAGCATTACAGCATCCTAAAACGCCGATTCAGAGCTCTTGCCGCCCATTTAGGCGTTTAACAGGCCAATCCAACGCCCTGAAAGGCAGGCGCCCGCGCTATACAGCCGCCTTCTGCGAAGTATCCTCCGCCGGATGCTCCCCCTTAAAATACGTGGGCGTCGCATCCTCAATCGCCTTCCGGTGCTTCTCCAAATCCTTGTGCAAATAAACTTGATCCCAATCCAGCGATTTAAGCAGCCCCATCATCGCTTCAGGCGGATTCATAGGTTCTGCCTTGCCCGTCTCATTCCCCTCCCCATTCTTCCACCGGCATACAAAGGCCACCTTCCCAGCAATGGCTTTGTCGCCTTCATTGGTAATCACCACATGCGGCAAATAATGCTGGTTCATGGCTAGCTTCTTGCGCCGCTTCTTTTTCTTCTTGTCAATCTCCCATTCCGTCGGCGCCTTCCGGTCGAAAAAAGTCGGCAAATAATCCTCTAAAAAGAAAGACCAATGCCCCCATTCCGAATGATCATAAAACTTATCCATAAACTGCTTTAGCGTCATCGAGCGGGCGCCCTCGGCCCACATGCATTTTGCGAGCAAGCCCTGGGGCGCGCATATCACAAACCAGCATTGGAGATCCGAAAACCCAGGCGTGTTCCTCAGCGACCATAGCAGTTTCGATATGGTATAGTTCTGATCGGGATTGGGGCCATACATAGGAAGAAGCCGGCTAATGTATAGCACTTGATTTTTATCGGCCAGGCCCGGATAATATTTTTTATTGACCATCCTGCCCCGTTCGCTAATCAAAAGCCGGCATAGTCCGACCGGCCTCGCTCTCCGCACAAAAGCGGCGCTGTCTGTCAAGGCTTGAGCCGATACCTTGGGCAATACCCCAAAGCCCGCAAACTGCTTTCCCTCGCCGGGAGGGATATCCACCATCTTATAGCCATCTAAATGCCCGCCGCCTCCCCGCCCAAGAATCACATCCGCGCCCGTCGGCTTTAAATGTCCCAGCGCCTCGCCAATGCTTACATCAAAGGGCTGCCAGGCTTTTTTATCGGCCTTTACCCTTAACACAAAATAAATATGCGACCCAGGAAGCTGCTCCGTGAACGTATAGGTGTATTTCGATGTGGCATCTTTCGCAGCCAATGTCTTTTGATCGGCCAAATACTTCTTTTTTTGATTGGCTTCATCTAAATTGGCCTGCTTCGTCCGGCGCTTCTCCGTTAGCTTAAACTTTTCGTTTTGATTTTTTTCATTGGCGATTTTGGTATCCAGTTCGGTAATCTCATTCGTCAGCCGGGTAATCTTCTGATCGTTCAGCGAGATTTTCCCATCGATTTCGGCGACATACTCGCTGGCCGGCGCCTTCCGGTCCGATTTCGTCATCGCATCGGAAAATTGTCCGCTTCCCACGGCTCCGCGCGTAAAGAAGTATTTTTTAAGCACCGAACGATATACATGCGATTGCTTTTCATAGTCCGATAAATAAAGCTCGACCGATTTTACGCCCGCTCCGCTATCGGGATCTAAAACCACAATGGTGCCCGGCGCAAAGCCTTCGGCCAGCGCTTTGTTGATCAAGAGCACGCTGGGCGAGGGCGCTACCCATTTGCCAGGCGGCGATGGATCCGTAACCAGCGGTTTTGCATCTCCATAAGGGCTTGGCATATTGGGTTTTTGTAGCTCTCCAAAGGCCGGCATACCCGAACAGGCGTCCGATGCCATAAAGCCAACCGCAGGATTCGATGCGTTTCCAAGCCAGTCCAAAGGTATGCCCCGCGTCAGCGCTCCATAGGTCGTTTGATGCTGGCACGCCACGCCCACCGGAATCGCTGGATCGGTATTCGTATGCATTTCCCATTCGCTATCGCTATCGTAGGGATCATATTCAACCGGTATGGGTTCGTCCCAGCTTTTTAAATCATAGGCTCCATAGGCCCGGTTATCTTCGATATGCATCAATTGCCGGGGATATTTTTGCTCGATGCGCCTAAAACAATATTGCTCCCAGCTTTCATTCTCGGCCCTAAGCATCGTGCGCCCATCCATCAGCCTGGGAAGCACGGGCACGCTCATATTGTAAAGCTGAATCGGACCCGAATAAGTTAATCCCAAAAAGGCTTCCGCCAGCGCCTCCGCCCATGTTTCCTCGGCGATTCCATCGGCCGATGTATCCATCCAGTTGACCAGGCATCCCAATTGGGTAAACCATACCTCGGCCAGCGGGCGGTCGAGCCTTCCCGCTATCCATTTTAAGATGGATACAATGGTTTTGTCGTCATAGGGAGGCTGAATATGATGCTCCCTGGGAACGCCCGCCGTATCATCGAATACGGTTCCATCCGGCGCGTCGGTCCTCGCATCGTTAAGCGCGGCGCACAGCCGGGGAGGCTCGTCCCCATAAGGATAAAACTCGCTGACTTTCGCAATAAACTCGCCGACTGTAATCGGTTTTGCTTGTCCAGGCGGATCAGGCATAACTCTTTATCCTCCAGCCACTTTCTCAAGCTCGGATGCGGTTTTATCATCCAGCTCGCCGCTTTCGTCCAGCTCGTGATCTTTTTGAAACCAGCGGAGCGCGCTCTTCGCTTCTTCCGTTAGCTCGGGCTGGGGCGCTCCTTCATAATAGCCCAGCGCCGATAGCCTCTCCATCGCGCCTTCGGGTGTATTCGCGGGCGGCAGCGCTTTTACGCGGATCTGATAGCTTTTGCGCTTTCCCGTCGGATATTCATCGATCCATAGCGTGATATCCACAAGCTCGGTGTCCTTGGGGATATCGTGCTGAATTTTACCGGAACCGTCGGTCTCGCCTTCGATGCGTTCGCCTCCGGCCGCCAGCACATAATGTTTATTGGCATAGGGTTCAAAATCGGCATCTGTCAGTTCTACGCCAAAAGGCTTGGTCTCTTTCTTCTTCTCTTCCTTATCGGGCTCTTTGGGATCGCGGGAGCTACAGTTTAATAGCACTTTCGAGCCTTTTACAATAGCATCCGTATCCAGCTCAATCCTCGCCTTCTCGGCAAAGAACGCTATCTTTTTAGATACCAGCTCCGCCTCGTCCGATAACGAAAGCCTAGGCCCATCGCCCTCGGCCACGACATTCTCCCCCTTAATTTGAATCGTCTTGGCGTTGAGCGTAATGGAATCGGGCTCAATCTCCAGCGTGCTCGAACCCACCCTTAAAATAATTTTTTCTTCCGAGACCAGGGAAATGGCCTTTGTCGTTCCCAAAAAACAATTCCCGGCCACATTGATTTGCGCCGTGCTCGACCCCGAACCCACCGCAATACTCAAATGATCGCGAACGCTGAGCGCATAAGACCGCTCGCTCTTAAAGACGGCCCCGCCTTCCCATACCGAACTCGTTAGCCCAGATATATGCTCGGTCTTGCCTTCATCGACATAAAGCGTCTCTTGCCCCCGAACCGTCGTCTCCCTTGCTCCTTCAAATTCTTGGGCCTCCATCCCTTTGACCTTGCGGTGAACATCTCCTTCCACCGTTTCATGATCATCCCCCCGAATATGGGTCGTCCTATCGTTTCCGGTCTGAACCGACATCTCTTGCCGGGAAGCCAGCTCCAAATTCCGGAAGGAGCTTAGCGTCACCTTTTCGGAACCGGCTTTGTCATCAAAACTCAAGAGATGCGCCCCCGCCCCGCCCGGACTGCTTCTCGTCTTGATCCCGCTCATCACATCCCGATCGGGCAATTGAAAGGGAGGGGGCATCGCCGCATTGTGCAAACATCCTGTGACGACCGGCCTATCCAAGTCTCCGCCTATAAATGAAACCAGCACTTCCATGCCAATACGGGGGATAAACTGAACACCAAATCCCTCACCGGCCCATGCTTGAGACACCCTTACCCAGCAAGAACTCTGTTCTGGATTGGCCTTCGGGTCCCAGTGAAATTGAACCCGAATCCGCCCGTATTCATCGGTGTGCACCTCTTTTCCAGCCGGACCCATTACCGTCGCTGTTTCCATGGCTTGGTACACCCTTCGCTTGGGCCGCTTGGGGCGCAGGGTGATATCCGAGGGAATGCATTGAAACTCCGCCGAATAGGTTGACGGCCCATCATCGGCCATTCCATACACGCCCGATGCTTTCCCCCGGTGATGCACAGAGATCAGCGAATACTCCCGGTTGAGCGCGCTGTAGTCGTGTTCGGTGACACCGAAACGATAGCCAGGGGCAAGTCTTCGGCAAGCGCTTGTCCCCGCCGCCACCATCACCTTCCGGCGAATCTGTTCCAGATAGAGCGAGGCAAAGGCATCATGCGCATCGGGCTCATCGTATTCACCGTGATGATTGTAGACATCCAAATCGATAGGCGAGGGAATCCCCGCTTTTTGAGCGCGCCCTTTAAATTCGGTTCTCGGCCTTCTAAAATCATAATGCCGCATCCTTACCGTATTGGATTGGGCTTTTTGTTCATTGGAAAAAGAAAATAAATGATCTTCCTCGGGTGTCATCCCGGGCATTTCTGGCCTAAAACGCAGAATGGGCTTGCCCATGATATTGGGCAACAATCTCGCATGATCGCAAAACACCACCGGAGAGGGACGGTAGGAATCCGTCGGGTGGGTCTCCGGCTCCTGAAAAAAATATAAAATGCCTTCCTCCGAAAGAAGCCGGCAAATAAAGTCATAATCGCTCTCTTCATATTGAACACAATACGATCGTATTGGATATGTACGGGCGAGAGAAAATCGATGATCGATTTTATGCTCATCGAGCACATGGGAAATAATATCGTTAATGCTTTCGTCTTGAAAAATACGGGTATTGACGCGCTTTTTTAAACGGAAGAGCGAAGGCGAAATACGAATTTTAAAGGTATGAACGCCCCTGGCCGTCACAGCGCCAAAGGCCACGCGCGACACAATGCCGGAAATCACCCGGCTGCACTCCGATAAAACCATTGAAAAATGCGCCGGCTGACCCAACAACGCATCGGGCAGCGCCACTTCATCGGCGCCTGCCACGGAAAGCGTCACATCAAAGGCAAAGAGCCGTGAAACAGCCTCCCGGCCTGAAAACGAGAGCACACGAAGCTCTCCATGCTGATAAGGCCCAGCGCCGGTGACAAAGGGCTCGGCCTGCGCTGCATTTCGCATTGCATTTGGATTCGCGGAATTTGGGGTCACATGAGCGAGACAAGCGAGAAAACGAGCCTTTGTCAAGAGCGCGCGGTGTGAGCTTCCCGGCGCGGCAAATCATCTCTACACTGCGCATTGCGATGGTGAACAGCGAGCTTCAACAGCAAAAAGCAAAGATGAGGGCAGCCATTGCCCTAGAAAGCTATGCCGAGATTTTAGCGCATATCCTTCACTTTCAGTCGGCGGACAAGGCGGAAGTGTTAAAGCGCTTTGGCTTGAGTGAAGACGAATTTGGGCTGCTCGATTCGGCCTGGAACGACGAGCTTGCGCTGGGCATGAAGAGACAGCAGCGCGATCAAGCGCTTCGTTTTAGCAGCACGCTGGCCAAGCATCGGAAAAGGCTATTGGAACAGATGCCTTCCGTTGAATCCATAGGGCGGCCGATGCCAATGCCGGTGGAAGAAGCGCCAGCCGCGCCGGAGCCCAAGCCTGCAATGGAATCGCCTGTGGTATTTCGGGCCATGGGCAGCGCTTCATTGGATTCGAGTGTCCATTCTCCATGGACGGCACATGCATCGGCGCCTGTGGCAGTGGCTGCCATTGCAGCATCGGCGCCCGCGCCCGTGGTTGCGGCGCCCGCGCCCGTGGTTGCGGCGCCCGCGCCTGTACCCGGCCAGGGCCAAACCGCCGATATCAGCGCATTTGTACCGCGCGAACTGCTTCCCTTTCAGCCTGCGCCGCCCACGCCCGTACCCGCCGCGCCCATGCCCGCTGAAATAAAAGGCAAACGATTGATTCGCTTCAATCCTCAGACAGGCCAAATGCTAGAGCAGCCCATTTGGGTGGATATCGACGAAAAATAGTTGCCCCTCCGATCAAATTGAAGTTGGATGGGAATGGTTACATCGCTAAAACGAAAAAATGAACAGGAAACACAATGAAATTTGAACAAGAGCGGCGGGCCTTGAAGGAAGGTTTACTCTTTACCGAAGCGGACGAGCTGGGAGTGATTGCCGTCGCAGGAGCCGATCGCCGAAGCTGGCTGAATGCGATGGCGACATGTGATTTGTCCAAGCTAGCTCCCGGTGCAGGCGCCTATGGGTTGTGCACGGGCAAGAACGGGAAAATTCTCGCTGAATTTTGGCTCACCCAGGACAAAGATCGGCTGCTGCTCGGCGTGCACAAGACGCGGGTGGCTGGGTTATTGGAGCATTTTGATCGCTACATTATGATGGAGGATACCGAGGTGGCCGATGCCTCGGACACGCTGCGGGTAATCTTTTTATATGGTCCGCGGCATATAGAAGCCTTAAAGACGGCCCAAGCCTTCAAGGGCGCCGTGGCAGGTGCGGCGATTGCCAGTTCCGATCTTGGCATGGCGGTACTGATGATCGAAACCGGGCAAGTGGATGATCTACGAGAAAGTCTAGCGCGTGCGATGGGGGAGAGTTTTTGTGTTCCAGGAAAAGAAGCATGGGAAGCGATACGCATCGAAGCAGGGATTCCAATCTTTGGCGTAGACTTTGATGAACAGAACTATCCACAGGAAGCCTCCTTGGAGCGCTATGCGGTATCCTTTCAAAAAGGGTGTTATTTAGGGCAGGAAGCGGTCTTTATGCTGGAGGCGCGGGGGCATGCGAAGAAGCGTTTGGTCAAGATCAAGGTGGATGGGGAAGGAAGAGCTGAAGAGCTCAAAGCTGGGGCGGTGCTTGGCGTGGAGCAGGAGGGTGGGGGAGTGGAAGAAGTTGGGGCACTGACCAGCGTAGCGGATATTGGCGGAGGAGCGGCGGCTCTGGGGTATGTAAAGTACAAGCATGCTCGAACGGGGGTAGAACTGAAGGTAGGAGGAAGAAAAGCGCGGATTGAGTATGCGCCGCCGATGAAGGAGTGAGCATGAACCCGACGGAATTAAGAGCTGCGATTGAATTGGCGCAACAGCGAGCCGACACATTATTGAGCCAGCTCAGCCGAAAGGAAGGAGATGCTCGCCGCCTGGCGGAGGAGGAGCTCAGCGCTGCGGAACGCGAAGTGGGCCATCTTTGGCGGATTTTGGGCACAGAACATGGGGCTGAGGTTGTCGTACCATTGGACCTTGGTATTGAACCAGCGCCGGATGTATCAGGCGCGACCCTATTACAGGATGAATACGGGGCCACGCTACTCTTCAACACCTCCACGCGCGGTGGAGGCCCTGACAGCATAGCACTGATTCGATTTGAACTTCTGGCATCATCCAAGTTTGGACTTCCCAACGATGAAGCGCTGGAAGGGCACCCGCTCTATGGCCACGGGCTTCAGTGGTATCGTTGCGGGGAAGTGCTTAATTCTTCATGGCTTGCGGAGGAGCAGCGGCGCAACAGCGTACGATTTCCGCGGCACACGTTTTCATGCCGTCATTTTATTTTCACGTTTCATGACAGCACGCTAGAGGTCCTGGCACGGGGCATGGAAGCGAAGCTTCATCCATCGGCGAACTACCGGGCGCTGGTGGCCGAGTGTTTGGAGCGGATGGGAGGCGGGTAGGGTTGAAACCGCACAGCAAAAGCGGAAGCGCCGCGCGACCCGCATCCGCAATGGAATAAGCCTGGCCACCCAACGCCTGCGGTCATGCAGAATGCCTACAGACATGTGAATACGGCGCCCCCATCGACGTCGGCCGCCCGTGAGCAAAGCTTCCCCTTCAGCCCACCGACCCGCCCATTCCAAACGCCGTCAACGCAAGGCCGCCAAGCATCTGGCCAAAATACTTAAATCGTTCAAAGCTCCGCGAACCTACAGGCCCGGTTCCGGTTGCCCTCAAGGTGGCGTCGCGCGCGGCTGCGCCGGGTATAGCACCTTGAAGCAAACCTATACTTAAACCTGCCGCGCCTGCTTTATCGGCCGGCGGCGCCATCGGCGTTATCATCAAGAGCGGCCCGCCTCCCCTCAATTGAGTGTTATCGGTGGATGATGCCTGTTCCGGCCTTGCTGTTGTGCTATTGGCCGTTGCTCCCGTAGCCGGTTTGGCTCCGTCGCTATCCGCGCTTGCACTGGGGTGAGATT
>CAZICM010000115.1:0-10254 GCA_964537685.1 uncultured Polyangiaceae bacterium
GCGGCAAGCCAGTGGATGCCGATGGCGATCGCGATGTTGGCGATGCCTACAACCGTGAGGAAGACGCCGATTTGATAGGCTCGGGAGGGCATGGGGGGAGGGATGGAAGCATGGAGGGCGGGAAGCGGACAAGGATTTGAGGTGCCCTTGCCAATCCCGATATTGCCGACGGCTACAGGTATGGATACAAAAAAACGCCAAATGAGATCTTTTTGAAATTTTTCCGCGTTGAACTTCGAACAGGAAAAGTCGATAATGGTGCTGCGAGCTTCCTCGCTGATAGGAAGCAAGCACAACTACATCGTATCCAACACAAAGAGAAAGGTTTGCGAGTCTATGCCATTGACAAAATTTGAACGACGATTGCTCATCAATCAATATCAGATTCTCAAAGCCCTTGGCAATGATGAGGAGGACAACGGAGAACGCTATGATAAATTCATAGAAATACTCGAGAGTGGCTATGAGTACTTCTATGACGAGGTTATTGGAAAATTCGAGCCTGAGATGGCCCGTAACGAGTCGGAATTTGTATTCCAAGTTCTCGAAATGTTTCGTGGTATCGAGAATTATAAAAAACAACATTCAGATGATGCCGAGGTGATCAATCACACGAACAGTCACTTTTTGGGATTCGACGCAAACAATGAGGGTGAGCATTATAGTTTTGCACGGTTTCTCATAAAAACCTGGGAGAATTATCAGGAGCAGATGCCCTATGAAGAGAGGACCGGTGGATTCAACAGCCACATGCCCGTGATTCCGCTGTACCAACGAATGCTCGAAACGTTAAGTGACCTAAAGATAACAGGCCGATTCTCTCGTGAACAAGTCCTTGCGATCCTAAATTCGGGCATGTGAGCCTCGCACGGGCGAGACTAGGATCTCCCCCTTTAAAGTGCACTTTTTACCGCCTTCCGCCGGACTTTGTGAAACATCCCGCGCAACCATATAAAATCCCGCGCAACCATATCAAGTAGAGAGATCATTTTTGACAAAATGGGCTGATTTTGCCTGATTTAGCACTTTGAAGTAGTGCCCCAATCGAACAGGGGCTCGTTACCCAGAGACGGAAACAGCCCCCGGTCCGAAGCCTCACAACCGGCGGGTGAACGCTTGCAAACTTGCCTGGAAGAAACATTCAGCCCCGAGTCTAAACCGCCAAAAAGTTGACATCTATTGCCATTGAAATAAAGTTGCTGGCGGAAGATGCGGAAAACAGAGCAGCAGAACCTATCGGTTCAGAAATCCCCGGTGCGGGTTTTCTTTTCGTATGCTTCAGAGGATCGCGAGTTAAGGGACGAACTCATCAAACACCTTGCGATCATGCAGAGAGAAGGGCTTATACAAGCGTGGCACGACGAGATGGTGCGGCCTGGTGACCCTTGGCGTCCAGCCTTGGAACACGCCATCGACACTGCAGAGCTGATTCTATTGCTTGTCAGTGCTGACTATCAAGCATCGGATGAGTGCTTTGTCCAGCAGATGGTGCGAGCCCTTGAACGACAGAATCAGGGCAAGGCTCTTGTCGTGCCTATCCTCCTTCGTCCGTGCTGCTGGGAGTCAGCGCCATTTGCCTCGTTGAAACCCCTTCCTAGCAATCAAAAGCCGATTACAAGTTGGGAAAACCGTGACGAAGCATTTGCGAATATCACATCAGGGATTCGAAAGATTCTCGGTATTTCCGTGCAACATCCTACGCAAGCCGCTGAATTTCCAAAGAAAGAAGGAACCACCTCGCAGGAAAGAAGGAAGCCATCGTCAGGTGCGGGACTCGGTTATGTGGTGCTCGTGGGAGTCACAGCAATCTTTGTGCTGTTTTTCGTGGAATCAACACGCTATCCTCGTAGGCTGTCAAGCTCAATGGAGACAATGAAACCCAAGAAACTCGACAACCTCCGGATTGATGATCTTTGGGTGTCATCAAGCACGATTGACGTGCGCATACGAAATGAGGGAGCAAACACGATCAATGTTACGAGGGCACGCATTGTCTATCCTAGATGCAAGCCCGCACCTCCAAGCAGAAACTACACACCACCTTCCGCCTCTTATACAATTCCATCGCCCACGTTGGTGCGAATGACACCGCAGGACCCTTCATACAGGCAGGACCAAGAATTTCCCATCAGTCATGTTTTGGAGCCGGGCGACGTGGACCGATTCACGATTACCGTAGGATCACAGTGGGGTTCAATTACAAATCCAGAACATAGCGGGGTATACCCCCAACGGTGTCCGAGTGGGTGCGTAGATGGACGACTCGTATTGTATTACAATGGGGCTCAGACGGTGGAATCTTGGTTGAGTGGTGGCTCGCACGTCTCTTCTTCCCCATCTCCATGTTCCCGTAACTAGTTCTACCTGCATGGCGGTGATTCAGTGTCAGGACGAATGTTCGCCTAAACACTCTTACCCACCCCACCAAATGTCTGGGTTCTTTCAGCCGTTCTTCCACCCTGCCATTACCCCCAACCCCACCACCCCAGCCACCGCCCACCCCGCCCACCCCACCCCATCCCCTTCGACCTCATCCTTCTCGCCCTTCTCGCCCCCCTCCACCACCGGCCCCGGCCCCGAACACCCCTTCTCGCACCTCTCCCCCACACCCGCCCCACATTCCGAGCACGCGGGCAGCGTCACGAGACATTCTTGCCCCAGCTTCGCCGATAACTCCACCGCATTCGAATATAACCCAAAAGCATAATATCTTGTCGTCAAACCCTTCGAATAATACGACGTCTTTTTCATCACATGCGACACGAGCAGCGCATCGCCCGTCAGCATCGCCCCCCGAAGGCTTTTCCTATCCACAAACAAAAGCCTCAGCCCATCGATCGCCCCTTCCTCATGGCTATCAAATACCCGAAAACATTGCGGAAATCTTGTCTTGTCCGTTCCATCTTTCGTATCGCTGTACAGAGCGCACCTTAGCCCCTTCTGCGCTTCCGGGCTGCAATCCTTCCCCGTCCGCGGGCATTGATGCGCCCCCCAATTGTGCGAAAACTCCATCGCCGAGCCCTTCCGCCATGTTCCATAGCCGGATTCAGCCCGAAAAATGGCCATCGTAAACTGCAGAACCACCCGCTCGATCACCTTTTCCTTGGTCACGGATGGCCACACCGAAAGCAATATCTCGCGCGCTTGCACGCTCGATAACCCAGGCGATCCAGGCTGATGAACCGTTGCCATGCTCACCCCCTAAACGGTACTTTGAACAATCCCACAGCCGCCGAGGACTCCATGATGGGAGCTCCCCACACCCACACCCGCCGATCGGGATCTTCGCGCTCTTCACGGCTTTTTTGCGGAGAACTAAATGTGAACTGATAAAGCTTCACCCGATCGCTCCATCCATCCAAAAAGGTTGGAGCATAGGCCACCGCGACAATCTGCGTTTGTTGGCTTGGGATCGGCGTCAGCACGGCCCGAGGGAATCCTACCCAGGATTGCGGACCTTGCACCCCTTTTGGAGCCTCGAGAAAGGTATCCTCGACCCTCACGGCCCCCTTGATTCTCCACACGAGCTTCTTTCGAGCCCGCAAATCATGCACAAATGTCGGGTAGCGCATGATCAAGAGCACGCCCGCCATGGCACCCGGGCTTTGTACTTCAAAGGTATTCCCCTCGAGCGAACCGTCAATTTCATGGGCCTTGATCATGCGCTCCCGTCCTTTCTTCTACTTCCGCTTGTTCAGCGCGATCAATGTCGAATTGCGCTTGCGAATCGATGTTCCATGAACCCGAAGCTCCCAATACACGCCCACCTTTTCCGGGACTGTATCCATACCATTCCCCAGATCGACGCGGTCAATCGGAAACACAAAATCCTCGAGCAACTCAACAACGGCACGGAATTGCCCGAGATCGGGGTTGTTGGGATCAAGTGACCATGCAAAGGCTTCTTTCATCCCGTAGCGGGAAAGGCTTTGCGTGCCTCCCGATGTATCCGCGATGGATGCCCTTCGGCCATGGACCGGGATATGGCGGAATGTGTCAATCAAAATGCTTCTTGCATCCGAATTATCCCCCGCATCGTGTACCGTGCGCACAAAGCGAAGAACGCCGGACCCATGCAAGGCGCGCTCGAGTTCGCAGACGCCGTCATTGTCCCGGAACAATTGCTTAGGCAAGATCATGCCCGCATCATCCCAAATCATAGAATGCCCGCTCAAAGCGTCTTTCACCGTGCTGTTCTTAACCGCCGCGTCCAGCACTGAAGGACTATATTTCACGCGAATTCCTCGATATTCCGCCTCAATTTCCTCGATCAAAAACAATTGATCGGGGTAGCTATTGCGTCCAGGGTTGCGCAAGTTTGTATCCGCGGCGCTTACGCGGTGCGTGTTACCAAGGCGCGTGCTATCCTCATCGATCGCCTCGTGAAAAAAGGTCATCTTCGATTCAGATGCCAAGGCGATCAAATACGCGCGCTTGTCGTCCTCCGCGCCTTTCAAGACAAATTCCCCGGTTGCGTAGTAATAGCCGCGTTCAACGATAACGGGGGCGTTTTTGCTCACATTCTTCTTGTATTGTTCGACGGCGTCCTTCCGCGCCTTCACAACGGCGGGCTTGGGCGGGGGCTTGGCGGGAACAATCGGAATGGGCACTTTTGCCGGCTTTTTGGCGGGCTTTTTGCGGAATTGCAAAAGCATTTGCGCGACTTGGGCGGCCGTGAATCCGGCTTTGCCCTTGGCCTTGGCCTGCGCGTTCAGTTGCGCGGTCAAGGCGGACAACGACGCTTGAAACGCTGCGCTTCCCGCGGCGCTCGCGCTAAAGCCTCCGGCCGTGTCGTTCTCGTCTTCGGGATCGCCGGCCTCGTCTTCATCCTCTGGGGCTTCCGTGAGCAATCGCTCGGGGTCCTCGGCGGGATCGGGGCCTTCGGTGCGATTGGCTCGCGATTCCTGATCGATCTGGTCCAAGAGGTCGGCAATCGCTCCGGCCTCGTCTTCGCTCATTCGGTCATCCATGGTTCTTGTTCCTTCCGTGTTCCTGTTGCATGACTAGGCAAACAATGCCGCTGCCATCCTGTTGGCCGTCTCGGCGCGGGCGGCTTCCTTCGCGGCTCGTCCAGGGGGCAATTGCACAAAGTCTCCATTGGGCAATTCCATCCAATAGCCGTTGGATGCGTTTCCCGCTCCGGCTTCGTCGGGATCTCCGGTCTCGCCCTTCGCGGCCTTCTTTTGCGCCTGTTTAGCCTGCTGAACGGCTTGCTTCTGCTGCTCATCCTTGGGGGCTTCCTTGGGCCGGTTTCGCCATGCCTGAATGAACATCACAACACCGGCCACCAAAAGAGCCGTCCCCTGTTCGGCTACAATCGGCCTTCCCCGCTGCCGGCCATAACGCCGAAGCATCCAGCCAATGGCCACCAATACGCCGGGCAAAAACCACCAATACTTTCGAACGAAGTCGTTTTTTGCAACGACGTCCATCCCTGCAAAAAACGTGGTGAGGGCAGCTACGACAACCGTGACAATCCCCGTTTGATTGTTGGTGTCGCGGATTTGCCGGCCGCCCCATTCTTTACCCCATGTCACCACGCGGGAACCCCCTTCTTTCAGGGCATCGTAAGCCCTCCGCGATAGGGTGACAGACCCGGTCTTGCGCCGTTTTTTCTTGTTTTCAGCCATAGCGATCGCTCCTTGCATGTGGTTTCCGTGAAGGGAAGCGGGCTTCCCTGGGTGTATCAATCCTCTTCATCGTCGTATCGTCTCCTCCTGGGTGAAAGTCTTCTCGGTTCCTCGGCGCGGCTGTTGCGGCTGTTGGATGAGTTCGCGCTGTACCAAACAGCCGCGATGCCACCAACAACCAAGGCGGGCAACAACCACGAACTCGCCTCTCCAACTCCCGCACCTACCTTTCCCACGCCTTCCCCCACGCTCTCGGTAGCCTTTCCCACGCCTTCCCCTACGCTTTTGATGGCGCTTCCAACGCTCTCCACCGCGCCTTCGAAGGGGACGGGCAAGGGAATGCGCTTCTGGTTGGCCACTTCTTTTTGAACGCTCAGCAATGCCTCGAGGGCGTCCTTCTCGGCATCCGTGAACAGAAGCGGCTTTCCCGCATCTTTCTCGCGCTCCATGTGCTGATTCATCAACTCCAACACATTGCCGCTGCTCTGTTGCATGCGCCTGGTCGTTTCATCTCGCTCGAGTTGCCTATCAACTACCTCGCCCCCAATCCATGCAATGGCGACGGCGGCCAAGCTGGCAACACAAGTTCCCACGACATAGACCGCGATCGGGATCGCGGCTGTTTCGAAAGGGTTTCGAAGCACTGCAGGCGGATCGCCGTCCTTGGTGATGATCGTAGCGGACTGGGCACCGATCAATCCTGACGGGTGATCGGGAACCAAGAGCGGAAGTGTTCGAAGCATTGTGCTTGCGGCAAACAAGTGCCAAGGAGTCGGATACTTTTCCGCGTCATAAGCCCCTAGAATCGGCGATCCATCGTCATCTCGAAGCATTTGGTCATTGCTCAACCGAGCCTCGAGCAGGGTCAACAAAGTGAGCGTTCGAAGCGCTCGAATGGAGTCCTGTGAGGCCAATCCATCCCATTGTTTCCCTGTGGCAACATCCAACGCTTCCAAGGTGGAACCCTCGGGATCGGCGGTACTGTGATTCCAAATGAAGATGTTTGGATTCTCAGCCATAACGCCCCCTTTCAGGCCGAAAACAGCGCGGCCAACAACCCGATCCCTACCGGGATCATGATGGCTGCGTCCTTGGAATCCTGCGGCGTTCCATCATCGGCGCTCGCGCTTTGCCCTTGCCCTTGCGGCGTCGTCGGCTGCGGGGGCTGCGGGTATGGATAGCCTCCTGGGGCCGTGGAACCCCCTCCGCCTTGCGAACCCGGCGCGGGCACTTGCCAAGGCATGGTGTAGGGCGTAACGGGCTCCTTGGGGGCATAAGGCACTGTCCCGGCGGGCACCTCGGCCAAGGCTGGCCCGCAAAAGTAATCGTTTAACGCTTGATATGTAGGCTGATCCAAGACGCCGTCGGTGCGCACCTTGGGATAATTAACCCGCTTATTCTCCCACATTTGCCAAGCCTGCAGCATCGTCCTTGTGCGCGCCGTATCCGTGCCGCTGATGTCCTCCGGTTTCGTGCCAAAGTCGGCGATCGGCGCGTCCTGGGGATGCGCCATGCGCCAAAAGATCAAGATTCCTTGCATGCGGGACATGACGCCGGGGTCCATGGTGGCAACCGTGGTGCTTGTTGGCTGAGGCGGGGGCGTGTTTGGCTGTCCGGGATTCGGTGGCCATGGCCAAGTCGCGGGAATCATTGGCACATTGGGCGATCCTTGTTGGTTTGGCGTCTGCGGAACGGTAGGAAAGGGCGCGGGTCCCGCGGCGATCGCCTCGGCATGATTGGGCCAATGGTTGGGATAGTTAAGGATTTCCCCGGCATAGTATGTTTTAAAATTCTGTCCTCCGTCCACCGTGGCTTTGTGGGGATTCGCCTGTTTTAGGCTCTTCCACCATTGCGGATCGATCTTGGTTGCTCCCACCTTCGCCGCAAACATATAGGGCACTTCACCGGCTCGAACGGTATAAACGCGGTAGGTCGTCGGCTGCCTGATGCTATCCTCGGCCAAGAAATTGGCCTTAGCGGCGGTCTTGGCAGGTGTTTTCGTGGGCGTCTTCTCCGCCTTGGGCGGATCGGTCAAATGAGCCTCCGGATCGGTGTATAACTTCTCCGGCTCTTTCGTGCTATCTCCCGCCTCATCATAGCTATCAATCCGCTGATATCCGATTCCAAAGCTAGGCGGGATCTTCCAACGCGGATGATGCGGCGGTTTCATTGGATTTGCCGCGATCAACTCGGCCCCTCGGGTCTCGTCTCCCGTGAGCAATTGAGCAATGCCCGCGGCTGTCTGCGAAGGTTTCGCTACATATTCGCCGGTCGTTGCATCGATACCGGAAACATCGCGGACACCCCTTGTAAGCCTACCGGCGATCAATAGCTTTTGACGCTTTGGAAGATTCCAGACCGCGTCAACGTGCGTTAAGAGCTTGGCCATAGCCTCTTTTGTAAACGGCACTTGCGACACATGAAAAACCGGCCTCGGCCTATCCGCGCTTGTGGGCAAGGTCGGCCTTTGCATACCGGGCTGCATAGCTTCCTCGGGCGCTTCCGTCGGCTCTTCCTCCGGCTCCTCCGTCATCGGCTCGGCCATAGGAACGGGCTTTGCCTCGGCGGCGCTTGCAAGCTTTGCCGCGATATCCTGCTCGAGCATCGCCTGCTTTTGCTCCAACTCCAAAATGCTTTGATCAAGCTTTGCTTTCCGCTCCAAAGCCGCGGCCTCTTCCTCCTCGCGCCTCCGCTGCTCTCGAAGGGTCGCGATCTGCCGGTGCATCTGCTTTCCATATCCGGCCGTGAGCGCTGCACCGATAAGCGATCGCTCCTCCAACGAATAACCCTTCAATTGATTCCTTAATTGCTCGCCGCTCTTGGCCTCTATCTCCTGCGCTCGCCTCTTGCCTTCCTCGCGCATAGCGATTTGAGAGGGAAGCTTGCCCGCGGCCTTCGCCTTTAGATAGTTAAAGCTCGCATCGCCCATTAACAAAACATCGGCGGCCAAAAAAGGATCAGCCGGATTGTGCTTTGCGGCTTTCAATGCTTCGCGCTGATATGGAGCTATGGGTTTGGTTTGAGGCTTGGCCTGTTGCGGCATAGCCTTCGGCGGCTTCTTTAAGACTCCGCCTAAAATACTAAAACCCGCTCCAATACCTGCGCCGATAGCTCCTCCGGCGACATTGCCAAGCCCGGGAATCACCGTTCCAACTGCGGCGCCGATTCCCGCACCGGTCGAACCGGCTGCGAACGCGGCGCCCCAATTAACGGCTCCGGCCTCCTCTTCCTCTGGGCCTCGTGTGTCGGACCAATGCGCGCGAAGCTCGCCCAGATCGAGCGCGCCGGTCTCGTCGCTTTCAAGCGTGTATGCGGTCGGCTGTGTGTTGCTCTGCATGATTGAAAATAAAAATGAAAACCCGCTCGATGCAAATGCCCGGTCGGCATGCAATGCGTGCTTTTTGATTGTCATCAAATTGACGTGCATGTTGGTTAGATTGGCATGCCAACAAATTGGATGTGGTTTCTTTTGTATTTGTGTGAAATGCTCCGAAGCACAATGCAAAAACTGATTTGCGGCCTATGCGGTGCAACGCGCTTGGCTGCCTGGGCCGGGGTTTGTCGTGGATCTCGAAATGGCCGGCTCTGCGGCGGCGACGTCTGGGTGCAGCCTGAACAACATGGGCGGGTGGTGCATCCTGGCATCTCCGTGAGACGCCTTGATCCGGGCGAGGAATTGCGGCCCATTCGATTTAATTCGCAGCTTTCGGAAGCTCTCGGCGGCGTCTGCGTTGGCCTGTCGGTATTGGTCGCGGGGCTTCCGGGCGCGGGAAAATCAACGCTGGTTGCAGAATTAGCCGCGGCCATGGCCAAACAGCTTGACGGCCTTATTTGGTGGGTCGATCGGGAACAGGTTTCCCATGCATTGATTGCCGCGTGTTTTGCCCGCACCCATTCAGCGATGGATCGGGTTCAGGTTGTCGGGCCTGCGCTAGGCGCGGCTATTTCAAATGCGGGATGGCGCGAAGCGCTTGCGGCCGTCGAAGATGATCCGAAATCGATTTTGGTTTGCGATTCCCTGCAAACATGGGGCGATCATCGCGAGACGGAAATGCGCGCGCTGCTCGGCGCATTGCGATCGATGCGTTGCACCTCATTGATTATTTCCCATTCCAATCAAGAGGGCGATCCATTCGGTGCAACAACAAATCAGCATGGAACAGACGCCGTCGCGATTGTTACGCCTACAAGGATCGAAGTGCCTGAAAAATGCCGGTGGGCAAAAACGCCTAGGAGTTTTTTAAGGCGGGATTTTAATTCAACGTGATTTTTAATATTGTATTACATAAATTCGACAAGATTATCAGGCAATCTCATCAAAAAAGCCGAATAAATCATCAAGAGCCTCGTCAACAATTCCCTCCGGCTCTTGAGCATCCATTTCTTCATCGTCTTCATCATCGGCTACATTCACTTGACGATTCAATCGAGGATCGAGCGCTGCAATCAATTCCTGCTCGCGGGTGAGGGCCTGCGTTTTATTGGGAATGATTTCAATCCCTACGAGCACTTTTTTTCGATTAAAAACGGGGCCTGTGTATTGCGTTCCCTCCTTGCGCTCCCATTTTTGGGCTCATCCGACATTCGGGTGGGCCTGAACATCGATCTAGGTGGCAACTATCAG
>CAZICM010000116.1:0-9075 GCA_964537685.1 uncultured Polyangiaceae bacterium
TGCCACTCGGGGCGGCAGTCGCCAGTGGTGTTAAAGCGGCGGGGCATGGGCGGAGGGTGCGGTGATGGGGGCTGGATGTCAAGGGTTTATTTATTCATTTCGTTTGCCCTTCGATTGGGTTGGCGATGGGCGGGATTGCGAAGCTCGAGCTGGTGAAATGGCCCGGGGTCAAACGGGCCTGTTGCCGGTAAATGAGGCAAACGCGCGCGGGCGACGCTAACAGGTTGTGTGTTGGAGGTGCAATAGAGAAGTGTGCGCTCCGCCCCACAAGACATTCCCCAAAAGCAATGCTCCCCTACTCCCCCCGCACAAAGCTCGCAAGCGCCGCCACCCGCGCCGGCATCGCTGAATAGGGCGGCCATGCAATCTCCTCCGGGGACACAAGCGGCGCCGCGTATAAGGCTTCATACGCATGCTTGACCACTCCCGGACCAACCGTTATCCGCTCCGATGCCGGAAATAACCCGCAAAGCCATAGCCCCGCCCGCTCGCATGAACGCTGTATCGCCGTCGTGCTCAGTGTCGACCATCCAACCATGAGCTCCGCTCCAATCGCACGCGATAGCATTACATTCATCGGCACCGGTATGTGCGAGAGGTTCTTCCGGCGATATTTGGGCGCCATTAGGCCAAATTCATTGCGGAATGTCCTTACGCGAAAGTTGTCAAAGCCGACTACCCCAAAGAAGGCTAAATCTCCGTCGAATTCGCCAAGATAAACGTAGCCGGGCCGTTCGGAGAGGCGCGCTTCTTCGCCCAATAAGGCAATGGTCTCTTCGTAAAAGGCCGGTGTGAGTAGGAAGTTGAGCGCCGACCCAAGAAGCGTCGGGTACCATGCCGGTAGCGATTCAATGAGCCGGGGAATGTCGCTTCTCGAGAGTTGCCGGAAGATAAGGCCGGGGGGTAAGTCCATGCCGCGGGTGACAAGTCCTATGTCCGGCCAGGTGTCTGGGCCTCCAGGGCGGGTTGCAAGCGCTGCTTGAACTTCTGGATCGAGGGTCGCGAGGGGCATTCGTTCGCTGGGTTTGGGGTGGGCCGCGTTTGGATTCTCCGTTCCATGGAGCATCTCAAACATGTGTGCCGTGGGGGGGAGTAGGCCATCGGGCGCCGGCCGAAGGAGAAGCTCGGGGGCTACCAGGGGCGCCGCATATACAGTATGGGGGATATATCGAAGCGTACCTCCCATCTCTTTGCGGCCTAGGATGGGCATGATTGCGCAGAGTTTGAGGCCGGCGTTCTCGAGGGCTTCGCAGGCCGGCCTATCGTCGAGTTCGGTAAAGGCGAAGAGGGCGTCGATGTCGTGCATGGCCCGGCCTGTTGACGCCGCGCTTTGGGCGAGGAGGGTTTGAAGATCTTTTGATGCGAAGGCTGGGTGGGTCGCCAATGCGCGAAGCACGATGGCCCGGGCGCGGATTTCGTAGGCTAGGATGAGGATGGCTATGGGGGTTTCTTTCTGTTCGAGCACGGCGGCAAGGATGGGCCGTGCCACGGCGTTGGAGTCTTCGCCGGAGAATGCCGCCGTTTCTTCATAGAAGCCTTGGGTCAATAGGGGTGCGTCATTCAATTCAATGCCGGGAAGCCAGCTTTGAAGGAGTGGGATGATTGGGCCGATATCGGTGCGGGCGATTCGGCGCAGGCGCATCTCTAGGGCGAGCGTTGGGGGTCCTGGGATGGATTCGGGCCAATGGGGGTGTTTAGCGTCGTTCATGGTTGGGTTCCGTAAATAAAGCGGGTGAGATCGGCGATGCGAGCGGGCATGGCCGAGTGGGGAGGCCAAAAGATCTGCTCCACAGGAGCGAGAGAGGCGGCATAGAGCGCTTCGAACACATGTTTGATTTCGCCGTTTTGCATGATTTCACGCTCAGCCGCAGGGACGATGCCGGCAATGCCAACGCCGCACCGTTCGACGACCATTTGGGCGAAGGGATGTTCGAGGGTGGCCCATGCCGTGATCGTGTCGCATCCGATGGCGCGGGCAATGAGTATCCACAATTTAATAAAGGTATGGCTTAGGTAGCTTCGCCGGTGTTTGGGGCTGATGGCCATGAATTCGCCGCGGAGGGTTCGCCTGCCCCGGCTAGCTCCCCATGTGCGGGGACGATGGGCATCCCATGGCATGGTCCCGCCGTCGTCAAACCATATCAAGAAGAAGAGGGCAAGCTCGCCGTTGACTTCGCCGATCAAGGCATAGCCCGGGCGTTCGTCCACATGCGCTTTATCGCCGGCAAGAGCGATGATATCGTGGTAAAATGAAGGGGTGAGGAGCGGTTCGAGCATGGAGCCCCGGATGGGAGGGTGCCATGCGAGAATGGCGTCGATGATGTGGGGGATTTCGTTTCGGGAGAGTTGGCGCACGGTGACGTCGGGTGGAAGGGGGAGGGTGTGAGCGAAGTCTTTGCCATCCGGCCATATTGCGCGTTCTTGGGGATGGGCCGTGTAGGCGGCGGTGATGGCGGGTTCAAATTCGGTGAGCGGGGGATTGGGCCGTTCGGTGGAGGGGGCGTTTTCTCCGTGGCCGAAGAGGAGATGCATAAGGGCGGCTGTTTGGGGACGCATTCCTTCGGTGGGGGGCCAGAGGATGTCTTTGGGGTCGACGAGGGGCATGACAAAGCCTGCTCGTGGGGTATAGAAAATCTCGCCTTCGCGCTGTCTGCGTCCGGCATTGGGGAGGATTCCCCAAAGCTTGTATCCGGCATGGGTAAGGGTGGCGTATGCGCTGTGATCATCGAGGTCGGCGAGGGCATACAAAAGGTCTACATCGGGCATGGCCTTTGCGATATGAGCCGCCGCCTGGTGAATGATCGTATCAAGCCCCCGCGAGCGCCAAGCTGGGTGGATGATGCCTATGCGGCAAGCGACCGCTCCTTCCCTGGGCTGATGATCGAGGGCGAGAAAGGCAACGATAGCGTGGTTGGACTCGAGAACGAGAGCGAGGGTTGGATGCTGCGCCGTCGAGGAAGAGCGGCCATGTAGCGCGACCGCTTCGGCATAGAACTCGGGCATCAGAAGGATTGGATCTTGGATGGCGAGTTCGGGATGCCATGCTGTCAATGTGGACGGCAGGGCGTGAATATCCGCGGGATTGAGCCGGCGAATACGGACACCCTCAGGCAGGGGGATCTCCCGGGCCGCGTGTGTTATGTCAGGCCATTTCATCAATGCGCGGGAGTCTACTCGAAAGGCTTACGCGCTGACAAGCTTTCATTTTTCGTTCGCGATCGATGTGGACAGGGTTGTGGAATTGATCCCGGCCAGACTTTTCAAAAATGTTGGATTGCATGCAACAATGCCTATGCTCAGTGCATAAAAAATGTAAGGATTAACATGCCTCCTCATCCCACCCCCAAAGCCTTTACACGGAAGCTCCAGATGAGCATTCCCCCCTCCGGCGGAAGCCGCGATATCATCGTTCGCATCGGGCTTCCCGAACCTGACCCCCTCCCAGGCGGGGATTTTAGGCTTGGCTCCTCCAGGGGCAAGCTTTCGTTGGCTCGGCGGTGATGACTTGGGCTTTGCTCCAGCGGGCAGGGAATAACTCCCCAAATCATCCCCCTACCTACAATCCGGTGACATCGTAGGGCATCCCTTCGTCAGCGAATCCAGCCGAACCCAGTAAAACATCTCTTCCCAACAGTCAGTTGGACTCGATGCGCATTTATAGCGAAGGCCCTTCTCAGGCGTTCTAGATATGCATGCTCCCTGGTTGTCCGGGCATTCAATGCAAGGCCCAAGACAAGTGGCAAGCAATTGATCTTGCTCGACGACTGGATCATCGTAAAAGCGAAGGCAAATCGGCCGGCCATCCGGACACGCCGCATGGCCATCTACACAGATAGCCCCTTCCCAGAAGTTGGGGGGCTCTTTAAGATCATCATCGTCGCTACATTCACCGTAGAGATAGTAGTCTGCACACGCGGCCATAGGCAGTGCGGGGATCATTCCCAGAATGATAAGGGCAGCAATTTTTCTCATGACTTTCCTCTAGGGCGTAATCCAAATTTCGGAGCCGTCAATGATTGTGCTTGTCACCAAACCATTGGAAATGCCTTCGGGCAAGGGCATCACCGCCGTGCGCTTGAGGATAAGCACCATGTCGCAGCCTTCCGCCGCTAGATTGGCCGGAAGATCGCTCAACGAAATCTCAGCCTGTCCCGTGTCCTCCACTTCGCCCTCATAAATGCCCCAGTCGAGTCCGTCGCAGGGTAGCTCCTCCAGCTCGGAATCCAGGGGATGAAGCTCCCATTTCATCGGGAGATCAGTATTGGCAGGCTCCCATTGAAGCAGAATATGTTTGTCGATGGTCCGGCTAAAGCGATCCTCGTCCAGGGGAGCCTTTATCTGGTGCTGCTGAGGCATCTCAAGACGTATTGGAGGCAAATTGTTGACATGAATCCTCTGAGTGCCATCGGACAGCATGAGCGTGCCATGCGACTCAAAAAAGCCGCCCTCAAAATCCGACGCTTCGAAGTTGGAGCTCCGAAAAGGAAGCTCGACATCTTCGTCATAGAACACATCGGTAACGACATCAGGATCGTATTCGTCTTCATCCACGTTGCGCCGTCCGCAGATGCTCTCGTCGGGTGTACAGATCATGGTCCACATAAACCCTGCAGACTCATTGGAAGGAGCCCAGTGCTCCCCAATAATTCGGGCATCCCCCAGGGGCATATAGTTGGGACTACATCCCATGATCAATACAGCGCCAAGCCCCAGTATTGTCCTATAGATAAAAGTTGAGGGGGTCATAGGCATTTACCATCGGCCATGAAATTGGACGCCCGAGGGTATCCATTGCGCGTTTTGTCCTCGGAAGCCAGAAGCCGTGTCCTGGGGGTAAAGGAAGGAAAAGCCCAATCCCACCGCGCCCAGAAAAGCCATGCCCACGCTTGTATAGAGAAGCGCATTGGTTACGCCGATTTCCTTGTGAATAGGCACACAATCTCTTGCCGTTTCCGGCATATTCCTGCAGCTTAGCCCTGTACTTGCATCTATCGTTGAACCAAGGGCACTTTGCGCCTGCCACTGCCACAGCGCCGCTCCCACCCCAAGCATGGCCCCAGCGCCCGTCAGCGCAAATCCTCCCCACTTCAATCCAATCCTCCATTGTTCGTCTTGCCCTTGTGTTCCCTGATTCAAACGAATCGGAACTTGATCTGGACGCCGAGGCAACAAAGGCAATTGCGTCTCCGGCTTCATTTCGGGTGGCTCGATTTTTTTTGAGAACTCAGGCGAATGGAACTCAAGAGTTGTAGACTCACCCGCGCCCACCGAAACCACTTCACGCAATTCGCGCTCTGAATCGAGCTTGATACGCACAACATGATCGCGATCGGGCTCGACAAATACCGAACCGAGCACAGGCGCCTTGCCCACCATGCGCGTGTCGACCCACACATCACTCGATGGAGGCGCCGAAATACGAAGCCGCCCAACGCGCGTCAGCGCTTCCGCATAGTGAAAATCGCAGGTATCGCGAAGTTCGTGATCGGCTTGTTTTGAAGGCGGAGGGAAGGGGTTTTGCTGTTCGCGCTCAAAGTGTTCGGCGGCGCGGATGGGCTGATCCAACAGGATGGACATCATGCCTAGGTTACAGCGTGTAAACGTTGTCGAGCGAATTTTATCGGCCGCAAAAATAAGCCGATACGCTTGCGTGATATTTTCGCGCTGCTCGGGCGAGTCTTGCTTGAATCGGTCCGACTTGCGGCTGAACTTCCACGCTTCTTTGATAAGCGCGCGGCGCTGCGATTCTTTATCGCCGGGAAGATTAGGGAGTTGCTCGATGGTATCTTCGCGTTCATCGTCGGCTGCGATGGATGCGTCGATGGATGCCTCGAGCGGCGGTTGAGCGGCTGCGGCGCTGTTCGGCGCTGCAAAACCAGCTAGCAATGCCGCGGCGAAGAAAGCGTTCTGCGCGGCGGCGGGATGGGGTGTGGAAAACATGTTGAGGCACGTATACACACGAAGGGAGGCGGGTGTCAATCTGATTCGAAGAGCCTCACGCTCGTCTCACTCGCTGCAATCGGCAAGGATCTCCTCTTTGGTCCTTACCCTGGTCGTCATTCTGGCATAGCCATCGCTCACATGCTCCAAGTCGGCGCGGGCTTCGGCTTTCCTGCCAAGCGCCACGAGCACATCCGCCCGCACGAAATAGAGCATCTCTAGGTCGTATTCTTCTTCCTGTTGAGCCAGCGCTATAGCCTGAGTGAGGTCGGACAGGGCCGCTTCCAGATTGCCCAGACGGTGATAGTAGTAAGCTCGCCTATAGAAGCTTGCGGGACGGGGCGCGACTTCAACCAGCCGGGTCGCCGCGACAAGGGCGCCGTCTTGATCTCCATTGATGGCGTAAGCGTACACCATTGTGCTCCAGACATTGGGTTCATCGGGATATTTCTCGGCGAGTTGTATCATCCGTTCGAGGGTTCTGGGCCGCTCGGATTGAGCCCGTTTATTGATATCGGCCAGCACGGCATTCAACGGTTCATCTATTGAAACTTCCGGCCTGGGTCCTCCCTCGCACGCGGAAACAAGCGCGAATTTGTTGACAAAGGGCGTTGACCATTCGACGTGATGATCCTCCACATGCTCCAGATCGGCAAGGGCCTCGGCCTTTCTGCCAAATGCATAAAGCACATTGGCCCGGAGGAAATAAAGAGATTTCAGGCACCACGCATCCTGGAGCTCGATTGAAAGAGCGATTCCCTTATCGAAATCGGCCAGGGCTGCCTGAAGGTTGCCCCGCTTGAGCTCGTACCGTCCCCGAGAGTCGAACCACGCAGGGTGCGGCGCTGTGAGAGCCATCATTCGAGTTGTGGCCTCAACAGCACCGTCGAAGTCGTTGTTTCTGGAGCGGGCGTACGCCACCAAACGCCAGACCGCCGGCTCATCGGGGTAATCTTCGGAAAGCTTTGCAGCCTGCTCGACAGCGCTTGGATCGTCGGCGCGAACGCGCTTTCGAATCGCACCAATCAGCGAATCCAGTTGTTCATCCATCATGTCTTCCTTCCTGGGCGAGCGCCCTGATCTCCATAGTCGATTCTATTCCCCCCGCACTTCTCGCGAACGAGGCCCCGCGCACAATTTTCCACGTCGTTGTAGGGGCCTTTTACGTAGCGCGGTGGGTCGCGCAGGTTCAGCAGCTCGATGCAGTCATCCCTGGCGTCTTTCCATTCCTTGTTGCACTCTTCTTGCTCTTTTTTATCTGCCAATTTGACCATGGCCACCGTGCCAACAATGGCCAGGGTCAAGATTATCGCCACCGGACCAGCCTCAATAATAATCGGCCCCAAGGTGAGGATGAATTTATCCATGGTCTCGGTCTGGCCGATAAGACCTCGCTCCTCCGCGCTCATGCCTTGCGAGCTCAGCTCGGAGGAAACTTTCTCCATCACAAACTGCGGAACATACATCGTGCGAAGCGCCGAGGCCATACACGACTCCATCGCGCGCACCCCAAGCCTGGGCTCCATCGGCTCGGCCTCGTCCACATAACCCACCTCGGTAATCGTAAGCTCGAAGCCAACTTCGTAAGAGCGCGATTCAAGATCATCTGCCCATTGCTCCGCGCACTCTTTCAAGCGCGAAAGGGTGGACTCGGGCACCGGATTGTCGGGGGTGGCGTCGGGGACGGGGACGGGGCCTGTGCGGGCGCCGCAGCCCGCGGAGATCAATCCGAACCCCAGGCATAACGCGAGCGCTGCAAGCACCGTTGCTATTGGTCTGGACATCGTTGGCGCGTCCATACAGGAGTGGACACGCAGGCACAAGCACTTTTTTGAAGATCGAATACCTGCGGCGCAAAAGCCCCAGAGCCCAGCTCACTCGCTGCAATCGGCAAGGATCTCCTCTTTGGTCCTTACCCTGGTCGTCATTCTCGCATAGCCATCGCTCACATGCTCCAAGTCGGCGCGGGCTTCGGCTTTTCGGCCGAGCGCCACGAGCACATCCGCCCGCACGAAATAGAGCTGCTCCATGTCGTAATTATCTTCATGCTGACCGAGCGCGATGGCCTGGGTGAAGTCGGACAGGGCGCCTTCCAGGTTGCCTCGTTTGCGCTGATAGGAAGCCCGAAGCAAGAAATCCGAAGGATGAGGAGGCGCGATCTCGATCAATCGGTTCGCGGCAATAACGGCGCCGTCCCAATCGCCGTTTATGGCGTGCGCGTACACCAGCATACGCCATGCCTTCCACGCATCGGGATATTTTTCGGCGAGTTGTGTCGCCCGCTCCAGGGTTCTGGACGGATCGGTTGGAGCCCGTTTGCCGATATCAGCCAGTACGGCTTCCAAGGGTTCATCCATTGATACTTCTGGCCTGGGCCCTCCCTCACACGCCGAGAGAAGCTCGAATTTGGTGTGAAACGGCGCTGACGTTTCAATGAGATCGTACTCCACATGCTCCAGATCGGCAAGGGCCTCTGCATTCCTGCCGAATGCATGCAGCACGTTGGCCCGGAGGAAATAAAGCGGTTCTAGGCACCACTCATCGTGGAGCTCGATTGAAAGAGCGATTCCCCGGTCGAAATCGGCCAGAGCTGCCTGAAGGTTGCCCCGCTTGAGCTCATACTCGCCACGAAAATAGAAATGTGAAGGATGCGGCGGCGTAATATCCATCATTCGGGTCGTGGCTGCAATAGCGCCCTCCATATCGTTGTTCAAAGCGTGGGCGAACGCCAAGGTATCCCAGACCTCCCGTTCATCGGGATATTGTTCGGCGAGTTGTTTAGCCCGCTCAACGGCCGTTGGGTCGTTGTCCCGAAGGCGTTTTTCAATATCCTTAATCAGCGAGTCCAAAAGTTCGTTCATCACGTTTTCCTTCCTGGGCGGGCGGGCTGATCGCCATAGTCAACCGGATTCCCATCAGGGCAGTCCTCGGAGATAAAGCCCTTCATGCAATCTTCCATGTTCGTGTAGCCTCCTGTTTGGTGGCGCGATGGGTTTGGCGATTGGAGAAGCTTTTTGCAGTGCGCTTTTGCCCACCTCCGTTCCTTCTCGCACTCTTCCTCCGTCATCTTCGCCGCCTTAACCATGGCCACCGTGCCAACAATGGCCAGGGTCAAGATTATCGCCACCGGACCAG
>CAZICM010000117.1:0-7424 GCA_964537685.1 uncultured Polyangiaceae bacterium
GCGCCTATGCGGGATATCAAGAATGGGGCGTGCTGGGAATCCTAAATCCCATTGTTCCGCTGGGAACAATATACAGCGGCTCAAAGACAACGCTGGCGTCGATTGCCGACGGCGACTATAGGAGCGCGGGTAAAGTCGGTATCCAAACGCTGATCATCGGGATAGCAACGGTGATTACGCTGGGCGAGGGCGCGGCGGCACTGGCCGGAGGGAAAGGAGCGGGCGGGGCGGCGGCGATTGCGAAGGGAGAGGCGCAGGGGGCGAAAGAGGGCGTAAAAGAGCTTTCACATGCAAGCGCTTCGTCATCCCTGGGAAAACGCCCTGGCACATTTCGAAAAGCTACAGTTCAGGATGCCTGGGATGCTGCCATCGATGGACCGAATGGCGGTAAGCTTTGCCCAACCTGCAATAGAGAGGTAACAACCCCGCCCGGCCAAGGTACTCGCAATAATCCAAGAGATTGGGATGTGGATCATCAGCCACCATGGAGTACGCGGGACCATTCTGGCAGTAGCCGCGGCGAAATATTAGATAGCTATAACAATGGGGTGCGTCTTGAATGCCCATCTTGCAATCGAAGTAGAGGAGCAACACCAGCACTATGATCGCACATGTTGACCGTCATCTAGAACATTACCTCGGTATGATTCATAAGGGATGGATATCAGGAACGGGAAGTGAACGACTACAGGTTTGTTTCTTTAACGAGAAACCTCTGGAAGGCACTGTATGCTATGCGACGCTCGGATTGAGTAATCATATATTGTCTATGCCTAATGGCCGGGACGTACGGCAAGAACTCATTTTAGCTGTGCGAACGGAACAAGCTCATGACAGCCTTTCGAAGCTGTTAATGTATCTTGCGGATTTTGCTCTTGAAGGTCATCGCGCATTCCTGCGAGGGCAAGTGATTCATTTGGGGCATCCAGTAATTTCGGGCGCCTATTGTGCTGATCTGTATGTATCTGCTCCCGTCTTATTTCCCGAGGGCTTCGAAATTTATCGGGAATCCGTGCCGGCAACGGTGTTTGCGTGGCTATTTCCGATCTCACCCAGTGAAGCTTCATATGTTGAGGGATGCGGCTGGGTTCAATTCGAGGAACGCTTGGAACACGAGTCCGTTGACTTATTCGATTTGAGGAGGAAATGAGCGTGCTCTCATAGCCACCCTCCGCTTGGAGAGGGCGCCGCGGCACTGGCAGGAGGGAAAGGAGCGCGCGGGGTGGCCGCACTGGCGAAGGGGGAGGCACAGGGAGCGCAGGGCAAGAATTTTGGATGGGGATGGTTTGGAACGGGTCGAATAGGGCTGTTTGCGTCTTTCAAAAGGTTCTACATCGCCCGATCACTGCCGTTTGAGACATGTAGAAGCTTCTACATCGCCCGATCACGCCTGTTTGCGTCTTTCAAAAGGTTCTACATCGCTCGATCACTGCCGTTTGCGTCTTTCAAAAGCTTCTACATCGCTCGATCACTGCCGTTTGCGTCTTTCAAAAGCTTCTACATCGCCCGATCACTGCCGTTTGCGACATGTAGAACGTTTTGCATTGGGTAAAAGCGGATTAAAGGGGCCGGAAGAGGGGCTGAGACGCCGGAAACATGGAAACTATTTTGGAAATCGTTTGCGGTTTGTGATCAAAATGCGTTCAGCCGGCCATTTAGCTTTGTAGAGGAAGTACATCATGAAGAGCTTTGGTTTGATGGAGCGTCGCGCCGCTTGGGGGTGATCGGCGCTGCGGGCTCGGGCTCCTCCTTTTCTCCCGGATGCCTTCGCGATTCATCTTCCTTCGTCGATGAATCACGAAGGCATTTAGATGGGTACGGAGCTCGCGGCCTACGCCCTGGCGCCGATCACCCCGCGCGCGTCGCTTCCGCTTTGGCGAATAGGGACCGGTGTATATGTGATTCCTAGGAGGGCCGGGGGGCAATGCTCCCGGTTGCAATTGATGCATAAGAATAGCGTTGGAATCGCCTTATGGTTTTGTTTTGCGGGTGTGGGATGCAGCGCCGGCCAAGACGCCGTTTCTGTTGGCGCCGAGGGGCCGGCCATCGCATCAACAATTCCCAAAACCGGCGCCGAGCCGCCCAGCTCATCGGTAACCGGAAGCAGCGCGCAGTCTCAAAAAAACTGCACGGTGGATGCCGAATGTTCATCCGGCTTCTGTGACCGCGATATCTGCACCGTTCCTGGAAAGGGAAAATACGGCAGCCCATGCGTTATCCGGCCGCCCCCTCCACCGCCCCCTCCACTGCCTTCGGGCTTCCTGCCTGGCATTCCCAGTGCCGCCGATGATTGCTATGCCTATAACTGTGTAGAGGGGCGCTGCCGTTCTTGCCGCACGGATGACGAATGTGGCAAGGGTTTGGTTTGCAGGCCGGAAGAAGGCTTTCCGGGTTTGCGATGCGGCAAGGTTTGGCCGTCCGAGCCGAAAGCTTCCGCTTCCTCCGCAGCGTCTCCCCCGCTTACACTCCCATAAATCCCCCCACCGGTCTCTTCGCTACTCCTTCTTCCCGATCATACGCCACGCGCCCACGCACCCAGGTGCGATGTACTATCCCATGCAAGGTCCGCCCCGCATAAGGCGTCACTTTATGCCGGTGCTTTATCGCTTCGCCCTTGACCTCAAACGTGGCCTTCTCATCCCACAATACCAAATCCGCATCATAACCCTTTATGATTTGTCCCTTGCGCTCCCCCAATCCCGCTAGCCGCGCAGGTCCCTCCGCGTTCCATCGGAAGATCTCCCCCACACCCTTGCCCCGTTCCTTGCTCTGGGTCCATAAAACCGATAAGCCGAGCTGTAATCCCGATATCCCTCCCCATGCTCCCATAAAATCGCCGCTCTCTTGCCGCTTTAAGTTAGGTGTGCACGGCGAGTGATCCGAAACGACCATGCCGATGACCTCAGCTTCAATCCCTCGCCATAATTGCTCCCGGTTTTGCCGCTCGCGGATGGGCGGCGCGCATTTGTATTGCGTCGCTCCCTCGGCGATTTCTTCCGCGCTAAAGCTTAAATAATGCAAACAGGTCTCGACGCTGACCGGTACGCCTTCTTCCTGCGCCGCCCTTAAGATGGGTAGTGCCGATGCGCTCGATAAATGCACAATATGCGTCCGGCATCGATGCTTCTTCGAGAGTTCGATCACCATCGCTATCGCTTCGTCTTCCGCGGCGTTGGGCCTCGATCGTAAATAGGTGGAATAGTGGCGGGGATCGGCTTTCTCCGCCGTCAATATCGCTTCCGCCTTCTCTAAGGGGCCCGGAAGCTCGGCGTGGACCAACAACACAAGCCCCAAATCCCGAAGCACTGGCATCGCCGCGTCTAAATCGGCCCGGGTTACACAGGGAAATTCGTCCACGCCCGAGGGACATAAAAAACACTTGGCCCCAGGTACGCCAAAGTCCCGAAGGCCCGGTAGTTCCCCCGTGTTGCCTGGAATCACGCCTCCCCAAAAGGCAACGTCCACCGATAATTTGCCGTCCAAGCTCTTTAGTTTTTCTTCCGCCGCCGCTTTCGATACCGTCGCGGGTATGCAATTGAGCGGCATGTCGACCACAGAGGTAATTCCTCCCGCCGCCGCCGCCGCTGTGGCCGTTTCAAAGCCTTCCCATTCGGTGCGGCCGGGTTCGTTGATATGTACATGGCTGTCCACAACCCCAGGCGTGACGAGCAGATCGCCGGCGTCCACGAGTTGCCCAGGTGTGCCTATTTCATCGGGTTTTGTGATGTCCGCAATGCGTCCATCGCGGATATGCAGCGCGGCTTCGCCCAATCCGCCGGGCAATAAAATGCGGCGTCCCCGAATGACCAGCTCGCTCATGGCTTTGCAAACCCCCGGATGACTTTGACCAATTCTCGGACCACTTCAGGCTTCTTTTCGAGATCGGGATTGGAAGGCATGACCGTCGATTTCCCGACTGCCGCGCCTCCTTCCAAGATGGCTTTGGCAATTCCCTCGTCCGTGGCTTTCTCTTGCCAGGCTAAATCATGATAATTGCGGGGCTTCGGGTTGAGCGACGAGGCCGATGGGCCGTCGCCTCTTCCTTCGGGGCCATGACAAGGTGTGCAGCGTTCGCTAAAGATGACGCGGGCCTCTTCGGCTGGACTCGAATAGACCCGGGGAACGGCTTTGGGCGCGGGAATGTCGACCGGTCCTTCGGCTAAAATATCGGCGCCCTGCGCGACCCAAGCGCCGAGCAAGAGACGTTCTTCATCGGTCATAAAGGTTAAATTGCCGAGAGGCATGGTTTTGGTATGAACGGCCCGTACAAAGATACGGGGCGCATAGGCGGCTATACGTTCGGGCGAATCGAACATCACGCCTTGGGGAGCGGCGATAAAGGAAGGATTGGTGGGCTGTTCGGCATGGCAGGTGACGCAGCGGGTTTGGATGATCATTTGGGCGGTTGCAAACGAGACTTTGGGCCGTTCGGCATAGGAGGCGTCGATGGCGAGGGCTTTGGGAGAGGTCATGATTCCGACGGCAATGAGCGCGGCGGTGGTTCCGGCTAAAACCACGGGATGGCTTCGCCTGCGGAAGTTCATGATATATTTAACGCCTGCGCCGGCGATAAACAAAAGCCCCAAGATGGCCCAAGGGTATGGATGGCCATAGAGCGTTGGGAAGTGGTTGGAGAGCATTGTAAACAAGACGGGCAGGGTAAGATAATGGTTATGGGTTGAGCGCTGTTTGGCGCGGGCACCATAGGAAGTATCGACGGGTTTGCCCTCGCGGGTAGAGGCCAGCATATGCTTTTGGGCGGGGATAATACGAAAGAATACATTGGAGGCCATAAGGGTGCCGAGCATAGCGCCTAGTTGAAGGAAGGCGGCGCGTGGAGTAAACCAGCGGGTGATTCCATAAGCGGCGCCGACGGCGAGGGCGAGGCCGGCGATGCCGAAGATACGGCCATCCTTGACCAGAGGGGTACGGCATAGAAGGTCATAGAGGGCGACGGTCGCGGCCAAGAGGCCGAGGCTAATGGCGACGGCGGTGCGATGGGAGAGATGGGAACCGGCTTCGAGGAGCATGGCCCGATCGCCCAGATAATAGACGATAATAAGCAGCAGAAAGCCGGTGATCCAAGTGGAATAGGACTCCCACTTAAACCAATGCAATTCTGGGGGCAGGGCATCGAGGCTTTTTCGCTTGACGACCTCATAGAAACCGCCGCTATGAGCCATCCAGAGTTCGCCGACGACATCGCCTTGGAGGGAGCGGGTGGGTTTACGGAGCTGGCTATCGAGCCACATAAACAGAAAGGAATCTCCGATCCACATAATAGCGGCGATGACGTGTGCCCATCGCACGGCGAGGTTTAGCCATTCTTGGATGGTGGGGCTCATGGTGGGCGGGGACTGTACACGGAAGCGGGGCGGAGGGAAGAGGTTTTTTAATGCCGTGGGGCTCGAATCGGGTGGGCGCCGTGGGGATGAGTCAACCTGTATTGGGGACCTCTTTCAGCATGAACAAAGATCTGGACATTCGTGCTCAACCGATTTAAGCAGCGCTCATGTTCGATCTGGAGTTGGAAAAAGCCTTAAAAGAACGCTGCGACGCCGATCATCAATATGAAACCTTGTGGGCGCAGTGGACATTCGATAAAAAGCTGGTTGCTGGAGCCCTGAACAACGTCGTCCTCACCTTTCCCCATTATAGCCGGCATGACGCCTCTCATTCCAACACCATCCTTCAGCAAATCGCTCGTGGTGGGGGTCCCATGAAACAGGCGCCTTGCAGGTTCTTCGGTCATTGATTGGTGATTTGAGGAAACTGATTCGAATTGAATTGCTTAGCACATGGTTTCCAAATATCTGGCACCCATTTCGAAACAACTGATTTATAAAAGATTCAGCCGCTTCAATAAAAATCTTGCATTTGCCCGAGGGTTTGACTACAAGCGCGCTCCGGTCCAGCTTTGCGGAGTGGATATGGCTATCCCGGTTTTTGTTGCGTATGCCCATGCGGATGAAGCTTATAGAAAAGAACTCGTCAAGCATTTGGGCATACTTGAAAAGCAAAAATTGATCAGTATTTGGCACGATGGGCTGATTCCGAGCGGAGCTAAGTGGGAAGTTGAAATAGAGAGACATCTGCTGGAAGCCCGCCTGGTCGTATTTTTGATTAGCGCGGATTTCTTCCATTCGGAGTATTGTCATGAGAAGGAAATGAAGCGGGCGATGGAACGGCACGAACATGGGGAGGCGCGGGTGGTGCCGGTGATTGTGCGACCATGCGGATGGAAGCGAACGGACATTGCATGCATCCAGGCGTTGCCGATGGAAGCCAAACCAGTGAATGCCTGGAAAGATCAAGATGAAGCATGGCTGAATGTAGTGGATGGAATCGAAGCGGAAGTGTTGAAGCTAATGGAGGCAGATGCCCACGCGGAGCGGGAAAGGCGGGCGCAGGCACAGGAGGAAGCGCACAGACTAGAGCAGGAACGAGCAGAAGAGGAAGCGCGCAGACTAGAGCAGGAACGAGCAGAAGAGGAAGCGCGCAGACTAGAGCAGGAACGGACACAATTGGAGGGTTTGGTTTCTGAACATGCAGATGAGGAAAGATGGAAGCGAGCATTAGACCGGGCAGCGCGAGAAGTAGTAGAGCATGTGGAGCAGGTGAACCGAGCGGAATATGAATGGAACCGAGATGCGCGCCTGAGGGAGGAGGCTATCGCGCAGGCAAGGCGAGAAAAATCTGCTTTCATCATAGTTGTATGGATATGTTTTGCAGTCCTTGTCGGCAGTGTTTTTTTCGTTATCATTATTGATTGGTAACTCTCGCGCAAATCTGCTGGATACATCACCGCACTATGCCTCAGCCAGGGATTCAAAAGGATTTCGGACCGAGAAAAGATTGTGCGGCATGCCATAATTAGAGCGAGCCATGATTCCATCTCCCAACAATAAACCTCCCCTATGTACGCTCTCAAAAAAGAATACAGACATTACTGCCTTCGCATCCAAAACACGCAGCAAAACGGTCTGCGCCATATGCTTTGCTCAATGAAGCGTGCAAGAAGACATGAATACCAACCTTGTCCATATCCTCAATCTCGAACACTGTGTGCAAGATGACGAGGCACTCGCTTGCCTTGATGCCATCCCATGCCCCAATACAAGTGCCAAGCGATTGAATCAGTGAATTTTTCGTCACAATGATTCTCCCATATCTCGGTGAAAACGGCGCCGAGAGACACAACGAGCCTGACCTGCCTCGTTCATGGGCGTGGTGTTCCCAAAGAGGAGCCGCCTTCGTCTTTTTCTACGGCGCCCGACAGACAGGCAAAGGCGTGTAAGCATGGCAAAACGGAGCTCGCTTCGATGGGGGCGGCTTTTCACCATGGTAAAACGGGGCGCGCTGCGGGGTTGGCGGCTTTTCACCATGGTAAAACGGGGCGCGCTGCGGGGTTGGCGGCTTTTCAC
>CAZICM010000117.1:7524-9025 GCA_964537685.1 uncultured Polyangiaceae bacterium
CATGGTAAAACGGGGCGCGCTGCGGGGTGGATCGCTTTTCACCATGTGAAAACGGAGCGCGCTTCGATGTGAGCGGCTTTTCACCATCTGAATATGGAGCGCGCTTCGATACCGGCCGCCCTTGAGCATGCGAACATGGAGCGCTCATCGATGTTGGCCGCGTTTGAGCATTTCTTCCCGCTTGACGCATCGCTTATCCATCAAAAAGCAAGCTCGAAAAATTTTTTCCGACCCCCTTGCAACGCCCGCGGCCCGCTGTGTGGCATCGAGCGCAGCCGCGCCTGGAACAATACCTTGAAGCAATCCAAGGGTTAAACCGGCGTTTAGCTGTCTATCGGAAAGCATAGGCGGAGGCGGCCCCGCCGTTAGCGCGTGGTTTTCGGGTTCATTGGGGCGCGGTGTGAAGGTATGGGTAGCGAGATTGGTAGCGGGATATCAGTCTGGAGCCCAGATTTGTTTAAATCTTAGTCCAACTAAATCCTTTGATCTGATCAAATTGACAAATTCATCGGTGACAAAGACAGTGCTCCGCTTCAATTGCGGTAGCTTGAAAAGCATGACGTTTCTAAGCTTCTCGGGCCTGAATGCATGTTTATATACCATCAACAGTCGATCGCTGGTTGGAGCTCGGAGTATCTCAGACATCGCTTCGTCCAACGCATCGACCAGGGATGTCACATTTAACGTCCAGAAATCTCCCTCATCACATGTCAGCGGCAAGAGTTCACCATACTGTTCCAGGACTGATCCGATAAGTGCTCTAGCATGACTACTAACAATGAGATCTCCCAATGAGCCACCAGGAAAATCACTAGCCAATAGTATCTTACCGTTCTCATTTGTTTTGACGCGCTTGACCGCGACGGGTTTCCACGTATCCCTCAACAGGCTACCGTCAAAAGTTAACCGATCAAAATCACAGTCGTTTACAGGTAAAAGGACTTCAAACTCCTCTCCCTCCCAGAATCGATATACTTTGGATGTAATGTGTCGAGTCATGGAAAACCTCCCTTAAGAAGCTGCAGTCTAATTGCGGCAAGAATACTAACCGCCTCGTCGCCCGATTTAGCTTCGCTCAATGCTAAGTTCACGGCTTTATAATATTCACCTGTATGCAACTTCGAATGCACGGCTGCGCCCAGTGGATTCGGACTCGACGATGTGGCAGGTAGAAACACACCATTATCCGCGCTGTCAAGATTGATTCCGAACTTCTGCAAGATGGCACTTGATTTGGCGGCTCCCGGGGCGTTTTTCGCCACGATGTGATGCGCGGCAGCTCCGGGGGGCCTGGTATGGCCTGCCGCTTCCAGTGCTTTGCCCAGCGGACTATGGGACGTTGGCGCGGCCGGCCCGGCGCTCACACCCGGCGGCCCACTGCTGCCACCCGTAGCCAGCGATTGCCACAATCCTTGCCAGCCCGCAAGCGTATTCGCAACGCCCGCTGTGATCACCGTAGAACTCACCGCCAGCGCGGGCACACCAACCAATGCACCGATAC
>CAZICM010000118.1:0-6567 GCA_964537685.1 uncultured Polyangiaceae bacterium
CCGATGACGAGAGGCGCGAGATGCGCGACGAGCCATTTACGCCCCAGGTGCTGCCACCGCTGCGCGATGCCGACGATATTTTCGCGGTGATCCGCGAGCGCGACGTGCTGCTTCATCATCCTTACGATTCGTTTGATCCGGTGGTTGAGCTGGTGTCGCGCGCGGCGGACGATCCAAACGTATTTGCGATCAAACAGACTTTGTACCGCGCGGGAGGCGATTCGCCGATTGTCAAGGCATTGGCTAGAGCCGCGGAAAACGGCAAGCAAGTAACGGCGATTGTGGAGCTCAAGGCCCGCTTTGACGAAGCCAGCAATATCCAGTGGGCGCGCACGCTGGAGCAGAGCGGTGTGCAGGTGATCTACGGGTTATTGGGCTTGAAAACGCACGCCAAAGCCATGCTGGTCGTACGGCGCGAGCAGGACAGGCTGCGCCGCTACGTGCATCTTTCAACGGGCAACTACAATCAGCACACGGCGCGCGTCTATTCCGATCTGAGCCTTTTAACGGCCAACCGGGAGATCGGTGAGGATGTGACTTCGCTCTTTAATTTGCTGACGGGCTATAGCGCGCCGCCGAAGTGGAACCGCCTTGTTGTGGCGCCGCTGGGGCTGCACGAGGCTATTTTGGGGCTGATCGCCCGCGAGACGGCTCACGCCAAAGCGGGACGGAAAGCCGAAATCGTCGCGCAAATGAACTCGCTTGTGGATGTGGACGTAATCGACGCGCTGTACACGGCGTCTCAGGCGGGTGTGGATATCCGGCTGTGTGTGCGCGGTATTTGCTGCCTCAAGCCTGGGATTGCCGGTCTTTCAGAGCGCATCACGGTGAGGGCGATTATCGATCGTTTCCTCGAGCACGCGCGCGTGTTCCGTTTTGCAAACGGCGGCAGCGAAGAAGTCTTCATCTCGAGTGCAGACTGGATGCCGCGGAATTTTCATCAGCGCGTGGAAGTGCTTGTGCCTATTTTGGATGCGCAGATTCGTGAGCGGGCCGTTGATATCGTGAACATTCTGATGGCGGACAGCAGCAAGACCTGGGAGCTCTTGCCGGATGGCAGTTATCAGCGGGCGGTGCCGCATAATTCGGCTGTGCCGGTGCGGGCGCAGCAGCGTTTGATCGAGCTTGCCCGGGGCCGCGTAAAAGGCGATTCGCTGTCGCGGGGCGGCCGTTTTCATGTGCTTCATCACATGACAGAGAGCCGCGGGGAAGGTGAGCGGCGAATTAAGGGCAAGAAGAAAAAGGAGCTGAAGGAGCTAAAGCCGGGTCAGCCGTAGATTAGAACGAGACTTGAATTCCCGCCGATCCCGGGCCGATTTTCAGTGTTGCCTGCGCGGGAGGCGGGCTTGGTTCAGAGGGCTTCTTTTCGGGGTTCTCGCCGTCTTTTAGGGGAACGCGCTTTGCTCCGATAACCCAGAGTGGAATGCCCCCTGCGACGAAGACTCCGCCGACGATCATCAGAACGCCGCCTGCGACTTGAAGATCTTCGTCATCGCGTGTTCCGCATTGAAATCCGCCGTCGCAATAGATGTCGATGCGGTTGTTGGCCGTGGCAAACGAAGCCAGTCCAGAAAGCACGCCAACGATGCCCAGAGACGTCATCGCGATGCCGATGCCCATCATGGCGGGATTGGCTCGTTTTGTAGGCGGAGGCGGAGGTGGAGGCGGTGCAGGCGTCTCCGTTGAATAGGGTGCTCCGTAGTACGGGTAGGGATAATAGTAAGGGCCGTAAGGTCCGTAGCCGGGAGGCGGTGCAGCGCTTCCACTCGCCGCGGGGCCAGAAACTGGAGGCGGAGGGGGAGGAGGAAGCGCCGCTGTCGTTGCCGGAGGCGGAGGAACCGCGCTCGCTGAGCCAGGCGGCGGTAAAGGCGGTGGTGGTGCAGGCATGGCCGCGCTGGCTGTTGCCGATGCTGTGGGCGGCGCGGAAACGGGCTGTTGAGCACTTGCATGATCGGCCGCAAGAAAGCCGCAAATACCGCACGAGAGCGCCACAACAACAGCCGCAGCAGGCGTCTTTTTGTCCTGCGCGCGCAAACGCAGGCGGCGAGTGTTCCCGCTCAAGCAAGAGAGATGCGATGAAGTCTTCGAGAAAAGCGAACCTGACATCGTGAAATATCCTTTGCCACGTAGCTTAAATGAGTCGCAGGCTCAGTTGTACGGATCCTCCGTTACGATTTTTGGAGCTCCGAGCTTCGGCTTCTTGGGTGTTTTGGGAGCTGCCGAGGCGGAAGGAGCGGCGGAGGCCGATGGCGCGCTGCTGGGGGAAGCCGGCGGGGATGAAGCGCTTGCCGCTGCGGAGGCTGAAGGCGCGGCTTCGGTCGCTGGAACGGGAGGCGCGGCGCTCGGGGCTTCATTCGCGGGGGCGGCCGTGCCGTTTGAAGGAGCATCGCCCGCATGTTCTACAGGGGCCGGCGGAGGCGCTTCTTGTTTGGTCGGTGCGGGCGGAGCCTGTTGGGATTCGGCCTTAATCTCGTCCTTTGGGCGCTTACTCCATTCACCTAGTTTCGGGCCTAGATAAGAAACAAGTCCTGCTCCGATGACCAGCGCGGAAAGCACCGCGGCGATATGAGGCTTGCGCGTTTTTTTATCGCTGCCTGCCGGCGCGGAAACTTCTTGTTTTGAAGCAGAGGAAGAGACAGCCGCGGATGCAGAACCAGCCGCGCTCTTCGAAACAGACCGGGCGGGCTGAGAACTACGAGGGCGGTCATCCCCCTTGCTGATGGCCGCTGATGCCGCTTGAGGTTTCGCGGCTTCTACAGCAGCCTCTTTTGTGGAAGTACCTTGCTTTTGCGCCTGCGGACGCAGGGCGCGCACGGGACTCTTGAGCGCCTTTTGACGGAGCTCCTTGCGTTCTGCGCGGGAGAGCTTCTTGCTCACGGAAACCAACTCTCAATCATGTTTGGCCGCAACGGGACGGGTGACGAAACACAGATCGGCAGTTTCGCTGGGTCTGCCTCCGCTCGGCTGATGTGGGCCATAACCTTTGAAATCCAAGGGAACGCTATAACGCCTTGCCCAACTCCGTAAAGCTTTCGACCACGCTCTCGGACGTAGTTCGAATGCCATCTTGACACACCACCACTTCTGAGTATCTTCCGCGTCCCCATCCTTACCGGTGGATCCGTACGAAACATGCCGACTATTAATCAGCTCATTCGCTTCGGCCGGGAAGCGGCCCGTTACAAGACGGCCTCACCGGCGCTAAAATCGTGCCCTCAACGCCGCGGTGTATGCGTGCGCGTCTACACGACGACACCCAAGAAGCCCAACTCGGCGCTTCGCAAAGTGTGCCGTGTCCGCCTCACCAACGGAATGGAAGTCACCAGTTACATTCCCGGCGAGGGCCACAACCTTCAAGAGCACTCGGTGGTGCTCATTCGCGGAGGCCGCGTCAAGGATTTGCCCGGTGTCCGCTATCACGTGGTACGCGGCACCTTGGACGCGTCCGGTGCTTCAGGCCCGAGCTCGACCAACAAAGCGAACCGCAATCGCAAGCGTTCGAAGTACGGCGTCAAGCGGCCGAAGTCATAGTCGTAAAGGGATAAAGGAATACCATGCCCCGTCGTCGTGAAGTCCCCAAGCGGAAGATCATTCCCGACCCGAAGTTCAAGGACAAGCTCGTCGCGAAGTTTACAAATTCCCTCATGTACGCCGGCAAAAAGTCGACGGCTGAAGGCATCTTGTATGGCGCGTTCGACATCATCCGCGATCGCTTCAAGGAAGAACCGATTGAGGTGTTCCGGAAGGCGCTCGACAACGTAAAGCCCAAGCTGGAAGTCAAGAGCCGGCGCGTTGGCGGTGCGACCTATCAGGTTCCCGTCGAAGTCCGCCCGGAGCGGCGTGTTGCATTGGCGATGCGCTGGCTGGTTCTCTACTCGCGTTCGCGCGGGGAGAAGACGATGCGTGAAAGGCTTGCTTCAGAGCTGATCGATGCCGCGCAAAACCGCGGCAACGCAGTGAAGAAGAAGGACGACACGCACAAGATGGCCGAAGCCAATAAAGCCTTTGCTCATTACCGCTGGTAGTCGCGGGTTCTTAGGGAGAAGCAGAAGACGAGATGAGCGGCACGACATAAGGATCGGGTTACTGGACAGCGCCTGCGTCACGTCATGAGACACATGACAATAAATCATGTGAAAAGACGTAAAATGACGCGGCATCGGAAAATGATCGGATGCGGCAATGCCGCAGCGATCAGCTAGCCGTACCCCGACACCCTCTCCAGGTTCACACGCTCGCCAAATCGAGGCGAAGCAGGGCTGGAGAGGGTGTTTTGCATCCTGCGCTGTAACTCGTTTTGAAGTGCCCACATCGCGCTTAAATCGCGCTTAAACAGACGGCATCAGCGAATCGAATGAAGTGAGAGAAGGGAAGAGGAGAACTTAAAAGTGGCTCGGGAGTATGGTTTAGAGAAAACGCGCAACATCGGGATCATGGCCCACATCGATGCGGGCAAGACCACGGTCACCGAGCGCATTCTCTATTACTCCGGGGTTAACTATAAGATGGGTGAAGTGCACGAAGGTGCTGCAACCATGGATTTTATGATCCAGGAGCAGGAACGGGGCATCACCATCACCTCTGCGGCGACCAACTGTTTTTGGGAACCGCTTACCGGACCTCAAAAGGGCGTGCGCCACCGCATCAACATCATCGACACCCCTGGCCATGTCGACTTCACTATTGAAGTCGAGCGTTCGCTTCGCGTGCTGGATGCGGCGGTGGCCGTGCTTGACGGTGGAAATGGCGTTGAGCCTCAGACCGAAACGGTGTGGCGCCAGGCTGACAAGTATCAAGTTCCGCGCATTGCGTTCGTCAACAAGATGGACAAGGTCGGCGCGGATTTTGACATGTGCGTGGATTCGATTCGCGAGCGCTTGGGCGCGAACGCGGTAGCAGTTCACTATCCAGTCGGCGCTGAAGAATCGTTCCGCGGGGTGATCGATCTCATCTCGATGAAGGCTGCCATGTTCGATGAAGAGTCGAAGGGGCAGCGCATTGATTGGGAAGAAATTCCTCAAGATCTGCTCCCCAAGTGCCAAGAGCTTCGCGAAAAGATGATCGAAGTGTGCGCGGACTCGAGCACGGCCGTGATGGAGAAGTTCATTGGCGGCCATGTCGAGCAGATCACCGACGAGGAGATCTACGCGGCACTTCGGGCGGGGACGCGCGCATTTGAGCTTGTGCCCGTGCTTTGCGGGGCAGCCTTTAAAAACAAGGGCATTCAGCTCGTTCTCGACGCAGTGGTCAATCTTCTGCCCTCGCCGCTCGAGATTAAGCCGGTGGAAGGCACACATCCCGACAACAAAAGCAAAGTCGTCCGCCGCAAAGCCAGCGACGACGAACCTTTTGCGGCGCTCGCGTTTAAGATCATGAACGATCCGCACGGCAATCTCACCTTCTTCCGCGTGTATTCGGGATCAGTGGAGAGCGGCGCATCGGTATTGAACTCAACGCGGGGCAGGCGGGAACGGCTGGGCCGCGTGCTGAGAATGCACGCCAACAAGCGCGAGGATGTGAAGATCTGCTACTCGGGCAACATCTACGCGGCCGTTGGGCTTCGCGACACGCGCACGGGCGACACGCTCTGCGACGATAAACATCCCATCTTGCTCGAGCGCATGGAGTTTCCCGATCCGGTTATTTCGATCGCGATCGAGCCGAAAACCAAGGCCGATCTCGACAAGCTCGCGCTATCGCTTCAAAAGCTCACATCGGAAGATCCTTCGTTCCGCACGTACACCAACGAAGAAACAGGTCAGACGATTATCGCGGGCATGGGCGAGCTCCACCTCGAGATCATCGTCGACAGGCTGAAGCGTGAATTCAAAGTCGACGCCAATGTTGGCAAGCCGCAAGTTGCCTACCGCGAAACCATCACCCGTGGCGCGTTTGACGTAGAGGGACGGTTTATCCGGCAGACCGGCGGCCATGGCCAATACGGCCATGTGAAAATCGATTTGGAACCGGCCGATCGCGGCGCGGGCCTTATCTTTGTGAATGACATTGTGGGGGGAGTGATTCCAAAAGAATTTATTCCTTCCGTAGAGAAGGGAATTCGCGATGCGATGGGACGCGGTGTTTTATGCGGCTTTCCCATCGTGGATGTGAAAGTCAGGCTTTTTGATGGCAGCTACCACGAAGTGGACTCCTCGGCGCCCGCATTCGAGGTAGCGGCATCAATGGCATTTCAAGAGGGCGCTGAAAAAGCAGGCGTTCAGCTTCTGGAGCCGGTCATGGCTGTGGAAGTTGTCTGTCCTGAAGCGTATCTCGGCGATGTCATTGGTGACCTAAACGCGCGCCGGGGAAAAATTCTCGATATGGGCCAGCGTGCCAATGCCCGAGTAATTAAGGCAGAAGTACCGCTGGCCATGATGTTTGGTTACGCGACCGATGTTCGGTCAAAGACGCAGGGACGGGCGACCCACACAATGCAATTTTCGCATTACGCGCCGGTACCTGCGGCGATCCAGGAAGAGATCGTCTTCAAGCTGCGAGGTTAGGAACAGGTTATGGCCAAGGAGAAATTCAGTCGAACAAAGCCTCACGTCAACGTTGGCACGATCG
>CAZICM010000119.1:0-6178 GCA_964537685.1 uncultured Polyangiaceae bacterium
GTGCGCACTGGCGCCGCTGTGGCCATTTTACCGAGCGGTCCAGATCAAGAAACCAACGCCACCAGCCATACATTTTTTGCCGCGGTCGCGATGAGCCGGACCCGCTGTTATCTCACCAGCCCTTATTTTGTACCGGATGAACCTATGCTTCGCGCGCTCGCGAACGCCGCGCTCCGGGGTGTCGATGTGCGCCTGATCGTGCCTTCAAAAAACGATATTTGGCTGATGAAATATGCAATCCGATCGTTTTATCCCCAATTAATAAAGGCAGGCGTACGCATTTACGAATATCAGCCTTCTGTATTGCACGCAAAAACGATGGTTGTGGATTCCGAATGGGGCGTCGTGGGGTCGGCCAATCTGGATATCCGCAGTTTCCGGCTGAATTTCGAAGTGAGCGCCCTCGTGTACGATTCAGAATTCGCGGGCGTGCTGGAGCACCAATTTGAAAAAGATTTGGCCGCGAGCCGGGAAATCACCGCGCTCGATTTAGCCCGGCGTTCTATTTTCGATGCTTTTCGCGAAGGCGCGGCACAGCTTCTTTCTCCGCTCCTCTAGCAAGCAGCAAGCCCTTAAAAATTCATCTTCACGCCGCGCCAAAAACAAGCCAGCATTGCAGGCACGCATGAAAGTCTTCGTGCTCGCGAGCGGAAGCAGCGGAAATGCGGCGCTATTCGCGTCTGGGGGAACTCAAATTCTCGTGGATGCTGGCATTTCGCCTGATACGCTGCTCGATAGGCTAAGCCGCGCGGGCTTGGTGCCTCTGCTCGATGCCATCGTGATTACCCACGCCCATGACGATCATTTGGGCCAATACAAAAGAATTGCAGAAAAATTCAATCTTCCCGTATACATGAGCGAGTCGACCGTCCGCCACGCCCAGCCTTCCGGGCAACTGCGGCTTCGCTATTTTCATCCCAGGCAAGCCTTTGAAATTGGCGCGCTCACGATATCGCCGCTTCCATTGCCTCACGATGCTCCGCAAGTATCGCTCACCATTTCCGATGGCCGCCGCAAAGCCTCGATCGCGACCGATTTAGGCGAAGTGCCTCCCGCCTTGCCCGAACATCTTGGCCACAGCGATATTGTCCTCATCGAATCCAATCATGATGTAGAAATGGTCGATCGGGGGCCATATCCCCGGCATCTAAAGCGAAGGATTTTATCGGCGCGCGGCCATTTATCGAATGAGCAATCGGCCGAATTGATAAAAACATTCGGCGATCAAGTAAAAACAGTTGTATTGATGCATTTATCGAAAGCGAACAATCGCGCTGAATTGGCTTTGAATGCGGCAGGCGCGGCTCTTGCGGGGAAGCGGGTTCATTTGCATTTAGCGCCGGCGCAAGGGCTGTTGGAACTCGACACAGAAACGCCGAGGCCCGAGAGCGCGAGGCCCAGGGAAAAAGAAAATGGGCAGAGATATTTGCCGGGAATTGAATAAGAGGCGGGATTAAAAATTCAATACGATTTTATTTCTTACGAATACCAAAAGCTGAAAGCACAGGGAGCCCGCCTTCAGCAGATGTAGAAATCGTCATTCCATCGGCCGAAACCACGCCGTCGCTTACCTTGGCCCATTCGCCATAAGGCGCGAATTCTTCACCAATACTCAGGCCGAGCACAAAGAATTCCACAGCCGTACCCGCCGCCCATTTCGGTGAATTGTTCACTGTCACCTGCGCAGGCGGACAGAAGAACGAATCAATCGGCGATACCGCGAACAAAAGCTCCAATTTAAGCGCCGGATCCAATCCCGCGGGCTCTTGGCCCATGGGAACCTGCTCCGCCCGGAAGGCTTGAAGATCGTCGGAATCATACACAATGGAGTCGTGCGAAATGCCCGCGCCGGGGGCCAGCGTAAGCGTTACGCCGCCTGAAACAGCGCTCTTTCCAGCCATAAGCGGCGAGCCCGAGGCCGGAAGCTCCAGCGTGACGATATTGCCCAAATCGTTTTTACCAGCCGCGAGCAGCGTCGCGAATTTGCCTGTAATCGTTCCACTCTGTGAAAGGCCGCCGTATTTAAACGCCGGCTTCTTCATGTCTTTATTGACAATTACGGAAGCAATTCCATTGGCATTTGTTTCACCGTTAAAGCATTGATCGAGGCCGCATACTTGAACCAAAACGCTGGAAAGAGCATTGCCATTGATATCCAGCACTGTGGCCGAAGCGGATTCGATATTGGTGGGAGCCGGATTGCTTGTATTGGGCATTGGATTGCATTCGGCCTGCATCGCGCCGCCCGCGCCGCCCGTTCCATTTCCACCCATCCCCGTTCCAGAGGATGAAGTCGAGCTAGTGCTGGAAGAGCTGTTTCCGCCCGTGCCGCCGCTTGTTTGCGGGTCATCGGAACAGCCCGCGGCATAGAGCGAAAATGAAAGAAGCACACAGCCGATGCCCATAAAAAACCCACTGGATCGGCCACGCAGCGGGCTATTGAATTGACGATTAGACATGGAAGAAAAATGCATGCGCCAAGCCTATGCCGCTCTGAATGGGCGTCAATGCCCGATTAAAATGTGCTCAGGCGCAAATGGAGGCCCATCGCGCCCGGGCCGATTTGAGGCAATAGGACAATGGAAGGCGGAGCTAGGGCCTGCGCGGGTTTGACTTCGCGGGGCCAGAGAAGCCCCGTAAGCAGCACGCCAAAGCCCGCGATCTGCAAGGTGCCCAAGGCGATTAAGCCCGCGCTCTCCAAGCCATTGGGCTTGAGCGTGTAGAGACCCACGAACGGCCCAGCAAAGGGAATGTTGAGCGGATAGAAGCCAAGCCCTTCATTGCAGCTTGGAAGCCGGCCTTGAAGCTCGCAATTGGAGCGCACGCCCACCCATGCAATAGCAGCCGATGGGATATAGCCGCCCCACATTGCAATGCCGCCCGCGATAATCCAATCCGTGCGCAGTTCCGTCCGCGGCCCGGGGTTCGGAGCAAATGCGTACGAAAATGGAAGCAATGCGTTCGTTTGGGATTGGATAAAATTGACGGGTAATGCAAACGAAATGGAAGGGGAGGCCGCCTGAATGGCCAGGGCCGAGGCGAGTATCCAGCGAGGGAATTTCAAGCGGCCTCTCCGTCAATACAACCGTATTGACCCCAAAAACGGCTAGTTGATCTGCAGATTGGCGTTTGCGGTGCCGTTATTGCCAGCGCCGCCAATGCCGCCTTCAGGATTGGTGCCACCCGCGCCGCCAAAGCCGGGCACGCCCACCACGCACGTATTGGTCATAAATTGGAAAGTAACCGCGCCCGAGCGGGCAAGACATGCGCTCGGTCCACCACCGCCGCCGCCGCCAGGGCCACCGGCCGCGCCCTTGCCACCATTACCACCCTTGCCACCAGGGCCGCTATCGTCGCTGTTGGCGCCACCGTTGCCACCAACGCCTCCGTTTTGGCCCAAAGAGCCATTACCGCCCTTGCCACCATTGCCGCCGCTGCTTGTCGTGATGGTGTTCTTTGTGACGGTAACCTTGCCACCGGCCGCGAAAATACCAAAGCTTCCACCGCCGCCGCCGCCGCCGTTACCGAAATTGCCGCCTAGGCCGCCGCAACCACCGCTTCCGCCGCCGCCGCCCTTGTCCCAAGCGTTAAAGCATAGGCCGCCGCCGCTTCCGCCGCCGCCGCCGCCGCCGCCGCCGCCTGCGTTTCCATTGCCGCCCACGATGCCATTTTGGCCGGCCGCCGCCGCGTACATCTGTCCGATAATCGTTCCAAGCGCGTTTCCGCCCGTACCCGCGTTGCCCTGCATCGCATTGGCACCGTTCTGGCCATTACCCCCAGGCGTTCCCGGTGAGCCGATGGCGGGTGTACAGCCATTGGACCCAGCACCGTTGCCGCCAGGGGTTCCGCCAGTTCCTGGATTGCCATTCTGTCCGCTGGCCGAGTCGGCACCACCGTCGCCACCCTTGCCCCCAGGTACGGCGCAGTTGGGAGCCGCGCCGCCAAAGCCCGAGTTGTTGCTTTGCTCGGCGCCCGCGGAACCGTTATTCCCATTTCCTGCGGTAGGATTCGCGTGGGGAGCTCCGTCCACTCCATTTATACCATTGCCCCCAGATCCAACGCTGATCGTATTGAGCGTAACCGTAAGAGTATCCATACCCCCGCCCAAACGAATGCCATAGGTGCTATTGCTGGGCTGGTTATTGGACATCGCCTGAATTTCGATACCGGCGATGGAGGTCGGCAAATCGATTTGAGGCGCATTAAAGACAATACCCGATGCCTGCACGGTTGACACAACGCCCATCTTGCGCCTGAACTTAAAATCGGGATCGGTATGATCGAAGCCGCCGAGAATGCTGATTCCCGATACAACCGTCACATTTTCGTTATAAATCTCGCCCGACAAGCACACTGCGGGCAAACCGAGCGTTGAAGCCTTCTGAATAGCCGCTCCAATGGTCTGCATGGGCATCAGCCGCGTCCCATTGTTGGAATCGCTTCCTTCGCTGGCCGAAACGAAGACGCATTGCTCGGCCGGGCCATCGGTGCCATCGCAGTTCTGATCCGTGAACGTGTCGTCAATCGGATCATTGTTGGAAATAAAATTGCATTGATATTCGCATCCGCACATACCCGTCAGCGGATTTCCATCGATATCGTAGCTACCTGCCGGACAGCCCGCCGCACAGGGACAATCGGCCAATTCATTGGCTTCGCCGTCGCAATCGTCGTCTTCCGGCGTTCCGCAGTTCTCGAGCATGGGCGTGACTTCACCACCACAGGTATTGCCCCACATTCCCGCGTTATCGCAGGTCTGCATACCGCCCACGCAAATACCCACGTTCTGCGTTGCGGGATCTCCCGAATAACAAGCCTGCGTATCACCGGGCGTGCAAACGCCGCAATCCATCACTTCGTTGGGCGTTCCATCGCACTCTTCGTCTTCGGGCGTCGCGCAATCCTCCATCTTTGGCGTGACTTCGCCGTCGCATGTGGTGCTCCATGTGCTGTCGGCCAAGCACGTTTGCGTGCCGCCTTTGCACGTACCCACATTCTCGGTGCCCGCGCCGCCGGTGTAGCAAGCCTGCGTTTGACCAGGCATGCAGACACCGCCCGATGACGACGTCATACCCGATGAACTCGATCCCGAGCCCGACGAAGTGCTGGTGCTGCTGGAGCCCGATCCCGAGCCGCTTCCCGAGCCACTTCCGCTTGATGTGACCGCATCGCTGTCAGCGCAGCCCGCGGCCGCTCCGATGCCGAACACAATGGTAAAACCCAAGCCTACAAAGACGTGTTTATGCATGAGCCAATTCTGCCGGTATGTCTTTGGATTTGACAAGATGCTTTTCTTTATTCATCGGCGATTTTTATCCTCCGATCATTGACGCTTTGCGGCAGCGGCGCGGCCTAACTAGCACTTGACGTAGCCTGGCTTTATCGATCTTCTCTTCGTGTCAAAAAATATTGAGAAGAGAGGCACTTGAAATGAAATACACTTTGATTGGGCGTGCAGTTATTCCGATGATTATGGCGAGCATTGCCTTTGCGGCGGTGGCCGCGTCGTGTGCGCCGGACAGCGATATTCCTGCGGGTTCGGGTTCAGGAACGGCGTCGGGCAATGCAACATCGAGCAGCTCCGGCAATACAAGCAGCGGCAATACATCGAGCTCGAGCTCGGGCGATGTATTCGGCGACGGCGGCATTGAAACGGATGCAGCGCCCGATCCTGATGCGGCATGCGGGCTGATTACCGAGGAAGCCGTGGCCGCGCCTCTGAATCTCTATATTGCATTCGATAAATCTCAATCGATGACCACGGGAAATAAATGGGGCTCGGCAAAACAAGGGCTTTCGGGCTTTTTAAATGATCCAAAATCGGCCGGCATAAGCGTCGCGCTCAATTTCTTCCCGCTTCCCAATGAATCGACCTGCGATCAATTCGCCTACAAAGATCCTGTGGTTCCCTTTGGCGAGCTCCCGGCGCACGCGGCCGAAGTTGAAATGGCTTTGAACAATCAAAATCCGGATGGTTTCTCGACGCCCATTTATCCCGCGCTGGGCGGCGCAATCCTAAAAGGCATTGAAGTCGCACAGCAAAATCCAGGTGAAACATCGGCTATTTTATTGATTACCGATGGCCAGCCCGTTGGGCCCGCGCCGATGTGCGGCAATGTCGATCCTGAAGATCCTCAAGCGATTGCCGATCTCGCCGCGACAGGGCTTAATTTCAAGC
>CAZICM010000120.1:0-5734 GCA_964537685.1 uncultured Polyangiaceae bacterium
ATGCCGCCGGCCGCCAAACGCTTGAGTACCCGGTATCTCTGCTGCTCCGCCATGCTGTTTGCGCAGCATAGGCGAGCGGAGCCACCTGGGGAAATATTGTCTCAATCGAACGCTCTGCCCGCGGACGTTTGAACTAGAGCGGATTGCCCTTTTTTTGAGGCACAAACAGAAACTGGCCCGACTTCGCATAGCTATGATCGAGCCGGAACATCATCGGTGTCTGGGCTGCCCGCTTAAGCTGCTTCACAGACGCGGGCACGCGCTCCCGCACGAAGCCATACAGCTCTTCATCGGTCACGATACCGTCCTGATTGCGATCGCCTCCCGCGTGCCCCTCCGAATTCACCCGCAGCCCCTCGAGCACAAAAGCCGTCATCGCCGAATGGCCATCCCACGCCCACGCCTTCTGCTCCGCCTCATCTTCCCAAGCCCGCTGGCCTTTGGTGCCCGCCGAAAGAACAACTTCCGCCCGTTCCTTCCACAGCGAGCGCACCCGATCATCGAATTCGCCTTCCCCCTTTGCGCCTGCCCAGCCCGCGTAACACGCATCCAAAATGACCATGATATGCCGCGCAGGAACGCCTTTCTTAATATCGTCGACAAGGCGCTGCATCCCCCAGCCCCGGTGCTCGTAGGGCAAATCCTTCAGCGCCGTAAAGAATCCAGAGGGCTCGAGCACGCCGAAATCCAGTTGCGCCCCCTGGATATACCCGCCGTGCCCAGAGTAATAAAATAGAAAGCTAATGTTATCAATTTGATCAAATTGATTCCTAAAGCGCTCCACCTTGCTCTTCAGGGCCTCGGCGGTGGGCACTCCATCCACCTTTTCGCCGGGCTCGGGCTTATCGACCAAAAATAAAATATCCCCAGGCTGGTAGCCATAATCCTGAATCAGCACATCGCGCATGGCCCTCGCGTCGCGGCACGGAGAGTTTAAGCGGTGCTCGCCCTCATAGCTGCACACACCCGCGATCAGCGCGAAATGCCTCATGGCCCTGGGGCCCGTATCGCTTTGAAGCAGGCTAATCACCTCGTCTTTTGCGAGCGGCTCGCCTTTGGCGCCCTGAGGCGGCTGATCATTATCATTTAATGGATCAGATGTTTTTTGCAATTGATTCTGAGCCGCTGGACCAGGCGTTTCCTTTACGTTTTGCCTATCCACAAACATCCAAATGGCCGCGCCGATACCGAGCAATGCGATCGAAGGGGCAGCCCATCGAAGCAATACCGCTTTAAACAGACCTTTAGAAATAGATTTAAGCCCAATCTCTTTCTTGAGATAAGACAGAACTTCAGCGAGCGAAAGCGCTGTTCCATTTAAAGGCGAAGCACAAAGCGTCTGCTTATGATTACGGCCGTCATACCAATCAGATTGGCTAACATCTTGCTTTTGTTGCTTCTTCGCCTGCGCTTCTAATTGGCTCAAACCCTTGGCAAGCCGCCCAACCTGAACCCTCTGGCCAGGGTCCGCGCTCAATATGATTGAATTGTCTGATAATTGCGTCAATAAGAGAGGATAACCATTCCCATTGGGAGCCTCCGGGTCGCGCCTCGCCCATAACTTAAATTGGCGCGCCACGGGGTGCGAAAGCAAAAGCAATGGCAATTTCCGCGCGGTTTTCGCTGGAGTCATTTCTGCCGGGATATTTGCCCAATACGATTGTCCCCGGGCCCGGTCTTCCTTGTACAAATCGCGATCCGCCGAAAGCAGGCTGATATAGCGTTCAAATGCGGGCGCCTCCGCGAACAGATCGCCGTCGAGCAGCCGGGTTTTGTTCTGCAAAAGCCTTCCCACATGCCCGCAAAGCAAAAGCCCTTCTTCAATAAAACGATCGCGATCGGGCGTAGTTCCCAGCAGATTCTCTTGAGCGAGCGCCAAATACACCGATTGCAGCGCCCGCTCGGGAGGCGTCCGGTCCGGCCATAATCCCTGGCGCACATCCGCCGCATATCTGCACATCGCCTCCCATTCCGATGGGATATCCATCCCATTTTCCCTCCATATCATCATAAACAGCGTCCAAATCGCATCCAGCGGAGGGAACGCGGCGATTTTAATCCATAGCTTTTCCCTGGAGTCCCGCCCGCCGCTGAGCCCCCAGGGCGCGTAGCCGTGCTGAAGGAAAATCATTGAAAGCGAATCGCCGAATTCGGAAACCTGCCCCAATTCCAGCGAAATGGACGCACCGGGCCCGCTTTCATCCGTCCCTTTGGACGGATCCATCCAATGCAATTGCCAACCATCAGGCAATCCGATCGTTTTTTTGTTATTGTCGCTGGAATGGACTGCCATAAGCGGCCTCGGGCGGGCGACTAGGGTTCCACGGCCTTATCCGAGAACACGGCGGCGGCAATCTTTTTGAATTGCTCGCCCAGTTCCTTCTTTGCAAATACGCTATGGCGTACCATCGGCCCATTTCCAGCAGCCTCGTCCACATCGAGCTTTCCCGAGGCATTGAGACGGAGTGCCCGCTCGCTCTTAAACGCGTTCGGAGAAGCCGAAAAGAGCACCAAATCAAACGATCCATTTTGATCGGTATCGTAGTAGGCCCATTCCATGCCCCGGTAATGAATATGGGCAAAATCGGCCTTAAATCCGCCGCTGCGCACCATCCGATCGATATCGGTTCCGCGCTTCAGCGACCCGGCCGAGCTGCGATCGATATCGACAAGGGTAATCGCCAACAAAGGCTGAACGCTCAGAATAACCGCGCCAGCAATTCCCTTCAGATCCATCGCATCGAATGAGCGCCCGACGGAATAGGGATCTGGCAGCGAACCCATTCCCTCATCCGTGGCCGACAAATAAGGCAGCCTCGCCGCCAGCGTATACAAGCGCGATGCCGCATCACCTCCAGCCAAACCGGGCCGGATCAGCCTCCGTCCAATATGTTTGGGCTCCGGCGTGGCCTTGCCATCCGCGCCAATTTTAAAGGCCGACACCGTGAGCCCCCAATTGTCCGAGGGCGGAGAAAAAAGAGCCAAATCGAATTTATTATCGTTATCGGTATCGTACATCGCCCACAGGTTTTGCCCCTGGCTAATAATCGAAAGCTCCGCGTCCACAGAGCGGTTGTTGATCAGCGCTTGAGGATCTTCGCTCAATCCCAGCGAACCCAATGAATTCTGATCGCCGTCGATCAAATATCCACTGCTGAAATTCGACGTGAGGCGCACGGTATCCGGGCGCCCATCCATATCGAGATCGCGCAGCGAACCCTTGCGTCCCGCTCCCCAAAACGCATCCGGCACCTGAGGCTCTGACGCTTTGAGCAGCGCATTAAAGGGCATCCATCCGAGGGGCCGCACCACCGAGGAAACCCGCGCAAAACGGCCGGCGAGATCTTTATCCGAAAATAATTCGGGCTCTAAATCAAAACTAAAGGATTTATCGCTGTCTTTGCTCATCACTCCATCGGCGCCGATTTTCCACACCGTATCGGGCGATCCAGAGCGGGACGTGTCCGAGAGCATCCAATCAAATTGGCCATCGTTATTGCTGTCGTACCACACATAGGCGCCGTCGTCTTTCACCAGAATAACGGCTTCCGCATCAAATGGCGCCTCATTTCCATTTACATCTTTAAGGGCTTTCTTGGCCGCGCCCTTGCTCGTAAAATGATCTTCATCTAAATCAATAATAAATGACATCCGGTCGAGTTTCCCCATGGGATCGTAACCCTTGGTGAACACCGTATCGATTTGCCCGTCCAAATCGACATCCTCCAGGCTGGATTCCATACCGCCGTCACAGAATGGATCGGGCGCCATTTGAACGGGTTTGGAAGGAATCTTTGAAACGAAATCCCGGATCTCGGCGACATGCACATGAAATGAGGTCGTCGTCTGATCGAATTTAATACTCTGATTCAGCCCGATTAATTCTCCATTGGTATTCACCAGGGGCCCGCCGCTGTCACCGTGAGTGACTGCGCAATCCGTTTGAATGACCAATCCCTGCTGCTGGCTGCTGATTAAATCGTGAATGAATTGCTTGCGCTCGTCGCATTTCTTCGAGGCAACCACTTCCTCTTCCCCGCTGCCTTCGGGCTTTTTGCAATCGTAGGCCACAAGCCCCGCCAAATCTTTTGCCTTCTCCCCAACCGCCGACACTTGACAGCCCTTCACCGCCCACAGAAATCCGATACTCGCGTGAGCCACGGTCATTACGGGCGATCCAATCGGAATATCCTTCTTTGAAACGGCCACCACCGGTAAATCTTTGGGCGGATTATTTATTTTCAAAATGGCAAGATCGCGTATCGGATCGGCTTTATAAACGTATGCATCGTAAACTTGATCCACACGTTCCATTCTGCCGTGTTTGGACATCTTGCCGATTTCAACCGACGCTTTTAATTTAAAATCCTCGGCCTTACCGTCGCTGATTACATGATAATTGGTTAATACCCAGCCGCTTGAATCAATAATAACGCCCGAACCCATTCCATGTTCGGTCTTGATAATCACCGTGGCCGGCGCGACTTTTTTATAAGCGTCGGCCATCGAACCATCCGCTTTTGCTCCGCGGCCATCCAGCGCCGCAACAGCCGACTTTAAAATGCCCGGCGCCGGCGGCAGCGGCCCTTTTGCGAGCGTTCCAAGCATCTTTTCCTTGGATATACACATCACAGGTGTCGCAGGCATTGGAGGCGGCTCGCCCGTCTTTTGAACGGCCGCGCTTTTGTCTTCGGCGGGCTTCGGTTTTGCGGCAGGCGGCGATTCACTCGCGGGGCCCCCGCACGCGGCGCCCGCCGCGATCCATCCCAAAATCGAAATAGCCAAAGGCATTTCGCGCACAATGCGAGGCATCGCTCTTTCTCCTGCGTTATAGGCAATTACCAATAGCGTTAAAGAGACTCATTGTGGACGTCAATCGACTTCTGGTATGGTGTCCGCGGGTGCGTGAAACAGCCTCTGCACCCAAAAGGCCGCTTGCGAAAACCAATACAAGCGTGCCTGAATACCAATGCGTTGATTGAAAGGGGTCGCGAGCATGCAACAAGGAGGATGGGGTCCGCAAGCAGGAGGAGCGCCGCCTCCAGGGGGCGGTGGTTATGGAGCTCCGCCGCCTCCAGGGGGTGGTGGTTATGGGGCTCCGCCGCCTCAAGGCGGTGGCGGTTATGGAGCGCCGGGCGGACCGCCGCCTGGAATGCCGCCGGGCTATCAGCCGCAGCCCTCCGGGGATATGGCGGGCGCAGCAAAGAAAGGCTTTTTCGGAGCCCTCTTCGATTTTTCATTCAGCTCTTTCGTCACCACCAAAGTGCTCAAGCTTTTGTATGGCCTTTGGATGCTGGTGGTCATCGGCGTATTATTCGGCGGTATTATTGGCGCTATCGTTCAAATGACCGATCGATACGGAAGTGTTGCCGCTGGATTTTTAATGCTGGTGTTGTCTCCAATCGCGGCGGTCTTCACGCTGGTATTTGGCCGCATGTACTTCGAACTCATCATCGTGGCCTTCCGGATGGCTGAGAATCTCGAAGAAATCAATCGCAAGACCAAGGGATAAGGGTTGCGATTTATCCCGCCTTTATTCTGATCAAATTCAGTATATATCCAGTCAGATTGAATGCGATCGGCTCATTCCGATCTGCGGTGGCGCATGGAAAAGAAACGAGGGCAAGGCCGCTGGGGAGGAAAAAAAGGGCTTGTTTTAGCGCTCGATCAAGAAAGCGCCGCCCGCGTGCGCGCCCTCGCCGTGCATCCCGATTTACGCGGCGATCATATTACC
>CAZICM010000121.1:0-5726 GCA_964537685.1 uncultured Polyangiaceae bacterium
TATTGAGTTCGAAGCGGGCCAGCGCTTCTTGGGGCAGCAGCCAGCGCAACAATCCTGCGGCGTTCTCGGGCTCGGAGAACATCGACCGGAAAAGGCTATCGTGAGGATTTTGGTGAAAATCGTCGCTGTGTGGGGCGGCATCGCTCGATTGCATGAGGGATCATGTAACTACAGATTATGGAGATGCGGGAGCGTATTGAATGAGATAACTCGCACCGGCCATTCCATCGGTGCCATCCGGATTGGCGTAATAGCTCTTGATTTCGATACGGTAAAGGGATTGGCCATCGGCGCCGCGCACAACAAAAGTGCCCGGATGAGGCGTTACGGCATGCGTCGTCTGGCCGCCGTAGTCGTACCAGCCGTCAAAGGTCGTCGCCAAATACCCGCCCGGATCTTTTTTCGCGACGCATTTCAAATCAAACCATTGTTCTGTAAGCACCATGGCCGCTTTGGCATCCGCATCGCTCACCATATCGAAAGGCTTGTCTCTTAAAAAAATCGCGCCCCCTTCGCCGGGTCCGCCGTCGCCGCTGTTGGTGCGGATGACCGCGCGTTTCAGCGCCAAATCCCATTCCAACGAAGTCTCGGCGGCTATATCGGTGATATCCACCCGCTTCGCGCTGCCCAAATTCACGTAAATCCAAGGGTTTTCCGCCTGCTTTGGAATTCCTCCCGCCGTCGCATCAATAAATAATGTTTTGATAGGCGGTGTTTCCATTACGATCAATACTTCGCCCGTGGAGACTTTATCCACGGGGCCGATTTCGGTGATGCGCTCTTCGCTGCAATCGGCCATGACAGCTCCTCCCGTGCTGGTTTCTTCGGCTCCCCCTCCGCTGCATCCACAATAAAATGCGATCGAAATAGTTAAAAATACAAATGAATTTAAACGCATAAGCCGGCTCACTTTCTGAATTGGACACATTATTGATTGAGAACTGGTTTAATCCGCATAACGATTTGATTGGGCGTTTTTTCGCCAGCGCCCTCGAATCGGGTGAAGCGGACGATAAAGCGTTTTTGGCCGCCCGCGGTAACGACGACCCAACTGCTGCCAAGCGGCTCGGGAGGATTGGCCTGGGCGTTATGCCATTGATCGGAAAAAATGCTGACCACGCGATCTCCCCGGTATTTTAGGGAAGGATCTTTTAATTTGGCATAGGTTGCCGATTCAAAGGCAGCCAATTCAGATTCGGGGGTTTTATTGGCTACGTCGAGAACGCCTTCGAAAGGTGTCTTTGCGCCGTCGGTATCTGTGGCGGCGATATTTCTCGGGCCGCCCAATTCGCCGTTTACACTGATGATTTCGCGGCGGAAGCATAAATGCCAGGCCGAGGAGGCGGCCAGTTCCGAAGGCGATAGTTGGCTAATGGTTTGGGTGTCGAAATCGAGGCAGCCCGATGGACTGTTTTCCGAGCCAGTGGGTCCGCCGGCCGTGCCGTCGATATTTTGGAGTTCTACAGTGGGAAGCGGGCCATTTTCGGTCACTTCGGCATAGCGAATTCGATAGAATGCGCTGAGCGGTGCACCGTTTTGCTCGCCATAATAGCTTAGGATTTGGACTTTCCAAAAGCGCGAGCCTTCTTTTACGCCGAAAATATGAAATCGGCTAAAGAGAGCGTGGGCGGGATTTTCATAATCATAAGCATACCAACGAAGAAATGCGCCTCCAATAGAGTCGTGTGTAATGATAGGGGAGGCGGGATCGATGCCTGAATCAAAAATATCGGGGGCGTAAGGGCCTAGGGCGCCGCCTTGGGCGGAGCCGGAAAGACCGCTGTTGGTGAAGACATCGTAGCCTTGAAAGGCTAAATCCCAGGCTGTGGAGTCTGTTCCATCGCCGCCGATATCAACGATGCTCGGTGTAGAAAGTTCGATAAAGGTTTTGGCATTTTCGGAGACATTGAAGATGAGCTCTCGCTCTTGGTTTTGGGATTGGCCATTGCCCGAGCTATTTTCGGTGCCTTCGCCGCAGCCCGCAGCCGAGAAAGCGATTGCTGCCAAAAGCGGCGCGATCGCGGATCGGGCTTTAAATGCCGATTGAAATGTAAATGGGAAGGATGAACGGGGGGGCGGGATTTTAGGTTGCATGCGGGCGAGGATAGTGCGCGCTGCTTTGGGGATCTATCCTGTAAATGGCTGCCCGCGGCCTTGCGCTACACCGGAAACAAAAGCGTAAATGTCGTCGCTTCTTTGGGCGCGCTCTTCAATTCTACGCGCCCTTTGTGCCGCTGCATACATGCGTGCACCATCGCCAATCCCAATCCCGTGCCATCGTCCCCTTTGGTTGTAAAGAATGGCTCAAATACCCGATCAATAATTTCTGCCGGTATGCCAGGGCCGTTGTCGCTCACTTCCACAAAGGCATATCCAGACCGCTCTCCCGTGCGTACCGTTATCGTTCCGCCTTCCTGAAGCGCGTCAATCGCATTGACAACCAAATTCACTATCGAGGTGAGTACATCCGATACATATCCAGATACCTGCGGCGGTGTGCCAAATTCTTCGTTAATGGTGCACATCCTCCGGCGCGCGCTCGCCATGCGGGGCCGCCCAAGCTCAATAGCTTCGTGTACAATTCGATTTAAATCAAAGGTTTCTACTTTCGATTGCGCTGTCGTTCGGCGCCGGCTGAAATCCCGAAGCCGATCCAGTGTCTCTAGGCCCCGCTTCAGCACTTGCTCCATTTCTCCAACGCTTTCCAGTACGTCTTCCAATTGACCCCGCGTTACAGACCGCTTGATCAATTGTAAATGCAATGAAAGCGGATTGATAATATTCCGCATGTCGTGCGATATGCCCGCCGCTACCTGGCCCAGCGCGCTGAGCTTCTCCGCGTGCCGAAGCGCTTCCTCCGAGCGCTGTAGCCTTTCGCGCGTCTCGCGCTGCTCTTTTCGGTGCCGCGATTCCAATAGCTCTCGTTCTATCGCAGGAACAAGCCGCGCGGGGCTGTCTTTTAGGACAAAATCCTGCGCGCCCGTCCGCATTGCTTCAACCGCTTTTTCCTCTCCTATCGTGCCGGATATAATAATGATAGGAATTTCCAGGCCGGCTTCGCGAATGACGGAAATAGCCTGCAGCGCACCAAAACCAGGCATTGTCCAATCGCTGAAGGCAATGTCCCAATGGCCGCGCGAAAGCGCTTCTTTCAGCCCTGATGCGTCGGTGACATGGGCGTGCTCTACGTCGTAACCGCCTTTGTGCAGATGCCGAAGCAAGAGCTCAACGTCGTCCTCGGCGTCTTCAATGATGAGGGCGCGCAGGCTTTTCATGAAATGTCTTCCTGGCTTTTTTGAGCGCTTTTGCTCGGATTTTCAACGAAGGAAGGCGGCTGCGCGAGCGTTTCGGTTTCGGTGCTCCGCTGCGGAAGGGTGAAGAAAAATGCGGCCCCGGCCCCGTTTGCGCTTTCCGCCCAAATGCGGCCTCCATGGCGCTGAATGATGCGGTGGACTGTCGCCAGGCCTATTCCCGTTCCAGGAAACTCGGAGGCCGCGTGAAGCCGCTGAAAAGGTGTGAACAGTTTTTGTGCCTGCGCCATGTCGAAGCCCGCCCCGTTATCGCGGACAACATAGAGGATTTCTCCGTTCTGTTCGAGCACCGTGAATTCAATGCGGGCAGGCTTTTTTTCCCGTGTGAATTTCCAGGCGTTTTCCAGCAAATTTTCAAGCGCCGCCCGGAGCAGGGCCGCGTCCGCGATGGCGCTGATATCGGGTTGTACAAATATCTCGGCGCCCCGATCCGGATGGCTTTGGCGCAGTTGGGCGAGAATGGTTTCACATAGGGCGCTCAGGTCGACGTGGGTCAGGTGAAGCTCCGCACGGCTCAGCCGCGATAGGCGCAGCAGGGCATCAATAATCTGGCTCATTCGATCAGATGCGGCGACAATTCGTTTTAAATAATCCTGGCCTTTGGGCGAAAGGGTGGCGCTCTGCGTTTCGAGAAGGATTTCGCTGAAGCCGCGCATGGAGCGCAGAGGGGCGCGCAGGTCGTGAGCGACGGAATAGCTGAATGCCTCGAGCTCTTTGATGGCAGCTTCGGCGGCGATCTTCGCCTGTTGCAGGCGCTGTTCGCTTCGCAGGCGCAGGGTGATGTCGCGGATCGCGAGAATGGTGCTTCCTTCGCCGTCTTCAGAGGGGCTTAGGCTAATTTCAACGGGGAATTCCGTGCCGTCTTTGCGGAGTGCAAAGAGAGGCGGCGGCGGCGAAGCGGATGCGAGGGAGGACGGGTTTGAAAAGGCTTGGCCCATGGGGCGCCTTCTCGGCGCTTCGGCGTAGTGGGCGCGAAGGGTTGGATGATGGTTTCGGAAACGTTCGGGGATTAATATTTCAATCGGTTTTTCAAGGAGATCGGCGCGCCCGTAGCCAAACAAATGCTCGGTTTGGGCATTGACGAGCGTGATACGTCCCGAGCGATCGACGACGATCATGGCGTCGGGTGCGGCTTCGAGGAGCTTTTGAAATCGCTGCTCAAAGCTTTGGGGCTGGGTGTGGGTACTCACGCGCGGGGGAGCCTAGTGCGGTGGCCCCGGGGCTGTGAAGCAAAAAATGACACGGACAAAAAGCTCGGGCCGTGGGTGCACTTTTATTGAAATAATTACTTTAGAATTGTTTCACAACCCACTTGAATTTCGACTTTCGCGCTTTGGGCGGCACCTAAATCGGCGCAGCCTTTGCCGATGATTTCAATTTGGTTTTTGGCGTTGTAGTCCCAGCAGGGGGCGTCCATGCATTGATCGGATTGGCTGGAACGCTTGGGCAGTGTGGTTTGAACATTATCGATGGTCAATACGACATTGACGAATTTCAAATCGATCATTTCTCCCATGGGCGGCGCTGGTAAATCGTAGACACAGCCCAGCGCTTTGCCGCGGATATTGGAAATGGCCGTCGCGAGTTTGTCTGCGTCGAAGCCGCCCGCCGAGAGATCGATATGGCAGGGAACCGCGGGTTCGGCGCCGTTTTGAGAGAATACCGCGCCTTTGTCGCAAGCGGGATCGACCGTGTCGGGCGAGCCGCTGACGGCGTAGGTGCTGAGCGCGAGGCGCATTTTATAGGGTGGGGTGTCAAAACCATCGACTTTGGCGCCGGTGCTATTGGAGCCCGGCACGCCCACCACGAATGTATTGATCGGTTTATTGGGATCGTTATGCGCCTCGGAAATCAATTGATTTACGCTGCCGGGCTGTTCCCAATCGGGGCAGTTGTTGAGGTCTTGATAACCGGGGCGCGCGGGGCTGGCGACAGAGGTGCAGCTAAACCCGCCATCGGTGATTAAGAGGACGATGCGCCGATCGATATTGGTGAGTTTTAAGGTGGTGTAGGCGGCGCTGAGCGCATCGTACACGGGTGAGCCGTCGTCGTTGTTGGAGAGGGGCTGGTGCGAGGTTAGGTATTCGTAAATGGAGCTGCGGACGCCGGTTTGAGCATTGGATTTTTCTTTGCCCGCGGGCGCGATGGGGACTTGGGGCAAAAATGAAACGCCGCAGGATACGCCTGTGCCCAGCAAGGCTTTGCATGTGGCGATATCGCAGCCGCCCAGGGGCGCGCAGATCGAGTCGCATAGGCATTGAGGTGGATCGCTGAAGCTCGCGGGAAATGTGACCAATCCGAGCGACATGGAGTCGAATACGTCTTTATCGACAGCGCTGACGACGGCAAGCTGTGAAGAACCCCATTTTTGAGCCTTGTTCATGCTTGCGCTCATATCGAGCACGATAAGCATGG
>CAZICM010000122.1:0-5701 GCA_964537685.1 uncultured Polyangiaceae bacterium
CGCAGCCTCTGATGTCATACCCATTTGAACAAGAAGGCGCATGATTGGCGGGGGATGTTTAGGCATGGAACCATAGCGGTTATTATAGGTGTTTTAACCGTTGTAACGACTGCGAAGGGTGTAGCGGGGGCGGCGAAGAAAGGAACGGGAGCCGTTGGGATTGGGGCCGCGGAGGAAGCGGGAACGAAGGCGGCTGTGCCAAATCCTAAAGGAGGAGCGGGACCCGTCGCAAAAGGACAGGTAGGGGTTGCCAAATCACGGGCTGCCGCCGAAGCGCGGGGAGATACTATTATCGGTGAGGAGGTTACGTTTGATGCGGGCGGCGTTCGTACCCGTGTGGATCTACTTGTGGAAACTAAGAATGGCCAGATGATTGCTATTGATGCCAAAAGAAGTAGGACGTCCCGTTGGTCCTATCAAAGTTCAGGTGGATAAATGGTAAACAAAACTGGGTTGTCAAATCCAAATGTAATTGATTTAATTACCCTGAGACAGGATGGCACACTTGTGCTTATTATGACAGAGGAACGTCCGTGGGATGGAAGTATGACAAGACTCGCTGAACTTCAAGCAAAAGTTAATGCTTATTTATCGTTTATAATGGATGGGCATTGGGAATCGACATTTCCGGGTATTAAACCAGAGCGCTATGAATTGCAGCTTGATTGTTCGCATGAGCCTGATCTTTGCACACTAAATTTCATCAGCCATGTGAATGATGTACTGAAGAAGTTTTCCACACAGTTAATCGTCTCAATACGCTAAAAATGCTTTCGTGCGCGTACGGGCAAAATCCACGATAGTTCATGCGGGGATGCTGGGTTTGTATTCGCCGTTTGGCTTTGGGTGGGACGTAGGCAGAGGATTGTAGTCAGATAGGGCGTCAAACCAAAGGAGGCCGACCGGTTTCCCGTGAAGTGCGCGCGATGGATGACATTGAAGCAGCAGAGGGCAAACGCCCAATATTTCACCCTTACAACAAATGAAAGGTCATTATGAGTCATCAGGTAAACTATTTTCTAACGCTGTCTGATTTTCAAGCCGTTTTTGAACGGATCAAGAAAGCCGGGCCGGTTCTTGTTCTGAGTTCGAGATCACCGAGTTCATCACCCTTGGTTGTTACTGAACAGGATTTGATGGGCGGGACAAGATCGTTATTCTTTAAACTCGTTCGTCCTGAGGATTTGCCATTGGTTATCACCGAACATGTCCCAACGCAAGGATACTGGGTTGTGGATGAGCAGAAGTCGCCCGTAATTGAGTTCGGTCGCTGCTATTTCGACGATAAGATCCTCCGCCGCAACCGGCTATACTATACCGACGGTGATTACGATGCAACCGGCGCATGGATCGAAAAGAGCGATGAGTTTAAGACATGGGCCAAGGCCGTCTTTCGGGCGACCAAGAAAGGATTGACCTGTCTCAAGCATGTCTATTCAGGATGGTATATCGGCTCCGAAGCCCAGCAATGGGTGGAAACGCGAGGAATTAAGCTTGTTCAAATGTGATAGGCATATTTAATCGGCGCTTCAATCCGCTGTATGCCATCGGCGAGCGCGCGTTCTATGCCCATTTATCGGCCAACTCGCATGATTGGCGGGGCGCGTTTAGGCATGGCACGGTGGCTGTTGTGTTGACGGTGCTGGCCGTTGTCACAATGGGTAAAGGGCTATCGGGCGCGCTGAAGAAAGGAAGCGCGGGGAATGGAGCAGCACATGCGGGAGCGGCGGAGGAGGCGTGATCTTCCCCCGCCTTCGTTGACAATCTTCCAACGACATCTGTTCTAAATCGCCATACAGGCATCCCCAAGGACCCTCTCGCTCCATTTAAATCGCCACACAGCCCTGTACGCGCTCGGCCCGCTCTCTCGAAAACGCGATCCAGCCCTGTACGGAAAAATCCCAGCCTCCCAAATGGCCGGTATAACCTGTACCTTCACTTCAAACCGTCCGCCAAACGCCGTACAGCCCTGGATGTCCCCGTAAAACGCATTCCTTTTGACGAGCCAGCTCTGTATCGGCCCCACAAGCTCCTTCCAAACGCCCATCCAGCTCTGGACCGCCCTTTAGAAGCATGAATTTTGGTCCGTACAGCTCTGTATGCCGCCCGAAAAAGGCTCCACCTATTCCATATAGCCTGTATGGACAAAGTCCGCTCTTCAGAATCACCGGTACAGCGCTGTACCGCATTTCAACATGCCCAAGGCCCGCAATTTCAGCTTGATTTGCCTTCCCAACGCGGGCATGCTCGCCCCGTCATGCTCGATTCAGCCCCAAAAAACCGCTTTCTGCTCTGCGCTCTCGCCTTTCTGCTCGTCTCCTGCAAAGCCTGCGATGCCGAAATCCCTTCGCCCAAAAGCGTTTCCGCTTCTTCCACGCCGTCGCAGATGCCGCCCGCCCAAAGCGCTTCGGCCGCCATCGCGGGGGAGCCTTCGCCGCCTCCAGCTTCCAAAAGTACCGTCTTCGATAGGGCCGCTTGGGCCCCCAATGGCGAGGCCATCGCTTTCTATCGCTATGCTATGATCGAATCCCTAGGTTCGTCCGCCTTCGATGCCAAGGTGCGTATCGCACCAAAACGTGGGCCTATTTAGCTCAAGTCAGCGAGGGTAAGTCCTATGGATTTGGTTTTGCTGCCGAGGGAAAGATTTGGGTGGGGGGTAATGTGAGCGGTCTGTTAACGGCGTGGGATGTGGCGAGCCGCAAGGAATTGTGGAGGGTTCAGCTTCACGATCCGGCGGCGGATTATCCTCATTGGGTATCGTTTAGCGCCGATGGGACGCGGGCGGTGGCTGGGTCCCAGGATGGAGGCGGGCAGTTGTTGGAGGGGCGGACGGGGAAGTTGTTGTCCAAGCTGGGGGATATTTCGACGGTGGCGATGAATCGGGAGGGGAGTGCTTTTGTTGCGAATCGTTTGGATGGGTCGCTGCACTTCTACAAGACGCGTTCGGTGGCGAAACCCAGGGTTTTGGTGGCTGTGCCGCGAGGCGAGGAAATCGCCGAGGATATGCGGACGGGGGAGTTGCTTCGTTCGGAGGATGGGAAGTGGTTGAGTTTGGTGCGGGGGGATAGACTGAGGCTGGTTGCTGTGGAGGGGAGCGAGGCGGAGAAGCGATTTGAGGGGTTTGGGCCTCGGGATTTCGGTCTGGGGTTTTGTGGGTGAATACGGTTCAGGGGGAATTTTTGGTGTATTCGTTGAAGGATGGGGGGATGAAGAAATTGAAGGTGGGGCAAGAGGTGGAATCGGTATGGCCATCGCCGGATGGGCGGCAAGTGCTTGTCTTGGAGCGGGGTGGAGGGGTGAGCTTGATACAGGTGGATAGCGGGCAAGAGATGGGGGTGAAGGTGGAGTGAGGGTTTTGGATTTTAATAGATTTTTTATTGACAGGGTGCGGCGGCCCCGCTAAGAGCGGCGTGTCATGCTCGATCAAGCGCGAATTCCCGTAGGCGTCGATGATTTTGGCTATTTGCGCCGGCACAACCTCTTTTATGTTGATAAAACGCACTTCATTCAGCGATTGATCGATTGGGAGGGCGTGCCGGTTTCTTTATTTCCGCGTCCGCGGCGATTTGGCAAGACGCTGGCGATGACGATGCTGCGGGCGTATTTTGAAAAGAGCGCCGAAGACCGGAGCGATTGGTTTAAGGATCTGCATATTTGGAAGGCGGGGGCGAAGTACCGGGAGCATTTTCAGAAGTATCCGGTGATATATATCACGATGAAAGATCTGAAAGAGGAAACGGCCGACGGTTTTTTTAGAAAGCTCAAGAGCCGGATGATGGATCTCTATAAAGAACATCAAGCGGTGCTGAATTCGGGGATGCTGAGCGAGGTAGACAAGAAGCGTTATCAATCGGTGCTTGATGGCAGTGCAGGGATGGAACTGTATGAAGATGCTCTTTATCATTTAAGCTCTTATTTGCATTATGTGTATGGCGAGTTTGTGGTGATGCTGATCGATGAATACGATGCGGCGATTCACGAGGCGTATTTGCATGGTTTTGCGGAGCCTGTGCTTAATTTTTTCCGCAGGTTTTTGGGCAGCGCGCTAAAGAGCAATCCTCATTTGCATAAGGCTGTATTGACGGGGATCTTGAGGGTATCCAAGGAGAGTATTTTTAGTGATTTAAATAATATCAGTGTGTATTCGCTGCTGCGTAAAGATTATTCGGATGTGTTTGGTTTTACGGAGAGCGAAGCGGAGGCGATGCTGGAAGAGGCTGGGCTGAGCGATAAAATCAATGAGGTGCGGGATTGGTACAATGGATATTTGTTTGGCGGGAGGGTGATGTACAATCCATGGAGCTTGTTGAATTATATAGCAAATGGCGGGATGGTGCAGGCATATTGGGTGAATACGAGCGCGAATACGCTGATAAAGGAGATGCTGATCCGGCATGCGGGGCGCGCTGGGGATGATATGGAGACGGTGCTGACGGGTGGAGAGATAGATAAGACATTGGATGAGAATACGGCGCTGGGTGAGTTGGGTACGGATGTGAATGTGCTGTATGGTTTATTGACCTTTGCGGGATATTTAAAGGCAAGGGCCTTGCCGAGCGAGGCGAATGATAGGTTTGCGCTGAGCATACCGAACCGGGAAGTGAAGCTTGTGTATCAGCGGACCTTTAGGGGATGGCTGGATACGGGGTTGAGCGCGCAGGGGCAATCGGTGGAGGAGTTGAAGCGTGCTCTGTTGTCGGGAGATGCCGAGGGGCTGGAGGATGTGCTGAATGACTTGGCGGCGACGGTTTTGTCGTATCAAGACGCGGCATCGAAGCGGCCTGAGTTTTTTTATCATGGTTTTGTGCTGGGGCTGTTGACGACGCTGGAGCCTGAATATCGGGTGCGTTCAAATCGGGAGTCGGGGGATGGGCGTCCAGATGTGCTGGTGATGCCGGCGGAGAAGGGAAAGCCTGGGGTGGTGTTGGAGTTAAAGGTGGCAAAACCTAAGCGTAAGACGCTGGAGCAGGCGTTGGATGAGGGGGAGGCTCAGATGAAGGCTAAGAATTATGGGGCCGAATTGAGTGCGCAGGGGGCGGGGAGTGGGGTGGGGCTGGTGGTGGCGTTTGATGGGAAGACGGTGCGGGTGAGGAGGGTAATGTAGCGATGTTGAACAGAGATCAAATACCCGTAGGCGTCGATGATTTTGGCTATTTGCGCCGGCACAACCTCTTTTATGTTGATAAAACGCACTTCATTCAGCGATTGATCGATTGGGAGGGCGTGCCGGTTTCTTTATTTCCGCGTCCGCGGCGATTTGGCAAGACGCTGGCGATGACGATGCTGCGGGCGTATTTTGAAAAGAGCGCCGAAGACCGGAGCGATTGGTTTAAGGATCTGCATATTTGGAAGGCGGGGGCGAAGTACCGGGAGCATTTTCAGAAGTATCCGGTGATATATATAACGCTTAAAGAACTGAAGCATCAGAGCGAAGAAGCGTTTTTTCGAAATCTAAAGCTACATATCGCGGCATTGTTCAATGAGCACCGGGCGTTGTTGGACAGCGGTGTTCTGACAGAGGAGGAGGCAGCGTCTTTTCGGCGGGTATTGAAGGAAGAGGCGAGTATTGAGCAGATTGGAATCTCTTTGTTGGAGTTATCGCGTTATTTGCATAGGGCGCACGGGGAGCGAGTGGTATTGCTCATTGATGAATACGATGCGGCGATTCACGAGGCGTATTTGCATGGTTTTGCGGAGCCTG
>CAZICM010000123.1:0-5565 GCA_964537685.1 uncultured Polyangiaceae bacterium
GCGAAGGGCGGAGCGGCTGCCGAGGCTGGTAAAGAAGGCGCTGAGGCGAAGGGTGAAGCGGCTGCCGAGGCCGGTAAAGAAGGCGCTGAAGCGAAGGGCGGAGCGGCTGCCGAGGCCGGCAAAGAAGGCGCTGCGGCACAGGCAACAGCGGCACCGAAGAAAGGTGCCAAAGAAGGCGCCGCAGCGGCAGCAGTGCCTACCGCTGCGCCCAGCGCGGCGCCCGTTACGGCACCCGCGCCGCCCGCGCCGCCCGCGGCTGAAAAGGCCGGTGTTCCAAAAATACCTGCGGCACCGGGCGCGACGCCGCCGCCTCCCGCTGTTACGGCCGGAGCTCCGTCATCACCTCCGGCGTCACCCATTGGGTCGGCGGTTCCTGCCGGTTCAGCGAATCTATCGTCGGCGCCGAGCGCAGGCGCGGCGAGCCCATTGAGTGCGCCGTCGCCGCTGTCACCAAGTGCGCCGTCGCCGCTGTCGCCCAGTGCGCCGTCGCCACTGTCGCCAAGTGCGCCGTCGCCGCTGTCGCCCAGTGCGCCGTCGCCGCTGTCGCCAAGTGCGCCTGCAACCCCAAGCGCACCATCGCCCCTCGCCGCCGGCCTCCCTGCTGCGCCTCCGGTCTCACCTTCGGCTCAGCCAAAGCCTTTTGTGCCACCTCCTCCGCCCGCACCCAAACCCGCTTCTCCGCCCCCTGTCCCCAGACCCCCGGGCTCTCCTTTCACACCCCCCTCGCCCTCCTCGCCCTCCTCACCCCCCTTTCCGCCCGGTTTCAAGCTTCCTAAACCCCCTGTCAAAAAATAAATCCGGGGCCGCTTTTTTTCGATTGTTGAATCAATTCGATTAAAATGATCCGCTGTGATTATCCATCGGGAGAATGTGCGTGAACGCCGACTATTCACTCAAAAGCTACGATGATGTGCCCTATCCAAGCGGCGCCTTCGATCAGACCCATCCGAGGCGCCTTCATACCTTGGCGTCTCTCTTCGGTATGTCGCCGCCTCCGCTCGCGTCGGCCCGCGTTCTGGAATTGGGCTGCAGCACCGGCGGTAATCTAATTCCAATGGCCCTCGCTTATCCCAATGCTCAATTTATTGGAATTGATTTGTCATTGCGTCAGATTGAAGAGGGGCAGCGCTGGGCCGCTCAGTTGAAACTGCCCAATCTGCAATTGATTCATCAAGATATTCTTCGCTTCGATGCGGAACCCGAAAGCTTTGATTACATCATCGCGCATGGCGTGTTTTCATGGGTTCCCCGCGAAGTTCAGGATGCGATATTCGCAATATGCGAGCGAGCGCTTTCTTTTCAGGGCGTCGCCTATATTAGCTACAACGCCAATCCCGGATGCCATACGCGCAGGCTCTTGCGCGATATGATGCGCTTTCATACGCGCGAAATCGAAGATCCCCAGGCCAAAATGGCTCAGGCCAAAGCCGTGGCCGCATTTATCGCGAATTCAGTCCCAGCCCATAATCCTCTCTATTCTGCGATGCTGAAGGGCGAGTTCGAACGCATTTCTGCATTGTCCGATCAAGTGCTGCTCCACGATGATCTGTCCGATATCAATGAGGCGTTCTATTTTCATCAATTCGTTGAACGAGCAAGCCAATACAATCTAAAATATCTCTCGGAAGCCCTCTTCGCCGATATGCAAGACCAAATGTATCCGCCCCATGTTCAAAAAATACTCCGGCGAACCGGCGATTTAATCTTGTCCGAGCAATATATGGATTTTCTTAGCTGCAGATCCTTCCGCCAAACTCTTTTGTGTAGGAATGATGTCCTTTTAAATAGGCGAATCGGTCCAGAAAATATCATTCCGATGTATATTTCTTCCAATTCGATGCCAGTGTCCGAGGAGCCCGATATTCAATCGGAGGAGCCCGAGAAATTTAAAAATCCATCGGGTGTTGTCGTCGGGATGGACGCTCCTCTGGCCAAGGCGGCGCTGGTGCACCTCTTCACTCACCGGCCCGCGGCGCTGCATTTTAATGATTTATTCGCCGCGGTGTTTGAACAAATTCGCGGTGCGCAGGGCATGCCGGCGGAACAACTCGTGAAACAATACGAAAGCGATGCGCTGCTCTTGGGCGAGGCACTGCTTTCGGCGTATTGCGGAAATATGATCGATTTATGGACGGAGCCGCCCAAGTATCGAACGGCCGCGGGAGAGCACCCGGAAGTCAGCGTGCTCGCGAGAATGCAGGCCGCTCATGGTCCGCATGTGACCAGCCTTTCGCATAAAAATATTTCGATCGATGATGCCTTTGCGCTTGAAACGCTAAAGCTGCTCGATGGAACGCGCGATAGGAAAGCTCTTTCGGCGGCGCTTCTGGAGCTGTTGAACGAGGGCCGCTTTAAGCTCGATACCGATGAAGAAAATGCTTCAAAAGAGGCGCTTCAGCAAACCATTGAGAAAAAATTGGAAACAACGCTGATCAAAATGGCACGCTTTGGCCTTCTGCTGAATTGATTAGCCGAATAAAAAGCCGAGTTGCCCGAGCCTCGCGAGCTTTTTGTGAGCCACCTCGGCGATAACCGATGAATCGGAACAAGGAGCGCCGTTGAGCTCCACCGAAACAAGCCCCGCCTCGATATCCTGCAGCACAAAACCCACCAAATCCTCGAGCGTGTGCGTTCCATCCATGCGCGATAACAGCGCCCGCTCAAATGAATCCACGCCAATATTGCGGTGTTTTAAATTGGTGCAGCCGGGCATCTTCCATGAGGCTTGCAGCCGGGCCAGCGCGCTCGTCTGAGGATGCATGCCCGCCCGTGGAATACAGGGCGGTGGGTAGACGCTGAGCTGTATTTGATTGCGCGAAAACAATCCAAGCAAATTGCGGGCAAGCCTTTCTTCATCGGATGCGTCGCCATTTGGATCGGCGAGGAGCGCTTTGGCCATGCCGCATAAATGTTCGAATTGAATATAGCTAGGATAGTGATGGCTCAGGACGACAAGCGCCGCTTTGAGCAAGGGCAGGGATGTGGATAATTCTAAATAGTCAGATGCATCAAAGGTTTCAACTGCATCGGATTGGATATCGGGGTCGGCCGAGTTGGGTTTGAGCGGTGTGGACACCCAAAGGCCCTTGAGGCGCTCAAAGGAAATCGATCGGTTGATCCGCTGCTCGCGGTGACACAAAAGCGTCCGGCGGAAATAGCGGATCTCGAGCAGATCCATATAGTGCTCAATATCGAGAATGGTTTTCGACATCGATTGAATTGCCTGCGCGGCTTCAATTCCAAATCGTTCGGGAACCATCGAATAAAAATGGGCATCCCCAAGGTATTGGAGCCCAAATCGGGCGGCTTCGGCGGCAAAATCTTTAAAATACATAGGGCGGTTATGCCGGGCCAGATGCTCGTATAAAATATAGCTGTCGGACATCTGATCGAGCAGCGCAAGCTCGTTTTTGAGCCATGCCCCGCCGCCTTTGGGATCGCTTCCCGAATACGATAGAAGCGCCAGCAAATCGCGCCCCCGCTGAATCTTTTCTTGTTTGTTTTCGGCAAATTGCGTTTCCCTCAGCAGCACCTCTCTCAGCATCCCGCGTAAATGCCAGCCGGGCAGGGTATTAAAGCTAATGTACGCAATGCCATTTTGCGTTAGTTTTTGCCGCGCAATCGATAGGATTTTCTGCTGAACCTCGGGAGGCACCCACGAATACACACCGTGGCAGACAATATAATCGAATGGGCCAAGGCCGTCGGGAATATCGAGGATGTTCATCGCACAAAGTTCGATATTGCGCAGATCCAGCGATTGAATCGTGCGCTGGCCCCGCTCGATCTGAGGCCCGGATAAATCAATCCCAATGAATTGGCTCTGGGGAAAAAGTTCGGCCATCGGAATTAAATTCCCGCCCAGCCCGCACCCGAGTTCCAATACCCGGCATTGATCGATCGGAGATGGACTTAATTCGAAAAGATGCGCAATCGTCGCAAGCCTGGCGATATGTGCGTCTTCATAAGGAAAGTCATCGTAGAGAATTTCTTCGTATTCATTCATGGCAGTGGCCTTCCACACCAGATCTTTCACGAAAAATGACGGGGTGTTCAGCATTGCGGTTGTTGAATAAAGCCGTGTAATCTGCCAGGACCATCATGAGATCGCTCGTTTGTGCAGCTTGGGGAGCCGTATTTGGGCTTTGTTTTATGCTTCTTTCGCCGGCCTCGGCGAATGCGCAGGACGATGAAGGCAACGGCGCAGGGCAAGTCGGAGACGATGAAAGCGCGAACGCCGCCGCCGAGGACCTGTTGAATTCGGGTCTACTTGATTTCGAAGAAAAACGCTATTCGACAGCGTGCCCGAAACTGCGCAAGAGCTACAAAGCCAGGCCGAAGCCGAGCACTTTGTTTCATTTGGCGCAATGTGAAGAAGCGTCGGGAAAACTGGCCACGGCCGCGCTGTATTACGACGATTATTTGGCGAAGTATCAAGGGCTGAGCCCAGCTCAAAAAGAAGAGGAAAAGACCAAGGCGGCGACGGCCGAAACCCAGCGTAAGGCGATTACGCCGCGCATTCCCAAAGTGATGTTTAGGCTGAAGACCACGGCGCCTTCGGGGACGCGCGTGCTCAGGCCGCAGCGCGAAGGTTCAGATACCGTCGAAGTGAGTGTGGGGGTGGAGCTGCCGATCGATCCTGGTGATCATGTCGTGTACACGGAGGCGCCGGGGCGTCCGCGCATGGATAAGCGCTTTAGGATTGCGCTGGGCGAGCCTGTGAAGGTCGTCGATTTGGATGTGGCGGCTGAGAGCACCGGCGATAACCGGATGAGTTATGGGCAGCCTGTGACGCCCGTGGCCGCGCAGTTGCCGCCTTTGGATCCTCCGATGTCAAAGCGGCGCGTGACGGCCTTTATCGTGGGCGGGATTGGCGCGGCGAGCTTGATTGCCGGTGTTGTGACGGGCGCGCTGGTGTGGGGACAAAAGGGGACGATCGAAAGCAATTGCAGGAATAATGTTTGCAATCCGAAAGGCGAGTCCGCCGCGGATTTAGCGAGCGCAAGCGGCTTGGCAAGTACGATCACCTTTAGTGTTGGAGGGGCGGCGCTGGCAACGGGCGTCATTCTGTACTTAACCGAGCCCGCGCCTTCAAAATTTGGAACAATGGCTCCTACGGGATCGATTCAATTTGGGCCGAACCGGGCTTCTTTTGAAGCAAAGTGGGTGTGGTGATGAGCACGCGGCATATTGCTTGGGTTTGTATTCTTGGTCTGCTTGGAACGGTGCTCTCCTGCACGTCCATTTTTGGTGTCGACACCGAATACAAAGAAAATGAGTGCACCGCCAATGGCGGTCAAAGTACGAAATTAATTCAATGCGGCGTGGGCGAATGCCTTAGTGTTGTTGCCGCATGCGATGTAAATGGATTGCCCGCGCAATGCGTGGAGGGCACGCCGAAAGATGAAGAGACCTGCGATGGTCTCGACAATACCTGCAATGGCCAAATTGACGAAGGCTGCGAATGCGCGGTGAATCAAGTTCAGCCTTGCTACAGCGGCTCGCCGAAACTTGTGGCCGAGGGCGCGTGCAGGAAGGGCGAACAGCAATGCGACAACGGGCAAT
>CAZICM010000124.1:0-5195 GCA_964537685.1 uncultured Polyangiaceae bacterium
TGCAGTTTACGATACCATGGCGCAAATGGGCCAAGACCAAGCCCGAAGACGAGGGAGAGGGCGGGGGTGAGGGAGAAGGCGGGGGCTCGCCGGGGTAGAAATATTTGAGCGAAACCATGCGGGGCCGCCCTATCGGTAAATGACAACCATGGGCGGCCTGCAGTCTCAGAAATGTTGATGAGCGGCCTTAGAAGCCTATATCTATGGCTTTTGCTGGTGATTCAATAAAAGGTTCTGCCATGCGACGCCAACCGTTTTGGATATTTCTTGCATTGCTTTTTTGCTTGGCCTGCGGTGATGGCTACCCGCCATGCGCACCCGAAGGCAACGGGCCAGGAACGATTTACGGCCCCACACCCTCACCGCTGCCAGGTCCGGGGGGTCCGAACGAGCCCCCAGATTGGGCCGACCAACCGCCAAAATACAGCAAAAATGCCGAAGGAGAAGTGTGCACATGCGGGCCTTATCAACCTGGATGCACAAGCGACCCTGATGGGGTAGAGGGGGATGAAAACCCGGGGTATTCATCGTTTCCCAATGCTTGCGATCCAAACTGCAGTTCCGGCGCACCCGGCAATGGTGCTGAAGCTACGGCGCCCGATCCACTGGCCGGCGGGTTTTCGCCATCTGTTTTTAAGTTTATCCAAATCATTGCCGACGATGGAATGGATGTGGCGGGTGGCTGGCAAGAAGCAGCCGCACAGCTCAAGTTTTTTCGCTGGACAAGCATTTTGCCCGAATCTTGGAGTTGCTCCATAAGAACTGGAATGCCTTTGAGGACGGAGAAATATGGCATCATCTTTGCTGATTCGGCCGCGGCAAAGACCGCACAAATAGCCACGGATGCGGCCCATAATCTGGCACCGAAAGAGTTATTGCCCGCGGTTTATTGCAAAGCATTGGCGATGGAGATGATGCGCCTCTTCGGCATAAAATATCCCCAGCTTGGCGCCAGGGTGACTTCACCATGAAACACTCCCTCCAAGAACTGATTCAGCTCGCCTACCACTTTCATCCCCGAGGCATTCCGATCCAATCACCGGCCTACAAACGATCCAAGGAATACAAACGACGGCTAGAGGCTTGCCGAAAAGCCGCCGATTTTTATGCGGCTTGGCTGGCCATGATCCGTAGGCTTGCCGCATTCTTTCCTCAGTATCGCGTCTATAATCATGCGATGTATTTGCTCTCGCCCGGATGGGATATCCCCGAATTTGCGGGGTTGATCGAATTGGCGGCCGAGCCGGCAAAACAAAACCCTGTCATCGAATTCCGGGTGAGCGTTCTTGTGCCTTATTATAAGCTGTTTCGTAAAGATGTGGTGGACGAAAATCAATCCCGCAAATGCTTTGCCTTGCTGGGCGAGGAAGCTGCCGTGGCCGCCCGTATTGCCCACGAAATTGAAGCTACGTTCGAAGGATATGAAGCGTTGCCTCCCGATGTGGGGAATACGATTGTTCCCGATTTGATTTTGCCAGAGCTTCCCTTGGACCATGCCACCCTTTACGATTGTTTGATGTATCCCGATCCCTGATCGCTCACCAACAAAGACCGTTGCATATATAAAGACAAAACTCCCCGCTGTCGCTCTGTACCCCTCTCAAACGCTTGATGCTTGATATTTGTCAGCGCGGCGCGCCTCTCCAGCGCTTGCCTTCAGCTTTGCGTTCCCTCACACGCCCGCTCAAACCCTTGTCCCGCCTTTTGGGTTCACACAAAAGCCTTCGCAAACGCTTGCAAGGGAAAATGTGAATCCCCCGAACTCCCCTCAAACCCTTGCGGCGTCCCCCGCGCCTCATCAACGACCAACGCAAACGCTTGCTGTGCCCATTGTGTCACCTCCCCCGCTCTTTCATGCCCTTGCAAAACCGATTGAGCCATTGCGCCCGCATCCCGCTCCAGCGTATACTCCCTAACACAGAACGGCGCGCCTCTTTCCCGTTCGCGCCGCGGAGGTTTTGTTATGCGTCTTATCGTGCAATTGGGCCTTGCCTCGGCTGCTATGGCTTTGCTTTTCGCCGCTTGTACCGCTACCGACGAGCGTACGTTCAATAACGGCAATTCGGGCGGGGGCGGCTCAGGTTCTACCTCGGGCTCCACCAGCTCCAATTCTACCAGCGGGGTCGGTGTCGGCGGTAGCTTTACCACGTCGGGCGGCACAGGCGGAATGGTGGCCGGTCCTTCATGCAAGGTGATCGAAAGTCAGGGCGATGCCGTTCCCGATTGTACGGAATCCGCCCCGGCCAACGCTTTTAGCCCCGAAGTGCAATGGACTTGGTCCGCTCCCATGGGCCAGGGTTCGCTTGTCACTCCGCTCGTCGCCAATTTTACCGACGATAACGCCGACGGCGAAATCGATCTCTGCGATGTCCCCGATGTGGTCGTGACCATTATCGAGCAGTTCCAATCCGGTACGATGTATCTGCTCTCGGGCGATAAGGGAACCGAGTTGTTTGCGTTTAAGGCGCCTATCGATCCCAATATTACCCCGGCTTTGGGCGATATCGACGGCGATGGTCTTGTGGAGGTGGTGACCGCGGATGCCTCGGGGCATGTGGTCGCCTTTGAACACGATGGGAGCTTGAAATGGACGGGCGATGTGGGCGGTTGGACTCAAACGATCAGCTCATATTGCCATGCATTTGCGCTGTATGACCTGGAGGGCGATGGCAACGTCGAGATTATTGGCGCCTTCGAGGTCTTTGATTCAATGGGCAAGCGGAAGTTTGGCATTCCGGGCAATGCCACCGAGTTCCCGACGGAGAAATACTGGTGTCCGACGCCGACGGCGGCCGATTTGGACGGCGATGGAAAGCTGGAGGTTTTGTTTGGGCATCAGACCTACAAATCCGATGGAACCCTATATTGGTCGGTACCTGGAAGCCCTGGGCATCCCCATGTTGCGAATTTGGATGCGGATCCCGAGCCTGAAGTATATTTAGCGACGGATGAAGGGATATCGGTGATTGAGCACAATGGAGTGAAGAAGTTTGGACCGGTTCGGCCGACCGATCCGAATATTTCTGCGCGCTGCTGGGGCAAGCCTGGGGTCATACACGATTTTGACGGGGATTCGAAGGCGGACATGGCCACGGGTTCATGTTCGGACTACTCGGTTTATTTGATGACCAACACAGCGACGCCCAAGTGGAGCGCGCCGGTTGTCGATCAGAGCGGATTGGCGACGGGAACGGCCTTTGATTTCTTGGGCGATGGAATCGCGGATGCGATTTATGCGGATGAGAACAAGATTTACGTGTTTGACGGGAGCGATGGGAAGCTGGAACTGGAATCCCCCAGGACATCGGGAACGCTGATTGAGTATCCGGTGGTGGCGGATGTAGATAACGATGGGTCGGCGGAGATCATCGTGGTATCGAACTTCCTCGCGGGAGGGAGCGGAGCGATGGTGACGGTACTAAAGGATGCTCAAGACCGGTGGATTCAGGCGCGCAGGATTTGGAACCAGCACTCGTATCATGTGACCAATGTGCGGGAAGACGGCGTGATTCCCAAGACGATGAAGAAGAACTGGCAGTTGTTGAATACCTTTAGGACCAATTCTCAGATTGGGGTGTATGGGGATTGCGATCCGATTATACCTAATTGAGGATAAGCGTTTTTTAAGCGGTGCACCGCTCCCGTTCCTTTCTTCGCCGCTCCCGCTACACCCTTCGCGGTCGTTACAACGGTTAAAACACCTATAATAACCGCTATGGTTCCATGCCGAAATCGGCTTTCCCTGCCGCTCTAAAAATCAGAATCGCATCAAGATATTTCTGGGTCCGTTTCAATGATCCAAGCACTGTCTTTCGATTGGCGTCGAGCAGAGCAGCCAATGGGCAAACTCGCAAGTAGTACAAGTCTGCTATCAATGCTGAGGATTTCGTCCAGCCGTACCAACTGGAGTACTTCAGGACGATAATCGCCATTATCGCAATGAAATTGCCATACAATGTCAGAGTCCTTATCATACTCATGAGTCACAAAAAGGACACCCTGCATGCCTTGAGTCACATAAACATAGCATGTGTGCCGCCTCTATCTATTGGCACAATATGATCGACTTGGGCCTCGTGTGGGGGCGGCGTCACACCTTAAGACTCCATCATTGTGAACCCGATTAGCGTCTTTCATTTGCGCTACTTGGCGTGATATCAACAGGAAAGGACGGATGTGCTTGGAGACTGTCCACGAAAGCGGGGGAAGATCAACTTCTGCGACTTTTATGCAGGATCCGCCTTCATCACAAATGATAGCGGCGGCTGTAGTTCCGGATCAGCCCTCAGTATCTCCGGGAGAACATCCGAATCAGCAGGAATGAAAACGAAATCGCACCACATACGGCCTTCCAAATCCACTCCATGTTGAAAGATGAGGCGGTAATTTCCCATTGCCAATTCAATCGCCTGACTATCACCAATAGATGCTATTTCTATGAAACCGCTATCCTGAAGCGCAAATGGAACCGCTATCACTCTGGCAGCATCGCTGCGGTGAGAATAACCGTTCTTCTGCCGGACATTGATATGCGCCGTTCCATCCTGATGCAGAGTTGCAAACGAGACACTTCCCGGTCGCCATGCAAATCCCTGGGCAAGATGTTCATCTCGCCATTCATTGAATGGATTTTTAAGGTTGGAATCAAAAACTACAATCTGCTGGTAGGAAATATTCAGATCAAATATCATAGATCACTCTACAACAATCCTTACTTTAGTACCGTTGGGAAGGCCCCTGCATTGATTTCCAATGCAAGCGCCCGCACCCATATTATCTCTTGGCGAAACAGCGCGAATACTCGCACCAGCACCCCCTTCTCTAAACATTGCTGGCGGATACTCATCTAACTGTTTTCCAGGTACTTTTGTATGGCCAGACTGCGCTGCAGCACGATTACGTTCAATGCCGCTCCGCTCAATGGTCAAGACAGAAGGATGCCCTGCCGCCTGTGCATCTTTGATATGAGCTGCCGTTTCGGGAAACCGCTTTTGAGGAATGGAAATCTTCGTCCCCGCTTCCTCCGCCGCCCCAATCCCAACCGCTCCCGTTCCTTTCTTCGCCGCCCCCGCCACGCCCTTCGCAGTCGTTACAACGGTTAAAACACCTATAATAACCGCTATGGTTCCATGCCTAAACGTCCCCCGCCAATCATGCGCCTTCTTGTTCAAATGGGTATGACATCAGAGGCTGCG
>CAZICM010000125.1:0-3259 GCA_964537685.1 uncultured Polyangiaceae bacterium
ACCGGGAAGTGCATGCGGTGTATCGGGGCACCTTTAGCGGCTGGCTGTCGGCCGGCGTGAACAGCCGAGGCGGTGATGTACAAAAATTGCTGGCGGGTTTGCTTAAAGGAAATGCCAAGGAAGTGGAAAAGCAAATGCAGAGGCTGGCGATGGCTACCATTTCCTATCACGATACGGCTTTGCCCGATCCCGAACGATTTTATCATGGATTTGTGCTGGGTTTGCTGACGACGCTGGAACCGGAATATCGCGTTCGTTCCAACCGGGAGTCGGGGGATGGGCGGCCGGATGTGTTGGTGATTCCAGCGGATAAGGGGAAGGCTGGGGTGGTGTTGGAGCTGAAGGTGGCCGAACCCGATGAGCAGACCTTGGAGCAGGCGTTGGATGAGGGCGAAGCGCAGATGAAAGGGAAAAACTATGCGGCTGAGCTTCAAGCCCAGGGGGTGGGTTCGCTGATCGCTTTGGTGGTGGCCTTTGATGGCAAGACGGTAAGGGTGAGAAGGGTGGGCCTCCCGTGACAAACTTAATATCCTCGCCAACCACTATGCCCCGTTTCTTCAATATTGCCGGCCCCAACGTTCCCGAACGCCATTATACGCTACCCGCCCTTCAGCGCCTGCCCAGGGTCCGCGAGCTTATCGACGACGGCCTTTATTTTGTGGTCCACGCCCCCCGCCAAGCTGGCAAAACCACCACGCTTCGAACCCTGGCCAACGAACTCACTTCCGAAGGCCACTATGCCGCCGTCTTGGTCTCCATGGAAAGCGCCGACGGCTACCAGCACGATCCACCCGCCGCCGAGCGAACCATTCTTCAAAGCTGGAGAGAAAGCACGCGCATGCGCCTGCCGCCCAACCTTCAGCCTCCTCCCTGGCCCGAATCCGAGCCCGGCCAGCGCATCCGCTCGGCCCTTCAAGCCTGGTGCCGGGCATCTCCCCGGCCCCTCGTTCTCTTTATCGATGAAATCGATACCCTTTATGGCAACCTGCTGCTCTCGGTGCTTCGCCAAATTCGGGATGGCTATGACGATAGGCCCGCGGGATTTCCCTGGTCCTTGGCCTTGATGGGGATGCGCAATGTGCGCGACTATAAAATCGCGGCAGGAGGCGAGGATCGGGCTCATTCGGCGAGTCCATTTAATATTGCGGCCGAGGCGCTTACGCTCAACAACTTTACGCGGGAGGAAGTCGACGCGCTCTATGGCCAGCATACCCAAGAAACCGGTCAAGTATTTTTATCGGAAGCGATCGATCGGGCCTACACACTCACCCAAGGCCAGCCCTGGCTGGTGAATGCGCTGGCCCGTCAACTGACCAAAACGCTGGTTCAAGATCGATCGCAGGCGATTACAGAGGCGCATGTCGAAGAGGCCAAAGAGATCTTAATTCGGCGCCGCGACACCCATTTGGACAGCTTGGCCGAGCGTTTAAGAGAGCCCCGGGTAAGGGCCATCATCGAGCCCATGCTTAGCGGCGAGCACACGGGGGATATTCCCGAGGACGATATTCATTTTGTGATGGATCTAGGTTTGCTGAAGCTGGGCGAGGGCAAGCGCCTAGAAGTGGCAAACCCTATCTACAAGGAAGTAATTATCCGGCAATTGTCTTTTGGCCTTCAGACGGGGCTGCCCCCGATACAGCCCAGTTGGCTGACACCGGAGGGCAAACTAAACAAAGACGCGCTGCTCAAGGCTTTTTTAGATTTCTGGCGGCAGAACGGGGCACCGATGATGAATTCGGCGCCCTATCATGAAGCGGCGCCTCATTTGGTATTGATGGCCTTTTTGCATCGGGTGGTAAATGGGGGCACGATCGAAAGGGAGTATGCGATAGGAAGTGGGCGTATGGACCTATGTGTGCGATATGGGGGAGAGATATTGGGGATAGAAATCAAGGTGTGGAGGGATGGGCGGCCGGACCCGGAGGCGGAGGGAATGCAGCAGTTGGATCAATATTTGGCGGGGATAGGGCAAGAGAGCGGTTGGCTTGTTGTGTTTGATAGGCGAAGCGGGGCGAAGGCGGTCGAGGAGAGGACGGGGAGTGTTGAGCGGGTCATGCCTTCGGGGAGGCGGGTGGTGGTGGTGAGGGGGTAGTCGTCTATCACGGCCCCTTACAACCACCCTTTTCCGCCCCTGTCGCCCCATCGTGGCCCTTTACAAGCGCCCTTTTTCTCACCTGTCGCCCTATCGCCATCCACCCCAAGCCCTCTTTCGGCCCCTTGTGCCTGCATCGCCGCCCCCATACACACCCCTCTCATCCCGCCTTCCCTGCATCCCCACCCAGCGCAGAGCCCAAAGCGCACGCCTGCGCTTGATCGAAATCCAAAAACAGCTTGACACTTCGCCCGTTACCCAATACAACGGCCCCAGACACTCTTTCACAAAGGAGCTTGTATGAGGTTTATTTCCCTAGGCCATCTCAAATTCGGACTTGACGATCTCCTCGCTTCCCGGGCTCAAGTCTTGGCGGGAACCCACTGCTGGGCGATGTACCAGCCCATTCTCCAAACCCAGCAGCAAAAAATCGCCGCCCTCCCAGAATCCCTTCGCCGGAAACGCCCCCTCGGCGAGGAACTCCGTCTCCTCAATGTGCGCCACGATTTAAGCGGTAGCGCCCTGTGGCACTTGTGTGCGGCCGTCGAGGAATTCCCGCTCTCCTCCGAAGAGCAAATCGCCGCCGCCAAACGGGTGCGCGCCGCCTTGGTCCCCGCCCGAAAAGTCTTGAGCGCTACCTATCCAGAACAGGCGGCCGCCGCAGCGCTGAACCGAACCAAATTGAGCACCCTGGAGCCCGATCTAAAACTCCTTCCCATGCCTGGCAATAAAACGGCTTACGATATCGCCCAGGTCTATGTGGAAGCCGGAGAGCAGATGGGGGTGGCGCTCGGCGATCGGGTAACGGCCGAGGCCACGGAAAGCCTGCGCCAGGCGGCGAAGGATATTCGCATGCAATGCATTAAGTATTTGGGCAATTTTAGGCAGGCTCTCCAGGATGAGGTGGAGACCAATCCCGCGCTTGTCCGGCAGCTCGAGGCGTTGGTATTTGGGCTGTTGGATGAGTTGGAGGAGCAAAGCGCCAAGCCTTCCAAGGCTGAGGATGAGGAGCCGGAGACTCCCCCTGTGAAGTAGAACATTGGCTGTGGACCCTGCCCTTCGGATGCGCGCTGCATTAAATCGGGAATATTTTGATTGACAAAGCCCGCCTGCCCCGCTAAAAGCGCGTTTGTTATATGTTCGATCGAAGGCTTCTTCCCATTGGCA
>CAZICM010000126.1:0-2528 GCA_964537685.1 uncultured Polyangiaceae bacterium
GCATGCCATTGAGTTCCTTCGGACGATTATTGCCTTGGTACCAGATGCCCGGGGTGCGATGCATCTCAAGAATGAAGCGCTTGGCATCCTAAAGAGCGATTTGACCACCGCGTCTTTGTCGTTTGTTCTTTCGCTCGCCAATATTGAACCTTCCGCCATACCAGGCGGAGCAATGCCAGTTCAGGAGCTCCAACAGTGGATCGCCCGTAACGGAGCTGAATTATCATCGGCTGATGCCTCGCGATTGTTTGAAAGGCTTTCATCGGCAAATATGCTCGCATGGTGGTTCGATGCGATGAACACATCGCTTTTGGTCCATCTGTCTAAGCCCGAGGGACCTTGGGTGAAAGCCGCCTTAAGCTGGCTGGGTGAAGCTCAGCCAAAAGAAATGCTCCAAAAATATCTCCCATCAAGCGAGGACGTTGAACGAAGGTTATTTGAAGGGGCGTCCAATTTTGATTTTTCGCCGTCAGCCATTCGGCAAATTCAATCTCAAAGCCGGAAACGACGATGGTCGCGGCTTCATGCATGGGCTGCTATGCAAACAAGTCTTCCTGCCAAAGCTTTTGAAGAACAATGGGACTTTCCTTTCGATCGCGCGGCGGGTCTCGCTGTATTGGTAGAGCGGCTGCGGGGTGAGGATGTAGTATTGGAAGCGCTTGCTCGAAACGATGACTCTTTGAATGCATTGGCGGCCAAGAGAACGGTTCAAGCGCCTGCACTGTTAAGCGGAATCGATGCTCGGAATCCGGCTTGGACAGCTTTATGGGCGGCGCATGTTAATGCCAGGGGAGAGGTCTGGCCACCGGGAGTTGATCGGCAAATCCTCGGGCAAGGCTTGTTGGATGCGATTTTGAAGGAGGAGGTTCGAGAGCCATTGACGACGGCTGTAGCCGCGGACGTTGCTGCAATTGCTCTGGACCATCCCCGGCGCGCGAAGCTCTGGGATGTCTTGAGTGATGCAACGAGGGAAAAATGGCTGTCCAAGGTTGCGGAAAAACTGATTCAGCGCTGTGAAGCGGGGCACTTTCAGGAACACCCCGAGCGTCAATTGGCCGAGGCCGTGGTAGCTTTGGCTCGCCGAACACCACCATCTGCGAGGCTGTTGGAGATGTTGTTGAAGTGGAATGTGTTGTCGGATGAGCAGGAAGCAATCCGGTGGATGCGCAATGTACGAGGCCATGAATGGATATCCATCGCGGACACAGTTGGAACGGCCATGCTGAAGCGGCGATGGGAAAAGGCTGCGGAAGAACTGTACTACATGCGCATAAGCAAGCCCGAAATCCGCCCTGCCCTTGGGATTTGTCGCGAGCTGCTATCATCATGGCAAAGATTCATGCTCGAAAAGGTGGATTCCTGGCTTGGAGGTTCACAACCGTCCCGAGAGATAATACCAGATGCCGCCCTTGTGAGGCGTGTTGCGGAACTGGGGGCTGAGCTTGCATCCAACCGATTAAAATATTTGTGGGATCGCGCTGGAGGTAAAAAAGAACAATTATCCCATGAGGGAAATTATGCCGATCAGTGGCAGCAAGCCGCCGAGTTGGCAAGCAAGGGGGTGTTGAAAGACGGTTTGCTTGAATTGACGCGCCAGCTTCGACGCGAGGCGCCACACAATGATGCATTGGGGGAGTTGGAGCGCATTCTTGTGACGATTTATCAACCCTAAACGCCATTCCAAACCGTCAAATACGGCTCCTTTCGCGTGCATCATCAAATGCCTTCGCGTCAGTCCCCCCGAACTCTTCGCCGAAAATGTGCCGCGAGGCAAACGGCGAATCTTTCGTCCACCGCTCCCCAAACCCCTTCCCACCCGCCCCAGCTTTGCGCTATACTCCGCCCAATGAACGCCCCTCAAACCCCGAATTCCCCTACCAACAGGCCGCCTCTCCCATGACCCACATCCAACGCACAAGCTTTGGAGCCGTCCTCTCGGGCGGCGGCGGCGGCTGCGCCACCTTTGCCACGGCCATCATTATGATGGGTACCGGCTTCGCCGTCCGATGGCAGAGTACATTCATGGCCTTTTTCGGTCTTGTCGCCCTTGTGTATCTCGTTCTTTGGACGCGCCGCATCGAGATTGCCTACGACGATGAAACGGAAATGGTCCACGTATCGCGCAGACAATGGCCCTTCCCGGCGAAGCCCGATTACGAACTACCCCGCCGTGACATCGAAGCGTTTATGATTGTGGAAGAAAAGGACAGCGATGGAGATACGACAAGCCGCTATGCCTTCCGGATGAAGGATGGCAGCATCAGGCATGTATCGCACACCGGAAGCAATGCGCTGGGCCATGATGTCGTTGCCGACGTCAATCGCATACTTGGCGCCTGAGGGCCGGGGCAGGGGGCATGATTTTCGTATATTCATTGGGATATTTCAGTCCGCGGCAGCTCCACCTCCGCCGTTGTGTGCGCAGACGGCGTTCCGCTCCGGCTTGAACGCGGGCGCCTGAAGCTCGGCGGATGTTCCGCTCCATACCCAACGGCGGCGCTTGAGCCTTTGCGGATGTTCCGCTCCAT